>NEWT02000026.1:32835-61485 GCA_002869925.2 Nitrospira sp. CG24A
TCCGTATCTCTTGTTGCTGTTTTCCGGGGGCGAGAGGTTAAATAGTTTCCAGGCTCGTTTTCTTGGAACTATGCGAAATGAAAAACCACTCCTATGCTGGAGCGGAGGGCAAAGCGACCGGTCTACTGAGACTCACCAGACTGCAGGCTGATTAACATTCCACGGGCTCACGTGAGGATGACATAAGCCGTCATCAACACGAGACCGATGAGGGCGGTTAACACGACCCACTTGTACGATTTCTTGACTTCGGCCTCCATGTCCCGTCTAGTCTTAATAAAGAGATCCATAAGGCACCTCCTAATCTAGGGTGCGGGAGAGGGGGCTCCCTCCAAATTCAGTAAACCACAAGTTCCGTTCTCGATGTAGTTCGTCGGCATAACCCTTGACGTTAAATTACCAGTTCTCATTAAGTGTAGCTCGACCGGACGTTCGTTTTCATCCATCACCGCCATGTGGGCTAGATTGGCGGCGTCTATGAGGAGGAGGGAGAAAAATGGGGGGAGGCTACTGTAGGGGCCGTGTTTTTTGTTGCAGTAAAGTCTCCGCCGCATCCCTCGCGGTGAGCAGCCGGGACGAACATAAGAGGCCTACTCGACGATCAATGTGCCAGTCATGTTAGGCTGTCAAACTCATGCACTTCCCGACCGGCGTTGCACACGGAGAGGGTGAGTGGAGCCGATGCCCGAACTCGCACAAGGTCTGGGATAAAACGGAAGTCTTCTGCGGTGAGGCAGGCGGTTTGCATCGACCCGTCGCATGCAAAGAGGGCGACGACCACGAGGGTCACGCAAAAGATTCTACTACCGTTCACCGGAATGAGCCATGCTGTGTCTCGACCAGCCTGTAGATGAGCTCTGTGACCCGCACGGTGCCGCACCGATGTGGTTTGACGATCTGGTTGCGCGGGGAAGGCGCAAAAATTAGGTGTGGCCGGTTTTGCGGGCGCGGTCGGCGATTTTCTTGCGGAGGCGGGCCTTTTCGAGACTGATTTCTGCTTCTTTGACTTCGGACGGCAAGCCGCCAGCCTTGAGGCGCTGTTCAGCCTTCTCAACAGCAGCTTGGGCGCGGCCGATGTCGATGTCTTCAGCCTTCTCGGCGATCTCGGCCATGATCGTCACTTTGGTTGGTGTGACTTCCGCAAAGCCCCAGAGGACTGCCATATGGTTGGTGAGATCTCCGACGCGATAGCGCAGCTCACCGATGCGTAATGTAGACAGGAAATGACAGTGTCCCGGCAACACGCCGAACTCGCCCTCCGAGCCTGGGGCGATAACCTCATCGACCTCCTGGCTCAAGAGCAGCTTCTCCGGCGTCACCACCTCTAACAAAAACTTTCCTGCCATTCTTTCCTCGTGAAACGTAAAAGGTTAGAGGTAAAAGGTAAAATCGATGAAGAGAGTTCTTCTCGTTTCACCTTTCACGTTTTACTTCTCACGCCTCTAGACCTTGACTCCCATCTTTTCTGCCTTCGCAATCACTTCCTCAATCGGGCCGACCATATAGAACGCCTGTTCAGGAAGGTGATCGTATTTACCGTCGAGAATTTCCTTGAAGCTTCGCACCGTGTCTTTGAGTTTGACATATTTACCGGGCGACCCGGTGAAGGCTTCGGCGACGTGGAACGGCTGTGACAAGAAGCGCTGAATCTTTCGCGCGCGGGCCACGGCCATCTTATCGTCTTCGGACAACTCGTCCATACCGAGAATGGCGATAATATCTTGCAGATCTTTATACCGCTGCAAGACAGACTGAACACCGCGAGCCACCTTGTAATGATCTTCGCCGATGACTTGCGGATCGAGAATACGCGACGTGGAGTCGAGCGGATCGACGGCTGGATAGATGCCCAACTCGGCCAGTTGCCGAGACAACACGGTGGTCGCGTCTAAGTGGGCGAAGGCCGTAGCCGGCGCCGGGTCGGTCAAGTCGTCTGCCGGCACATAGATCGCTTGCACGGAGGTGATCGATCCACGCTTGGTCGAGGTGATGCGCTCTTGCAGCTGTCCCATTTCGGTCGAAAGGGTTGGTTGATAGCCGACGGCTGACGGCATACGTCCGAGCAAGGCGGATACTTCTGAGCCTGCCTGGGTAAACCGGAAGATATTGTCCACGAAGAGCAACACGTCCTGGTTTTCTTCATCACGGAAATATTCCGCGACGGCCAGTCCGGTCAAGGCGACGCGCAGACGGGCCCCGGGTGGCTCGTTCATCTGGCCATAGACTAACGCGACTTTCGATTTGGTGAAGTCCTTGGGATCGATGACCTTCGACTCCTGCATTTCGTGCCAGAGGTCGTTGCCCTCACGAGTTCGCTCGCCGACGCCGGCGAATACCGAAAAACCGCCATGGTGGAGTGCGATATTGTTGATGAGTTCCATGATGATGACGGTCTTGCCGACTCCGGCGCCGCCGAAAAGGCCGACCTTGCCGCCCTTGCTGTACGGCTCGAGAAGATCGACAACCTTAATGCCGGTTTCGAGGACTTCAGTTTTCGTGTCCTGATCTTCGAGCCTCGGCGCTGGTCTGTGAATGGGATAGGTCTTGGTGGTAGTGATCGGGCCCATCTCGTCCACCGGTTCGCCTAACACGTTGATCAGCCGCCCCAATGTTTCGCGGCCGACCGGCACAGAAATCGGCGCCCCTGTATCTTGCACATCCATGCCACGTGTGAGACCGTCGGTGGTGGACATCGCGATGGCGCGGACGCGGTTTTCACCGAGGTGCAGCGCGACCTCAAGGGTGATGCGGACAGCCGGAGTACCGGCGGCCTTATTCTCGTCCTGAATCACTTTGAGGGCGTTGTAAATGTTCGGCAGTTGTCCGGGAGGAAACTCCGCGTCCACCACCGGTCCGATGACCTGAATGACTTTTCCTGTGCTCATAACGCTCCTTCTCTCGCAAGTTCTGAATGCTGAGTCATGAGTTCCACGGTATAGGTTTCGGCGGCGTTCTGATTCAGAACTCGCGCGTCCACTCTATTTCAGCGCTTCGGCGCCGCCGACAATGTCCATCAATTCTTTGGTAATGGCGGTCTGGCGGGTCTTGTTGTAATGCAAGGTCACTTTCTTGATCAGTTGTCCTGCGTTCCTGGTCGCGCCGTCCATTGCTGCCATCCTGGCGCCATGTTCTGCTGCCGCTGATTCCAGCAAAATACGGAACGTCTGTGTTTGGAAATGCTTCGGAATGAATACGTTTAAGAGTTCGGCTTCTTCAGGCTCGTAGAGGTAACTGCCGCCGGTCGTGCCTTCCGCTTGCGCTGTCCCGAACTCGGCTGTGGCATCGACGGGGAAGAGCTTCTCCACGATCACGCGTTGCTGAATAGCCGACTTGAACTCGTTATAGACGATGTGGAGTTCGTCGAACGTCCCCTTGATAAAATTGTCGGTCAGATCACCGCCGATATCGATGGCATGCTCGAACGTGAGTTTGTCGAAGATGCCGGTCCACTCCTGCCTGATCGGCCAGGCACGGCGACGAAAATAGTCACGGCCTTTGCGGCCCACGATGCTTAAGTTGACCTGTGAGCCTTGAGCTTCGCATTGCCGCACAAACTCTGAGGTTTTTCGCATGATGTTGCCGTTGAACCCGCCGCACAGCCCTCGATCGCTTGTGACGACAAGTACTTCGACCTTCTTCCCTTCGCGCTTCTGAAGTAGGGGATGGGAGGATCGATTCACACGTTGGCTCAAATTGCTCACGACACCTCGCATCTTGAGAGCGTAAGGACGTGCTGCCAAAATACGGTCCTGCGATCGTTTCAGCTTCGCCGCGGCCACCATCTTCATGGCCTTGGTGATCTTCTGTGTATTCTTAAACGCCGCAATTTTACGGCGTAGACTCTGTAAGCTCGGCATAGTGTCAGGGGCTTCAGTGCCCCAAGCGAGAATTCAAAATTGAAAATGATGCACTAGGGTTTTGCACCGTACCCCATCTTGTGTTTAAAGGCCCCAATGATTTCTTTCAGTCTGCCGCCGACCTTGTCATCGATCTTCCCAATGCTCGCGATTTCTTTTTTTAGCTCCGGATGCTGCTGTTGCACATAGTGCAGCAGGTCGGCTTCAAACTGTTGGACTTTGTCGACCGGAACATCGTCGAGGTGTCCATTAACGCCAGCGTAAATCGACAGCACTTGATCGGCTACGGGCATCGGTTTGTATTGCCCCTGTTTGAGCAATTCCACCATGCGAACGCCGCGCGCAAGCTGCATCTGCGTCGCTTTGTCGAGTTCGCTCCCGAACTGCGAGAACGCGGCCATTTCTCGATACTGGGCGAGGTCGAGGCGAAGGGTGCCGGCAACTTGTTTCATGGTCTTGATCTGAGCCGAACCTCCGACGCGCGAGACCGAGAGACCGACGTTAATTGCGGGGCGAATACCGGAGTAGAACAGATCGCTGCCGAGATAGATCTGCCCGTCGGTGATTGAAATGACGTTGGTCGGAATATAGGCAGAGACGTCGCCGGCTTGTGTTTCAATGATGGGCAGTGCGGTGAGACTTCCCCCGCCGAGCTTATCGCTGAGCTTGGCCGCACGCTCCAGCAGACGGGAGTGCAGATAGAACACATCGCCCGGATAGGCTTCGCGGCCCGGAGGACGGCGGAGCAACAGAGATAACTGGCGATAGGCGACGGCGTGTTTGGAAAGATCGTCATAGACGATCAAGGCATGTTTGCCGTTATCCCTGAAGTACTCGCCGATGGCAGCGCCGGAGAAAGGCGCGAGGTATTGCATGGGCGCCGCATCGCTCGCGGTGGCCGCCACCACGATGCTGTACTCCATCGCGTGATTTTCTTCGAGTGTCTTAACAACGCGGGCGACTGTCGAACGTTTCTGGCCAATGGCGACATAGATACAAAAGACGTTGAGGCCCTTTTGATTGATGATGGTATCGACGGCAATGGCGGTCTTGCCGGTTTGCCGGTCGCCGATGATCAACTCACGCTGGCCGCGACCGATGGGGATCATGGCGTCGATGGCCTTGATGCCTGTTTGGAGAGGCTCGCGCACAGATTGGCGCGTATTCACGCCGGGCGCTACCACTTCGATGCGGGACGAAAGGGTCGAATTAATCGGACCCTTGCCGTCGATCGGTTGGCCGATCGCGTTCACCACACGACCGATCAAGGCTTCTCCGACAGGAATTTCTGCAATGCGTCCCGTGCGTTTGACTGGATCGCCTTCCTTCACTCCCACGTCATCGCCCATGAGCACGGCACCGACGTTGTCTTCTTCAAGGTTCAGAGCGATTCCGTAGAGGCCGCCTGGGAATTCGAGCATTTCGCCGGCCATGGCGCCGTCGAGGCCATAGACCTTGGCAATGCCGTCTCCAACCTGAATGACCGAGCCGGTCTCCTTGACATCGACCTGCTTGTCGAAGCCTTTGATTTTTTCTTTGATAATCGAACTGATTTCATCTGCCTTTATCTGCATAGCTACTCCTTCGTCAACACACTCTGCATGGCTTGTAACCGCCCGAGCACGGTGCTGTCGACGACCGTACTGCCGAGACGGATTTGCATGCCGGCGATATAGCGGGCATCCGTGTGAAAGGTGACTTCGACTTGGCGCTTGAGCACGGTGCGCAAGCGATTGCTGATTTGCTCTTGCTCGCCTGGGGGTATCGCCGTTGCGGAGAAGACGGTGACCGGCTGAGTACCTTTCGATGCATCGGCAAGCTTTGCGAACGCCTCCGCAATTTCAGGAAGAAAGCCGACTCGATTTTTTTCGACTAACTGTGCGAGAAAGGTTTTTCCGATGGGAGGACACCCCAAACGCGAACCGAGTTCTGTAAGGACGGCGATTTTGTCTTTGGCGCCAAATACCGGTGAGGCCACGACATGGCGCAGCTCGACCGATTCCTTGATCGCTTGCCCGAGCACAGTTAAGGCCGCACGGGTTGGCTCGATACTGGATACGTCGAGTAGCTCAAATAACGCCTGCGCATAACGTCGCGCCACTGCTGTCTTAATCACTATAACGGTCCGTTCACTCTTTTTAGGTAAAGGGGGAAGCCTTCGTGGCTCGCACGAAAAGCGGCGTGCAAAATTAGCATTGCGGAACGAGGGCTGTCAATATGGACGGTATGGATGAGGACGGGACTAGAGTGATTGGATGATGCCACCGCCCAGCACGCGATCGTTTCGATAAAACACCGCCGATTGTCCTGGACTCAATGCGCGCTGGGGTTCATGGAAGAGAATACGGAAGGTCCCGTCTGAACGAGATTGGACGGTGGCAGGTGTGGCAGGCGTGGCATACCGGACTTTGACCTCGACCTCTGCCGTTCCATTGAGGAGTAAGGAGTCGAAGAGATTTAGATCCGCGACATCGCACTGGTTGCGAAGGAGGGATTCTTCTGCTCCAAGGACAACCGTATTAGTGGCAGGTTGCACTTGCTGAACATAGAGCCTGCGGCCGGTCGCAATGCCAAGCCCCCGACGTTGGCCCGGCGTGTAGAACGCGATGCCTTCGTGGTCTCCTAAGTAGCGCCCTTCATCATCCACGAACGCCCCAGGCTTCTTGGCGGCGGGCGCTTCCTTCGCGATAAAGGTTCGATAATCGCCGTGGCTCACGAAGCAGATTTCCTGACTTTCCTTTAATTCATCGGCTGGAAGGCCCAACGACTCTGCTTCCCTCCATACTTCCGACTTCTGCATGCCACCCACTGGAAAAAGAAGCCGAGGAAGCCATGACTGACGAAGGCGGTAGAGAAAATAGCTTTGATCTTTCTTCGGATCGGTTGCTCGCTGAAGAATCGGTGTTCCCTCGGATTCGCCGATACGAACATAGTGGCCGGTGGCCACACAATCTATCCCGCGTTGGTCGGCGAGGTCCATCAGGCTGCGCAGTTTGACTCGCTCATTGCATCGGACGCAGGGATTGGGCGTGGTGCCTTCGAGATAGCCGGTCACGAAGTCGTCAATCACGCCGGCGCGAAAGGTTTCTCTGGTGTCGATCACTTCATGCGGAATTTTCAATGTCTGAGCCACATATCGGGCAATGCCGACCTTGCAACACCCACGCTCCTCCCACCGCTTGGAGACCGCAACGGTTTCGTCTTCGTGTTCCCACACCTGAAGTGTGACTCCCTGAACGTCGTAGCCCTGGCGAACCAGAAGCGCGGCGGCAACAGAGCTGTCCACTCCACCACTCATGCCAAGAAGAACGGTAGGTCGAGCCATAGGGGGGCTATTGTACTGGGGAGAGAGGAAAAGGGCTAGTCCGCATTATTCACGAAGGCTCGTGAACAATGCGGGTTCCGGGGCTGTTCTCTACAACTAATGGGCGGTGGCGACAAGACCGGGAGCCATATCGACCGAGAGTGCGCGTTCGCCGTTCCAAAGGTGAGCGCCCATATCACACATGCCATGGAAGCGAGAACCTTCTTCGATCGCAATGGCTGGGGTCCGAATATCGCCGATGAGAACACCGGGCTTCAGAATCTGAATCTTTTCAGCGGCTGTGATGGTGCCATGAATTTTTCCGCTATTCATGAGCACCCCAACGGATACAATGCCCTGGATCATCGCATGCTCCCCAACAATGAGCGTTCCGGTCGTATGTATCTCGCCTTCCACACGCCCGTCAATACGAATGGTGCCGCCAAAACTCACGACACCCTTGAAGGCTGTGCCTTTCCCTAGAAGCGTAATATTCTCGCTGCTCTGATCGACGTGCTGGCTCTGCTCTTTCATTCCCCACATGATCGCGCCTCCCAGTCTTCCCGCACACGCATGATCCGTCGTCACGCAATAATGTACAGATAAATACCTAAATGAATAATTGTTTCTCCCTACCCGTTGACTCGCTTCATGCCGGGGGGCGCGATCATTCCGACGGGTTGGAGCGTGGCGTCACGAGGAAGCTCGCGGACGCCGTGCGCCATTTCAAGCGCACCGTTGAAGAGCACCCCATCTTCCATTGAAAGGATCGGTGACTTGATGCTTCCATTCATGACGGCCGGAGTCCGAAGCTTGACACATTCTTTTGCCACGACGTCCCCGGTAATTTTACCTTTGCACACAATGGTTCCCGCGGTAATTTTTGCCTGGATAATGGCTTCTTCCCCAACTAGCAGCACGCCATCTGTATGAATTTCTCCATCGAGATATCCGTCAATCCTCACCGTGCCGCTGTATGAAATCGTGCCCTTGAATTCGACGCCTTTCCCCACAAAGGCACTGATATCCCCGGCCCCTTCGGTATTTGGTGAATTGGAAGCAACCATAACAACCTCTTTACCTTCCTGCTCGCTTGAGCTCGTTCCCGCTTTTTTCTCTTGCCCCCACATGAACTCGCCTCCTCGAGTTGATAGCCCCACTGTTTCAGCACAGATGTACAGCTGTTATGTATTTATTTATGAGGAAATAGTCGGTCAGAATGAATAGAGTCACGTATACGTAGAAGCAACAAGTATGCCTCTATCTGACAGGAAGGATTTGACGAAAAAATAAGGTGGGGATTAATTTAAAAGAGTCTCGAGTATTCCGTCGAGTTCAGGTGGAGAGAAATAATGAATGATGATTTTGCCTCCACGTCGACCTTTTTGAATCATGACTTTGGTGCCCAATCGTTTTTGCAATCGTTCTTCAACATCAGACCAGGGTGTCCGTCGTAATTCCTTTGTCCCTCGCTTCTTTGTAACCTGTGAGGATTCTATAAGTTTTTCTGTCTCTCTCACCGAGAGGGTTTTTAACACCACAAGCTGAGCGACTTTAATCTGCTCAATCTGGCTCGGAAGACCGAGAATCACTTTGGCGTGCCCCATGGACAGCTGGTTCAATTCAATCAGCTGTTGGACCTCCAAGGGAAGCTGTATGAGTCGCACGACATTGGCGATCGATGATCGTTCACAACCCACTCGTCGTGCAATTATGTCCTGAGTGAGTCCAAATTCGTTCATCATCCGATGGTAGGTCCTCGCCATTTCCATAGGATTGAGATCTGTTCGTTGAAGATTTTCTACCAGTGCCAAGACGACAGATTCTTCATCTCCGCAATTCCGAATCACGGCGTGAATTGTCTCCAGGCCTGCGTCTTTGGCCGCACGCCAACGCCGTTCGCCAGATATGAGCTCGTAGATTCCGTCACCCTTGCGGCGCACTAAAATCGGCTGCAGCAATCCACTCTCCTTCAATGAAGCCGTAAGCTCTGCCAGTTCCTGAGGAGCAAACGTTTGCCTTGGCTGATACCGATTGGGCACGATCGCATCGATACGCAGATGTTGGACATCTGACAATTCAGAGGTCGCAACGGTCTTGGTGGCAGGCAGCAGTGCGTCGAGTCCTCTACCGAGCGCTTTCTTCTCCATGACTCATAAACTCCTTGGCTAAAGACAAATAGGCTTGAGACCCTGCCGATGCGACGTTGTATAACATAGCTGGACGTCCATAGCTTGGAGCCTCTGCCAGCGCCACATTGCGAGGAATCACCGTCTTGTAGACGACGTCTTTGAAATGTTCCCGAACTTGCTCAACAACTTGACGCGCCAACGTATTCCGCGCATCAAACATTGTCAAGACGATCCCTTCCAGCTTGAGGTCAGGGTTAAAGGATTGACGAATTCTATCGATGCTCCCAATCAAACGACTGAGCCCTTCCATGGCATAATACTCACATTGAACTGGAACCAAAATGCTTTGTGCGGCAACAAGTGCGTTGACTGTCAAAATTCCCAATGTAGGGGGGCAGTCAAGAAAAATAATGTCGAATGACTGGCTCACATCTCGCAAGAAACGCTGAAGCATTTTTTCCCGATCCTCGACAGTGACTAGCTCTATCTCTGCCCCTGATAAATCAGCATTTGCCGGTAAAAGTGATAAACCATTCACTTCTGTGACTTTGACGGCATCATGAAACTTCACTTGATTAATTAGGCAGTTATATAAAGTTATTTGCAAGGATCTGGGGTCAACCCCTAGTCCGCTCGTCGCATTTCCTTGAGGATCCATATCAACAAGTAGGACGCGCTGTCCAAGAACTGCAACACCAGCAGCGAGGTTCACGGCGGTTGTTGTCTTGCCTACACCACCCTTCTGATTTGCAATCGCTACAATCTTAGCCATGTGAGTGCCGCATTACCGGCATTCCTTTCCATAATCTTCAGTAATGTTCCACGTGGAACATATACGTATCGTATTGATTATGTGAATAAATGTTTCTTCTCAAGAACTGTAATGACTCTCTTGCCAGATCCATAAGGGAGAAGAAGGGTTGTTTCATTCAATCGATGGAATTCTTCCCCTATTTCCTTACTTTCGATGACGGATGTTCGATATAAAACAACTTTCCCTTTTTCGGTCAGCAATGCAGGAATGTGTTTTTGTATATCATCAAACTTCAATGCTCGGACGACAACCGTATCGACGGAATGGTTAAGCGCCAGTTTGGCATATTGTTCTATGGTTCCAGCAAATGTAGATACACCACGAAGCTGTAACAGGCCGATTACTGAATTGAGAAACGAGCACTTTTTCTGAACTGGCTCTACTAAAGTGAGCTGAATATCAGATCGCACGATTTTGAGAGGAATGCCAGGAAAACCTCCCCCAGATCCCACATCGAGCACTATGCTATCTTGCCGAAAGCTTGTTGAGACAAGTGCGGCGAGTGAGTCAACGAAATGCTTGGTAATTATTTCTTTAGCGTCGATGATTGCCGTCAGATTTATTGTCTTATTCCACGTAATGAGGTGAGTCAGATAGCGAACAAACTGCTTGGCGTGACTTTCGCTGATTGTTAGTCCAAGTTCCTTTGCAGAGTTAACCAGAAATTCTGACAATTCAGGTTCATGTTCCACGTGGAACAATTACGTGAATCAGAAGGTGAGGTCAAGACATTCTAGAATGGATCGTAGAAATATTCGAATTTATGTATCTAAGATGAGGCTGAGAGAAGGCTGTTTTGCACGGGCTCCCCCCTGTACTTTTCTAACGCCACAAGGAGAAGGGAGATTGCCGCTGGTGTGACCCCTGATATTCTCGATGCCTGGCCAATAGATGCAGGGCGAACTTTCTTGAGTTTTTCGCAAACCTCTCGCGAAAAACCAAGGGTTGCATCGTAGTTGAATGTGGCAGGAATAGGTTTCATTTCGAGTTTTTTGAAACGGCCTATCTGTTGAAGTTGCCGCTTGATATAACCTGAATATTTAATCTGTAACTCTATTTCATCTGTAGTTTCAGTATCTTGCAATGCATCAACTTCAAGTGCTTCTAATAAAGTCGCATAGTTAACCCCTTGGCGACGTAAAAGATGGGCTGCGGTACAGGGTCCAGAAATCTCATCAATCTGAATCTTTGCCAGGCGTGTGCGAACCGCTTCAGTGAGTTTTGGTCGAAGTCCTTCGAGTCGTACGAGATCAGATTCAATCGCTTTCTGTTTCAATTGAAATTTTGCATAGATTTCGTCGCCAATCAATCCAATCTTCCGCCCAATATCGGTGAGTCGCAGATCGGCATTTCCATGACGCAACAGGAGACGGTACTCTGCCCGTGAGGTAAACATGCGATAGGGCTCACGCGCATCTTTGGTAATGAGATCGTCGATCAACACACCAATGTAGGCCTGTGAACGATCGAGTACCAACGGAGATTCTCCATGAAGACGCAGCACAGCATTGATCCCAGCCATCAGGCCCTGCGCCGCTGCTTCCTCATATCCAGATGTCCCGTTGATCTGTCCAGCATGGTAGAGACCATTGAGCAGCTTCGTTTCCAGAGTCTGGTGTAATTGCCGTGGTGGAAAATAGTCGTACTCAATTGCATATCCAGGCTTGAGCATGAGGGCGTGCTCTAGCCCAGGAATCGTTTTCAGCATCGCGGCTTGCACATCAACTGGCAAGCTGGTGGAGATCCCGTTGGGATAAAATTCTCGGCTGTCCAATCCTTCTGGTTCGATAAAGATCTGATGACGCTCTTTATCCGCAAAACGCACGACCTTATCTTCAATCGATGGACAATACCGTGGTCCCACCGACTCAATGATACCGCTATAGAGCGGCGATCGATCGAGGTTGTCCTGGATCAATTCATGCGTCGCACGGTTGGTATGGGTCAAGTGACAAGGGAGCTGTCTGTTTTCAATTCGGCTGGTCCGATACGAAAATGGCGGAGGCGGATCATCGCCCGGCTGCGGCGCCATCACGGAAAAATCGATGGTTGCACCATCCAAACGAGGAGGTGTGCCAGTTTTGAGCCGACTCACCTCAAAGCCAAGGTCGCGCATACAATCGGATAGGTGCTCGGCGGATGCCTCTCCGGCCCGTCCTGCAGGAAAATGATTGAGGCCGATATGAATAAGACCCTTAAGGAAAGTTCCTGATGTTAGAATGACAGCTTTCGCCTGGATGCGATCGCCGCGGCCCGTGACCACCCCTGTCACCGAGCCGTCATGCGTCAGCAGGCGATCAACCGTTCCCTCGCCGATCGTCAGTCCCGCCTGCTGGCTCAACGTGTGTCGCATGGCGTTTCGGTACAGTTTCTTGTCGCATTGGACGCGCAGGGCTCGTACCGCCGGACCTTTGCTCGTATTGATAAAGCGGAACTGGATGCCGGCTTGATCCGTGTTCCGCGCCATCTCCCCGCCCAGCGCATCAATTTCTTTGACGAGATGTCCTTTGGCTATGCCTCCGATCGCCGGATTACAGGACATTTGTGCGATCCGGTCAGGATCCATCGTGAGCAGCAAGGTTCGCGCACCCATGCGCGCCGCGGCCAAGGCGGCCTCACAGCCGGCATGACCTCCGCCCACCACGATGACATCAACGGCGTTTCCCATGTCCACCTGTTCCTACTTACCGATGCAAAATTCTGAAAAAATCCGGCCAAGGATCTCGTCAGTCGTGATGGCGCCGGTAATTTCACCGAGGGCATCGGCTGCGGCGCGTACATCGATCGAGACAAGTTCCCCTGCCATCCCGCACTGTACGGATTCGAGTGCTTGACCCAAGGAGTCGCTGGCCCGGCGTAATGCATCGCGGTGTCGCACATTTGTGACCGTGACACTCTCCGATGTGTCAAAACCTTTCGAGATCAGGTGACCGCGAAGGACCGACTTCAGCCGCTCGATCCCGGAACCTGTTTTTGCAGATATACGGCAAGAAGAATGGCCCACAAGCGCAGCATCCAATTCGACGTCATCGGGCAAATCTGTCTTGTTCAGGACCACCACATGCTTTCGACCTTTGACTGCGTTCAATAGACTCAGGTCATCACTCGTGAGGGGCACACTTCCATCTACGACCACGAGTAAGAGGTCGGCCTCATCTTGTGCAAGACGGGTTCGTTTGATCCCTTCACGCTCGACCATGTTGTCAGTATCTCGCACTCCTGCCGTGTCGACTAAACGAATCGTCACCCCGCCTAGATCGATAGACTCCTCAATGAGATCCCTCGTCGTCCCAGGAATCGCCGTCACAATTGCTCGCTCTTCTCTAAGAAGACGATTCAACAGACTGGATTTGCCGACATTCGGACGGCCAAGAATCACGACATGGGCGCCTTCCCTTAAGATTCGACCGTCCCGAGCTGTGGCTTCCAGTTTGTGAACTACTGCAGCGGCTTCGCGTATAATTCGTACCAGCTCATCACGTTGCAGGAAGGAAATATCTTCGTCCACAAAGTCGATCGCGGCTTCCACATGAGCCAATACGGTCAGCAAAGACATTCGAGCCTGTTCTACCTCGCGAGCGAGATCGCCCCGTAGCTGGCGTTGAGCGACAGTCAGTCCTGCATGCGACGTGGCCTTGATGGTATCGAGCACAGCTTCTGCCTGAGAGAGATCTAATCGTCCGTTGAGGAAGGCCCGCTTCGTAAATTCTCCCGGCTCTGCCATCCGGGCACCAGACTCAACACAGACCTTGCAGACGATTCCAAGCACCAGCATCCCACCATGAGACTGGATTTCTACCACATCTTCCGCCGTGAATGATCGTGGCGCTTTCATATAGACCACAAGGGCTTCATCGAGGAGATCCGATGTTGATGGACGATCAAGGATGGATCTGTTCTCGCTACCCGTATTCAATGCGGGAATCACAAGATCGGCAAGATGCAATGTATGTGAAGATATCGAGACAAGGGGGCGGCCAGACCGTAAGCGAACAACGTGAGATGCGACAACAAGCGCCTGCGGGCCACTCAGACGTACGATGCCTATGCCTCCCTCGCCTGCTGCGGTGGCAACGGCACAGATCGTATCTTCGAGTGCGCCACGCATGGGGATTTTCCGTTACTCCAGACGACGACAAGAATCCCTATGGCCCCCCCGGGCTGTGGTTGTCGTACGCGGTCTCCTACGATTGCTGTGTGAGACAGACCGGGCGAACGAGGGAGACGGCGTGCCATCGGCCTAGTTGAAGTGGACGCACCCGACAAACGTTTATGCGCTCGTGCTGCTGCTCTGTTCAGTCCCTGCCGCGGCGAGGGCCTTGTCGGTGAGCAGAAAGCGATCAGTGACCAATTGCTGAGTAATGGTCAGGGTATTATTTGTCAGCCAATACAGCACCAAGCCCGCAGGAAAATTGATGAACAGAAATGTCATGCCAATGGGGAGTACCAACATGATCTTTGCCTGTGTTGGATCCATCGTATTGGGGGTGATCTTCTGTTGGATAAACATCGTGACCCCCATGAGCACTGGGAGCACATAGAAAGGGTCCTGCACCGATAAATCGTGAACCCAGAGCATGAAAGGGGCTTGGCGTAAATCGATCGTCATATAGAGGACATTGAACAGGGAGATGAAGACCGGCATCTGCAAGAACATCGGGAGAAAGCCACCTAGCGGATTCACTTTTTGATCCCGATACAGCTTCATGAGCTCCTTGTTCAGACGATCCCGGTCACCCTTGTATTTCTCCTGGACTTCTTTGATCTTGGGTTGGATCACCCGCATCATTTTCATCGACTTGTAACTCTTGTATTGCAACGGCACAAATAAGAGCTTGATCATACACGTCAATAAGATGATGGTAACTCCATAGTTCCCAACATAGTCATGGATGAATCGCAGGACATAAAAGATCGGTTTGGCGACCGATTTCACAATCGCCCAACTGCCGTAAATGAACCATCCGAAATCGATCATATCTTCCAGGCCCACACCCAAGGAGCGGAGGATGTCGTATTCCTTCGGGCCCGCATAGAGCTGAAGTGCAACCGAAGAGGCTGATCCTGGCGCGGCCATTCGCACTCCAGCCGACACAATTTTTGGTTCTTCCGTCTTGGCGAGCGCGGCCGCACCCTCTTTGGGCATCAACACCGATAGAAAATACTTATCCTGCAGGGCGACCCACTGAACCGCTCCCTTCCGTTCAAGTTCCTTTTCCGGCGTCTCTTTCTCGATTTTGTTGTCGACTTGGGATGCCGATCCGATCAGACCGATGAACCCATCGCCCCATTCCACGATGCCAAAATTCGTCCCTAGCCCGATGTCATAGGACTCGGTCATTCCCTCAATGGCAAACGATATGTCCACCACATAACTGTTATGGTGGAATGTCAGTTGTTTCTTAATGCCAAGATGGGTGGCTGAATCATGGAACTGCATCGTGACATGCCCGACAGGATGCGCGGCATCCAGCTTCGAAAAGTCTTTCTCAATACTGTAGAGACCGTCTCGAATTGTCTTGTCGATGTCGGCATTTGCGACCGTCATCGAGAGCGGGCCTTTGAACTTTCCCCCTTGATAGACGAGCTGTACCGGCTTCGCTTCAGGAAGGCCCATATGGTATCGCTTCAGCTCCCAACTTCGAATCACCCCTCCGCGGTTTGACAGTTCGACCCGAACCAGATCCGTTTCAACCGTCACCGTCTGTTCCGATGCAGGCAGAGCAACACTTGCCGCAGCCGCGCCTGACTTTTGCCCCGGTTGGTTTGGAACGTTCGGGCTGGTCGAACCACCGTCCTTGCCTACCGTCCCGGCAGGAGTTGGCTCTCCCTCCGAGGGTGAGGGGGTTTGGGCAGAGCCATCCTGAGGAGGGGGTGGCTCGGGAAGCCAGCCCATCTGCCTCATGAGCAAGTCAAACCCAAGGATAATGGCTAAGGAGAGAACCAGAAAGACGATAACCCGTTTATCCATAATAAACCGCTGCGCGATGGGAACAATGATGTCTCTGCTGCTTCACAGAATCCATTCTCCAGGAAGAAAACGGATCAATTTGTAACAGCGAGCAGATAACAAGGTTGCGCCTGCCCTAGAAAGCGTCGCTTGGTCTAAGGCTGGGCGATATTCAATCAGGTAATCCGGTCCACAGAGCTTGGTACTACTGGCGCACACTAGTCCTCATGCATACGAAGCAGCCGTTGACGCTGAAGTGTCGCCACCCATACTTCTTTCAAGACAGCAAAAGGCTGTGCAATCGAAGTCCGCTTGGGGAAGACGACGAGCGAGTGCCCGGAAATCAGTTGACCGCGCAGTTGACGCGTGAGCTCTCGAAACAGACGCTTGCCGCGATTTCGACTGACGGCGCCCCCGAATCGCTTTCCCACCACAATACCGACGCGGCTGCCATCCATATCAGTCCGACAAATCATGAGATTGAATAGAGTTGTCGAAATACGATGGCCATGTTGCTTCACATACTCGATGTCACGACTACGTTTCAGAAACAGATCCCTGGCGCCTGCACCCTGCGACATCACCATCATCCTGGGAGAGGGTCAGCTTGCACAGGGCTTTCTTTCGAGCCTGAATCTCCAGACTCGACCATGATCTCACACCATCGTCCTGTGATGGGAACTACCCTGTGTGGGTCACATAACGGAGGGCAAAGATTTCTTCGTGCAGCCCCTAGTCAGCGTCGCTCGACCTACACCGTTAAGCGGGCTCGCCCTTTGGCGCGACGACGAGCCAAGACCTTCCGGCCATTCTTCGTGCTCATCCGCTTACGGAACCCATGTTCACGTTTTTTCTTAAGATTCGACGGCTGCTGCGATGTAAACGACATGCGATCACTCCTAGCCTGAGAAGACCTATAAATTATCGAGGCATTATAGGGGCGGGCTGGTACCCTGTCAAACTGCGTACGATTCATCCGAGGTCGGTCGTCTGGCACCAGGAGATCTCTATTCCGCTCTTTTCAGTAAAATGACGATCAGTCCTTCTCAACCATGCATACGGCTGTAAAATAACCAAGCCATGGCTCCCTGTACTCGGCACAGCTATTCCTGGGTAAAGTAGTTGTGATGTCACGTGGGTGAACCATGGGCTTTCAAGCAGATAATATCGTTCTCTTTCGCCTACTCAAACTCAGCGAGACATAAGTCTTAACCCATTGATAACTCTTTTATATTGAGGCAGTTTTGTTCCTGACAGACTAGATTGCCCCAGGGACGTATACGCCGATCGCACACTCCTCCTTCTATGCTGCTGTAAAGACGCCTCATTATCCCAATCCACGGCCTGCAGGCCGTGGCATTCCTCTTGCGATTAAACCCATGCGCTCAATAATTTTGATGGAAGAACCATCATGTTTCGGCGAAGAGGGCAGAGGGGATGTTTTTCCTATCGCTCCAGACATGTCAGCTTGCCCAGGATTTTCGATGTGATCTTCCACGAACACGTGTGAGTGGTGTGGGTGGAGTCATACCGTCCTCCGCAGTAGGCTGCTACGGAGGGTGGATAAAGTCGTGGGGCTCCACTCACGCACAGCCGACGATTGACATGACTGACTCATCCACCGTACCAACGAAGGCGAACGCTCAAGGCGGAAACCGTCTGGCCGTCCCGCTCGAAACAGAGACAGGGTTTGCAGGATAAAAAAGGGATAATGCTCTACGTATAAGAAGAAGTAAGGTACACTTGCGGTATGATTAGTCATTGCTCACGACTCACGCGAATCTTGTTTGGATGGGGAGCCCTGGCACTCGTCGGCTCCATCTCCGGCTGCATAGAGGCCGTGCCTCAAGATGTGGTTGAAGCGCTCAACCATATCGATCAGGAATTAGTGGAATTGCGAGCGGGTGAGTTCTTGCCCACCGACTATACCCAATTCTCTCACCAGTGGATGGCCCTGAGAGCCCGCGCCCAGGCCGACGAAGACCTTATCCGTTGGCCTTGGGAACCCAATGAATTGGACGTCGCCCTCCGTCAGCTGCAAGCAGAAGGGTCTCGAATTGTTGCTCGCCTGACGAAGGAACGCGAGTCGCTCCGTCACTCGACAGAAGCCGGGATCGGTCAGGTCGAGAATCGATTCCAGACTGTAAGTTTGCAAGTGGGTGCCATTGATGGTCGTACTCTGTCCGGGCAGAGGCCGGACGAAATCGAACGACTCATGAATCAGGCTCGTGTGCTCTATGAGCAGGGCCAGTACGATCAATCTCTCAACGCCTCCGACCGAGCTGCACAGAGTCTGTTTGCGCGCTCGGCCCTGTTGGGGCGCGAGTTGAGGTAATACACCGATGGAACGTATTTCAGCGGTTGGCAATAGATGACCATAAGCACACGTACCTTTACCTGCTCGCTCGACCCGCGCTTCTCCCCCAAGGCACATCGCAAAAGGCAGGCCTTTGGTCTTCGCCGAAAGAACAGGACAAAGGTGAAGCGTCATGTTTGTGTTTCTCTCATCCGATAACTACAATACGAAAAAGGTATACGTATGACACGTGAGATTGATCGATCATTTCCCCTGGAACTTCAATCCCTAGTTGCTGCAGGGCATGCACGCCTTGGGGCGTCCCATGCGGTCGAGCGGCTCTGGACTCAAGACCATCGGCTCTGGAAACCAGATCCTACTGACATTGCCAACCGGCTCGGTTGGCTGACCGTCATCGAATACATGAAAGGTCGGGCGGAGGAATTGCGGAGCTTCGCCGCTTCGGCCAAAAAGCGCGGGATCCGAGACGTGGTCCTGCTCGGTATGGGCGGCAGTAGTTTGGGTCCAGAAGTCTTTCGCACAACATTTGGATCGTCACGCGGGTACCCACGCCTGTGGGTCCTTGATTCCACCGTCCCAGGCTGGGTCCAGCAGGTCACGCGGGAAATTGACCCGGCGCGAAGCCTGTTCATCCTCGCCAGTAAATCCGGTGGAACCATAGAAGTGATGTCCCTCTTCGCCCACTTTTGGGAACTCGTGCACCAGACTCCTGGCCACCAAGGAGGCGCACAGTTTGTCGCGATTACCGATCCCGGCACCGGGTTGGAAAAACTGGCAGCAGAGCATCAGTTCTGGCGCACCTTCACCAACCCACCGGAGATCGGAGGACGCTACTCAGTACTGTCCTATTTCGGATTGGTTCCCGCCGCCTTGATGGGGATCAATGTCGCACGATTGCTCACACGCGCCATCGCGATGGCCAAGGCCTGCCGAATTCCATCCCCCCTCGAACGGAACCCCGGAGCCGATCTTGGCGCTGCGATGGGCTCCCTGGCGCAAGCAGGGCGCAACAAGATCACTCTGATTACATCACCGCAGATCGCGGCATTTGGTCTGTGGGCGGAACAACTCCTTGCGGAAAGTACGGGAAAGGAAGGAACCGGTCTTATCCCTGTGGCGCATGAACCGATTGTCACACCGACTGCGTATGGTACAGATCGGCTTTTTGTCTATCTGAGGCTGAAGGGGGATCAGAATACACAGCTCGACCGACAGGTCGCCGGGCTCGTGAAACAGGGCCATCCAATCCTGACACTCACGCTCAAAGACCGTTACGATCTCGCCGGAGAATTTTTCCGATGGGAAGTTGCCACGGCTCTGGCAGGGCATCTCTTGGGGATTCATCCGTTCGATCAACCGAACGTCCAAGAAAGCAAAGATAATACCGCCCGAGTACTGGGGACTCTCCAGTCCACCGGTCGATTACCGAAACAGGCGACTGCGACGACGGCACAGGCTGCATTACAACTCACGCGTCAGTGCCGGCCAGGCGCCTACGTTGCGATATTGGCCTATACGACACCGTCTTCCAAGATGGAACACAGTATTCGCATGTTGCGAAAAGCGCTCGTCTCGCATCACCATGTCACCACGACGGCTGGTTATGGCCCGCGCTATCTCCATTCGACGGGCCAACTCCACAAAGGAGGCCCAAAGAGCGGGATATTTTTACAACTCGTCGATCAGATGACTCCCGATCTCAGCATTCCGGGAAAATCGTTCACCTTTCGCACCCTCGCGCAGGCCCAAGCCATTGGCGATATCCAGGCGCTCCACGCTCATGAACAGCAGGGTATCGTCTTGCCTCTGGGCAAGAATCCCATCGCGACGATTCAGACCTTGACGAAACTCCTGACCCCACGCACGCGGGTGCAGCGCCCCACTACCCGGCGTACCAAGGGCACACGTACCCGCAAGAAGTAGAATGTCCGCAGTCCCTGAAATCCGCATCCATAGGGATAGCCAAGCCGTAGCAGAGGCGGCAGCTGAATTCGTATTGGAAGTGGGTAGAGAGGCCGTTTGTGCGAAGGGTCGATTCGTTCTCGCTCTCTCAGGCGGCACGACGCCGGAAACTCTCTATAGAGTTCTCGCCTCCCCTGCCTTCATCAATCGCTTCGATTGGTCCAGTACCATCTTTTTTTTCAGCGATGAGCGCTGCGTCCCACCGAATGACCCTCGGAGCAACTACGCGTTAGCCGACAAGACCCTGTTCACCCCGCTGAACATTCCACCCTCACAGATCTATCGTATGGCAGGGGAATCCAGTAACCCTCAGGCGGCAGCGTCTGAGTACGAACAGCAGCTGCGTCTCGCAACGAACACCGCACCATCGGTCCCGCCATCACTCGACCTTATCCTTTTAGGGCTGGGTGAAGATGGTCACACGGCATCGCTGTTTCCTGGATTCCCAATCTTACGGGACTCTCGACGTGCGATTGCGACTACGCAATCTCCGAAAGATCCCCCTCACAGACTGACGATGACTCTAGCTGCGATCAACAGGGCGAGTGTGGTACTGTTCTTGACTACCGGAAGTGGCAAGGCAGAAGTCGTCAGAGCGATTCTTGATCCAAAGACCGAAGCGGAACGACAGCTTCCGGCATCGTTGGTCAAACCAGAGGAGGGCCGGCTCATCTGGTTCCTCGATCAGGCTGCAGCCGCCAAGCTTCCGATGCCGTAATAATGGGCGAGCACGTGAGGGCGAGATGATCGTTGCCGGAGATATCGGGGGTACGAAAACCCACCTGGCTCTATTCGACTGGAAGAAGGACCGCGTAGACCCCGTCCGGTTAGAGTCATTCCACAGTGCCGAATACACGTCGCTCGAGGATATGCTCACAGAATTTCTTGCCCCACCGACTGCTCCCCAGTCCATCGACGACGTTGCAGCGGAGAAGGGGGATGCGGTTGAGGTGGAGCGCCCGGCGGAAACACCGCAGAAAATCGACGCGGCTTGTTTCGGTATCGCCGGTCCCGTGATTGACAACCGTTGCCAAACGACCAACCTTCCGTGGGTGGTCGACGGAGCAACTCTGGCAAAACAGTTCGACATACCAAGAGTGAAGTTGCTCAACGATCTCGAAGCCATGGCGTACGGAGTGCTCTTGCTTAGACCGGACGAAGTTGAAGTGCTCAATGCTGGAACTCCACCGGCGTACAACCAGGCGCTTGCCCTCATTGCAGCGGGAACCGGACTCGGTGAATCCATCCTCTTCTGGAACGGCTCGCGCTATCAGCCGATGCCGTCGGAAGGGGGACATGCGGATTTCGCACCGAACAATGACAACGAAATTGAACTGCTACGCCATCTGCGCAGCAGCTATCTGCATGTGAGTTATGAGCGTGTCTTGTCAGGTCCTGGTCTGCACGCGATCTATGATTATGTCCGAGACAGCAAGAAGAATGAACCGACGTGGCTCGCCGAGCAAATTAAAGCCGGTGACCCTGCTGCGGCGATCGCAGAAGCCGGGCTCAAGGGGCAGGCAGATATTGCCAAGCAGGCGCTCGATCTGTTTGCCTCCATCTATGGAGCCGAAGCTGGCAATCTTGCCCTGAAGGGCATGACACTCAACGGCGTGTATGTGGGCGGCGGCATTGCCCCGAAGCTGTTGGCAAAACTGAAAGACGGCACATTTATGAAGTCGTTCACGAACAAGGGCCGCTACAAGCGCGTGATGAGTTCGATCCCGGTGAAAGTGGTGATGAATCAGAAGACCCCCTTGCTGGGCGCCGCATCCGTCGCCGGCGCCCTCTCCTCTACCCCCGCATCGTGATGAGCAGCCAGGATCTCGATAGCCTGAAGAAAGCCGCGGCGCTCAAAGCGGTTGAATTCGTGCGTGACGGGATGGTCGTGGGCCTTGGGACCGGCTCAACGGCGAAGCACATGGTGATCGCGCTGGGGGAAAAAGTCCGCGCGGGCATGAGACTCAGCGGAGTGGCCACGTCGAACGAAACGGCTGCGCTCGCCCGGCAACAGGGAATCGCGCTCATCGATACCGACCATACCTGGGTGATCGATGTCGCGATCGATGGGGCAGACCAGGTCGACCCTCACTTCAATCTCATTAAGGGTGGTGGTGGCGCGCTCTTGAAAGAAAAGATTGTTGCGGCGTCGGCCAAGCAGTTCATCGTTGTAGTCGACCACGCGAAGCGAGTCTCAGTGCTTGGGGGATCGTTCCCGCTTCCCATCGAGGTGATCCCGTTCGGTTGGGGCAGTACAGCCCGAGAAATCCACTCGCTTACAAAGAGCGCTGTGGTCCTCAGGGAACGGAACGGAGCGCCATTCAGCACGGAAACAGGCAACGTGATTCTCGATGTCCATATCCCACGGATCGATAACCCGCGAGAACTCGAGGTTGCATTGAACCGCATTCCTGGAGTGGTGGAGACCGGCCTCTTTGTCGGACGAACAGACTTACTCCTCGTGGGCACCGCGAATGGAGTCGAGTCGTACCCTGCGACGAGGACATGATCAGCAGACGGGAAACCCTGCAGGCCCTCACGACGCATGCCCGACTTCTCTTGGCCATTCCACTGGCTCCTCTCTTGAGCTCGTGCCTCGGGACCCCCTCAGCACACACGACGACCGATCAATCGAAAGGTGAGGACATGAACCAGAACCCTTCCCCCGGCACACTCGATCCCTATCGGCTTCCGAGACATGTGGTCCCGATGCGCTACGACCTTCGATTGGAGCCGGACCTGCCCGGCGCAAAATTCTCCGGACTAGAGACGATCACTCTCACGATTCATCAACCAACGTCTGATATCGTTCTCAACGCCATTGAGCTCGACATCGTCTCGGCTCAGATCGAGGGAGGTTCGGGCCCAATGAGGCAGGCCACGATTGCATTAGACGCATCGCTCGAACGGTGTCATTTCACATTCACTGAGCCTCTCTTGCCAGGCACCTGGAGGTTGACCATCGCATTCCGCGGGACGCTCAACGACAAGCTCCGCGGGTTCTATCGTAGTACCTACAAAGACGAGCGCGGGACGACTCATAGCCTGGCCGCAACACAATTTGAAGCCACCGATGCCCGTCGGGCGTTTCCTTGCTGGGATGAACCGGATTTCAAAGCCGTCTTTGCCACGACATTGGTCATCGATCCCATGCTGACCGCAGTGTCCAACAGCTCGGTGACCACTGAAACGCTGGCTGGGGGGAAGAAAGTCGTCCGTTTCGCCGATACGATCAAGATGTCGACCTACCTGGTCGCGTTTATCGTGGGCCGAATCGAGCCGACCGAACCTGTGATGATCGGCCAGACGCCACTTCGCCTATGGGCCGTTCCCGGGAAGAAGCATCTAACCAAATTTGGTCAAGACATTGCGGCGGCGTCACTCTCATTCTTTGAGAGTTACTATGGGATCCCCTATCCCGGTGACAAGCTGGATCTGCTTGCGATTCCTGACTTTGCCTCCGGCGCCATGGAAAATCTGGGCGCGATTACCTATCGTGAAACAGCTTTGTTGGTCGATCGGCAGGGTGCGACGCACGGTGACCTCGCGCGCGTGGCCGATGTGGTTGCGCATGAAAATGCGCATATGTGGTTCGGTGATTTAGTGACCATGACTTGGTGGAACGGGCTCTGGCTGAACGAAGCCTTTGCCACGTTCATGGAAATGCTGGCCGTCGATGCCTGGAAACCAGAATGGAAACGATGGGACAGCTTCGGTGTCGAGCGCGCGGCCGCGTTTGTAGTCGACGGACTGTATAGCACCAGACCGATAGAATATCCCGTGCAGGCTCCCAAGGATGCCGACGCGATGTTCGACGTGCTGACCTATCAAAAGGGCGCATCGGTACTCCGAATGCTGGAACAGCACATCGGCCCGACCCTGTTCCGAGACGGGGTCCGCGACTACTTGCGCGCGCATGCCTATGGGAACGCGGACACGAGCGATCTTTGGGTTTCACTGGGGAAGGTCGCGAAACAGCCGGTGCCTGAACTCATGGACGGCTGGATTTTCCAGCCCGGATTCCCGCTCGTGACCGCCAACGTGAGCGCGGATTCAGAACTGACCATCACGCAACAACGGTTCAACTATTTGAGCGAAGCCCCGCCTGGTCTCTCACAAGACCCGCGGTGGAATATTCCGCTCCAGATTCGAATCACCTCAGGCGGCACGCGCAGTACCGTACGCATACTGTTGACGAAGAAGGACGTGACTATCCCGCTTCCCCACAATTGGGAGTCAGTATTCATCAACGAAGGTGGTCATGGGTTCTATCGGGTGCGTTATGCGCCCGACCTGCTTCGCGGACTACTGGACGCAGGGATCGACACACTCGTTCCCTCCGAACGATTTAATTTCATCAACGACGCCTGGGCGACCACCGTCGCAGGCCTCATGCCCCTCGCAGACTATCTTGACCTGACGGCTCGTTTCACCGAGGAGCGGGACAAGAATGTCTGGGCCTTGTTACTCGAATCGTTCTCCTTTCTGAACCGGATTATCACCGTGGAGGACCGACCGGCGCTCGAAGCCTTTGTGCGTAGTCGAATTGGTCCGGCCGTTGCGGACTTGGGGTGGGTTCCTCAGCGTGGTGAGAGCGAATTGACGAAACAGCTGCGGGGTGAATTGATCGGCGCACAAGGGAAACTCGGCAACGATCCAGCCGTTCATCAACGTGCAGCCGAGCTGTACCGGGCGTACCGTAACGACGCGAAAGCCGTTGACCCCAATGTTGTCCCCGCGCTCGTCGCGATTCTTGCGCATACGGGTGACGCCGCCAGGTATGAAGAATTTGACGAACGATTCCGCACTGCGGTGACACCGCAAGAAGAACGGCGCTATCTCTTTTCGCTCGCGGCCTTTCAGCCCAAGGCATTGTTCGAGCGCACGCTTGCGCGAACCATCAGTGGGGAAATCCGCTCGCAAGATGCGCCATTTCTCGTCAGCGCTATGTTAGGCAATGTGGATGGGAGAGAACTCGCGTGGACATTTCTGAAAACGAATTGGGAGAAGATGGACCGCATGTTCCCCAAGCAAGGCGTGCGACGCATGTGTGGCGGGATCGTCAGCCTCGCCACACCTGAACTCGAACGAGACGTGCGGGACTTTTTCATGACGCGCAAGATCGACCTCGGCGGGAAAACGCTGGAACAGTATTTAGAGCAGCTTCGGGTCGCCGTTGCAGTCCGCGAACGAGACGGAGACACATTGCGGGCCTATCTCAGATTCCAACAACCAGGAGCGTGACTATGATCAAACGCATCGCCTTTACCCTGTATCCCGTTACGGATATGGCGCGGGCGCGGAGGTTTTATGAGGACACGCTCGGTCTAGATGTGACTCGCCGCGAGGCGCGCGAGTTCGAATGGGTGGAATACGATCTGGACGGCGGGACCTTCGCCCTTACGAATGTGAAAGAAGGAGGCACGCCCAGCGCCGATGCGGGCGGGAGTATCGCCTTCGAAGTACAGAACGTCGACGAGACGGTCGAGCAATTGCGCGCGAAGGGAGTGCGTGTGAAACTCGAACCGCTCTCCACTCCTGTCTGCCGCCTCGCTGTGATCCTGGATTCCGAAGGCAACGCCCTGACACTCCACCAAGCTACACAGGAATGGTGAACAGAACGTTCATTGGCGCGATTTGAAGCTATTCGGCTGTCTATAGTAGGCTGAAGGCGCACATCCTGGCATCACGTGAGGGGGCTGATGATACAGATTCGGCGCCTATTGATGGTGTGTTTGGTACTTGTCAGTGCTGGATACGTGATCGGCTGCTCAGACAACGAATCGAACCAAGACTCCCTGCCACTACTACAATCGAACGATCTACGGCTTCAATCAATCAGCACGAGTCTCAGTTCACCAGTCTTCATGACCGCACCGGCCAATGACACCGGCCGTCTCTTCATTGTTGAGCAGGGCGGACTGATTCGAATTTTCAATGTGACAACCAGTTCGTTACTGGCGACACCATTCCTTAATATCAGCAGCCTCCTGTTAAAAGGCGGGGAACGAGGGTTGCTCGGGATGGCGTTTGACCCTCAATATGCTGCCAATCGCCAGTTCTATGTGTTTTACACAAACCTCGCCGGCAACATTGTGATCGCCCGCTATCTCAGGAATCTCACGGATCCCAATCTCGCAGATTCTGCTGGTACGCCGCTTCTCACCGTGGCGCATCCTAACTTCTCCAATCACAATGGCGGGATGCTGACCTTTGGGCCTGATGGTTGTCTATACGCGGGTGTCGGCGATGGCGGCGGAGAAGGCGATCCCAATAACAACGGACAAACGATTGGGACGCGACTCGGCAAGATTCTTCGAATACATCCGGGCACGGGGGGGCCATGCAATAACACTAATCCGTTCTTTGTGTTCGGGGGAGATGCGCAGCACGTGTGGAACCTCGGTCTCAGAAACCCCTGGCGGTTTTCGTTCGACAGGGTGACGGGTGATCTGTACATCGGAGACGTCGGAGAGGGGGCGCGTGAAGAAATCAATGTCTCCCCTGCCCCCAATGCGGGACGGGCGCTCAATTATGGCTGGCGATTGATGGAAGGCACTCTCTGCTTCAACCCCTCCAGCAATTGCGACTCTGGCAACCTGACGCGGCCGGTGCTCGATTACCCTCACTTCGGCGGAGCCTGTTCGGTGACGGGCGGCTATGTGTATAGAGGATCTGCCGCACCAGCATTGAGCGGTACCTATTTCTATGCAGATTTTTGCGCCGGGTTTGTGAGGAGTTTTCGCTATCAGAATGGTCAAGTCACAGAGCAGAAAGAATGGCCTTTACTCAGTCCGTCGGGCAGTTCTGTCACGAGCTTCGGTGAAGATGCTGCGGGCGAACTCTACGTCACGACCCAAGGAGGCGGCCTGTTCAAGCTCGTTCCCAATTGATGTGCGCCAGGAAGACTCTCGAAAGGGGGGTTGCCGTTCGATTTGGTGAATTTGTACGATGGGGTCTCAGAACGATTCAGAAGAAGGGTGATACCCGACTATGCGCACCTGCCCTTGCCCGAAATGTGGGACGCTGAAGACAAAACTCGCTCCACGCAATAGGATGGCTGATCGGCTCCTCGGCACCTTGACGATCTATCCCTTTCGCTGTCAGCTCTGTGCGCACCTTTTTACCACCTTCCTCGGCAAACTCAAGACCAATCCTCGCCGCAACTATGACCGAGTCTCGGTCCAATATCCGGCGCAGGTTCGACCCATTCGTGATCCCAGCCAGCGTGTCGTCGTCGAAGGGACGCTGTCTAATTTATCTCTCCGGGGGTGCCGCTTGCGCACCACCCAGCGCATTCCGATGGGATGTCAGGTGATGCTGGAGTTTCATCCTGCCGAGTACGATGATCCCATCATGGTTGACGGCGCCATTGTGCGTTCCCGTTGCGCCGAAGGGATCGGGCTTCGGTTTTCTAGTCTCCTGCGATCGGAAGAACGCCGTCTCAGCCGTCTCCTAGCCCTGCGCCTTCCCGACCAGACCCTCTGATTGTCGACTCCTCCCTTTCAGCCCTCTCAGCAACCAGGCTCGATGAATGCACGTAACTGTTCCGATTTGGCGGGAGGCCTTGTTGCGTGGTGCGCAACATGCTATATCTTGCATGTGATCCAATCATTCCGACACAAGGGGCTCAGGAAGTTCTTTGAGTCGGGGAGCGCGGCGGGTATCCAACCGCACCACTCCAAACGCCTGCGCATGCTGTTAGCGGCACTGGACACGGCTCTGTCCATTGAAGACATGAATGTTCCAGGGTTCCGACTCCATCCCTTAAAGGGATCGGAGCGCGGTCGATGGTCTGTGTGGATAACTGGAAACTGGCGCATCACATTTACCTTCCAAGACGGACACGTCTCCGTCTTGGACTATGAGGACTATCACTAAAATGACTATGCACAATCCTCCCCATCCCGGCGAGTTCATTATCCAGGTCTATCTGGATCCCAACAATCTGAGCGCCCGCGAACTGGCCGGGAAGCTTGATGTAGCTGCTTCAACGCTGCATCGCATTCTTACGGGTACGAGCCGTCTCAGCCCTGAAATGGCGCTACGTCTTTCCAAGGCGCTTGGCCGTTCTCCGGAGAGTTGGCTTGCCATGCAGTACAACCACGATCTCTGGCAAGCCAAGCAGCATGTGAAGCTCGGCAAGGTCGGGAAAGTCAGGCTCACAGCGGCCTAAGAAGCTGCGGAAAAACACGATTGTTGTGTAATACACCGCGATCAACTCACGTGTCGTGTTGGTGTCAGAATAGCGCGCAGGATGCGCAAAAAGGCCGTCCAGCAAGGCCGCAGTGAGCGAAGAGGCGAGGCGTACGCT
>NEWT02000026.1:61585-128591 GCA_002869925.2 Nitrospira sp. CG24A
CATAACCCCTCCTTGGTGGTGGTGGACTCGCAATCTGAATAAGGCAGGACGGATGTTGATCACGCGATCTTCCTCACTGACCTCTTGTGTCATGCGTCACCCGTTGGAGAACAGAATGCATTCCTCTGGAAAGAGTGATGCATTCTTGGTGCCACAGAAAAGTGTCACCGCTGCAGAGGGAACAGTTCGATCGCACGGCAACTTTCGCGCAAAAAATGTTGGATAGCACATAGCATCATTCAGCGGGTTGGGGAGATTCGGGTCAGCGGTAAGTCCGGTAACTGTTGCAAAATTCCTCAGCGAACTAAAGGGCAAGGTGATAGGCGGAGAGGACTACCCTTCCTCTGTTTTATAATTTTCTCTACGCTGTATGGTTCACCCCTGCTGAATCCATCCCCATTGTTGACCTCGAATGACCGGGGAATCAAAGAGAGGCCATCTCCGATTCCCCGGGCAGGTCTGGAGGAAGGGTGAGAAACCTCCAGTCCTATTCTTATTTTTTTCTATTCTGGCCCACGATCCGCAGGCGAGGCACTTTGCTCCGCGAGCCGCTCTGCGCAGAGCGGTGGTTGACCTGAGAAGCTTCGATCAGTGTACTCACCGATGTCCGAAACACTCGCAAGCTGCCCCGACCGATCTTGGTGGCATGCAAACGGCCTTCTTCAATCCATCGATAGACCGTCCACTTGCTGACCTTTAACAGCTTGGCCGTTTCCTGGATGCGGAGTAATACCGGTTCCACAATGTGTCCATCCTGCCGACGAGATGTGCTGCGGTTCCCTACTTCATTGTCTGCCCGGTACAATACCAGCCGTCACCCTTGACCCCATTGACTGCTGCGGCCAGTTGATCCGCTTTGACCTTCTCTCCCTCAATCGTCACTACGGCATGGCCTTTCATGCTCTTGAGGTCCACAGCCTTCACGCCAGATAATTTCGCCAACGTCACTTCCACATCGCCGAGATAGGCCTCACAGAATTTTCCGCCGAGCATCATGATGATCTTCTGCTCACCCGCAAAGACGGGCGTGGCCATTGCACAGGCGAACCCGATCAGACAGCCAAATGTGATGATGCGATTCATAAGCTCTCCTCCTGTTGAAACTGAATATGTTCTGCTGCAACCTACTCCTCAAAAGGAAAGTAAAGGACCGGGGCGGAGGACAAAGAAGGAAACACCTGCGCCCCGGCTCAGTCCAAGCGAGGAGGCAGCCCGCTGGACATTGATAGATCGACAATCGTCAATGGTGTGTGCGCGAAACCGAGATCGAAGAAGGGGGCGCGAGAGGAAGCAGAACGAAGCAACCAGCCTGTGGCCCCTTATCCGATGAGGATGAGAGGCATCGATGGAGGGGCGCGGGGGTGAAGTACGAAAGAAGGCGATGAAGGAATTGCCCGATGAGGAGACGAGACCACCAGCCGGACCACCAGCTCTGTTGCAAACGACGCAGACTCCGGCGTCACGCCGGCATCGGTCGTGGCCTGACAGGCCCAAGCACAGAGCCCATTGTGTGGAGCGGATTCTTGCGACCCATGGTGCGCATGGCCGTTGGAGGGATCGACGTGACTCAACGCACAGCTTGCTGCCATCGCCACGAGCGAGGCATAGACCAAGGCCACGAACCCGGCGACAAGAATGGCACTTCGTGATACATGAGAACGCGTCATCAGTCTCTCCACGATATCATTGCTATACGTGCCCTCCGATCATCTGTCTACCGACACCTGCTCACGCCTACTACAGTTTCGACGCATTTTTCTTCGTGACAGGCTCCCAGGTCTTTCTAACGATCACACACGTGCATGACTATCGAACCGAACCGTTCCTACAAGCAGTTTCTAACGATTCCCTTAATCCAGGCTCTTGGCTCGAACAAGGGAGGGAATGAGAAAAATGGCTGAGCGGACGACAACCGGCTCAGACGAGACGTGACATCGCGGAACTCTGATTTCTGCGAGTGGATAATCCGATAGTGCGCCAGTGCCTCCCGAGGCTTTCCAAGCGATTCGAGTACACGCCCAAGAAAGTAGCGAATATCTCGTAATTCCAGTTCCGTCCCTTGCCTTCCTTCCAGCAACATCGTCAAGGAGCGGGCCGCCTCTTCATGGCGGCCCATCGCATAGAGACACAATGCGACCTGCGATGTGGCACGGACCTCTTGCGTCGCATCGGCGGCTGCCTGCTCAAAACTCTCGATCGCCTGTTTGTAGGACCCGGCCTGCTTGAACGCCAAGCCATTTTCATAAGAGGCGCCTAAGCCCTTGGAGACCGCGGCTGGCGTCTTCGTCTTGTTGTTCAAACCCGCCGATCGTTCCGTTGGCGGCATGACTGCCAAACGGTGTTGCTCCGCTGCCGCTTCCTCCGCGGTCAGCATATCCGTGAGAGGTCCAGGCGCGATTGGAAGAATGCCACCTGCCCGCCGATCGTTTGCGGCTCTCCACACGATTCCGGCAGTGACCCAGGGAGACTGTTCCGCATACCCGTAGGCCAGCGACACATCGCAGACCTGGTTGACCAACCGGGCATTACCGCTGGTGAGCCGATGCACGACGAGACAAGCCTGATCGGTGAAAATGCGCCCCGCTCCGCCAGCCATGGCCAGCCGGTGCGCGATGTAGGCCGGTACTTCCTCCTCACCGAACGGCTTGAGATGGTAATCGACGGAGATTCGCTGGGCGAACTGGATCAACTCACCGCGCTGCAACAATCCTCGTAACGCCGGTTGACCGGACAGGATAATCTGGAACGGCTGTCGCCGGCCATCGTTGACGTTCGAGAGCAAGCGCAGCTCTTCGAGCATGGCGGCGCCAAGATTTTGAGCCTCATCAACGACCAAGACGACGCGGCGCTGCCGCTCATGCTCGCGGGAGATAAAGGCCGCAAAGGTCTTAAACAGTTCCACACTATCCATTCCCTTGCCGTCCAGGCCAAATGCCATCAGCACCCAGGGCATCAGGCTGCCAAGCCCCGCGTGGGTATGAGACAGCACCCCAAGCGAGACTTCGTGTTGAGATTGTTCCAAGATGGCGTTGAGTAATGTGGTCTTCCCAGTGCCCGGTTCGCCGGTAATCACGGTAAAGATGGCACGATTGAAGAGTCCATACTCCAGCAAATTGAGCGCCGTCTTGTGTTGGGTTCCGAGGAACAGGAATCTCGGGTCAGGAATGAGTGAAAATGGATTGGTTCGAAATCCATAGAAAGATTCGTACATGTCGTCCTCACGCCTTTCGTGATTAGATCGTAGCCAGCTCGCGCATGGCTTTCAGATTGCCCTGACTCTTGCCCGACTGATTCAACACCGTGCCTAAAACGGGGGTTGCCCCATGCACCAACGCCAGCGCTTCTTCCACATCACGCCGAGTCGTCACACCCTCCCCCGCCACTAGCAGCAGTGCGTCCAGGGCCGGCGCGAACGCAAGCGTGTCCGAGCATGTGAGCACCGGTGGGAGATCGACCACAACGATACGCGCTGGATAGCGATGTTTGATTTCCGTAATCAACGCAGACATCCGCAACGAGGTCAAGACTTCGGACGAGCGCTGAATCGGGTGCCCGCCTGGCAGCACCACCAGCCGGCCGAGCTTCGGATGGATGAGCACATCCTCTAAAGGCGCATCCCCCAACACATAGTCCGCAAGGCCACGACATGGGCCCAGTCCTAGAAGTATATGCATCTGGGGCTGCTTGAGGTCAGCATCGATCAGCAGTACCGTCTGCGTCGTTTCCATCGCCAGGGCAATCGCCAGATTGAGCGCGGTCAGCGTCTTGCCCTCCTGTGTCCGTGGGCTGGTCACGCCCAACACGTTCCAGTGATTTTCACGCAGGCGATGGAGCACCTGCGTCCGTAAGAGCTGATATCCATCGGCGAAGGCTCCGCGCTCGAATGCCGTCAAGACGCGATTACGGCGTAACACGTCCTCTTGACACTCCACCACTCGCGTCCTTGTGTAAACAATCGGAAGGGGAATCGGTCGGGACCCCGCATAGCTATCGCTACGTGCGCCTGTACCGTTCTTAGACTGTTTATACTGATCGATCGCGTGAGATAATTCTTCCATCGCCCGCCTCCTTGTTCATCTTAGGAGAGACCCAATTTACGGAGAGCCGCAAACCACACAACATCCAGCGGCAGCCAGAGATAGTGACTCAGGGTCACCCCGGCGACGATCGTTCCGACCCCGGCCCACCGAACGGCCCGCCGCCTCCACACTGAGCGGGTCACCTCGTCCTCAGTCGGCAGATGTGGGATTACCGCCAACGGAGCCACCCGAGCTACCTGAGCCAATTGATCGGAATTTCTAATCGTCTCGTCGAGCTGCTCTCTGGCGGCTCCAGCCCCAACACCGCCAGCCAGGGCCAAGAAACAGGCCAGAGCGAGGATCACCGGTCGATTAGGTCGTTCAGGCCGCTCCGGGAGATCGGGAGGATCGATCAACGAGAACCGCTCGCCCTTGTGTTGCACCTCCAAACCCTCGGAAACCTGAGCTTCCATCAACCGCGAAGAGATTTCTTGATGCTTACGAACTGCATTTTCTCTATCTCGCAGGAGGTCGAGATATTCCGGCTCGACTTCCGGCAGGCGTTCGACCCGTTTAGCCATCTCTTCCGCGCGTTTTTTGAGCGAGATCTTCGATTTCTGGAGAGATTGCAGCGACGCGACGGTCGAAGCCAGTTGGGATTGGATGTTGATATAGGCCGGGTTCTCCGGTTTAAACTGAGGTGGCTTGGGCGGTTGTTGCGTCAACTGTTTCAATTCTCGCTCCAGCGCCGAGATCGCCTGTTTGGTGCGTGTGATGTCCGGATGATCTATTCCGTACTGATCCATCAAGGTCACGAGACGAGCCCGTTCTCCCTCCAACCGCTTAGGGACATCGTCTCCCGAAGCTTCGGTTCCTGTTTCCCGTTCCAGGCTGGCCAATTCCTGCTTCATCTTAATGATGTCCGGATGGTCTGCAGACAAATAGCCGCTGGCGCTGGCATACTGAGCGCGCAACGCCTTGAGTCGCTCACCGGAATCGAAAATACGCTCGCCACTGGCCGCGATGATCGGCGTGTTGGGCTTGAGCGTCGCCAGCTCCCCCTCCAAGAACAGTTTGCGCTCTTCGAGGATCCGCTGATCACGATCGACATCGATCAGCTCACGATCCGCCTGATTCAGCAACTGCATATTGAGTTGCGTGAGTTCTGGCAATGCGCCGTCGGCCTTCAGCTTCAAGGCGGAAAGCTTGCCTTCAAGTGTTGCTATGTGATGATTCAGATTCTCCGCTTCTTGTTTCAGAAAGGCCGTCGTTTGCTGTGCGTGACGTTCCCGCGTCTTGAGATTTGCTCCAAGAAATAGACTGGTGATCTCGTTCGTAACTTTCTGCGCCAGCTCCGGTGTCTCCCCATCATAGGCCAAGGTGAAGGCAATGGTGGCTTGGGTCGGGGTCTGGCTCCGTTTATCGACCACTTTGACGTTGATGACTTCGATTTGAATATCTTTCACAAACTGTTGCAGCACCTCCTCGGTCGGGCTTCGTTTTCGAAGGCTTTGGTACAGGCCGAACTGTTCGACGATCTTCCACAGACTGGCCCGGCTCATGACTTGTTGTTTGATCGTCTCAATACGCTGATCGGCAAAACTGGTGATCGCCGATCGAACGAGATCCGTTGGGATTTCCTGCTCTTCGATGAGGATTGTGGCTTTTGACCGGTAGACCGCCGGCCACAGGAAGGCGATCGCCATGCCGACAATGGCAATCAGCAGAGCCGTCCAAACCATGATCGACCGCCTCCGCTGTGCCATGCATCTGAACTCACGGAGCGATGAGCCCCTGGTCTCAGTCCTGTGTTCGGAACTTCCGGATATGGCCGAATGAAGCATAGACATCTCCCTCAACGTCCCACCGCAAATTTCGGAGGATAATACGTCAACATCACCGTCGCGGCGTTCGAAATTGCGAACTGATCGAAACTGTCCACATCGCGCCGCCCATAGGCATACGATACGTCCACCGCCCACCACTGATCGATCTTCCAGGTCAGCTGCGGAGTGATCGTGAGAAAACGATTTTCCCGAAGGGCGTTCGGCGCGACTTTCGATTCCAACGAAGAAGTCAGGTATACTTGTCCATTCAGCGACAGCGTGAGCCGTTCATTCAGATCTTTGGACAGCGTGACGCCGACTCGTTCTGTTTGTACGAGCAGCCCGAACCCGCTAGGACGGATTTCTCGGCTCATCACCAGTTGGGCATATCCCTCATCCCATTGTTTCCTGAGGTTTGCGCTGGCCACCCACACTGTTTGCGTGTCGGCGATACGAGCCGGACCGAAATGAAGGCTGGATGACACAAGCTGCGGGCCGCCCGCCAGCGTCGCCGTGATCGATTCAGTGAATGAATGGGTGATCGACAACTGGGCGCCGGCAATGTGGGATCGCAAGGCATTGGCGGTCGGCACGCTGAAGTTCGTGTAGTTTCCGGCAACATGCATGCGGCTTTTTTCAGACAGACTGTACAAGAGCGCGAGGCTTCCTCCGTGGACCTCATAATCTAACAGGCCGAGACGAGCCCCGTTCTCATAGGTTGAATTCGAGTAATTGTAGGTGCTCTGAAGCGACAGCCGCTCCGAAAAGTTGTGCGTCCACGAAGGCGCAAGACTCCACAAGTTACGCTGGGTGAAACCGAGCACGAGGCCGGTCTCTAACAGTTCCCCTCTCAAGGTGTTATCCCTCGTAAATCCACCGTTGAATGCCAACGTCTCGTTCTCCATTCGATATTTCGCCGACAAGGGGAAATCTAAATTCGTGAGTCCCTGTTCGCGCCCACCGTAGTACCGGATAAAATCGGCCGCCGCCTTCCCGCTGATTTCCAGATTCTCGGTCGACCCGGCGAACTTGACTTCCGGCGAGATCCAATGACTGTACACGGGACTATGCGGAGCCGTAGTCAGAGTTAAGTTGCTGTTGTATTGCCCTTTCACTCCAAGTGACGGCTCAGCCGACCATTCTGCAGCCCGACTCTCCCAGGGAAGGCCCCACGCAAGCAGGGCGATCCCTATCCCCGCTGCGATTACGCTCCATCGCCAGATCATAAGTTTAATGAGTCGCGATGGACGAGGTTGGCGTCCTTACGGAACCATGACCACATCGCCCCGCTGGAGCAGAATGTTATGCTCCAGATCTCTTCCTTTCTTCGCCTCCCCGTATAGGAAGGGGAATACATATTGTTCCCCGTTGATCCGCCGCATCACCCGAATATCGTTTTCAGCCGCATACGCGGTCAATCCGCCGGCCAAACTCAGAGCCTGCAACACATCTGCCGTATGGCCGACCGTATACTCCCCAGGCCTATTGACGCGCCCCAGCACATAGATGCGGTAGCTCAATAATTTGGTCAGAGTAACGGATACTTGAGGATTTGGGATAAACTTCGTCAGCCGTTTGGCAACATCGGTCCGAAGCTCTTCAACCGTCCGGCCAGCCGCCTGCACATCGCCGATCAACGGAAAGGACACAAACCCATCCGGCCTGACGACCACTTCCCTGGTGAGATGTTCATCTTTCCAGACGGAAACGATGAGCACGTCTTCCGCTCCTAGCATATATTCGGCGCCGGCAGTTGCCTCGTGAGGGATGGCTGGCCGACCGGACTGTTGAAATACACTGCACCCTGCCAGACACATGAGCGCAATGACCCCAAGAATCGAGCGTATGGGAGCAATCCTATTCTTCATCATGTTATCCATCGAGTCCCGCGAGCATCGCCTTCGCCTCCTCGGTCCAGGGGAAGGTCTGCTTCGCTTGCAGTGCCTGATTCAAGTGGGCTCGCGCTTCTTTCTTCTCCCCCGATTGGGCATAGATGACACCCAGATGATAGTTCAACACCGGATGGTCCTGCGCCTTGGCTATCGCCTGCTTCACGAGTCGCAACGCATCCTGATGATGTCCGAGCTTCAGATGGGCCCATCCGAGTGTATCGAGGAGATAGGGGTTGGGCGCCTGCGTTTCGAAATCGCGGCTCAACGTCAGGGCACGCTGCAGACTGTCGGGGTCTCCCTTTCGGTCTATAAGCGTGGAAGCCAGATTGTTCGCCGCTAATTGCGATTTCGGATGCTGCTTGAGGACCGTTTCATACTGGGCGATCGCCTCGTCGACTCGATCCCGCGTTTCGAGACTGGTTGCCAGCATGAGTCGAAGCTGTTCGTTGTCCGGGCTCGCCTCCAGCCCCTTCATGAGGGCGGCATCGCCCTCTGCCCCTTGCCGGCTTGCGTAGTGATGCTGGGCAAGATGGACCCATGGTGTCGTCCACTTCGGATTGAGTTTCGTCGCGGTCTCAAACTGTACCAAGGCCGCAGCGGCATCGCCCTTCATTAAGAGGACTTCTCCCAGAAATCCTGCCGCATAGGGATGGGGCGGCTGCTCGGCCACCAGCGTTTCAAGCGCCGCCTGGGTTTGCTGCGTCTGGCCTCGCTGCACCCCGAGCTGCACGAGTGCCAAGATCGGTTCCGCCGCTTGCGGTTGTTGCGTGATCGCCCGGCGATAGGCTGCTTCGGCTTTGTCCCATTGCTGTTGGGCGACGGCGACATGTCCCTCCGCCAAATCCGCTTTCATGCGATCGACTCCAGCCGTGCGCAACCGCGCCAGAGTCTCTTGCGTCCCCTCCCACTTCTTTTCTTGTATTTGAAGTTGAAACAACATTCCCAACAACGTCAGATTGCCGGGGTCACGGGCGATCAAAGGGTCGAGCCGCTGGCGCGCCTCTTTTAGCTTGCCTCCGCTCGCATCCAAGCCTACAAGAAGCATCTGTGCATCCATCAACATCGGCTTGAGTGACGCGGCTTTTTCCATGCTTTCCCGGGCCAGTACGGTATCACCGGCCATCAGATAGGCACGACCGAGCAGGAGCTGCACCTCGGCCGATTCCGGCTGATCTTTCAGGACGGACCTGAAATCCTGCGTGGCGTCCTTCCCGTGTCCGCGCTGCAGCGCAATCTTGCCGCGGAGGAGCAGCGCGTCTGCAGAACGAGGATTCTCCTTTAATATTTCTTGGACCTGCCGTTCAGCAACATCTTGTTTGCCCGCCTGCCAATCGATGGCCGCCAGCTTGACCTGCGCCTCCAAGCCTTCAGGCTTGCCCTTGAAATCACTCCGGATGGATTCATAGGCCGTCCGAGCCTGGTCGGCCCGCTGCGTCATCTCGTACAGGCTTCCCAGCGCAAACTGAATCTTCGCGGAATGCGGGAGATCATTCTGCGCCTGCTTGAGCGAGGTCTCCGCCTCCTTGGTTCCTCGCCGCTTCGAAACATATTCCGCCATGGCCAGGCGGCGGTCCTCACTATCCGGGTCGATTTGAACGGCCTCGCGCATGACGGTCTCGGCTTTCTCGTATTGTCGTTGATGATCGAAGAAGGCCACCAACCTCAACCGGTGGTCCAAGATCTTCGGTTCGAGGGAGACGATTTGCTGGAGGACGGCCTCCGCTTCAACCACCTGTCCTTGCTTCATATGGGTCATCGCGATGGCATCGAGCAGTTCGAGGTTGTCAGGGTGGGCCTCCAATCCACGCTGGAGCAAGGGCAGGGCTTGCGCCGCCTGCTGCCGCGCCGTATAGAGCGAGGCCAACAACAACACGGCATCGATCTCGCTAGACGACTCAGAGATCAATTGTTCGGCTTTCACGGTTGCCTCTTCGATCTGCCCCGAAACCGCTGTGCCCGCAATCTTCAGGGCTTGAGCTCCGACGTGCTTGGGGTGTTTTGCCAATACTCGATCGGCCACTTGCCCAACCATGTCGATCGCACGAGCCTCCAAGTAGTACTTTCCCAGCTTGATCAAGGCGCGCTCATGTTCGGGATTGAGTTCCACGACCTGTTGATATCCTGCAACCGCGTTACGCCAGTTTTTTTCCTTTTCCTCCACCTGCGCGTAGAGAAAGTAGGCTTCAGAGTCTTTCGGATCGATCTTCAGGACATTGCGCAGCGCCACTCGCGCTTTCGGATAGTTCCCCTGTTCGAAATATTCCTGAGCCTTCAGCCTGTACTTCGCTTTCCGCTCTTCCGGCCCCCCGCATCCGACCAAGCCGATCACCAGAACGACCACCATCGCTGCGACCATGCGCTGTTTCATAACCCTTCTCTCCTTGTTCTTTTCGGCCATCATAGCCACGACGCCCGCACGGCCAACCCGGCCAGCATCCAGGACGTGATCCAGCCAAGCCGGGCGACAGTGGCCTGGGAGACCTGTAGGAGCAACTCGAACGAGAAAAATAAAACAATCAGTTTCGCCGTCAACAGGCTGACATGCACATTGCCGATGGTCAGATCCGGGAGGAACGGCAACATGAGGGCAAGGAACACGATCAAATAGTCCAACGGCGTCGTCTGGAACCGGTCGTTGCCGTTCAATCGAATCGTCAGAACGACCAGCACCGCCAGAAGGACAAATCCGATGTTGAGAGGTGTCAAGAGACCCTGCATCAACCCCCGGGGCGCCAACTCGCCGTAATACATAATGAAGGTGCTGCCGATATACAGACCGATTCGAACAGCCAAGATCCTTCCCTTGGCGATCGCCAGCATTCCCAAGACAACCGCTAAGAGACCTGCTGCGATCAGTCCTGCATCGCTGGGAACCTCTCGGGGAATGGCGACGCAGACTATGAGAAACAACGGAACCAGCCACTTCAACGCTTGGAGCGGCCACGCGCGCAGGGCTGCTGTGGACGATGTCTCCCGTACGGCTTTCGGTGGAGGCATCGTGGCGCCGGTCGTCATGGATTGTGAGCGAGGGGCGAAGACAAACAGAGAGAGCACGACGCCGGCGAATAACAGATAGGCCAGCAGGACCACGACGTCGGTCTGCCAGCACAATAGATAGGCACAACCGATCGACAAGCCTTGTGTCATATAAATGCCTGTCACGGCCTGGCGATGTGTCAACCCCATGGCCAGGAGCTTGTGATGAATATGATTGCGATCCCCGACGAAGGGTGAACGACCTTCCAGGAGACGTTGCCCCATCACACCCAGCGTATCGAGGAGCGGAATCCCCCAGAGGAACAAGACAATCAGCGGACTGTACGGCGCGCGCGCAGGGTCGACCAGAATAATGGCCGCCACCGCCAGGTAGTGGCCGAGGAACTGACTGCCCGAATCGCCCATGAACACGCGAGCCGGATAGGTATTGAACCGCAGAAACCCCAGCAGGCTTCCCAACACCGGGACCATCAGCAACATCAACGTCGTGTCGTTGGCCTGGTACGCCAGATAGGCGATGCCGGCAAAACTGAGCAGTGACAGTCCACCGGCCAGGCCATCGAGCCCATCGGCCAGATTGACCGCGTTGGTCATCCCCACAATGACCAGCAATGTAATCGGCGCTGCTACCCACAAGGGGAAGGTCTGCTCGTCGAAGAACGGAATCGACGTCACCTTGACGCCGGCAAACGCAATTACGATCGCCGCCGCCAGGATCTGACCGCCGAATTTCGTCCGGGGTCCGAGCTCCACACAGTCGTCCCAGATTCCGAACAGGAGGATCACCACCCCACCCAGCAGGCTCGCCAGAATCATGTGGTCTTTGGGAGCCCAAACGAGCACAGCCGCTATCGTGCCGACCGCAAACGCGATCCCGCCGACTTTGGCGATCGGCGCCGTATGTATCCGGCGGTCTCGAGGCACGTCGACAAACTGGAACCGCCACGCCGAGGCGGTCAACGCCGGAATCAGCGCCATGCAGATCAATAAAGACCCGACAAAACTGAAAAATAACGAAGCAGACATCACAGGCTCACAATATGTTCATCAATCAGGCACATACGACGGCAGTAACGGATGGACCGCTGCCGCCATCTGCATCACACGCTGATCCGCAGCCCCTTCCGTTTCACCGGGCTCCACAGCAGTCACCAACCGAATCAACGCGCCGTCAGACCGCCTCATCGTGACCCCGTCCCAGAGCAGAAAGAATTTGACCAGATATTCGCTCGTCACCAGTCGGTTCCGCTGCTTAAACCAATACAACACCACTTGCCTCTGCGCGCCCTTCTGGATGGCGACACGGTTCGCGCGAAACCCATTCGCGGCCCCCAGACCCGCCGGCACGACCACCTCATTGAGCGCCGTGATCTCCCAGCCGCCTCCCGGAATACAGGTCTTGGGGGAATGCGTCGCCTGCCCTGATTTTTGGGAACGGTAGTAGGCCGCATAGACATTGATCGGCCCGCCGGGTCCTTGATAATTGGCCAACAAGTAGTCGTCGAAGCGCAGCACATCGACGTACTGTCGCTCCATCGCCATTGGCTCACCGTGCCACTCGGCGAGATGCATCGGAAACTCGAGAAAGCTCTGGCGCGAAGGAGGAGCTTCCTCCCGCCCGACCACCTGGAACGAGACCACGGTGATTCCCAGGAGAAGCGTGACGCAGGCTATGACTGGCGCGCTGATCGACGGAAGAGGAAAAACCGGAGACGAGACAGTGGAAGTCCGGCCTGTCGTAAAGAGGTTGGACATGGCGGACGAGGGCTGACCGATTTTCCTAAGCAGCCACAACTCAAGACCCAACAGCGACAGACTCAGGACGAACAGGAACCATCCTTCGAACGCGTGCATAAATCCTTCAGCAGCCCCGTTCCCGAAGTACTCCACCAGTACACCGATCAAGCCGATTCGGAGTCCGTTCAACAGCACGGCCAACGGGATCGCCGAGGCCACCAGCACCACCCGTTTCCATACGCGGTCCTGAAACAGGTAGGCGCACAGCAACGTCAATGCCATCAGCGGAAAGAGATAGCGTAGCCCACTGCAGGCCTCGACCACTTGCAGTTGCATCGGCCCCAGATCGATGACATTGCCTTCCCGGAAGGCGGTGATTCCAACCAGTTGTAAACATCCGACGCCCAGCGCTGACGAGATCAGTTGCAGCGAAGAGGAGAGGCTCTGCTGCAGCATGTGAGGAGGAGGAATCATGACCAGCAAATACCCCAGCGGAAATATCATCCGATAGGTCGCCGAAAGGCCGGCGATCGATAGGATCAACCCACTCAACACAAGCCAGAAAGAGAGATGCTGTAAGAAGTACAGCGTGGCGAGTTCCCCGACGATGAAGAGTCCCAACCCGAGTGTGACCGGGAGAAGCCCCCACCAGGTCGGCGCCAGTCCGGCGGCGAGGATGTCCTCGCGGCGCCACCAGATCAGGGCGAGAGAAATGACGGGTATGAATATGCCATGGCCATAATCCTCATTCTCCATCCACTCGTCAAAGAGATAAGAAAAGCTGTTCCCGTATATGAGGCCGAGCAAGGCAACGACCACGATGCCGAGAAGACTCCACCACAGCGATGACGATCCGCCAAGACCTTTGAATGCTGCGGATGCCGCTTGTGGGGTGCCTTGATTTCCAACTGGAACAACTGAAGGCTTCATCCTGGTACTCCCTGGCTACGAATACTTTCTCAACCCGCTGAGTTCCAACGCCACATGTCCCGCAAATTGGACGCCTTCGATCATGATGCGCCGCCACAACCGGCGGGGTTCATGCGCAAACCGCCAGAGCCACTCCAGGCCGAACTCTCCTACCCATTCAGGAGCCCGCGTGACCGTGCCCGCGAGAAACTTAAACGCAGCGCCGACACCAAGCACCAATGGCACATGGAGTTGCGCCCGGTGTTCGTAGATCCATTGTTCTTGCTTCGGGAGCCCAAGCCCCACCCACAACACATCCGGGCACGTATCGTTGATTCGCTGAACCATCGCGGCATCTTCTTCGGGGGTGACGGCGCGAAAGGGTGGAGAGACGCAATCGGCAATGACGATCCCGGGATAGGTCTCCTCTAATTTGTTTTGAAGATGGAGCAACGTCTGATCGGTGTCGCCGAAAAAGAAATGTTTCAGACCCGTGTGCTGATGATGTGCGAAGAATGCCTTCATGAGGTCGGTCCCGGTGACCCGGGTTTTCAACGGTACGCCTTTCCGGCGCGCAACCTTGATCAGAGAAATACCGTCGGGAACGATGAGGTCCGAGGTTTCGATCTTGGAGCGGAACTCCGGCCGCTTGTGGGCTTCAATGATGGCATGCATGTCGGCCACGACGACCCAGTGCATACGATCGCGCTGATGGGCGATCCAGTGGGTCATCAGCGCCACCACATCGGGAATCTGCACCATATGCACTGGAATTCCCAGAATACGGATCTGCTGGATCGGCGGATGTTCTCTCACGGCCAATTCAGTCGTCATAAGTTACCTCGTTGCCAAACGTCCAAAATTCTGGAAGCCAAGTGTACCGTTAAGCCCGCTCGTACTGGGTCATCCTGGGCTCAATTGATCGTTAACAAATTGTTAACTTCGAGCAATGGGCGCTTTACCCTGGAAGGTCGGAACGATGGAGAGGAGACGGCGTCAAGGGACTTCAGAGAGTCAAGTTCCCCGCTGCGTGGCATCACCGCATTCAATTGTGAAGATTTCTCGGAGACGGAGAGGAGACCCGTGGCACGCGATGGAGAATGTCTAGGTTCAACTGGAAGATAAAGAAACCCCTCGCCGTGCGGGGGGGGGGGACGGAACGGTCTACCGTCGAATCTCCTGTTCAGCCGTCTTCAACAAGAGCGCGGGCTGAGAATTGCCTGCCGGAGAGATCACGCCTTCAAAGACCATCCTCATGCGATCGAGGTGCCGACCATCGGTATACTCCTGCTCGAACCGGAGTCTCGCATTAGCTCCCAGCCGCCTCATCTCGTCAGGTCGATTGAGCAGCCATTGAATCCGATCCGCCAAAGCTGTGGCATCGCCGATTGGAACTTCGATGCCGCTTTCGCCGTCACACAATGTTTCCCCCAAGCATCCACGATCGGTAAAGAGAATGGGCAATCCGGCGGCCATCGCTTCCAGTACGACAAGCGGCTGTCCCTCTTGTTGAATTCCGGGGAAGACGAAGAGATCTGCCGCATGCAGCAACGCCGTTTTCTGCTCGCCTGAGACTTGTCCTGAAAATGTGATGGACGAACCGATTCCTTGTTGCGCGATATAGGCCTCCGCTTCTTTCCGATGCTCGTCATGCGACCAGGGACCCGCGAAGACGAACTCAACATCCGTTCGCTTCTGAAGCACCAGCGTAATGGCTTCCAGCAGGACGACGGCCCCTTTCATCTTATTCAGTGTATTGAGATAGAGCACCTGCCATTGTCTACACAGTCTGGGCGCGCCAGCGCACCCGACGCCACAATCGGGGATGCCGTTGGGAACGACGGCGATTCGCTCGGGAGCGACTAGCCCCTGAAACTGATCCTGCAAAGTCTCTCCCAGCACAATCGCTCGAGCGACCGTCCGCATGAACAACCGGGTATACCAACGCATGGGAAACCATCGGCGCACATACCAATCCTGGAAGGCGGCTCCATGGAGATGAGCCGCCACCTTCGCGCCGGAGAGCACAGCCGGCCATACGAAGAAACTGTCTCGCAATACCCCGATGGTCGACTGGGACAACACAAGATAGACGACCTGTGGCCGTCGACGGATCAGCAGCCACAGCAGCCGTAACCATTGCCGGCAAAACAATGCCACATCGTACAAATCGGGTTTGTTGACATGCCCGATCCCTCGACGATCGGCCAGTTCAAGATGGCTCACCTCGAACGAATCATTGAGCGTGGAGTCGAGCAACGTCCGAATGGCCATCGCCACGCCGTGATACGGCGGAGGGGTGGGACCGATGATGAGCAGACGAGCGCGCGGAATCATTTGACCGCCGCTTTTGAGGGCCTCACGTCGTGACGGTCCGCTCTATCTGCCAGGGCAGGCCCGGCCAGAGCCGACCGAAGAAACTGCACGATGGCCTCCGCAGATGGCTCGAAATCCGTGGCTTGTACCGATCGGTACCCGGCTCGCCCCATTTCCCTGCGGTCCTCGGGTGAGAGTGCAAGAATGTCGAGCACCCGCTTTGCAGCTGAGGCATGCTCGGTGGGCACGATTGAGTAGCCGTTGACGCCTTCCTGAACGAGATCTGCGGTTGCGGCTGCGTAGATGGAAGACACCACGGGAAGTTCAACAGCCATTGCCTCTGCCAGCACAGCTCCATAGGTATCGGAGAGCGTCGGGAACACAAACACGTCGGCCAGAGCCAAATAGCGAGGCAGGATTTCCTGTTTGACGAACCCGATGAAATGCACATGGTGAAGCCCCTGCGCTCGGGCAATCGCTTCATAGGCAGGACGATCCTGGCCGTCGCCGATCAGCACCAACGAGGCCTCCGGCTGTTCTGCCACGACCCGTTCATAGATCGAGAGGAGATCCCGAAACCCTTTACGGTCCGTGAGCCGCCCCACGGATACGATGATGGGCTGTGAAAAATGCCGGCGCAGATCTGCGTAGGGCTGAGTCGCTCGGAACGCGCGCGCCTCTTGGTGGAAGCGCCCGACATCGATGGGCATCAGCGAGGTCAAGACGGATCGGCGCGTAGCGCCATAGTGAAGATAGGCCTCGAGCGCTTCGGTCGAAGACGCAATCGACGCTGTGGACCCTCTGGTCATCCATCGTCGAAGCGCGCGCCTGATGGCAGACGATTGCGCTCCATCGCGCAACGTAAATTCGCCCCAACCGACATAGGCCTTTCCGAACAGTTTGCAATAGATATAGGCTTCGATGTTTGCGGGAGCGAATCCGCCACTCACGACAATGTCTGGATTCGCGCGCAGCAACGCCGGAACTACACCATAGTTCCAGTGGAGCGAAACTTCGGCGGACGGCGGCCTGTGATGGAATCCGTGTAAGACCTTCGTCCTAAACGGAACAGGCCCAATGTCCCACTGCCGGTTTTCCTCCCGCTTCGCCATGAGGAACACGGTGAAGTCCTCCACTCGTCGGGCCATCGCCTCGAACAAGGGGATACGATAGGGCGCCAAAATATTCGTCACAACCGCGAGCTTCATGCCAAAGGCTCCACCACCCATCCGCTTGCCTGTAGTCGCGCACGGACTGTTTCGCGCAGATAGATCGTATCTTCACGGCTCTTCCCGGCATGTGCCAGTACCGCTTTGTTTTCGAACAGGCAGCGATAAGGGCCGCATAACCCGTTTTCAGTCAACAACTCATGGATGGCCTGTAGACCGACCGAGCGTTGCTCCGACAACCCGTTGCATTCAATCAACAAGAATTCGACAAGGCGTAGCTGAAAGCCAAATCCTGTCAGTACGTTGAATTCGAATCCTTCGACATCCAACTTCACATAGGTCGGCGTCACGGCTCGCTCGTGACAGAATGTGTCCACGCGCCGGCACGAGACTTCCACTGTTCGTCCTTCATGCTGAGCGACCGAATGATTGACTGAACTGCCGGCGTCATCCGTCAACCAAACAATCCCGTCGCGCTGCCCAAGTGCCATCGAGCAGACCGTGACATTTTTCCTGCCATTCAGCCGGACGTTTTCCGACAGGAGTTTGATGGTCATCGGATGGGGTTCGAATGCTATCACCTGGACAGTGGACTGCTCCGACGCCACCAACGTATATGATCCGATATTGGCTCCGATGTCGAAAAAGGTCCCGCCGTTGCGGAGGAGCCACTGCAACAGCCGCATATTGTTGTAGTCGTACAACCCTTGGCTGTTGATCAACGCGGACACCCCGCAGCGCCGGTGCGCAGCCACGATCCGGGAACCTGCGAGCCGTTGTTCAAAGGGAAACCAGTTGAAGGCCTTACGAACCTGCCAATGGGCATGTCTCAGCAGCCCCTGCCCTGTCGGCACATAGGGATTATCTACAATCTGCTGAAGCGAGTTGATCAGTTGTGCCAGCCCCATCGTTACCTCGCCCATCCGGCCGCCACACGAATCCGTGTGGCCAGAGCCGACAAAATCAGCGCGTCGTCCGCTTCAAGTCGAGCCACACGTAATACGGCGATATACACTCCGCACGCCAAGAGACCCACTGGGACATACGCCAAGGGCGAGAGGTGTGGCTTCACCAACCAAATCATCAGACCCATCACGCAACCAGCCATCAGTGGCTTTACGGCCGCCCACGTCCATGGCAGCATCCGGTGCAGGCGCCATACTTGAGCGACACGTAGCCCGTTCAGCAGCACAAAACTTCCGGACGCCGCGCATGCTGCACCGACAGGGCCCCAAAGAGGAATCATTAAGGCTGTGATTCCGATCAAGATCGCTCCATACACTACGGTATTGACCAGCACGACCCGCGAATGACCGGACATCAACAGCACCGTATTGGCACAGCCGCTCGACGCATTGACCAGATGGCCGATCGTAAGAATGGTGAGGATCGGACCGGCAGCGGCAAATTCAACTCCAAAGACGCTTAGCACGTCGCCTGCAAACAGGACCAAGAGGACACATAGCGGCATTGAGGCGGCCAGCGCGACTCGATGGACCAATTCGTAGCTCTCTTGAAATGTCGCCAGGTCCTTTGCCGCCCAGGCTCGACTAATGGTCGGGGCGAACACGACATCGAACGCTCCTAGGATGAGTGCCAAGATTGCAGCCGTCTGGAAGGCAACGAGATACAGCCCCACGTCGTGCGAGGAAGCCCAGTACCCCAAGATCATAATGTCGGCTCGCGGAGCCAACACGCCGAAAATATTGGCCGCTACCAACGGGAGACAAAAGGCCCCGAATGCACGGACCTCTTGCCGTTCGATTCCGGTGAAGTCACGGGCCGTCAACCATCCCCGGCGCATCAGCGCCCCGATCGCCAAGGCCGCACTGATGGCGAAGGTGAGAGCGAGTCCGAAGGTGACCCCGCCAAGACCGAACCCGCCCCAGAGCGCGAGTCCAGCCAACATCCATTTGCCGATCGGCTCCCATAGATATTTGATCGCCACCGTATAACGAACAGTCTGCATTGCTTGCATCGACGAGAGGAGAAGGCTCCCGAGTAGCCCACAGGGCAAAGCCAATGCGAACCACAGGAGAACGCTTGTCAGTCCGGGCTTACCGTATAACTGCACGGAGAGGGGAGTAGCCGAGAGAAGCAGACCGAGTGCGGCGATCAAGCCAAGACCCGTTACGAGAACGACAGCGGTCGCAATCGCACGGCGCGCGGCTTCTGCTTGTCCTTGCGCGCGATATTCGGACACAAATTTGATCGCCCCAGTGTCGACTCCTGCCATCGCAACCAACAGCAGCGTGTTAAACATCGTGACACCAAGCGCGTAGATTCCAAAATCCTCCGCTCCCAACTGCCGAGCCAGGAACAGCATGAAGAAATAGTTCATGCCGTTGCCGAACACCGAGGCCACAAGCAACGATGCGCCACTCTCCATGAAGGAGGTTTTGCCATTCATGGAGAGGCCGGCCTTCGAAGCGCCCAGGACCTCCGATTCCGATGGCGCCCGCTGATCGATGTCTCTCTTCATGATCGACCAGCCATTCTTATCGAACGGATAGGTTCTTAGGAGCTTGCGGTGGGTCGAACCGACCATGGAATGGCTCACCTTTCAATGCCGCCGCCTGCTCATCCGTGAAGTACTTGTAGAAATAGACCGCGAGGCCGGTTTTCGGCCAACGCGATTGGATCATAGAAACAGTTGAAGAGACCCATGCTCCCGAGCGGGGGAACCTCGGCTGCGTGGGAGTCTTAAGTTCCTCTTCCGTGGCCATGTTGCAGATCAGCAAGGTCAGCGCATCGGGATTGTGCAATGCTCCGCGAACCGAGTCGGTGACACTGACATTTACTTTAGGGAAGTAGTCCATGCGCAAAATTACATCGACGAGTCCCTCATTGACCCACTTCACGCTCGCAGCGCCCTGTTCAGGTCCGGCCTGTCCAGGAATCGCATCGACACTGATCAATAGCGATGGCTTGGATTGTCGGACTGCTTCAACAATCGAGCGCACCATGCTGGTCACGGCCTGTTCCTGAAACTCCGCAAGATGAGCGGCTTTGCCGAAGGTGAGCCGAAACAATGTGGAGTCAGCTGACAAGCTCCTGCCATACTGATTGGCATACTGGCTGGTGCAGAACTCGCTCGAACAGAGCCCGACTGCCCGCACATAGTCGAGGTTGATGCCGTCGACATCGTAATGCTCCACGACCTCCGAAATCAGATTAGTCATCCACTGGCGGAAGGCCGGATTGTGTACATCGAAGGCATTGGAAGGTGTGCCGGGCGGAGCATACTCAGGAAAGAGGTCTCCCTGCCGAAGCGTGAGTGTAAACCACGGATGCACTTCCATCCCTAACTCATGAGCTTTCTTGATCGCGTAGCGCAATGGATCGAAGTTGGTTTTCGGCCGATTCTTAAGCGCAATATCCCATGGAGCGTACTTCGACGGCCAAGCTGTGCCCCTTCCTTGCCAAACAGTGGGCATGTAGACATTGAACCCGGCGGCTTTCAATCGCGTGAGGGCTCGATCGATATAGTGCTGATCGACCCAGTAGGGAATATCCCCGTCCAGCATGGCGAATTTGCCGGCAAACGTTTTCGCCTGAACCGGTGACGATTGAGCCTGAACAGGAAGTGCCTGCCCCATCAAGACCGTGAACCCAATCACACTCAAACCTATTCCAATGGGCCACCGTAGAATTGTCATTCCGACACCAGGGGAAATCGTCGGCCAGCGACCCCTCGTGGAACCGTACAGGAGGAGTCCGTGACGACCAGGCCTGCGCGCTCGGATTCGATCACTCGAAGGTCGCCTCGTTCATCCTGCCGAATACGTAAACTCAAACCGATGAGGCCCCACACGAACCATTGGTAGCCGGAGTAGGCGCTCGGCACGAGGCCCACGGAATCCACTATCCAAGCCAGATACAGCATCAATCCCGCGACAGCCAGTGGATCGGCCCGCCGACAGGCATTGCGAATCAGCAAAAATCCAACCGATGCCAGCAGGATGAGGTAAAGCGCAAGGCCCACAATGCCTGCGTGAAACAGAATTTGCAGATAGTCGTTGTGTGCTCCCAGCGCCTCCTTGCCGCTGCCGAGCAGCTTGGCGACGCTGCCTAACTGACCCCATTCGACAAATTTATCTTGCCAGATATACCAACGACCATTGAATGTCCGGTCGGCTCCCACTGTACCTGAGAGAAATCCTAGCTCCTTCCCGTAAATCGTGGCGACCTGGCTTACATACTGCGACGCAAGATAACCTCCGACCACAGCACCTATACCGGCGAGAACAAAGAAAGTCATAAACCGCCGGCGCAGTAACGTCCACACTACGGCCCACAGGACTAGAATGAGCAACCCAGCCTTGCTGTACGCCTTACTCAGCACGACGGAAGCGAGCGCGACGTAGGACCATAATCCTGTCGTCACAACGGGTCGTCGAGGAGGAAAGAGCCCGACGTACAGAAGCCCAGACAAAATGGTTTGCAAAGCGTAGTGACGAATGGTTATTGCGTCGTGATATAGGCCGATATTTCGAACGATCCCTTCAATCTGTTGTTCTTCTCCCCGCCAGACCGTGCCGGTTGCGAGCTGGTAGATTCCCATGCTGATCGGAGCGATGCCGGCAACGATAAGAGCCTGAAGCAAGCGCTGGATCTGCCAAGACTCCCGAAAGTAGGCCTGGATCATATAGAAGCCGATGAGCCCGTTAAGATGTCGCAGCAGAACGCTGAATCCTGAACGGGGATCCTGGTTGTAGATAATGGCAACAGCCGCCGCGCAAAGGACAAGGGTATACACCGTCCAAATCTGATAGAGCGGAATCTGGGAAAGGCGTTGCCCTGGCTTTGGGAAACACAGATGACCTAGCATGACCAACGGCACGAGGCCTGCCACAATTTGCGTCAACGGCATTCCCGCAACGATAATGTGTTCCCAGGTCGCATCGACGATGGGCTTGGTGATGAATAGGAGTGCAACCCCGAAAATCGGGTAGATCACAAGCGAGCCGAGCGTCACGACCGACAGGAGAATGGCGGCTTCAAACAGCATGATTGGACACCCAGGACTTCTGACGCTATCGAATGTAAAAGATGGTGTCGGGCTTCGCTCGAAAAACCGATACCAAGTCAGGGGCACGGTACAGAAACGGTGTTACGGAAACGTTAAGTCACCGTTGTAGAAATGGGAACTCTTCGAGTAGGTTGGAGTGAACCGGCGGCCATTTCTGTACAACATAGCCACACAGCTAACAGTGTGGCTATGTTGCCACAAAAGGCAACCCCCTGCCGAATGTTTGCCGCAACAGTGGTTCGCGAGTGCTACCGGTTGAGATTTTCTAGCAGGATGCTGAAAAAGTCCGCCAGCGGCGTTCTCGCTTCCCTCAGAGGCTCAACGTACCGAAGCGTACGCCTCGCCTCTTCGCTCGCTGCGGCCTTGCCGGGAGGCCTTTTTGAGCATCCTGCGCGCGGCTCTCCTGTTGTCCTAGATGTGCAGACCATTGAGGTTTTACCGTGCCACAATAGTTTTACGTAGACTCCTAGTGTTGCTTATCGGCAAAGGATCGTATCCCGTCGACGAACCGCCGGACCGAATGAGATAAGTATAATTTGTCGCCTTGCGCCATGGCAGCCCGTTTCATGACTGCCAACCTATCGTGAGAACCGAGAATGGACGCAATAGCGGAGGCGGTATCGAGTTCGCTAGGCTTTGTCATGACACCCGCATCTCCTGTGAGATACTCGACTTCAGGTCCATGCCCGGGAGCGTTTGTGGTGATAAGAGGAAGTCCGAATGCATACCCATGCACAATGGCGAGGCCCACCAGGGCCGGCATCACGAGCAGGTCTGCCAAGGAAAAATATCCTGCCGTGTCTTCCGGATTCACCAACTCGCCCAGGAAATGTACATCCGAAAGTCCCAGCTCCGCTGCAAGTTGCTCCAGATCCCCGCGCTGTTCCCCGTCGCCAATGATCACCAGTGCGACCTCTGGAAGAGATTTCTTTAATATCGCGAAGGTTCTCAAAATAAAATCCACTTGTTTCTCAGGGTAGAGGCGGCCGGAAAAGAGGAGCACTCGCTTCCCTTCTAGGGCGAGCTTCCTCCTCAGTTCCCAAATCTTTCGCTCGCCGATCTCTGCCTCCACGCGTCTCAATTCTTCGACGTCGAGTGTGTTGTAGTATGGAAGAACGTAGCCCGTTGGTAGCCCCTGTCGCCGCCAGTAATCGGCCCCACTTGCCGTATAGGTGATCAACCCGTCTGCCCTTCGCGTCATGAAGCGTTTGATGGCCTCTTTGATCGTTGTTGAGACTGAGGGACAGGCCGACGCTTGAAAGTTGTAGCCATGCCCCCACCAAACCCATTGTGTGCGGCGCCGATGCCGATTCGCCCATAGGTAAGGCACGTTGAGGCACTGCAATTCCTGCGGGGCAACAACAAGATCGATTTCGATTAGCGCGGCCGACAACTCCTTCATCCAAAACGGTCCATTTTTTCGTTTGGTGAATTGGTAAATGGGCAGTCCTCGTTGTGAAAACTTGAACGGGAGTTCGGACCATGTTGTGGCTGCACTGTAAACAGTGACATCGAACCCCATCGTGGATGCTTGAGCAGACACTTCCTCGAAGAATCGAACTCGATAATGGGGGATCTCTTTTTGAATAATCGCGATCTTTTTCATGGGCGGCTCGAAAGTAAAATCGCACCTGCGCGACGGCATCTCTCGCACGAGCGCTGTAGATAAAGAATCGCGGCGCATATGGCGTCTGGCTGACAGAGGCCGAGCACGACGCATGACTCAAGCGAGGCGGTGGAAGAAGAGCGATCGGGGAGGCTAGACCGCCGCGCGAATGCCGATAGGCTTCACGACCTGGAGTCGTCGATCTGTCCGTCGCCGTGGTATGCGGGGTCGTCGGATCGCCGTCGTGCTTGGCCACGCTCGGCAAGGGCCGGCTGATTCATCCGCAACATGGTTGACCACAAATTTAATACCGACCCTGCGAACTGTCGCGATGGTCTGGCGACGGGCCGGGTCACGTTCGAGCAGCCGACGAAGCCAGAAGAGATGCACATCGAGCGTATGCGCTTCAACCGCATAGCCTTCCCCCCAGATATGGTCCAGCAGATCTTGGCGGCGGAACACGGTGCCGGGCGATTCCATCAACCGCTTAAGTAACTTGAACTGCACCGGAGGGAGATGGTTGGCCTGGCCGGCGACTCGCACCTCGCAACGATCGATATCAAGTTCCACTTGCCCGGCACGAACGACCGTAGGAACTGTCGTCAACCATCCCGATCGCCGGAGTAACGCACGCACTTTCGCAATCAGCAGACGAGAGTTCTGGTCGCAGACATGCGTACTATCCATTCCGTGCTCGAGGTCATCGACACAGGCTTCCTCGGTCCATCCCGGACCCGCAGGCACCACGGTCATCATGGGAACAGACCGGAATGGCGCAGCTTGCCGCACCGTCTGCCAACCAGACCGACGCCGATCCACAAAAACCAGTGCGGGTGCCTGGCGTGCGGCCAGGCTAGCCGCTTCTGCAGTGCTGGAAACGGATTCCACCACATACCCATAACGGATGCATCGGGTCGCCAGATCCCGCGAGAACCACGTATCGCCAGATACAAGCAGGAGGTAGCCGGAAACCGGAATATGCGGTGCGTCAATCGGAGCAGCCCAAGGAGCCGGTCTCACAGCCATGCTCTGTGTCCGTCTCGCCACACCTACCACGCCGACAATCCCGGTCATAAACAGGAGCACTGCTCCCGGAATCGCTGGAGCAGGCAGCGCAGGTGCAGTGCTTTCGGTTGAGAGCGGAACTCCAGAGGCAAATACCCGGTGAAAACTGGAACAGACGCAAAAGCTCATACGGAGGATTGCCCGTGTGATCACGTTGAAGCTACCCGATTGAAATTGAGGAATCGAGTCGGCTCCCGACGCGAGCGCTGAGGCCTCATTCGTCGTGACAGGTTGGGCCTCAACCCTGCCCGCGGTGGCCGAGAGGAATGGAGCGGACGCACGAACCGGATCAGCGTTCATGAAACTGATCGTCGCGGCGTGGGACAGATCTGTTGCTCCGACGCAGAGCGCGCCGATGCACAGAATTCCTGCAAAGAACCGTCCGCTCAATATCTTTCTCAATTCCATCATGTCATGTGTCCACTGACAGACCGCTCAGAGTTCCCGGAAGAACGAAAGATCGTTCTTCCGGGATGTGCTCCGATGTCGTTAGGCCTTTGCGTTCATCTTGCGACGGGCGAAGCCGATCAAACCGATGACCCCACTCCCGAAAAGCCATGCGGCGGCAGGGAGCGGTACGGGTGCGGTTGATGATCCCCACAACGCGAGCTGGTAGTTCCCGCCACCCGCATCAATGCCACCCGGATGCAAGTGATAATCGCGGGGTAGACCCAGGTCCGCCAGCAACACGCTGGTGAAACTTGGAGCCGACCCCGAATATCCATTTGCCAGGGGAATTTCGGCGTCGCCGACGTTCTCAAAAATAGTGGAGCCGAAAAAAGTAATGCCATTGACTGTGGACGTCATGTTCAAATGGGTGAACGAGCCTAAATCAAAATTAACGGTGTCTGTGAAAAGTCCAGACCCTCCGGGATTACCTGGATCGGGGACATTGATGATGATCGGGTTCGCCGCGTCGCCGTTGCCGACGGTGAAGACGCCCGCGTCAAGAGTGACAGCCTGCGCGTTGGCGCTCAGGGCAAGCGCACCCGCGCAGGCCAAGCCGGCGATGACTCTTTTGAATTTCCTGTTTGCTTTCATGGTGAGTTCCTCACTATTGGTTATCTGATTGATGATGGATTAGCCTCGAACGACCCGGTTGAATCCGTTTGCCCGAATTCCCTGGTCGCTTGTTTCGTCAACTCTGTGCGCATGGAACGGCTACCTCCTTCCTCTCCCTTTTTGAAACATACTCCCCATCAGAAACATGTTGTCGATTCTGAGGCCTCATTCGACTTCAATCGATAGCTCCACAACTCTGGCACCAAGTCTTACCAAAGCCCCCTCATGTCTTGCTACCGCCTCCTGCACCAGTTGCTACAGATGTGATGAAAAGATTCCTGAAAGACAGATGGGCCTCAACATTGCCTCTATTGGTTAGGCCATTGCGCTCATCTTGCGACGGGCGAAACCAATCAAGCCGATGACCCCGCTCCCAAAGAGCCATGCAGCGGCCGGCAAAGGAACCGCCGACAACGATGTCAAATTCCCGATCAAGGTGACATCGCCTTGGCCGCCGGCAAAGACTAACCGGAACTGTCCGTCCGGGTTTAAGAGGTTGCAGTAGGGGCTGAACGGCGAAAGACTTGAAGGTGTTTCAGGCAATGCATCGTTTGCAAAGACGTTGCTGGCTGGGTTCAGAAGATTCATGAAGAAATCGCGCGCGTAATAATTGTCGCCGTCTATGATGGGACCGCTCGGCACCACGTTATTGATGCTGGTCGCCATGGTGTACGATTGGTTAGCGGCGAGAGGGTCCGCATTCACTTGAATGGTGTTTAACGGACCGGCGGGATTGAACGAGAACAGATACGGAGCTCCTGCCATGTTCGTCACGGATAACCACAAACTCGAAATCGCCCCATTGTATTGACCTACGGTCCCGCTCGCATTCGTGTCAACGGTGTTTGCATCGAACGTGAAGAACCCTGATACCATGCTACGAGGGGACAGCCTGGTCGGATCGGTTACCATCCCTCCTATTGAGTGTGGATCGGCGGCAACCAGTTCTCCTGTAAAAATGAAGCTGGCGCTATGGGCATGTCCACTAGCTGGCATGAATAATCCGATCAAGCCGAGAAAGAACAGCCCCGTCGCGGCTGTTGTGAATCCTGGTTTCATGGTGCGCCTCCTTCCAATTTAATTATTCGCCTAATAAATGACCTGAACCGACTACTCGAATCCATTGCAAGGACCCGATGCTCAACCGAACATTATTTATTGCGCCTAGCGACTCCGCGCTCCCTCCTTCCGTTAAGATCTTCGGGCTCAAGCAAGTTGCTATCTGTTCTTCGGCCTCCTCGAATTCCATCTCCCTTACAGCGCGTAGGAAAGTTTACCAAGGAGTTTTCAGGGTCTGCTATCACCTCGTGCTCCGGTTGCTACAGATGTGACAAAAAATACGGGCTGGATAGAGAACGCGTTATCCGAAGGGTGAGAACATGAACAATAGTCGGCGGTGGCCACTATCTCTGCGGGGGTGAAGTGGAATATGTCAGTCGCGCCGGTTGAGCATCTTTGCCACATGAAGGAAGGCGGGGCGGCAGTCCTCGCGAGAACGATGTTCATCTGAAGTATAGAAGTATAGTTTGGTATCAAGAATGACTCGAAATAGAGGAACGCTCAGCGTTTAATGTTGCAGGTGGTGCAATGGGTGTAACCAGCGGTAGAGGAATGGGGTGATCCCGAGATATACGTAGCGCCTATTCGTCATGTGCCATGAAGGCCGGTGTAACTTTAACTATCGGAGGTATGTATGAATCGTTCAATCGTTCGGTCGGCCGCTGCACTCGTGGGCGCTGTCGGCTTGTTTCTCTCGGTGGGGCAGGCTACTGCCCATGTCAACTACGGGAGTTCACTGTATTCAGATTCCAGCATCATCGATCCGGTCACAGGGGTAAATGGTACCGGCATTCTCAATGCCACGCCGGACAGAACAGTGTCCAGCAACGCCGGCTGGTTAGCAGGGCAGGATAATACGACCTGGGCCAACAGCCATGACAACCGGTTTCTCTATTTCAACTTGGCGCAAGCCAGTACGATCGATTTTACGATCACCGGAACTAACACGAACGGGAACGGCCTCTTGAACCCGGGCTTCTCGATCTTCTCAAACATCGCACCGGCAGCTGCTCATGATGGGTCTACGATCCCTGCTTCGTTCCTTGCCACTCAGACCGGGTTTGCTGATTGGTCGTCATTTGTCGGCACCAATGCTGCCATTACAGCTGCAGGTGGTGATTCGACCCAAACTGACCATTGGGGATTGTACCGGTCGAATGCCGATTTCACGATGTCCAATGATACCGGCGTTACGGCAGGCACTGTCAAAACTCTGACATACACGGGGCTCTCCGAGTCCAACGCCAGCGGTAATAGTGTCTCCGGGAACTATACGCTGGGCCCTGGTGTTTATAGCTTGGTCGTCGGCGGCGCCAATGCCACTGACCTGGCCGCTCTCCTCTCAGATGCGCAGGCGTCGAATTCTGGTGCCACGCCCGGCGCGGCCGCCACGGCCTATGCGAACGACCGTCTGGCACGGACCTTTAACATCGCCTTCAATGTGACGCCTGTGCCACTGCCGGCAGCGGTGTGGTTGTTCGGAAGCGGGGTGGTCGGTGTCATCGCGTTCGCACGCCGACGCATATCGGTCTAAGTTCGAGCGTTGTCTCTTTGCTAGTAAGGGGAGCTGGCGGGGTCGATCCCGTCAGCTCCTTTCGATCTTTGGGCTCGTTGATAAGAGATAGAGGACCATGAGCCAGACAGTTACGAACAGCGCATCGTCGTCGCCACATTGGGGACTACTCGTGCGGTACGCGAGCGTCACGCTCACCGGCGCTGCCGTCATGGTGCTGAAATTTCTCGGCATGTGGATCACCGGTCCTGTTGACGAGGCCTACTTCAATGTCTGACGGCCAAATCGTTGCAAATTTCCGGCAACATCTTTCTGTCACACCTGGTGCAGCTATCGGTAGCCGCGCCCGCTGCCACCTGGTATGTAGAACAATATAGGTGCGGCACATGCTTTTAATATCTAAACTTCAGGAAGGAAAAATTTATGAGGAATCACATATCGGTTCAACCTGTAACGTCAGAAGGGAGAAGCATCATGAAGAAACGAAGAGCTGGCTTTGCACTCGCTGCCGCAGCACTACTGTGCCTCAGCGGGCCTGTGGCGGCAATGGCTTCGACAGTGACCGCTGGAGATCCAACTCCGAACGGCATCGGATATAACTGGACAGTCACCATGAACGGCAACGATACCACGTCGGGCTCGACCCCGAACTATGCGGGCACTGTTGGTGCGCTCAGTTTTAATGATCCGATCAATGACTCCGATCCAATCGGAAGAGGATGGACGCACACATCCAACTGGACCGCGCTGACTCTGACGGAGGCTACCGATCTCACGGTGACGCTCGCGGCGAACGGATCGGGCCTCCTTCCTGCCTTCGCCCTCTGGCAGGGTCAACAAAACACCGACAACGGCACAGTCGGTGGATATCACGTCTATAACAATGCGGGGAACTTTGACTGGAGTACGGTAGACCCAGGGGCAGATTCCTCTTCGTTGAACTATGTCGGCAATGAGTCCAACAGTGGTGCCCTGTCCTCGGTTAGCAAGACCTTCTCGCTCGGTCCCGGCCTGTACTCTCTGGTCTTTGGAGGCGCTGCTCGGGGAGTGACGGGGGCGACTCTCGGTGGCGCCCTGGGGTATCAGGCCACGCTCACGACTGCACCGGTGCCTCTCCCGGCAGCGGTCTGGCTCTTTGGTAGTGGGGTGGCAGGCGTCATCGCGTTCGCGCGCCGACGGAAGTCCGCCTAAGTTCAACCAGTGTTTCGTTCCCCATTGCCTCAGAGGCGATGGGGAACGACCGAACCTTTGTGAGGTGTGATAGATGAAGAAAAGTTTTATCACCATGTTATCGATGTGCACGCTTGTTATGGCAGCCGGTCTATTCACCGCAGGGCCGTCACAGGCCGCAACCGTCACACAGCTCGATATCACCGGCGTGTCAATCGGCTTGAATTCCCTGCCGCCGGTATCATTTTCGCGGAACGGGCAGCTGGTGATGGGACAGTACCAGCCGCTGCCGAATATTTTTGCGCCGGTTACCGTTGCCGGTCATACGTTTTCGCTATTCACCAGTAATCAGGCGTTCCCTGGAAATCCTGGCGGAGCGCCGGCGCCGACTGGGTCGACCAGCGGATCGGCGATGAGCGTCGATCTCCGGTCGCTCTTTGCCGGAGTGACGGGGCCGCTGTTAAATTCGACGTTGAACATCGGGGAGCCTGCCACCGGGACTTTCAATACGACGACGAATGCGTTTAACATTTCATGGACCCAGCCATTCACGGGCGTACCGTTCCTGACCAGCGGAACATTTTCACTGCGAGGCACAGCCCAACTGGCGGCGGTGCCGTTGCCCGCAGCGGCCCTCTTGTTTGTGTCGGGGCTGGGCGCGGTTGCGTGGTTGCGAAGAAAGATGGCCTAATCGCAGATACACGTCGTCTCTTCCATGGAAGGGGGGCTGGCGGGCTCGATCCCGTCAGCTTCCCTTTTCATTTATCGAACGATGGGATTGAAAGAGGCGATGAGCCAGACCGCTCCGAACAACGCATCGTCGTTGTCACATCAAGTGCCAGTCGTGCTGTACGCGACCGTCACGCTCACCGGCGCAGCCGTGATGATTCTGGAACTGCTTGGCACGAGGATCATCGGCCCGTTTTACGGGGTCAGCCTGTATGTCTGGTCGTCGCTGATCGCCGTCACCTTGATCGCCTTGGCATTGGGCTATTTTTTCGGGGGATTGATCGCCGATCGATGTCCTGCAATCCGTCTGGCTCACATTATTCTGTCTTCTGCCATCACGACCGCGACCATCCCCTTTCTGGCGGGACCGCTTCTCCGTGCAACCGATTCACTCGGCCTTCGCGGCGGCGCCTTCGCCAGCGCGCTCCTGCTCTTTACGCTGCCATTGACGGCGCTGGCAATGGTGGGGCCCTATGTCATCAAGCGCGCAACGCGCAACTTGAGCGGAGTGGGCACTGCCGCCGGATCTGTCTATGCGATCAGCACCGTGGGCAGCGTGGCGGGCACGTTACTGCTGGGTTTTTATCTGCTCCCGCAATTCGGAACGCGGGCGATCGTGTTCTCACTCAGTTTGATTTTGTTCGGCCTTGCGATGGTGGTTGCCTGGCATGAAGGACGGACAAACACAGGGCTTCGATCCATCTGGCCCCTGCTGACGATCAGCCTCTTCATCGGCATTGGCACGGCAACCGGCTTTGCCGCCCACGCGAAATCGGTGGAAGGGTTCACGGTGCAATCGGAAGCCGAGAGTCTTTACGGGTGGGTGCGCGTCGTGGACGATGAGCGGCGAGGATATCGCCTCATGCTGTCCGACGCCTCCGTCATCAGCGCGGTGGATCTGAAACAGGACAGGAGCCTGCTGGGGTACCAGCAAATATTGGGGCTGCTGCCCTCGATCCGCCCGGAGGCGTCACAAGCTCTGCTCATCGGTTTGGGTGGCGGCCACGTCGCCCGCGACTTGAAATCGAAAGGCATGACGACAGACACCATCGAAATCGACCCGGCGGTGGCCGACGCGGCCCAACGATTTTTCCATTTTGAACCGACCGGACAATTCCTCGTCGGCGATGCGAGATACGAGGTCAGACGCCTGACCCATCGGTACGATGTCATCATTCACGACTGTTTCACTGGCGGCTCAGAGCCCACCCACCTGCTCAGCCGGGAGATGCTGAGCGAGCTGCACCGTCTCCTGAACGATCGCGGCATCCTCGCGCTCAACTACGTGGGGTTTACGAGCGGTGAAGGGTCGGAGGCAGTGGCGGCGGTGCATCGTACGCTCAAGAGTCTTTTCCCCTATGTGCGTGTGTTCATCACAGTAAAGGGAGAGTTCACCGATTTCGTGTTTTTCGCCTCGGTCGAACCGGTGGTCATCGATCCCCAGACCGGCGATCGTCGCCTGCGGTGGTTGCTGGATCACGAGCAGCATTTTGCAGAGGATCGCGGCTTCGTCATCACCGACGACTACAATCCGATGGAGAGTCAGCAAGTCCGCAAGGCGGAGACCTATCGAAAGCGCTTTCTTGAACGGGTCGCCTTCGAACTGCTGCTGCGATAGCCTGAATTCATCTGGGTTTCAGACGACTTCTCTGGAAGATTTTTTGTCGAACCTGGTGCATCCATCGAGAACACTCTGTCGTCTTGCCTACTGCAAACTGCTCGATGTGCACGGTGTGAGGTGTATTCAATCTGTGGTCCATTCCGGGAGGCGTATTGCCGTGAAGCGCATGATGATCGTTGCCATCGCTGCAGCCCTGTCCATCTTCCTGTCGTCTCCCGTCCTGGCAAGCTATATTTCAGACATCGGTTATACCCTCCTTCAGAGTGAACTGGGCGCTGCAACGCCGACTGGAGCCGGCATCAAGGTGGCCCAGGTTGAAGCGCCGATTAACGATGTGAGCGGCGGAGCGGTTCCCATCTTCATGCCCAATCCGAGCGATACTGAGTTCGTCGGCAAAACGATTACGGCGACGAACGGAAATCCTTCAGGAAGCTTTTCCGGCCATGCCACAGGGGTGGGCCAGTTGTTCTACGGCAGTAGCCGTTCTATCGCTTCGGGTGTGACGAAGATCGACATCTACGAGGCGAATGCCTGGCTCGACAGCCTATCTGCCTCGTCCGGCAGTGCAACGGCCAGCTTAGATCGTGTGGCCAATCATAGCTGGGTCGGCGGTGGAGAGGATGGTCCACAAGATGGGAGGGTTCTTCGGGCCGTGGACCGTCAGGTCACGGTGAACGAATACATTCAAGTGGTTGGTCTCACGAATGGAATGGGGAACTCACCCTTGTTGGGTGGAAGCGCCTACAATGTGATCTCGGTTGGCCGCACCGACGGTGTGCATCAGCAAGGCTCGGTGGCCGTATCAGGAGACACGCTCTATGGAGCGGGGCGCGCGGTCCCCGCGCTGGTCGCGCCACAAGGCACGACCAGCGCCGCTACTCCCGTCGTTGCTGCCGCCGCAGCGTTGCTGGTGCAGACCGGCCATCAGACCCCTGCGCTCTCGAAGGGCTCGACGACCATCAACGGGGTCGGGACCATCTACAATGCCGAGCGATCAGAAACCGTGAAGGCTGCCCTCATGGCTGGAGCGGATCGCCAGACCGTGAATGTCAGCACAACTGCCGACATCACCGACTACCGAAGCGCCGGCCATGAGACTGCCAACGGACTGGATAACCGCTACGGGGCCGGGCAAGTCAATATCTACAACAGTTACCGCATTCTCGCAGGAGGAGAACAGGGGAGCTTTCAGAGCGGTGGAGCCGACATCTCCACCTTCGGATTCGACCACAGTACTATCGGAGGCCTCAACGGTACCGGGAAAAGTGCCTCGTATTTCTTTCGCGCGGCAAGCGAGGCAACATTGTCCGCATCCCTGGTCTGGAATCTCGACGTCTCGAACAATGCGCTACTGACGACGAAACTGTACGACTTAGATTTATCGCTCTTCGACGTCACGAACGGCACACCTGTGGCAACCTCGGCCAGTCTCTTGGACAACACGGAAAATATCTATTTCAAAGCTCTGGTGGATACTCGCTATGAATTGAGAGTCACGACGAAGGATCCGACCGACTTTTCTTGGGACTACGCTGTCGCATGGCGCCTTGACGGAGGTCCTTCCCCTGTTCCGGTTCCACCTGCAGCCTGGTTGTTTACCACGGGCATCATCGGCCTTCTCGCATTGGCGCGTCGTCAATCTGTGCCCCGGTAACCGTCTAGCGGGTTCTTCCTCATCTTATATCAGCACACGTTCCTGCGAAATCAATGGGGATGGGTTCGCCCTCTCGCTCGTGCCGGCATTCCAATCAGACCGAGAAGGAACAGCTCGTGCACCCTGGTGTGATGAAATTACCATTCATCGTGCAGGTCATCGTAGGCGGTATCGTGCAGGAGCGCGGCGACAATGACGATGACGGGTATCACCATTACATATACAGCCATCAAGAAGATGACACGGGGGACATCGAGGATCCGCATCATCGCCCCTCCGGTGGTGTTCCAGCGGAGCGATTCGTCCTCGTGCTTGTCCGATCTGAGCGGCAATGACATCACAACATCCGGTTGAGAATAGATGAAGGGGGCGTTTTTCTGGGACCTCGCGTACCGGGAGGGACCCTCCCTCCAATCACGACGAAATTATACGCATTGCGCACGGCGACGCGCTACCGAGGCCTGCACCCTATGCAACAAATGTGACAAGAAGTTGCGGGGCCGATATTCATGCCCACCGGTCCATCGGTTCTTCTCGCATCCACGGAATCCTTGGCTCGGTCAAAGGGGGCCCAGTCCGGTCACGATCGAACAATTTCGACGGTTTTTCCCGTGTGCCTCGCCCATTCCGCACAAAACTTTCTGTCGCACCTGGTGCATACATCGGCATCGATCGGCAGACGATGCCAAGCCAGACCTGCTATTCCTGCCGGGAGAAGAATCGACCTCTGCAACACCATCTTCACAAGGAGCATCGTGATGAAACGTCTCTTGTTGTCCACCGCCGTTGTTTCGCTCATCCTCTGCAGCCAGGCTCAGGCGTTCTTCGAAGAGGAAGGCCGTTGCCAGAAACGTGATCTGAAAGGTCACTGGGTCTCGTATCAGGCAGAAGTGAAAGCCAATCCCCATACCGGTGTCTGCAAATTCTCGATTGAGAATGGGAAGGTCGAGGGCCAATGCGATTTTTCGTTGACGGACGACCAGGGCAACCCATTGGCCGGGTTGAAATTTGTCGGTGACGCAACGATCAAGGACGATTGCTCCTCGGAACTGACCATGGACTTCACCCCGTTCGGCCGTCCATTCGTCTCCACTTTCCATCTCCAATTTCATCGGAACAAGAAATCCTTCATCGGCCGCTGGGAGAATACCTTTGGGGCACTCGGCACGGCCAACGGAGTAAAGTTATAGACCGCGTTCAAGTTCCCCTCGACGAAGAACCATGGACGGCCAGCTCGAAAGCTCACAGGGCCGTTTCCGCAGAGACCATGAAGCGGGCTGAACGGAGGATCTGCATCGATCTCTTCGTTCAGCCCGCCGTGCTTAGATGATCGACGCGCGTCCCACCTGTCACGCTTGCCCTTCTCGTCCCGCCTATCTCGACGAATTTTTCATCACATCTGTTGCAAGCATAGGCACCGGAGATAGCGAGAGGGAGGATTCTCATGGTACGCATGGGCACCTGACTCGTTGCCGCTCCCATGACCCATGAGCGGGAACCCTTGTCAGTATTCACATTGCCAGGAGAGAAGACACTTGCATACGGGAGGATTTATGGCGAGCATATATGTATCGATCGGTCTTATCATTCTGTCGGTTCTGACCGCGTCCACTGGACAGGCCTTGGAAGGTGACGGGACGATTCCCCGTGTGCTCAACCCTCCCCTAGCCAGTGACCTGACGAACTTGCCGGGCGACCTGCGCGCGGTGCCGGTGCCGGGCCCCGGCGACCAGGAACTTGTGGAGTTCGTCAAGGACAAGCAGGCGGCGATCGCCTTGGGCAAGGCCCTGTTCTGGGACATGCAGGTCGGCAGCGACGGCGTGCAGGCCTGCGCAAGTTGCCACTTCCGTGCCGGCGCGGACCCGCGCTCCAAGAACCAGCTCTCGCCGGGCCTCAAACATGTCCCGCAGCAGGACCTGGATTTCAAGGTGGGCGGACCGAATTATCAGCTCACCAGCGCAGAGTTCCCGCTCACCCGACTCGCCATTGCCGGACAGCGAGGCTCCCTCGATACGGCAACCGATAACAATGATGTCGTCAGCTCGCAGGGGGTGCCTTATCTTGACCAGGGCCCTGACCCACTCGGTTTCCAGGTGGGAAGACTCAAAACACGCCGGGTCGAACCGCGCAACACACCGACCGTCATCAACGCCGTGTTCTACCACCGCCAGTTCTGGGACGGCCGCGCCGGGAACATCTTCAACGGGGTGAATCCTCTGGGAACCCGTGACCCTGAAGCCCGCGTGATGGCATCGGTAGGCGGCAATCTAACCGAGGTACAAGTGGCGCTGGCGAGCTCCAGTCTTGCCTCGCAGGCGGTGGGCCCGATCGTGAGCGAGCTGGAGATGGCCGCCCCGGGCCGCACCGCTCAAGACCTCGCGCGCGATCTGCGCAAGGGCAAGCGGGCGCGCCGCCTTGGCCAGCGTGTCCATGGCTCACGGCCGTTGCAACGCCAGCTCGTCGATCCATCGGACAGTGTCCTGGGCCCACTGAGCCGCTATCCGGAGCGTGGGCTCAGGGTGAAATCGTATAACGAAATGATCCGAACGGCGTTCCAGGAGAAGTATTGGCAGAGCGAGAAATTCGTTCAAGTGACGGAGGACGGCACTGTGTCGATCGTCGATCGCCGTGACAGGAACCCGGACACCGACGAATACACACTGCTCGAATATAACTTCGGGCTCTTCTTCGGGCTGTCCGTGCAACTCTACGAAGCGACCTTGGTCTCCGACGATACTCCGTGGGACCGCTTCCGCCGCGACCACCCGACCGCCACTGATCCTGCGCTCAACCCTTGGACCAACGAGACCCCCAACCACATCAGCCGATTTGCGCTCTTCGGCGCCCACCTGTTCAATGACCGGACCCGCGGCCCGAACAACCTGCGCTGCAGCAATTGCCACGAGAGCGCCGAACTCACCGACGCGTCGGTCCGGCGGATTAACTTGGCCGCCAACGGTCCGGTACGCAACCGCGACGGGAACGTCATCGACAAGGGCTTCAACAACATCGGCCTACGGCCAACCGACGACGATTTGGGTGTGGGAGCAAGCGATGCCTTCGGTCCTCTCTCGCACAGCAAACGCCTCTTCCCGGACGGGCTGCCGGCTAGCTTCGACGGTGCGACGGTTACCAAGGGCTTCGGCATCGAGGGCGCATTCAAAATTCCCTCGCTGCGCAATGTCGCGTTGACTGCTCCGTATTTTCACAACGGCGACACCCAATCGCTGCGCGAGGCGGTGCTGCTCTATAGCCGTGGGGGCAACGTGGCGCCGATCACGCAAACCGACGGCACACCGATTGAGCCGCTTGGCATCGCGAACATGACGTCCGACGAGGCCGATGCCATCGTGGTGTGGCTCGAGTCACTCACCGACGAACGGGTGCGTATCGCCGGCGCTCCGTTCGACCACCCGCAACTGTTCGTGCCCAATGGCCATCAGGGGAATCAGCACCGGGTCGAGCGAGACAACCGTGGCTTCGCAAGGGACGAGATGCTGGAAATCCCGATGACGGGTGCTGCCGGTGGCCCACCGCTGCCTGGATTTCTGGAAGGCGTGTTCGGACCGCACTAAGGGCAACCGAAACGGGGACATGCTGAATTATTGCTGGAGGCTGATCGAGTCAGGCGACAAGAAAACCAGAATGTCCCTCTTAAGGCTTCCCCAAAGATGCTCCAAAACCGCTCCAAGAATCATTGAGTTCTCCCTCAAACGGGGGCACAATTCCAATGTGTTCATGCGATTATGAACCTACCTTGTCATACCAAAGGAAATGATACGTGAAACAATTCAAGGTCTATGCAAATCCTCAAGGATGCCATGATGCTGTTGAACAAGGTTGGTCGTGGAATGCTTGCGGCTTTGGTCTCTTCTGGGCGCTGTCAAAAAAGATGTGGGCTGTGGGTTTTGGAGTGTTGGCCGTGTTCTTTGCCATTTGGGGTATTGCGGTTGCGAGCATTGGAATGGAGCAAGCCACTCTCATCATCAATGTGGGAAGCGTTGTGCAGTGTGTGATCTTCGGAGCCTATGGTCTTAAATGGCAAAAGACTCATCTTGAATCAAGAGGATTCGAGTTCAAGGACACTGTTACCGCGGCAAATGGCAAAGACGCAATTGAGCTGTATCTTAAAAAGAACGCAGAAAGTCACAGCGGTAAACCGTCGAGACTGGAAACCGAAACGGGGATATGCTGAATTGTTGCCGGAGACTGATCGAGTCACGCGACAAGAAAGCCAGAACCCCCCTTTAAACCCCATTATTCATGAGCGCGTCTGCTGCATCGCGGATTTGCTGCTGCGACGCGCCTTCGGCTGGCAGGCTCGCCGCTCGCCTCCTCGACGTACTGCAGGGGACTGTCGCCCTTTTCCTGGCAACTGTCCCCGTCTGAGCAGGAGCGGGATAGCACCGCCGCAGACGGCGGAGCCAGTCCCCTTGGGCTCCGGATGCCCGTCTCGCAACGCGACGGCGCGATTTCGCGATGAACTATCATGAATACTGCGGGTTAAGGCCTCGAAAGTTCGCAAGTCAGAAACCAACCGGAAACAATTTCTCAAGCACATCGCCTTCGAGCTGTTGCTGCGCTAGGCGGGCTGGGCCAGCAAGGGTTCGAAGTTTCGAACACTTCAGTCCTCAGCCTTGAAGTCCGCCTCACCCATCTTGCGCGCCTCGACCACACAATTTTTCATCGCATCTGTTGTAACTGGTGCACTCATCGGTAGCCCAACCGGTTCCGGTTTTGCTAATCATACGAGCATGAGGAATTATCCTCGTATACCATGTTGTTCTAGCAAGGAGGGTTTATGGCAAAATATACAGTGTCACTCGCCGTCGCCGCTCTGGGACTGTGGCTGGCTGCAACCGCTCCGTCCCACGCATCGACGGTGACGCAGCCGGGCCCGCAGACTGGACTCACGTATGAATCGCAGGTCGTCATGGGGGATGGCGACCTCGCCCACTACCATGGATCGGTCGGAGCCAAGAGTTGGGCGGAGCCGGGGCAAGCGGCCGGCAGCAAAGGCTGGACCCACACGTCCCATTGGACCGCGCTGGATCTCACCGGCCTCAGCGGCTCCACTCTCTTGACTGTGATACTGGAGCGGGGCGATGGCCCTCCCAATCCCACCAGCAATAATCTGTTCCCCGCCTTCAGCATTTTTTCAGGGTGGGAAACCGTGAATCCCGATACCAATAATCACACGTTCAACAATACGGGAAACATCAGTTGGGCCACCAACCTCACCTACATCGATCATGTGGCCAACATCGGCGGACCGAACGGAACCGACAGCGGAACAGGAGTCGACTCCGTTTCAAAACAGTGGGTGTTGGCTCCCGGCCTCTATACGCTCAATTACGGAGGCAATCCGTCGTTTGCCCTCGGCCAGTCCGGATTCCATGACTTCTCTGCGACCCTGGGAACATCGCCGGTGCCGGTGCCAGCCGCGGTCTGGCTGTTCGGGAGTGGAATCGCTGCTCTCGTCGGACTCGCGCGGCGCCGGATGAACGCGTAGAACCTGACGTCACAGGATGACAAGGAATCGGGTCGAGCAATCGAAGAAGTTTGACCGGCTCGACCCGATTCTTATTTTCACCCGCCTACGCAGGGAGCCACGGCTGTCAAGCCGTGGAGGAATGCGCAGCGGGTGTCCTCCGAAGCCTTGGCGAAGGAGGACACGCTTCGGCGGGTTCCGCCGAAGACAAAAAAAGGGACCACGGCTGTAAAGCCGTGGGGCTCCACTCGATGCGATGGAACACAATATCACCGGGGAGTCGCCATGACTGTGACACGTTCTCTTGGTGCACTCTGTCTCGCCCTGATGCTGGGGTTCTCGATCTGCGCCGAGCCGCCAGCCCAAGCCGCCGCGATTGACCTGACGCAGATCGATTTCGAATTCGACGGCTCGCCCTGGACTGTCGGGTGGAAGTTTTCTGTCGATACTCCCTACGCCGTAGAGTCGCTCGGCGTCTATGACTCCGACCGGGACGGCCTTGTCGGCCCCGCGCAAGTCGGCCTGTGGCTGGCGTCCGGTGGCGATCCGCTGGTTCAGACCGCCGTAGCCTCAGGAACCGCCGGTGAACTCGACGGGTATTTCCGATTCACCGCGATTGCGCCGACGCTGTTGAATCCGGGCACGGAATATATCGTGGGATCTTACGTAAGCGGGAATCTGGCGACCGCGCTGTTCGGCGGCAATGGCACGGTCGATCCGCATATCAACGTGATCGACGCGCGCTACTCGACGGAAGGCAGCGCCGCATTCGAATTTCCAGGCTTGACCGATCCGGGCACAGAGGGCGCAGCATTTCTCGGCGGCAACTTTCGCGGCGCCGTCAGTCCCGTCCCGCTTCCCCCCGCCGTGTGGCTGTTCGGAAGCGGGGTGGCTGGGCTTGTGGGTTTGGCGCGGCGGCGAAGCAGCACATGATTCGTATTTCGTGAAGCGTATTTCGTGAGACGTGACGTGACGCGTGGAACGGGGTTCAATTGATGATTGAACCATCGCCTGTGGGTGAGGCCTCTGAATCCGGGACGACACACGATTAACGCTTCACGAAAGACGAAGGGGAAAGAACGACAATGAACAAATTCTATTCGCAAGTCGGTATCAGTGTGGTCATCGGGATACTCGCATTGACCGGTTCGGTTTTCTCCCAAGTCCCCGATCCGCCCCGCCCTCCGTCGCTCAAAACCGTGCCGGTGCCGGAGCCGACGAACCTTTCTGACTTTGTCAACGACCGTCAAGCCGCCATCCGTCTCGGCAAGGCGCTGTTTTGGGAGATGCAGGTCGGCAGCGACGGAGTCACCGCCTGCGCCAGTTGTCATTTCAGTTCAGGGATGGCCGACACGCGATCGAAGAATCAGCTTTCGCCAGGGCTGAAGCGTATCACGTCGACCGGCGCACCGAATCCCGACCGGACCTTCCACAGAAATCTCGGCCCGGTGGGACAAGTGACGGGCTCCGATTTTCCTTTCTTCCCCGCGAGCAACGATGTCCTCTCTTCGCAGGGTGTCCGCAACTCCCTGTTCCTCGGCATTGGAAATGGCCCGGCTGATCTCACGCGCCAGGAACCGGATCCGGATGGATTTCGGGTCGGTTCAACGAACACCCGCCGCGTGGAACCACGGAATACGCCCACGGTGGTCAACGCCGTATTCAACCATCGTCAATTCTGGGACGGTCGAGCTGATCATGTGTTCAATGGCGTGAACGAAATGGGCGATCGCGATCCCAACGCCCGTGTCTTCCGTGCGGACACCCCGACCAACCCCATTCCCGTCCAAATCCAGATGGAGGACTCCAGCCTTGCTTCACAAGCGGTCGTCCCGCCGGTGAGTGGAGACGAAATGTCCGCTCGAGGCCGGACGATGCGGGATGTGGGCAAGAAATTCGCCCGCTGGGCGCCTCCTGGCCAGACGGCGACCACTCTGCGCCCACTGGCCCTGCAACTCGTGCATCCGGAGGACAGCGTACTCGGTTCCTTGAGCCGGTGGCCGCAGAAAGGCCTGCACGCAGCCGGGTACTCGGAGCTGATTCAGGCTGCATTTCACCGTCAGTGGTGGGACTCGTCCAAACTGATTCGGGTGGGAACCGACGGGACACCCACCGTGATCGACCCGCCCGCTGGCCCCCTTGCCGCAAGCGACTACTCATTGATGCAATACAACTTCGCGCTCTTCTTCGGCCTGGCCATTCAGATGTATGAAACCACCCTCGTCGCCGACAATTCGTCCTACGACCAGTTCATGGACGGCAACCCGAACGCCATCAGCCCGCAGGCCATCGCCGGCGTGGATTTCTTCCGCAACCAGATCCGCGGCCAATGCATCAACTGTCACGAGGGCGCGGAAATGACCGGCGCCTCAGTTCGTCAAGTGCGGGCCAGCCCGACCCGAATCCGAGACGGACAAGCCGCGGATCGCGGCTTCAACAACATCGGTGTGCTGGGAACTCTTCAAGATTTGAGTTTGGGCGCGAAGGATTCCCTCGGCAATTGGCTGTCCACGGTGAAAGGCCTCACCCCGCCTCCGCCGGAACCCATCGTCGTGGACGGCGCGTTCAAGGTGCCGGGCCTGCGGAACGTCGAACTCACGGCGCCCTACTTTCACAACGGAGGCCAGCTCGATCTCGATGCCTCGATCGAATTCTACAGCCACGGCGGAGACTCGCATGAACAGATGGTGACGCTCGACGGCATCCGCATCGAGCCGATGCCCATCTTCTCTTTTACCTCGGAGGAACACGAGGCCTTAAAAGCTTTCCTGCTCTCCTTGACCGACGAGCGGGTGCGCTTTCAACAGGCCCCGTTCGATCACCCACAACTGTTCATTCCGAACGGACCGGGCCTGCCACGCGCGATTATGCCCGGTGAGCAGCTGATGGAAATTCCCGCGGTCGGTCGTTTCGGCGGCGCGCCGCAGAAGAAATTCCTGGAGCCATAAACAGGCCATGTTTGTGATCGATGACGACCGAATCAGCGACGGTACACAGCAGTGAAAGGAGGTTCGGCGATGGCAGACCGGCAGACCGGTGAGAGAACGCGTGTGATGATTATAGAACAGGACTTGGGCGTTGGTTTGAAACTTGCCGATCTGCTCGCCACTCACGGCTATCAGCCGATATTCGTTCGATCCGTCGACGCTGCGATCGATGAACTCAGTGCCATCCACCCTCAGGCGATTGTTGTCGGACTCCCATCTGCCGAATCCCAGTCGCGGATGAATGCCGATGAAGTCTTGCTCATCATCCAGACAATTTGCCCTCTCGCACCGGTGGCCACGGTCGCAGGCCAGATCGTCGAGGACCTGACGCAAGTCGTGTTTCGCCAAGGGGCCCGCCGGTTTGTGGTCAAGCCGGTGGAATGCTCGCAGGTTGGTCAGGTGATCCTGTCGGAACTGAACGCGGCTGCGGCATAAGGGGCCTTGTATGGCGTACACAGTGCACGCTGCGTATTCAAGGGGCACCTGAGAGCCTATTGCACGAGGGAAAAGGCCCTGTTTGTAACGGGAGTATGTCTCTGATGAATTGTCATCGGTGCCATGGCTTCATGTGTCCCGCGGATCTCTTTGTTGGAGCGAGCGACAGCAGGCGGGACAGTGTTCGTGGGTGGCGTTGTGTCCTCTGCGGTGAGATCGTGGATCAAGTGATTGCGTGGAATCGCGTTCGTGCAAGAGACAGGCTATTGTCCAAACGACAGAGGAAGCCCCGGCATCCGGTTCTCAAAGTCCAGGTCTCATCGATCACTTGCACAATCTGAACCATCAGTGCACCCTCGTTGGTCTGTATCTACACAGAAGGCTTCGCACGTCTCCCTGGGATCTGTCGGTCCATATCGATGACACGGTCTTTTCGTCAGCGTCCTTCAACCCTGAAGCCTCTCTACGATACAGTGACTATTCGTTCTATGAAGATGATGATGGGCTTGGTCACAACGTGCAGTTTCCTGACACTGATCGGACTCCTTGCTGACCTTCGACCTGCAAGCGCAGAGCTGCAGCCTGGTCAGGTCGTGATCCTCGCTAATGCGAAGAGTCCTGAGAGCGTGGCGGTTGCTGCGCATTACGCCACACAGCGCACGGTGCCGTTCAGCCACATTGTCCGGCTCGATCTCCCCTTTCGCGATACGCTCACTCGCCAGGAGTACGACGATCTGGTGGTGGCCCCGCTACGCCGCGCGCTGCAAGCAGGGGAGCTGTCCTCCACTATCCGAGTGATTGTGACGACGTATGGTGTGCCGCTTCGCATTGAGGCGCCTATTCTGTCGAAAGACGAAAAGACCTGGCTGGCGGAGGCACAGAGTTGGGTCAAAGCCAGCCGCGCCAGATTGGAACAACTCCAACGCGCGTTCGAGCAGATGACGCCCGAATCACCGAAGACTGAGAATCCACCGACGACTTCAGCGCAGGAGATTCTTGAAATGGCGCGGACCATGGCGCTCTTGCCGCGCGTCGATCAGGCTTGGCGCACGGCTGTGCAGCACATCCGGCAACTTTCTCAGCCGGAATCGGAGAAGGCCCTGCAGGAATTGCTACGCCTCACTCAGCAGTATGGCGGATGGGGCATTCTCCTCCAGAAAGAAGCGGGGGCCGGTCGGCCCGGTTCACCAGCCGAGAACCTGACCATGGCCGCCTGGCGACGACTTCTTGAACGAACCGATCCCTACTGGGCAGGACTTGGCCGCAAACCGATTTGGCTTCAACGGCAGCTCATCTACCGATGGGCAGAGCGGCTTTTCGGTCTGCGCGGCGTGCTCGAACTCGCGAGCGCCGAGGTGGACCTGCTCACCTACACCTATGCGGATGCAAGTCTCGACAGTGAACTCAGTCTGTTGTGGTGGGATCGAGACCTCTACCCGGTTGCCTGGCGCTGGGGAAATCCGTTGTTTCAGGACTCGGCTGCGGCCCCGACCGATCTCCCCATCCTCATGGTCAGCCGGCTGGATGCGCCGACCGCCGATCTTGCCAAAGGGCTCGTCGATCAGGCGCTGCAGGCGGAGCGCTCTGGATTGCAGGGCACTGTCTACTTCGACGCGCGCGGGTTGAAGAACAAGGACGCCACCGACACCTACGGGGTCTACGATCAAAGCCTTCGGGATGCGGCAGAGGTGGTCAAACGGCAGTCATCGTACCCTGTTGTCCTTGATAATGTTGAAGCGACGTTGAGTCAGCCAGGAGCGGCTCCGGATGTCGCATTCTATATTGGTTGGTACAAGCTCCGGTCCTATGACGACGCGTTTACCTTCAAGCCCGGTGCGATCGGCTATCATATGGCGTCGGCTGAGGCGATCACCGTGCACGGTCGTGGCGAACGCGGGTGGTGCAAGAATGCGCTAGAGCGGGGGATTGCAGTGACGCTCGGCTCGGTAGGAGAACCCTACCTGGATGCGTTTCCTGAGCCGGCTCGTTTTACGACGCTGTTGCTGGCCGGAAAGTATTCGCTGATTGAGGTCTATTACCTGACGAGCCGATATGTTAGCTGGCGGATGGTGCTGTTCGGAGATCCGTTATACAGCCCTATGCGAGGACGATCGCATCCAACGCCGAACTCCGGTATTCCTTTGCCTGTTCCCCCCTCGGAGCGACCACTCGGCGATCCTCCGGTCACACTCTCACAGAAACACCGGGATCACAAAGAACAAACAACCATGCTGGTGAAACTTCTCCTCGACGCTGAAACCGGTAGCTCGAAGCCGCCTCAATAATTTGTGTGGATCAGGCGCCGATATCGATGGCTTACCGCGTAAGAATTGCCTGGTTATCGCTGGCCGCGAGTCCGTAATAGTACACGGTGACCTGTTTGGGATTCTTCCCCACGGGAATAGTCGCGGTAATCGTATTGGTCGCCGCATCAATCAGCGAGACGGTGCCGGCGTCGCCTGCCGTTGCATTCGTCACGACCGCTGCCTTGGCCGATCCGGCTCCCTGCGGCCCGGTGATCCAGAGATCCATGGCATGCATGTCCGCTGCGGGCAATGAGACTTCAGCCACAAATGTAGGGGGCGCAGGCAACGTCGATGGGTCGAAGACAAGCAGGCGGTCTAATTTCAGATTGTGAGCCTGTGCTGCAAAAGCCAAATCGCTGATCTTGTTCGAGAGCGACAGGTACAAACGCTTGCCGTCCGGTGTGAACTGAAGGGGAGCCGGCCTGACGTTTTCCAGTTGGGGAATTGAAAACGGCGTGACGGACAGAATGGGTGCCGTCAGGTCGATCGTTCCGAATTTGCCGATGACTTTTGTCGGATCGGAAAGCGTATCTTCTCCGATCAAAAGCAGGAATCGTCCGTTCGGTGTGATGCCGACAGAGCGATACAACGTCATGCTCGGCGCTGGAAGCATGATACTCACCGTCCTGGTCACGGTGAGCGTCTTGGGGTCAATTTCTACCACGGTTTCATAGCCAGACAGATAACCGTAGATCTTCTCCGTTGCCTGCGACCAGAACATCCCGGACGGGAGTGAGTGGTTCGGCGTCGTCGCGTCCCCGTCACACGTCTCCTTTGCGCTGTCGCACAAGTCGATTTTTGTAGAGAACTCACTCCATGCGACGTTGCCGTTTGCCGTCAGGACAGGAAGCAACACGCTAATGAGCCCCGTCGTCTTGCTGGAGACATATGCGTTCTCCTGTGCGATGGCCGGTGGTCTGGCAAATGCGATCAGGTGCTCCCCTTTCCCGGAAAGACACGCTATCGAGGTGACACGTGGCTTTTCTCCACCCACGCCGAGATGAGAATTATGAAGGACTGAGACCGATCCACCCTGAGAACAGTTGGCGACCGTGTCAATGCCGGTAGCAGCGTCACCGTCGTTCATGGTCCAGAGCACTTCCTTGTCGACCGGATCCCTGTAGATGCGTGTGGGCCGCTGCCCGATCTTGACTCTAGGATCCTGCGGATTTTCGTCCAAAAAGCTCTCCAGAATCGGCGCGACGCCCCCTATCGGATCGATGGCGGCCACCTTGTTGGTCTCCGTGTTCGTCACGAAAACCCATTCTCCTAGAGAGAAGGTTACGCCGCCGATCGCATCGGCCTGCACTGGGCCGAGCGACAGGGTGCTGATAACGGGCGAATGCTTCCCATCGAGTCTGAGCGTGGTGAGCGTCGTGTCATCCTGGTTGACGACCAATGCCATCGGGGTCGAGAGAGGCGAATTCGTTTCCGGGCCGCTGTCGCTGCCGCCGCCGCTGCAGGCTGCCAGCAGCATGAGAGCCGGCCACAGTGCGTGGCGAGGGATCGAACGCATGCCCCGGAGATGCGTGCTGACTGACATAGCGGAGTACGTTGTATTGGTCATGGAACCTCCACCCAGCATATGGGCCTCTCTCTGATCAGAACAGCGGTGTCGTGGCAAAAGACTTTGTGATCCCGAAGACGTAGCCGATTGTTTGCTGCAAGTTCCCATTGAAGTCGCGGTAGATCGGTATTTGCGCAATGACATAGAGCTGACCATAATCGAACACGTTGACGACGGCGCCGGTTGAAAAGGCCAGGTATGTGCTGTTTGTTGTGGGAACCGGCCGGTCGAGGATGTTTCCGTCAAGGAGCACGGGGCGGTTCAACGGGGCTCCTTGCAACTCGAACAGTTGCGACTCAATGTTGTCTTGTGTCTTGTACCGAAAATTAATCTGCTCAGTGAGCGTCAGCCAGGGCAGGGTGACGAGATTCACCCCGGTATTCAAGGCATACTCCTGTCCGGATTGGTAGCCGTCTGAATTACGCAGGTTGTAGCGCCAGTGCCCTGACAGAAACTGATTCAGCCGGTGCGGCAGCACTTCATAGGTCTGGTAGAATCCCGGCTGAAAGCCGAAGGCGCCTTTTCCGACCTGAAGCGTCGACTCGGCAAGCTGTCCGGGAGCCCCTTCATGCCCATAGTCCCCGGTGGGAAAATAGACCCCCATTTCAAACACGAGCATGCTGCGCAGTGTCGGCAGCATGTTGTATTTCATCTTCAGCAACACGTCGCCGATGCCCTTATCGTTGGTATTCGTCAGGGTGCCTGCACCGATCTGCCCGATGGCATTGATCTGCCTGTACGGAACCGCCAACGCGAGTCCGAACCGTTCAGTCAAGCCGTAATTCAGATCCAGCGTCGTGATCCGGACCAACGTGGCCAACTGGCTGACTTGAGAATTGCCTAGAATCAGTTGCTTCGTTTGTTGGTTGGCAAAGGGGATGCTACTGGCGCCGTCCGGCGGTATTTCATTGTTTGTATAGGTATGGGTCAGGTTCATCGTGAGTACCCCGGCGGGCGAGACCTGCTGCTGCGATCCGATGACGACGAAACAGCTCGCCGAACCACAGGATGCCTCTGCCGGCGATTTAATCCCCACTCCGAGTAGCATCAGGAGAGAAATACAGGCCAGCAGGCGCGGCCGGCTAATTCCCGTCTTCATCTTCCAACCGCTTGTTGCCGTAGACGGACTCTCTCAGAGACGGGATCTTTACTGCGGATTGGTCCAGACGATCCCTGGAGGGCCTGGGTTCCCTGAGTCATCTCCGCCGCAACCGGCACCCCGATACAGTGGTGATTAATCAAGGCGGCGACCGTCTCGCTGAAAATCCGAAGACTACCGGCGCCAAGCCTGGTTCCACCAAGGCGGCCGGCTTCTACCCACCGATATACCGTCCAACGGCTGACGCTCAGGAGCCGCGCCGCTTCGTCGACCCGGAGTAGCCGTTTGTGCTGCAATGTCAGCATTTCGTCCATGATCTATCTCCTCCCCACTCGTCGGAGTGTCTCTTGAAAAATAATGGAATACTGCCGATGCCGTAGATCCTGGCCATTAGGGCCGAACAAGGCGTCGACAGATTCAATGAATTATTTAGATGGACATCAGCCACGAAAGCATTATGCGCACCCACACAGAAGTGCGCACGACTGCCACAGGCTGATGGCAGCACTCAGTTAGCAGGAAGATGGGGAGGGCTACGCGAAGAAGAGAGAACCGTGACGCCGATATCAGGCTTATCGGCCGATTCGATGTCGATCCATGAAAGAAAGGCAATGGTCGGAACGAAGACGGAGTCCGTAAGATCGAATCCCTGTCCCACCCCGCAGAGCCACGAACAGAGTGCGGAGGAATGGGTCGCCGCCTGGTGGTGGTCATGTTGTGCTTCATGAGCCACGGTTGCCGGTGAAGCAAGCGCAGGCACCAAGAGCAGGCAGGCCACCAATGGCAGCACGAGGATTTGTCGATTGAATCGAATCACGCTATCCCGCCATGCCGATACCGCCGGCCTCGGTCTGTTTCGATGAAGAGGATGGATTGCATGATACATCTTGCTCTCGGTAAACCCGGCGACACGAGCGAAAATTCCCCACCGTATGTAATCTTCCTAGGTGCGAGAGGTGACACGTATGCCCCTTATACCCGTCCACCGATCGTTTGTCTACCTATGCTTGCTCACGGATGCAACAGTTGCTACACATGCTACATGTTTGTCAAAATCGAAAGATCCGCCCAAGCGTGGCGCTCAGTTCCGAGACGTTGGAGTGCCAGCCACGCCCGGTATCGGCCTTGCGGCCCAACCGAACCGACTCACGACTACTTGATCATGAGCAGCGTCCCTCCGGGATCCTTCGGATTGAGATGATCGCGATAGGTCAACGTGTTCCCCTGTGTTGCATAGAAGAGGTCGCTGGTGGGGATGCCGATATATTTCGTCTCACCCGGTTTCAAGACGACCTGGGCTTTCAACACGGTCGGAGCGCGGTCATTCACCGCATCTGTCATTTGGAACCCCCGCTCACCGGCGGATTTGTTCGTCACCTTCAGCAACACAGGCCGGCCTGGCCGAACTTTGAAATCGATCACCGTAATCGGAGGATACCAACTTTTCACTGTGCCGATTTCGATAGCGAACAACTGCGCATCGACATCGAGCTCTTTAAAAGACTGGCCGACCACCGATCCGGTTTCCAGGTCGCCGATCTCGACTCCTCCGGCCTGCAGCGCGAACGCGGCCGGACCCATGATGAGCAGACTCGCCGAGACGAGAATGCCGGCAACAAGATGCTTGAACATGTTCTGACCTCCTCTGTGGTTAACGCGCCGAGGCATGAGTGCCGGATGATGTCGTGCAAGGAGGCATGCCATTCTCTTCGAGCACTTGCCCTCCGATCACCGTCTCGCCGACGACAAGAAACAAGACTCTGAGTCGTCTGGTCTGTTCGAGAAACTTTCCGCTGGCCACGGCGATCACTTCGTGTGTGCCATCGGCTTGTGCCAGGTCGCTCTCGATCGTCACGTTGTAAAATTCAAATCCCTCAAACACTGTGTTGAGTGCCTGTGCGCGCAGGAGTGTCGCAAGAGGCGGCTCATCGGCGAACGCCGGGCTCGTGAGGCACAGGATCATCGCCATTCCGAGTATGCACAGCAGACGCATCGCCGACCCCTTAAGAATATCGCCTTGCTAATCCGGTTACCGCCCCTGTGTCTACAGGTCCAGGCAGGCTCTTGCCTATGCCTGCTCCATCGTCATGAGCCCGCGATGTCCGTCGTGCCGGTGTTGGAGAAATGGGGAGAGGGAAACGTATGGGCATACGTTTCCCCCCTCGGGACTCCCTGCGTGGTCAGCGCAGTCCAACCTGTGAAGTCCCGCCCGCAGTCTCATCGCACGAAGAGCACATCCTGTGCGCTCTGAGATCAGCGCACCATCGACACATCCCACAGGCAGCCGAATCGTCGATCGGAACCCGTCTGTCACGATTATCGGATCAGGCATCCTGCCGTCCTTGGCGATGGCCACAATCACCCCTGCCGGCGAATTGTTTGATGACAAAGACCGACCATACAGCGACTGTGTGCTTGGTCTTCTTCCGCCGATCGCTCCCGTAGGTGGGCGTTCGGACTCGCCTTGGTTTTGGGTACGAGCGGCGTTGACGGTTGGAGACGATGACATGGTCGCTCACGTCCCCGCAGTGAACGCATCGCAGGGCTGGGATCCTGCTTCCTCCCTCGTAGATGATCTCGGGTACGCTCAGGCCGGCACAGCGGGTGCATTGCATCATCGCTCCTTATTACACGGTTGTAAGTTGTGGGAGCACCTCGTCACGCGAGTTTCCCGCTTATACCGCGTTCATCACCACGTCATGGATCATGGGCATGATGTCCACCGTCGTAACCCTCAGCACTCCCCGAAGGGCCGAGAAATCGGAGGGAGGCCACCTCCGACTCCTCGGGCAGGCCTGGAGAAGAATGCGCAACTGCCAGACCCACTACCGGCTGCCTCATACTTTTTTCTGTTTCTGGCCCATAGCCCGCGCATGAGTCCTTTTACTCCGTGAACCATCCTGGGCCTTTGGATGATCAACCCGAGCCCCATCGATCTACCCGTCCACTGATTGGATGCGGAGTCACAACGGCTCCACAATTCGGCTATCCTGCCGTCGGTGTGGCGGGGGAGCGACCAACCCTGCGCTCCCCCCTACCGGAACATGTGTTAGGAGGTCAGCCGAACACCTGTCCCAATTCCACGCGACCACACGGCGCTCACCTCGCCATTCGTTTCTCAAAATATTCATCGTACCGATGCACGAAGTCTTTCTGTGCAAGCGGCGCATGACAAGCGCGGCACTTGGTGAAATCTTCTGCCAAGGCTTTCCCGTCCGGCCCATAAGCCGCAAACACCCACTGACCGTTCTTTAAATTGTCAGGCACCTCTTGTCCCCACCCTTCGCCCTTCCCCATCACCAAGATCTTCGCGAGGTCGTCTTTCACAAGCTTGCCATCCGCGCCGGTTTCCAGTGTCTCACCGGTCGTCTTGGCTTTATAGAGTTCCATGACCATCACCGTGCCGTTGGGAAACGGCTGCCCCGGATTCGTCTTGGCGCCGACCGGGTTGATGAACAACTCGCGTACCTGCTTCGCGTCCGGTCGCTGAATCTCCGACAAAAACTTCGGCCCGTTCTGATACCCGGCCGGCAGGGGGAGTTCACCATCCCTCGGCTTCACCGGTGCGGAAGAAGTGGGCGCCGGACCCATTTCCGCACAGCCCCATACCATGATGGCGCATAGCGCCAGTGCCCACTGTGTTCTCATCGTCGGCCTCCATTCATATGAATTGCATGATCGATGGAACAGCCCCCCTAATTTTTACGCCCTCGCCGCTGCAGCCTCGACCGTGACACCCACCCTGCCAATGTGAGAAACAACGTGTCGCATCGTGACACTCCTTTCATAGCACCTGAGTAAAAGGCCGGGGCGAAGGACAAAGGAGAAAACGCCTGCGCCCCGGATCAGTCCGAGCGAGGAGGCAGCCCGACCCGGACATCGATAGCTCACAAATATTTGTGTGGACGCGAAACCGAGATCGAATAAAGAAGCGCGAGAGGACTCAGAATGAAACGGCCGCCCGTGGTCCCTTATCCGATACAGACGAAGGACACCAACGGAGGCGCGCGAGAGTGGAGCAGGGAAGAAAAGGACGAAGGGGCTTCCTGATTGGGAGGCAAGGGCGCGAGCCGGACAACCAGGCTCGTTGCTAACGTCGGCGGCTCTGTGACCAGTCCGGCATCGGATGTGGACTGACAGGCCCAGGCGCAGAGCGCGTTGTGGGGAACAGCCTCGTGCGAATCATGATGCGCATGGCGGCTGGAGGGGTCGGCGTGATGCAACGCGCAACTCGCCGCCATCGCCGCCAGCGACACATAGACCAGGGCCACAAGACCTGCGACAAGCGCGGTACTGCGTGATAGGCCAGGACGTGTCATCACCTTCTCCACGATGGTATGTCTATACGCGCCCGCCGAATATCTGTCTACCGACGCCTGCTCACGGAGGCTCCGTGTGCTACAAATTCCACGATGGGATGAGGTAAAGCCTCCGTCAATTATCGTCAGATCGGATATAGTACGGCGGCGGATGGCAATAGCGGTTCAGTGCTACCGGCGACAGAAGACACCGGTAGCACCAGACTCAGGCTCCGTGACTTACTTGTGCTTCTTCCCTTCGTGCGCTTTCGCGCTCATCTCGGCATGGGCGATCGATTCGTCGGCATGGGTAATCGCTTCCTTCGCATGCTCCAATGCTTCTTTGGCATGCGCATCGCCGGTTCCCTTGATGGACTCTTCGATATGGTGAATCGCTTCTTTCGTGTGCGCGACCCCTTCCTTGGCGTGCTTGATCACCTCCTGGGTATGATCGTCGCCTTTCCCCGCCAGCAAGATCGTCGGCTGCAGACTCAGCCCCATGCCGAGCACCGCCACTGTCATGACTGTCATCCATCTCTGCTTCATCGGACACCCCTCCTTTATAAGGTGAATAGATCTTTACGAACTCTCCGAGTGCCTCCTTTCCTCCCTCTCGCTTTTCATCTCATTTTTTCTGTGCTTCCTGACTCGTCGCATTCGGCTGGTTTTCTTCATGCGAACGGGATGAGTGGGTGTGATGAACTCGAATCGTCGCCGCTCGCGCGGCGAAGAGGTTCGCTTCAGCCGATTGTCCGAGGCCATGCAAGAGGGCGGCATAGCGTTCACATAGCACGGCAATCGTCGGATGGTCTCGTCCGAGGGCCTTCTGCTGGATGACCAGTGCCTGTTGGTACCGAAACTTCGCCTCATCGACAAGTCCTCGCTCGTGCGCGAGCCAGGCCCAGTTTCCGAGAATCGTCCCGGTGAGCGCGGCCTCCGGTCCTGCCGCTGCCTCACTGACCGACAAGGCCTTATGATAGTATCGATCCGCAAGTTCAGGCAGCCCTTGGGCATGGTGGAGATTGGCCAGATTGTTCAGACCGATCGCCACCGACGGGTGGTGATTCCCAAAACGCTCGAGTCGGAGGGCGAGGGCTTGCCGATACAGGGGTTCAGCATAGGTATAGAACCCCTTCTCGGCGTAGAGGGCTGCCAGGTTGTTCAGGAACGGCGAGGGGTCGATCGAGGTGGCTCCGTCGGCGCCAGCCAGGAGGGCTAGCGCCAGATGAAACCGTGATTCGGCTTGCACGAGGCGCCCCTGTTTCCGATACAGTCCTGCGAGATTGTTGAACCCGACAGCCAACTCTGGGTGGCCGCGACCTAAAGCTCGTTCCTCGATCGCGAGCGAGCGGAGATACGAGGCTTCGGCCAGATCGAAGGCCCCTTCCTCCTGATAGATTTCTGCCAGATTGTTCAATGCGGATCCTACATCCGCATGATCGGAGCCGAGTGCCTGTTCCCACCGGGCCAACGCCTGCTCATAGTAGGACTTTGCTCGGGCGTACTGGCCCTGTGCATGGTAGACGAGGCCTAAATGATTCAGCGTCGCCGCCACCCGCCTGTCGCCGGGCTCGAACTGTTCCGCCTCATGGCGTGCCAACAGAAACAGGCGCTCTGCGTCCTCATACTGGGCTTGATCTCGCGCCGCGGTTCCCAATTCCGTCAATGTCTGCCAACGATCCAGCGTGCCTGCCTCTGCAAGCCATGGGACGCAGGTCAACAAGAACAGCGCCATGGCGATCACGAACGCCTGTCGTGTCCTATCGAGAGTCAGAACCATGAGTTACCTCGTTTCTGATGAGAGAAGAAGCGTGACATCTGTCATGTTTCCAGACAGCTCGATCCAATAGCCCACCCCTTTCTTCAACCGATACTGGATCGTCTTGAAGAGCGTGGCACAGCCTGTCTGCATCTCGAACTGCGTAGGCTCCACTCGCGCCTGCCCGTGCGCGACTTCAATCCAGACAGCAGCTCCCGCACTGATGCGGTAGAGCCCGTCCTCTGGGACGGACAACGCCACAAGCCCCGCGTTGGGACTGGCAAGTTTCGGGGTCGCGACAAGGGTAACGGCCTCGCGGTGGTGCAGGGTCACCAAGAGTGCTTGCCGGTTCGGACTGATCGGCGGAGCAGCCCCTCGTTCGGTCAGGGCGGTCAGGTTCCGTGGGGCGCCCGCCATCGCCGCCAGTTCAGTTTGGACATCCAGCGCATAGTGATCGCAATTGCCGCGCATCTCGTCGATCGGTCGTGAGGCCTGAGCCATCACCGTCTCGCCCTGCACCACCACCACGAGACACAGCCCCATTCCGATCGTCCAACTGCAGAGGGGGATATTCATGACCTGGATCCTTGAAGCACCTTGCGGTGAAAAAAGACCGGGGCGGAGGACAGGGAGGAAACACCTGCGCCCCGGATCAGTCCGAGCGAGGAGGCAGCCCGCCGGACATCGATAGAACAACAATCGTCAATAGTGTGTGTACGAAGCCGAGATCGAAGAAGGGGGCGCGAGAGGAAGCAGAACGAAGCAACCAGCCCGGGGCCCCTTATCCGATGGGGACGAAGGGTCCAGACGGAGGCGCGCGGGAGCGAAGCAGAGAGGAAGAGAGCGAAGGGGTTTCCTGATTAGGAGACGAGACCACCAGCCGGACAACCAGCTCTGTTGCCAACGACGCCGACTCCGTCGTGAGCCCAGCATCAGACGTGGCCTGACAGGCCCAAGCGCAGAGCGCATTGTGCGGAGCCGTCTCGTGAGAACTCTGGTGTGTGTGGCCGTTGGAGGGATCGATGTGACGCAACGCGCAGCCAGCCGCCATGAACGCCAGCGACGCATAGACCAGGGCGACGAGCCCGGCGACAAGCACGGTATGGCGTGATCTGGCAGAACGCATCATCACTTTCTCCACGAGGTCACTGCTTATACGCGTCAACGGATCACCTGTCTACCGACGTCTGCTCACGGATGCTACAGTTTTCGACACGACACCGGTGTTCAGGCTGAAGGCTTGTAGAGGTCAGGCTTCTTGCGCAACGAGGATTCAGGCTCCCTGCGCAAGGCTTCGGCTGACTTCCGCGCATTCAGTTGCTGAAAGTCGATGGTTATGGTGTTGTGATGTGCATTCGGATACATAGCACTTCTCTCCGTTGCGTTAAATGTCCGACCCCAAGCAGTCAATACACTTCCTGTTTTTCAAGGCCTGTGGCCTCGCATCTGGCCGGATCTCCCTTTAGGAGCTGATGAGCAAGCAGCACGACAACCCTGATTTTGATCTTCCAGGAATCTTGTCGCTGCTCTACTAATGAAGAGGGGGTGTGGGCACACTTCGTTACAGTGATCATCACGCAGGATATAGTGGCTTGGCCACCCCTGCCATGTCAGGCGACATGGCAGCCGTGCGAGCCTTGTATCAAAGCTCGCACGGTCTCATACGGTCGGCGACTGCACCCACCACCCATCCGAGCCGTCTACTGATGGGCACTCATCGATGTCGATGATGGATGCCGCGGACTGGCAAACGCCCCGAGCATCAGCCGGCGGCTCGCCATCTTTGTAAATCTTTCCCGCTACAACGTGAAATTCACACCGCCGAAGAATTGCCGTGGCGCCCCGATCCAATTTGTTCCACCGAAATTCGATGCCAGATATGTGTCGTTGAGTATATTTTCTCCGATTACGAACATGCTGACATTCTTATAGATGGGATATGAGCCGTAGAGATCCAAAATGAACTGGTTGCTCAGCTTGGTCCCGTTATCGGGTTGGGCAAAGATCCGTTCATTGGCTCGCATGCGAAGCGAAAAATCGAGTCCCTCCGGATCGCGGTACCGCAGAGTAGCGGTCTGAGAATGGAGCGGGACATTGGGACTGCGCTTCCCAACGACAGTGGGATCGGTGGGATTGTCCGTGATGGTGGAGTCGGTATAGGTGTAGCCGAATATCGCTGACCAGTATTGTGTCAGCTCCACTTCGCCCAAGAGTTCGACTCCCCGGCTCCGGAGTTTTCCCACATTGAAATATTGCAGCGTGAAGACGGGAAAGAAGCTGGTGGGGATTGGCGTAATCGCGTGATTGACCTCATTCCAAAAGACATTGGCCTGTCCTTTGAATCTCCCGCTATAGACATCGAAGCCGGCATCGCCGCCCCACATGGTCTCGGGAGCCACCTGATTGTTGCCCAGCAAGGCAAAGTTCGACGTGACAAAATTGTAATGCAGGGCGTCAAGGGTCGGGGCTCGAAAGGCCCTATACACGGAGGCTCGGAAGGCGAGGGGTTCAATAATTTGATAGCGTAGGGCCAGTTTAGGATTGAGCTGCAGCCGTTCCTGGTTCTCCAAGTTGGTCGTCGTCCCCGGAGCGGATTCCTGCTTCGACGCATAGTTTTGGTAGTAATCCAACCGCAGACTGCCCAAGAGTTCGAGATTCGGTATGGGGACGATGCTGACTTGACCAAATGCGCCCGCAAACAGTTGGCTTCCATGCCCATTGAGGGTGGTGGGGCTGGCTCCGGGCGCGCTAAAGCGTTGCGAGCGATCGACGGCCTGGATTTGGCGCAGATCTACCCCGAGCTGAAACGAGCGAAACGTTTCGTTGATCGTCCGTGAATACTGGGAAGAGCCGCCAATGCTGGTGACGGGGATCTGATGGAAAGCCGACAGAAAGTTTGAATTCCGATTCCCTGGTGTCACGAAGGAAGCAGTATTGAATTCCTGTTGCTGTTGCAGATAGAACGCATTGGCCTCTAGAGTTTCCTGCTCGCTCAATTTCCACGTCGCTCCCGATTGGAAGTTCACCGTATTCTGGCGGTTATCGTCCAACGCGCGGCCAATGTTTTGGCGGCTGTTGTAATAATTAACGCGGCCAAACCACTTGAAATCCGGCGATTGGTAATCCGTTTTGAATTGAACATTGGCGTTTGAGCTACCGGCGTTTTGGTCGATTGCGCCTCGCAGGTCCGCTTGTTGCGGTGTATAGCCATCAGTCTGTTGGTAATTGACATTTGCACTGATTCCAAATCGATCATTGATCCGATTGCTGACATAGGTGTTCGTCCGAAACGTTCCATTGGATCCACCCATCAGGCTTTGGCTCACCGTTCTTTCTCCGGCATTGCGGGTAATAATGTTAATTACTCCTCCCATCGCGAAGTTGCCCCATAGACTGGACGCTCCTCCGCGGACGACCTCCACTCGTTCAATCGTCTCCTTGGGCACCATGTTCCATTGCGTCGTCCCGAAGAAGGGATCGTTCAGAGGAACCCCATCCACTAAGACCAGGGTACGAAGATCACCCAGGCCTCGCATTCCGGCAAGGTTGCCTGTCGGATGTTGCGTGAAGCTATTCAAAAAAGGCATGTTGATACCAGGGACGGTGCGCAGGATGTCGTCCGTACCGATCGCGGGTGCGTCCTTGACGTCCTGCCGAGTCACCACCGAGACACTCACGGGCATATCGGCCAGCGACCGTGCTGTTCGCGTAGCGGTCACGACGACGGGTTCAACGTTCAACTCTTCCGGCTGCGGCGCTTGCGGTGGCACGGACTTGTCTTGGGCATGCACGCTCGCAATGGGTGAAAATAGGGAAATACCGGTCAATAGAGATACGACAAGCAATAACCGCACATAGTTTTTCATCACGCCCTCCTGGAGATACAATGAGAAGCCGGCTCGTCGGCCGTCTTGCCGAAAATAGCGCAAGCCGTGCCCAGCTTGAACTCATGACATGCCGATGAACGGACCGCTAGAATGTAGACGCTAGGTTTTAGACTTAGACAGGCGCACTGGAGGGCCTCGCATCTCGGGCAGTATCTCGGCTCTTGTGAGCAGGCGTTGCGTCAACACAGTGGCAATGCCGATGAAAACTAAACCTGGCAGGGTGCGGTCCCACAGACTGATGAAGGGTGGAGACGAAGATAGTTGGCATGACCAGTCGCATAAGATCGTGTGGGGATATAAGTGGTCATGTGCGTGAGCCTGGTGATGAGAATCGAATGTCGGACCGAGCGGGCAAGCTGCCGCGAGCGCCATCAGCAAGGCATAGACGGCCAGTAAAACGGTTGCCCCTGTTTTGAGCCGTCGGGAGAGGTCCGAAGCTCTCACGTGGCGCTCCGTAGGAGTGCTTTACGCATTCGTGTTCATCATCGCGCTATCGCTGACTGATTAGGCGCCCTTGCTGCAACACGATCCGATTATTCGGCCATGCCTGTTCCGTCCAGCTGATGGCAACACTACCCGACTCATGAATGGCCACGGTGGGATATTCTGCCTTGGCTCCGGCGCTCAAAGGCTGTAACGGGCCGAAATGTTGCCCGCGATCCATCGAAACCCGCATGACAACCCGTTTGCGAACGCCGGTGATCTCTTCCCACACTGCCACGACCGCGCCATCCGGATGCACCGCCATCCGCATCTGATCGGGCAACGATGTCGTCGAGGTGTGAAGGGATATGGGGGAGCTGAATGTTTGGCCTTGGTCGTCGGAGGTCGCAACAAACAGTCGAGGCTGCTCATCCGCCCCTTCCGTATACCAGCCGACATACATCCGCCCAAATCGATCGAACCCGATCGACGGGCCTCGATGCGGACAGGCAGAGAAGACCCAATTGTCTTTGTGAACCAGCAGGGGTGATGAAAAGGTCTGTCCGCGATCCTCGGACTTGGCCAGAACGATGTCGCGCACATTGCCGGCAAATGTTTTTCGCCAGGCCACCCAGAGATGTCCGTTCGGCGCCACCGCCATCATCGGGCGACAGCAGGGGCATGCCATACCGTCCACCGTAAGATTTTTGCCTATGGTCTGTCCCTGGTTTTTGGAACAGCCAAAGAGCACCCCTGCCCCGCTTTGGTCTTTACCTCTCCCGTCCAACCAAGCCAGGTACAGGTCGGAACCATGTCCCGTCGCGAGATCCTCAAACGTGTGGCTGATCGGCAGGCCGTCGTCGTTGACCTGTATCGGGGCCTCAAAAGTCCGTCCCCCATCTTGTGACCGCGCTACTTTCAGATCCGATGCGAACAGAGAGCCAGGGGTTCGGTTCGTGGTTGACCACGACACAAAGACATGATCGTGTGTGCCCGTTGCGAGCCCAGGAGCCAGATGAAACGCGTCAGGGGGAAGCGCCTCAGGGTTTACCTGCACGGGGGTTGCCACGGCCTTTCCCTCGTTCCCAATTCGGATACTTTTCACCGCTCCAGTCGACTCCGATTTCTCAAGCCAGGCCAGATGCACAGACCCGCGCTCATCGAATCTGACAGCAGGAGGAGAAATCGGCACAGGCCCGACGAACACCGGCAGTATTGAGCCAAGCGTCAAGCCAGCTTTCGTTTCCGGCTCAGCCTCCGCCTCCGCCGGAGAGAGGGCAATAGCCAACAGCAGAAAACTGAACATCAAGAGAAAAATGGCTCGTCGCATCTCAATTCTCCTTCGCTCCTCGAATGCAAAGTGGGCACGCTATATAGGGGGCATGCAGCCCTCTTGTCTACTGATCTCTGCTAACAGATGCTCACGGATGCTACAGTACGTCGCGCGCAAGCCGTATTCCTATGCAAATACACTCAGCTCACAATCCATGCTGCGCCTTGTACTGCGCCAGGAGCTCGCTGACGCGGCGACGAAGGACGTTGTTCAGGACCACGCAGGGAATGGCGACCAGCAGCCCCGCCGCGGTGGCCTTGAGCGCGAGGCTTAGGCCGATCATGATCGATGCCACCGCCAATGTGCCGGATGTGCCCATCGTGTGAAACGTGAGCATAATGCCGAGGACCGTCCCCAGCAGTCCGATATAGGGAGCATTGGCCGCGACGGTACCGATCACGACCAGCCTCCTCGTCAACGTGACCTCGCAGAGATCCAGTGTGGGAAACTGATGTATGTCTACCTGCCGGTAGAAGAGCCAGCGCTCCACCGCCACTCCTATGGCCCAGACACTCAATCCCAGCAAAAGCCCGATGACGCCATACTCAACAAGTTCTTTGAGTCCTTCCATCCAAACACACGGCCCTTTCTACAATTGCCGCACTCGATATCGCTGTTCGCCTCACTTTACCCGTTGCTTGTGCTAGCTGGCGTCAGTGATCGGTCCGATTCTCGGCAATCAGTTTATCGACCGAATTGCCGATCACGCGCAAGCTCTGCCTGCCGATTTTCGTGGCGCTCAACTTCCCTTCCTCCACCCACCGATAGACTGTCCAACGGCTGACGTTTAAGACTGCCGCCGCTTCATTGACCCGAAGCAATTGCTTATTCATCTTGCACCTCGCTTTCTGTCGTCATCAGACTCATCCCATGAGTGATGAACACGTCCGGTGGATGAGGGCATCAAGGACGCCCTCATCCCCGCCCAGAACCATTTGCGTCGCCAGGCAATTTAGAACAGCCCCACCGTCACCCCGCCATAGAATGCCCGGCCATAACCGGCGAAGAATACTGATTGGCCGGCGGCAGCACCGGCGGTTTCACCCCCGATGACCTGGCCGGATGCGGCGTATTTCTTATCTGCGATGTTATCCACCTCAATAAAGATCTTGGCAAAACGGAACCAGGAGTTGTTCAGCTCGAAATTCTTGTGAATGTTCACATTGGCGATCACATAGGAGGGGATACCGAACGTGTTGCTGTTGTTCAGGAAGTAGCTATTGTGATAACTGCCTTCAACCCAGGCTCCCCATCCGGTCGGCCCATGGTCGTATGACACCTTGGAATTGAAGACGTCGGTCGGCACATTGGCCACATGTTTTCCATCTCGAGCCAAGGGTCCGGCAGCCGCATTCAGCTGATCAGAAAAATTGATGTACTTGGCGTTGATGTGGGTATAGGCCCCGGAGAATCGGAGGCCTGTCATCGGCCTCCAATCGTAAAAGAGTTCGATTCCTCGATATTGAGACGAATCGGCATTCACCGTGGCGGTGTTGCCCGGCGTGATGGTTTGCGTGATCAATTCATCTTTAAAGAAGGTCCAGAACCCGACGAGTTGAACCGTCAGGGTCTCGTGCAGCTTGGATTCGGTCCCGATCTCAAAGTTGGCATTCTTCTGCGGCTTCAGATTGAAATTCGTACCTGGCAGTCCAGTGACGGGATCTCTCAGGACGTTGGCGAAACCAGGGATGCCATATCCAGTGGAGGCTCGAACCCAATGCCGATAGGCCTCCGTCGGCTTCCAAGTCAGCGACATTTCCGGAGCCCAGTTCGTGAAGGTTCGATCTGCGCTGCTGGGAGATGGAGGTCCGCCCCCCGCGGGTCCATAGTTAATCGCTTGCACGCTCAACATCGATTGCTCAAAGCCTAATCCCGCGGCAAGGGTCACTTTCGGCACAATCTCTAGTTCCTCCCGGAATCGGCCCCCGACGTTCCTGATCGTCCCGCGCGAATTCTGAATGAGATTGCCTCTGGTACCTTTCCCGTCGGCCAAGTTCTGGAAGGTCTGGGCCTCTTGCTCCATGTTATTGAGAAAGAAGCCGACATTGCTCTGCAGCGGCATATCGAACAGATGCCCATCGTGCCGCAGGTGGGCGTAGTGCTTGAAGTTGGGATTGATGTTGTCGCTGATCTGGGTGAACGTCTGATTGATGTCTTTGACGTCGTAGTCCGCTTCCAGCGTGAGGACCGTATTGGCATTGATTTGGCGCTCGTAGATGCCTCCGACAATCGTGCGCCGATCGAGCCGGCGTTGCGCCAGCACCTCCGCATTCGTGGCTCCTATCCCGCCGGCCTGCCGATGATCGAACGTGAACTGCGCCTGTGTCAAACGGGTCGGGACGAAGGTATCCAGCCAATTAGTGATGGCCTTAAAGTAGAAATTCTGCTTGTCGTCGATCTTGAATCGCAGATTCAGATTGATCGTTTGCGTACTGTAATTGCTGTGCCTGATGAATCCGTCTTCCCCCACGTTGCTGGCAAAGAGGGAAACGTCGAGATTTTCATATTGTTGACCGACAGCGAGAGCTTCCTTGTGGTACCCGAACGACCCTCCGCTCCCGAACATCTCGACTCCGTTGATATCGCTCCCGCGCCTCGTTCTAAAATGCACCATGCCGCCCAATGCGTAATTGTCGTAGAGAGATGATGAGGCTCCGCGAATCACTTCGGTGCTTCTCATAAACCAGGGATCGTGGATATCGAGCCGGGATAAGCCATCGGACTGTGTCTGGACAAATCCATCCTCGTAAAACTTAATGTCACGCGCGGCGAAGGTCGTCTTGGCGCCTTGGCCACGAATCATGATGCTGAAATCACGTGGTCCGTTCGCCTGGCGCAAGACGACGCCCGGGAGCGATTCCATCGACTCCTTCATCGTTCTGGTCGGCTGAGAATCCGTTTCCGAAGGAAGAGTCGACGACAACGAGAGCCCCTCAGGCCGCTTTTGGAAGCGCGTGCTCACAATACTCGTATCGCTCAACTCATATTCCGGCATGGCTCCGGTAACCTGCGCTTGCTCAGGCGACACTTTCTCAGTGACCGTCTTAGGCTGCTCGGCTGGAGGCACGGTGCTCTCACGACCCTGCTTGAGATCCTCCAGCTCTTGCAAGATACCTTTGAGCTGTTCACGCAGTTGTTGCTCCCTCGATCCTTGCTGCACGGTCTCTACTGCGGCCGGCTCTTGTGCCAGCGCGACGTGATCCAGATCAACAGCGCCTCCGAGCGCTGCGACAGCCACAATGAGATGCCTCACTCTCCTGAACGACACCATAGCCCGTACTCCTTTGTTATGATGAATGAAACAGGACAACCGCCTCCGTGCAGACGCAAGCCGCGCGAGCTGCAGCTCTGTCAGTGCAGGGAAATGTTTGACGAACGTTAGGTGGATGCGACTTTACGAATGAGGGGGTGCGCGGGACTGAGCTGACTGCCGGGAAAGAAGATGCGAGACGGAAGATTCGACCAACGGCAGCATCGACACAAGGTGAAGCGGCTGTGTCTGTGGTGTGATTATAGAAAAGTCGACGGTCGGATTGGCGTCGCAGGCCCAAGCGCAGAGAGAGGACTGCGTCGTTCCACCTGTATGATGATGGGATGAACGTGACTCGCTCTCGTGTGCAAAGAGACAAGCTAAGGCGCCGACCGAGAGCGTCAGGTATAGTGTCGCAAGAAGCAGAGCGGTCGGGACGAAACACTTCCTCATTTCCCGCTCTCCATGACGTGCCGCATCACCGCTATCGCCTCAGGGCTATCCCAGGCGCGAGGCCCCACCGCTCGTCCGACGAGCGCACCATCCCGTGCGATCACGATCGTGGTCGGGAGGCCGCGCACCATGAAGGACCGTGACACTTCTTGATCTTCGTCGAACAGCACCGGCAAGCTGACTCCCAACTGAGAGAGGAAGTGGGCGATGCCTTGCCGCTGCAGATCCGTCGTCACGGTCAACATGACAAAGTCTTTGAGGTCTAATTGCTGCTGCAATCGTGCAAGAGAAGGCATTTCTTCTTTGCAGGGCCCGCACCAGGTGGCCCAAAAGTTGACGAGCACCACCTTTCCTGCCAACTCACTCGACTTCACGACCTTGCCGTCTAGCGTCGCGAGATCAAAGGGCGCCGCCATGCTCCCCGCGGGCAACCGGCTCATCTTGAGCGAGACAAATGGATCGCCGGCAAGTGTAGGACTAACCGCAATGATGCTCACAAGAGAGAGCGCCATTGCGATCACGGTATGTTTCATTGACGCCGGCATGTTACGGTTCTTGCTTCGCCAGGACTTTCATGGGTGGTAGTTGTACCGTTTGCACCACCATGCGATGAGCCGGCATTGCATGCTCCATCCATGCCAAGACGGTGAGCCCTTTCGAATTCATCGAGAGGGTCGGCGTCTGGCCTTTCTTCTCATTTAATTTCTGCGGGGCGCTGAACGTCTGTCCACGGTCAAGAGATACGCTCATCACGATTTCCCGTCGGACAGGGGATTGTTCTTCCCAGACAAGAACGAGCCGCCCTTCAGGATCGACCGCCATTTGTGGATGATCCGGGAAGGTTCCCTTGGAGACGTTCAGTTTCTGCTTGGGAGAAAACGTCTCTCCTCGGTCGTCCGAATAGGCGAGAAACACCGCCGGGGTTTCATCGACGCCCTCGGTGTACCAGGCCACATAGAGCCGCCCGAGCCGATCCGTTCCGACTGAAGCGGGCCGATGTGGACAGCCAGGGAATACCCACTTGTCGTGACCCACGATCACCGGTGAAGAAAAGGTATTCCCGCCGTCCGTGGAACGGGCGACCACTGTTTCGCGGATGTCGCCAGGGAGAACCTTGCGCCAGGCCAGGTAGAGGGTCCCGTCCGATCCGGTGGTGAGAGATGTCCGGCAACAGACACAGGTGTTGTCGTCCACTTTCAGGTTCTTCGCGACGGTGCGGCCGCGATCGGTTGAGCGAGTGACGAAGGTGCCGGATTCTTTCTTGCCTTCCCGTCCATCGATCCAGGCGACGTGTACGACGCCGTCAGGCGCAACGTGAATCGAGTCGAAACTGTGGCCGATGACCTGCTCGTCGTCGTTCACCAGAATCGACGGGGAAAACGTTTTCCCGCCGTTCGTGGACCGGCTCAGCCGCAGTTCGTTCGAGAACGGCTTGTCGGGTGTCAGTTTCGGATGGGTCAAGGCCCACGTCAGGAATACGTCGTCTCCGGCGACCGCCAGCGCCGGCGCTTCTTGTCGCATGTAGGGCGCCTCGGTCGGCTGGTTCACTGTGACTGGAGTTCCCATCGGTCCTCCCGACTTATCCGTTCTAGAATAGAACACCGTACGGATGTCTTTGTCTTCCTCTATCCAGGCGAGCGAGATGCGGCCCTCGTCGTCGATCTTGACGGAAGGACCGACCACCGCCCTGACCCGATGATCGGTCGTCTGTTTCGGACCCAACACGACCGGCGACTCTGGCGTTGCCATGGCCGTGGATGCGAGGGAGACGGCACTGATAGCAATCCAGACCATCCACGCCAGCTTCTTGGTTCTGAATTTCCGTTCAATCATGGTGCGCCTCATTTCGATCCTCGAATGGAGATTTGCGCGTCGTGTCCGGTTGCACCTTGTCGGGTGCTCACTCCGGGCACCGATTCAAGAGACTCCTTCATGCTTCTTGTCGGCTGGTCCGAGAATTCAGAACGCGGAACCGTGGATCGCGCTGTCCCTTCCGGCTGCGATCGGAGCCGGCGCAACTCACTCTCGATGTTTGCCCGTTCCCGCTGAAGTTCTTGAATCCGTTCAGTCCGTCCTTTTTCGCTTATCACGTTCTGCTTCTCTTCTGCACAGACCGGTAGAGCCACTATGCCTAGCAGGCCGAACAACATCGCGACTTGCGCTATGGTCACACCTTGATTCCACATCAGGAACACAAGACACGTCCCCCTTCGACTAACTCCCCAGGCTATAGACCATCGGCACATAGACCGCGACTTCGGACGTGCCGAGCGGTCGATGCATATGCAGTGGACAGGCCAGCCTGATGGCTTCAATGGCCGCATTGTCGAGGGTCTCGTGGCCGGAGCTTCGATGCACCTTTACCTCAGATAAATGGCCATCGGCTCGAATGACGGCGCGCAGCACCACCTTCCCTTCCCAGCCGTTGAGGCGTGCAGAACTAGGATAGCGTTTGATCTCAGCCAGTCTCCGCCTCAGCGATTCAGCCAGCCAGCCATGATCGGCTTTGACAGCAGGAGTCGAAGGAGTTGCCGTCGGCGTCTGCGGCGCGGACTCCTGCGCGACAGATTGAGCCGGCGTTGTGGAAGCTGGAGGGTCGGGATCGTGTGTCACAGGAGCCGTCTCGACGACGCGAGCTTCGACCGGTTGAATGGGCGCTTCAGATATTTCTGGCTGGCTCGGGACTTCCTGTTGCACGACAGGGACAACCGGCTCGTCCATGGACTGTTCATTCTGCTGAACCTCCGATGGCTGCTGTTCTATAACCGGCGTGACTGGTTCCGTTCTCGTTTGCACCGCCACGGTCTCTTCAATTGGCGGGTTTTCGCGTTGGACAATCTGGGTGACCTCGCGAGGTTGCACTTTCTGCGTGAGCTTTTTGGGCTGACGAGGGCTAGGAACTGCCGGGGTCGGAGTCGGCTTCACAGGTTCCCGGGCAGGCTCGATTTCAGCCTGACTCGTTTTGTGAGTCCGTTGTGGCTCGACCAATGCGACGTCCCACGTGAACACTTCTTTCGGCACGACCGGTTTAACCTGCGCCATAAGCCCGAGGGCCACGATGAGCGCCAGGCCATGAACGGTCGCGGACACCATCCATCCTTGCAAGCGATACTGTCTATGTGAACTGACCATTACCTGATCCCCACGAATGTGAATGTTCGTTCAACTTTAAGCTCGGCCATTCACTCCTTCGTTAACCGACCTGGAGAAGACAATGCCAATAGCGATTTCAACAGCCATCGAGCCAAAGGCCGAAGGAGTCGCGGCCATTGTCACCGATACACTCTGAAAATGAGAAAAGAAGGGGTGCTACGTGAGGGGAGGCGCCCGCGAAGGGGGCTGAAGATTGAGGACCGGACTGATCTGTGAATCGAAGACTTCCAGTTCTATGAGGGCGACTTGTTCAACGGGAGCGAATTGGACCGAAGGGCCTTCGACCGCATCGGCTGCGATGCAGAGCCATGAACAGAGTACGGTGGCGTGAGTCGCTGCATTGTGATGCTCATGCTGCCCCATGTGGGCAGTGAGTTGAGGGTAGACAATTCCGCTGAGCGCCACAAGCCAGAGCGCGAACCCTCCGACGACGAATTGTCTAACGCGACGTGTCATAGATCTCTATCGCAGCGAGGCTGCTTTCATCGGCTCCTGCTTCTGAATCCGCACAACGATTTCATCGATCTTCTGTTCGGTGAGCAGGCCACCTTTGATGTATTCCTGTACGCGGCCATCTTGATCGATGAAGACGCTCACGGGTAATCCGACCACGCCGAATTGATTGGCGACTTTGTTGTCGTGATCCATCAAGACCGGGAAGGTATGGCCGTATTGCTTGATGTGCTCGCGCACCCTGGCGTCGTCCTCCAATTCATTGACGGCCAATACCACGAAGCCCTTATCACGCAACTTGTCATAGGCTGTTTGCATGGCCGGCATTTCGGTCGTGCAGGGCTTGCACCAGGTGGCCCAGAAGTTGAGGAGGACGATCTTCCCGCGATACTGACCAAGGTTCTGTTCCTTGCCTGCCAGATCGGTTAAGCGAAAATCCTCGGCCTGCATGCCGACCGTCGGGACTCGCGAGCTCATGCTCCAGACTTGAGGCGCCTGCACGAAACTGTACGCGCAGGCCGCCAGCACCAGCCCCAGTACTATGATTTTGGCCCGGTTCCTCATTGGCTCCTCCACTCGTTCGACCGGTTCCATATAGATCAGGCCGCCGGTTTGATGAGCTGAAACGACTTGGTAATGCCAAAAATGAAACTCGTTCCCTGCGTGAGATTGTTATTCGCATCGCGCGCGATCGGAATCTGGGTATAAAAATAGACCGATGTCGCATCGGTCCAAG
>NEWT02000026.1:128691-197575 GCA_002869925.2 Nitrospira sp. CG24A
ATGAGATCAACCGGTTTGAGTTCAGCTTGAAACGTGACCACCGCAGTATCGAGAACTGTCCCGGCGGCACACATCCAGGAACAGAGCAGCGTGCCGTGGGTGGCAGCCTGATGCTGGGCATGGTGCCCGGCATGCTCGACTGATTTCGCCTGTGCCAATCCGCCGACGGAAAGAACGCAAAGCACCAGGAGGATCGACAGAAATTTAATGACGGTGCGGTTCATTAGATATCGACCCTAGTGTGACTTGATCGAATGCTACTGGACAGCCACTAGACCTGTCAAGCCGGTGGCTCAGGGGCGGAAGCCTGAAGAAGATTAAAGGTGTAGGGCAAAGATAAAGTTTGAAATTATCGAGGGTATGAGGTGCCGCTTGTTATAGGATTTAAAGAAAGGGTATTGTATAGTGCACTGAATCTTTTCGGAGACATCGGCGTTCGTACCGAACGACAGCATCATGGTCACTCAAATACTCAATCAAATCTTCGGTAGCAAAAACGATCGTGAAATCAAGGCAATCCGCCCGATTGTGGAGCAGATTAATGGCCTGGAGTCCGGTCTGACTCCACTCTCCGACCAGGCCCTGGCGGACAAGACCCAGGAATTCAAGAAGCGTGTTGGAGCTGGGGAGACCCTGGACAATATACTGGCCGAGGCCTTTGCGGTCTGCCGCGAGATGTCCCGCCGTAAGCTGAACATGCGCCATTTCGATGTGCAGTTGATCGGCGGCATGATTCTCCATAAAGGCCGTATCGCTGAAATGAAGACCGGCGAAGGGAAAACCCTGATGGCCACGCTACCGGTGTATCTGAATGCGCTTGAAGGCAAAGGCGTGCATCTCATCACGGTGAACGACTACCTTGCCAAGCGCGATGCGCAGTGGATGGGCGTGCTGTATCACGCGCTGGGGCTCTCGGTGGGCATTATTCAGCATGACGCGTCATTTTTCTTCGATCCGGCCTATGAGGCCTCCGACAAGCGGCTCCAGTCTCTCCGCCCTTGTACGAGGCCGGAAGCCTATCGCGCCGATATTACATATGGCACTAACAACGAGTATGGGTTCGATTATCTCCGGGACAACCTGGTCGCCACCGACTTGGCCCAGTGCGTGCAGCGCGAATTGAATTACGCCATTGTGGACGAAGTCGACAGTATCCTCATCGACGAGGCTCGTACGCCGTTGATTATTTCCGGTCCGACGGACGAGACGACCGATCTCTATTACCGCATCAACGCGATCATTCCACAGCTGAAGCCGGAGCAAGACTACACAGTCGAAGAGAAAACGAAGACCGCATCGTTGACCGAAGACGGCAACGTCCGGGTCGAGAAATTGCTCGGCGTGGACAATCTCTACGATCCGAACCACATGGATCTCGTCCATCATGTCGTCAAGGGGCTCCAAGCCTATAGCCTCTACAAACGGGATGTGGACTATGTTGTGAAAGAGGGTGAAGTCATCATCGTGGATGAGTTTACCGGACGGCTCATGCCGGGACGCCGCTGGAGTGATGGACTGCACCAGGCCGTCGAGGCGAAAGAAGGCGTGAAGATTGCGAACGAGAATCAAACGCTGGCCTCGGTGACCTTCCAAAACTATTTCCGGATGTACAAAAAGCTCAGCGGCATGACCGGTACGGCGGATACTGAAGCAGCGGAGTTCGCCAAGATCTACAATCTCGACGTCAATGTGGTGCCGACCAATCGCAAGATGATCCGGCTGGATTACGCCGATGTCGTCTACCGTACCGAGAAGGAAAAGTTTAACGCGATCGTCGAAGATATCAAGGAATGCCACGAGCGCGGCCAGCCCGTCTTAGTCGGCACGATTTCCATCGAAAAGTCTGAGCGGCTCGCCGGCACCTTGAGCCGGAGCGGCGTGAAACACAACGTCCTCAATGCCAAACAGCATGAGCGCGAAGCCGAGATCATTGCTCAGGCCGGACGCAAGGGCGCTGTGACCATCGCGACGAATATGGCGGGCCGTGGCACCGACATTCTCCTGGGCGGCAATCCGGATTTCATGTTCAAGCAGATCCTGTATCGGGAAGAAGATCTATCTGATGCGCGCAAGCTGGAGATCTTCGAACAGATTCGAGCCGACTGCGAGAAGGACAAGCAAGAGGTCATCGCGGCAGGCGGCCTCCACATTCTTGGAACTGAGCGCCACGAAAGCCGCCGGATCGACAATCAACTCCGGGGCCGCGCCGGTCGCCAGGGCGATCCTGGTTCGTCACGCTTCTATTTGTCGTTGGAAGACGACCTGATGCGTATCTTCGCGTCCGAGCGAGTCTCTCAATTGATGCTCAAGCTCGGCATGGAAGAAGGTGTCCCGATCGAGCATGGTATGGTTACCCGGGCCATCGCCAACGCCCAGAAGAAGGTCGAAGGCCATCATTTCGAAATCCGGAAACAGCTGTTGGAATATGATGACGTCATGAACAAGCAGCGCCAGGTGATTTATCAACACCGGCGCGCCGTTTTAGGTGGATCGAATCTGAAAGACGATCTTCGCGGCATGATCGACGGTCTGGTGGAGTCTGCGCTGAACATCTATTGCCCGGCTGAACAATATTCCGAAGAATGGGACATCAAAGGGCTCGCTGAGCTCATGCATGGCCAGTTCGGTTTCGACATCGCTCAAGGCAAGGGCGACGGCGGCGAGGCGCTTCGCACCATTGGGCGCGACGCCTTGGTCGAAGACCTGCGCACACAGGTGCGTGACGCCTACGACCGGAGAGAGCAGGAACTGAGCCCTGAATTAATGCGCTTCCTTGAGAAGACCTTCATGCTCCAGGTCATCGACCACCACTGGAAAGACCATCTGCTCGGGATGGATCACCTGCGCGACGGGATTGGATTGCGTGGGTACGGGCAGAAAGATCCGCTCATTGAGTATAAGCGTGAAGGCTTCGATCTCTTTGCCGGTATGATGGAACGGGTCAAGTCCGACACACTCGATCGGCTCTTTCATGTGCAGGCGGTCCGGCATGAAGAGCAACCCACGGCTGCACCAGTGCCCCCTCCCCCCCCCGTCATCTCACGCCCTCTCCCCCCGCTCATCCTCAATCGCGGAGAAGAACCAGTCGCGCCTCAGACCGTTCAACACAACGACGACAAAGTCGGCCGCAACGACCCCTGCCCCTGCGGCAGCGGGAAAAAATACAAGAAGTGCCATGGGGTGTGAGAGGCTCGCTGCGCCTCCCACTCTCTCGCACGGCAATTCGACCGTTCTCCATCTCACCACTGCTTAGTGTCGAAACTTGTTCCGTCCCATGCGGCGCATGGACGGAACGTCGGACATCGACACTACTCGCTTTCAGCGAGCCGCAGCGGTTCGACAGAACGGTGCCCGAATTGCCGCGCAGGTCGTTAAGGAGGCGCAGCAAGCCTATTTGAGGATGGGAGAAAATTACGCCTCACGAAGAAAGGTTGGCAAAGATGAGTCGCTGGAAAAAACTGGACAACTTTGAAGCGAAGCTTGAGCAAATGACGGCAGAAGAACTGCGGGCAGAGTTATCTTTCTGGAAAAAGCGAGCTAATGAGTTGGCACAGCCCGGCAAAAAGGGCACTATGAAAATTGTCTTCAAGGTCCAAAAGGTTCTTGATCTGAAACTCCGCGACCAATTGTCGGCTGACGAATGGCGTGGAGCTTCTGCGTCGCCATAATGCGACGGGTCTCCATTGCCACTGACCTGCATCATACCTCACCACGCACGACTCTAAAACTGCGCCGAAGCGTCGCAATGCCGTCGTGCGTGGCCGTCACCACCTATTCAAAGATGGCAGACGCCATGGCGAACACCTCAGTCCACATCCCTTCCAGCTGAGCCGGGATGGGAAGCGAAGAGAATAGGAAAATTGCAGTGGTTCGACAGAACGGTGCCCGAATTGCCGCATAGGTCGCGAGAAAAGGCGCAGCGAGCCTAGGTGGAGGATAGAAAGAAGACTGATCGCAACGACCTGATCATTGCGGGCCCGGTCATGCGGGCTGAGTTTACACCCCTTCCAGCTCTGAGCCGAAGAGGGAAAGGGAAAAGAGAATCACAGCAGTTCACGTAGTCACGGCAAAATAAGCTGGCCGTGGATTGATTAGCAGTTGCCTTGGTTTTCCATTGGGATTAGGATAGGCGCTATGACATTGAGCGAATACCGTCCTGATCTTTTGGCACTTACCCCCGAAGGATCGATTCGCATTGTCGGAACGCGGATCGCGATCGAATCCATCATCCAGAGCTTCCGGGACGGCGCGACCCCGGAAGAGATCTGCCAGGACTTTCCAGCGCTTTCGTTGGCGCAAGTCTATGATGTGCTTGCCGTTTACTTGACGTATCAGGCAGAAGTCGAGGCCTATCTCCAAAGGCAGGCACAGGACACCGCAGCGATACGACAGGAACTCCAGACCCGGCATGCGGCATTTCTGTCGAACCTTCGGCAGCGCCTTGCGACGCGCCGTTCGGCTGCGGCTCCTCACGCGTGACCCCGGTTCGCTATCTCTTCGATGAAAACTGCAACGCCCGGATTGTGCGCGGCATACGCCGCCGTACTTCCAAGGTGGAAGTCATCACTGTCCAAGAAGCAGGGTTAGGCAGTGTTGACGACTCAACGATCTTGGCACATGCGGCAGAACGTGGACTTATCGTCGTATCCCACGATGCGCGAACCATGGTCGCACATGCGACCGCAAAACTGGTAGTGATCTCGCCCATGACCGGCTTGATCGTAATTCCTCAGGCATACCCCATCGGTCAGGCGATCGAGGACCTGCTGCTGATTGCCGAAGTCAGTACTGGCGAGGAATGGCACGGCCAGATCGTCTTCCTCCCTCTGTAACAACTCTCGACGTTTTGATCGCTTTACCGCGGCGACGAGCCGGTGGCTTCCTATACCGTTTAACGAAACAAGGTTGTGGGCAGAGAAATGGTGTCATCTGAGCTCGCGTTACCTCGGCAGGAACCAAGACAGTCCGACATAGGGAAGTACGGCATTGAGCCCGGTGTTTCGTTGGCCGGTATCAGCATTCGAAATGTGGCTATATCGCACACCTAATGTCAGCGTCGTCTGCTCCGTCATGAAGTACTGCACTCCTGGCCCGGTCTCGATGACAAGGTTGAGGGGGGTGCTCTGCTCTGGAATGCGGGGAGCGAGATTGGTCCAGAGCATTCCGACCCCGGCATCCCAGAAGGGCATCCACCGCCCGAACGACAGGAGGTTATACTTGAAGACCAAGGTGCCTCCTGCCGCCTCCGCCGAAAATGGTTGCGTAAATCGGGCGAAGAACGGTTCCACAAGCACCTCGAGATTTCCGGTCAGTAGGCCCGCCGGTATTTCATCCGTTACTACCATTCCGATCCTCGGCTTGATGAACACGGCACTACGATTCGTCGAAGGTTCTTGGTGAAACGGAAAGTTCAATACTTGCCAGAATCCTACAACCCCACCTACCTCAATGGTCCCGCGCTTGAGAATATCTCGCGCGTCCGGTAATCGTGTTTCGGATTCCGCCCAGCTGAACGACGCGCTCCATTCGACCGAGACCGCGAAGAGCACCGCCACGAACCCAAGAGCGCGAAGCCATGCGACCCTCCTTCGTCGACCGTGCGTCTGGCTCAGGCCAGCGTGAGCATTGCCCCACCGGCCGGGCCAGACTTTGAAATGCATTTGCGTGGCCTCATCCCTTTGCATCGTATGCTGAGTCATTCGATGATTGAGCCTCTGCCACTCTGCTACCCACAGAGATACATCGGCACAATACTTATACACGGTTCCATCATCTTTTATACCCTCGAGGCAAGAGCACGGTCCCGTCTCCCTGCGTCTCCTCTAAGCAGAAATATTTCAGGCGAATAGTGGGTTTCTTGAATTGGGATATTTGCCTGAGTTTCCAATACTCTCCGTCTTGACTTACCAGCAAACTCAAGGCTAATCTATGCAACTTTTAGTCCTGTGTTGACCCTTCGAGAGGGAGGGGTGGGGTGTCTCCTCAGCTATTGGTGTCACTTCTCGTGCGTTGTCGATGGGATGGAGTTCTTTGCCGGAAGCTGTGGGGTATTCGGAGAAGGAAATTAAGAGGAGTGGGTTGTGACAAGCGGGTATCCTGAACTCGTTGCTGCCATTTCGTCAGAAATCACCAGAAAAGGACCCATTCCCTTTGTCCGCTTCATGGAGCTGGCGCTCTATCATCCTATATACGGCTATTACGTGCGCCAATCTGACAACGTCGAGCATGAGCGTATCGGCTGGTCCGGCGATTTTTACACCAGTTCCGACGTCCATCCCATTCTTGGCCGTGCGATTGTCGGGCAAGCCAGACAAATGGACGACGTATTGGGTTGTCCCGCTCCTTTCACGATCGTTGAAATGGGTGCTGGTAAGGGCTTATTGGCCCGAGATTGCCTTGCGGCGATCCATGCAGGTCAAGAGGACTTTGCATCGCGCGTCCGCTATGTCCTGATCGAGCGGAGCCCGGTGATGCGGAACTTCCAGCGTCAGAACTTGGCTCCATGGCTCGGCAAGGCTGGCCTTGTCACGTGGATGGAGGGTCTCGATCGACTGGCTCCACAGGGCGTGACCGGTTTACTCTTCAGCAATGAGTTGATCGATGCCTTCCCGGTGCATCGGGTTCGAGTCAAGGACGGACGGACCGAAGAGCTCTATGTTGACTATCGAGATGGCCGCTTTGTGGAATGCCTCAAGCCGTTGTCCACGGCCGCGCTTGCTCACTATCTCCAGCGTCTGAATACTGTGTGGCCGGAAGGCTACAGCACCGAAGTCAATCTACTCGCGATGGACTGGATGGAGCAGGTGGGGCGGCGGATGGATCGTGGATTTGTCTTGACCGTCGACTATGGCCATACAGCCCAGGATCTCTACGGGTCTGACCGCAAGGACGGCACGTTCCTCTGCTATTTCAGGCAGCAGGCGAACGACGATCCATTTATTCGCGTCGGCGAACAGGATATGACCGCCCACGTAGATTTTTCGAGTCTGGCTTCTGTTGGGGAGACGCAAGGCCTTCACGTGACAGGGTTCACGAACCAAATGAGTTTTCTGATGGGGCTTGGCGCTGAGGAGATGATCGGGAGATTGGAGCCGGAGAGCCCTGCGTTTCGCGCCGCGATTCATCTCCTCAAGCCGAATGGCATGGGCAGCATTTTCAAGGTGCTCGTTCAACACAAGGGAATCGATCGCCCACAATTGGACGGCTTGAAATTTAAGCCCTTCTTCGGTTCGGCGCTGGCAGGCTGTTCCGCAGCCTGACATCTGTAAGGGCAACACGATGACGTTGTATGGGTCGGATCGCGTTTCACGGAGCCCGCATGGATAGCGTGAGCATTCCTGAGAATTACATACCGATCCTGTTGTTTATCGTGGTGGGCCTGACCTTTGGCGCCTTCGCGCTGCTCGGCGGCAGGCTCGTTCGCCCGAATCGTCCCTATCGAGCCAAGCTGACCCCCTATGAAAGTGGAAGTCCCCTGTTTTCCGATGCGCGCATCCAGTTCCCCATGCGCTACTACATCATCGCGATGCTTTTCGTCGTGTTCGATATCGAGATCATTTTTATGATCCCGTGGGCCATCCGGTTTCAGTCGCTCGGGATGCTGGGACTCATCGAAATGCTCGTGTTTATCGCCATCCTGTTGGCCGGGCTCTGGTATGCCTGGAAGAAGGGGGCGCTGGAGTGGGACTAAGTAACGTAAAACTTGAAACGTTAGAAGTGAAAAGGAAAAACGAGAGGCGTTCTCGTTTCACTTCACCTTTCACCTTTCACCTTTCACGGAGTCGTTCATGAGTTTTCTGGAACGACAGTTTGAGGCGAATATCCTGACGACCAATCTGGACGCCGTCGTGAATTGGTCCCGGAAGTCGGCCTTATGGCCGATGACGTTCGGCCTCGCGTGCTGTGCGATCGAGATGATTGCTACGGTCTCGTCGCGGTACGACCTGGATCGTTTCGGCGCCGGTGTCTTTCGAGCGTCCCCGAGGCAGGCCGATCTCATGATCATCGCCGGCACGGTGACCCGCAAGATGGCGCCGGTGATCCGCCGCATCTATGACCAGATGCCGGAACCGCGGTACGTCATTTCTATGGGTTCCTGCGCCACCTCGGGTAACCACTATAATAGTTACGCCGTGGTCCAGGGCGTGGACCAGATTATTCCGGTCGATGTCTATGTGCCAGGCTGTCCGCCCCGCCCGGAAGCGTTGCTCGACGGGCTGCTCAAGCTACAAGAAAAGATCCAGCGAGAGAAAGTGTTTGTGCGATGAGCCACGAGATTTGCAAGAGAAGCGAGGTGCGCGGGACGGCTACATCGCACGGTTCTCACAACTCTCACGTTTCACATTTTACGTCTTACGTGTAACGGTGCCCATGCAAGCTCTGCTCGACAGCCTGAAGATGAAATTCCCAGGTGCGATTCTCGCGATCCGTGCGGATACTGCTCGTGCCGAGACCTCTGTCTCTGTTGCCGCTACGGGTCTGCTGGAGATTGCGCGCTATTTGCACGATGCGCCGGAGGCAGCCTTCGATCATCTCACCGATATTTGCTCGGTCGACTATCCGGAAGATCAGCTGCGATTCGAAGTCGTCTACCACTTGCACTCGCTTCCCCTTCAGCAGCGTCTTCGCCTCAAGGCGCGTATTACCGAGGATGACCCGACGATTGCGTCGGTCACTGGAATCTGGAAGGGTGCTGAGTTTCTGGAGCGCGAAGTGTACGACATGATGGGGATTCACTTTTCCGGACACCCCGATCTCCGGCGCATTTTGATGCCGGAGGATTATGACGAAGGGTACCCTTTGAGAAAAGATTTTCCGACCGAAGGACGTGGCTGGCGCAGCAAATTCGAGTTTATTCCAAGACTCGACGAAGCCTCGGTCGATGTCATCGAGAGTGAAATCACGGACGAGGAGAAACGCGTCTTTCGTGCTGAACCCGATGTGCCCAGTTCCCAACGGAAAGAGGAGTTGCTGCTGAACATGGGGCCGCAACATCCGAGCACTCATGGCGTATTGCGCGTTGTGCTCATGCTGGACGGCGAACGAGTTGTAAAGGCGACGCCGGACCTCGGTTACCTGCATCGCGGTGTCGAAAAATTGTCAGAGGGATTGACCTACATGCAGATCATCCCGCACACGGACCGGCTCGACTATGTCTGTGCCATGTCCAACAACTATGCCTACGTGCGTGCCGTGGAAAAACTCCTCGAGATCGAGGTGCCGATCCGGGCTGAATATATCCGGACCATCGTGGCTGAGATGCAACGCATCATCGGGCACCTCTTTTGGCTCGGTACGCAGGCGCTCGATATCGGCGCGATGACCGTGTTTTTTTGGACATTCCGGGAGCGTGAAACATTGTTGGACATGTTCGAAAAGCTCTGCGGAGCCCGGCTGACCCTGAACTACTATCGCATCGGCGGTGTCGATAGCGATTTTACCTCAGATCTGGTCCAACGGATGAAAGCGTTCCTCGAGACCTTTCCCGAGAAGGTTATGGAATACGATTCGCTCATCGCGTCGAACCGCATCTGGCTCGGACGTACCAAGAACATCGCCCTCCTCTCAGCCGAGGACGCGATCAGCTTCGGCTGCACCGGGCCGGTCTTGCGAGGGTCGGGCGTGGCCTACGATGTCCGCAAGGCCGAGCCTTACGGCGTATACGACAAAGTCGATTGGGACGTGCCGATCGGCAGGAACGGCGACACGTATGATCGCTATTGGATCCGCATGGAAGAAATGCGTCAGAGTGCCAGGATTATCGCACAATGTCTCGATCAGCTTCCTGCTGGGCCGATCATGGCCGAGGCGCCGCAGTATATCCCGCCGCCCAAGGAATTGGTTATGCGGGACATGGAAAGCTTGATCCACCATTTCATCATTTACACTCAAGGCATCAAGCCACCGAAGGCCGAAACCTATTGTGCAACCGAGGCCCCGAAGGGTGAGTTGGGATTCTTTATCGTCAGCGACGGCAGCCCGCGTCCCTATCGGCTGAAGATTCGCGCGCCGTCGTTCGTCCATATGGGCGCTTTTGATCACATGGCGAGAGGCTACTTGATTTCCGACGTCGTCACGATCTTCGGGACCTACGACGTGGTGATGGGGGAATGCGATAGGTGAGGGAAGGAGGATGCCCTCGTGCTCGCGCGACGCGCGGCCTCGGAAGGCCCTCGTTGGACGCGCGCAGTAAGGGCACCCTCCATTCCCTCACCGTGGGTGGGTAGACAGGGAAGCCAGATGCTGAAAGAAAAGTACCAAGAAGAAATTGACGAGATCATTTCGCGCTATCCGGTGAAGCGCTCGGCGCTGATTCCCTTGCTGTACCTGGCGCAGCGGGATGAGGGCTTCATATCCGAGGCGGCGATGAAGGAGATTGCGGGGCTGTTGCGTCTGACTCCGCCACAAGTCTATGAGACGGCCACGTTTTATACGATGCTCAATCTCAAGCGCGTGGGGAAGTTTCACCTCCAAGTCTGCAAGTCCCTGATGTGCGCATTGGCTGGGTCGGATACGGTCATCGGATGGGTCAAAACGAAACTCGGAATCGGACCCGGCGAAACCACGTCCGACGGCCTTTTTTCCCTCAGTGCGGTCGAATGCCTGGCCGCCTGTGGTACTGCGCCGATGATGCAGGTCAACGAGGATTATTACGAACGGCTCACAGAGGAACGATTTGACAGGATTTTGGCTGACCTCAAGCGAGACGGGACCTGTTCGCTCAAGACCGGCCCGTTTATGTGGCCGGAACCGGTAGCCGTGAAAGGTGAGACGTAAAACGTGAAACGTAACGGATTGCGGCGCTCTTACAACCTTTCACCTTTCACCTTTCACTTTTTACGCTGAAGCTATGCCCAAGCACGAACTGATATTGCTCAAGAATATGATGCAGCTGGGCTATACCGGCTCGCTCCAAGATTACGAGCGAGCAGGCGGTTACCAGGCGCTCCGAAAGGTTGTCGGGAAGGTGCCGCCGGCTGACGTGACTGCCATGGTCATGAAGTCAGGGCTCCGGGGGCGTGGCGGCGCGGGCTTCCCGACCGGTGTGAAGTGGGGATTCCTGCCCAAGGGCTATCAGGGTCCACGCTATCTCTGTTGCAATGCAGACGAGAGCGAGCCTGGCACGTTCAAGGACCGCCAGCTCATTGAGCGGGATCCCCATCAGATCTTGGAAGGCATCGTACTCGCCTGCTACGCGATCGGGGCAGAAACCGCGTACATCTATATACGAGGCGAATTCGTGCTTGGGGCCAGGATCTTGGAGCAGGCGATTGCCGAAGCACGGACCGCAGGCTATATCGGTACGAATATTCTGGGCGCAGGAATCACTGCCAATGTATGGGTGCACCGAGGCGCCGGGGCCTACATCTGCGGAGAAGAAACAGCATTGCTGGAGTCGCTCGAAGGCAAGCGCGGCCTGCCGCGCGTCAAGCCTCCCTTCCCGGCGACACACGGTCTCTATAACAAGCCGACCGTGGTGAACAATATCGAGACCCTGGCGAACCTTCCTCACATCGTCGGCCGCGGCCCTGAATGGTTCGCCTCAATCGGCTCTCCACCGAAAAGCACCGGCACCAGAGTGTTTTGTGTCAGCGGCCATGTGAATGAGCCGGGGAATTACGAAGTGCCAATGGGGATCACCTTCCGTGAATTGATTTATGAGCACGCCGGAGGCATGCGCTCCGACAAACCTCTCAAGGCCTTCATTCCCGGGGGAGCATCCGCGCCATTCCTCACGGCGAACCACCTCGATGTCAAACTCGACTTTGAATCCGTTGCCGCAGCCGGATCCATGCTCGGCTCCGGTGGGGTGACCGTGATGGAGGAGGGGACAGACATGGTGTGGGCCGCGCTCCGCCTCATGGAGTTTTTCTATCACGAGTCCTGCGGCAAGTGCAGCCCTTGCCGGGAAGGAAGCTCCTGGCTGGTGCAGACCATGCGCAGAATTGTCGCGAAGCGGGGGCGGATGGAGGACCTTGAAACCTTGGTCGATCTATGCAAGAACATTGAAGGCCGAACGGTCTGCGCCTTCGGCGATGCGTCAGTGGCGCCGATTATGAGCACGCTGAAACATTGGCGGGCTGAATACGTCACCCTGATTCAGGAAGCAGAGGCCGCGAACTTGATCAAGCTGGAGCCGGCCGGAAGACATTGAGTAACAGCACCATGCCCAATGCGACCACAGAGACTGTCCGATTGACGATCGACGGTGTATCCGTCTCGGTGCCGAAAGGCACCCTGGTGATCGAAGCCGCTCGCCGGGTCGGTGTGATGGTCCCGCACTTCTGCTACCACCCGAAACTCAAGCCGGACGCAAATTGTCGTATGTGCCTGGTCGAAGTCGAACGGATGCCGAAGCTCCAAACCTCTTGCAGTACCATCGCGACTGAAGGCATGGCGGTTCGGACTGCCACGACGGTTGTGCACAATGCCCACAAGTCTGTGCTCGAATTTATTCTGGCCAATCATCCATTGGATTGCCCGGTCTGCGATCAGGGCGGGAAGTGCGACCTTCAGGACTTCTCCCATCAGTACACTGCAACCAGCCGGTTTGAGGAAACCAAACGCATTTTCCAGAAAGAGTATTTCAGCCCCCTCATCGAAACGCAGATGAACCGGTGCGTGCAATGTTTGCGCTGTGTCCGCTACTGCGACGAGGTGATGGACGTCAAGGCCCTTGCCCCGGTAGGACGAGGCACAATGACCGAGATCAAGTCATTCGGCTCCCATCCCTTGGACTGTGAGTTCTGTGGCGGCTGCGTCCAGATTTGCCCCGTCGGCGCTATTGTCAGCCGGCTCTCGATGTATGAATATCGCCCCTGGATGCTCAAACGGGCCGATACGGTTTGCACCTTTTGCGGTGACGGCTGCCAGATTACGGTCCAAACCAAGGGCCAGGAGCTGATCGAAGTGAACAGCGCCCATGGCGCCGGTCGGAACAGCGGAGATCTGTGCGCGCGCGGATTTTTCGGATTTCGTGCGACGAGCCATCCCAGCCGAATAACCCATCCGTTAATCAGGCGGAACGGTATGCTGGTCGAAGCCACGTGGGAAGACGTGCTGGAGTTTGTGGCCGAACAGACCAAACGGCTCAAACTCGCGCATGGGCCTCAGGCCTTCGGCGGACTGATTTCCGGCCGCTGCACCAACGAAGAGCTCTATCTGTTTCAGAAGTTCATGCGCCTCACGATCGGGACCAATAACCTCGATAGCAGCGCGCGGTACGGTCATGTCAATGGGGTACAGGCCATGCGATTGGTGCAAGGCACACACCGTTGGACCGTGACGTTCGAGGACATCGTGCAAGCGGACGTGCTACTCCTGATTGGTACCAATATCACTGAAGCGAATCCGATCACCGGACTGAAAGTCAAAGAAGCCGTCAAGAAGCACAGTGCAACACTGTTGACGATTGAGGCGATCCAGCCCGCGATCGGTACGATCAGCAACATTTCTAACTTGTCCCAACAGCATCTCTGTATCGCACCGTCGCAGTTTGGCGCAGCGGTCCTGGGTTTGCTGAAGGCAGTGGTTGAGGGCAACCACGTCGATAATACAATCAAGCAGCGGGCACCGGACTATGTCTCAGCCGTTTCGCACGCTGTCCAGCAGCTAGCCTGGGACGATCTGGCTGTGAGCACAGGGGTGCCGCACGAATCGTTTTTCCAGATGGCCGCTTCCCTGGTCGGAGGGCGCCGTGTCGTCGTGCTTGCCGGCCAGATGTTGCTGCGCAGTCAAGGCGGCTACGGTATCTGTCTCAATCTTCTCGATCTGCTTCTCCTGACCGGGAAGCTGACGGCACAGGGTTGTGGATTCGCTCCCTTGGCGGAAGAGAACAACGATCAAGGGGCGGTCGAAATGGGCGCAGTTGCGGCACTGCTGCCGGGCGCGCGCGATCTCACCGATCAGGATGCGCGTGCGCAGATCGCTCATGCATGGAAAGAGGATCTTCCTGTAGCGGCTGGGGCCACACTCACCGAGATGATCGACCGTGCGCAAGCCGGGATCATCAAGGGTCTCTTTGTCGTCGGAGAAAATCCTGTCGGGAGTCTTCCTCCCCAGACAGGAGTCAAAGAGGCGCTGGGTAAGCTTGACCTTCTTGTATGTCAGGAACTGTTTCTTACGGAAACGGCGGCGCTCGCCCATGTGGTACTCCCAGCCGCCTCTGCCATGGAGAAGGCCGGAACTTTCACCAATACGGAGGGACACGTCCAAGCCGTTCGGCCCGCGATCGACCCATTGGGGGATAGCCGGCCCGACTGGGAAATCCTCTCGGCCCTCTCGGTCTTCATCGGCGTGCCGTTGGAGTATGGCGATGCCAAGGAAATCCTCAAAGAGATCCGGGCCGTGATTCCCGGTTACGGCTCGCTCGGTCCCTCGCCGATTCCTCCCGCAGTGAATCCTATGGTGGTCGACCAGTATGTGACCGATGGGTATCGCCGGGACCTTGCGGGTCGGTATACTCTGCCGGCACGAGCCGTGCGTCAGGAAGGAACCGTCGAGCTTGGGCTGGTCCAGAGCCTGTTCCATTCAGGGAAGCTTTCGACCTATTCGAAGGGATTATTACAGATCGAATCGAGCGGATACTTGCACATGAATCCCGTGGACGCGGCACGGTTTGGTCTCACGACGGGGGATCGAGTTCGTCTTTCGAATAGCCGGGGTGAATTCGCAACCACGGCGAAAGTCCTCGATCGTGTGCCTGAGGGCTTGGCATGGTTCCCCGATCATTTCGCGCAGGATGCCCTACGACTCTTTGACTGTGTCGTCGATCCCGACACAAAAGTTCCATCCTTTCGGACGGTGTCCGTGTCGGTGATGAAAACAACGTAAACGGGCGAGAACCTATGGTGTGTTTCACTTGTTATCCGGGAGTGTTGTCGTGACGGAGTTAAGCTTGCGGCTTGCAGTTACGTTTGCCCAGATACTGGCAGAGATGAGCATTGTGATGATCACGGTTGCCACCATGACCTATTTCGAGCGGAAGGTGCTTGGCTGGATGCAGGACCGTATGGGCCCCATGGAAGTGGGCCCCTATGGGCTCCTTCAACCGGTCGCCGACGGCATCAAATTATTCTTCAAAGAGGACATCGTGCCGGCCGGTGCGAACAAAGCGATGTTCGCCCTGGCTCCGATGTTGACCATGGTCGTGTCCATGATCGGATTCGCTGTCATCCCCTTCGGGCCGAACATGACCTTGGATATCTTTGGAATCACGATCAAACCCTTCGTCGTCGCCGATATCAATATCGGGGTTTTGTACATCCTGGCGATTGCTTCGATCGGCGCGTACGGTATTATTCTGGGAGGTTGGGCCTCCAACAGCAAATACTCATTACTGGGGGGCTTGCGCGCCGCCGCCCAGGTCATCAGCTACGAGTTAAACGTCGGGCTGGCACTCATCGGCGTGCTGATGTTGGCGGGCACCCTCAGTCTGGTGCAAATTACAGAAGCGCAGGCAGGCGGATTCTGGCATTGGTTCATTTGGGGAGGCCGCCCCGACGGATTCTTCCCGATCCACACCCAAATTTTTGCCTTTGTCGTCTTCATCATTTCTGCCGTAGCTGAGACCAATCGTATCCCATTCGATCTGCCGGAGGCTGAAAGCGAACTGGTGGCTGGATTCTTTACGGAATATAGCGGTATGCGGTTCGCCTTCTTCGTCAGCGCGGAATACGCCAATATGACACTGGTGTCCTGTGTCGCTGCCGCGCTGTTCTTGGGCGGCTGGAATGCCCCCTATCCTGGCACGATCTTCGAGTATATCGGCCTCGAACAGCTGGCCTGGGTAGAGCACATCGTCTGGTTTGCGGCGAAAGTTTATTTTTTCCTTTTTCTGTTTATCTGGATACGCGCGACGTTGCCCAGACTGCGCTACGATCAATTGATGCGGTTCGGCTGGAAGGTCATGCTGCCAATCGCACTGGCGAACATCATCATCACGTCGATTACCCTGTATTTCTTTCCGCGGTGAAGCAACGTAGCTGTTTGGATTCGAATCTCGATGAAACTGACTGCTGAAAACTGATCGCTGAAGGCTTGGTAAACATGACGTTCACGGCGTGGATCAAGACCATCACCTTCTACGAAATCCTCATTGGGATGAAAGCGACGATGTCGCATATGGTGCACTACCGCCCGGTCACCGAGCAGTACCCGCACGAAAAGCGGACGTTGCCGGATAACTATCGCGGGATGCTGGCCTTGTTGCGGTACGACGACGGGACGGAAAAATGTGTCGGCTGCGATTTGTGCGAAGCGGCCTGTCCCTCGCGGGTCATTCGCGTGGTCAGTGCTGAGGTGCCGGGCGAGCCGACGAAGCGCTATTCGAAAGAATATTATATGGACATGACCCGCTGTCTGTTTTGTGGGTTGTGTGTCGATGCCTGTCCGGTAGATGCCCTCGGCATGACACGGGAATTCGAGTGGTCTGTGTACGACAAGCGGCAACTGCATCTCAACAAGGAGCAATTGCTCGCTATCGGCGATCGATCGTTCCCGGTTCGAGAAAAGCAGTTGGAGCTCCAACATCCGAATGTGGCGTTCTTCAACGTTGCGTTCAAGCACCTGCCGCAAAAACCCGGCTGAATTGCCCATGTGTACGGTTCGAAGGGCTCGCCGTTTCGAGCCACGTCGTGGGACGCGCCACGGACTGTGGAGCGGGCAGGCTCCTCAGGCATAGAGAAAGAGGTGAAATGCAGCAGGTATTCTTTTTCTATTTTGCACTCGTGATTGCCGCGACATCGGTACTGGTCGTCGCGCTACGCAATCCTATATACAGCGCGCTGGCCTTGCTGATCATGTTTTTCCACGTGGCAGGGCTCTACGTCACGCTTCACGCGGAGTTTCTCGCCGCCGTTCAAATCATCGTCTATGCCGGCGCTATCTTAGTCCTCTATCTCTTTGTCGTGATGTTGCTGAATCTGCGGCAGGACGACCGCTACCATCGGCAATGGCCTATGGCGGGTATTGTGGGGGCGACCCTGGTCATTGAGGCGATCATTCTCACAGTGATGAAGGGTTGGACCGCCCCTGTTGTGGTGACCGGCACAGAGATGACAGTCGGAGCGACGACCAATGCTGGAGCGATAGGAGACGTGCTCTATTCCACCTATTTGTTTCCGTTCGAGGTGGCCTCCCTGATCTTGCTCGTGGCGATGATCGGGGCGATCATGCTTGCCAAAAAAGACATCGGCGAATGTTAAACGTTCACTGTTCAGTGAGGACAGGAATTGCACCGTGAAAAGTCACACGTGAGTATCGCATGGTTCCTCTAAGCTATTACCTGATTCTCAGCGGCATCGTGTTCCTGACCGGATTCGTCGGAGTCCTCCTTCGTCGGAACATCATCATTATTTTGCTGTCTGTCGAGCTTATGTTGAATGCGACGAACATTAATTTCGTCGCCTTTTCACAATATTTCCACGACGTCGCAGGGCAAGTCTTTGTCTTCTTTGCCCTCACGGTTGCTGCGGCAGAGGTCGCGGTCGGATTGGCCATCATCATTGCCTTATACCGCGCAAAATCCGCGATCAACATTGACGAATTTCAGTTGCTGAAATGGTGAAGAAAGCGTCTTTCGTGACATGTGACGCGTGGTTCGTGACTGGCAGATTGCGCGTATGGGGACACGTGGCATTGGCGGCGATCCCTGAGGCCCGAACGACGAGAGACGATTGCTAGATGACCTACGAATTCATTCCATTGCTTCCGCTAGTCTCGTTCCTGATACTCGGGCTCTTCGGCCATTGGATCAAGGGCAACGCCCATCTCATCGCCGTTCCGGCTGTCCTCGTCTCGTGGCTCCTCTCGGTCCTGGTCCTTTTCGACGTGGCCAACGGCCACCAGACGAGCTTCCCGCTCTACGCCTGGCTGACTTCGGGCATGCTCGATATTCACATCGGCTTCTCCATCGATCGGCTCACCGCTGTGATGCTGCTCCTCGTCACGACTGTTAGTTCTCTCGTCCACATCTACACCATCGGATACATGCGCGGAGATCCCGGTTATGCCCGTTTCTTCAGCTACATCGCCCTCTTTACCTTCTCGATGCTGATGTTAGTGATGGCGGACAACCTGCTGCAACTCTTTGTCTTCTGGGAAGCCGTTGGACTCTGTTCCTATCTACTCATCGGTCACTGGTACGATCGTCCCTCTGCCTGTGCTGCGGCCACAAAGGCGTTCATCGTCAACCGCGTCGGCGACTTCGGCTTCATGCTAGGCCTCCTGTTAGTCTGGTACAGCTTCGGCTCGCTCGACTATCAGGAAATTTTCCCTCGCGCGCACGAGTCTGCCGCCGACGTGATGAATGTCCTCGGGCCATTCGGGGGGACCTGGGACGTCTCCGTCCTCACACTCATTTGTCTACTCTTGTTCACGGGTGCGATCGGCAAATCGGCCCAAGTGCCGCTCCACGTCTGGCTGCCGGATGCCATGGAAGGGCCCACCCCCATCTCGGCACTTATTCATGCGGCGACGATGGTGACGGCGGGCGTGTTCATGGTCGCGCGTTTGGCCCCGCTCTATAATCTGTCTCCCACTGCCATGACCGTGGTGGCGATCACCGGAGGAGCGACCATGGTCGTGGGGGCGACGATTGCCTTGACCCAGACCGATATCAAGCGAGTCGTGGCCTACTCGACCGTCAGCCAGCTCGGGTACATGATCATGGCCTGCGGTCTCGGCGCCTATGCGTCCGGCATGTACCATCTCTTGACCCACGGCGCATTCAAAGCCCTCCTGTTCCTCGGTTGCGGGTCTGTCATCATCGCGCTGCATCACGAGCAGGATATGCAACGGATGGGAGGGCTGAAAGACAAATTGCCGGTCACCTACTGGACCTTCGTCGTAGGCTCGCTTGCGCTTGCAGGATTTCCTCTGACGTCAGGGTTCTTCAGTAAAGACGATTTGCTGATCTCGGCGTGGTCGGCTGGACCTCTCGGTCAATTCCTTACCATACTCGGCCTCGTGACGGCGTTAATGACGGCGTTCTACAGCTTCCGGCTGGTCTTCGTCACGTTTTGGGGTCCCTCGAATGTCGACCCTCATCATGCAGGTCACATCCATGAATCTCCTAAGACCATGACACTCCCTCTGATCATCCTGGCCATGCTCAGCATTGTGACAGGCTACCTGGGCATTCCGGAGTTTCTTGGTCCGATGTTCGAAACACACCCAGGCGGTGCAGCTCATGAGGGAGGAGTCGGCATCAGCATCATGGCCGTGGCGACGGCCATGGGATTAATCGGAATCGCCGGCGCCTACTATGCCTATGTGCTCAATCCCACGCTGCCGGATCGATTTGCTCGACAATGGCAGTCGTTGTACCGAGCCTCCCTGAACAAGTGGTATGTGGACGAGGCGTACGATCGCGTGATTGTTCGCCCCACGTTTTATGCCGCAACCGAGCTCTGGAAGCGCGTGGATGTGAACGTGGTCGACGGTGCGGTGAACGGCGTGGCTCGCGCGATTGCCTGGGGAGGCTGGCTCTTGAGGCTCATGCAAAGCGGACAGGCGCAACATTATGCCCTTGGCATGGCGTTGGGGGTGGTGGTCCTTGTGACGATGTTCTTATTCTTGTAAGGAGCGTCAATGGTCAACGGTCACTGGTCGAGGGGAACCACGAACATGTGTTTTCTTGCCAATGCCAATTGCCAATTGACTATTGACCGATGACCAGTTCCTTTCCCTGGCTTTCACTCCTCCTCGTGCTGCCCCTTGCGGGAGCTGTCGCCGTGTATCTCGCGACAGAATCGGCCGCGCGCTGGATTGCGCTGATCGCAACGTTAGCAGACCTGTTAGTGGCCCTCCCGCTGTGGTGGCTCTTCGATCCACAGGCCGCTCAGATGCAGTTCACGGAACATGTCGCCTGGATTACCGTTCCGCCCATTTACTATAGCCTGGGTCTCGACGGGATCAGTCTTCCGCTGGTTTTGATGACCGTCGGGATCATGCCTCTATGCGTCTTGGCATCCTGGAATGCGATCACCACAAGTCGACGGGGCTTTATGGCCGTGCTGCTCATTATGGAGACGGCCATGGTGGGGGTCTTTGTCGCATTGGATTTTGTCCTGTTCTATGTATTTTGGGAAGCCATGTTGATTCCGATGTACCTCCTGATCGGTGTCTGGGGAGGGCCCAACCGGCTGTATGCTGCCATCAAGTTTTTCCTGTATACCCTGGCAGGGAGCGTACTCCTCTTGGTGGCCATCCTTGTGTTGTATTTTTATGGAGGACACACGTTCGACATCCTGGCCTTGAGTCAAGGCACCTACCCTGCGTCGCTGCAAACGTGGCTCTTTTTGGCATTCTTCGCCGCGTTTGCGGTGAAAGTACCCATGTTTCCCTTTCACACCTGGCTCCCGGACGCGCACGTCGAGGCTCCGACTGCAGGCAGTGTCATTCTCGCCAGCATTCTTCTGAAAATGGGCACGTATGGATTTCTCCGATTCAGCTTGCCGATGTTGCCGGACGCCAGCCGCGCCTTCACGCCCATGATGGTGACTCTCTCCATCATCGCGATCATTTACGGCGCCTATATGGCATTGGCCCAGGTCGATCTCAAGAAATTGATCGCCTATTCGAGCGTGAGCCACATGGGCTTCGTGACTCTTGGCCTGTTTGTGCTGAACCAGCAGGGCCTCGAAGGGGCCGTTCTTCAAATGGTCAATCATGGGATTACGACCGGCGGGCTCTTCCTCTGTGTCGGGATCATCTATGAGCGTACCCATAGCCGATTGATCGCCGACAATGTCGGGTTGGCCGCGCCGATGCCGCAGTACGCCACGCTGTTGGTGATTTTCGCCCTGTCCTCGCTCGGTCTCCCCGGCACCAATAGTTTTGTCGGAGAATTTCTCGTGCTTGTCGGCACGTTCCTCTGGAGCAAGGTGGCGACTGCCCTGGCTTCGCTGGGCATTATTCTCGCTGCCACCTATCTTCTCTGGATGATCCAGCGTGTGGTCTTCGGGGTCCCGTCTCCGCACCATCTCCCGAAACTCAGCGACCTGAATCAGCGGGAACTCGCCACCCTGATCCCACTGGTTGTGTTGGTGTTTTGGATCGGGCTCTATCCCAATCCGCTCGTCAGTCGAATGCATCAGAGTGTGACTAACACCATCGCCTCCATGTCCCGCGAGAAAGTTGCGCCCACTGCCCATCCCTCTGCCGGAGGGACCACAGAGTCACTGCTGGCGGGCAGCAGAGAGCCGCTGACGGCTCAAGGCTCATCGCGATGAGTGCGTACGGCGCTGACCTTTTGGCTCTGCTTCCCGAACTCATTATCGCCGTCACGGCCTGTCTTGTTATTGCCTTAGACCCTATCACGCCCGCTTCGCGACGAGATCTCCTGGCCTGGCTGAGTGTCGGCTCTCTCGTGATCTGTCTCGGGATCACCATCGGCCAGATCAATTCAGTGAATACCCGAGTGTCCGCGTTTAGCGAATTGGTCGTGGTCGATGCCTATGCCAGATTCTGGAAAATTCTCCTCTGTAGCGTGGCCGGCCTGACCATTTTGACGTCGCTGCCTTATTTGAAGGCGGAACGCATACACCTCGGTGAATACTATGGGTTCATTCTCCTCGCCCTCTCCGGCATGATGGTCATGGTTTCCGGCGTCGATTTACTGACGATTTATCTCGGCACCGAGCTCATGTCCCTTTCACTCTATGTCATGACCGGTCTTAATAGGTCGAAGCCTCGCTCCCTGGAGGCCGCCGCGAAATACTTCGTGTTGGGGGCTTTCTCTTCCGGGATCCTACTGTATGGCATCTCGCTGCTCTACGGTCTGGCAGGCAGCACCAAGTTGGAAATGATCGCCGGCGCGATTGGGACTCGTGGGGCGGATGATCCTCTTGTGCTGATTGCCACGATCCTGGTGGCAGTCGGATTCGGTTTTAAGATCGCAGCGGTGCCGTTTCACATGTGGACGCCCGATGTCTATCAGGGCGCCCCGACTTCTGTCACAGCCTTCATGGCGGTCGCGGCAAAAGCTGCCAGCTTCGCGGCGTTTATGCGGGTCTTCGTCGAAGGGCTTGGTGGGCTCAAGGCTGATTGGTCGCTTTTGTTTCTCCTCATATCCGTCGTCACCCTAGTGCTCGGCAATGTGGTCGCCATTGTGCAAACGAACATCAAACGGATGCTGGCGTATTCCAGTATCGCGCATGCCGGGTACGCGTTGATCGGCTTTGTGGCAGCAGGCCGGGGCGTTGGCCTGTCCGGGGGAACGCCAGGCCTTGCGAGTATCATGATCTATCTCGCCATCTATTCGTTCATGACGCTCGGGGCCTTCGCCGTTATCGGCATGTTGAGGAAAGGTGGAATCGAAGGGGAAGAGATCGAGGACTTCACAGGACTCGCGAAGCGCCAGCCTCTCGCGGCCTTTCTCATGCTGATTTTCATGACTTCACTGGCGGGTATTCCGCCGACTGCCGGTTTTATCGGAAAATTTTACGTGTTTATGGCGGCAGTCGAAGCAGATTTGGCCTGGCTGGCCGCTATTGCCCTGGTCTTTGCTGTCGTATCGGCCTACTACTACATGAGGGTGGTCATGGTGATGTATATGCGGGACCCGAGTCCTTCCTCCGTTGCGCCGCCGCGCCTCGTGACCTCACCGACCCTCTCCTTCGTGTTGGCCTGCGCAGTCGCGGGCGTGATCCTGTTCGGCCTCTTTCCTAACCCTCTTGTCAGCTTTGCGCTCCAATCTGTCCTGACTCTCAAATAATTCTCTGGCAGGACGCCTCCGGTCTTCACTCGCTGCGGCCTTGCTGGACAGACTTTTTGAGCATCCAGCTGGTCCCATATTCTTCGCCTGAACATTGGGCTTTCCAGTAGAACCCTTCGTGAATTATGCATGATAGACAGGTGCATGAGAGAGCGACTCATGTTAGGTTGGTGATACGTCCTTGACCTTTCGCATCGTATGCAGATTTTTCGTTTCCTCCGAGATCTTGTCCGATCGTTTCTGCGACATGGGTGCGCCAGTTTGGCGGCATCTCTCGCATTTTTCTCCTTGCTGTCTCTTTTCCCGCTCGTCTTCCTCTTGCTCTACGGTCTGAGTTTTGTGGTGAGCCATGACGTGATTGGAGAACAGGTCCTTCTCAGTTTTCTCAAGGGCTTCCTCCCATCGATGGGAGAACATGTCGTAACGGAATTGCATCGGGTGAGCGCATTAGAAACCGTCCGATGGGCCGTGTTTCTGACGTTCGTCTGGTTCGGCGCACTGGTGTTCTATGAACTAGACTATGCGTTGAACGTCGTGTTTGAGAGTACGTGGCGCCGCCATCCCCTCATCTCAACCGCCATCGCAGTGGCCTCGCTCGGCCTGACCGGACTGGTACTGATTCTTTCCTACATCGCAACCCAAACTGTCAATTTCTTAACGGCATACGCGCCAAGACTCTGGGGGCTTGATCTCCTGGCCCTCGCAGCCCATGATCTGTTCCTCACCTATACGCTCCCCTTCGCACTGGCCTTCCTCACGGTCACAGGATTGTATCGGCTCGTCCCACGGCGACGGACACAATGGCGTGAGGCGATGATCGGAGCGCTGACGTTCAGTCTTCTCTGGGTCGCTGCCAAACCCTTGTTCGTGATTTATAGCACCTACGCGACCGTGTATGGCGACCTCTATGGATCCCTTTTGGAAGTCATTCTGACGCTCTTATGGTTCTACTACTCCGCGGCTCTTTTGCTGATCGGCGCTGAGGTGGCCCACTGCCTCCAGCAGCACGCGCAGGTACTGTCCTCCGCAGTGACAAAAACGCTCCAGTCGGACCATGCCTTACCGAAGAGTCCATCAACATAAAACACCGGTTTTTCTGGTTGATCTGGTCTGTCTCGTCTATTTGGTTGAAGAAGACCACTGAGATAAACCAAACAAACCAGATCAACCAGATAGACCAAATCAGCCTGTTGGCTTCTGGACTTTTTCTGGTGGGGGGATCGTTTCGTGGCTACAATAGCACCCGATACAAGGAGCCCCTCATGCTCGACGACTTCGGCAAAGACATGCTCATGCTCGGCGGCACCGTCGTTGGCTTCATCGCAACGGTGTTGACTCTTCTGGAGAAGCTACTCGAAGTCAAAGTCCGTTTCACGTCGCTGACATCGAAGAAGGAACGAAAATCGCCGTCCCCAACTGAGCGTCTGGCTGCTGACTCGCCTTCCACGACCGGTTTCTTTTCATCAAAACCTCTCCGCGGGGTTTCCTATCTCCTCTTGTACGAAACCAGTGTCATCGTCGCAGCGGGCCTGCTGCTCAACTACATTGGGCTGACGTTGAGCCGCCATTTGGAGAGCATTCTATTTCTCGATATGACAGGAACGGCGCTGGTTGCGTTCCTCTTGGGTCCCTGGTGGGGAGCCATTGTCGCGCTCCTCTCGAATTCCGTTGTGAACTGGTTATTGTACCCAGAAACCGGCGGGGATGTGGTCATTTTCCCCTGGTCGTTGGTCAACATCGCCGGCGCGTTCTATTGGGGCTGGATGGCTCGGCAGCTTGGTTTTCAGACCTATCTCTGCACAGGGCGTAATTCCGCCCTCTCTCACGGCTGGTTCCTCTATATCTTCGGGGTCGGAGGCGCGCTCGTCATGAGCCTTCCGGGAACCTTCATTCAAGCCGCACTACATGCGCAAACGACCTTTGCCTTGAACCCTGACGTCGCCGAGTCGGTGAGTCAACGCGTACTCAAATGGGAGCAGATCGCGCATCTCTACCTCGACTCTTTCGTCGGACTTACCTGGGGTGACAGTCTGAGTTGGTGGATCGTGAATGGGTTTCAGAACTGGATCCGCTATGTTCCGGATAAAACCATGAGTGCAGCCATCGCGCTGGTGGTTCTCAAGTATGGGTATCCGCTCTTTGAACGTGAACTGATTCATGGAGGACCGGAGGGCAAGCGTCCGACCGATGAGCGCATTCTGCCGCTGGTGTTGGGGTTACTCTATGCCCCTTTCTTCGCTGCCCTGCTCAGCAGTGACACGTACGGCGGTCCGACCTACTGGCCTTTGTGGACCGCGCCATGGCTGTTGATTGTGGGTGGCTATGGCTATTTGCATCACTGGGGCACAGCTGAAGCTGTCTTGAAAGCCGCCAAACTCCAACGAGCCGATCGGTATGCCCGCGCGCTGAAACAGATCGGGCGGGAAGCCTCCCATGAATTCTGTAAACGGCTGACCTTCATGACACTGATCGCCAGTCTACTCTTTGCCCTCTGTCTTCCCATCCTCTTATCGGATTTTTACCGCGCGACCTTCAAGTTCTTCTGCGTCGTCTACGGATTTCTGCTGGTGGTCCATCTTGTGCGCATCTCTATCGCGCAGAACATATCCGTCTCCAGGGCGAATGAATGAGCGTACGGCGTAAAAGGTGAAACGTGAGAGGACGAATCCATTCAACCTCCTGGTTTCTCCCACCTTTTACGTTTCACCTTTCACGTCTCACGCCTTGTGCAACTGTAGGTACTGTGCGATAGCCGATCGGGTGACCAGCCCGACGATCTTTTCGTGCTCCATCACCACGAGACAATCAAAGCCGGTCTGGGCCATGCGGTCCATTGCCTGCATGATGGACCAGTCTGGCGGGATACAGAGCGTCGGCGAGGTCGGGCGCATCATCTCGCGAACGCGGCGCCGTGGCCAGAGCGCTGTGGGAAGCGCCTGTACGTCCCGCACGGTGGCGACCCCGATCACCTGCCCTTCTTCGCACACAGGAAATTCGCCATATCCCTGCGCGACAAAGTACTGATCGACCGCCTCCTGCACCGTCATATCCGGCAACAAGGTCACAGAGCGGTGGACCATGACCTGGCGAACGGTCACCGATGCTAACAATATCCGTGGAGCCGCCTGTCGCTTGTGATTCAAGGCGGCTGCAAAGAGGAATGCGCCGATACACATGAGCCAGACCCCGTTCGTCGTGATCGACTGACTCAGGAATCCGGACCAGGCACCCACCATTAGGACCACACCGATCAATCCGAGCGCGATACCGAATCCTATTCCCACGAATGCCGCTTGACTGGTGGCTCGATGAAAATCCTTGTTTCGAGCCCACAGTCCAGCCCGTAAGGCGCGCCCTCCGTCTAATGGGAATCCCGGGATCAGATTAAACAGTCCAAGCTGTATATTCACCATACCCAGCAGACTTCCGAGCACGACGAGCCCTTTCACCCCTGGTTGTGAAAACAATGATTCCATGGCCATGGCGATACCGAAACAGCCGGCTCCCAGGATCAAGCTGACGAGCGGTCCTGCCATCGCGATCAAAAACTCGGCCCGCGGACTAGGAGGCTCCTTCCCCATGTGCGCCATCCCTCCGAAAATGAACAACGTAATCTGCTTGATCGGAACCCGGTATCGTAGCGCCACATAGGAATGTCCCAGCTCATGGAGAAGGACGGAGAGGAACAACAGGAGGGCGGCAATGCCACCCATCCCCCAATAGCGTGGAACCGACAGGCCAGGCAACGTGTCAGGCAAATAGCCTGTGGCTAATGACCAGGTTACAAAGAAAAATACGGCAAACCACGAGGCATGCACGTGAATCGGGATGCCGAGCGCCCGGCCGATTCTCCAGTTGGGCAATGTCATGCATTCACCGTAACAGTGCGTGAATTCAAGCGTCAACGGCAGGCTGCTGAAAACGTCCGCCAGCCTCTGAAGATCGGCACGCGTAAGACGTGAAAAGTGAAAGGTAAAACGTAGGATTGCCGAATGCCCTTTCTCTGAAACCTTTCACCTTTTACGTTTCACCTTTCACGAACGACAAGGCTGGCCATTTTGAGCCGCCTGCGAGATCAGGTATACTTGCCACCATGCCTCGGTACTTCTCGCACATGCTGTGCCTTATCCTGGCAGTGTTGCTTGTCTTTGCGATGCCGTTTGTGACGTACGCTCAGGTGATCAAGTCGGGCCCGCCTTCGTGCCCTGGGGTCGCGTTGACGTTCGATCTCTGTCCGGTGCGGAACGGAACGGGCTACGATCAGGCGCTGATCGACTATTTGATCGAGCAGAAGATCCCTGCCACCTTCTTCATGTCCGGGAAATGGATTGCGAAACACGATCAACAAGTACGGGCGTTGCTCCAGATTCCGTTCTTTGAAGTCGGTACCCATGGGGAGGTCCATGCTCATATGCCGTTTCAATCGGCGGAGGAGCAGGAGCAAGAAATGGTCGGCCCGGTTCGCCTGCTCAAAACCAAGTATGAACATGATGCGACGCTGTTTCGTCCTCCCTACGGAGAGTTCAACGACGATACGGTCAATGTGGCCCGCGCACGCGGCCTCCAGTTCGTTCTGTGGAATGTCGTGTCCGGCGATCCCGACCCCACGCTCACGGCGATTCAAATCGAGGGTCGGCTGAAGCGATTTGTCCGGAAGGGAAGTATCATCGTCATGCATGCGAACGGGAAGGGCCGACATACGCATGAGGTGGTGCAAGATCTCCATCAACATCTCTTGCCGAAGCGTAACCTCACCCCCATGACCGTGAGTGAGCTCTTGTCCTGTGGCCAGGCAGCCCCATGAATCACCCGATCGTGCGGCTCATGACGGCGAACGATCGAGCTGCCGTCGTAGAATTGCTGGCAGGAACCGATCCCTGGAAACGTCTGGGCTACCAAGCCAAAGATTGGGACAACTATTTCACACCGCTTCCCCAGGGGCGTGACAGCTTTGTTGTGGAACAGGATGGTAGAGTGGCTGGCATTGCGGTCGTTCGGCAGAAGTTCTTACTCGGCGATTATTTGGAATTACTTGGAGTGGCGGATTGGGCCAGAGGTAAGGGACTAGGGGGGCAGTTGCTCACTCATGTCGAAGAAGCTGTGTTTGCGAGGGTCAAGAACGTGTTCGCTTGTGTATCGGACTTCAATGACCAGGGGCGGAAATTTTACAAGAAACAGGGCTACCAGGAGATCGGCCCTATGCCTGATTTTCTGATCCCGGGCAGTGCAGAAATTTTGCTGCGCAAGGCCAGCGGCCCGGCGAGGGGTAAGTAAGAAGGAGCCGATGCAAGTCAAAAAGCTTCTCCACACCCGCATGCGGGTCAGCGACATGGAACAGACTATCCAGTTCTACACGGATGTGCTTGGACTGGAGGTGCTGGAGCGGAAGGTCTCGCCGCGTGGTTCGCACCTGGCCTTCTTAAAAGTACCGAACAGCGAGGAACTGATCGAGTTGACCAGTTTTCCTCCGAGCGGGCCAGTGAGAGTTCAGGAAGATCTCGTCCATCTTGCCTTTCAGGTAGAGAGCCTCGACGACACCGTTGCGTCGCTCAATGCGAAGGGTGTCAAGGTGACGGACGGGCCGACCACAACCTCTTCCGGAAGCCGCTTCATTTTCATCGATGCCCCGGACGGTTATGAAGTCGAACTCATCGAGCGACTCCCTGACGTCAAGATTGTCTGAGCCCCGCATCACGTTCCTCTTTCCCTCCCAGCACCGTTCATGCTAGGTATCTCTCCCCGCTGTTTTCTTTACTCAAGAGGCGATGTATGAAGAATGGATTTTTTCGCGGTCATGGGTTGGGCAACGACTACATTGTGATGGATCCCAAGGAACTGTCGTTTTCGCTGACCCCCTCCAGGGTCAAAACCATCTGCGATCGCAACTGGGGCCTGGGCAGTGACGGGATTCTTACGCTGGTTCCGTCAAAGAGAGCGGACTTCGGCCTACGCATCTTCAATCCTGACGGCAGCGAGGCGGAAAAATCCGGCAATGGTCTGCGCATCTTTGCCCGCTACCTCCACGCCACCGGTAAGACAAAAAAGACGCACTTCACCGTCGAGACCAAAGGCGGGTTGGTCACGATTGCGCTGCACGTGGATCCCCATGGGGATGCGAGCACCGTTACCGTCGAGATGGGTCGGGCCACGTTTCAGCCGGCGGCACTCCCCTGCACGCTCACGGCCAGCGAGCTGATCGAGCAACCCATCGACGCAGCCGGTCAGTCGTTGGTCTTTACCGGAGTGAGTGTGGGCAACCCTCACTGTGTGCTCTTCAAGCCGGTCGGGCAGCTCTGGTCACGCGAGGATCTCCTGAAGTTTGGACCGATACTAGAAACCCATGCCTTGTTCCCGAAGCGAACGAACGTGCAACTTGCCGTTCCGACTGGCCCGAAGGAACTCTTTATCCTCATCTGGGAGCGCGGGGCAGGCGAAACTCAGGCATCCGGATCCTCCTCCTGTGCCGCTGCGAGTGCGGCTGTCCGGCTCGGGCTGGTCAAGAGCCCTGTGACGGTGAAGATGCCGGGAGGGCAGCTCAATATCCAGGTCGCCCAAGACTTCAGCCTCACCATGAAGGGGCCGGTTGTGGAAGTCGCTCGGGGAAGCCTCAGCCCCTCCTTCGTGCGAAGCCTACGCTGAGCGAGCAATCAGCCGTCAGCGATCAGCTTTCAGCTTCAATCCTCCGACCGAGTTGCCCCAGAATGACTCGGGCCTTAGAATGGTGCCTTTCAAGCACTCTCCCCTTGCTGAAGACTGACAGCTGATGGCTACTTCTGCTGAACTCCAATCCAAACTTGATCACTTGCCAGACCAGCCAGGGGTCTATCTGTTCAGAGATGGGCAGGGCGAATTGCTCTACATCGGGAAAGCCGCAGCCCTATCGAGCCGCGTGCGGTCCTACTTTCAAAAAGGGGCCGATCACTCTCCGAAAACAGCCGTCCTCGTCAGTCACATTTCTGACCTTGAAACGATTGTTACCCGCTCAGAGCTCGAAGCGCTTATCCTCGAAAGCAATCTGATCAAACGGCATCGGCCTCGTTTCAACGTGGTCTTACGGGACGATAAGCAATACCCTTACCTCCGACTGCCGATTAAGGAAGACTTCCCCCGCCTCTCGATCGTTCGCCGCGTGCAACAAGACGGCGCACTCTACTATGGCCCCTACACACCGGCAGGAGCCTTGCGGGAGACATTGAAGGTCATCAAAAAAGCGTTTCCGTTGGCCACGTGTACGATTCTCATAGACGGCAAGGCTGAACGGGCCTGTATCGAATTCGAGATCAAACGGTGCATGGCCCCCTGCACCGGCAATCAATCGAAAGAGGACTATCACCACATTGTTGCGCAGGTCCGCCAGTTTCTAGAAGGGCGCGACCATGAATTGCTGGACGACTTGCGTGTCCAGATGGAAGCGGCAGCGGAGCGTGAGGACTTCGAGGAGGCGGCCCGTTTGCGCGATCGGCTTTTCAACATCGAACGCACACTCGAAAAACAGCGCATTACCCAAACGACGACGACAGACCAAGACGTGATCGGGCTGGCACGGCAAGGCTCAGCAGTCGATCTCCAGATTCTCTTCGTGCGCGGCGGCCTATTGATCGGGCGTAAAGATTTCTTTTGGCCCTATTCAGCCGACGCCGGCGACGAGGAGCTGGTTCGATCCGCCATTGAACAGTTCTACAACAAGGATGGTCAGCCGCCTAAAGAACTGCTCATCCCCACCGATTTTGACGACGCGACGGTCATCGAAGAATGGCTCTCGGGTAAACGAGGAAACATTGTCCGTGTTGTGGCCCCTGAGCGAGGTGTGAAGCATCAATTGCTTCTTCTGGCAGAAGAAAACGCTGCGGCTGCTGTGGCCAATCACCTGCGAGACGAAGAAATCGGACGGCAGGCCATTGAAGAACTGAAGCGGCTTCTACGGCTGGAGATCGCGCCTCGCCGCATCGAAGGATTCGACATTTCGAACACCATGGGCAATCAGTCTGTCGCCTCCATGGTCGTATGGGAAGACGGTCTAATGAAGAAAGCCGACTACCGCCGCTTCAAGATTCAAACCGTGACCGGCGCCAACGATTTCGCCAGCATGCAGGAAGTCGTCATGCGACGGTACCGAGACAGCGAGAATCTCGCGCGTCCGGATCTCATCCTCATCGATGGAGGGTTAGGTCAGCTCGCCGCAGCCATGGAAGGGCTGAAACAGGTTGGTCATCAGGGCCTGGGAATTATTGGTCTAGCCAAAGCACGCGGTGAGAAGGACGAGCGGATTTTTCTTCCCGGTCGGAAAAATCCCATTGTGCTTCGCGCGAACTCCCCGGCCACCCATCTCGTGCAACGCATTCGTGACGAGGCCCATCGATTTGCCATCACCTTTCATCGAAAACTGCGCGGCCAAGCTCTGATGGCCTCTTCACTCGATCAGGTCGACGGCGTCGGCAAAATCACACGCACTCGACTGCTCAAGCAATATGGCAGCTTGGCGAATATTGCTTTCGCTACAGACGACGAATTGACAGCAGCCGGCCTCGATGCCAAGACGGTTGCGCAGATGCGAAAAGCGCTCTCGAACCAGACGCCGCCTCGCAGTTGAGCGCGATCATTCTGCGAATACAGACGCCGTAACATATTCGGGTATCGGGTAGACCTACCTCAGCATGGTAGTGGGCATAGATTATCTGTCATGGCGAGCAGGTGTCCTGCTTGAACGTAAAGATTTCAACAGTTCAGGGCTGTTACGCCTTTCCCGCCATTTTCATGGAGTTCCAAGATAGCGGGAAAGAACGCGATGGCCAAACAATCATCAAAATAGGGCCATTCGGCACCATATGTAATATTCACTGTTGGTACTACAATAATCTCATCGCGACTTCCTTTAACGGAGTCGGTAATATGCCTACAGCTTTATCTGTGCAGAATCGGGAACCCCGTTCATTCAGGCCATACCGCAAGGATCAATATTCGAACAGAGGGGCTCGGAATGACGCCGTTAGGAAATCTGACCCTGGTTCACAATCCATTGAAGACGCACTCGTGCTTCCCCGGCAAGATGAGGCATCAGGCGTGGCCTGGCGATGACCCAGAGGTTGCGTTGTGATCCTCCGCGGGCTGGAGAAGTTCCAATATCCATCCCGAAAAGAGTTTCAGCGCCTGGGCGAGATCATGCACCAGGTGCGAAGTGTTCAACGGCAAGACCACCTGCCATTGTTGGCCGCATCGGTAAGTTCTTTCGTGCCGCATGAATTTTCGGCGTGTGGAACATTCGATGTTTCTAAGAAGCATTTCCAAATCGGTCATTCGAGTTACGGGGAAGAGCATACCCATCTCTATGAAACCCAAGGGTATCGATGGGATCCTGCCGTTCATCTCTTGGAATCCACCAGCAATGCGACGGTCTCGAGCGAGGACCTCCTTGACCTGGAGATCCCCAAAGCAGTGGTCACGCTCAAGCTGGACGGAGGCATCAAGGAGTGCCTGACGATCGGGGTGCGCGGGGCGGTAGGCCTGTGCACCTACTTTGCCTTCAGCAATTTTGACCAGCGGTTGATGAACAAATTCGAGACCATGATGCAGATTCTTAGCCCGCATCTTCACCTCGCATACATGCGAGCGACATCATGGGCAAACTATGGCCAGCCAGGACAGAAGCAATTGGCCCTCACGAATCGTGAAGAAGAAATCATGCGTTGGGTCGCGGAGGGGAAGACGAATTGGGAAATTTCGATCATCCTGCACGTGAGCCTCAACACGATTAAGTTTCATCTCAAGAACGTGTACCATAAGCTCGGAGGGGTGGAAAACCGATGGGCCGCGGTCGCACAATGGCAGAATCGTTCCTTTGATCTGACGCTCCCAGATACGATAACGCCTCGAGATTTCTCACCGAAAATCAAGCAGACCGTCCGTTAATACAGACAGTCAGGCTCTTTCCGCCTTTCATGGTGTGCCGGCGTGGTATGTTCAAAGAGAACCTCTACGTCATAACGGTGAGAGCGGCGCGCAGCAAAGCCAGCACGGTATATTACCAAACACCATCAGCGTTTCCTCGCTCTGAAACAGCCTATACTCCCACCGATGTAACGGGGCATTCGTCGAGAGCGTCTACTTGCTCTAGGTACCGACCATTGATCCGTGGTCTTTTGTGGAAGGTCACGGACAGATTTTTCGGCGCCATAAGAAAGCCGAAATGTTCGTCGACAGGTTTCGCGAAAGCTGACTTCGCAACGGAGAAATTTCGGAACAGCATGGCCATCGCAGATTTCATTTCCAAGAGTGTCAGATTGCGCCCAGGACACAGTCGAGGGCCTGCGCCGAAGGGGACAAACGCTTTGGGATTATGTCCCTCCTCTTGACCGCTATGAGGAGCCATCCAACGCTCGGGCTGAAATTGATCAGCGGCGGTAAACTCACGTTCCTGCATGCTGCACTGCCTCGTCAGTAAGAAGATCGCGGTGCCTTTTGGAATCTGTACCCCGCCTAATTCCACGTCCGTATTCGTTCCAAGAAACAAGATGGGGAACACGGATTTCAAGCGCATGGTTTCGAATGATACAGCCTCCAGGTACCTGAGGCGCTCCGCATCGCGAAAGTCATGCAGCAAGTTGGAAGGCCCCAACACATCGTCTAACTCTTGCTGAACGCGTCGCTGAATATCGGGATGATCTGTCAAAAAGTGAAGCATCCAGGCCATCGTCGCGGCGGTTGAATCTTCCCCTCCGATCAGCATTGTCAGCACGTTGCCGAAGATCTCCTCTTCGGTAATTTCGCCTCCATCAACATCGCGGGCCGCAAGCATGGCCTCGAGAAAGTTTGTGGGATGCGTTGCCAGGTCGGGATTCTGCGCTAACCGTTTACGGCTATGTGCGATGAATTCAGTGAGTGCCGAACGGATCGCCACTAAGGCCTTGTCTAAGGCGCGGTCTGCGGGCAGTTTTACGAAATGCCAATAGGGGAAGGGAGCATTGATTCTCCGATTGACCATGGGAAATACTTTCTCAAGGTGCCGTTGAATATCGGCTCCCTGATCCTCCAGCGTATTCACATCGTATCCAAACGCGAGATTACTCGTGACATCAATCGTGTAACGCATCAGATCTTCTTGCACATCGATTGGGGCGCCCTCAGTCGTCGCCCGATCCCACCGCTTCTTCAACCGTTCCGTCACCTTCATGAGAGTCGGGAAGAAGGTCTTCAAGTGCGCAGTATTCAATGCCTGCATGGCTGTCCGCCGCTGCCTGAGCCACTGATCGCCCTCCGCTGAGAACACGCCATTGATTCCCATTTCATTCAACACAGGGGCGATCGATTCAAGGCGACGGTAGGCAGCGGGGCGCTTGCGCAGAACCTCATTGATGAGGTTCACGTCGGACACCGCCACGACGTTCTTGCGGGCAATTCTGAACTTGTAGAGCGATCCATACGTGCCGGCCCATTGCTCGAGGATCGAATGCAACCGCTGTAAATCAAGCCGCAGGATGTTCCCAAGAATCGGCAGTCCACCCGGGCCTGGGAGGTTCTTCAGTGTCCGGTGTGAGTGAACAGACACCGGGACGTCTTGTTCCTTCAGGGTGTGTGGGTCATGAAAGGGGCATGTGGCCGGAGTGGAAGTGTCCATGATGCCTTCTCCTTTGTACTCCCTGTATGCGAGGGAGAGATTGAGTGAGCGGCTGCTCTATGTTTTTTGTCCGTCCTGCCGCTTCAGCAGCTAAGCTATGACAATTTCTTCTGCAGTGGACCTACCCTTCCGGGTAGGCCACTCGCCGCAGATTTTCGCGTATGTTGCCATCAGCCATGGTGCAACCACACAACACACGATGTGTCTTGAGTCGCCTCACGAGAAGGAGGATGTCATGACCACTCCCCTGTCCCATCTATCGCACGCGACTGACCTGGAATCGATCCTAGGGATCCTACGGAGCAGAAAAACACGCCGCTTCGGATGTGGCATGGAAATTCCGGAAGGCCCGCTTCGCTTCCAAAGTCAGCTTCCAGCAATTCCCTTGTCAAAAGAAGAGCTGCACTACCTGCTGTTCGCAGGAGTCGGCCAAACCGGCATGCATCTTGGCGACATGCAGTACGCCCCTCGGCATGGCGGTGAAGACGGTCAGGGTATGGCTATCATGAGCTTTCAGGGCAGAACGGTACCGAGTCCCTGTGCAGCTCAGGCCACTCGCATGTTCGTTACCGACGACACCGGTCTGTACTTCGTTGCGCGGGTGCCGGACCCTGACAGTGGGGAAACGCCGCTTCTGGTGAAACTCAGGGAAGGTCGTCTAGAGATCCCTCGTGAAATGCCCTACATGTTGTCATTCAACCAATGGTATGTGAACCGCCCAGGTACACTCTACTTTATCCCTGTGACGGATATCGCAAGTGTGTACGTAAATCTCTTGCTTGTCCTATTCAGCAGCGAGTGCGGATACTTCGTCGTCGATTCAGACAACGGAAATGCCGCGTGCGGACTCGACGGCTTCCGCAGGAGCCGTGGCGGTCATCTCTACGATGATATGGCGAAGCGTCGTACGATGACTCTGCGCGACATCGATGTCGCAATCAACGACACCGCGCTTCAGGAGCAGGCGGTGGTCTGCCAGAATATGTTTTTGATGGAGCAAGCGTTGGGGCTCGGAGGTGGAATTCATAGCGTCGGGAGCGGTCGCCATCTTCTAGGGTGGGAACCTCGGATTTTTGAGGGTCTTGGATTCCACTTCGCACCGTCCCCTGTTTCAGGAATCCGATCTAATCCCGTAGGGGTTCCTGACGTATGGGAAGGTCCGTGCCCCCCATTTTTGCCCTCAATGGAGGAAGCCGTTCTGAGGATGATGACGTCAAAGTTTGGGGAAACGGGTACGTATTCGGGTTCGGGAGCGCGACCCTGGACCGTTGCAAGCACGTCATCATCAATACGGAAACATGAAGAGCGAGCGGTGGAAGCGACGATTGCGTTCTGTACCTATGTGATGAAGACGTATGGCCGATTCCCTGCCCATACCGATGCCTTCAAAACGGTCGTTGCCTTTCAAGCCCACCATGTGGATGTCGGCTTCTACGATACGTTCTACCCGCATGAGTCGGTTCCGCAGGCACACCGCGATCATCTTATGGCTTGGCATCGAGGAGATCGTGTGGGGGAGCCAGTATCGTCCTTATTACAGGAAGGAGTGCACCCATGATCCCTCGTCGTCGAGTTGTGATTACGGGGATGGGCGTCGTGTCGCCACTCGGGTGCGATCTTGGAATGTTTTGGCATCTCCTGAGCAGTGGGGAGACCGGAATCAGACCGATCACGTGCTTCGACACCTCGCCCTTTCAATCGTCTCTTGCCGGGGAGGTAAACGATTTCGACCCAACGGACTTTATTCAGCCCAAAAAGGCTCGCCGTATGGGCCGCGTCTCTCAGTTCGCCGTCGCTGCAGCGCTCATGGCCGGCCGGGATGCTCTGCTCGATATGGATCAAGAGGATCGAGATCGCGTAGCAGTCTGTTTTGGAACGTCGGTTGGAGGATTGAAAGAGGCCTTCGACGCACACGACTCCATGCTTGCCAAGCGGTACAAGCACACGAATCCCTTTACCATGACCACCACGTTCCCCAATGCCGTATCAGCAGAGGTATCGATCGCCATGGGCGCTCACGGCGAGTGCGAAACATATTCTATCGGCTGTTCCTCAACGGCGAATGCCATCGGTCGGGCCTATGACCTCATCCGGGGACACGACGTCGACATTGTTGTGGCAGGGGGAGCCGAAGCACCCCTCCATCCCACGATCTTTTCCGCTATGGATGCCGGTCGAACGTTGGCGCCAGATCAAGGAGGAACGATTCGCAACCTCCCTCGACCGTTCGATCAAACTCGCTGCGGCATTGTTCTGGGGGAGGGTGCAGGCTGTCTGATTTTGGAGGAACAGGGACATGCCGAGCGGCGCGGGGCTCCTATCTATGCCGAACTGGAAGGCTGGGGCTTTACCACCGATGCCTTCTCCATGGCTCGCCCAGACGACACGGGTAAAGAGCACCGCCGCGCTATCGATTGTGCGCTTGCTTCGGCCCATTGGTTTCCTGAAGAAGTGGACTACATCAACGCCTGCGGTTTGGGAACCGTGGAGCTTGATCTTGTCGAGACGATGGCCATCAAGGGCTCCCTGGGCTCGCACGCCTATCGGATTCCGATCAGTTCTTTTAAGTCTGCGCTCGGCCATGCCTTTGCGGCCAGTGGGGCATTTCAATTGATCGGTACGGTGCTCGCGCTCCAACATCAATTCATTCCCCCTACACTTCATCTCACGCACCCAGATCCTCAATGCGACCTGGACTATGTACCTTGTGTTGGACAAGCACGGACTCTGCAGCGAGCGTTGGTGAATAGTTTTGGGTTTGGAGGGAAGAACATCATCATCCCTGTCTCACGCGTGGACAGCTCCGTATTACTTGATCAGTTGATTCATGAGAAGAAGGGAGCCGGTCATCACAGGTCTATGGTTACATCGGCTTTTTCTCGTTCGTACATCCCGGGCTTGGCTCAAAGGAGTTCCAAGTGATGAATGATCGACGGGATCAGATTGTAGACGTATTTCCGGGTTCCTTTGGCAAGCTGAGGGACCGACGCACAATGTCTGTGCAAGGAGTGCATCCGGGTGCCGATAACGGAGGAAATTGCGCCATGAGTGGGGCTCAACTGGTGAAAGTGCTCATCATCGATGATCATGAGGTGGTGCGTCTGGGTGTGAAACAGATTCTGGAGAAGGCCCTTCCGCATGTCGAGCTTGGGGAAGCGGATACCGGGCAGAAGGGGATTGCAGCGGTCCAACAAGAATCGTGGGATCTGGCCATTGTGGATATCAGCCTGCCGGACCAGAGTGGGTTGGAGCTGCTTTGCGAGTTACATAGCCTGGCCCCCAACCTCCCGCTGATGGTCTTGAGTCTGCACACCGAGGAGCAATACGCCGTGCGGGCCTTTCGCGCCGGGGCGATGGCCTATCTCACCAAGCAGACTGCATCAGAAGAGTTGGTCAAAGCGGTGACGCAGGTCCTGGCCGGCCGCATGTATGTCACCCCCTCCCTGGGCGAGTATATGGCGAGCAGTCTGACCAAGCATCCTGCGCGCCCGGGTCATCACACCTTGTCTGAGCGAGAACTCGAAGTCCTTGTCTTGTTAGCGCAGGGGCGCTCCGTCCGGTACATCGCCCAGTCCCTCACGCTCAGCATCAAGACCATCAGCACCTATCGCGCCCGGCTCCTGGACAAACTTGACCTTACGACCACTGCCGAACTGATCCGCTACGCTCTCGACCATCGCCTGGTGGAATGAGACCGACGACGTATTGATTCTTGAGTTCTCACTCCAAGTGCAACACCACAGTTACGCCGTGCGGGCCTTTCGCGCCGGGGCGATGGCCTATCTCACCAAGCAGACTGTACCAGACGAGCTGGCCGCAGCGGTGACGCAGGTCCTGGCTGGCCGTATGTATGTTACCCCCTCCCTGGGCGAGTATATGGCGAGCAGCCTGACCAAGCATCCTACACGCCCCGGCCATCACACCTTGTCTGAACGAGAATTCGAAGTCTTTGTCTTGTTAGCGCAGGGCCAGTCTGTTCGGCACATTGCGGAGTCGCTGACGCTGAGTATTAAGACGGTGAGTACCTATCGGGCCCGGCTCCTGGACAAACTCCAACTTACGACCACCGCCGAGCTGATCCGCTATGCCCTCGACCATCGCTTGGTTGAGTAATCACATCAATGGCGCATTGGTACACACAGAGTCTGTGGGATGTAGGGAATGGCGGCGGGGGTCTGAACCGTTCGCATGTGCCGTTTGGTCAGCGCAGTATCATGATATTCCCACAGCCCCTGCGCATTCGGCTGTTGGTCTTTCTCTTCGATTGAGTCTAGAGATGACCCATGATTCGAGAGACGATTATTAACCTTGGTCACACCACTATATGACTATTGTCCTCGCTGACACAGATGCCTACTTTCGAGAAAGACTGAAGAAGCGACTCGAAAAAATAACCGGCTTGCATGTCGTGGGAGAATCGTCCGGTTCAGAAGAAACCACCGCCATGATTCTGAATCGCAAACCGGACATTGCCATTATGAACGCGTCACTTCGAGATGGCCGCGGCATCGAGGTGCTTCGACACATCAAACGATTGATGATCCCGCCGATCATCATTATCGTTACGGATGACCCTTCGCGCGACGACCAGGCGGCCTGCTCGCTTGCCGGGGCCAATTTCTATCTCGAGAAGGCCTCGGAGGGTCAAAAGATCATCCAGGCACTTCATCTTCTGTGTGCCCCGCCTGGTCAGGTCGAATCGGCGGCATCGCCCGTTGCCACGCTGGCTGATTGATCAACGTTTCTCTACAGTCGCCGTGACGTCTCTCATGACCTCAGGGCTGTCGTTGGAATTGACAGCTCCCTTCCTCGCCCACTAGGATAGCCCCCCGTGAGTCATCCCGATTCTTCAGAGCCCCCAGCCGTGAAGCACCCGCATGCTCCCATCAACCGCGTCGAGCACCTATTCGAAACTCTCGTGTTCGCCAGCCGGTGGATTCAAGCGCCTCTCTATGGCGGCCTCATTGTGGCGGAACTGCTGTACGCGTACAAATTTCTTATCGAATTGTGGGAGATGATCTGGCACATCAATCAGCAACAAGAAACGGTCTTCATGCTGGGTGTCCTGGGGCTGATCGACGTGACAATGGTGGCGAATCTCCTTACGATGGTCATCATCGGTGGTTATGCCACCTTCGTGAGTAAATTGGATTTAGAGGGGCATGCCGATCGACCGGAATGGCTGACCCACATCGATCCCGGCACCATCAAGATTAAACTCGCGGCTTCCTTGATCGGCATCTCCAGCATTCATCTGCTCAAATCGTTCGTCAATATCGAGCATGAAGATATTGAGCACATCAAGTGGAAGATCTTCATCCACATGACCTTCCTCGGCTCGGCCATCCTCCTTGCCTGGACCGATAAGATCATGCAGAAAGAACGCAAGCACTGATACAAGGGCAAAGCGGGATCGCGGACGACGATCTACTGCCAGGCCGGCGTCAATAGACTCTTGTCATCTTGCCAATGAGGCGTCCACGCGAGGGCGACAAGTTTCACGGCGATATTGGCTTTGGTCGGTTTAAGAGAGACGGTGTCGAGCTGCTCGCTGAGGGGGTCAGTCGCGGCAGCAAGAGCTTCGGTCTCCACTTTGAACTGGGATTCAAGGTCTGCCAGTTGCTGCTGGAGCGCCGAAACGTTTTCTTCGGCTTGCCCCACATCCTTCGATTCTTTGATCGCACGTCCCGCTCCACGAATCGCCGTGGTCGCTCGGCCGATGTTCGACGCGCTGATGGTTTTTCTTCCGAGAAACGCTCCGAGAATTGAGGCGCCTACAGAAATTGCTGCCTGCATTTGACTCGAACGAGATTCCGCTTGCTGCCGTTCGACCATTTGTCCTGCGCGCCTGATCCGGTCTTGTAGTGCGGCAATCTTCGGCGCGTATTTTTGACGCAGGCTGTCCGATTGTTTGTCCCGCGCTTCTCGGCCTGATTGCTGCAGTCGCACACGGAAGTCTCGCTCAGATTCGCCTGGCCTGGAGACTTCTTTCGTACTGGGGCTCTTGTAGAGATCGACTTTCTGATTCCGGAACAGCCAACCGGAAAAATCCTTACTCCATGTCTCATAGCTTTTCGCTTTGCTTGCTGTACTGGGCATTGCGCCGAACTGCGCGCTGTCTGAGGGGGCTGACTCCAGATCAGCTAGAGCCAAGCCCGCTTCCATGGCCTGGTCCCAGTTCACCGCCACGGCACCGTCCGAGATCGGCGTAAGTACAGTCACATCCTGCGTCACATCGACACCGGCCTTGCTATCTGATACCCGCACCTGTGCTGTTCCGAGCAACATCGGCTGGTAGATCAACGCGCTGCGGTTTGGTTGGCTCCCTCGGACGGGGATAAAATGCTGAGGCACATCGGGGGGAAGCATAGGACGTGAAGGGTGAGAGGTGAAAGGTGAAACGTGAGCCATGGCGACTGAAGATCCCGGTTGCTCGCTCTCCACTGAACCTTTCACGTGTAACATTTTACGTTTTACGGGGTCCATCAGGGTCTTGATCTGCGTTCGCGTGAGTGGTCCTCGAAGGTATGAAAGCGTCCATCGTGTTTGAAAGACTTCCGGCGCATCTTCATGCACATTGTTCAAGAGAAAGACTCGATTGCCCAGGCCGGCCAGAGTCTGCTCCATCCTCTGCTTATCGAACTTCTTTCCGCTGCTTGCGGCGGCGCCTTCAAGCCCCTCCAACACACGCGCCTTGTCTCGTTCAGTTTGCAGCCGTCCAATGAACCAGGTGCCGGTATTCGCTAAGCCTTTGTAGTCCAGATCGACGGGGTTCTGCGTGGCCAACACCACGCCTAGACCGAATGCACGGGCTTGCTTCAGCAACGTGAGCAAGGGTTGCTTCGACGGTGGATTGGCGACGGGCGGGAAATAACCGAAGATTTCGTCCATGTAGAGGATGGCGCGGAGACTGGTTGTGCCGGACTGCGCCCGCACCCAGCCAAGCGTTTGACTCAGCAGCAGGGTGACAAAGAACATGCGCTCTGCATCGTTCAGGTGCGCGATCGAGAAAATGGCAAGCCTCGGCTTACCACCGGGCGAATGGAGCATCTGCCCAACGTCGAGCGCCTCACCTTCCAACCAGGCAGAAAAACCCGGCGAGGCTAATAAGTTATTGAGCTGCATGGCAAGGGCAAAGCGTTCCTTCGATGGATAGAACGAGTCCAAATCCAACACGCCGATCTTGGCAATCGGGGGTGTCTGGATCTGCTGGATCAATGTAGCCAGATCCAAATCCTGTCCTGCCTTCCACGTGTGGCCAAGAATCGTCGAGAGGAGAATGTGTTCGCGACTCTTGATCGGGTCAGCCTCGACGCCAATGAAACCCAACAGACTTGTCACCGTCGTGCCGATTCGCTCGCGCAGCATCTCGGGGTCGTCCAGAATTTCCTGCGACGGCGCCGCGAACGATTTGAGGATAGATACCGGAATGCCCGCGTTGCTGCCAGGTGTATAGACGACGACATCGGCCGCATCGCGGAGCTTCTGAACCCGCTCGCCACTCTGGCCCCAGTCCCCCAGACCGTGCTTCCACATGTCGGCTTGTTGTGTCGCGTAGTCTGCCGGCGTGAGGCCCTTCTTTTGGGCATCGTCCTCATTGATCCACGGTGCGAAATCTTCCCCGCGAAGTTGCGGAAAGTTCAGCATCAGATTGGCGAGATCGCCCTTCGGATCGATGATCAAGGCGGGGATCCCATCGATCGCCGCTTCTTCGAGCAGACCGATGCAGAGACCGGTCTTCCCGCTGCCGGTCATCCCGACGCAGACGGCGTGCGTGACCAAATCTTTGGAGTCGTAGAGTAACCAGCCGGGCTTTGCCTGTTTCGCAGCTAGATCGTATGGGCGGCCGAGATAGAACACTCCGAGTTTCTCAAAGTCCTCGGCCATGCCGGCCTTGTGAGCAGATCCTGTCAGCCCGGCGGCTTCCTTCGTCTGACTAAGTTTTTCTTTTTTAGATGGCATGGGATGTCACGTCCTTGCTGTCCTAGAGCAGGCACCCTGCGTTATTATTTGCCCGATTTGCTGGTCGGGCGACATAAAGGGAGCCGGATTGTTCAAGGCTCTGCATGGTCGGTCCCGCCACAGAATCGACAAGAAGTAGGCGGCATTTTACGAGCTCGTCATTGTCGCTTCAAGCAGAAAAGGGCGTAGGGATCTATCCGCCGATCGATGTGAGCAGCGGGTATTGGTATCGGGGAAGCTCCATTGACCAATTCCTCGGATGAACGCTAATATCGCGTCGCTCGCACAACCCAAATTCCTAGGAGGACGTATGGCTGAAACCCCTGATGTCTATGCCGACCAATTTCAACTCAATCTTGGGCCGCTCGGGTGTACGCTGAATTTTCAAGTCTCGGGAGCCAACCCGGTCGCGCCAGGTGTTCCACCGCCCATTGAGCGAGTGGCCACAGTCCGGCTGAGTCTCCAGCATTTAAAAGCCATGGCGTTTATTTTGCACAAACAAATCGTGGGGTACGAAGCCCAGGCTCAGGTGTCCACGGGTCTTCCAGTCGATGTGCTTCGAGCGCTGCAAATTAGGCAAGAAGATTGGGAGGCATTCTGGCGTCCGTAATCCCTGTTGATCAAAAGTACGGGGGCAATGGTCAAATTGCTCTGAACCGATTCATGACTTACGAATGGAGGGATTATCCGACTCTCTGTTGCCTGCTAGATTTCGCCAATCGAACAGTTATGAGCGCGCGATTTTTCTTTTGTTGCCTGCTGGCTATCCTGTCTATCGTTATCTTCTCTGACCGGTGCAGAGCGGAGCCGCCGGCACAAAGCGTCCACTGGGGCGCCATGGCCTTCCCCGACCACGATCGCACCCTCGCGCTGGGCACGACGGTCGTTGATCGTTTTACGGAATTCGATGGAGCGGGCAACCGCTATAACAACATCAATGAGACGATCGGATTGAATTTCTTCAGTCTGAGTTGGACTGAACGGCTCGAATCATTCAAAGGCTGGAACACGAACGTCACGGTGGGAGGAGGGCCGACCAGCGATGGTTTCAGCCGTTTCCTCCAAAATGACGTCATTCATAAACTGCGCGGATTCGACCCGGTTCCAGTCGGCAACAAGCGAACAGCCTTCGATTTTATGGTCAGTGGCACGCTCACGCGCTGGATCAGTCTGTTTGGCTCTGACGATGTCTTCTACGCTGGAGTTGGAGCGGCGGGCGGGTCCTTGTACTACGAACCCTATGTGCAAGCGGGATTCCGGCGGTTATCAATTTTCAACGCGGTGCCCTTCCTCTCGGACTACGTGCGCGTGTCGGCGTTAGGCCGTTATGGCCGTCCGTTCAACAGCTCGGCCTTTCGAGAAGTTGCTGATCGCTCGTGGATTGGACAGGCGTCGGTCGGTTTCGGGAATTACCGGAACTGGGCAACCGACACTCCGTGGGAGATTGAGATTGCAGGGACGCTTGACTCAGGTTTGTTCATCGACCAACAGAAGGCGTCGCTCGAGGAGCGATTTGTGTCTGTCGCAGTTCGGTACGCGGCGGTAGCCTTCGAGACCTGGAACGACTTGATCAATCAGAAGGATTATGGCCCGACCTTCGGCGCCCGTCTCACGATCGACCTGCTGTATGCCTACAATTGGTGGGAGCACGGCGCCCGATAGGCGTCATCCCCACTCCCTAAAGATCACGACCACAGTGTTACTCGCTTCGACAAGCCGGTCGAGCACGTCGTCCGTCATTCGCCTGTCTCCATGCCCGGTGCCCAGGTTCAGTGCCTGGATGCGGTCGTCGCGCCGATACCGGTCTCAGAGCGTACTTGTTGCGCCAGAAAACCGCCACGGTCCTTTGCCGCCTGGCTGCTTCGGTCAAGGATCGAGAACAACCATATACCCACGAAACCGATCGTCATCGAGAACAGCGCCGGCGAGGTGTACGGGAACAACGCACTGCCTTTCGGATAGCCCAAGGTCGCTTCCCACACCGAAGGCGATACGATCGTGAGCAGTGCCGATGAAATCAGCCCGAGAAAACCACCAATGACTGCGCCGCGGGTCGTGCAGTCTTTCCACAACACTGACATGAACAACACCGGGAAGTTGGCTGATGCTGCAATCGCGAACGCCAGGGACACCATGAACGCAACATTCTGTTTCTCGAACGCAATACCCAGCAACACAGCCAGGATTCCCAGCGCCACTGTGGTCATGCGCGAAACCCGCAACTCCGAAGCGCCGTCGGCCTTGCCGCCTTTGATAGCCGTCGCGTACAGATCGTGTGACACGGCTGACGCACCAGACAGCGTAAGACCGGCAACGACTGCCAGGATGGTGGCGAATGCTACGGCCGAGATGAAGCCGAGAAACACATTGCCACCCACCGCGTTGGCGAGGTGCACTGCCGCCATATTGCTGCCGCCCTTGAGCGTACCGTTGGCATCGAGGAACTCCGGGTTGGTCAGCACGAAGGTGATTGCTCCGAAACCGATGATGAAGGTCAGTAGGTAGAAATAACCGATCCATCCGGTCGCCCACATTACCGACTTGCGCGCTTCCTTGGCGCTCGGTACCGTGAAAAATCGCATTAGGATGTGCGGCAGGCCGGCCGTGCCGAACATCAGCGCCATGCCGAACGAGATCGCCGAGATCGGGTCCTTGACAAAGTTGCCCGGTCCCATGATCGACTGACCGGCAGCCGACGATTCCGCCGATGTCTTACCCGCAGCAGTGGCCAGGCCGGCTTTGATCTCGACCGCTTGGGCAAACATCGCCTCCAGGCTGAAGCCGAAATTGAGCAGCACCATGAAAGCCATGAAGGTTGCGCCGCCCAGCAGCATGCAGGCCTTGATGATCTGCACCCAGGTGGTTGCCGTCATGCCGCCGAACAACACGTAGACCATCATCAGCGCGCCGACGATGACAACCGCCATCCAGTATTCGAGGCCGAACAGGAGTGTGATCAACTGGCCGGCGCCAACCATCTGCGCGATCAGATAGAACGCCACCACCACCAGCGTGCCAGAGGCTGCGAAGATGCGGATCGGTGCCTGCTTAAACCGGAACGCAGCGACATCGGCGAAGGTGAACTTGCCGAGGTTGCGCAGGCGCTCGGCCATCAGGAACGTGAGCACCGGCCAGCCGACCAAAAAGCCGATCGAGTAGATGAGGCCGTCGTAGCCACTGGCCATCACTGCTGCCGAAATACCCAGGAACGATGCTGCAGACATGAAGTCACCGGCAATCGCCAGACCGTTCTGGAAACCCGTAATGCTCCCACCCGCTGTATAAAAATCGGCCGCCGATTTGGTTCGAACCGCCGCCCATTTCGTGATGAACAGCGTGAGCAATACAAAAACGCCGAACATGCCGATCGCCGTCCAATTGATCGCCTGCTTCTGCGCCTGACCCACATCCGGACCGGCGGCATACACCGATGCGGCAACAGTACACAGTGCAGCCACGGTGAGCCCAAAACGCACTGCATTGATATAGGTACGATGCAAGCCGATCATTTCAGCAACTCTTTGGCAATGGCGTCGGACAGCGCATCGAACTCGCGGTTCGCGCGATTCACGTAGTACGCGGTGATCACGACCGTGAACACAATGATCCCAAAGCCGATTGGAATGCCCATGGTCATCACGCCGGCGCCAAGTTTCTGTGACAGAAAGCTCTTGTTGAACGCCACCAGCAGGATGAAGCCGTAGTAGGCGATCATCACCACCAGGGTTAGCCACCAGCCGAAGCGGGTTCGCTTGGCTTTCAGCGCCTGATAGTTCGGATTGTTCGCAATTCGCGTGACTAACTCAGGATCCACGGCGCGTCCTCGAAGTCATTGGTTCGATGTCAGTCGGTGGTGAGACAAGCAGGATGCAAATATTCCAAACGACTGCGTCGGTGCCGAGGGCCAGTTGGAGATACCTGGCATCTGGATGAGAAATACCTAAAGACCAACGGTCAGTTCCAATACCTGTGGCGTGCCGTTGATCTCACCCGCGTGATTCATGACGCTTCTGCTGCAAGCTCGGGTACGCGGCTGCGACAGGCAGGCTCGCCGTTCAGCCCTTCGACATACTGCACGAGTATGCCTTAGGGCTTCACGCTTCCGAGTGCCTGTCTCACTTCGTGTCCGCACGCTTTCGCAACGAACCTTCATGAATCATGCGGGCTAGAAGGGTAGGTCATCGATATTCTGGCGCAGAACCTGAGAGACTCTATTGCGGCCGAGTGATCCCGTCAACGGCATGTACGTATCCCACCCCCGCTTCTTTCAGCACCTGCCCCGTATACGACCGCTTCGACTTGGCGATTTCCTTCGGTGGTCCTTCTGCCACGATCTCGCCGCCTCGATCGCCACCTTCCGGTCCGAGATCGATGATCCAGTCGGCATTCTTGATGACATCGAGATTATGTTCGATGACCACGACGGTATTCCCCGCCTCGACCAATCGATCCAGCACATCGAGCAATCGCTGCACGTCGGCGAAATGAAGGCCGGTTGTCGGTTCATCCAAAATGTACATCGTGCGTCCGGTCGGACGTTTCGACAGCTCGCGCGAGAGTTTGACTCGTTGTGCCTCGCCCCCCGACAGTGTCGTTGCAGACTGTCCAAGTTTCACATAGTGCAACCCGACATCGTGCAAGGTGTCGAGCTTCCGCTTGATGAACGGGATATGTTCGAAGAACTCCACGGCATCGTCCACCGTCATATTCAATACATCGGCAATGCTCTTTCCCTTATGGTGAATCTCCATCGTCTCGCGGTTGTATCGTTGGCCCTTGCAGACCTCACAGGTCACATAGACGTCCGGAAGAAAATGCATCTCGATCTTGATCAACCCATCGCCCTGGCAGGCTTCGCAGCGGCCGCCCTTCACATTGAAACTGTAGCGGCCGGGCTTGTAACCACGAACGCGAGACTCGGGCAGATTGGAGTAGAGGTCACGGATAAAACTGAACAGACCTGTATAGGTTGCAGGATTCGACCGCGGAGTCCGTCCGATCGGGGCCTGGTCGATGTCGATCACTTTATCGAGCGCCTCGACACCGAGAAGCTCCTTGCAGCCATCGATCTTCGGTTTTTTCTGATAGAGCAATTGGGAGAGGGAGTGGAACAGCACCTCAAGCACCAGCGTGCTCTTTCCGGATCCCGATACGCCGGTCACGCAGGTGAGCAAGCCGAGCGGAATTTTGGTGGTCATTCCCTTGAGATTGTGTTTTTTGGCACCCACGATGGACAGCAGGCCCTTGGCCTTGCGCTGGCGGCGAGGCAGGCTGACCATCTGTGTGCCGCGGAGATACTGGCCCGTCAGCGAATTGAGATTCCCCATGACGTCGGTCGGCGTGCCTTGGGCAATGACTTGGCCTCCGTGTGTGCCGGCTCCAGGCCCCATATCCAGCAGATGGTCTGCCGCCATCATGGTTTCTGCATCGTGTTCCACCACCACCACCGTGTTGCCCAGGTCGCGCAGGCGCAGCAGGGTCTGGAGCAGGCGACGATTATCTCGTTGATGAAGACCGATCGACGGCTCGTCGAGGATATAGAGGACGCCGACAAGGCCGGAACCGATTTGCGTTGCCAGCCTGATGCGTTGACCTTCTCCGCCGGACAAGGTGGCGGCCGCACGATCCAAGGTCAGGTAGTCCAGTCCAACGTTGACGAGAAATCCAAGCCGTTCTCGAATTTCTTTCAAGATGCGATGGGCAATCGTCAATTCGCGCTCGGTGAATTTCAACGAACCGAAGAAGTCGGTGGCGGCTCGTACGGAGAGATGCGTCACCTCCGCAATCGACTGTTTGGATATCTTGACGGACAGGCTTTCAGGCCGCAGCCTTGCCCCCTTGCAGACCTCGCAGGGCTCCAACAACGTGAAATCTTCATCGTCCGCGGAGCCGGGCATCATGGCGTAGCCGATGCCGTCGCAAGCAGGGCAGGCTCCATGCGGGCTATTGAACGAAAAGACGCGCGGCGTGATTTCCGGATAACTGACGCCGCAGCGGATGCAGGCGAGTGTCTCGCTATAGAGCGACACATTCCCATTGTCTGTGAGCACGCCGACCAGCCCACCAGCGAGTTTCAGCGAGGTCTCCACCGAGTCGGCCAACCGTCGCGTCAGCGCCTCGCCCTGTTTCATCACCAGCCGATCGACGACAATTTCGATGGTGTGTTTCTTCTGTTTATCGAGCGCGATGTCCTCGCCCAGATCCATCAACCGGCCATCGACTCTCGCCCTGACGTAACCGGCCCGGCGCATGTCGAGGAGTTCCTTGCGATACTCCCCTTTCCTGCCACGGACGATTGGAGCCAGGAGCTGAAACTTGCACCCCTCCGGCAACAGGCCGATGGCATCGACCATCTGTTGCACAGTCTGTGCTGTTATTTCATCGCCACACTGAAAGCAGGAGGGTCGCCCGACCCGGGCAAAGAGGAGCCGGAGGTAGTCGTAAATCTCCGTGACGGTCCCGACCGTGGACCGAGGATTGTGGCTGGTGCTCTTTTGTTCGATGGAAATAGCGGGCGAGAGGCCTTCGATCGAGTCGACGTCGGGCTTGCCCATCTGTTCGAGGAACTGCCGGGCATAGGCCGAGAGCGACTCGACATACCGCCGTTGCCCTTCAGCATAGATCGTGTCGAAGGCCAGCGACGACTTGCCCGATCCGCTCAGCCCCGTAATCACGACGAGCCGGTCGCGCGGGATCGTCACGTCGATGTTCTTAAGGTTGTGCTCGCGGGCACCCTTGATGATGATCGAGTTGTGCATAGGGGCGGGATTATAGCATGAGGATTTAGCTATCTTGACAAACCTGGAAGCCGGGTGCTACCACGCTATGATGGTACACGTGGATACACCGCCTGTTCAGAAGGGGACCGACGCCCCAGCGGCACCGGTTGCCGTCTCGACTTGGACGGGTTCGGCACGCGAACAAGCCGTTCAGCGGATGTTTACGTCGATTGCGGGCGTCTATGACCTGAACAACACGCTGTTAAGTTTTGGACTGCATTACCGGTGGAAGAAGATTACCGCCTCCTATGTCCCCGTCACGACTGGAGGCCGGGCGCTTGATGTCGGCTCAGGCACAGCTGATCTGGCGCTCTTGGTCGAACCGCGCATGGGGGACAATGGCCGTGTGATTGCCTCTGACTTGAACCATGCCATGCTGGTCGAGGGGCTCAAGAAAGTCACCGGACGGGGCTTGGGGAAGAAGATTACCTGTCTCGAAGCCAACGCCGAGCATCTGGGATTTCCCGATAGGACCTTCAATGCCGTAACCACCGGGTTTTGCATGAGAAACGTCGGAGACCTTCGACAAGCGCTCACGGATATTCACCGTATTTTGCAACCAGGCGGCCGGTTTGTGTGCCTGGAGTTTTCCCGACCGATCTTTGGGTGGTTGCGGGCCCTGTACGATTGGTATTCGTTCCGGCTGCTTCCCTGGATCGGCACAAAAGTGGCGCATGACACAACCGGCGTGTATGAATATCTTCCAGCCTCCATTCGGAATTTCCCGGACCAGGAACGATTGAAGCAGATGCTTCTCGACGTAGGCTATCGTCAGGTCACGTATCGCAACCTGAGCGGAGGGATCGTGGCAATACATGTGGCAACGAAATAACCGTGAGGCGTTAGACGTGAAACATAAGGCGACAAGAATGATCGATCCACCCCTTATGCCTCACGCCTCACACCTCACGAAGTAACCAGTATGAACTCTATTCTGTATATTTTCCTTCCCTGCAAGAAGGTCTACCCCATCGGGGTGACCTATCTCGCTGATTTTATTCATCGGCGCAAGCCTGATGTACGGCAGCGCATTCTCGATCTCTCCCTCTTTCCCGATTCCCAACGGCTCAGCGCCGTTCGCGATGCTGCCGCTGAGTTCAAGCCGGACCTTGTCTGTTTCTCCTGGCGCGACATTCAGATCTTTTCCCCGCACGAGGGAGACTCCTCGCTGGAACATGCGTTTAATTTTTACTTTGCCAGCAACCCACTCAAGCGGGTTGCCGCCTCGTTTGCGGGGGTGAAGCAGCTTTACCGCTACTACAGCCATATCCGGGCGGCGCTCTCCTATCCCTGGCTGATTGCGAAGGAATTTCCGAAGGCGCAGATCATGATCGGTGGTGGAGCCTTTACCGCTTTTGCCGACCAGCTCATTCAGAAACTTCCGGAAGGCGTCATCGGGATTCTCGGGGAAGGTGAAGATGCCATCCTCAAGGTGATTGAAGGCCAGTCGCTAGAGAACGAGCGCTATATTCTCAGGGAAGGAAAGACGGTGAGAAAAGGTCAGCAGGGTTCGCCGGCTCTGCTCGATGCCTTGACGGTCGACTTGCCTTACCTGACCACGATTTTCCCTCAGCATCGGGAATATCTGGACGAGTCCATCGGGGTTCAATCGAAGCGAGGCTGCCCCTACGACTGCGCGTTCTGTCTCTACCCCTATATTGAAGGGAAGCGAGTCCGCTATCGGCCACCCGCCATGGTCGTGAAAGATATTTCTCAGCACTATCATCAATGGGGTGCCAGGCGGTTTTGGTTCACGGACGCCCAGTTCATTACCGGGAAAGAGGCCTATCCCCAATGCACTGAGATTCTTGAGCGGATTCTCGCCGAGAAGCTGGAGATCGAATGGTCCGGCTATATCAGGACTTCGCTGATTACCCCGGAACTGGCCAAGCTCATGGTCCGGTCTGGCGTCGGCGATCTCGAAGTGGCCATTACGTCGGGCTCTCAGATGGTGCTGAACGATCTCCACATGGGATTCAAGCTCGAGCGGCTCTACGATGGTTGTCGTTATCTGGCGGAGGCGGGATTCAAAGGGAAGGTCATTCTCAACTACTCGTTGAATAGCCCAAAAGAAACCGAGGAGTCCTTGCTCCAAAGCGTGGAGTCCTATAAAAAGGTCGCCTCGATCCTGGGTGAAGAGCGAGTGTTCCCCCTGATGTTCTTTCTGGGCATTCAGCCAAACACCGATCTGGAAGAACGGCTATTAGAGGAAGGTTACCTCTCGGCAGGCTATAACCCACTGATGCTGACCCCGACGAGTATCAGAAAGCTCCTCTACAACCCGGCGCCACTCAACTCGTTTATCGCCAAGGCCTGCCTCATGGCCTGGGAACGAAAAGATGGTAGTAGGGATCCACGGAAATGGACGGGGTCTCTCTCTCAGGCTCCAACAGAATCAGGCTCTTACGCCGATAAAAATTTGATCAAGGGCATCGAGGGAAATTCCGGACGCGACGCGCTCCTCTCTCTGGAAGAAATCCTCCGATCCCGGCAATCGATTCGCTCCGCAAAGGATTCGAGCGAACGATCCGTCATCACCCCAGCATCGTAACGCCGTCTGAGCCTCCCCACGGCGACGCCTTGCATTCGAATTCAGACCGGTGCTAGCATACACATTCTTTGAGGCGTGGAACGCACGTCAACCGTTTGGAATTTTTGATAATTACTCTCGTTCGCCCTGGCCTGGAGGGCATCCTGAGGAGACACCTTGATGTATAAGACGATCTACGTACCGGTCGATAACTCCGACCATTCCAATACAGCCGTCGACGTCGGAGTTCATTTCGCCAAAACCTTCGGCTCGAAGATCGTGGGGAGCCACGTGTATGCAGCCAAAATGCATGATAAGCGCTTCAAGCAGATGGAAGCGGGCTTGCCGGAAGAGTACCATGATGAAAAAGAGCTCGACCGCCAGCGCCAAATCCACGATTCGCTGATTACCCGCGGCCTCCAGATTATCACCGATTCCTACCTCGACTATGTCGATAAGAAATGTGCGGAAAACAACCTCCCGATCGAGCGCCGCTCGCTCGAAGGCCGGAATTGGAAAGTGCTGGCCGAAGACATCAATACCAATGCCTACGATCTGGTGATCATGGGGGCCTTGGGTGTCGGCGCCGTGAAGGATAGCGTGATTGGCAGCAATACCGAGCGCGTGCTGCGTCGTGTGCGGAATTCGGACATGCTGATTATCAAGCAAATCCAGCCCATGACCGGTGGGAGAATCGTGGTGGCGGTGGACGGCAGCCCCTATTCCTTCGGCGGGCTCATGACCGGCCTCGCGCTGGGCAAGGCCTTCAACATGCCGGTCGAAGCTATTTCGGCCTTCGACCCCTATTTCCACTATGCCGCCTTTCACAGTATCTCGGGCGTCCTCAATGAGGAAGCAGGCAAGGTGTTCCGCTTCAAGGAGCAGGAGAAGCTGCACGAGGAAATCATCGACAGTGGCCTCGCAAAGATCTACCAGTCGCACCTCGACATCTGCCGTGAACTCGCTCAGGCCGAACAAACTGATGTCAAGACCACCTTGTTGGATGGCAAGGCCTTCGAGAAAATCATTCAATATGTGCGCAAGGATATCCCGGCATTGCTGATCGTTGGACGGATCGGCGTGCACAGCGACGAGGATATGGACATCGGCAGCAACACGGAAAATCTGTTGCGGTCCGCGCCCTGTAATATCCTGGTGTCGAACCGGAAGTATGTGCCGCCGATCGACACGCTGGCGGAATACACGATCGCCTGGACTGAAGAAGCCCTCCGCCGGATGGATAAGATCCCCGTATTTGCCAGAGGGGTCGCCAAGACCGCGATTCACCGCTACGCCATCGAAAAGGGCCATACCATCATCAGCAACACGGTCGTCGATTCAGCTGTGGGAGATCTCCTGCCCAAGGGGGCGATGGATGCCATGCACGCGCTGGGTGGCAGTCTGGATGCCGCAGGCATCGACCGAGAAAAAATGCAGGCTGACGAATCCGTGATGAAGGATCTCATGGGCTCGACGCTTAGCGGCATGATGACCGAGGTTGTGGAAGAAAAGCCGAAAGTGAGTGCCAGCACCCAAGCCTACTTGGACCGGATGAACCAGAATTACTTCGTCTGCGACGGCTGCGGCTACATCGGAAAGGGTGAGACACCCGTGAAGTGCCCTGTCTGCGCCGCAGGAGGCGATCGTTTCAAACTGGTCGACAAGCAGCTTTTTGAAGCAGCGGCGCACGTGGAGGGGGTTCTCGAAACCGACCTGGCCTACGATGACGTTCCCATGCAATGGACGAAAGATGCCAAAGAGGGAATCCGTGCGGTCCCAGCCGGCTTCCAACGTAGGCGCGCTAAGGCCAAAATCGAGAAGACTGCTCGCAAACTCGGCATGACCACGATCACGCTGGAATATGCCGCACCCATGATCCAGGAGGCGGCCTCAGAGGATTACACCCCCATCTTTGCGAATAAAGGACCCGGCGCCTCCACCGCAGCCCAGGCTGCCGTGGCTGCTGCAACGAGCGGCACCAATGGCGCGACCTCCATGGATGAGAACGGTCAAGGGAATGGCCACGCGGCGGAACCTTCCCCCGCCGTTCCCTACAGCTGGCTACCCGAAGCGCAGTCACGGCTTGAGCGGGCTCCTGAAGGGTTTATGCGCGACTGTACGCGTGCCCTCATTGAAAAACATGCCGATAAGCTCGGCGTCACGGTCATCACGGCTGAAGTGGCTCATGAGGGCATTGAGCAGGCTAAGGACTACATGGCGGAAGCCATGAAGACCGGCAACCTGAAGGACATGATTGCCAACCTGACCGGCAAGGGCAAGTCATAAGTGCTGTATCCTGAACGCTGAGTAAAAGGACCGATTCACTTCTACTATTCCCAACTCAGCACGTCGCACTCAGCGCCAGATTAATTTATGGGTAAATCGCTTCCAATTTTTAATGCACCGTCTCCAGCGGGCGCATTCGGCAATATTCAGCAACAGGTCTCACAGTTCTTTAGCCCGCCATCCCCGGCTGCTGCGCCGCACGATGGCCGGACGGTCGATGACTTCAAGCCCTATCTCATCGCGCTGAACCTCACGAAGCGTTGTAATCTCAAATGCGATCATTGCTATCTCGATGCGACGACGAAATCCGCAGGCGGGGATGATGAACTCTCGACCGAAGAGTGCTACACACTCATCGATCAGATTGCCGTGGTCAACAAAGGTTGTCTCCTCGTAATCACGGGAGGCGAACCGCTCGTTCGCCCCGACATCCTCGACATCGCGCGGCATGCCGTGAAACTCGGTTTCATGGTGGTGTTCGGAACCAACGGCATGTTGATCGATGACCAGATGGCGAAGACCTTGGTCGAGATCGGCGTGATGGGCATGGGTATCAGTATCGATTCGCTCGACTCGGAGAAACACAATCGTTTCCGAGGAGTACCTGGCGCATGGGAGGCCGCGCTCGCCGGCATCGAGGCCTGTAAGCGGAACGGATTGGCTTTCCAAGTGCACTTCAGCGCACAGCCCATGAATTACCAGGAGCTGCCCTCGGTGATCGATTGGGCACACCAGCTTGGCGCTAAAGTGCTGAATGTCTTCTTCATGGTCTGCACCGGTCGCGGCGAAGAACTCACCGACATCACCCCGACCCAATACGAAGAGGTGCTTGGCTACCTGGTCAATTGTCAGGATAATTACAAGGGCATGCTCGTCAGGGCTCGTTGTGCGCCGCATTTCAAACGGCTTGCATATGAGCAAGACCCGAATTCTCCGATCACCAAAGCGACGGGCTATATGGGGGGTGGCTGCCTTGCCGGTACGAACTACGCGCGCGTGACCCCTAACGGTGAACTGACCCCTTGCCCCTATATGCCGCTTTCCGCCGGGAATATCCGCGAGACCAGCTTCGTCGATCTGTGGGAACAGTCCGATGTATTTAATTCTTTTCGCTACCCGCACCTGAAGGGTAAATGTGGCGATTGTGAATACACCGACATCTGTGGCGGCTGCCGCGCGCGCCCCTACGTCGATCACGGAGACTGGCTGGACGAAGATCAATGGTGTCTCTACACGCCGAAGGGTGGAGAGAAAATCAAAGTCGCATTTAATACGCCGGAAGAAAGTTCTGTGGCGTGGGATGAAGATTCAGAAACTCGACTCAACCGGATTCCCTACTTCTTGCGCGCCATGGTGAAAAAAGGCGTTGAAAAGCATGCCCGTGAGAATGACATCCCTCTTATTACAATCGAGCTGATGGAAGAACTCCGCAAGAAACGATTCGGCAACGATGCCCCGGTCTTCAATTTCGACGTAAAATAAGGACTGAGGAGCCGGGGACCGTACCCACTAGGGGCCGTGAGCGCCCGCCGCCCTCTCGCTCCTCCCACATCGACCTATGGATGCGCTGCTCAGCCTCGTCACAGACTTCAATACGCTGATCCCGATCCTCAACCATTGGGTGCACTTGACGGCCGCAGTCATTTGGATCGGTGGACTCGCGTTTCTCATCATGGCTGTGACTCCTGGGCTGAAGCACGCCGTGGCCAAGGAGCAGATTAAGCCGATCACCGATGCGTTCTATCAGCATTACAAGAAAGTCGCGGGCATTCTACTCGTCATCCTGCTGTTTACCGGTGGCATCAATTTCCACTATGTGAATCAGCTCATCACCGCGCAAACCGGCAGCGGGATCCAGCATCATCCGAAGTATCTGACCGTCTTTTTTGTGAAGCTGTTTCTCGTCCTCTGTCTTCTTTCGCTCTTTCTGTACTCGGTGCTCTTCAAGTCCGACGATGCAGAAGAAGGCAATGAAGAATCCTACGAAGCGATCCCTTTCCAGCAAGCCGCCCTCTGGATCGGCATTTTCATTCTCCTCTGCGCCGCCGCAATGAAACATCTCCACCAATAGGGCGCACTCTATTTTTCACTTTCCGGCCCTTTCGTGTATTGGCTTGTCCCGTGCCTGTATCTTCTAGGATACGCAGTGTACGGAATCAGATACCCACTGCCCGAAGGCTTCGCTTTCTCGCACACCTGACTCACCACATGGACTCAACGACGTACAGTCTAGGGACGGGAAATTTGGACAGCGAGAAAATCTGGTACAGGGGTTGCTAGGTAGTTCTCGTATCACGCCTGACATCAGCGTGAGTGAGCGATGAATACCGTCTGAAAGATTTTTGGCGAAGCGAAACCGCCGGTGGGTCCCCACTCAAGAGGTGCATACCTCTCACGCAGGTGGGACTACCTCTGGACTATGCCCGTTCGGAGCCTCCCGCCGCCACACGCTTTCGCCATCGGGGCCGCGCCCTGTCCTTGCCAGTGGCGTGGTCCCCTCATTCGACCGCAACAGGCGAAGCGATGAATTCAGGCCATAGCTCGAGCGATTGATCTCGGAGCCATCTGAAGGGATACGCCATGTCGTCGGTCGAGCAGCCAGCGCCGAATTATTCCACCAAACATGAGCCTCGTAGGACACCCATTCCGTCCTCCAGGCTGCACGAGACAGGGCCGCCACAGACTCGAATGGTTCGGCTCACAGTCAACCTTCCTGGTGATTTGGTCGATCGTGTGCGCAATGCTGTGTATTGGAGCCCTAGTTTGAAGCTCTCATGGCTGATTGCGCAGTCCTTGCGGACTTCTCTGGCAGAGATGGAATCTTCACGGCAAGGCCCTTTCCCTCAACGTAAGAACCCTCTCCGTGCAGGGCGACCTCGAATGGCTGGTCAGACCATGCAGTTATTCCACCGTGCCAGGTTCACCAGAAACGGGGCAGCGCGTTTGGCTGAGTGAGTTAGTCGGGCCACCCTTGTTCCCCTATCTGTTGAGTGACGGGGTCCTGCGAATAGTTTCTCCATCATTAGAGCGCACTCCCTCATTATCATCCCATCATTTCTCTGTCGACTCGCCTGCCAAGAGTCTATTCGAGATTCACCAGTTCTAGCAGTTTGCTGAAAAACTCAGTTTTTGTGCGGCAAGATCCACTGATAATAGGTAGGTTGATCGTGCCGGATCACCGGCAGGATGCTCAAAAAGGCTGTTCAGCAAGGCCGCAGCGAGCGAAGAGGTGAGGCGTACGCTTTGGTACGTTGAGCCTCTGAGCGATGCGAGAACGCCGCTGGCAGACTTTTTCAGCATCCTGCCAGGGTCGTACCCCCTTGAGCAGTATTGGGCAAGCATGCTTGGTGTCGGCCTAGTTCCGCCAGACTGGAAGGGAAATCGAATCGGCCGGTGGCGTATGGTTCTGCTGGCCTCCTGATTGCAATTGGGCCACACGCTGCAGTAGCGTGCATGTGTTGGTGGGGGCAATTTGTCCTATGGTGACCGAGTTTGTCGTGACGGCCGGCGAGTTGCCAAAACGGCTGGATATCTTTCTAGTCAATCGTGAGCCCAAGTTATCGCGGTCAGCTTTGCAGCGGTTGATTGGGCAAGGGCGTGTGCGGATCAACGGTCAGACCGTCAAGCCCAGTCTCAAGATCAAGCCTGGCGATAAGATCACCTTTGACATTCCCAAAGCGGAGCCGCTGGAACTCAAGGGCGAGTCGATTCCACTCGAGATTCTGCATGAGGATGAGGTGTTATTGCTGTTAAACAAGCCGGCCGGCCTCGTGGTCCATCCTGCCCCGGGTCATTGGGCCGGCACACTGGTCAATGCCCTCCTCCATCATTTCCAGACATCCGGCGGCACAGCATCGACGATTGGTGGGAAAGAACGGCCCGGGTTGGTTCATCGCCTGGATAAGGACACGTCCGGCGTGATGGTGATCGCGAAGACGGACGAAGCCCATCGCGCTCTCTCGGCTCAATTCAAACAGCACACGATCACGCGAGTGTACGAGGCTCTTATTTCCGGTGTGCCGAAAAAAGGACATGGGTTGATCGAGCTGGCGATCGGCCGTGACAAGAAGGAACGAAAAAAGTTCTCTGCCCACACAGCCCGCCCCAAGGAGTCCGTGACGGAATACAAGGTGGATCATCGATTCGGCAAATTCGCGGCCCATGTGTTGTTGTACCCGCGCACAGGCCGTACTCACCAACTCCGGGTGCATCTCGCTTCCTTGGGCCATCCTATTCTGGGAGATCAGACCTATGGCGGGAAGAAAGTTTGTACCGTAGAGGGGGTCGAGATTCCCCGTGTGATGTTGCATGCGAGGACGCTAGGATTCCATCATCCCTCTACCGGTGAATTTCAAGAGTATATAAAACCGTGCCCATCCGATATGGAGCAGGCCGTTCAGGCTCTTGATTGCCTCACGCCTCCTCCCGGCGCCAGAACATCTTGATAAATCTCGATCACGTGGCGTCATCGATGCCGCTCGAAGGATGAGTGCATGCAAACTGCCGATGTGCTGGACGCAATAGGTGGATTAGTTGCTCAGCTGAAAATCTATGCGGCCAAATTGCCGCCTGTCGTTCATTTGTCGGCGGTGCCGAGCGGCGTCAAGCCCAGGCTGGAGGCCATCGAGGAATATGAGGACATCGTCTCTCGGTTCAGGGGCCAGAGTGCAGGAACCTCCTATAAAGGCCTGAACGAGTTATTTGTGGAATCGCTGGAAGCCTTCGAGGTTGGCCGATTGCTCGGCTCCGTTCATCCACTTCTCTCAGTGCTCGATCATCTTGAACGGATGCAACGAGATCAGGAAATAGAAGTTGGACGGATTGACCATGGGCGCATGGGTGAGTACCGGGCCACACTGAATAAAATTCTTCCAGGCAACAAGCCGGAGTTGGACGGCGCCGGGCGGGGGATGTAGCACAAGCCGAATGTCCGGGAGGGGAAGGGGCACAGGAACGCCACCGGGATATTCAGTTTCAGTGAGGCAGCCTCTTCTGAGTATCCAGCGGGCTGTTCATGGGAGGCTCAGCCAAAGTTGAAGCGGGAGATCGGACTCGTCAATCTCGGGCTTGACCTGAGCCATAATCTTTAGAGAGACTGAAAGGCTCCTTCAGCGGCGTCCTGGTTCAATTGGGAAACCTGCCGCGAGCCAGGCATTCATGCTCCCGGTGACATTGTAGACATGGCGGTAGCCCAAATCAGCCAGTGTCTCTGCTGCAATGTTGCTCCGATGGCCGGACTGGCAATAGACGACCAGATGGTCATCGAGCTGGGCTCCGATGTCCCGATGCCGAGCTTGAATGTCCCTGAACTCGATATTCAGATCGGTTCCAGGAATGAATCCTGCCGCATGTTCCTCCGCAGATCGAACATCGATCAAGATGAAACCCTTCTGCGGCATCGAAGGCGCCTTGGTCAATCCGGCGCGCAATTGCTGGACCGTGAGCAGGTAGGAATGATGGGCTGAGACACCGTTGATCGAGATCGCAGACAGCAAAAACAAACCGAGAACAACGACGACCATGCGTAGGATCATAGTGGGCCTCCTCACATCAGACAGAGTGGTAAATCGCTCCATTGGGGTCCGACTCGCGAGTCTGTATGATAGGGAACGTAAGAAGATCTGGTCAAGCCTCGCCATCTTCTTTTTTATCGCGTTGGCCGGCTGTGGCGAAGGGGCAAAATTTCTGCAGGAAAAGGAAGACGGAGGGATCGTCGCGTATCCCTTTACAGGAGAGCAGGGATCGATGCTGTCTTCATTTCGCACAGACGCCCTCGCCCTCATGAAAGAGAAATGCGGTGGACCCTATACCATCGTGCGCGAAGGGGAAACAAAAGGACGAACTCGCATTATCAGCCCGGTACCAGGCGCAGAGGAAGCCGTACAGGAGCACCGGTGGGGCATCCAGTTTCAGTGTAAGTGACGTACCCTCTGTTAAAACCTATGGGCGGGTCGGTTGGGCGCGGGTCAAATCGTCGATGGTCAGCAGACTGACAAGTGTGAGTCCTTCAGCTTCAACCTTGCGCCGCCCGTCCTGCTCCTTCCGGTCGACGATCACCAAGGCATGCGTCACAGTCAGGCCGGCCATTCTGGCAGTCGCAACCGCCTTAAGAAGCGAACCTCCGCTTGTGAGCACATCGTCCACGATTACGGCTCGATCCCCTGGTTGAAACGATCCTTCAATGAGTTTTCCGAGCCCATGATCCTTTGCCTGTTTCCGCACCACAAAGGTCCGCCACATACGAGTCGGCTGGGCCACAAACGCAAAGTCCGAGATGCTGGTGGCAATGGAAATCGCTCCAATCTCCAGTCCGCCAAGGCAGTCGAGTTCGATCGGGCGCAACGATTCGTACGCGAGTTGAGCCACAAGACGGCGTGACCCCGGGTGGGCCATCAATGATCGACAATCGACGTAGAAGGGACTCTTTAAGCCGGACGCGAGTGTGAACCCTGTCGCGGGGTCCCACTTGAAGGAGTGGGTCTCATGAAAGGCGTTCGCTAATTGAGCTTTGAGGGGCAGCATCCTATCACTCAGGTTTTTCTCTGCAGCGAGGTCTCCCATTGTATACGTAGTGGGGACGAAAAAGAATCCTCAATCCACAAATTCCTTTACCTTGCCGCGCCGATACATCGTCGATCCTCTAAGATCGCACGTCGCGCGGGCCGTTCACCCTTGCACATGACTCTTGGCGAATGGAGAAGGCCCTCTGACGGCTTCTTCCAAGATCGAGTTGGTACCTACTGAGTGATGTCAACCCTGTCAGGGCGTTTAGGCTAGCATCCCGTTCAAGGCTTATAATCCGTGTGTTCGGAGGGTTTCCCCCCATGTGAGAACTGATGCACGAATGCGATCACCTGCCAGATCTGCTCTTCTGAGAGGTATGACCTCCAAGCTTTCATTGTCGTCTTTGGAACCCCTTCTGCCACTCGCCAGAACCAGTAGCTGTCTGAGAAGCGACGGGTGTTTTTCTGGTCACGAAGCCCTCCCCCACTTTTTACCGGTTTGCCGTCCTTGTGGCAACTGCGGCAGCCTTCCGCGGAGTAAACCTGTTTTCCCTCTTCGATGACATTCGGGTCCGTCCACCAGCCAGCCGGCATATGTTTGTCGGCATACTCGGCCGGAACTGGAGACAATGGCGTTAGTTCGCCCGAGGACGCCATCGCTCCTGAAGGAGTCAGGACAGGATTTTTTGCACAGCGGAACCCGCTGTTGAAGTTCCGGTACGACGGTGAGTCGTAGTCGGGGGCCAACGGTATATTGAAGTCCCGGCGCGCGGATCGCAGGTTCTCCGAAGCGAGGTCCCACGAACCGCCCCGCAGCGCTCTGTATTTACCATTTTCCGGCCCCTTCGGGTTCTGCGACGGGCTGGTCGCGTAATAGTCCGGGTCATACCAGTCACTTACCCATTCCCAGACATTCCCCGCCAGATCATAGATCCCATAGGGGCTCTTGCCGTCTTTCAATTGCCCCACCGGCACCAGCGCGTCATGGTTGTTCCATTTCTCCTTCCCATAGTTCGCCCGGAGCGGATCGGGGGGTTCATTGCCCCACGGATAAATCCGCCCATCCGTTCCCCGGGCCGCCTTCTCCCATTCCGCTTCTGTCGGGAGACGCTTGCCGGCCCACTCGCAATAGTTGTTCGCATCCGACCAGTCGACATTCACGATCGGGCGCTTCTGATGGGGCGGCTGGTCCATGGTTGGCCACATCGGCGGCCCGTTCACGCCCTTGGCCTCCAGAAACTTCGCATATTGCCCGACCGTCACTTCATACTTGTCGATGTAATAGGCATCGAGAGAGACCCGATGGACGGGCTTTTCATCGTCACCACCGTCGTTGCTTCCCATCGTAAATTCTCCTGCCGGCACGAGCACCATCGGTGTCCCATCTTTACCGGTGATCTCCTGCTGCTGCGCCTGCGCCGGGCCTGAGACCCACGCGACGACCGTTACGGCCATCAGCAAACCGAGAACGCACAGCCTCACCTGTCCGCTTTGCCTCACCCTCATGATTCTGCGCCTTTCTGATTACTCATCGGTCATCCCACCGTAAACCACCGGCTTGAAGATGTCCCGCCGTACAAGATCCTGTTCAGTAAAAGCGTTTCACCTGTTCCGTCAATGTGTGTGCAACAAGCTTCAGATCGAAGGGCCAGGCGTAACGAAGTTCTACCCCGGGATACTGCGGCCGTAGATGATCGAGGATTTCTGGAATTTCCACCTCGGAGTGAGAACCGCCCGGCGTAAACATCGTGGTGGCCACGGTAATGTGGGTTGCACCCTTCTTGATCAGTTCATCGACCGACTCTTCCAAGGTCGGCGCACAGAACTCGTTGTAGGCGACGGCAAACAGGACGTCCCCCAGGTTGGCACGCAATTGAGCCGCCACCGCCTCAAGTCCCGATTGATAGGGGTCCGTCTCCGGCGTCCTCGGCCACTGGCGAACTCTTGTGTCCAATTCATGCTCCTCTGCCGACATCGGCGTGCCTGCTGCACGCCGTTGTCCTTCCAACCGCTTCAGTTTCGTGATCAATTCCGACGGGCACCCTTTGGGAATGCCTCCGTGTCCAACTAGAATCACTCCTCGGGTCGTGGTCGCCATCTCATCGCTCCTCTTGTTGATATTCGCATCCGTTCTCACTCACTTTGAATCCGTCGTTGCCTCTAGATATTCCTGTAAGTTGGTCTTGCCATAGCGACTATCCGGGTACACGTTCCGAATAAATCCAGCCACCATGGCCATCACCTTCTTCACCGCGGGGGTCTTCTCAGGATCTGTGGCAGGCAAGAGACGCACCGTGATTGCTTTCTCATGCAATTTGAGTTGGATAAAGTAATTGCACACAGCACCCTGCTCGATCGTAATTGACTCCAACAGTGCTTCGTTGCCGCTTCGCGCCAGGTAGAATTCACGAATTTTCAGAATATCGGTTCCCGCCCGCTGAATCAATGGTGTGAAGGCCTGATAGACGCCCTGCAGATCCCCGGCTTCTTCTATGACAACATGCGGCATGGTTCTTCCTTCCTACACATGATTGCGCAGCATGAGTTCCTTGGGATGCGGATTCAAATAGATCTGGTCCCGAATGTAGCGCACATCGAAGATCTGGACGTAGTGCTTGATCAGTGTGAGAGGAACAATCAAGGGCGTAAGCTCCTGATGAAAATCGCCGATCACGCCTAGCAGCTCGGCTTTTTCGTGAGCGCTGAGTCGTTCCTTGAAATGCCCAAGAATATGTTGGAGCACGTTCACATGCTTCCGTACCGTCGTCTTTACGGCGAGTGTTTTCATGAATAGCTCCCCATACCGATGGGCGAGTTCCTTTGGGCGGTACTGATGAGCCTGGCCGATCAGCCGACCGAGTACCTTGTATTGCTGTGGGCTATGGGCCAACAGCAAATATTTATGGATCGTGTGGAACTGTATCAAGGCTTGCCTCGTGATTCCCCTTTGAATGAGGTCTTGCCAACGGCGGTAACAGAAGACCCGTTCGATAAAATTCTCCCTGAGCGTAGAATCGCAGAGCCGGCCTTCTTCCTCGACTGGAATCAGCGGGAATTGTTCGATAAAACCTCGCGCAAAAAGTCCGATTCCGTTCCGGCTGGGCACTCCTTGCTCGTTGTAGATTCGAACTCGCTCGATCCCGCAGCTCGGCGAACCTTTCTTAAAGACGTATCCGGACAAGTCAAAACTCTTCAGCCCGTCGAGACGATTCCTCGTCATCGTCTCCAGGGCGCGTGTGTGATCGATGTGGCTGTCGATCGTCACGAGTCGAGGACGGTGAGGATCTCCAACCAGTCGCATCGCCTCGCGCGGCGCTCCTAATCCCGCTTCGACTTCAGGACAGATCGGGACCCATTCGACATAGCGACCGAGCACATCGGTCAAAAACTGGTCGCGCTTGTGCCCGCCGTCGTATCGGACTTTCTCACCCAATAGGCATCGACTCACTCCGATGCGGGTTGGCAAGGCCGTTCGCAATGGATGCGTGGTCGCCTTCTTCATGATGGGCCCACCTTCGCGGCTTTTCCTAGATCGAGATATTCCTGCCGAGCCCGCTGATGATCGACGATCGGCGAGGGATAGTCCAGGCCAATCCGGCAGCCTGACCATTCTTGATCCTCGACGGTCATCGTATGGGGTTCATGGATAGCGGTTAGCGGAACCTTGACCAATTCCGGTACATAGCGCCGGATGTACTCACCCTTGATGTCGAATTTCTTACTCTGTAGGAGGGGATTGAAAATCCGGTACCCTCGCATCGCATCCGTACCGGTTGACGCACACCATTGCCAGTTGCCGTTATTCGCCGCGACGTCGGCGTCTATCAGGTGTTGCATAAAGTACCGTTCCCCGCTCTGCCAGTCGATGCGGAGATCTTTAATCAGGAATGAGGCGACGATCATCCGCACACGGTTGTGCATCCAGCCCGCTTGGTTCAACTGGCGCATGCCAGCGTCCACGATTGGAAAACCGGTCTTGCCCTCGCACCAGGCCTGGTACAATCGCTCGCGCTCGGTGCCAGGCGCGCGTGGAGCTGGCGCCGGAACTTGGCGAAACGGCCCGTCGACGACGTGGGGGAAGGCGGACAGAACCTGCTGGAAAAATTCCCGCCAGACTAATTCGTCTATCCAGGTGAAGACATCGGGGCGAGAGACGCGTCTACCCTGTGCCAGCGAGGCAAGGGCCGCATGGACTGCGACGCGGGCTGACAGAGTCCCGAATCGAAAGTGGGGCGAGAGGATCGAGCTGCCATCGACAGCGGGAAGATTTCGCCCCGTGACATAGGAGTGAATGGGGCCTTCGGCGAACCAGCGTAATCGTTTCTGAGCCTGCCGCTCGCCCGGCTCGATCCAGAGCATCACCGGCTCATACCCCAACTCGCGTGCGACTGGCAGCGGAGGCGGAGCCGGCAACGGAGCCGCCTTCTCTGCCGTCAACAATCGAGGAACGGGAAGGGTGGTCGGTTGCACCGACTGCCACTTCGCCCACCAGCGTGTGCGATAGGCGCTGTACCGCTGCATCGGCTCGCCGGTGGCGCTTCGAACTTCTTCAGCCTCGAAGACGACATGGTCTTTGAATGTCCGCACGACTACGCCGATTTGCCCCAGTTGTTGTTGGACGGCACGGTCTCGTTCGATTGTTCCTGGCTCATAGTCACGATTCCAATAGACGACATCGGCCTTCCATGCTTGCGCGACTTGAACGAGTTCGCTTACCGGTTCGCCACGACGCCACTGAAGTGTGATGCCTCGGCTAGCCAACGACGCAGCGAGATCTTCAAGGCAGCCGAGCATAAAGTTCACACAAGCGGAGCCGAACACATGGGATTGCAGGAGAGGATCATCGAACACAAAGAGCGGAATCACTTCGCTGCAGTCTTCGCACGCTGCCGTCAGGGCAGGCTGGTCGTTGAGCCGCAGATCCCGTCTGAACCAAACGATTCCCCGCATCAGCGTAACTCCTGTGGTTCCGGCTTCGGCCTGTTCTCGGGCGTGGGCCCATCGGTGAAGGCGGTGCGCCGCCAGATGAGATAGGAGGCAAACAAGAACGTCGTCACCATGAAACCGGACCGGATCTGGCTGAAGCCGAACGTTAGTTGGTTCATGGCTTCACTGACCACACCGAACCCCGCATAGGCCAGCGCGAGCCCCCAGGCCCAAGGTCGCAGCCAGAGAAACCCGTAGCCGATCAACAGATGGACGGCAGGGGCGTGGAGTTTCACGAGAAACGATCCCGGCCCCGTCACCGCCGCCCCGAATAGCTTGAGCGCGTAGGCGGGGAACAGTGCGATGATGACGAGATCTACCGTGCCGACGATGAGGAATAATCCACCTATCAGTTGAATATCTCGACCAGCTCCGGTCGGCTTCACAACTGCCTCCTATCGAGCTGGACTGCCATGTGCTCCCATCTTGCCCTTTTGGTCCCTATAGAGGGTTTCGCTTGCGATACGGATGATGGAGAGTTCACGGGTGCCACCCTCGCCCTTGATGCCCAGTTTCACCGCGGCCCCCGCTTCCCCACGTACCATCTGTATCACTTGCTCATAGGTCTTGCCGGTGACTGCCTCACCGTTTACCGTCACGATTTCATCTCCGTGCTGTAGACCTACTTGTTGAGCAGGACCCACCGGGTACACATGGGCCACGTACAGCGACGCTGGATCGCCGATACGTTCCGCCCCGACATGCAGAGACACGCCGATCACACCATTCGGCATATTGGCATCGCTCTCGTGCGGTCGCTGGGCCTGACTCTCCGGCTTGCCCTGCTCCTCGGCAGCCATCACCTCATTCGTTTTCCCTGAGAGCTGGCACAGTATTACTGTCAGCGCACTCAGCAGCACGGTGGTTGTGATGTTGATCTTCTTAGTCATCATGTGAATACCTCCTTGTGAATCACCATTGATGTGCAAGTCCGAGTACAGAGACTTCCACGGCAGCACGAGTGAATTCAGATAGGCCGATTGATCATGGTGATAACGGTATGCTTTCCTTTCTGCACCCTCCTTGTTCCTTCACCAAAATCGCTCGCAAGGCTGGTTCCAATTTCGGGTACTGAAAGACGTATCCTCCTGAGAGCGCTTTCGTTGGTCTGACCCTTTGGCCCGTGGTCATGAGGGTCCCTAGTTCCCCCAGTGCCACGCGTAACGCGAAGCCCGGTACGGGAAGCCATGAAGGCCTGTGGAGGACTCGTCCGAGCGCATCGCAGAACCGGTTCATCGTCACAGCCTCGGGCGCGACTGCATTGAGGGGGCCAGAGACGCTCGGTGTCGCGAGCACCCATTTGATTAATCCGATGTGATCGTGCCGATGAATCCACGACACCCACTGAGTTCCAGGCATGATGGGGCCACCTGCGAAGAATCGGAACGGCAACAGCATCTTGAGCAGGGCACCGCCGTCTTGTTCGAGCACCATCCCGGTCCGCAACATGACGACTCGTATTCCGAACTCCGCAGCCCGAAGCGCCTCCGCTTCCCATGCGAGACAGAGATCGGCCAAAAAGCCTTGGCCGCGGGCGGCTCCCTCATCCAACACACGGTCGTCGCTGGCTCCGTAGTAGCCGATACCAGAGGCGTTGATCAGCATCCGGGGTTTTGAAGAGCAGCGGGATAGGGCTTCTACCAGCAGACGAGTTGAGAGGACACGGCTTTCTATGAGGAGCTGCTTGCGGGCATCGTTCCATCGTCCATCGGCAATCGGGGCGCCAGCCAAATTGATGACGGCATCGGCGCCGTCGAGACAGTGCTCCCAGGCTCCGGTCTCTCGGCCGTTCCACTCGACGGCCGTGACGGTCGAGCCGCAGGGCCATTGCGCTTCTATCCGTCTCGTGAGGAGTGTGACCCGATGCCCATCCTGGCAGAGCGAGGCGCATAAAGGCCGACCGATAAATCCTGTTCCGCCTGTCACAACAATCTGCATGGTCTCCCTGGCAACAGGACCACGAGGCCGGGCCGACAAGTGGCCAGTCTCCGGATCGTGCGTTATTCTCATGGCCGTTCCGACCCTAGCTCTCTGCCTCGCCGTGATCGAACCGTTGGGCATACTTTCTCTGCTTCACGCCGTGCAACAGATCCGGAGTCGGGCTCAATCGGTTCCGAAGAATGACCGAGTCAATCACGTCGCCACAACTGGTGCAACGCAACCCCGTGATGCCGATTTGACCAGTATCGTCTTCAAGGTCAAGGTAATACTCCATGATCATGAATCCTCCGCAACGCGTGCAACCGCCTTCGTCGTCTTGCGGAATGGGGAGTGGAGGTTTATCTGACCTCCCATTCGATTCCATGGGTCACACACTCCTTGGCTGATCGTACGCACGCGTCGATCGTCTCCAAGACCAGGTGCGTGGTGCAATCCTGCGTCACGCGAGAGACGCCTTTGATGCCGCAAAGAAACCATACACTGCCGTTGACATTCAGCCTTCTCCAATTTCGCAACCACCTGAATGACCGGCTGCCTAGGAACGGAGAACAGTCCACCAGTTCCGCAGCCACGTCGAGCGTAGTAGCTTATACATAAGCCATGCTGCGAGCAGCAGGCCCAGCAGCGGGACGACCACGGTTTGTGCGAGCTGCTGATAATCGGTCATGTGGACTCGCAAGCGATACTGCGGCCGCTTCATCAGATTCTGTGTCTCTGTCGCAATAGTGACCGTATATACGCCCTCGTCCAGCCGGACCTCGCTACGGAGCACACCGTCTGGATGAGTGCTCGGACGAATATCTGCCACAATCTGATCGTCTGTCTCGTTGCTCCCGTTCCCCTTCACGACTCGCATCCCGACCGGCTCGTTGCGCAGCGCTGGGTCGACGAGGTCGACGACGAGAAAAGTGTCACCTGCCCGGGGGATATCTGTGCAGTACTGACCTTTCAGCTCGTATTGCGGCTGATAGGCGTTGAAGTGCACCACCTGCTCCCCGATCCAGCGCAGGCAGGGGTCGTCTTCCCCACTCACTGGGCCATGGGCTGTGGCGACACCGGGAAGGGATAGGCCAGCAACAAGAAGACATGCCATCGCGCCCATCCCTCTCATGTGTTTCATCATGGCGGAGCCCTCCTGTGTGAACCTGTATGATGAACCGTTACCCGTGCCGCCAAACAGACCTAGCGCTGACCTGTGAATTGGAAAGTGGACGATTGTCTGGTCTCGCATTTCATTCCACCGGAACCCTCGATGCCGATCACTATGCGCATCACCTGGTCCGAGGCCGACCCAATTCGACTTTCCGTCGCACTGCCACAGCCGTTCTCCATCGCGCGGCGCTCGCCCACCAGATGAACGTCACGAGTCCCATAATTACTAAGATGATCAGGTCCATACGGTCCTCCCTCTTACTCTCGCCGATTGTTTAGCCGGCCCTGTCTTCCAAGATCCAGAGCGCAGGGCCGGCTCCCCCGATGTCGAGCCTATGATTTAGTACGGGATCACGTGCAAACAGTCCTTGCTCTCGTTGTTCCAGACCACATCGCACAGGTTCGACATGCGCGCCA
>NEWT02000026.1:197675-198629 GCA_002869925.2 Nitrospira sp. CG24A
TCTAGGAATGCTGGAGCTCATCACGGGAGTGATCGTGGTCGGCTCGGCCTTATTCCTTCTTATGCTTCGGGATAGGATCGCGCTATGGGCCACCACACATCTTCCGACATCACATCCGGAACTTGCGATCGTTCAGCTCTACGCCCGTATGCTTCGCATGATGGAAAGGCATGGCGTGAGGAAGTCTCCAGCAGCCACAGCCAGTGAATTTGCCAGACTGGTTGAACTGGAATGGAAAGCAGCAGCTCCCATAGTAGCTAACGTAACCGCCCTCTACCATCAAGGACGATTCAGTCGAATCCCACTCACCCCGGTCGAGCTCTCTCGTGCCGCTGAACAGGTGGGGCAGTTACAGTCCCTCACACATGTGGTCCGCTAATCGCTCCCAGGAACTGCGAAACGTGAGGCGGGAAACGTGAACAGTGAGAGGATGGCACCTTGAGAAGAAAACAGAATATTGGAGCGGGAAACGGGATTTGAACCCGCGACCCTCGCCTTGGCAAGGCGATGCTCTACCACTGAGCTATTCCCGCTCGACTTAAGGACTGTCAGAGGGGTGAGATTTTACTGAGGCGCGAAGGAAGCTGTCAAGCAATCTTCTATTCAGCTGTAGGATCACTTTTCCCCCAGCACCTTCGTTACTATAGCTCATTTGCGCTACCAAAACGTAACGGGTCATTTATTTATTCAAGTTATTGATTTTGCGTGTTCTTATAGCAGGCATCCTGGCGATGGCCCTTGAAGAGGATACATTAGGTACTCAGAGTCCCATCCAGGGCCAATCACGATTATCGTAGATTCACTCCGCAACAAACCCCCTATTCATGCGCCATTTTTCAATTTTATCTAATCACATTTTCCTCTATCAAAGATGGCTCACATATTGCTAATGTGGCATAGGCTTTATTGAGTGAGCCCTATGGCTCACGATAAAAAATCCATGCGCTAATTGTA
>NEWT02000026.1:198729-204407 GCA_002869925.2 Nitrospira sp. CG24A
CTATCGAGCCGACTATTGGATGCCGCTCCGGCCCGCATCGGACGGGGCGATCTTCTTGGGTGCCATGAAGATCATCGTCGATGAGAATATGCACGACACCGACTTCCTGAAGGGTTATACCGATTCACCCGTGCTGGTGCGGACCGATACGTTACAGTTCCTGGATCCTCGCGACGTGGTTGCCGAATACAAGTTCCCGGACTTCTCCAAGAGCTATTCAGGCCGAGTCCAGTCGCTGAAGCCCGCGCAGGTCGAGCGGCTTGGCGGGATGATGGTGTGGGATCTCAATAAAAAGCAGGCGGTCCCTCTGCATCGGGAGCAAGTCGGGTGGCATTATCAAAATAGCGGCATCGACGCCGCCCTCACTGGCACCTACCGCGTAAAACTGCTCAATGGACGAGAAGTCGACGCCAACTCCCGCGGTGCCGCCATGGTGCTCATTGTCACCGGCAACGTCGGAAAGTTCGGCACCGGGCAACATACCTGGGCCGGCAATTACAAGGCTGGATGTTGGACGTCAACGCCCTGGTCCGGCGCGGGTCTCGCCGTGCACACGGGTGAAGACCCCTTCAATATCACGCTCGATCCGAACGCTCACGGCAAGGAAATCAAGACGAACTCCTATTACTACGGAGAAGAGGTCGGCTACTGGAACCATGGCGACACCGCCTTGATCGTGAGCACGCCGAAGTATGGGCGCAAGGTGTTCACGGGCAAAACGCACATGCCGACCCCGAGCAAGTTCCGCTGGGTCGTCAACGTGAACGTGCTCAACAACGCCAAACACCACTACGACATGGTGCGGAACGTCGATCCGAACATCGAGACTCTGATCACTCAGGATATCGAGATGACGTCGGACATCAACCATAACGATATCGCCTTTGCCGCAAACACCTGGATGGAGTTCACCTATCCCGAAATGACGATCACGGTGTCCAATCCCTGGGTGCAAATCTGGAAGGGCGGGATCCGGCCCCTGTACGATACGCGCAATGACCTCGATACGTTTGCCGGGGTGGCTGCCAAGTTGTCGGACATGACCGGCGATAAGCGGATGCGCGATTACTTCAAGTTCGTCTATGAGAACCGCGTCGATGTCTATGCCCAGCGGATGCTCGATGCCTCCAGCACCTTCTATGGCTACAGCGCGGACGTCATGCTGAAGTCGGAAAAGGGTTGGATGGTTATGGTGCGGACCTATCCGCGGACACCATTTTGGGAAGAGACCAACGAGTCGAAGCCGATGTGGACCAGAACCGGCCGGTACGAGAATTATCGCACGGAGCCGGAGGCGATCGAATACGGCGAAAACTTCATCTCGCACCGCGAAGGGACCGAAGCCACGCCCTATCTGCCAAACGCGATCATGACGAGCAATCCCTATGTCCGTCCTGACGACTACGGGATTCCGATCACAGCCCAGCACCATGACGATAAAACGGTGCGCAACATCAAGCTGCCGTGGCAGGAAATCAAGCGGCATGCGAATCCGTTGTGGGAAAAGGGCTACCAATTCTACTGTGTCACGCCCAAGACCCGCCATCGGGTGCATAGCCAATGGTCGGTGAACGACTGGGTGCAGATCTACGAGTCGAACTTCGGCGATCCCTACCGGATGGACAAACGAACGCCGGGCGTGGGCGAGCATCAGTTGCACATCAACCCGCAGGCGGCCAAAGACCGGGGGATCAACGACGGCGACTACGTGTATGTGGACGGCAATCCGGTGGACCGCCCCTATCGAGGGTGGAAACCATCAGATCCGTATTATAAGGTTGCGCGCCTGATGATCCGTGCGAAGTACAATCCGGCCTACCCCTATCACGTGACGATGGCGAAGCATGCCCCCTACGTGGCGACGCCCAAGTCGGTAAAAGGCCATGAGACCAGGCCGGATGGTCGTGCCATCGCGGTTGATACCGGCTACCAATCGAACTTCCGGTATGGGGCGCAACAGTCCTTTACCAGAAACTGGTTGATGCCGATGCACCAAACCGACTCGTTACCTGGCAAGCACGCGATCGCGTGGAAGTTTAAGTGGGGCTACCAGGTTGATCACCATGCGATCAACACGGTGCCGAAGGAATGCCTGATCCGGATCACCAAGGCCGAAGATGGCGGCATCGGAGCCCGAGGGCCCTGGGAACCAGTCCGGACCGGGTTCACTCCGGGCCAAGAGAATGAGTTCATGATCAAGTGGCTCAAAGGTGAACACATCAAGATCAAAGTCTGACGATTGGAATCGAATGCGACACTTGACGAGTAACGACTACCGAGGAACGAGGAGGACTCACCATGCCTGAAGTGTATAACTGGCACCTGGGACGGAAGATGCTGTATCCCTATGAGGAACGGCATCCGAAGTGGCAGTTTGCCTTTGTGTTTAACATCAACCGGTGTCTGGCCTGTCAGACCTGTTCGATGGCGGACAAGTCAACCTGGCTCTTCTCCAAGGGGCAGGAATACATGTGGTGGAACAACGTGGAAACCAAGCCCTACGGCGGGTATCCCCAGTTCTACGACGTGAAGATCACCCAGCTGATTGAGCAGGTGAATCCGGGGGGACAGGTGTGGAACGTCCGAGTGGGCCGGAAACACCATGCGCCCTATGGGGTGTTCGAAGGGATGACCATTTTCGACGCGGGGGCCAAGGTCGGCCAGGCCGCGATCGGATACATTCCCACGGACCAGGAATGGCGGTTTGTGAACATCTATGAGGATACCGCCACCTCGATGCGCGCGCTGGTGGAAGGCATCGACAAGACCGGATTCTCACGGGACGAACCGTGGAAGATGACAGGGAGCAGCCTGCCTGAGCATGAGACCTTCTTCTTTTACCTCCAGCGGATCTGTAATCATTGCACCTATCCAGGCTGTTTGGCCGCCTGCCCGCGGAAGGCGATCTACAAGAGACCGGAGGATGGGATTGTCTTGATCGACCAGAACCGGTGCCGAGGCTACAAGAAGTGCGTCGAACAGTGCCCCTATAAGAAGCCGATGTATCGGGGGACGACGCGCGTGAGTGAGAAATGCATCGCCTGCTACCCACGCATTGAAGGCAAGGACCCCTTGACCGGGGGCGAGCCCATGGAAACCCGCTGCATGGCCGCCTGCGTCGGCAAGATCCGGATGCAGAGCCTGGTCCGCATCGGCGAAGACGGCCTGTGGGCGGAAGATCGCTGGCACCCGCTCTACTACGCAATTCGCGTGGAGCAGGTGGCCTTACCTCTCTATCCGCAGTGGGGCACCGAGCCCAATGGCTACTATATCCCCCCGCGGCATAGCCCGCGTGGCTATGCGCGGCAGATGTTCGGCCCTGGGGTCGATAATGCCATTGAGAAGTATCTCGTCCCCAGCCGTGAGCTGTTGGCGGTCCTGCAACTCTGGCGCGCCAGCCAGCAAATCGTCTTCCGGTACGATGTGATTCCGGGCCCCAAAGTGTTCGAGACCCAGATCCACGGGAAGCGGTTCGAGATGTACAACGATACCGTGCTGGGCTTCAATAAGTCTGGCAAAGAAGTGGCGCGGGTGCAGGTGGAAGAACCCATCTACATTCGTCCGGCTGAGCGGGTGACCTGGCTCTAACGTCTCATCGAGACCGGTGTGTCACAGAAGGGGCGGAGTTCCATAAGAACTCCGCCCCTTCTATTTGACCTAGCGCATATTGTCCTCACCGGTCTTTCGGCTCACATCATGTCTGCTTCTTCTGCGCACTTGACGCATTCCAGAAGGTTCAGTAGAGTTACTACTTGATATAGATATTCCTCAATCACAAGCTGAGGTGTCATCAGCGTGACCTCTAGTCAGCAACCGTCCATCCCATTTGCTGCGCAAGCGATACCTTTTGACGAATTTCTGGCTTCTGGAAAACTTCCAGAGGGTTATCTGACCAGCGAATATATGGCTCAGCAATTCGTCGAGCGCCTCGTGCATTACGTCCTCAGCGTCCCGACCGGCAGCTATACCATGCCTCAATTAGGCCAGCTCCTGGAACAGATCAACCCGCGTGTACAGATCCTCTTTTTCAAACGTCTCAAAGAAACCAGCCCGGAGTGCCTCAAAGATTTCGCCCCGCTCTATTACGGATTCATGAACGAGTTTCATTCTCTCCTATTTACCTAGCTCAACATTTTTTCCTTGTTGCCTTGCCATTCTCGTGTATAATCAGCCGATTGATAATTTGCGCAAAGGAGTGACATGATTCCAACCTTACAGCGAGCAGTGACGAGCTTCTATAATCTCATCTATGAGGCACAGACATTTGCCACCACCATGTCGCGGATCGACACCGCGGAGCAGGAGCACTACGCTGGGCGAATCGAGGGGTTGAATTGGGTCCTTGATCGCTGCCAAGAGCTTGAAGATATGGATTCGAATCTGACTCCTTCCTCCCTCCAGCGAGTTCTGACCGAGGTCAAGTCAGATCTCGATCACGAATTGTCAGTCCAGCGTCGAGAAAAGGGACGTCGTGCGGACGGAAGAGAGGAGGCTCTCAATTTTGTCGCTGATTATTTATCGAGCCTGATCACAGCAACGGACATTGAGTCAGCAAAGACGCCAACGGCCTAGCAATCCTGTCCTCAATCGAATCTCTCGCACCAGCTGCGCCATGGTATTTTCATGACCCATGGCTCACTATTACGATAAAGCAAGAATGCCCCCGTTTCACCTTATGCCGCGGAGTACCAATCGCCTGGTGCCCAGCGATGTCATGTGTCTCCATAGCCTTTTATAGAATTATTGTATGTCAGGTTTTTCACGAAAGCCTCCTAGTCCAACTTGGCTGACCAATCCTTCCCCTAACACAGCTCGACCGCCAAGACCATCATCTTCTAAACAACCAGACCAATTCAGATCGTTAAATGCCTCGTTGCTCTATTGCCCTTCCTGCCGAGTAGCGACCCCCACACGAGAGCGACTGCTGCTTGTACTCCCGACCGGAGATCTGTACGAATATCTCTGCCAGCACTGCGGGACGTCAACCGGCTCAAAAAATGCCAACCGATAGACGGCTGGCCCGCTTTAGTGTCTGAATAATAGGTAGATGCTACCGAGCTTTTTTCTCATCCTGCTGGGTCAGCAGGAAGATTCTGATGCGAGACATGCTGGCTTAGGAATAGACGCAGAAAGAGATTGTCCACTAGTCCGGCTAGATGATTCCTTCCAGGGGAATGCCTTCTTCAATGAGCATGACAGGAATATCTTCTCTAATTGGATACAGTATCTTTCGGTCGGCTCTTATCAACCCTCCATCGAGGGGCTCCGTAATCAGCTTATTGGCTCTATTTTTTAATTGCCCATGACTCACGGCCCCGTTTAACTTGGCAATAAGCGCCTCCTCGGCCAGACTCACATCCTGCTTCGTGTCAGGGCAACAGAGAATGGCAAGAAGATCCTTGTCGATGTTAACCGGACGCCTTGCTTCAGTACGTTCTGCCATAATGCTTCCCGTGTGAATTCGACCGATATGACAGTGGCAGAATAGATCATCGAGATCGATGAGTTCAACCCCAGATACAGACTTCTATTTCAGCAGGCGGTTTCTGATATACTACACACGCTCGCGGGAGTGTATTCAAAGACACACGCAGTGATGTCGAACACCTTGTGGAAATACTCCCTGGCCGGTTTATTGGTCCTCGTGCCCGCCTGGGCTACCTTCTTCATCCTTTCCG
>NEWT02000027.1 GCA_002869925.2 Nitrospira sp. CG24A
CTTAACGCGTCATCTCTATTTGGATCAGAACAGGAACTACTAGAAACGCTAGCGCTTCGACAGTTCCACTTCACCGACTGAGGCAACAGCTCGGCCTATCGCGATTCATCTCGGTACCCCGGGAATATTAACGCGCTTCTTGAATTGATCTACTGACAGCACGCGAGCCCACGAGTAGTGCCGAGGCTCTCAGGTCACGGCCCAAGATGGAGGAGGCGGGCGGCGTGATGGACTGTCACGATATGGATCTCTTCACGAATGAGTCGATATACGATTCGATAGGAGCCTTGGATTATTTCGCGCACGGTGGGGTCATTGATCTCTGGAACGATGCGCCCAGACTGGGGCAACGCGGGCAAGCGTTCAACTGAGGCGATTAATCGTTGCGTGACGAGTTCGGCATAGTGGGGAGAATCTTGAGCAATAAATTGCCGGATGGACTGAATATCCTCGATCGCTCGACGAGTCCAGTTCAGTTGGGTCATCTACGGATCTGACGAACGGCTTCGGCGTGGGGAACTGTCTCGCCCGCATCGGATTGACGAAGGCCTTCCTCGACTTTCGCCAGAAAACAGAGCCGTTCGATGGCATCTTCGAGAGTGGCCGTATCAGGAAGCCGCTCCACAACCTGAAGGATTTTCTGTTTCACCGTTTCCGTGGCCATCGCGATCACCTCGTTCGCTTAGTACTCTAAGACACTTTCGGCTAGGCGTCAACCCAACTTTCCGGCGGTGCCAGCCATGAGAATTCTCTCCGCTGGACAGGCTTTGTTTGCCGAGTATAATCTGCGCATCCGAGTAACAACGATTCAGGAGCACTCATGGTATTGAAGCAGGTTTTGACAATTGCAGGATCGGATCCCGGCGGTGGAGCAGGGATTCAGGCCGATATTAAGACCATGTCGGCGATTACTGCCATCACGGCGCAGATCGACGCCGTGTTCGACGACTTCGATGTTGCGGCGGTCCTTTCGCCTTGGGCTTACCAGTTTTTTGTGGTGAGCACCTTCAGCGCCTGACTATCCAACGCGTACTCGGATACATCTGTTTAACCACCGAATTTCCTCTTCCTGCTGACGCAGTTTCTTCACATCGCTGACTTCCAGGCCGGCGTATTTCTCCCGCCTACCTAGCCGCCCTTCAATACGACGATAATCCGATCCTCGGTATGACGTTTTCTGGTCATGGGCCTCCCCCTTTCGGCATATCATCGCACAATTAGACCTCCTGACCATGGTGTAGTTATTGGAGGGGACGGTCACCCAAGTCTTCATATAAATAGCCAACCAGCACTTTTGACTTCTACGCTTGTGAACGTCCCAGCTACAGGCTCGAAAGTAGAAAACACTCGACAGATGTGCCCACTTACTGGCTATGATCGAATGGAACTATCAGGAAGGCGAATGGAAGCAATTCTTCACACGAAATCACAACAGGGATGTTCTGACCAGCCCCTGCGACTTGGGCCGATTATCAAAGAAGCTGTACTGCTGCCCTGGAATCATCCTCAACACTTTTGGCGACTTCTCGCCCTGCCCGTGGCACTGACGACTGTGCTCTCCCTTGGTGAGTATTGGCTTTTAAGAGATGCGCCTCGATCCGTAGGCATCCTGATGCACTTACCTCACCTCCTGATTTTCAGCTTCTTTGCCGTTGTCTGTCATCGCTCCATTCTTATTGGGGAGCATTCGGTATCTAGATTTGGAATTCCTGGTTGGCCTCGCAGAGAATTCAGGTTCTTCGGCTGGCTCATATTCATTTACACAATCGGCATTATGCTTTGGCTCATCGTCAGCGAAGTTGCCATACGGTTCATTGAACCCTTTCTTGGTGAAGGGTTGAAGGAACTGTCGGTCAGACTATTGGGACTCAAAATATCCTTGAATCCATGGGGGCTACTTTGGCCAATTCCTTTTGGCTATCTCATAGGTCGGTTAAGC
>NEWT02000028.1:0-64807 GCA_002869925.2 Nitrospira sp. CG24A
GAGTCCCCCGAGCAGGAAGATCGCCATGGCTCTCCTTATGCCAGTGAGGCCCGATGCGCTCGTGCACTCAGATGTGAGAATGGAAAATACGTACATCCTACTGTTCAGTCGGTTGCAGTGGGAATTCGAAAAAGGCGACGACTCGCTGGCCGTGGGTGTCAACGCGCAAAGACGAGTAGGCTGTTTGCCGGAAGCACGAGAGCGGCTGAATGGCCGAGACCATGCAGCGGGTGTGGGTCGGCGACGACTCGCCCACCATTGCCGATCACGCCGGGATTGACCCAATTCTCGTACACGTCGCTGTTGAAGACCTCGCGCCACTCCCCGCCGCCGGGGAAGCCGATGCGATAGCCGAACCGGTTGAAAGGCGCCAGATGCGCGACCACGATCACGTCGTGGCCTGCCCCCTCCACCCAGCGATGAAACACCAGCACTCGGTTCTGATCGTGCGCGTGCACGGCGCGAAATCCCTGGCCGCGCAAGCCGGGAGTATTTCGACGCATCGCGAGCAATTCTCGCGTGAACCGCACATGGTCGAGCATCTGCCTGTCGCCCCGGTCGAGACCCGCCCAGTTGAGCAGCAGATCGTGGTGCGACACAAAATCGTCCGACCATTGCTTATCTTCTAGAAACTCCTGCCCCATGAACAGCATGGGAATGCCCGGTGCGGTGAAACTGAGCCCGGTCGCGACACGGGCACGGCTGCGGGCGAACCAGGAGCGGGGATTCGCCGGATCCCCGAGACGTGCGATACGCTGCTCCCGGCCGTGGTAGACGATGTCGTGATTTTCCGGCCCCTGCACAAAGCGCCACTGCTCCCGGAAGCCCTCAGGCCAGAGGTTCCGAGCCAGGCCCGTCATGTTGAGGGGGCGCTCGTCGGGGGCGCTCGCGTTGCCGATGACGTCGCGGATCGCCACGCGCAAGCCGTCGGTCAAAGTCGTGTCGAAGCCGGCCCCGTCCGGCGGTGCCTTCACCACGTACGGATTCACATTCCAATATTCAGCATGGTGCAACGCCTCGGGCCGGTGTGCATGCAACGTGGCGGTGAGGTCCTGGCAAAACCGCCATCCGTGCGGCGCACCGTCGTGATCGATGACGCTCACCTGGTCGTAACGGAATCCATCGACACGGTATTCATCGAGAAAGAATGTGGCGTTCTGGATGAGGAAATCCCGCACCTCCGGCTTAGCGAAGTCGAAGACAAGGCCGCCGGCATGGCCCTTGTCCGTGAAATAGAGGGAGTTCCCCTGCCCGCCGGCGGGAGATTGGCGGTCGAAGAAATACAGGCTCTGGTCGCCGAACTCGCCGCCCGCATGGTTGTAGACCACGTCGAGGATCACAGCCAGGCCGTGGAGATGACAGAGATCCACCAGCGCCTTGAGTTGATTCATTTCTCCGCGCAGATCCTCCGTCCGGTAACGGCGCAGGCCCTTCGCGTCAAGGAGACCGTTCACTTTGGCGACGTATGGAGACAAGTCGTCATTCGCCACCGCAAAATCCATCTCAGGCGAAAAATAATCGGTGCCGTTGTAGCCGAGGCTGAAGCTGGTTTGGAATTCCTGAATAGGCAGGAGCTGCAGCGCCGTGACTCCCAACTCGGCCAAATACGGCAGCTTGCACGCGACATCGAGAAACGTGCCGCCTTTGTGCGGCAGATTCGGGGTGAAGAAGGTGCCGACGTGGAGCTGATAGAGGACGAACTCATGAAAGGGCGGCGCGATATACCCGCTCTCGTGCCAGGAAAAGTCGGTCTTGCGGATGATGCACTCGCTGGGAAAGGGCGCTTCGAGCTCTCGGGCGTAGGGATCTCGCTTCAGCCCCTCGCTCCCTTCCCCGACAACATAGAACATGTAGCGCTCGCGGTCCCGGACGCCTGGAATGAAGCCTCGCCAATGGCCAAACTCGTCGCGCGTGAGCAGACTCGCGTGGTTGCGCACCCGATGGTTGAAGTCGCCGATCACATACACCGCCCGGGCCTGCAGCGCCCAGACGCGAAAGGTTGCGCCGTCGGCGATCAGATTGGCCCCCATCGGGGTACCGGGATGGATGTGGCTGAGAGACGCAGGCATGGCAGTCCCCTCGGACAACGATCCTACACGTTCGTGCTACACGACCAGCCGATCCTAACAGGATGCTGAAAAAGTCCGCCAGCGTCGTTCTCGCATCGCTCAGAGACTCAGAAGCACTGGAAGGTATTTTCCGCTCGCCAAGATTTATTCTACGGGCGAACGGCCACACAAAGTGCGGATGGTACCTCCTCGCTTCTTCGCTCGCTGCGGCCTTGCTGGACAGCCTTTTTGAGCATCCTGAGACTGTTGTGATGTCGGTGCCATAGGGAACATTCCAACGCCATTTTGTTCATCATCTTGGTTTTCTCGCAGCCTGCTAACGCCACACACGACGGTGGCATGGTCTTGTTAGATGATTGCGATGAGAATCAACGACAGGCTACGACTCGGCGACAGTATGTGTCAACTCAGCGAGATAGAAAAAACATCCATTGCGAATGCTCGTATACAACGAGAGGAGTCCGCGACCGCGCGTTGCGCAAGCACAGATCTATATGCTCCTTCCAAGCTCGCTTGTTCCCTCTTTAGGGATGGGGCCTGATTGATCTTCTACTGCGCGCGTCCAACGAGGGTCTTCTCAGACCGCGCGTTGCGCGAGCACAGAAGATCAACAGCCTCCATCCCCTTCTTTTTTTGGGTTATAGTATCTCCATGCCTCCTCGATCCAATCACCGCACCCCCAAGCGTCCTCGCTACCGCAAGCGGCGCATGCGCAGGATGAAGATCGCCGCCCTCAGGCGTTTCATACGCGCGCGTTGGCGTATGTTCCGTGCAGCCAAGAGAGCCGTGCTCGCTTCACCGCTGGCCGTACGCACTGTCGTGATCGTATCGGGCACCCTGCTCCTCTGGTTCGGCGTCAACTGGGGCTATCACGCATTCAACAAACCGACCGAAGTTCTCTTTCCCTTAGAGCACTCACTCAACAAAAACCCCTCCAAGACGTGGAAGCAGTACGGCTCGCTCTTCCGTAAACATGCAACATCGGTCATCACGCCCGAGCTGCTGGCGGCGCTGGCGCAGGTTGAGGGCGGAGGGAATCCTGTGGCACGGACTTACTGGCGGTGGCATCTGACGTGGAACCCCTTGGAGGTCTACCGCCCGGCATCGAGCGCGGTGGGCATGTATCAGATTACGGACGGGACGTTCCAGGAAGCCACGCGTTACTGCATCCATAACCATCGTGTGGTCGAGGACGGCCCGTGGCACAACCCGGATTCCTGTTGGTTCAATAGCCTCTACAGCCGCGTCGTCCCGAGCCATGCCATCCAACTGACCTCGGCGCTATTGGATCGAGGCGTCGCGAGTGCCGTAGGACCTCGACGGATCGGCACAGTCACACTCCGGCAAAAGCAGAATCTGGCCGCCGTGATCCACCTGTGCGGAGCTGGAGCCGGCCACGCCTATGCCTCGCGCGGCTTCCGGCTGACCCACCGCCAACGGTGCGGCGACCACGATGTGCGGGATTATCTCGCACGAGTCGACGCGATGACATATCAGTTTGCCCGACTAGCGGCCAGCTGAGTAATGAGACCGGAAAGTGCTGAGTGCTGAGCATGACAGATGCTGTCACTTCGCGCCTATGTCATGAATACGGTGCTGTAGATAGAAGATCCTGCCTCACTTTGCTATCCTCACGCGATCGAGATACGAAGAATCGATCTGCAGGTTGTGAAAAACAATAGGGACAGGCCAAAACTGCTGGCCCGCATGTCTTGGACAAGAGGAGAGCATTCTGCTGGAACACCGTTCATGATTCACATCCGCCCCGCCACCGAAACGGATTTTCCTGCCCTGCTTCATGTGCAGCAAACTGCCTTTGGAGAGTACGCCAACGTCTATACTGTGAGCGGATGGACCACAGAAACGCTCGACAGCCTGAGGGAAGATGCTAAGGAGAAACATATCTTCGTGGCCGAGGCGGAGGGAGCGGTGGTGGGATCGGTGCGCTTTTGGACCGTAGCCGGGGTGTGCATCATCCGGCTCTTATCCGTGAGTCCTGCCCACCAGGGCCATGGGGTGGCCAAATCGTTGATACGTGAGATCGAACGGGTCGCAACCGATACCCATAAGTTCTTTGCCTGCACGATGCTGCGGACAGGCAGGAACATCCACCTGTTCATGAGTCTCGGCTACAAGGCCGAAACGATTCTCCCCGATCACTACGACCATCTGGATCTGATCTGTTTCGCCAAGTACCGCTGAACAGGCTGCTGAAAAAGCCCGCCAGCTTCGTTCTCACCTCGAAAGCGTCCTCAACGTAGCCCGAGGCTACGCCTCCGGTGCTTTCATCGGCTGCGGCCTTGCTGGCAGCCTTTTTGAGCAGCCTGCATGATGTGAACCTATGTCCTATGTGTTGGAGCCAAGGGCTGCTGGCACACAGGAAGAACGTGAAGCGTCGTGAGTGAAGCGGTTTGACGTTTTGCCGAGATACGAGCCACGAGATACGAAGCCTAATCGACAAGGTATGCGGTGGGCCTTACCGCCGACGCTGCGGTTCCAATATGTTCATGAACACGTAGTCGGCCACGCGGTTTCCCTGCTTAATCCCCTCGATCGAGTCGAACGCCCAATGGATGCCGAGGTAGATGCGGCTCTGGCCATTTTCTTTCTCCGCCTGCGAGAGGGAGGAGAAACTCCGCGTGACAAGCGGGCGTACATTCCCCTGATTGTCTTTCGTCACACCGTTGAATTCGTCCGAGACGAAGGTGAATGGGACGCGATCAGTTCGATAGTAGTTGCGCAGCATCTCGAAAAGCGCCCCGCCGAACCCGGCATGGCCGGAGGGATAGGCAGGAAACGGCGGGGTAAAATTCGGTCCCGTAAGATTGCTGGCCTGCGCTCCAAGCGGCGTAAAGTTTGCGTCTCCAACCGTCTGAGGATTGCCATCTCCAAGCCCGGTCGGACCGGTCCCCTCCCCTGCCTCTCGAATCCCGGTGACTGGCCGCCAGACCTGATACTGGTACTTGGATTCCCACACAGCTATGCCGGTGTCCGCCATGGCGACGTTCACCAGCGCCAGGAGCCTGGCCAACTCCACCTCGTCGGTGTCCGTCCCCATCTTGTGCGCAATTCGCATGGCAATCTGATTGTAAAGCCGTGGCGGAACCCCCAGGCCTGGAGTCCCATCGTAGCCCCAGTAGATGCCGATCTCGGTCTGTCCCGGGGTGCGGTCTGTCGGCGTCGGGTGGCCGTCAGGACCACCCGGGCAATCAGTGGGATCGAACCCGCAGCCGCCAAGGCGCTTCACCTCTCTATACGCAGCCGCATACTCAGGACTGACCAGGGCAGGCGGAGGCGGCACCCTGAACTGGTCGCCGGATTTGAGAGCAAACGGCTTGACCTTTCCCCAGTGTGCGCCCATTGCAATGGGGACCCGGCTGATTGGGTCTTGGCGCCACTTCCCAGGGGCATCACTGGGAATGAAATCGGTGCCGAGCAGCGGCTCCTCATAGTCAGCGGGATAGCCATCGTCGGCCCTGAGGGCAAGTATCGCAACGGCGGCGTGACGCCCTAACTCGATCCCGTCAGATTTTGCCTGGCCGTTGGGAATCGGATCGAGGGCCTGAGCCAACGAGAGGTCAAACCTTGCCGCCTGCGACGGATAGAGGAACAGCAGCGTATCGTGTGCTGCCTGTGCGATCGCTGCTCTGGTGGACGTGACGGAGCGGGCGCGGTTCACCTTGCTGTAGCTTTCGTAACTGCCGGCGATCGCGTTCACCGCGTCGAAGATCGCGATGTGGACGATGGCCAGCGCACGGCTGGTGCGCACCGGCCCGAGCTGTTCCCCATAGACACGGGTCTCCGGAGCAACTGCTTGCGTATGGTCGAGCACACTGGCATCAAGAGCGATCTGGTTCCAATAGCTCACGGCGACGGCCCGGGTCCGATCAGGCCCTGGATACGGGCGATGCTTCACATCCGGTGGAGCCGATCGAGAATCTGAATGGATGTGCGGGCCGAACGCGTCATCGAATCCGCCACGCATTCGCTCGGCAGACACACCCTGCGGGGTCGCCAGCATCAACAACGCTGCAAAGAGAACCAAGACCTTACCGGATTGAGGCGTCATCATATTTCTCCTCTTCCCACCTACATCATACGTTCAGATAGAGACGCGACAACGGCACACACTCATCCGCCATGGCTCACAAGGCACGAAGGAAGTTCAGCATATCCTGCTTATCGATCTCGTTGAGTCGATTGAACTGCCCGACGACTTGATTCGCTTCCGACGGCAGGTACCGCCCGCCACCGTCAATACGATGCCTCCAAATCTCATGCTGTATGCACGAGGAGTCATGTTGATCTATCCTTTCTCCGTATCCCGCTGTCAAATGGTTCAAATTCTCCCGCAGGAATCGAGACAGTGCATAGGCTATGCCCTATGCACTTAGATTCCGAGACCTTCCTAATTCATTGAGATTCCCGCTGTTCCACGAGGCGCATGCAGGGTCTCGCATACAGGTGTCGAAAAGAAATATTGTAATTAGGAGTAGGAATCTCCCTACGGGCAAGATGAGGCGCGCGCCTGCCGTCTTAACGCCCGACCGATGGTGCTCCTCTTCCCGGCAGCGCCGTGCAATCAACAGGTCGAGTGAAAATGTAATGTATGTAACGGTGGATTCAAAAAACAGAGAGCATCGGGGGAAGGTGACGAGCAGGAGGCTGGAACAAAAGCTGATAGCTCCGGTGCATCTACGTCACGTCTTGTGCGTAACCCGCGTCGCCCGCCAGGCAATCGCAATTCCCACAAACAATAAAAAGGACGCCAATAGAAACGGCGCACCGGGGAGATGCCAACCGGCTTGTGCGCCAATAAAGAGCGCGAAGGCTTGGGTGAAAAGGCCCGGCCCAATGAGGCCGGCGATGCCGGAAAGCCCTGCAATGGCCCCTTGGAGCTGCCCCTGTTCGGAGCTGCTCACGCGGCGGGACATGAACGCTTGCGCGGACGGACCGGCGAGCCCCCAGAAGGCCATGACGGGAATCCCCGCGCAATAGATCCATCCGTCGGTTGCCACACCGTAAACCGCAAAGCCCAGCGCACCGCTGAGCAATCCGGTGAGGAGGGTCTTCCGTTCTCCAAAGCGGGCGATGAGCGGACGCATCAGCAGCCCTTGCACAACCATAGCGGTGACGCCGGCGCCGGCCAGCATGAAGCCGACCGCCTTCGTGTCCCACCCGTAACGATAGCCGACATAGAGCACGGCCACACTCGGCAAGACGGCATGCCCGAGGTACCCGAGAAACACCACCGCCGCAAGACTGAGGAGTTCGCGATGCGACCGTAACAGCCTGAACGAGCCGATCGGATTGGCCCGTTTCCAGGAAAAATTCATGCGCTTCTCGCGCGAGAGCGACTCCGGCAGAACAAAGAATCCGTAACAGGCGTTCATGAGACTCGTCGCAGCCGCGCCCCAGAACGGAAGTCGTGGGTCGACCACGCCGAGCAACCCTCCCAGCGCCGGACCGAGTATGAAGCCTAAACCGAACGCCGCGCCGATCATCCCGAAGCTGGCGGCCCGCTTCTCCGGCGGCGTGACATCGGCAATGTACGCGCCTGCCGTACTGAAGCTGGACGCCGCAATGCCTGAGATAATGCGTCCCACGAAGAGCCACGTGATGCTGGGCGCGAGCGCCATGAAGATGTAGTCGACGCCTAAGCCGATATTGGACAGCAGCACAATCGGCCGACGTCCGAAGCGATCCGACAGCGCGCCTTGAATAGGCGAGCAGACAAACTGCATGAGTGCCCAGGCCATGCCCATGAAGCCGTAGATTGAGGCGGCCTGCGCCGTGTCACCGGACAGGAAGTCTTCGACGAGTTTCGGTAACACGGGAATGATGATGCCGAACGAGAGCACGTCGAGCACGACGGTCATGAAAATGAAGCGGATCGCCGCCTGCCGCGGCTGCGTGGATGTAGACGCTGAAGCGATCGTCACCAGTCTGCGCCCAATCGATCAATGACGATCTGATGCACCACTGAGTATCGTCCCAGGGTCGCAAGATACACGGCGGTTTCCGCCACATCGAACGGATCGATCTTCTCGCTGCGGAGAATGTCTTCCGGCGAGGCATCGACCAATTCATCTGCCACTGCTCCCGGACAGATGGCGCTTACTTTTATGTGATGCGGGCGGCCTTCGTCGGCCAGTGATTTCGTCAACGCCATAATGCCATGCTTCGACGCGCTGTAGACACCCGTGCCTGCCCAAGCCTGTACGCCAGCCACGCTCGACATGTTCATGATCGTCCCGCCGCCTTGTTTCTTCATCTGTCTGAACCCCGCCCGGCAACAGAAGAACGTCCCTCGCACATTCACATTCATGACTTCGTCAAACGAGTGTGTCGTCGTCTCGGCAAGCCGCCCACCTGCAACAACGCCCGCATTGTTCACAAGAATGTCCAGCCGCCCATAGTATGCGACCGTCTGTTCGATCAATCGTTCCACCTGACGTTCATCGCGTACATCAGTTTGAATGGCCCACGCCTCGCCGCCCTCTTTCACAATCTGTGCGACGGTCTGTTCACAGAGCGCCATCCGCCTAGCCGTGACAACGACGTGTGCGCCTTCAGCCCCAAACCGCAGCGCAATCGCCTTACCGATGCCGCTACTGCTCCCCGTCACAATCGCGACTTTATTTATAAGTCGTTGCATGGAATCACATTAACAGGAGATATGAATGCTCCCTCCAAGCTTGCTCGTTGGCTCTTAGGGATGGGGGCTGATTGGTCTTCCATTGCGCGCGTCCAACGAGGGGAGTCCACGACCGCGCGTTGCGCGAGCACAGAAGACCATCAGCCCCCATCCCCTCCTCCGTCGTAATATTTTTCGCGGTAGATAGGGCACAAGCCTTTTTTCTGAAGCAACGATGTGGCATCAGCGATCATCGCGCTATTCCCGCAGAGATACACGGCCAAATTCTTGACTGAGGTGACCCGCTCCTCAATCAGACGGAGCACGCGGCCCGACTCACCGGACCAACCTGGATCAGGGCGGGAAAGCGTGGTGACAGCCGTGAGGGTCGGCGTTCGTTTGGTCAATTCAGCCAGTTCCTCCTGATCATACAAATCCTGCTGGCTGCGCAAGCCCCAGAACAGCATCGCCGGTCTCGGATTGTGACATTCCGCGTTTGCCAACAGCATGGATCGGATCGGCGCGATGCCGGTTCCGCTGGCGACAAACAGCAGTTCTCGCTCCGGATCGTCTCGCAGATAGAAATGCCCCGCCGGTCCTTTGAAGTGTGTTTTCTCTCCTGCCTTGAGATGGAAGAGAAAGCCGGAGCCAGGACCACCCGATACCAGATTGAACAAGAGCGTGATCACGCCCGCACGGCTCGGTTGGGACGCAATGGAGTAGGCCCGCGTGAGGAGGCGGCCGGTCTGCGGATCCGGCATTTCGAATGAGATAAACTGGCCGGGCTTGAACGTGATCGTCCTCGGCTCGATCAGACATAGATCGATCTGGCGCACGTCATGCGTAAGATTCTTGATCGACTCAACTTGTGCGGTGAACATTTCGATCGGCATGGCGAGCGATTCTAGCAGAACACTCAAAAAGTCCGCCAGCGGGGAAGAAAGACGGCCCCGTGAGTCCCCTGTGCTTGCGCAACCGCTCCTCCTCTCTTACCCATTCGCGCCACCCCCAATATCTCTCAGGTATTCAGCTTCTTCGTGACGATACTGTCGAATGGCCTGATGCGTCGGCCCGTTCACAGCCCGGTCCCGCCAGAAGCAGTCGAGCGCGGCCTTGATCGCTTCCGTGTTGAGCTTGTGAGAATCCGCATCCCGTTTGTATTCCAGATAGGCCACGATGGCTTGCGCTTCCTCTCTCGTAAATACGGAAAGGCGGCAACGCGCATGATCGTGCCAGGTCATCGCTCCGTATCGGCGTGGATTGATGAATGCCGATTTGCCGATCGTCTTTTCATGGATCCGTTTCCCAGCGGGAATCTTGACAACCTTGTCTATGAATCCATTTGTGAGATGGAATACCGGATCGGCGGTGTGCAGCTGGTCCTTGAGGTCGGCAATCACATAGGCAGGAAGGAAATACCGGAAGCCTCCTTCGGAAAAGAAACTCAGTGCATCGTAGCTGCCGTCAAGAACCACAGGGGCGAGTTGCGACCAATCGGTAACACCGATGAACGGTGCGACCGACTCCCCCGGCTCACAGCCCTCGTGGCTTCCCTGCACAAACGCATCGCCAGGATGCTCCGTGTCGTGAAAGGCCTGCCGAATGTGCTCAATGACTCGCTGCGCGTCTTGCATCACTCCCCTTGCATGCCGATTGAAACCGCATTCGCGCCGCGACACCGAAATCATACAGTCGAATGTTGGATTCGGAAATACCCTCGTCTGTCGATATCGGCGAGCGGAAATACTGATCCTACCCCCAACCCTGGAATCGAGGCAACCAACTTGGCAAACACGCCGTCGCTCTCATCAAGGGCGACACCGGAAGATTTATACTTGATCGATCGTTCCAGTATTTGATAGTTTCCCCACCGAGCCGGAACATATGGTGAGCTCAGATGCCCCGCCCGAAGGAATTCAACCCAGACGATGCCATTGAGAAGGCCATGCAGGTCTTCTGGCACAAAGGCTATGAAGCCACCTCGATGGAAGATTTGCTGAGCGCGATGGATCTGAATCGCGGTTCGCTCTACGACACGTTCGGAGACAAACGCCAACTGTTCCTCAAGGTGATGGATCGGTACTGCACCAACTTTGTCGGACTGAAATTCTCCCTCCTTAACCAACCAGGGCCGGCAATCCCGGCACTCCGTCGATTTATTCATGGCATGATCGAGAGTAGCCTAGGCGACCCGCAGCGCCGAGGCTGCTTGATCGCCAACACGGTCATGGAACTGGCGCCGCACGAGAACGAGATTGCAGGCACACTCCGCCAGGCGTTGAAGATGGCTGAAGATACATTCTTCCAAGTCTTGGCCCGCGCCAAACAGCAGGGCGAATTAATGGAGAATAAAGATCCGCGCGCACTGGCGCGCTTTCTCACAACGATGCTGCAAGGAACCATTGTGATGATCAAGTCCGGAGCATCGGCTGACGCGGTGAAACAGACAGTGGAGACCGCCCTCTCAATTTTAGACTCAGCCGATATGTTCCGACCGAGCATTGAACGTTCGTTCGATACTTGAACCAGCCGAGGATGTTGAAACAAGGAGGTGCCCCATGACATGCCGCCGCTGCAATGGGTTGATGGTTCAAGAACGGTATGACGATCTTGGATTGGGCTCTGCGGGATATGAAACCTCCGGCTGGCGCTGCCTGAATTGTGGTGCGATCGTCGATGCCTCAATTGCGACTCATCACCACTCCACCCACAAGACCGAGCCGAACCAGCTCTTGAAGCAACGGCTGAAGAAACTGGTGAAGATTCCATAAGAGACTCATCGCCATGTATCGCGTCGAGGATAGAGAGAAAAGGACGCGCCCTCACACGGATTCATTCAGGCAATGTGGACAATGCATCGAGTCCCGTACGCCATCATCTGTCAACCAAGGAGGATCTCATCATGACGACCATCGAAATCGGAAAAGAAGTGGCGGCTCTGTGCAAGCAGGGCAAGAATCAGGAGGCGATCGATCGTTTTTATTCGCCGAATATCGAGAGCGTGGAGGCCTGCGCTATGCCTGGAATGGATCAGACCCAAAATGGCATCCAGGCCATTAAAGGGAAGAATCAGTGGTGGGTCGATAATCATCAAATCCACGGCAGCACGGTTGATGGGCCTTATCCCAACGGCGACCGCTTCATTCTGCATTTCAAGTATGACGTCACACCGAAGCACACAGGGAAACGCATGACTTTGGATGAAACGGGTCTCTATACAGTTCACAGTGGAAAAATCGTCAAGGAGGAGTTCTTCTACTCCATGTCAAAGCCGGAGGGCGGGCAATGTTGACCTGAGTTGGAGAACGTGCTTGACTACAAAAACCGCACGGCGTATCTACGGAGGTCTGCCATGAAATGGTTGATCACCCTTTCTCTTATCCTCTATGCTTTCGCAGTACCGCTCCAACCGGTGCAAGCCGATAGCTCGACCGCGCCCAACTTCGGCCCCTTGGCCTCGCTCGTTGGCGAATGGCAAGGCAAGGACCCGGAGGGGAAGCCGATGACCGCATCGTATCAGTGGACCGGCAGTGGCACGACCCTCGTCGAGACGATGACGAAGGCTCAGAAACCGATGATGATGACGATGTACCATGCCCACAAAACAGGCCTGATGCTGACCCATTACTGTAAGCTCGGCAACCAGCCGCGTATGCGAGCCGATCTGCCCGGGAGCGACGCGAAGACGCTGTCCTTTCACTTCATTGACATCACGAATCTCGCCAACCCAACGGACGCACATATGCACAAAGTCTCGTTTACCTTTCAGGATCAGGATCATTTCACCCAGGAATGGATACTCAGCAAGGATGGGAAGGAACTGCCGCATCGGTTTGAATATACTCGTGCGAAGTAGAGCTCCATCATTCATCTAACCACACAGGAGGAGAAGACCATGGCGACGAAACCATACAAGCAACTCGGATGTCTGGATGTCCAACCGGCAGGCGGCTGCGGATTCCAGGTGCGGGCTGAGACGGAGGCGGAACTGATGCAGTTGGTGGCCACCCACGCCAAGCAGTGCCATAAGCTGGAATCAATCCCGCAGGAAATGGCGGCCCAGGTGAAGGCGGCGATTAAGACCGTGACCGTCACGGTCTAAACGATCTCTTGACTGGGGAGCCGTTCCCTGAGCGATGAACTCAGGGAACGGCCCTTCACAATACAGGAGGCTCCAATGCACCGCTTAATCGGAACCCTCACCCTTTCAATGTTGCTGCTCGGGCTCTCCGGTTGCAGCTATCTATTCTATCCCCGCGCAAGTGACTACGCGACACAGGCAAAGGGCGCAAGCGTGGTCGAGACGATGATCAACCTGACGCACATGATGGAGGCATCGGCGAACAAGGCCAAAGGCGGCAAGGGCGTCGATACCGCCTTCGACGATTTTCACAACCAACTGCACGCCTTGCTGGACTCCTATGGCGACGTCACGAAGGAACAGGCCAAGACTCCGGCCTATGATCTCGCGGTGACGCACAAGAAGGAACTCACGGCGATCTTTTGGCGGTTATGGAAATTTAAGGACGATCAACCACAGCGCGATCAACACCTGGATCTCTCCATCGCCGAGCTGAAGGAACTGCGCGACACATTGAAGACAATCAACTAACCTGCCGGAAGGATAGAGACCATGGGACAGACACCGGAACAGATCATCGAAGGCCAACGGCAGGACTGGAACCGGGTCGCCGGGGGCTGGGAAAAGTGGGATCGATTCTTCGACGAGCAGATGGCGTTTTTGAATCACCGACTCGTGGGTGATGCCCGGCTGCGAGCCGGGATGAGCGTGCTCGATCTCGGTTCAGGGACCGGCTATCCCGCCCTGCTCGGCGCTCAAACCGTTGGGCCGAACGGAAGCGTGACAGGACTAGATCTCGCCGAGCAGATGCTTGCCGCTGCACGACGCAAGGCTACAACACTGGGCCTCACGAATGTGACGTTCCGTACCGGGGACGTGACCGCACTTCCATTTGAGGCTGACTCGTTCGATGCCATCACGAGCCGCTTCTGCTTGATGTTTCTTCCGGAAATTCCGAAAGCCGCCGCTGAGATCGCGCGCGTGCTGAAGCCCGGTGCTTGGCTGGCTGCAGCTGTCTGGTCGGCTCCGGATAAGAACCCCTATCTGATGATTCCGATTACCGTCATTAAGCAATTCCTCGATCTACCGCCACCAGACCCAACCGCACCGGGAATTTTCCGGCTTGCGAAGCCAGGCGATTTGGCGGGAATGCTACAACAGGCAGGGCTCACAAACCTATTCGAAGAAGAATTCGTCGCCGATGTGAAATTTCCATCAGGAGAAGAATATTACGCCAGTGTCATGGACATCGCCGCGCCGATTCAAAACCTGTTCGCCAAACTGTCCGATGAACAGAAAGCAGACGCGCGTGGCCGCATCATCACCTCTGCCAACCAACACCGCCGAACAGATGGCATTGCACTCCCCATTGCTGTACGGATGGTCGCGGGGCGCAAGCCGCTCTGATGCACCGATGGCAACCAAACAGGATGGTTTCAAAGACTATGTGCTGGATCAACTAGCCGATCTGCGCGGCGTCACCTGCCGCGCGATGTTCGGCGGATACGGGCTGTACCAACATGACACCTTCTTCGGTATCATCCATAAAGGCCGGCTCTACTTTAAGACTGATCGGATCACCGCAGCTCGTTACCGCGACCGAGGCATGAAACCCTTCAAGCCCTCAGCCGCTCAGACGCTCAAAAATTATTATGAGGTTCCCGTCGAAGTTCTGGAAGTTGCAGACGACCTCACCGCATGGGCTTCTCAGGCCACACAACGATGAAGATCCTGTTACTTCACAGGATGGGCCGTTCAATGACCGAACTGTTTTCTGTGTAGGCTGCGCCCTCCACTTTCTCTTCCTGCAACGGGATTTCTTTTCCATTCATCGCGATCCATTGAGCGTCAACCTGAAAAACTATTGGATATTGCAGGGGAATCCAAACAATTTTCCCGAGCGATACCGGTCCATGGGAAAGGCATCCCCCTTGCTCTTCGGGATCGTCACACACCGTGAAGCACTAGGAGAGTTGCATGGAACCGACTACACTGATTCTACAATTGCCAACAGGTGATAGAACACATCGCCTTTCTTTCCTTCGCTCAAGCACAATGGTCCTCTTTTTTTTCATCACTGCGCTTGGAACCTCTTCGACCGTAATGGGCGCATCGACGCCGCCCCAGATACCGCTCTTTGCAGATGCACCAAGCGTAGCGCCTCCGGCAATCGCCCAGGCATTGCCGGCGCCCCAGACACTCAAGCGATGGGTACGGCAGCAGCGCACCATCGCACTCAATCCCACAGCACTGGACGTTATGAATCGTCCTCGTACCGAGGCTCACCCCGACGTGACGCTGAACCTTTTTGATAATGGGCCTCGAACGCTCGACCTTGACCAGCCCAGCACACATCCCAATAAGACAAAGGTCTGGCGCGGACGGCTGCGTGGAGAAGTAGCAAGCGACGTGACCTTGGTGGTTCACGGCACGACCATGGTGGGAACGATTCTGTCGAACCAACGCCTCTACAAGATCGAGTCAACCGGCGGAAATCTTCACCGCCTCATAGAAATAGACGAGGAAGCCTTGCCCCCTGATGACCACCCCCTTGTGGTAACCGACAAAGATCCCGTTGCCACCCCTCCCGCGAGTGGGACCTCACAACAGTCTGATACCACTACCGCAGCAACTGGCGACTCGATCGTCGATCTGTTGGTCGTCTACACGTCAACGGCGAAGACCAAGGAAGGCGGCCGGGCTGCGATGGAAGCGTTGATCACTTTGGGGGTCGATTCAGCCAATCAAGCTTACGGTAACAGTCAAATCGCGATGCAGCTCCGGCTCGTCCGTATGGCCGAGGTGACCTATACGGAGTCGGGCAATATGAACACGGATCTCACCCGCTTGCAGAATACCACCGACGGAATCCTGGATCAGGTTCATCAGTTGCGAGACCAGCACAAAGCCGATCTCGTCGCGTTGATCGTGGACAATGGAGGCAACTCTTGCGGCATCGCGTACGTGATGACAAACGGGCCGAGTGCCAGCTTCACGAGTTACGCATTCAGCGTGACGGCGCGTGATTGCATCGCGAACAGTACCCTCGCCCACGAATTGGGACATAACATGGGCAACGCACATGATCGAACCACGGGTGGAACGGGCGTCTATCCTTACTCCTATGGGTATCGGGACGAAGTCGGAAAATTCCGGACGATCATGGCCTATGGCTGCCCGACCGTCTCTTGCCCGCGCGTGAAGTATTTCTCCAATCCACGGCTTCTCTACAACGGACGCCGGCTCGGGATCGATCACACCACCAATCCAGCAAACTCCGCGGACAACGCGCGTTCCATGAACGATGTGCGTCACATCGTCGCGGCATGGCGTGCAGCGACCACAGACGTGACGCCTCCGGCTGCACCAACAGGCATCCAGATTCGGTAGTGTCTTGACCGGAATGATTCAGACACAATCGGCGCCTCTCCATGATTTCATGATCGCGCTAAGCCGCACCCCTCTATATAATGAGGCCAACGACTGCGACCTCATGGATACGAAAGCCTCTCTATGGTCCGCCAATTCACCTCTATTTTTCTCGCTGCCGTGCTGGGCTGTGTCTTCTTCAACCAGATCGTATGGGCTGATGAGCGCCCGATGCCGAAGAGTTTGTGGCAGACAGTCCTGACTCCTCCCGCCGCAGATCAGCCGCCGACGCCGCGAAGGCCTTGGGTGCTCCGAGATCGAGAGATTGCTCTCGATCTCTCACTCCTTCACGTCTTGAAGGACGCTGGAGCCAGACCCCATCCTAGGATGACAATTGATCTCTTCGATCGCACCAACCATGAGTTGGATGTCATGTCGACGGTCTCCCGCAGCAACGATACCGCCATCATCCGCGGTACATTCAAGCCCCCTTCGAGGGGAGACTTTACCTTTGTCGCCAGCGGCAATCTCCTTATCGGAACCATACAGATGGGTGATCGTCTCTATAAGACTGAGCACATCGCCAACGGTCGGCTGCGACTGCTCGAAATCGATCCCGAAAAATTGCCACCGGATTGATCTTCACTCCTCCCAGCCCGTGGCGATGCCACCGCTCGCTGATCGCCGATGCGCTGGTCACGCGTGGCTGAAAGGTCAGGCATATCTTTTCGCAAGCCAAGACAGACGAACATCGTTTGACGCGGTTTGCGATCATCGACGATGCTACACTCGTCTATCCTCAACCAATCGACCCTCTTCAACTTCCCCGACTCTTCTGACATGATGTGGCACTTATGGCTTGCCGACCTGGTCCTGTGCATTCATGTCGGCTTTGTCTTCTTCGTGATCTTTGGTGGACTACTTGTGCTCAAGTGGCGATGGATTGCATGGCTGCACCTGCCGGCTGCTGTCTGGGGCGCGGCCGTCGAATTCACCGGCTGGATCTGCCCACTCACTCCGTTGGAGAATTGGTTGCGCGAACAAGGTGGAGCGGCCTCCTATCGTTCCGACTTCATCGCACAGTATCTGCTGCCGGTGCTCTACCCTGAGGGCCTGACACACAACGTACAGTTGCTGTTCGGCACAGGAGTGGTCGTTCTCAATGCCGCTGTCTATTGGGGGCTCTGGAAAATGCAGATGCGTGGGGTTTCTCGAAATAGGTAGGGTACCCGCCTTTAGTCTGTTCTATCTTTTGGGCCATGCCCTGCACTATCGCTGTTGACAAATACCTGATGCCGCAATAAACTGCGGCCCGTGCTGGTCCTCTGGACATTCTCAGAGAGTAAGAGGGAACCTGGCGAAAGCCGAAATGCTCGCGAGCCTGAAGACCTTCCAGCATCCGGCATGGGAGAGACAACCTGCGCCGGTTCGACCTGGAAATCTCGAGGGAGGTCTGTAGGTCTGAGCTGGTTCGGATTCAGTCTCCTCTCTCCGTTCTCGTTCACGACCAATTCTCTTACATGGTTTTGATGTCATCCGTGGGAGTGGAGGTCGGTTCGAGATACGCATGCGAATTCACGCGCATCTAGACCGTCATCTTTTCCTCTCGGGCTACGCGAAGGATAATTCCCTTTGCCTAACCCGTCGCAGGAGCAGCCTGTGTATGCCCAGTGAACCTGTCGAGAAAATGGCGAGTTCCGTTATCGGGCCAGAAGCCGGCCCGCCTCAAGATATCCCGACCCACGACACCTGTCCGCAGCGAACCATGCGAGTGAGAACGCGCAAACTCGGCATGATCCCGGGTGAATGCCATCTCCACCGCAGGGAGGAGCATGGAGGCCGGTTGAGATGGATAATTTCTAACATATCAGGAACGCACGAGAGGCCACTCGCGGTGAGCCCTCGTGGCTTACGCTGAGGGCGCAGTGATATCTGTATGAACGGAATGGCCCAACAGACCGACAGTTCTATCATCGGTAGATCCTGGAAACGGCCTTCTCAGTACTGGGACTGGGATGCCATCCCATTTCTGACCATCCATCTGATGTGCCTCTTGGCCTTTCTGACTGGAATTCGTTGGGAATGGGTCATACTGGCCATCGGCAGCTATTATCTGAGAATGGTTGCCGTCACGGCAGGATATCACCGCTATTTTTCCCATCGCTCGTATAAGACCAGCAGACTATTCCAGTTTCTCTTGGCGTTCCTCGCGATGACATCTGCACAGAAAGGCGTGTTGTGGTGGGCTGCTCACCATCGGCACCACCATAAAAACTCAGACCAGGAAGAAGATATTCATTCCCCACTGCAACGAGGATTTTGGTTTTCTCACGTCGGATGGATCCTGTCGGCTCATTCTGTGCCAACCGACATGAATCTCGTGAAGGACTTTCGTCAATATCCTGAAATCTGCTTCCTGAACCGGTTCTACTTCATCCCGCCACTCGTCTACGCGCTGCTGATCTACAGCCTATGGGGCTTTCCTGGCCTCATCTGGGGATTTTTTATTTCAACGACTGCGTTGTATCATTGTACATTCTTCATCAATTCCCTTACCCACATGATCGGCCGAGTCAGGTACAAGTCCAACGACGGGAGTAAGAACAGTTTCATTCTTGCCATCCTCTGCTGTGGAGAAGGCTGGCACAACAATCACCATTACTATCAGTTGGCCGCAAGACAGGGATGGTTTTGGTGGGAAGTGGACCTGTCCTATTACATTTTGTCATTCTTGTCGTGGTTTGGAATCGTGTGGGACCTCAGAGTGCCTCCCGAACACATCAAAGCCAGAACCATCGCTGCCGAACGTGAAGCCCACATGGGCCAGACTCTGCCAGCTCATAGTACGGGACCGGAATAATATTTTCACCGCATAGACCCCCTTGAAGGCAATAAAGATAGGCACGCGATGAGCCACAAGCAGAGTATTCAGCGATTGCTCGATAAGGCCCAGATCACAATCAATGGGACTCAGCCTGGAGATATCCAGGTCCATAATGAACAGCTCTACGGTCGTGTCCTGGCCGAGGGATCGTTAGGGCTTGGCGAGTCATACATGGATGGCTGGTGGGATTCCATCCAGCTGGACGAGTTCTTTGCAAAGGTCCATACCGTCCAGCTCGACAAAGACATCGTCGATAAGCGCCTCATCGTCAATGCCGTCAAAGCGCGCGTCTTCAATATGCAGAATAAACGACTCTCCAAGAGAGTGGCGCAAGAGCACTACAATTTGGACAATGACTTTTACGAAAAGATGCTGGACCCGCACATGCAATACACCTGCGCCTATTGGAAGGGGGTACAGACTCTCGAAGAGGCGCAAGAACAGAAGCTGGAGTTGATCTGCCGGAAGCTGCAGCTCCGCAAGGGCGACCGTATCCTCGAACTCGGGTGCGGATGGGGGGGCTTCGCCCAATATGCAGCCAGCAAGTACGGCTGTTCGGTGGTGGCCCATAATATTTCCTCGGAGCAAGTTGCCTTTGCCCGCCGATGGTGCGCAGGCCTTCCCGTTGAAGTGGTTCAGGGAGATTATCGGGAAGCAACCGGCGAATTCGACAAGGTCGCGGCCATCGGTCTGACGGAACACGTGGGATATAAGAATTACCGGACGTTGATGGAAACGGCCCATAGCCGATTGAAACCGCACGGCCTCTTCTTGCTCCATACCATCGCGAACAATGCCTCAGTCACCACCTCCGATCCATGGTTTGACAAGTATATTTTCCCCGGTGGCATGCTGCCTTCTGTGGCCCAGCTCGGTGCCGCAATGGATGGGCTGCTGGTGATGGAGGATTGGCACAATTTCGGACCCGATTATGACAAAACGCTCGTGGCCTGGAAAAACAATGTGGACAAACACCGGGATGAGTTTAAGTCGAAGTTCGACGAGCGCTTCCATCGAATGTGGCGCTACTATCTGTTATCCCTCGCAGGGGCATTCCGCGCTCGGAAGATTCACCTCTGGCAAATTGTGATGTCCAAGCAGGGCGTACTGGGTGGATATGAATCGGTGCGGTAACTGGCATGATCTCGCAGCAGGAATACGCCGGCAAACGAGCACGAGCGGTGACAGCCCTTCGCTCGATGAACGTGGCCGATCCGCTCGCGCTTGAAAAAACCACATCCAATCTATTCCGGCAGCGCGCGCAAGCGCGCGTGCATCGGCTCGACCTGCGAGATTTCAACCATGTGATCCACGTGGATGAACAGGCGCAGCTTGCCGAGGTCGAGGGCTTGACGACCTATGAAGAGCTGGTGCGAGAAACACTCCCGTTCCAGCTGATGCCCACCGTCGTGCCCCAACTCAAATCGATCACCATTGGGGGAGCCATCGCCGGCATCGGGATCGAATCGTCTTCATTCAAATATGGCTTTGTGCACGAAACAGTGCAGGAACTCGAAATTCTTCTTTCCGATGGACAAGTGGTTGTGGCGACGAACACGAATGAGTACAGCGACTTATTTTTCGGTTTCCCCAACTCCTATGGCACGCTGGGGTATGTGTTGAAGCTGAAAGTGAAGCTCATTCCCATCAAGCCATATGTCAAACTGACACACCACCGATACTCAGACTGGGAACAGTATTTCCGTGAGATCGGGCGATTGTGCAGCGAGCGGTCTGTGGATTTCATCGACGGGGCGATGTTTCACGACAAGGAACTCTATATCACGACGGGGGAGTTCATCGACCACGCCGAATGGGTCAGCGACTATACCTACCGGCAAATGTACTATCAATCGATCCAGCACAAAAAAACGGACTATCTCACCGCGCATGACTATCTCTGGCGGTGGGACACCGATTGGTTCTGGTGCTCCAAACAATTTTTCCTGCAGTACTCCGTGATGCGGTGGCTCTGGGGAAAAGAACGTCTTAATTCCACAACGTATTGGAAGGTCTTGAAGTGGTTCCGTCACTCACGCGCTGCGCAATGGGTGGCCAGGACAATGCGGGGGCGGCAAGAAGCCGTAATCCAGGACGTCGAAATCCCGATCGAACATGCGCCTGATTTCGCGCAGTTCTTCCATGAGGAGATTGGAGTCAAGCCGGTCTGGGTCTGTCCTGTGACTGCCTATGACCCATCTATCTCGTATTCGTTGTATTCCATGAAACCTCACAAGTTGTACGTCAATTTTGGATTCTGGGACGCGGTCAAGACCGAGCACGAAGAGGGGTATTTCAATAAAGCCATCGAAGCCAAGGTGCGACAGCTCCATGGCCAAAAGTCCCTCTATTCGACTTCGTTCTACTCCCGAAAAGAATTTGGAGAGTTGTACAACGAAGGAGGCTATCGCCAGCTTAAGATGCGATACGATTCCGCGGGCAAACTCAACAATCTTTATGAAAAATGTGTATTGAAGAAGTAGCCTACTTTCACAATCCGGACGAGGCCAGACTGTTGCCAATCAGTGTTGAAACGGCAACGGAGAATCTGATTTTTTAGATTGACCCGATAATGGACTTGAGGTCGGCGTGGCAAGAACCGCCGTGCCACTCAACACATCATTGGGTTCGCTGGGTCCATTGAATCGCTCGTATACGGCCTATCCCCCCCCCCGGACCATCCTCTCGAGTCGGAATGCCGCGCTCTTCAATCAATCTGCCCGCTTACGCCGCTGGAGAATTCGTTGTACGTGCAGGGCGGCAAGACTGTCTATATCTTCCGACTTCATCGCACCGTATCTACTGCCCGTACTCTACCCTGAGGGCCTAACACGTGAGCTTCAATAGAAGAAGTTTCTACCGTGATCCCTTGTATGACATCGAAGCTGTAAGATAGGCTGTATATCAAGGACTCACAATTGGGCCAGTGTGAGTGACTCTGCTCTCCCCTCCATGTTCTGGGGAACCTGAGGGGAAACAGAATTGACGTACCGGCTGGGAGTTGATACATGCACAGGCCTACATCTGTGCAATCGTCTGTGAGGATACTGTGACACTAGATCAGATTACCCAAAAAGTCAGCGAACGATATGCGCGTGCTGCGTCAACGGGCGAACAGATGTGCTGTCCGACCAGTTACGACATGGCCGAGCTTCAATCCTTCATCCCGGAAGAAGTGCTGAAGATTTCATACGGCTGCGGGACACCGGCTGGGCTCAAGACCGTCTCCTCTGGGGAAACGGTACTGGATATCGGTTCAGGCGGCGGCATTGATTGCTTTGAAGCCTCTCGGCTCGTGGGCCCCACTGGCCACGTCATCGGGATCGACATGACCGACACGATGCTGGCCATCGCCCGAACGCATGCCCCCGTCGTCGCAGCTAACCTTGGATATGCTTCCTCCAACGTCGAGTTTCGCAAAGGGATGGCAGACGCGATGCCTGTCAGCGATGGTACCGTCGATCTGATCATCTCCAACTGTGTGATCAATCTGGCGCCGGACAAACACAAGGTTTTCCGAGAAATGTATCGCGTCGCCAAACAGGGAGGGCGATTTACGATTTCGGATATCGTGGCCGATCAACCGGTTCCACAATACTTGGTCCAGGACGCTGACAAGTGGGGTGACTGCCTCTCCGGAGCGTTGACACTCACCGGCTATATTGCGGGAATGGCGGGGGCCGGCTTCTTAGGCATTCACCTGGTCAAAGCCTCACCCTGGCAGGTCATCGACGGCATCCATTTCTTTTCCGTCACCTTGACGGGATATAAGCTTCCCACACGCTCTCCTCAACCGGATATGCAATATGCCACCCTTCGAGGGCCGTTCAGTCGAGTGGTTGATGAACTGGGCACGACTCATCTTCGAGGCATTCCTCAGCTGATGACTCCCGACGCTGTGTGTCTGTTGAGCCAGACCTCGTTGGCAGCTCATTTCGTCCTATCCTCCGAGCCTCTCTGGCTGGATCAAACCGACGACCGATGGACCGCCATATACCCGGCAGACGCTCCATGTACCTGGCAAGGGCACTTTGCCATGCTCGCCGGACCCTTCGTCGAAGCTGCCGATGACGATCACCATGTGTATCGCCGAGGCGAACCGGTGGAAATCTGTTCGAAGACTCTACACGTAATAGAAACTGACGGCTACGCTCCCCATTTTGCGATCATTAACCGTGCAGGCCAACATGTCAGCGGTGAGGCCGTCACCTGCGCCCCCAATAGGAGTTGCTGCTGATGCGTGGTGACGCTGAGTCAGGCAGAAGATCTCGGTGAGTCGGTCTCGAAACGGGCCATGCCATTGTGACTAAAACCCTATGCCACTGACCTTGCTGGGACAACAGAATCCCCTCGCCTCTCCCACTGAGCAATTGAAAATGCTCGGGAGGACCACGAGTTGCCCCCCCTTTGAGACGCAACTCGATCACATCGGCCTACTCCCGCTTCGTGCCACCGGGATCACAGTCTTTCAGATCAATGTCGGGAAGCTCTGCAATCAGACATGCAGACATTGTCATGTCGATGCGGGACCGGATCGTACTGAGAGCATGTCTCCCGAAACGGCGGAGCAATGCATTCGGGCTCTGGCTCAGACCGATATTCCGACGGTCGACATCACAGGCGGCGCACCGGAACTCAACCCCAACTTTCGCTGGCTGGTTGAACAGAGCCGGGCGCTGGGTCGCCATGTGATGAATCGCTGCAACTTGTCTGTCTTGCTCCTACCATCCCAAATGGACCTGGCAGAGTTCCTCGCCGGGCATCGTGTGGAAATCGTCGCATCGCTGCCCTATTACCTCGCCGGCCAGACCGATGCACAGCGGGGCGAGGGCGTGTTTGAGAAATCGATCCAGGCGCTTCGCCTTCTCAATCGACTCGGCTACGGCCAGTCTGGCAGTGGGTTGTCGTTGAATCTCGTCTGTAATCCGGTCGGAGCCTTTCTCCCGCCGAAGCAAGAGGCCATCGAAACGCAGTTTCGAAAAGAACTCCGGGTTCGCCATGGCGTTGAGTTCAACCATCTCTATACGATCACCAACATGCCGATCAGCCGATTTCTTGAGTTTCTCCTGGAGAGCGGCAACTACGAGCAATATATGGAACGATTGGCCAACGCCTTCAATCCCGCCGCCGCAACCGGCGTGATGTGCCGCTATACAATCTCGGTGGGCTGGGACGGCACTCTCTACGACTGCGACTTCAACCAGATGCTCGATCTGCCGGTGGATCATGGTGCGCCCGCTCATATCCGCGACTTCGATCCGGCGCAACTCAATCAACGCCAGATCACAACCCGCAATCATTGCTATGGCTGTACGGCCGGAGCCGGTTCGTCTTGTGGCGGATCCGTCACCGCCTAGGATTACGGATAATGGAAATTTCGCTGCTGGCCTTCGCCCTCGCTTTTGGTCTCGCCTTCGCAAATGGAACCAACGACGTCTCCAAAGCGATCGCGACTTTAGTCGGCAGCGAGGTCACCAATTATCGGTCGGCTATCGTTTGGGGAACGGTCTGGACTGTGGTCGGAGCAGGGTTGGCGGCCTATGTCGCAAGTGCGATGATCAAGACGTTCAGCCATGGCCTCGTCCAAACCGGCACAATCATCGGACCGACCGTCACCTTAGCTGTCTTAACAGGGGCGATTGCGTGGATACTCTTCGCCTCACGCACAGGCCTCCCTGTTTCAACGACTCACGCGCTCACTGGAGCCATCGTCGGCGCCGGCTTCGTCGCCTTCGCCGGAGAGGGATTGGTCTGGTCCGCGATCGGAAAAAAGATTGCGCTTCCGTTATTGCTCAGTCCGTTCCTCGCTTTCACGGTCTCACTCCTCATCCATCCCGCTGTTCGCACACTCGCGAAAAAATGGGAGGGGGCTTGTCTGTGCGTGATGCCGGCCTCGCGGGCGCTGGTGGCGATCGATACGAATGGCAGCACCAAAACTCTGTTTCAAGCCACGAGTTTGAGCCAGCCGATCATGGCAATACCGTCGCAATGCGGCCGCGCAGGCTTACAGGGGCTGGTTGTGGGGCTCGATACGATTCACTGGATCTCCAGCGGCCTTGCGTCGTTTGCCCGCGGTACGAACGATGCCCCGAAAATCGTCGCCATGCTCTTGCTCGGCAGCACGACCGCTGCGTGGCCCAGCATGTCGTCCCAGCTCACCGCCTTCGGGGGTGTGGCCATTGCGATGGGGCTCGGTAGCTACTTTGGGGGGCTTCGCGTGACCAAAGTCCTCGCTGAGAACGTCACGAAGATGAATCACGCGGAAGGGCTGTCTGCAAACCTGACGACATCGGCCCTGGTCCTCGCCTCCGGTTCTTTCGGATTGCCGGTCTCGACCACCCATATCAGCAGCTCGGCCATTATCGGAATTGGTCTCCTCAAAGGCTGGAAGAGCGTGCGCTGGACAACCGTGCGTGACATGGCCTTAGCTTGGGTGGTGACGTTGCCGGCATCGGCTCTCCTCGCTGGTATCGCCTACCTCATCCTCACCAGAATTCTGTAGCCGGGGACCTCAAAAATCCGCCTGCGTAATGGAGCGATTACAGCCGTGGCCTTGCTTGGGGCAGGATCATCCCATCAACAAAAACGAGGAAGAGTTCAGCCGGTTACCTCGCTTTTCCCGACAAACAGGTATCCCTTCATACACACCAAGAGGGCATGAGAGACCCTCTGCGGATTATCATGATTGCGTCGCGTCTAGGCAGTCTGCTAAGGTGACTTGGTTAGAGATCATTCGCTATCATAACATCGGTTGATGATTTATATGGTCTGGGACCCTAAAGATCCTTGGAGCAAGAAAAGCGACCCGCTTGAGGATGCCCTTAGGCAGGCCCAATCGCAGTTTCAGAATCTGCTGCCCTCATTCAAGAATCTGATGCCCTCGAGCGGTTTCAGAAACGTCGCCTTGGCAGGGCTGGTCATCTTTCTTGCCTGGAATAGTGCCTTTATCGTCGCCCCGGATGAGGAGGGCGTCGTCAAGCGATTTGGCACCCCTGTCCGAACCGTGGGACCTGGCCCTCACGCGAAGATCCCCTTTGTCGAAACCGTCCTGCAGCCAAAGGTCCAAAAACTCCACCGCATCGAGGTCGGCTTCCGCACAGATCGGCAAGGCCGCCAACAGATGCTCGCGCAGGAAGCCTTGATGCTCACCGGCGACATGAACATCTTGGCCATCGAATTCATCGTGCAATACAAGATTAAAGAGTCTGCCAACTATCTTTTTAACGTCGCACAAATCGATGAGACGATCGGGAAAGCTGCCGAGGCCTCTATGCGGGAAGTGGTCGGTAAGGGCAAAATCGACGAGGCGTTGACGACCGGCAAGGCCCAGATCCAGCAAGATACTCAGATACTCCTGCAATCGCTTCTCGACCAGTATCAAGGCGGCGTCCAGATCGCCGCTATCCAACTACAGGACGTCAGTCCTCCCGAAGCCGTGGCCGCCGCCTTTAAGGATGTGACGAACGCGAAAGAAGATCGAGAGAAACTCATCAACCAGTCTCAGAGCTATCGCAACGACATTCTCCCCAAAGCCCAAGGCGAAGCCGCCCAGGTGGTAAACCAGGCCAAGGGCAATGCTCAGGCGCGTGTTGATCGCGCCCAGGGTGAAGCCAACCGGTTTTCGGCAACGTTGAAAGAATATAATCAAGCAAAAGACATCATCAGCAAGCGGATCTATATCGAAACCATGGAAGAAATCCTCCCGAACGTCGAGAAAATCATCATTGATGGCAAGGCAGCCGATCGTATGCTTCCGTACCTTCCGCTCGATCGGCACAAGCCTATGCCCAGCGCCACCAATGAGGATCGGAAATCATGACCAAGCAGGGACTGATCATTGCACTGCTCGTGGTTGTCGCCGGGTTGTTTTTCCTGGGAGCCTCACCGATTTTCGTCGTCGACATCATTCAGAATGCGATCGTGGTTCAACTCGGAAAGCCCGTCCGCAATATCACGGAACCGGGGCTCTATGTGAAAATACCGTTTATTCAGGAGGTCACCTACTTTGATAAACGCCTATTGGACTACGACTCAGATGCGCAAGATGTGATCACACAAGACAAGAAAACTCTCCTGCTTGACAACTACGCCAAGTGGCGGATTGTCGATCCACTAAAAGTTTACCAGAACTTTCAAACCCAACGGGGAGCGCTGCAACGGCTCAACGACATTATTTATTCTGAACTTCGAGTCGAACTTGGGCGTCATGACCTTCTTGAGATCGTCGCGGATCACCGCGCTGACCTCATGAAAATCGTGACCCAGCGATCGCATGAAAAAGCATCGGCGTATGGAATCGAGATTCAGGATGTAAGAATCAAGCGCGCCGACCTCCCTGAACAAAACGAGAAAGCCGTGTTCGCCCGGATGCAAGCAGAGCGGGAGCGGCAGGCCAAACAGTACCGAGCAGAAGGCGCTGAAGAGGCGCAGAAGATCCGCTCAGAAGCGGAAAAGGATCGCGAAATTATTCTGGCACAGGCGTATAAGGAGTCGGAGGAACTTCGAGGAGCGGGGGATGCAAAAGCCTTCAAAGTCTATGCGGACGCCTACCGGCAGGATCCTCAATTTTTTGAATTTACTCGCTCGATGGAGGCCTACAAGAAGACTTTCAAAGACAAGTCTACGCTGGTGGTCAGCCCAGACTCAGAATTCTTCCGCTATCTTAAACAGCGCTAGCCGTTAGGACAGCCCCACAATCTCGCCAGTGCCTGGATCAATCCCGATACGTTCTCCTGCCGGATTTTTTGGCAACCCTGGCATGAGTTGAATGCCTGAGCAGACAGCCGTCAGAAACCCAGCTCCTGCGAGAATTCTTACTTCTTTAATCGGCAGCGTAAACTCTGACGGGCGCCCCTTCAACCCAGGATCGTGCGACAGCGACAACGGCGTCTTGGCCATACAGATGGGCAACTGATCGAGTCTGAGCTGCTGCACGACTTCGATATCTCGCTCAGCTTGTGCATCGAACGACACAGCTGAAGCCCCATACATCTGCGTGGCAATGGTGTGAATTTTCTTCTTAATGGGCCAGCCGACGTCATATAAATGCTTGAACATAGACGTTGTCTCTGTGGCCCTAACTACCGTCTTCGCCAGCTTTTCAGCCCCTTTCCCACCATCGGCCCAATGTGTTGAGACTGCGGCATCCAGCGCGCCAACCTCGCGAGCCCGTTTTCGCACCCATTCCAGCTCAGCCACCGAGTCATCGACAAACGCATTGACCGCGACCACCACAGGCACCCCATGGGCTTTCACGTTCGCAATATGCTGCTCCAGGTTCGCAAAGCCTTTGACCAATGCCTCCTGATTAGGCCCAGTAAGCCCCACTGGAAGCGTGGCTCCAACCTTGACAGTTCCTCCACCACCATGAAGCTTGAGTGCACGAAGCGTTGCAACCACCACAGCGGCTGCCGGCTTGATTCCTGAGAGGCGGCACTTGATATTGAAAAATTTCTCGGCTCCAAGGTCGCTCCCGAATCCAGCCTCGGTGACGACATAGTCTGCACAACGCAAGGCGATGGCATCGGAAAGGATCGAACAATTCCCGTGGGCAATATTCCCGAACGGACCAGTATGCACAAACGCTGGCGTCCCCTCCAGAGTCTGAACCAAATTCGGCAATAACGCTTCTCTGAGCAAGACTGCCATGGACCCGGCACATCCAAACTCTTCTGCCCGCACTGGCTTACCATCCACTGTAAACCCAACGAGGATCTGTCCAAGCCTGTGTCGCAGGTCGGCTTGACTCGATGCCAATGCGAGCATCGCCATGACCTCGGACGCTTCGGTAATCACAAACTGACCCCGGCGACCCGCAGCCCCTTCTCCCAGCGAGATCTGGCGTAACGCCCGATCACTGACTCCCAAGGTCCGTGGCCAAGTGATCCGATTTAGATCTACCTGAAGCTTATTCCCGTGAAACAGATGATTATCAACAAATGCCGACAAGAGATTGTGACTGGCCGATACCGCATGGGCATCACCGGTCAAATGAAGATTGATGTCTTCCATCGGAAGGACTTGCGCCCTTCCTCCTCCAGTTCCTCCACCTTTAATCCCAAATACTGGCCCCAACGAAGGCTGGCGAAGCGTGACGGCCGTTCGATGGCCTAGCCGTGAGAGACCCATGGCAAGCCCGATAGATGTAGTAGTCTTGCCTTCCCCAAGTGGGGTCGGATTGATGGCGGTCACGAGGACATACTTGCCGAGCGGCGCAGCATGGAGCCGTTCCAGCACGTCGAGCGAGACCTTCGCTTTCAACTTTCCATACGGAAATAGCTCGTTGGCCTGGATGCCAAGCTGATCGGCGACATCCTGAATTGGGCGCGCCTTCACGGACCGGTTAATTTCAATATCTGTCATAGGCAGAGTAACGGCATGGCCTCGACGACCGTATGAGCACGGCAGTATAGCATAGGATGTAGGGGGATTCGGTAGATTGCGCGGGTATGGGAACGATGAGTGAAGAAGCGAGGAGTCTAACGAGCTAGTCGAGGATATACTTTACGGGATCTAGCGCTTGGCCATTCACTTTCACCATGTAGTGTAAGTGAGGACCTGTGGCTAATCCGGTACTACCGACCAATGCAATGGCTTCTCCACGTTTTACACGCTGCCCTTCTTTGACTAACGACTTTGCGAGGTGCCCGTAGATCGTTTCGATTCCGAACCCATGGTCAAGTTTTACAAGAATTCCCAACTTAGGATCGAAGCCGACTGCGGTGACACGTCCTTGAGCCGGAGCCTGAATCGGCGCATTGGCCGCAGCTCCAATATCCAACCCGTCATGCCACGCCGGTTTCTCTGTAAATGGAGAAACCCTGGGCCCGAACCCGGAGGTCACCCAACCCTTCACCGGCCAAATGGATGGAGTTGCTGCCCATCGAGAAGATTTTTTTTCAGCAGCCAACGAGAGCTCTTGAAGCGACTGTTCCTGAATTGTGGCTTCTTTTGACAGCCAATCTATACCATCCCTGATTGAGGCTATCATGTCCTGCTCACTGAGTCCGTTTGAACCGGCCGATACGCTCATTGGGCTGGACAAAATACCTTGGCTTGATTCCAGCGAACTGGAGGATTGATTCTCCGTACTATTTTTGAGAGTCTTTTCAGGGGTAGGAAGAGTATTGCCATCCGGAATGGGGGTATCCTCACCGCCTCGACCGTTCGTCACATCCCCTGGTTTAGGATTCTCGATACCCAGCATGACACGAAGCCGTTGGTTGACCTCTTTCATGGCTGTTAACCGCTTCTTCAAATCATCGACAGCACTAGAAAAGGTCCCCGTCTGCTCCCGTGCACTCATAGCTTCTGCACGGAATGCTGAAAGCTCCAAGACTTCATTGGTCCTCATGACATAGTGCCCAATGACAAGTACGTTCACAAGGGCTAAGACGGCTCCGACAATCAATAGCCTACTGACAAGCTTACGAGGAAAACTATACCGCAGTGGTTTGGCTGTTGCGCCACGAAAGACCACGATAGTATAGGAGTCGCTGTCTTCGGCGCCGTTCGTCTGTCCCATAACCTTCATCCCCCGCTGAGTGGGCTATCCTAATCCCACCAGTAATCAATCACTGGCAAGTGTATCGACAGAAATTGCTTCCGTCAACCCCTTAACTTGTGTAAATGTCCCCTTCACCGAACAATTAACCGTGGGTCTCACTCCGCACCCACCGAACATATGCCGCAAAGCCTTTTGTCACTGGCAACGCGATAACTTCAGGAACCTCATAGGTGTGCATCGTTGTGATTGCTTTCTCGAGCGCACGATACCGTGGTGGAGTCGACTTCAATATGACCAGCGCTTCCTGTGCCTTGGCAACCTTTCCCTTCCAACGATAAATCGATTGAATCCCTGGAATGACATTCGCACAAGCAGCGAGTTTCATATGTACCATTTTCTCGCCAATCCTTATAGCTTCTTTCAGATTTTTCACCGTCACCATGACAACAAGCACCTGCCCTGTTGGTTTTTTTCTTCTGGCTATGGCCATTTTCATGCAACCTCTCCGACCTTTCCTGGCCTGCCACGTTCTCTCTTGAAATAAAGCAATTTCTGGGCCCAACCCACGCATGTGCGCAAATGATTGTCACAACCAATCAATATCTTATACATAAGCTAGCGAACAGCCTCACCTTGGGCAGCTGGCGTCATATTAAAACTGATCTGCTATGAATCTCTATGCAGACATACGCTGACAAAAATGTGCGGTATGTCCAACTACCCTCCCCATGAAGAGAGGAGAACTCAGGGCTCGGCAAGTTGACGAATATCTATACGAACAATACAGACCGGATGGCATCATCGGTCTCATTGACAAGCTTTTCTCCGCTCACTTATTATTAACGACACAAGTAAGGAGGGCTCCCTATGGGCTTCGTCATTTCCCCGAAAGAACTGAAGGCACGCCTTGATAAAGGCGACAAATTGGTGCTGCTTGATGTGAGAGAGGACTGGGAATATTCCCTCGCAAAATTGGATGGCTCAACGCTCATTCCTCTCGGAACGCTCCCTCAATCGCTCTCTCAATTGAGCCACGACTCAGAAATCATCGCCATCTGCCACCATGGCATGAGAAGCGCCGATGCCACGAATTTCCTGCTTCAACAAGGCTTCCCAAATGTGAAGAATTTGGTAGGAGGAATCGACGCCTGGTCAACCCAGGTAGACGGAACCGTTCCTCGATATTGACCCAACCTGATCACGGCACGTGGGACGCGTGCGTGCCTCACCATGAACAAGGCGTCAGGCCTAGCCCATGCGTTCGCGGAAATAGTCGACGGTGCGCTTGAGCCCTTCACTGAGTTCGGTTCTTGACTCCCAGGATAATTCTTGCCGGAGCTTCCCTGAATCAATGACGCTCCGTGCCTGCTCGCCACCTTTGGCCGGCCCATGAACTTCCTTGCATGTCGAATTCGTATGGCGGACTAAAATTCCGAGCAAATCATTGACGGAGGTCTCTTCCCCTGTTCCAACATTATACGTCCCTTGTATATCCTGCCCCATCGCCGCAAGGTTGGCTTCAACGACATCTTCGACATACACAAAGTCTCGCGTTTGCCGTCCATTCCCATTGACGATCGCCTGCTCGTTGTTCAATAGCTTCTGAATAAAAATCGCAACTACCCCTGCCTCTCCCTCAGGATCTTGCCGTGGACCATACACATTGGCATAACGCAAGCTTACGATTTGAAGTCCGTTCACTCGTTGATAGTAGGAAAGATACTGCTCCCCGCACAGTTTACTGACACCGTATGGGGACAGTGGTCTCGTGACATGGGACTCAGGGGCCGGATAGATCTCTTGCTCGCCGTAGATAGCCCCACCTGATGACGAGAACACCACTTTCCGCACGCCATGTTTGATCGATTGCTGCAGGACGTTCAGTGTCCCAAGAACATTCACCTGGGCATCAAACATTGGATCTTCCACAGATTTTCGGACATCCATCTGCGCAGCAAGGTGCATGACCATATGAGGTCTTTCGTTGCGAAGCACCCGCTCAAGTCCCGAGCTCTGGATATCAAGCTTAAAGAACCGGGCAGCGCGATTGAGATTTCGCCGTTTTCCAGTGGACAGATTATCCACCACAACAACCTCATGCCCTTCCTGGACCAGTCGATCGACTAAGTGCGAACCGATAAAACCAGCGCCTCCGGTCACAAGTACTTTCATGCATGCCTCCATTGCCTATGAATCCGCATCATCGTCTATCCATCATGTGTCTAGTCAGGCTGTAATCGTGCGCGTAAAACCAACAAGAATTTCCCGGTTCCCTTTCCGCCCAATCACAGGAGAGTCGAGCACACCTTTCAGCTGAAGTCCCAACTGCATGGCACAGTGAATAACCTTCTCAGTCACCGCCTCACGCTGTACATCATCGCGCACGATCCCCCCTCGCCCCACCTGGCCCTTACCGACTTCAAATTGCGGCTTCACTAACGCCACGATCACCGCTGCGCTATTGAGTAGGTGAATGACCGCAGGCAAGACCAGTGTCAGAGAGATAAAGGACACATCGATCACCGCCAGATCGATCGGCTCAGGAACCGCTGTACGGTCAACATACCGAATGTTGGTTCGTTCGAGCAAGACAACACGTGAATCTTGACGAAGCCTCCACTCAAACTGCCCGTACCCCACATCGACGGCATAAATACGAGTGGCCCCTCGCTGCAGCAAACAATCGGTAAATCCACCCGTCGAACAGCCTACGTCCAAACCGATTGTCCCCTTCGGGTCGATCTGAAAGGCATCAAGGGCTGCGGCGAGTTTGTCACCAGATCGACTGACGTACAAGGCAGGCTGCACAACCTGGATCTGCGCATCCAACGGCACCAACTTCGCAGGCTTATCCACCACGACCCCATCGACGGATACCCCTCCTGCCAAGATAGCTCTCGTTGCAGCTTCCCGACTCGGCACCAAACCCTGGGCTGCAAGCACACGGTCCAACCGTTCTTTGTGAACACGCGGGGGGGAGGCCATAACGACTAGGGAGACCACGCATCAAAACATGAACGGGAATAGAAGCCTGTGCAAGGAACGCTAGGAGGACGGTTCATCAGCTGCGTCGCCTGAGGAGTAGGCGTGAATTCGTTTCTTGCCGTTCTTATCTTGCACGAGCACTTCCACTTTATGCTCGGCCTCTTCTAAAATCTTGAGACAATTCTTTGAGAGACGGATACCCTCTTCAAAAATCTTGAGCGATTCGTCCAACGGAAGGTCGTTTTTCTCCAACTCGCCAACGATGGCTTCCAATCGTGCCATTGCTTGTTCAAATTTCACTGCTGCCACAACACGCCTCGCGATCTATGGATGAAGGCTCATTATACTGGACCGCCCCGAGATTTCAAACTGTGGAATTGTCACACGCACGCGTCACCGTGCAACTCAATCGCCCACGTGACAATTGCGCGTCCAATTCCTGCCCAACCTCCACATCACTCGCGTGACGAACAATCTGACCAGCTGGAACTGTGTGAAGAATACTATAGCCGCGTCCCAGAATCGCCAGGGGGCTTAAGGTATTGAGCTGCGCCAGCATCGCGTGGGTCCGGTGACGATGCTGCGCCAGCCTGACTCCCATCTGCCCTTCAAGGCGCTTCGAGAATTGCGGAACTGTCGCGAGCCCTTGCTTGATCGTGAGAATAGGATTGAGACCCGACAGATCGCGCTGCGCCTCATGAACCCGTGTATGCCCACCAGTAAGCAATCGTTGGATCAGTTCACGCAATCGATCGACAAGATCATCGGTCCGCTGTGCTGATTCCTGGAGACGAAAGCGTACATCCGTCAGCCCTCCAATGCCGCCTTCGAGCCGCTGCCGCTCGAAGGCACAATGCCGGAGCATCACCTGCCCCGCACGGACTGTCAACTCCCGCAATCGCTCAACGACCTCAGCCAATACCGGAACCACCGCCTCCGCTGCTGCCGACGGCGTCGGCGCCCGGAGATCGGCAACGAAGTCAGCAAGCGTCACATCGGTTTCATGCCCAACAGCCGATACAACCGGCACGCGGGATGCGGCAATCGCGCGCACCACAATCTCTTCGTTGAAACTCCAGAGATCCTCCAGGGATCCTCCGCCGCGCCCGACAATGATGACATCGACAGAACCCCAGTCGTTCAAATCAGTCAGCGCCTCAGCGATTTGACGCCCCGCAGCCTCCCCCTGGACTTGAACCGGGGCAATAAGAATATGGAGTGTCGGCCAACGTCGACGAAGAACAGCCAGAATATCTCGAATGGCTGCCCCAGTCAGTGAAGTCACCACACCCACAGTCCGGGGAAACACGGGGAGTGGCCTCTTTCTCTCCTGGTCGAACACCCCCTCCGCTGCCAATCGTGTTTTCAACTGCTCGACTGCCAGCTGTAGCGCACCAACTCCCTTCGGCTCTACCGTGTCGAGCACGATCTGGTATTCTCCGCGCGGTTCGTACACCGTGAGTCGTCCCCGCACGATGACTTGGAGCCCCTCTTGCAGAGCAAAGCGCAGCCGAACTGCGCTGGACCTGAACAACACGGCCCGAATTTGGCTCGCCTTGTCCTTGAGTGTGCAATAGACGTGTCCCGAACCGGGGGCGCGAAGATTCGAGAGTTCACCCTCCAACCAGATGTCGGAAAATTGTTCTTCGATCGACGCACGGAGCAGCCCCGTCAACTCCGAAACCGTGAACACCCGATTCGGGAGAGCAGTCTGAGAAATGGAAGTGGCAAAACCAGGAAGGTTCGTGGTGAGCCTCCTTCAGTCGATGATGCGAATTCGTTCGATCGACAACGCCTTACCAAGACGCGCATCGAGTTCAAGCAACACCGCGCAAAAGACGGAAGGACCCGAGGCCACTTCGAAGCGTCGTGGCATCCCGGTCAGAAACTTTTCGATCGCTAACTCTTTCTTTACCCCGATGACGGAATGAAGCGGACCAGTCATCCCGATATCCGTCAGATACGCCGTGCCTTTCGGGAGGATCTGATCATCAGCCGTCTGTACATGTGTATGAGTGCCAACGACAGCAACAACCTCTCCATCCAGGTAGTGCCCCATCGCCATTTTCTCTGATGTGGCCTCCGCATGCATATCGACAATCACGGCCGCCGTTCGCTTCTTTAGTGCGGCCAATTCTTTCTTTGCTACCTGGAACGGACAGTCCAATGTCGGCATGTAGGCTCGCCCCATCAGCTGAAGAACGCCGAGTTGCTCCCCGCCGGCCGACTCGACTACTACACTTCCGTTACCTGGCACACCGCTCGGATAATTGGCCGGACGAAGGAGCCGTGGCTCCCGGGGAAAGTAGTCGAGAATCTCCTTTTTATCCCAGGCATGATTCCCGGTCGTAATCACCGACAAGCCAAGATCAAATAACTCTTCTGCCAACTCCGGGGTGATACCGAACCCTCCGGCGGCATTCTCGCCGTTCCCGATCACAATATCGATCTGCCGCTGAGCCACAAGTCTTGGCACAGCCCTGGCCAACGCACGACGCCCTGGCTCTCCAAAAATATCGCCGATGAACAGAACCTTCACTTGGCATACTCCACATACCGGCTCTCACGAATCACTGTCACTCGTATCGTACCGGGATAGGTCAGCTCCTGCTCAATCTTCTTCGCAAGATCCCGAGACAGCTGGAACGACTCGGCATCAGTGATATCTTCCTGTCGAACAATGACACGGATCTCTCTGCCTGCTTGAATGGCATAGGCCTTCTGCACCCCTTTAATCGTTGTGGCAAGCGATTCCAATTTCTCCAGCCGCTTCACATAGGTCTCCAAGGCTTCCCGTCTCGCCCCAGGCCTGGCTGCAGACAACGCTTCAGCCGCAGCAACCAACACTGATTCCGGGCAGATCGGCGGGACTTGCTCGTGGTGTCCCGCTATGGCATTCACAATTTTTTCGCTCTCACCGTACTTCTTGGCAATTTCAGCACCCAACATGGCATGCGGCCCCTCTTCTTCGTGGCTGACGGCTTTCCCGATATCGTGCAGCAACGCTCCCCGCCTCGCCAATTTCACATCGAGACCTAGCTCCGACGCCATGATGCCGCAAATGTACGACGCTTCCCGCGAATGATAGAGATTGTTCTGCCCGTAGCTGGTCCGATACTTGAGCCGACCCAGCACCTTGATGAGCTCCGGGTGGAAATCCGAAAGCCCCAACTCAAAGATGATTTTCTCGGCCTCTTCATACATAAGTTTGTCGATATCGACCTTGACCTTTTCAACGATCTCTTCAATCCGCGTCGGATGGATACGTCCGTCATGCATCAACCGTTCAAGCGAGACCTTGGCGATTTCACGGCGTAATGGATCGAAGCCCGACACAATGACAGCTTCAGGCGTTTCATCGATGATCAGGTCGATCCCAGTTGCGGCTTCGATTGCACGGATATTGCGCCCTTCCCGCCCGATGATCCGTCCCTTCATGGCATCATTTGGAATTGGCACGACAGAAATCGTGGACTCGGACACGTAATCACGCACCACACGTTGAATCGAATTGGTAATGATTTCGCGCGCTTCCCGCTCCGCATTCTCCCGCGCTTCTTCTATCGTCCGCTTGGCATGACCAACGGCTTCGAGTCGCGCCTGGCTTTCCATTTCCTGAATAAGCTGCTTCTTCGCCTCTTCAGCCGTGATTCCCGCAATGCGCTCCAACGCCTCACGATGTTCTTTCTCCACACGAGCACAGGCCGCTTCTTTAATTTGCAGCTTCTCGTCTCGCCTCGCGAGGTCTTGATCTCGCTTCTGCACTTCACTATCCCGCTTGTCGATCACACTGATTCGTTTCTCGATGGTTTCATCCCGCTGAATCAATCGTTTTTCGACAGTCGCGAACTCGGCCATCTTGACCTTTTGGTCTTTCTCCAATTCTTCTTTCGATTGCAACAGAAGATCTTTTGCTTCTAACTTCGCCTCTTTGACAATGTTCTCCGCCTCCCGCTGAGCGTTTTGTATAGCCTGTCTGGCCTGGTCCTCTTCCTGTACCTTTTTCTTCGCGCCCGATGAGCGGCGGATCAGCTCGAAAATACCAATTCCGAGCAGCCCTCCTATGAGTCCAGTCAACAGATAGGCAAAAATTGAGGTTGACATGTAGACTCCCCCCTTACAGTCGCGAGGCGAGAAGAATCCTGCTTCTGCGCCTCGTGCGATACGGAATTATTGAACGGTCTTGAATGCGGGGGCCGCAATGGAGAGACGAGGGACGAAAGGAGGACGGCTGGAAACGCGGTCTACGGATCTACTCCGAGTACGGGTTCGATGGGAATGGGAGCTTTGCTGGATTGAGATGCCGGGTATGTCCTGTGCGAGATGGTTCCCAGGTAGTTCCTTGACGTCGGTGAGATATCCTCCGTAGGGGAGGATTAAGTACGCGAACTGGAATTAGCTGCTGGCTATTTCCCCAGACTGTACTCCTCGACGGCCACATGAACTCCATCACCTTGCCCAACATCTCCAAGAGGTTATACATTACGTATAGGAACCCTTGTGCACACTCTAACTGCATGAGTTTCGCCAGCATCAAAAACCCAAATCCATTCCGCAGTAACTTCATCGTATCCCCGGATCACTCAACCGGTTCGAGCATGACCTCATCATAATCCCTAATCGTGAAACTACAGCACCCACAACGCACATACGCACGATAACAAAGAGGAACATCCTTTGCAAGTTGAATCTAGCGAAAGAGCGAGGTCGGCACCTGCTCCTCGATTGATTCCATAAGTGATTTCATACGTCGCTCGATATCCGCTTCACCCTGAGCACGCTTTCGTTCGAGCTCAAACAACTGATGGGCTAAATTGAGGGCTGTCAGTACAGCGAGTTTGGACGGGGTCGTCGTATTCATCCCTTCAGCGAGATGGCGCATTTGGCCATCGACAAAGCTCGCGAGCCGCCGGACCTCCCCTTCGTCCGCCTCACCACGGATCGTGTACCGTTGGCCGTAGATTTCCACGTCAATGGTCTTAGTCATGGGCCACCTCCTTGCGTTCTTCTAGGCACTCCAACAATTCGATGTCGTTGAGCACTCGTTCGATGCGCGACTTGATATCGACACGCTCTTGCTCCCACCGTCGATTCGCCTCATCCTTCTCTGCAAATCGTCGTCGAGCAATCTTTAATTCTTCTTCAATGGCTGCATTCTTTTTCTTCAGCTCTTGAACGAGCTTCACCAGGTCCCTAATACGACTTTCAAACGCGTCCAGTCGATCAAGCGCCATCCACTCACACTCTCCCTGAAGACCACAATAGGTTGGGGGGCACTATAGAAACTTGTCTAAATCTTGTCAAGGAATAGCCGTCAGGAGGCTTTGTCAAGCCGAATATATTCTCGGTAACTTCGCAGAACGCGCTTCACATATTGCCGCGTTTCTTGATACGGAATTAATTCGACGAACTCATCCTGACTTCGTCCTGGATGCAGCGCAACCCAGTTTCCAACGACGAGTGGCCCTGCATTGTATGACGCGATGGTCAACGCGACATTTCCTGAAAATTGTTCAAGTAACTGCTCGACGTAGTGGACCCCAATCTGAATATTGGTCTCTTGATCGAAAAGGTCATCTCGTCCAACGGCAGGAAGTCCAAGCCGTTGCGCGACAGTATGTGCAGTTCCGGGCATCACCTGCATCAAGCCAATCGCACCAACACGCGACACAGCTTGCCAATCGTACTGGCTTTCTTCTCGAATGATCGCCGCCACCAGATACGGGTCAACGCCCTTGGCCCCCTGGCTCTTGATAGTGGGAAGTAGCCCGGTCGGATAGGCCACCTTCCACAGTGACGGATCGACGATCCCGTTGGTTCGCTCCAATTTATCACGGAACCTCGCCCTCGCGAGCCGGAGCGCGTGATGGTAGGCGCCCACCTCGTTCAACATCGCGGCAAGCGCCATGAGCACATCGGGGTCTTGGTTATAGCGATCAGTTAATCCAGCCAACTCACGCGTTGCATCCAAGTCTAACCCGAGTGTCTTGAGCTCAAGCGCTCGACGGTATGCCGGCTGCTGCCCGATTTCGGCCCTGGCAGTCACTGAACGAGGAGCTTCACCGTTCGCTGGCATGCCACCGTTCACCAAGGGAATTGCCGCAATCGCTTCTGCCGCATGAGATTCCGCTCGCGTGAGATCGGTCCGTTCGCGAGCCAGTTGGCAGTAATAGGTATAGACGTATCGTTGACAGAGTTGCGAATACAGCTCACGGGCATGAGGCTGCTGGCTCAATTCGGCTGCACGTCCCATCCAATAGAGCGCCTGTGGCTCAAAATCGTAGTCATGCTGATCGATGAGCGGGCGAAGCTCGTCACCCGCCTCACGGTACCGAGCCATACGGTAGTACACCCATCCAACGCGCCAACGCGCCTCGGCACGCTGGGACGCCGGTTCTCCATTCATGGCTACGTGCCGATACCGCACAATCGCGTCGTCGAAACGACCCTGATCCTCCAACCACATTCCGGCAAACAAGGTGATCTGCCCTCTCTGCTCGGCAGAGAGCGGAGCAGTCGGCATCGTCTTAGCAAAATCCAACAACTTGTCTCCCTGTCCTTGCCGAAGATAGACACGAGCCAGCCAGACCGACGCTTCATGGGATTCCGCCCCTCCGTCTTTCACTAATGCACGAAATGTCTCCCGGGCTTCGTCATACTGTTTCAGCCGCACCTGTGCGATCCCGAGCTTCAGCTTTGCCTCAGTCCGCCTCGGCGACTTCGGTTCCGCCGCAAGAAACTTTCGAAGCTCCTCAATCGCTTCGACATGGAAAGATTGTCCAAGATACGCTTGGGCTCGCGCCAGTCGCTCACTCGACTGAACCACCCACGGCTCCCCGCCAAGGTTCGAAGCCAATAACGCTTCGGCTTCCTTGGCTTGCGCGCTATAGGCAAATCGAACCCAGAGCCGCATCAACGTGTCACGGCCTTCCCGTACATTGTTCTCCCGCAGTTGGCACACGCCCCGTCGAAGAAGCGCCAAGGGAGCCTCCGGCTCCTTATCGTTCAGCTCCACTGCTTTGATAAACCATGTTGTCGCTTCAGGACAACTCGATGCCTGATACCACGCTTCCCCTGCTCGATAGGCGGCCTTCGTCAATAAGTAAGAATCCGGCACCGCTTGTCGAATGCTTTCGAACGTGCCTGCCGCCTGCTTGGGGTCGCCAAGGTTCAACAGCGCGTCCCCTGTCCAGAATCGGATATAGTCATCCAAGATCGGAAAGTCTTGCTGTGCCGCACGAAGAAATTGAATCGCCACGGCAGGATTTCGTTCAAGGGACAACACACCGGACAGTAACCCGGCGCGTTTAGCCCACACGGTGGCGGGGAAACGTTCCATCAGACGTTGCAGCCGATCGAGTTTGAGCAACAACACTTGCTCTTTCGTGAGTGTCTTCCCGAACCTCTCCCTCGGCAACGCTGCGGATTGAAAGCAATCTTCCACCCTCTCACAGGCATCAGTACTGCTCGACCCCGACGGTGAAGGAGCAGGAGAATCGGCGGACGCCTGGCTGAGGGAAAGGCCAAACCAACAGAGACCAATGGACATGCCAAGGAGCAGATGTCGTCTGATCCGTTGATATAGAGTGTCGCGCACCGTTCGTCTCCCTCTTGATCTGTACATATATAACAGTGTGTCTTCGTTGTTGCCAGCAGAGCCGCATAAATCCTGTACCTTGTTCCACTTTTTGAGGCTGTGATAGGCTGCACCCATGCGGCAAGAAAAAGACGCCCTCCCATCACGCTCAGCTTCCACGAACCTCTTGGCCCTTGATGAAGAAGGGCTTGGCCGACTCGTGCATCAGTTCGGATGGCCCCGCTACAGGGCCGGTCAGATTTTGCGCTGGCTCTATCAACGTCGAGCCACAGACATCAACCAGATGACAGACCTCGGGCAATTGGAGCGAACCGCGCTGGCTTCACACGCCACGATTCAGCGTACCGCAGGCTGCACCGTCTTCCGTTCGATTGATCACACGAGGAAACTCATCCTCGTGCTCAGCGATGGACTCACCGTCGAAACTGTGCTGATTCCCGATGAGGACCGCTTAACCATCTGTGTGTCAACGCAGGTGGGCTGTACCCTGGATTGCGGATTCTGCCTGACCGGCACGATGGGATTGAAACGCAACTTGAAATCACACGAAATCGTGGAGCAAGTGCTGACCGCCCAAGATCATCTCGACCCTGGTGAACGGATTACCAACCTTGTCTTTATGGGAATGGGAGAACCGTTGGCCAATATGGAGGCTTTGTCAGAGGCCATCCGGCGACTCACCAATAAACTGTGGGGGCTCGGATGGTCGCCGAGACGCATAACAGTCTCCACTGCCGGCCTCGCCTCGCGATTGAAAGATATTGCACCGCTCGGCGTCAATCTCGCCATTTCGCTGAATGCCACAACGGACGACCAGCGCGCCAGCCTGATGCCGGCCGCCAATGGGATCGCCTCGCTCAAAACGTTGCTCGCCGCCTGTCGCCGCTATCCCTTGCCGCCGACCCGACGACTCACGTTTGAGTACGTCCTGTTAGCCGGCGTGAACGATCACGCCGACGACGCTCGCCGCCTCGCCAAACTCGTCCGCGGGATCGCATGCAAAATCAATCTAATCCCGTTCAATGAATTTCCCGGAAGCCCCTTCCTCCGCCCATCTGAACGCAATATTTCTGCCTTTCAAACCATCCTGCGACAGGCGGGCCTCGACGCGTTCGTGCGTAAAAGCCGGGGGCGCGACGTCCTTGGCGCCTGCGGCCAATTAGGGAATCTCTCCCCTGAATACACAGAACGTGCCTTGACACAAATTGAATCCCGTTGCTAGCATACATGGTGCGTACCACCCAAACATGACCTGGCTGTATTTTCAATCCATCATGCGATTATCGTGGCTGGCTGCTGCAGGGAGCCTTGTCTTCTTCCTCACATCACCCGCGTTTGCAGTGGGACCTCATGAGTTCATCCTCTCCAACGGAATGAAAGTCCTCTTAGTCGAAGTTCCCAAAGCTCCGGTTGCGACCGTCCAGGTCTGGTACAAAGTCGGTTCCCGAAACGAAGTGATGGGCCGCGCAGGACTCTCCCACATGCTGGAGCATATGATGTTCAAGGGTACCGCCAAATACCCCAAGGGCGAATTTTCCCGACTGATTCGCAAGAACGGCGGGACAGACAACGCGTTCACAAGCCAAGACTTCACCGCATACTTTGAAAATCTCGCGGCCGACCGCGTCGAGCTGGCGCTGGAACTTGAGGCCGATCGCATGCAAGGACTCGTGCTCGACAGGCCCGAATTGACGACGGAACGAGAAGTCGTAAAGGAAGAACGGCGCCTTCGCACCGAGGACGACCCCCAAGGCGCACTGGTCGAAGCGCTCTTCGCGCAAGCCTATTTCAGCCATCCCTACCATTGGCCGGTGATCGGCTGGTTCGGCGACTTGGACGCCATGACGCTCGATGACTTGCAACGGCATTATGACACCTACTACTCCCCCAACAATGCCACCCTCATCGTCGTGGGCGACATCAACGCCGACGGCTTGCTCCCTACGATCAAACAACTCTTCGAACCGATCCCGCGAGGGCCTGAACCTAAACCGATCGCCACCATTGAACCGGAGCAAAAAGGTGAACGCCGCTTTCTCCTGAAGCGAGAGGCACAAGTCCCCTTCGTCATGATCGGCTATCGTGTGCCAAATTTTACGAGTGAAGACTCGTATGCACTCGACATCCTCGATTCAATTCTCTCGCACGGGAAAAGTGCGCGCTTGTACCAGAGCCTTGTCTACGAGCAAAAGTCGGCGTTGGCAGTCGGGTCAGAATACAGCTTGCTGCAGGCTGATCCAGGCCTTTTCTACTTCTATGCTCTCGTGAGCCCAGGCCAGAAGCCGGAATCGGTTGAGGATGCCCTTCATCAAGAGATCAAACGGCTCCAGACCGATCCACCGTCAGAGCAAGAACTACAACGAGCAAAGAATCAAGTGGAAGCCACTCATGTGTTTGAACAGGACTCCAACTTCCGGCATGCCATGCTGCTGGGCCAAGCTGAATCTGTTGGTGCCGGGTGGCGGAAAATAGACCAGTTTGTCGAACAGATCCGGGCGGTCACTCCTAAAGATATTCAGCGTGTCGCTCGTCAGTATTTAATTGAAGACAATCGGACCGTCGGCACATTGATCCCCCTGCCTCCCAAACAACCAGAGACACCCTCCACCGCAACACAACAGGGAAAACCCTGATGATGCCGACGACAAAACAACGGCCCGGCGCGCCTCGACGACAGATGGCTCTCACCCTCGTGGTGGGACTGTGTGCGCTCCTCCTGGCTAACGGCTCCAGTGGAGCGGCAGAGATCACGCCGACAAAATTTATCACGACAAACGGCATCACCGTGCTCGTTCTCGAACAACATTTTCTCCCCATCGTTGAAATCCACGCGCTCATCAAAGCTGGCTCAGCTCAAGACCCGCCCGACAAAGCAGGACTCGCAAACCTCGTCGCCAGTCTTCTGGACGAAGGGACAACCACGCGCACATCGAGACAGCAAGCCGAGCAAATCGATTTCGTCGGTGGGGCCCTGGAAACCAAAGCCTCAGAGGACTACACCACTGTTTCCGCCCGCGTCCTCAAGAAAGACCTCGACCTCGGCTTTACCCTACTCGCTGACATGTTGCAACGGCCTGCGCTTCATAAGCCGGAATTCGAACGGATTCGCACCCAAATCCTTGGCGAGATGGCCAGCGACAATGACGACCCAGGCCACATCGCCATGAAGGCGTTCAATCAGCTCGTGTTCCACGGGCACCCTTACCGATGGCCAGTTAACGGAACAGAGGAGACGCTCGATAAAATTACTCTCGCCGACGTGCAAGCCTTCTACGGAAAGGAATATTCCCCTTCCCAAGTTATCCTGACCATCGTCGGCGATATGACACTTGAACAGGCCACTGCACTCGTACAGACCCATTTTGGCGCTTGGAAAAAGGTGGCCTCGACAGCTCGGAATATGAAAAAGCCCTCGCAGGTCGAACGAAGAACAGTCCAACTTATCGAGAAAGATCTCACCCAATCTACGATTGTGCTTGGCCATGAGGGCATCCCGCGTATGCATCCGGATTATTATTCCGTGACAGTCATGAACTACATCCTTGGGGCCGGCGGATTTTCCTCGCGCTTAATGGATTCGATTCGCGACAAGCAGGGATTAGTCTACGGGATCATGAGCCACTTCGATGCTCGGCTGATGCCCGGTTCTTTCTGGGTCAACCTTCAAACCAAGACGGAGACGACGAATCAAGCCATCACCAGCGTCCTGTCCGAGATCAAATCCATTCGCGATACTCCCGTATCCGACCAGGAGTTGGCCGAAGCGAAATCATTTCTCGTGGGCAGCTTCCCCCTACGATTTGATTCCACGGGAAAACTCGCGCACGTGCTCGCTCAAGTGGAACTCTATGGCTTGGGATTCGAATATTTTTCGGACTACCCAAAATGGATAGACCGGGTCACGAAAGAAGATGTCCAACGCGTTGCCAAACAATATCTGGATCCTAAACGATACGCGTTAGTGGTGGTAGGCGACCTCGCCAAAGCGAAGGTCAAATTCTAGCAAGATGCTGAAAAAGCCCGCCAGCATATGAAGATCGTTACGCGTGAGACGTGAAAGGTGAAACGTAGGATCGCCGAAGATTTTTCTTCTGAAACCTTTCACCTCTTACGTTTCACCTTTCACGAACGACAAGACTGGACTTTTTGAGCATCCTGCGTGGAACTCTCTTGTTATTCCGGTCGCGCCAATCAATGATGTACTACAGTCCATACATGGTTTTCCCGCAGCCTGCTAGGCGCAACGCTAGGGATACGTATCCATGATGACCGACTCCCTCCATATCAAACTCACGACGCTCCGCCACGTCATCTCGGACATGCAGTCAGTCCTGGTTGCCTATTCCGGCGGGATCGACAGCACCGTCGTCTTAAAGATCGCCCATGAACAACTCGGCGAACAGGCGCTGGGCCTCACCGCTGTCTCCCCAACGTTTCCCATGATCGAACTCGACGGAGCGAAACAGGTGGCGCGAGAGATCGGTGCGCGGCATGAGCTGGTCCACACCGATCAGCTGGAGATTCCCGCCTTCGTGCAGAACGATGCGGCCCGCTGCTTCCATTGCAAAACCGATCTCTATCAATTGTTGGACGGGCTGCGGAAACCGCGCGCGAGCAAATGGATTGCAGACGGGACAAACCTTGATGACCTCGGAGACGATCGGCCGGGAATCAAGGCGGCACGAGAGTGGGGTATTCGAAGCCCGCTCGTCGAAGCCTCCCTCTCCAAATCTGACGTGCGGGCTCTGGCCCAAATGTTGGGACTCTCAAATTGGAATAAGCCGGCGGCAGCCTGCCTCTCTTCCAGAATCCCTCGCGGCGTCCCGATCACGATCGAGAAGCTCCGTCGAGTGGAAGAGGCAGAAGACATTCTGCATGCTGAAGGATTTCACCATATGCGAGTACGGGAGCATGGAGAGGTCGCGCGAATCGAGGTCGGAGCGGATGATTTTTCCCGGTTGAATCAACCGGACTTGCGTGCACACATCAGCGCCCGCCTACGCAAAGTAGGGTTTCGCTTTATCTGTGTGGATTTAGAAGGATATAGACCGGGCGGGGTCAGCCTAGGCTGACCCCGCCAGATCCAAGCATTATCGCTGATAAGACTTTGACAGCGCCTCAAGCGCCTCATCTGCAAATTTTCGGTGGTCCGCTTCGTTCAGGCTCCGCTGCACGACTTTCTCCGCAACCATCAAAGCCAGGTCAGTAGTTTGAGCGCGAATATCCTGAATCGCCTTGCGACGCTCATGATCGATTTCACGCGTCGCGTCACCTTTGATCCGCTCGGCTTCGATCGTCATCCGCTGCTCATTTTCCTCCATGAGCCGCTGCGCTCGTTCTTTTGCGGCAGTCAGAACCCCCTCGGCCTCTTTCGCAGCCATGTTCAGCTTAGCCTCGTACTCCTTGAGTTTCCGCTCAGCCTCAGACCGGTGATGCTCAGCTTGATCCAGACTATCCTTAATTTTCTTTTCCCGCTCTTCCAACACACTCAAGATGCCGGGAAAGGCAAACTTGTAGAGCACGAAGAGGAGAATCGCGAACGACACGATTTCCCAAAAAATGAGGGAAGAAAAAAAGTGAGATTCAAACTGCGGCATGTGAGCTCCCCCGAGTAGAGGTGTAAGGGGATATTGGAGTATCCATTTCTTTCGCTGACCTCGCTACCCCTTGCGGAGTCCCATAATGATAAACACCACGACCAGTCCATACAGCGCAATGGCTTCCACCAGTGCGAATCCGATCCACATATACTTTGTGACACGAGCTTCCGCTTCCGGCTGGCGCGCCACCACTTCAATCACTTTCCCGAAAATGTAGCCGATCCCTACACCGGCTCCGGCAAACCCTGCTGCGGCACAGCCCATGCCTATCAACCCTGCTGCTCCTAAATCCATTGTTTGTCTATCCTCCTTTAATGAAAACTCACTGTACGCCCGAACAGACTGCTCAACATCTCCTCCCAGCAAGGCCGCAGGATGCGAATACCTTGAAGCGGACGATGAGAGATGTCCACGAGCAGACGTCGGTCGAGAACGCTCGGGAAGGCCTTTCAGCTGCCCTGTCAGTGCGCATGCTCATCATGGCCATGCAAATGATATGCATCCCCAATGTAGACACAGGTCAATATGGTAAAAATATAGGCCTGAATGAACGCGATACCGACTTCCAATCCATATATCGCAACCGTAAAGGCAAAGGGCAACCATCCAATCAACAATCCGCCGCTGATCGCCATGCCGAACAGGACTCCGAGAATCACGTGACCGGCCGTCATATTCGCAAATAACCGAACGGCCAGTGAAATGGGCCTCGCCAACTGACTCATCAACTCGATCGGTATCATTAACGGCAATAGCCACCCTGGCGTACCGGGCGGGACGAGAATGCCTAGGAACTTGATTCCATGGATCAGAAATCCCATGACCAGACTGATCCCATACACCACGCAGGAGAACACAGCCGTTACAATAATCTGACTCGTCACGGTGTAGCTGCCGGGGATCAACCCGAGAAGATTGCAGAAGAGAATAAACAGAAAGAGGGTGGCGATGAGCGGGAAAAATCGCATTCCCTCTTTGCCCATCGTATCGAGGATCATGCTGCGAATAAAGTCCACCATGAGCTCCGCTATGCTCTGTAACTTGCCGGGCACCAGTTTGCGCGCTGATCCTGCGATCACCATGAACACCGCCGCCAGGGAGACGACAACCCACATCATGACCACGGCCTTGTTGACGGAAATATCGAATCCGCCGAGCGAGATCGGGATCCACTCGTGAAGTTCGAAGGGATGAAGCGGGCTTTCTTCCATGGCGCTCTATCTGTATCGTCTCGTGAACATCGTTATGTCTTCGGCCACCGCTGCACCGACCGGTACGCATTCTTGATCCCGGCCACGCCTCCCAACATTAGGCCGACGACCATTCCCCAGGGGGAAGAATCAAAAAGGTATGTGTCGCACACCCACCCCAACCCTCCTCCGACAATCAGCGCAGCGACCAGATCTGTTGCGATCCGGACCGCTTGGCCAAGCCCGGCGTACAATGGATCTTGTGAAGGGGGCATGTCGTACCCACGGAGGAGAGCGCACTGCAGCTGATGCCACAAAGACTCTGCCGATGGCGGGCTCGCAATTCAAGCAGAATCAATGTCAAATTGTCAAGCCGACCATGCACTGTGATGGGACCAGTGCCGTAGGGTATAGTGAAGGACACGCAGGGATAGAGCCATACACGTTCATCCATGACCCATTTCTCTCAATCATCGTTCCTTGATGGACCTCCACAGCCCCTGGTCCTCGCGCTGGACAGACGCGGCAGAACACCTTTCGAGTTATACCGGCTGATTGCATCTCCCTCTCAGCCATCATTCCTCCTCGATAGCGGGAAACGGTCAAATCGCGGGCGCGACTATTCATTTCTGGGGAGCGATCCCTTTGCGGTGCTGATTGGGCGGCAAGGACAGACTGTTCTTCGCACCAACGAAGGAGACGAACACTCCTCACAAGATCCCTTTAGCAGCCTCAGTCGCCTCCTCGCCTACCCCCCGATAGCGCCTCTTCCAGGCCTGCCCCCTTTTTGGGGCGGAGCGGTCGGCTACTTAAGTTACGATCTCGTGCGTGAATTCGAAATACTTCCGTCCTTGGCCAAAGACGATCTGCAGCTGCCCTATCTGCAATTCGGTCTGTATGACATCGTCACCGTCATCGACCATCACACTGATTGTCTTCAGCTTATCTTTTTCCCGCCCATGGAACGGTTTTTGGGAGAGCCGCGCGAGACACTCTATCACGAGGGTATCGATCGTCTGACCGAGTGGGAAGCTCGATTGAGCCGAAGGCCTGTGCCCCTCAAGAGTTTCCCCTCCTTCGATCAAAAGGCTTTTCATCCCGACCAAACGCGGGATGCCTACCTCAATCAAGTCCGGCACTGCCAAGAATATATTGCAGCCGGAGATATCTACCAAGCCAACTTGTCGCACCGGTTCACCTTGGATCCTCCTAACACCTACGACGAGAGAATAGATCGACAACCCTATGAACAGACACTCTATCGATGTCTCCAAGCCGTAAACCCCTCGCCCTTCTCAGGGCTCATGCACTTCGATGACGTCACGTTGATCAGTTCCTCGCCCGAACGGCTCGTCCGTTTGCACAATGGGCAGGCAGACACACGCCCGATTGCTGGAACCAGGCCACGTGGACTTGACCCTCACGACGATCAACGTCTCATTGGTGAACTGCTTGCCAATGAAAAAGAACGGGCGGAGCACCTCATGCTCGTCGATCTCGAGCGAAATGACCTGGGCCGTGTCTGCCGATTCGGCAGCGTGCGAGTTGACGAATTCATGGCGATCGAGCAGTATTCCCACGTCAGCCACATCGTATCTCATATCAGCGGCGTCTTGAAGCCGGATGCCACTCCCTTTGATCTGATTCGAGCGCTGTTCCCAGGGGGCACGATCACAGGCGTACCAAAGATTCGCTGCATGGAGATTATCGAGGAACTAGAGCCGGTACGCCGGGGCCCCTACACCGGATCGTTCGGATACATCGGCTGGAACGGCAACCTCGACCTCAATATCGTAATTCGAACGGTGGTATGGTGTGCAGGGAAGGGGTACTTGCAGGTCGGTGCAGGAATTGTCGCCGACTCCGATCCGGCCAAGGAATACGAGGAAACGCTCCAGAAAGCCCAGGCGTTCTTCAGCGCACTGCAGCAGGAGTAACCATGTGGATTTATCTCAATGATCGGTTTGTGAGAGAAGAGGAGGCCGTCATTTCCGTCTTCGATCATGGATTTCTCTATGGGGACGGCGTCTATGAAACGATTCGCTCCTACGGGAGGCGGATTTTCATGCCGGACCAACATCTTGTTCGGCTTCGCCGGTCTGCGGACGCCATCGGGCTGACGATCCCCATCCCCGCACACAAATGGCCGGCACTCCTCCACGAGGCGATGACACGGAACGACGTCGGCCATGAACACACCGATGCGTACCTTCGCATCACCATCTCCCGAGGAGCCGGCGACATCGGCCTTGATCCAGCCCTGTGTCCAACTCCCACCGTGGTGGTCATGGCCAAACCGCTTCGCCCTCCCTCGCCAGAACAATACCGTCACGGCGTAAGCCTGATCGTCGCCCAAACGAGACGGAACCTACCCAGCGCTCTGTCCCCTCAGATCAAGGCCACAAACTTTTTGAACAATATCCTGGCCAAACGGGAAGCCATCGCGGCAGGTGCTTTTGATAGCATCCTCCTCAATTGGGAGTCACATCTGACGGAATGCACCGTCAGCAATCTCTTTTTCGTCCGAGCAGGCCGGCTCTGCACTCCAGCACTTGCGTGCGGCCTGTTGGATGGGATCACCCGCGGCATTGTCCTCGGCCTCGCGCAAGAATTGAAGATCCCCATAGATGAAGGACATTTTGGGGTCCAGGAAGTCTATAGCGCAGATGAGTGTTTTCTCACTAACACGAGCATGGAGGTGATGCCCGTCACTATGGTGGATGGACATCCGATAGGGAAGGGAGCCCCGGGACTTCTCACCCTGCAGATCCATAGCCTATTTAGAGCCAACCGAACGCACTTCCTAGAACCATAGCCGCTCGCACCCATCACAAAACCAATTGTTTTTCCTCACTATTTATTGCCGACCTCGAGGCATAAGATCTGCATTTTCTTGACACCTGGCAGTAGACTGCTATCGTTGCAACCATGCACAATGCTTTTTCTCTTCTCATGCGATCCCTCCATCGGCACGCAGCCATTGGACTCACCGCAACGGTCATCGTAGGAATCGGATCGCTGACCTGTGCCATCCCAACCACTACGGCAGAAATTTATCAGTTCATCGGACCCAACGGCTCAATCTCACTCACCAATGTCCCTTCCGATTCTCGCTACCGGAAAATCGAGATTGAATCCAGCCGATTCCACTCCGCCTTGTCTGAGCAAGAACTCGAACCTGTCATTCGTCGGTATTCTTCCCAACACCGGCTCCATCCCGCATTGATCCGAGCGGTCATCAAAGCTGAATCGAACTTTGATCCTCGTGCAGTGTCTCGCGCTGGTGCGATCGGCCTCATGCAACTGATGCCCCAAACCGCCGTGCGCCTGGATGTGCGGGATATGTACGATCCGGATGATAATGTGGGCGGAGGCACGAAATACTTACGCCAACTGCTCGACCGATTCCACGGAAATTTACCGCTGGCCCTCGCGGCCTACAATGCCGGAGAGAATGCGGTTGACCATTATCAAGCGCTTCCTCCGTTCGATGAAACCAGACAGTACGTCAGGAAGGTGCTCCATTACTATCGCACGTTCCTCGTCCGTGACGGTGTCATCGTGGAACGCCCGGTCAACCGATACGGCCCCCCAGAGACAGCAACAACCCCCGCGATTTCTGGGCGTTTCTCCCGGTAGTTACTTCCCCACTGACCAGGCGACTGTGTTGTTGCCATCCAACCCGCTTCGCTTCTGGAAAATCAGACCGGTAATGGGCTCCGACACTGTTCTCCCGCCACAACGCCGCTTCCGCCACGCATTGCGCCACTTGCACCATATTTTTCACTTCCAGCGCGGCTCGGCTTTCAAACGGCTGGGTGATCAATTGGGCCCACCGTGAGAGTTGTGCACAAGCACGGATCAACGACTCTCCCGAGCGAATGACGCCAACCTGCCCCCACATCGTACGCCTCAGGGAGCTTCGCAATTTTTCTGCATCCTCCAAGGCGCCGAATTGGCCTGCCTGGAGTGTGGCCTCCTGGGATGAGAGTGAGGGAGGCTTCTGTCGTCCGGCACACGCCACCGCTGCCGAAGCCGCGCGCGCGCCGAATACCAATCCTTCGAGCAAGGAATTGCTGGCTAGGCGATTTGCTCCATGCACGCCACTGCAGGCAACCTCCCCGGCAGCAAAAAGCCCTGGAACCGTCGTCGCACCATTCAGATCAGTCCAGACCCCACCCATCATATAGTGCGCACTGGGAGACACCGGGATCCATTCTTCCGTGATGTCGATGTCATAGCGAAGACAGGTCGCATAAATAGTCGGAAAACGCCGCTTCACGAACTCCGCTCCCAAGTGGGTGACATCAAGATAGACATGACGTGCTTTCGTCGCCGCCATTTCTGCCAAGATTGCCCGTGACACGATATCTCTCGGCGCTAACGCTCCCATGGGGTGGTATCGCTGCATGAACAGGGCTCCCTTATTGTTGCGAAGCTGCGCACCCTCACCTCGCATCGCTTCGGACAGCAAAAATGGCGGACTCGACGGCAAATACAATGCGGTAGGGTGGAATTGAACGAACTCCATATCTTGAAGCACCGCGCCTGCCCGTAGTGCCATCGCCATTCCATCGCCGGTCGCATTCGGGGGATTCGTCGTCCGCGCATAGATCTGACCGGCCCCGCCGGTCGTCAAGACAACCGCCCGAGCAGGTAGCACGAACTGACGGCCGGATGCTTCATCCAAGACAACTGCCCCGCAACAACGTCCGGCGTCAACAATGAGATCCACCGTAAAATGATGATCCAATCGCTGAATACGCTTCTGTCGGTTCACCTCGGCAATCAGCACCCGCACCATTTCGTTCCCCGTCGCGTCCCCCCGCGCGCGCAGGATACGGCTTCGACTGTGTGCAGCCTCCCGAGCAAATGCGAATTTACCGCCGACTTTGTCGAACTTCGCCCCCCACCTGATCAATTCTTGAATTCGCTCAGGGCCTTCCTCCACAAGGACCCGCACCGCTTCTTTTTGGCAGAGGCCATGGCCTGCTTTGAGTGTATCGGTTAAATGGATGGCCACGTCGTCTTCTTCACTCATCGCCACCGCCACCCCGCCCTGCGCATGGATCGAACTACTTTGAAGCGGATGCCCTTTCGTCAGCACGATGACACGGCCGGCACGGCTTAATTCCAACGCCGCACGAAGACCCGCAACACCACTTCCAATGACAAGGAAATCAGCTTGTACCGGCGCAGAAGATCGGCGAGACGGCATGAATTATTTCTTCATAGGAGAACGTGTGGGATCGATTGTGACCTGCCGCGCTTTCATCCCGAATGGGGCATCGCCCTGAATCCCGCGCAAGAGAATCGCCTGAGTGCCGACCCACTGTAATTTCGTATGGCCCCGTTGCCGGAGCCCTGGATCGTCCGGATCTTTTTTCCACAGCCCCTGCCAATGCACAAAGACATCGACGTTGTCCCCTTCGATCATGATGCGTTCAATCGCAAAGTCCAACACGATGGCACTAAACGTCTCGAAATCGCTCTGGACTTCTTCTTTCAGCCGCTCGAGCTGATCAATCGGCATCATGAGTGACGCCAGATCCGACGAATCTTTCTTCACATACGCTTGGCGAAGCGATTCCACCGCCCGGTCGATACGGAGGTACCGTTCATGATCTTCGGGATGTTGAATCGTCTTGCCCCCGCACCCGACACCGATTAAGAGCATCGCACCGAGAAGGAATAAGACGGAAAACCGTGGGGCGTTGTATCTACACATGCTGATGGCAGTATAGAAACGAGTATCCGGCAGGTCAAGCCGCTCGTGAGCCCACACGCACCGCATCGGAAGCCATCAGGGTGTTTAGCCTCGGCACAGTCATGATCAATGTGTTCTGTAGATGCGCTTGCAATTTGCCGTGGGAAATTCTACACTCGCCACTTTGCAGGAGAGATATGCATGTCCAGTGTGCTGAAAAAACGCCGTAAAAAAATGCGCAAGCACAAGTATAAAAAGCTGCGCCGGCGTCAAAAATTTGAACGTCGTAAAAGTTAAGCTTCACCCGAGACGGGGGAGGAGGGGTCAGTGCCTGAAGGCAAGAAAGTTCGCATCTGCGTCCGAACTGTAAGCTGCGTCTATGTCGGTGACTTTCTCATTCCCCCGATGCGCAATCGTGTGTCCGATGCGATTAACGAAGAACAACGCCTCTTTATCAGCCTCACCGATGTGGTGATCAATGAAAAGGATCACTCGGATTTCGTGGCCATCAACAAGAATCTGATCGAGTCCGTCGTGGAACTGTAGCTGTCGAGAAGGCCCCCCGCCAGTATCCCCCTCTTCAAGTCCCTTCTGGCATTCTGCAGCCACCTCTTCTAGCTAGGACTGAACCTCCCGCAGCATGTTCAGGCACCGAGCAGACTCTCAGAGTGCAGGCTGTTGTACTCCATCGACGTTCACCCGTACCAACATAGTTCTTTCCTAGTCTGCTAAGATCGCTTTTCATGTCTACTTTCTCACGATTTCTCCCATTCCTGAAGCCCTACCTGTCTCGCATGGTGTTGGCAGGTGTGCTGGTCATGGGCGTCGCTGCCATTAATCTGATGCTGCTGCGGCTGGCCGGCACCCTGTGGGACATCACGACCGTGCAGCGCGACCAACCCAAAATGACGAACATGATCCTTATCCTTCTTGGGCTCGTCATCCTGCAGGGGCTCTGCTCGATGGGCCATAGCTATCTGACCGCATGGATCTCGCAGCGCATCATTGCTGACTTTCGCCGACATCTCTTCGGGCACCTGCATACGTTATCCGTGAGCTTTTTTGCCCGCCGACGAACAGGCGAGCTCCTTTCACGGCTCATGAACGACGTGACCGTCATTCAATCGGTCGTGACTGAAACACCGATCGACGGCGCGAAACAGATCGTGACGTTTGTGGGAGGCATCACATTTTTGTTGATCATGAATTGGCGGCTCTGCCTCTTGATCCTGATTCTGCTCCCATTGCTCGTTCTGGTGGCCAAGTTCTTCGGGCGAAAACTGAAATCCCTCTCGACCTCGATTCAGGACCACACCGCGGCAATGAGTACCCTGATCGAGGAAGTGATCTCCGGAATCCGGATCGTGAAATCCTTCGTCCAAACACAGCGCGAAGAAACCAGGTTTGCCCTACAGGTTGAACAAACCTTGGCGTTCACGATGCAGAAGGCCGGCGTCATGGCGGTGTTCATTCCCGTCATCAGCCTCCTCACCGCTGCTGCCGCCGCCGCCGTCTTGTGGTATGGGGGACAGCAGGTCATTGACGGGAGTGTGTCACCGGGCGACCTCTTTGCTTTCGTCCTTTTTGCTGGAATTCTGATCGGCCCTTTTAGTTCCGCCGCCCGCGTGTTTGCACAGATCAGGGAGGCACAGGGCGCCACCCAACGGGTGTTCGAAATTCTCGACACACGTTCCGAGGTGAGTGACTCCCCCACGGCCACGACGCTGTCCTCTGTCTCTGGACATATCCGGGCTGAGCATATCGGCTTTGCGTACGATCCACGCCAACCGGTCTTGACGGATGTGTCGTTCGAAGCTAAGCCGGGGGAACTGGTCGCCATCGTCGGGCCCACCGGAGCCGGGAAAACGACCGTGATGAACCTGCTCCATCGCTTCTACGACCCAACAGAAGGAACCATCACCATTGATGGGCAGGATCTCAGACACGTCACGATGGATAGTTGGTATCGGCAGATCGCCTTGGTTCCGCAAGAGACGATCTTGTTCGGCGGGACAATTCTCGACAACATCCGCTATGGAAACGAGAAGGCGACTCAGGAAGAGGTGGTCGCCGCGAGCCGTGCCGCTCATGCTCACGACTTCATCATGAGTTTCCCGGACCAGTATCAAACCATCGTGGGGGAAAAAGGAATTAATGTATCGGGCGGACAGCGGCAGCGCATCGCTATCGCCAGAGCCATCGTGAAAAATCCACGGATCTTATTGTTAGATGAAGCCACTTCCGCCCTGGACGGTGAGTCCGAACGACTCGTCCAGGAGGCACTGGAGCAACTCATGAAAGGACGAACGACCTTTGTGATTGCTCACCGCTTGACGACGATTCAACGAGCCGATCGAATCCTCGTCTTCAACAAAGGCCGCCTCGTGGAAACCGGCACCCATGCCGAATTGATGGACCAGAAGGGGCTGTACCAGTACCTCTATACCCTACGGCTCATCGAACTCCCCTCCTAGCCCGCATTATTCATGACGCTTCTGCTGCAAGCGCGGATACGCGGCTGTGACGGGCAGTCTCGCCGCTCAGCCCTTCGACATACTGCACCAGTATGCCTCAGGGCTTCACGCCTCCGAGTACCCGTCTCGCATCGCGTCTGCGCGCTTTCGCAACGAACCTTCATGAATAATGCGGGCTAGCAGGATGCTGAAAAAGCCCGCCAGCTTCGTTCTCGGCTCATCGAAATCCTCAACGTACCCCTGAGGGTACGCCTCTGGTTTCGACTCGCCTGCGGCCTTGCTGGACGGTCTTTTTGAGCATCCTGCTTGGCATTTTCATATTGCCATCGTGTTTCACAGCCCAGTCTAGCTTCATCCCGGAGTATTTCAGAACTAAAGCCTACATCCCGATCGTTTCAATCACCTGCATATCTTCGTCGGTGAGAGTGAGCTGTTCTGCCTGGAAATCCTCTTTCATATGTTGTGAATTCGTCGTGCCAGTCAATGGGAGCATCCCAACCTGCATGGCAAAACGAAAAACGACTTGCGCAAGGCCGGCCCCTAACCGTTGAGCGATGGCCCGAATGGCTGACTCGGCAAAGACTCCTTGATTTGCCGTCAACAGCGAAAAGCCTTGATAGATGATGTTATGCACCCGACAGATCTCCCGGACTTCTTTATCCCACCCAAGGGCGGCATAACAGCGGTTTTGTACCATCATCGGTTTCACCGCCGCCTGAGCACAGAGCTGTGTGAGTTGCTCAGCCGTAACATTGCTGATGCCGATCATCTTCGTTTTCCCGGATCGATAGAGCCCTTCAATCGCGGCCCAGACCTCCCAGTCCGAAGCGCCCAATCCTTGCCGCTGATAGGGCCCATGCAAGACGTAGGAGTCAAGATAGTCGGTGTGCAGGTGGGCCAACGAGCTGTCGAAAGACTGAGTCACTTGGGTCGTGAGATTGGCCGAGGCATCATACGGGGTGCGATGGTCTTGGCCATTCGTCGGCGTAAACTTGGTTTGAAGAAAGAGACGATCACGCGTGACCCCTTGCTGCGCGAGAGCCAGCAGGGCTTCCCCCACCAACGCTTCCTGGTAATGGATCAATTGGTTGGCCGTATCGATAGCGGTGAAGCCCGCCCCGACGGCTAGCTGCACCAGTTGTGTCGTCGCCTCTTTTTTCCATGCCGTACCATACATGAATGAAGGAACCGGCACATGATTGTAGGTGGTCAAAGCCATGCTGTGTTCTCCATGATAAGTGGACTATTGATGCCTGCGACGAGACGCGACAATCAGTCACGATGAGGCAGCGCGTCGAGCTTTGATGAGATCCGACACAGGGTACCCCAGTTGCCCGGCCCGTTCGACCAGACGCCGATAGGTGGCCTCATCCAGATGAGGGATCCGAGACAGGATCCAGAGATACCGACGATCCGGAGTCCCCACCATCGCAGTCCGATATTCCGGGTCAAGATCGAGGACCCAATAATTCCCGTCGCGAGATGAGCCAAACAACCGGGCGAACCAGTTGTCGAACGCGACAGTGAGTCGCGCATTCGTCTTGGGGTCGACCACCGTCGCCACTCCTTCTGCCTGCTCAACCCCACCGGATTCAGTTACACATTCATTATGCACACCGACTAACCCGTCGGGCCGACTGGAATATATCGCCTTGGAGTCCACGCAGTGCCGCTGAAACCACATCGGGAGCCGCGCGATTTCATACCAGGTGCCGACGTAGCGCGAGAGATCCACAGATGTGACCGTCTGGAGATCACCCTTCGAACCGACTCCCGCGCAGGCCCCCAGCGTGACGCACAAAATCGCCAGTGCGAGGTGCAGGCTCACAGAGCCTGGACTGTCGACGCTATGTTGGAACAGCGACGGCCTCATCAACTTCATACGGCTATAGGGTAAGGGGATTCCCGTGGGAGATCAATGGCCCATTGAGCAGACTACTGAAGAACCAAGTCGGCAACCCCACGCGTCGATAGCCGGCTGCCTCGAACGTTCAGAAGCACTCTCCTTGAGGAGGCTCAAAAAGACATCCCCTCGTGTAGTAATTCATGCTGGTCTTGTCTTATCCAGGGCAATCCTGGCCCGATTCACTTTCGCCAAGATCTCCTGTGCCGTCTTGGTCCACACCAACGGTTTCGGCGAGACATTACGTTGGGTCATATACGCGTCAATGGCCGCAATCAGCTCGGGGACGCTGCAGAATACGCCGCGACGAATCTGTTTGGCCGTCAGGTCGCCAAAGACGCGTTCCACCAGATTGAGCCACGAACTACTCGTCGGGGTGAAGTGCATGTGGACGCGCGGGTGGCGCGTGAGCCATCGCTGAACCGTGAGGTGTTTGTGTGTGGCGTAGTTGTCGGCGATCAGATGCAGGGCCTTGCCCTGGGGTAATGTGGCGATCAATCAGACGCAGGAACCGCAGCCATTCCTGATGCCGATGCCGCGGCAAGCAGGTGGAGAGGATGGAGCCTCCGCGACATTGAGAGCCGCGAAGAGCGTGGTGGTCCCATGGTGCTTGTGGTCATGTGTCATCGTGCCACACCGGCCCTTCCTCGTGGGTAAGCCGGCTGGGTGCGATCCAGCGCTTGGATCTGGCTTTTCTCATCCACGCTGAGGACCACGGCATGCTCGGGCGGGTGCAGATACAGGCCCACCACATCCTCCAGCTTGTCCTGGAAGTGTGGATCCTGGCTGAGCTTGAAGGCCCGGACTCGGTGGGTGTGCAACCAATGGGCAGTCCAGACCCGCTGCACGAACGTAGGATTCGTCCACAGATGCCGAGCCAAGGTGCGGGTCAACCAGTGAGTGGCTCTGGGCGGGGTCGTTTGGGTCGTCGCCTTCAGGATATGTGCGATCAGCGCGTGGCGCGCCTTGGGAGGACGCCCGCCACGGGGCACATCTTGGACGAGGCCGGGCAGGCGCTGAGTAACAATGCGGTGCCGCCACAGGCCCACGGTTTACCGACTCGTGTCCAGGGCGTCGGCGATGTGCTGATTATCGTGGCCTTCGGCCGCCAACAGGGCAATTTTGGCGCGGAGTACGAGTCGCACAGGCGTCTGCCGGCCGCGAGCCCACTGCGTCAGTTGCTGGCGTTCGGGCGCTGTCAGCTGCAGGGACGGGGCGATGCGCGTGGTCAGGTGCTCTTCCTGGTGAGGAGTATACCCGTGCAGGATAATAAGTAAATCTATTTATGCTTCACCTCACTAAGTTGGTAGGACGCGGCGGCTCAAACTGAGCACTGCGAGAGATGATTCGCTTCGAATCCATTCATGGTCTCTGCGCCGCTACCATGAGCAGGTTACTCACGGATTCACGGATGAGCTGGATCAGCGGTTCTGGATAGACTCCTAGTACGAGGATGATCGATGCAACAAATCCGAGCGAGCATATGGCCGGCCAACTGAAGAACTCTGGTCTCTGCACAGTCTGTGCTTCAGGAAGCATTGCCGGTGCTGTTACCTCACCGAATAGGGTCACGAACAGTCGAAGGTAATAGTAGAGACTCACGACGCTGTTCGCAATCAGTGCCAACACAAGCCACCACAAACCAGCATCAACACCGGCCGCGATTGCATAAAATTTCCCGATGAATCCCGCAGTCACTGGGATGCCGGCCAACGACAACAGGCTCAGTGCCAACATGCCCGCGAGCCAAGGACGCGTCCAAAACAGGCCTTGATAGTCCTCGACACGGTCCTTGTCCCCTCCCTCGCTCGAGTAGACAGTCACCACACCAAAGGCACCCAAGGTCATGGCACAATAGACGATCACATAGAAGGTCACCGCTTCCGCAGCTGCGGGACCACCGGCCAGCAGCGCAACCAATACATAGCCGAAGTGGGCGATCGACGAATAGGCCAGGAGTCGTTTCACATTCTGTTGCAAGAGCGCCAGCACATTCCCTGTGACCATCGAGACAACAGCCAGAAGGCTGAACAGATGCACAACGGGTGGCAGTTCCAATATCCCGACCTCAGTGGCAAGGCGGAGTAGCAGTGCCATCACCGCTGCCTTGGAGACCGTCGCGATGTATGTCGTGATGGGAGTGGGGGCTCCCTGATACACATCGGGAATCCACATGTGAAACGGTGCGAGACCGAGCTTCAATGCGATGCCGACCAGGACCAGGATCAATCCTCCCAACCACAGTGCTGGGACCGTCTGCCACTGTTTCACACTCACTCCAACCTCGTGGAAGGTCATGGCTCCGCTTTCGAAATACAGCAAGGCCAGGCCAAACAGAAGGAATGCTGATGCAGTGATGGAGAGCAGCAGGTACTTCACCGCAGCTTCGAGTGGGTTTCGTCGGGTTCGTAAATAACCGATCAGACTGCAGAGAGACAGCCCGAGGAGTTCGAACCCGAGAAAAAATGATACGAAATGCGCAGCTGTGGTCAGGACCAATCCCCCGAACGTGGCAAGTAGCAGGAGCAGGTAATATTCCTCGACACCTTCTTGCTCATGAAACTGACAGTTCAGATATCGGTACGACAGTGCAATGATGACCATCGTCGCACTCAATATGAGCCCCATATACAACAAAGCATGTCCATCCACGACCAGCAAGGTTGTCACGGCTCGTGGCGCGGCCGTGGCTGCCCATGGCAACGTCGCGAGGGTGAACAGGCACGACATAAACGCACACACCGCAATCCTTGCATGATTCCGTCTGAAGGCAATCGCAAGCATCGTCACGAGGGAGAAAGCCCCGAGATCCAGAATGGGCGAAAGAGCGATGAAATCCTGGAGGATCATGGGGTACTCCCCTGCGAGGTCACGATGTGGGACGACAGCAGGGGTTCTGATGGCAAGTGAGTCGGATTGGCAGACACCAGTGCATGCTGTACCAGTTGTTCCATGACCGGCTTCGTCGTGGTCAACACGGCCATCGGATAGAGCCCCAGCCAGATCTGCAGGCCTGCGATGAACAGTAAGGTTCCAAATGCGACATTCGACAGGTCTGGGGCTGTACGGGTGTCTTGTTGTCGGCCAAAGAACGTGCGTTGCATCATACCCAGGGAATAGATGGCCGCCATCACCATGCCGAGGGATGCCAGAATGATCATGACCGGTTGAGTCGCATAGGATCCAAATAGCACGAGGAACTCACCGATAAAATTCGCCAGCCCTGGCAACCCCAATGACGCGCAGGCAAAGAAAAGCGCCATCGTGGCAAGACGTGGCGTCACGCTCCAGAGTCCTCCCATCTGACGCATGTCCCTCGTCTGATACCGCTCCTCAAGTGCACCGGCCAGCAGGAAGAGGCCTCCCGTACTCAGCCCATGCGCCACCATCTGCATCATCACTCCCTGCAATGCCAGCTCAGTCCCGGCGAAAGCGCCAAGCAGGATAAACCCCATGTGACTGATACTGCTGTACGCTACCAGCCGTTTGATATCTGTTTGGGCACAGGCCAATACTGCGGCATAGAGAATCCCGACCACACCGAGCCCCATGGCGATGGGCGCGAACTCGCTCAGGGCCTCGGGAAACAACGGAAGTGTGAATCGCAACAAACCATAGGCGCCCGTCTTCGCTAAGATCCCGGCGAGGATGATCGTGGCCCCGGTGGGAGCCTCTGCGTAGGTGTCCGGTAGCCACGTATGAAAGGGAGGGGCCGGCAGCTTCACAAGAAAACCGATGAGAAATGCCAGCATGAGCCACCGGGCCATCTCACTGGTCAGGGTCAGTCCCATCAGGTCGGCATAGTCGAAACTCGGTCGCCCAGTGGCCTGTTGATGCAGGAGCGCGAGCGCCACAATCCCAACAAGCAGCACCAAGCTCCCAGCCTGCGTAAAGAGAAAGAACTTGAACGAGGCATGCCGGCGCGCTGCATGGCCCCAGATGACGATCAGGAGATACATGGGGATGAGCATGAGCTCCCAAAAGAAGAAAAACAGAAACAAGTCGATGGCTAAGAACACCCCGATGACACCGCCCAGGGCGAACAGGACGTTACAGTGAAACAATCCGACGCGACTCTGGATTTCTGTCCAGGAGGCAATCGTGGCCACAATCCCGACGAAGACCGTCAATAGAATAAGGACTACGCTCAGTCCATCGAGGCCAAGATGGAGACTGATGCCCCAACGGGGAATCCAACTGGTGTGACTTTCTACAAGCCATGCCCCATGTCCTGAGGACTGTACTGTGGAATGTTGTCCTCCGAGCAGAAGCACCAGAACGAAATCAATAGCCAACGCCCCGAGTACGATCCAACGAGGCGCGTGACGAGACCATTGCTGTCCCATCCATGCGAGGGGCGCCGCGAGAATTGGGATGAGTATGAGTAGCCAAAGACCCATAGCATTCACATCGCAAATAGACCAAGTAACATCAGCGTTCCGACTGCAATGGTGGCGGCATACCACCGGACATGCCCCGTCTGCGTGTGACTCAACCAGCCATGACAGGACTCGGCGCAGACGGCCAGCCACTCGTACCCGCGATCGAGCATGTCACTAGAATTTCTGGTTAAAGAAAACCAGTGCCGCACGAACAGACGATCATACAGTCGATCGAACCCCCACCCTCCTTGCAGCAAGGTCATCGAAGGGTGAGTCGTGGATTGATCTGTCCCTCGCGCGCCAAAGAGGGAGCCAGGCAGGAACAGGAGCGCGGCAAGGCCGATCCCGAGTAGCGCCGCGACGGTGACGGCCAACTGTTCACGGGCCTCGCTCGATTCATCCATCCCAGGAAGCAGCGCTGTCGCCGGGAGCGCATGCGACAGGTAGTGGCTAAACAGAGTGACATTCCCGAGTGTGTGGGGCATCTCGAGAAAACCGACTGTGAGCGCCAAGAACGCCAGCACCACAAGAGGCAGGCGCATGGCCAGACCTGATTCGCCGGTCGGTTGTGTACGAATCTCTCCGAAAAAGACCCGAAAGATCAGCCGGAAACTGTAGAGGCCAGTCAGCATGGCCCCGAGGAGTGCACCGAACCAGATCCACCGGTGGCTTAAAGGTGAAGACCACACCGACCACAGGATCCAGTCTTTGCTGTAAAACCCGGAGGTGATGAGGGGAACGCCGGACATTGCAGCGGCTCCGATGAGGAATGTCCAGAAAGTCCACGGCAGATGCCGCCGGAGCCCGCCCATCCGGAAAATGTTCTGCTCATGGTGGAGACTGTGAATGACAGATCCAGCCGCCAGGAAGAGCAAGGCTTTGAAGCAGGAATGGGTGAGAAAATGAAAGAGCGCAGCAGGCCAGGCTCCGACGCCGAGTGCCAGAAACATGTAGCCGATCTGGCTCATCGTCGAATACGCGAGCACCCGCTTAATGTCCTGCTGCACCAAGGCGCTGGTTGCTGCAAGCAGCAACGTCACGAGGCCAAGCACCGCAATAACCTCTTGCACCATCGGCGCGAGCTCAAACAGATGATGCATGCGGGCAATAAGGTAGACACCTGCTGTCACCATCGTCGCCGCATGGATCAGCGCACTGACCGGAGTGGGGCCTGCCATCGCGTCCGGCAACCACACTTGAAGCGGCAATTGCGCTGACTTTCCAACCGCCCCGATCAAGAAGAGCACGGCCACGATCATGGCAACGTTCGAGCCCACTGGCCAGGTCTCCGTCGCAAGACTCTGGACCTGTTGAATCGACAAGGTTTTGAATTGCGTGAAGAGGATGAAGATCCCGATGGCGAACGCCGTATCTCCGATGCGAGTCACGATGAAGGCTTTCTGCGCGGCCGTGCCGTACTCGGGTTCGCGATACCAAAATCCGATCAACAGATAGCTGCAGAGTCCTACCCCTTCCCAGCCCAGATAGAGCAAAAGGAGATTGTCGGCCAACACCAGCGTCAGCATGGCGGCCACAAATAGATTCATGTAGGCGAAAAACCTGGCGTAGCCATCATCACGATAATGTGGGAGGAGGGACGAAATACTTACGCCTGTTGCTCGACCGCTTTCATGGCAACTTACCGCTAGCCCTTGCAGCCTACAATGCCGGAGAGAATGCGGTCGAACGCTATCAGGCGCTGCCCCCGTTCGATGAAACCAGGCAATATGTTCGGAAGGTACTCCGATACTACCGCACATTCCTGGTTGGCGATGGTGTCATCCTGGAACGTCCGGTCAGCCGATACGCCCCCGCAGTGATAACAGCAGCCCCCGCGACTTCTGAAATGTCTTCCCGCTAACGACTTCCCCGCTCGACAGGCGACTGTGTTGTTGCCAGCCAGCACGTTTGGCCTCCGGGAAATCCGACCGGTAATGAGCCCCGACGCTATTCTCCCGCCACAGCGCCGCTTCCGCAACACATTGCGCTACCTGTACCATGTTTTTTACTTCCAGCGCTGCTCGGCTGGCAAACGGCTGGGTTACAAGTTGGGCCCATCGTGAGAGTTGCGCGCAGGCCCGGATAAGCGACTCGCCCGAGCGAATCACACCAACCTGCCCCCACATCGTTCGCCTGAGTGAACTCCGCAGTTTTTCCGCATCCTCTAATGTGCCGAATTGGCCGGCTCGAAGCGTAGCCTCCTGGGACGATAGGGTAGGAGCCTCATGACGAGCGGCAAAGGCCACAGCTGCCGATGCCGCTCGCGCACCAAACACCAATCCTTCGAGCAAGGAATTACTCGCCAGACGATTCGCTCCATGCACACCGCTACAGGCCACCTCCCCAGCGGCAAAGAGCCCAGGAACCGTCGTCGCACCGTTCAGATCGGTCCAGACCCCGCCCATCATATAATGCGCGCTGGG
>NEWT02000028.1:64907-115251 GCA_002869925.2 Nitrospira sp. CG24A
CCACCCCACAAACAGCGTTCCGAGTGGAATGTGAATTAATCAGACCTTCCCTAGAGAACAGCTCCGTGCCTCATCTGGTCGCTAGCGTGATTCTGCCGTCTATGCTATAGACCGCATCAGATCTGGGCAAACAACCTCGAAAGATAACGCACGATGCCGTATTCCATTGGTGTGATCTTCATCGTGTTCTCCACGCTCGTCATTCTGAGCGTGTTGACGATCAAGCTCTCGAATCGATTTGGTATCCCCTCGCTAGTCTTGTTCCTCGCCATCGGCATGTTGGCAGGGTCCGACGGTCTCGGCGGCATCTCGTTCGACAATCCGTCCCTGGTGCGATCGCTGGGTATCACGGCGCTCGTCTTGATTCTGTTTTCGGGTGGATTGGACACGGAATGGACAGCGGTGCGGCCCATTGTATGGCAGGGGCTGTCGCTCTCGACCATCGGGGTTCTGGTGACGGCTCTGCTCATCGGGGTGTTTGTCGCCTGGGTCCAGGGATTTTCATTTCTAGAAGGCCTCTTGCTCGGCGCCATTGTGTCGTCCACCGATGCTGCGGCCGTCTTCATGGTGCTACGGGCGCGAAAAACCAAGATCCCCAGGCGATTGATCCAATTGCTCGAATTCGAGTCAGGCAGTAACGATCCAATGGCCGTCGTGTTGACGATCGCGCTGATTCGACTATTGACGGAACCCTCGACCTCTTTCGGGGAACTTGTCGTATTCTTTGTGATGCAAATGGGCGTGGGAACCGTGATCGGCATTGCGATGGGCGAAATCATGCGGCGATTGTTCAATGCGCTCGACTTGGAGTTAGAAGGCATTTATCCGGTACTGTCGCTGGCCTTGGCGCTGCTGACCTACGGCCTCACCGACTACCTGGACGGGAGTGGTTTTCTTGCCGTATACCTGGCGGGGCTCGTCATGGCGCGAAAACCGTTTACTCACCAGCAGAGCGTCTTACGTTTTCACGATGGGCTGGCCTGGCTGATGCAGGTCACCATGTTTTTGGCGCTGGGGTTGCAGGTATTTCCGGCAAGGCTTGTACCAATCGCCGGGGTAGGCATCCTGATTTCTCTTTTCCTGATCTTCATCGCACGCCCTGCGAGTGTCCACGCGGCGCTGGCTTTTTCGCCTATGTCCCTTCGAGAGCAGACTCTTGTGGCCTGGGCGGGGCTCCGTGGGGCCGTGCCGATCATCTTGGCCACATTTCCCATAGTGGCCGGGATCGAAAAGGCCGACATGATCTTTCATTTGGTGTTCTTTATTGCACTCACATCTGTCGTCATGCAGGGGACAGCGATTCCGTTACTGACACGAATATTGAAGATCGGAAGCCCACAGCCCAATCTGCAATCACCCCCCAAACCGATACCGTAACTTTCTTTTGGTTTGCCGATTCTTGTGGTAGGGCTAGGCGGGTGAAGGGTGGAAACTGTTTGGCAAATCCGGCACACGAGGGCCTCTTTTACAAGAGGCCCTCGTAGCCGTAAAGATGGCTGACCTTGGCTTTATTGTACGTCGACGGTGACGCTATGGGTAGCCATGACAAGGTCATGGTCCTTAGTGGCGCCGGTCACAGTGACCTTGTGTGTCCCCTTGCTCAGGCTCTTCAGCGTACCGGCAAACCCCTTCTGATACTCTCCATCCACATAGGCATGGACATGCGTCGCTTGCGAACCCTTTGTCAAGTCGTACTTCACCTCAAAGGTGTCTGCGACCTTATCCCCATCCTTGGGGGACATAATCATCAACTTCGACCCGTCCTCGACCGGTGCTTTCGCTGGTTTATCCCCTGCGAAAGCTGGAACCACGCTGAGACAGCCTGCCAGCGCAATCCCTAACCCCATCAACCCAATACGTCCCATCCCTTGCATCACGACGACCTCCTTGTTTGAACCAACTGAATGAACATGACCGCCTCCCATCCCCTCTCGGATACCCTCTAGCCTGATGACCACTCGTTCCCCGAGAAAGAATATTGATACATTTTACTTTCCGGAATTTCCTCAGTCAATCCGCGCCTACGCGCATCAGACGATATACATGCTCCCTCCAAGCTTGCTCGTTATCTCTTCAGGGATGGGGGCTGATTGATCTTCTACTGCGCGCGGTCCCCCAATCCTCTACTTCATTTTTAAGGGCAGCTTGGTCGATCCTCAAATGCGCGCGTCGAACGAGCACCTTCCGAGCGTGCGCGTTCCGCGAGCAGGAGGACGGCCAGGCTGCCCGTCTCACCCTTCCGAGACCGCGCGTTGCACGAGCACAGAAGATCATCAGCCTCCATCCTCTCCCCCCTCACTCCCCAATATGGTACGGTAGAGAAACACGGATCTTGACCATGACCATTCAGGCACAATTTCCAGACGAACAGAGCGGCGAAGGCGCCTTCATCAGGCAACCGGATGCCTTTCAAAGCTGGGTGACCGCCAATGGGAATTCCGGTTATCCGGCGGCGAGCGGCCGTTACCATCTCTATGTTTCCTGGGCTTGCCCTTGGGCACATCGAACGATCATTGTGCGAAAGCTCAAGAAGCTTGAAGGCGTCATCGGCATGACGGTCGTGGATCCGATCCGCGACGAGCGGGGCTGGGCCTTCCGTGAAGGGCCTGGCCATTCGCTCGATCCCATCAACGGCTTCCAATTCCTCAGCCAGGCCTACAAAGCCACCGATCCGAACTATCGAGGACGATTTACCGTCCCTGTGTTGTGGGATACGGTGACGAAACGCATCGTGACCAATTCAGACGATGATCTCATGCGCATGTTCAACGGCGAGTTCAATCGCTTTACTGAAAGCAGGATCGACCTGTATCAGGACGGCATCAGGAAGGAGATCGACGACCTCAATACCTTCATCTACGAGAACGTGAACGACGGGGTCTATCGCGCAGGATTCGCCACATCGCAGCAGGCCTATGAACGGACTCTGTTGCGCCTCTTCGACGCGCTCGACCAACTGGAGACCAGGCTGGCACGCCAACGCTATCTCTTCGGCTCACAATTCGTCGAAACCGATTGGCGCTTGTTCGTCACCCTCGTGCGCTTCGACCCCGTCTACCACGGCCATTTCAAGTGCAACCTCCGGCGGATTATCGACTACCCCAACCTCTTCGGCTACCTCAAAGACCTCTATCAGACCGACGGGATCGCCGACACCGTGAACTTCGACCACATCAAGCGGCACTACTACATCACCCACGACGACATCAATCCAACCCGTATTGTCCCTCTTGGCCCCGACCAAGACCTTTCGACCCCTCACGGCCGCGAACGGCTAGCAGGGCACTGAAAGCTACGCCTGATGGAGTCTTGGCCGCCTCAGGGCAGATAGTAAGCGGAGCGGGTTTAGCAATTGAGTGCTTTCAATAGGGAGCGGCGTATCACTATGATGGAGATACAGAGATAACCGCACCGACAATCAGCCGTACCATTTATTTTCCAGAAAGCCTGTCCTCCCATGTCCATCCAGTGGTTCCCCGGTCACATGAATACCGCGCGCAAAGAAGCGGCCAAGACGATGGAGGCGATCGATGTCGTCGTCGAAGTATTAGATGCACGCATACCGAACGCCAGCTGCAATCCTCTGATCGAAGAGCTGCGCCTGGCCCGCCAGCGTCCTAGCCTCAAAGTCCTCAACAAAGCTGATCTTGCCGACCCCACTAGCACTCAGGCTTGGCTGGACCTGTATAACCGACAACCGGGCGTCAGCGCCGTGGCCCTTTCTTGTCGTCATGCAGGTGATGCCGCCAAGATACCTCAGCTCTGTCAGCCGCTCGCCCCCCATCGCCACAGCAGCGCAAAGCCGTTGCGCATGCTGATCATGGGGGTCCCCAACGTCGGCAAATCGACGCTGATGAACATGCTCCTTAAACGCCGCATCGCTCGTGTGGGAGATGAGCCGGCTGTGACCAAGGTCCAACAACGTCACAAACTGAACGACCACATGGCCATCACCGATTCACCTGGGCTATTGTGGGGAACCATCAAAGACCCTCAGGTGGGCCTCCTCCTCGCCACGGTCAACGCCATCGGCCACAAGGTCGTCGATGACGAAGCGGTCGCAGAATTTCTCGCCGGCATTTTGCTTGCGCGCTATCCTGCCAGACTCACAGCCCGCTATGGTTTTGGCGTGGAGGGGCTGACGAGTACGGGCGTGATCGACGCCATCGGCAAAAAGCGTGGCTGCCTATTGACCAGAAGCGGCGGCGGAATAGACCGGGACAAAGCGGCGAGAATACTCTTGTCGGACTATCGAGACGGCACACTCGGCCGCACCAGCTTGGAGACACCGGATAAGCGGGCAGAAGAACAGCCCGGCATGGGCAGTGTATCTGGTGCATAGGTTGTCTGGTCTGTTTCGTTCCCTGACCCAGACAACCAGAGCATGGCGACCCTCTCACAATCAGGCCCTGCCGAAATCGATAAACCCTCGTTCGACGTCCGTGCTGATAAGCTCTACCCACACCTTATCTCCGACATCCAGGCCACGCTCGCCCGTCACCAGGCGCAGGAACCTCCCCTGCAAGCCAGGCTGCGATGTTGTTATAGGCCAACTTCGCATGGTTGTGGACCAGTGCCCGAAAGAGAGTCGAGCTGAGGATTGCCCCGTCTTCCGCAACCGCCATCTCCACTACGATTGCCAGACGGTCTTGCCCTTCGCCGAGAGACGTCAAATCGGTCGACAGTTTTTCCGGCAGCATGGGGAAGATTCCGCCGGACGTATAGACCGACGTCGTATTATTCTTGGCATGAATATCCAGGGCAGATTCCTTCGTGACCAGCGCGTCCACATCGGCAATCGCCACCAGAATTGTGACAGACCCATCAGCATGAGATTCAGCCACGGTAAGTTGGTCGAGGTCTCGGGAGTCGTCGTTGTCGATCGATGACCAGAGCAACCCCGTTAAGTCACGGATGTCCGTATGCTGATCTGTAACGGCAGCTTGTACGCGGGCAAGCTCGGCCATCGCCGCGGGAGAAAACTCCGGCAAGAGGCCTCGTTCGACCATGGCACGACGAGCGATACTTCTGAGATCCGTGCGATGATTTGCCATGCGCTCTCTTTCATCTTTCAGATGAGCAGACCACCCGCTCTCTCCATCGATCGCCCAAACAAGCAAGGCATACTACCATGTTCATCATAAGAGTTCGGCGAACACGAACGACTCTTGGCTATTCCCCGTTTCTTCCAAGCGAAAAATGTATCTCGTCGCGAGTTCGCCGCCGCCTGACGTATCCCAGCAACGGATGCAGGAGAAGTCTTCGTGAATGATACGGCCGACGCATACACGTTGCATGGTTCTGATTGCGTTCTCAGTTTGTACCAGTTATATGATAGGAAATGAATGAGCACTGCCGCGATGAGGGGAACCAATACATACTTCTGATGTCCGCTTCAACCAATGCGCAATAATCCAGCGATACATATCCTTCGATGGGCCCTTGCGGTGCCGGCAGGTATCATGCTGTGGTACGCAGCGAACCATTCTATCGGCGCGGCGTTCGGCATTATCCATGGCATTGAACGTGTCGAAGATTTTTGGGAAGCGCCGGATATGGCTGGGGTGCCGATTATCGGCACGTACATCATCTTTATCACGAGGACGATTTCCGCAGCATCCTTTGTGGGTGCGATCATCTACCTCGTCCCGAGCTATCGCAAGCAGGTCGCAATCATTACAGCGTCTGTGGTCTGCGTCGCCACTGCAGGCCTTTTAGGTTTTCTCTTGTTTGAAGCCGCGACTTCGGATCCAGGCCTCAGCCCGGACGGCTGGTACAAACACATTCTGGACATGCTGAGCATTATGTTTGGCGCAACGGCTGGTGCATGGTTGGCGCGTAGAAGTCAGCGGCGCCGCATCAAGGCTTCATGAGTGCTTTGAAATCCCGTGGCAATCGCCGGCATCTTTCCGTGCATCGTCTCCAAGCTATCGTGTCCTCTTACGCCTAGTCGCCGCCGCCCCCACCATAACCACCACCCGCATCTGGGTCAAAAAAGCTTGCTCGATGTGTCGCATTCCATTCGTTGTCACAATCACAATTCCGTGATGATGCTCAATGCGGTGGAGAAAATGGGCCGTCTCCGGATCCGCAAATCGATCATGGCTGTCATTGACCGTGGTGCGCACCCCGAATAACGCATCGGCTTCGTCGAAAAATAGAATCGAACCACTGGTCTCTGCTTTATCGAATACATCGTTCAGATTCTTCTCCGTTTCGGCGATATATTTGCTCACAACCGCCGACACATCGACCCTGAACAACTCGACCTGTAAAGATTCGGCCAATCTTTCCGCCGACTTCCTTCGGCGGAGCGCCGTGGAGCCGTGCAGGACCAGGACCACGGCGGATGTCGCCTTGGACTTCTTCCCCCGACGCACCGACGGCGCCTTCTTCACCGAGACCTTCTGCTTCTTCCCTTCGATTATCTTTGCGGCCATTATTTTTCACGCTCCTCTTACTACGGTGAACGCTCGTTCCATCCAATGTCCTGCCGGCGGCATCGTTCCAAAATATGCAGGCGATGGCTTGCGGATCTTATCTGTAATTGATCACAATGAACAACAGCGTACCCTGCACATCGGAAAGATTTCTCCTGATGACGCCAATGGTCCTAATTGAACGGGAACTTGCGGCAGCTGAAGCCGCGCGGCAGGAACGCAATGACGGGAAGGCGAGAGTCTGTGCTCGCCGCGCCGTGGCCCATGCCATCGAAGCGTGGATCGCACGATTCTCTGTCCCAGGATGGCGCGGCGATGCCATGGCATACCTCAGAAAAATACAGGAAGACGCCTCCTTCCCTCTGCCCATCCGCCAAGCAGCCGAGAGATTGGGAACCCCGGTCACCCGTCAGCACACAGCCCCCTTCACCATAGACCCCATCGCCGACGCAAGACTCATCATCGCGCATCTCAGTAGCATCACTTCAAAGGATGCGTCACAATAGATGGCCGGACGCTGGAAAAGATAGGCTGGCCTGATTGGTCTCTCACCGCGCGCGCCTAATGAGGCCCCCAACTATCTCTCCATCTCTCTCAAAAAGGAAGTGGCGAGGCTACCCCCGACTGCGCGCATCCATTCATATTCTCTTCTTCAATTCAATACCCAGACAAGTAAGGGTGTGAGGAGCTTTCGACTGCGGCCGTCGAGCGAGGCCCTTCTGAGGGCGCGCGCTCCGGGAGCAAAGAAAGCTCCTCACACCCTTGCGCTTACCACCCCAATGCCCACCGATGTCCATTCCTTTCCAGCAGCGCATCCGCTTCTCTCGGCCCCCAGCTTCCCGCGCTGTAGAAGTGGACGGATTTTTCTCCAGCCAACAGCGGATCACAGAGGCGCCACGCCGTTTCGGTGAAATCTGCACTGACAAAGAGGGTCTGGTCGCCGATCATCACGTCGCGGAGCAACGTCTCATAGGCTTCGGGGAGCTGGCCAAACGCTTGCTGATAGTCGAACTGCAACGCGCGGTCGCTCAGTTGGAACGGCCGTCCTGGACTCTTCACGGAAAAACAGAGCGAGAATCCTTCACTGGGCTGGAGCGTGATCAGCAACATGTTGGGCGAAATACTGCCGGGATCGAGAGACCGAAATACTTGAGTGGGCGCCTCACGAAAGGTCACCGCAATCTGGGTCATTTTACGAGGAAGGCGTTTTCCCGTCCTGAGATAAAAGGGCACGCCCTTCCATCGCCAATTGTGAATCTCGACTTTCAGCGCCACATACGTTTCCGTGGTCGAATCCTCTGGAACCCCAGGTTCCTCACGATACCCGCGAATCGTCTGATCGGCAACCTGCCAGGACGTGTACTGCCCAAACACAACATCGTCAGGAAGAATCGGTGCGATGGAATGGAGAACTTTTTGTTTTTCGTTCAAAATCGCCGCGGCATCGAACGACACCGGCACTTCCATTCCCACCACCGTCATGAGTTGAGTGAGATGATTCTGCACCATGTCGCGAAGCGCCCCGGCCTGTTGGTAGTAGGCGCCTCGATGCTCGACGCCGAGATCTTCTGCTACCGTAATCTGAACGTTCTCGATCGTGTCGCGTTTCCAGAGCGATTCAAAAATCGGGTTGGCGAAGCGGAACGCCAGGAGATTCTGCACCGTCTCTTTGCCGAGGTAATGATCGATGCGGTAGATCTGGGATTCTTCGATATAGTGATGCAGGGTCGTGTTCAGATGCCGGGCTGAGTGAAAATCGCGGCCAAATGGTTTTTCGAACACGACACGGACCCACCCGTGGCTCTTGAGCAACCCCGCCTGGTCCAGCTTCTCCATCGCGAGAGGGACAGTGTCCGGTGGCAACGCCAGGTAGAACACCCGGTTCTCCGGCATCCTGTGGGTACGTTCCAGCCGACGGATGTACAAGGCTAAGGCCTCATAATCTTGCAATCCCCCTTCATGCAACGTCTGGTAGTGCAAGCACTCTTCGCACCAGGCGCGCAACTCCGTTTCATTGTGCCAGCCTGCTTGCTCAAGACCTTCGAAGGCCCAGAGCCGAAACCCCTCTTCACCCATCTCTGGCAAGGCAGCTCCGACGATCAGCGTGTTGCGGGTTTCCAGGATTCCCTGGTCGCGCAAATGATACAGCGCCGGCAGGAGCTTCCGACGCGTGAGATCGCCAGTCGCACCGATGATGACAAACACATGGGGTTCAACCTGATGCTCCGACATCTGCCGGGTCCTCCGTGGAAACGACCAACCCTTTATGAGTCTACAATATTCATGGGCCGGTCTGCCCCAATCGGCAGGTTCGGCGAGAGACACCGGCCCTATTCAGAACCATGCCCGCACGCCCACAAGGAATCGAATCTGAGTCGGATCGCCCCCATCTTGACGCACGAGGGTCGCGGTCTCACCAAAGCTCCGGTCGAAGGAGATGCCGATATAGGGGGCAAATTCTCGCCGGATCTCGTATCGCAGCCGAGCCCCGAATTCAAGATTATTGAGGCCCGATCCGGTCGTAAATTTCTCGACTCGTTGGACAGCGGCGTTCGTCTCGAAGCGAGTCTGAAAGATCAGCCGTTGTGTCAGTAGCAAGTCTTTCGTAAACGACAGCCGGGCGGATACCGCGCCGTTCTGATCGATGAACAGAGCGGACTCGAACTCATAGTTGTACGGAACAAGCCCTTCGATTCCGATTACCCCAAAACCTCGCGTCACATTGCGCCCCTTGAAGGCCTGTGTTTCGACACGGCTGCCTATCTGTAGATCGTAATGCTTCCGGATAAACCGGCCATAGAGCAGTTGAAAGTCGACGTCGTAGTCTGCCTTGAAGGCGGTATCGCGTTGCCCTTCGCTCTTGAACCAGAGTCGGTTGTAGTCCCCTCCGTACCAGCCTTCGACGTCCCATCGGTAATCGTCATGGCCTTGCCCTCCGCTTATTTTCGGACGGTAGTCGAGGACATCGACCAGCGTGAAGAGACGATGCTCCTGATCGTTGACGGGAGCAGGCCAGTGTTGGGGTGGAAATACAATGGGTCGCGTGCCTGCTTGCAGAGTAGTTGGGCTTGCCTCAGTAGGTGTCGCGGAAGTCCCTTGTATCGTTTGCGCAAAGACTACCGTTGCACCGATGCCATGACTGAGCATGCCGATCAGTACCATCATAAAGACACTGTGCTGAAAACCTCTCGTCCGCGCACTCCCCTTACTGATCGGACACCTCGACGACGCGGAACATCCCCGCCTCCATGTGGAGGAGCAGATGGCAGTGAAACGCCCAGCGTCCTGGCGCGTCCGCTGTGATGGCGACAGACAACCGCTCCGCCGGCTTGACCACGACGGTATGTTTCCGTGAAAGATAGGCGCCGGCGCCGTTTTCCAGATACATCCACATTCCATGCAGATGGAGCGGATGCTCCATCATCGTATCGTTCACAAAGGTCAGACGCACTCGCTCGCCATACCGGAAGTGAATCGGCTCTTTCGCTTCCGAATACGTCTTGCCGTCGAATGACCACATATACCGGGTCATCTGGCCCGTGAGATGAAGCTCAATCTCACGCACCGGTTCACGTTGGTCGGGGTAAGGCACAAGACTTTTCAAATCGGTGTAGAGCAGCACCCGTCGCTCACTGTCTTCCAGTCCTCTTCCTGGCTCCCCCATGCGGTTCTGCGAATACTCGGCGACCGTTTGATTGCCCGGTCCATGGTGATCGGGACTATGCGCGACAGGCTCGGCGCCTGGTATCAGCGAGCGGCCGTGATCGCCCGCATCCATGGCCGGCATCTCATGCATGTGTTGCAGAGGCGGCGTTCCAGCATCGCGCAGTCTGTGTTCCATGCTGGCGTGATCATCAGAAGATTCTATCTTCTTGGTGTCTCCTGAGTGCTCCGTGCCATGCATCGTCATCCCAGGCATGTCCATGCCTTTCATGCTCATGCCCATATCTTCCATCGTGCGGAGCGGTCTAGGCCGCCGCTCAGGAATCTCCGCACTCATGCCCTGGCGCGGCGCAAGCGTGCCGCGCGCATAGCCGCTGCGGTCCATCGTCTCGGCAAAGATGGTATACGCGCGATTCTCGGCAGGTTCGACAATCACATCGTAGGTCTCCGCCGGCCCCATACGGAACTCATCCACGACAACAGGTTGGATATTCTGTCCATCGACTTGCACCACCGTCATCCTGAGACCGGGGATACGTACGTCGTAAAAAGTCATACCAGCAGCGTTGATCAATCGCAGGCGTACCCGCTCGCCCGGACGAAACAGCCCAGTCCAGTTGTCAGCAGGCGACAAACCATTCATCAAATAGGTGAAGGCATAGCCGGTGACGTCCGCGAAGTCGGTCGGATCCATCCGCATCCGGTCCCACATCAAGTAGTTCTGCAATGCAGGCCAGAAACCCATGCGCCCCACATCGGTAAAGAAGTCGCCGGCCGTGCGTTTCTGGAAGTTGTAATAGCCCCCTTGCTTCTTGAGATTGGAGAGCAGCGCTTCCGGCGATTCGAAGCTCCAATCTGAGAGCATCACCACATAATCACGCTCGGGGCGAAACGGCTCCGGCTCGGCGGGGTCGATGATCATCGGGCCGTAGACGCCCGATTCCTCTTGTAACCCCGAATGGCTGTGGTACCAATAGGTGCCGCTTTGACGGATGGGGAACCGATAGGTAAAGGTGGTGCCCGGTTCGATGCCGGCGAAGCTCACGCCAGGCACGCCATCCATCGCGGGTGGCAGGAGCAACCCGTGCCAATGAATCGACGAACTTTCCTCTAGGCGGTTTGTGACGCGCAGCGTCGCCTGTTGACCTTCTTTCAGACGAATGACGGGCCCCGGGATCGTTCCATTGATTGACATGGCGGTTCCAGTGCGCCCGTCAAGATGGAATGGCTGCTCGGCGATCGTCAGATCGATGACGTCTCCGCTGAGCGCGATCTGTGAACCGGCGCCGGCGGCGCTCGTCAAAGCATAGGCAGGCACGAGTCGTTCCGCCACTGCCAGCAGCCCCAACGCCGCCGCACACTTCAGCAACAGACGCCTCGAAATATGGTCGGGATTCATGGTGAGGGAAAAGTGGAGATAGCAGACGTACAGACTAAGAACCGGTTGTGTGAAACGTCAATGAACTCGATCAGCAGTATACGCTCGGCATGACCTCTTTGCGAGCGCTCATCCCCTCACAGCCATGACACGTCTCATATATGCCGCGATGGAACCGCTTGCACCGTTCCATCCGTGTGGTCAATAGCCCCCTGTGCCACGCGCAAAGGGCTCGGAGCGGCGGCACGCTCTTCGATCCATTGGTAGAGCACCGGCAGGACGACAAGCGTGAGGAACGTCGAGCTGACGAGCCCGCCGATCACCACGACGGCCAGCGGCCGTTGCACTTCAGACCCGATCCCCTGGGAAAGAGCGAGCGGCACCAGTCCCAGTAACGCGACCAGCGCCGTCATCAAGACGGGACGGAGACGCATCACGCAGCCGGACAGCACCGCCTGCCGCACTTCCATCCCCTCCTGCCGCCGAAGCGAATTCATGTACGAGACCAACACGATGCCGTTCAACACCGCCACGCCGAACAGATTGATGAAACCGACCGAAGCCGGCACGCTCAGGTATTCTCCCGTCACCCATAAGGCGACAATTCCACCAATGAGCGCAAACGGGAGATTGCAAATGATCAGCGCCGCCTGCTTGAGCGAGGAAAACGACGAAAACAGGAGCAAGAAGATCACCGCAATCGTAATCGGCACGATGATCTTGATGCGGGCCATCGCCCGCTGCATATTTTCGAACGATCCGCCCCAAACAACCGCGTACCCCTCCGGAAGCCTGATCTCCCGGGCCATTCGCTCCTGGGCCTCAGCCACAATACCTCCAATATCACGTCCATGGGTATTGAAGCTGACCGGCAGATACCGTTGAAGTTGATCGCGGTTGATGCGCCCCGGCCCTTCGTGCATCCTGATGGTGCCGAGATCGCTGAGCGGAATGTAGGCCCCACCGCTGGCCTTCAGTCGAATGTTTCCGATAGTCTCAATACTATTCCGATATTGTTCCGGAAACCGCACCACTAAACTGAACCGTCGATTTTCTTCGTACACCCTGGTCGCAGCTTGTCCACCGATTGCAGTGGCAATGACTTCTCGTACATCCGAGACATTGATGCCATGCCGGGCGATTTTCCCACGGTCGATATCGATCGTGATATACGGTTGGCCGAAGAGTTGCTCGACCTTGAGGTCTTCGACGCCCCGAATCGTGCCAAGGATGCCGGCGATCGCATCTCCCGTCTTACGCAGCTCATCCAAGTCCGGGCCAAACAGTTTGACCGTGACCTCAGCGCGCACCCCCGAGATGAGTTCATCCACCCGTTGCTGGATCGGCTGGCTGATCAAGAAGTTCGCGCCGGGCACCTTGGCCAGCCGCTCGCGAACTTTCTCTTTTAACTCAGCCATCGTGGAGGCCGTCGTCCACGTGTCAATCGGATGCAACATCGCAACGGAATCGCTTTCGTTCGGCTCTTGCGGGTCGTTCGCCAACTCCGTTCGCCCGATCTTGGATACCATCATCTGCACTTCAGGAAACTCCATCACCGCCTTCTGCACCTCGCGCTCGATCTTGATCGACTGCTCCAAAGAAATGCTCGGCAAGCGGATCGTAAGAGGGGCCATGGTGCCCTCATTCAGGATAGGAACAAACTCCGACCCCAAAAATGGAAAGAGCGCAATACTGCCTGCCAGCGCCAATCCGGTGGCGGTCAGCACGACACCCCGATGCCCTAACGCCCAGCGCAATACAGGAAGATAGCTGCGCTTGGCCCATCGAAGCACGAACGGATCGGTGTCGCCATGCCCTGCCCGTAAACTCAGCAAACACAAGACCGGCGACAGGGTGATGGACAGGATGAGCGACACCATCAGCGCAATCATGATGGTAAAGGCCATTGGCCTGAACATTTTTCCTTCCATGCCCTGGAACGAGAGGATGGGCATGAAGACGATGATGATGATGATAATACCGAAGACCACGGGGCGGGCGACTTCCCGGGCGGCATTGAGGATGAGGGCTTGTCGCGGCAAGCCTTGGTGACGGGGATCCGACAGATGCCGATGGATGTTTTCCACCACCACCACGGAGGCATCGACCATCATACCAATGGCGATGGCCAGACCACCCAAGGACATCAGATTCGCCGTCAGATCGAACCGATCCATCACAAAAAACGTCACGAGCGGTGTGACAGTGAGTGTTGCCGCCACGATCAACGCGCTCCTGGTATCGCCCAGGAAGATGAACAGCACGACCACCACCAGAAGAACACCCTCGCCCAACGCTTTATAGACGGTCTTTAGCGCGGCGGAGATCAATTCGATACGATCGTAAAATGGAACGATCCGCCATCCTGCCGGCAGCAGACCCTTGTCCTGTATTTCGGCGATCTTGACCTTGATGCCTTCCACAACGTCTCGGGCATTTCCGCCGCGTAACATGAGCGCGATTCCGGCCACCACCTCGCGCTCACCATTGAGGACGACCGCGCCATGACGAATGGCATGGCCGATTTGTACCTGGGCGATATCATGGATATGCACAGGAGTGCCGCCCGCTTCCTTGACGACGATGTCCTCGATGTCGCTCAGCTTCTTAATCAATCCAGCGCCACGAACAATGTACTTTTCGGCATAGGTCTCTAATATGTTGCCTGCGGCATTCGCATTGTTGTTCGCCACGGAAGCAAACACGTCGTCCAACGAAAGCGCGTATTTCCGCAAGAGTTCAGGCTCGATAAGCACCTGGAACTGTTTCACATACCCGCCTTGCGAGTTGATATCAATCACTCCAGGAACACCCTTGAGCAACGGTCGGATAACCCAGTCCTGCACCGTTCGCTGTTCGATCAACTCGCGTTCTACTGCGGCAGTGTCCAATCCGGTATGCGGAGGGCCTTCCAGATAGTACTGATACACCTCGCCCAGTCCGGTGCTGTTCGGCGTCATCATCGGCTCAGATCCTGGCGGTAAGTTTTCCTTCACTTCGATCAACCGTTCCAGCACAAGTTGGCGAGCGAGGTTGATGTCCATCTGATCGTCGAATACCACCGTGATCAGCGACAGTCCTACTTTGGTGAGCGAGCGTAACTCCGTCAGATGCGGAACCCCGGTGACCTGTTGTTCGATAGGAAAGGTCACCAGCCGCTCGACTTCTTCGGGGGATAAACCGGGCGCTTTTGTGACGACTTGCACCAATACACTCGTCACATCGGGAAACGCGTCGATCGGAATCGTGCGGAAGGCGTAGAACCCCAGGAGGGTGAGCAGGCCCGCAAACGTCAGGATGAGGAGGGGACGGCGCAGAGAAAACTCAAGAAGTGTATCGATCATGCTCAGTCTTTGGGCTTCAACAGCTCTGATTTCAAGGTAAACGCGCCTTCTTTCACGACCACTTCCCCTTCCCTCAGTCCTTCGAGGATCTCGGCCAAGGTTCCGTTCTTGTCGCCCAATCTGACTGTCCGTGCTTCAAACACGCCAGGCTCCTGTTGCACAAACACGAAGCTGCGATCCCGATCATGCTGAATGGCGGCTTCGGGAACGACGAGCACATCCGAAGTCGGTTCCGACAAGACGCGAATCGTGGCGAACATTTCCGGTTTCAGACGGCCGGTGGGATTCTCCAGAGCAAGGCGTACTTGCATGGTCCGCGTCGCCGTATCAAGTACATCACCGACGTACAAGACAGTTCCCTGGAACACTTCGTTAGGATAGGCGGTCACACGGACCTCGACCGGCTGATTCGGATTGGTGGTCGCGCGTTGTACATAGGAGATATCTTTTTCCGAGACATTGGCCACCACCCACACCGTCGAGAGGTCGGCCACCGCAAACAATTTGTTGGTGGTTTCGACCAACTCGCCTTTGGTAAGGTCACGCGCAATCACCCGGCCAGCAAAAGGCGCGACAATGGGAACCTGCGATCGGATCGTTTGGGTCTGCTCCAATTTCTTGATTTCTTTGTCGCTCATCCCTAACAATAGGAGCCCTTCACGCGCCTCCTGAGCTTCGGCGCGGATACTGATCATCTCCCCTTCGCGGCGCTGCGCTTCTGCCTGGCCAATGACTTTCTCTTGAAACAGAAACTGCGCCCGCTGATACGCCTGCTCCGCCACATGGCGCCGCGCGATGGCCTTGAGATAGGCTGACTGAGCAAGACCGAGATCACCGCTATGGAGCACAACCAACAGCTGATTGGCTTTGACCATCTGTCCCAAATCGGCATGCACCTCGGCCACCCGCCCACGCACGAGCGTTGTGATATTCGCCAATGCGTTTTCGTTCGGCCGTACGACGCCGGGAAAGCTGCGGTAGGTGCGGAACGCCGTTCGTCCGACCGGCTCCACCGTCACACCGGACCGGGTCACTTCATCCAGGGGGAACCGAACAAGACTCGTCTCGTTAGCTGTACGTTTCGGTCCGCTCTCCTGCGCCGGAGCCGGCGCACGGTCACAGGCTGCGGAGGAGGCCAACAACAGCATGCCGAAGCAGACCCAAACGGTTCGGCTCAGACCAGTTCGTGGGCGCGCATGGTGCTCGCATCGTGCTGTACACCGGCCAGAATAAATGAGCATTCCTCTCATCTGTCCTTTTTCCATTTAGAGTGAACCACCCACGGCGCGCTCAAACCGCGTGAGCGCCAGGGAGAGTTCGAACCGCGCCTGATTGTAATCCACGGTGATCTGGCGTTGAACCCGTTGAGCATCGAGAACATCCAGAAGGCTGGACGCGCCCTGGCGGAAACTCAATTGGGCGATGCGAAGCGCTTCCTGCGCTTGCTTTAAGAGCCCTTCCTCGTAGACGAGGATCTGATCTTGAGCCGTTTCTGCCTCCCGAGCATGCTGATTGATGGCGCGGGCGAGGTCGTTCCTGGCGCGAAGCAGCTCTGCCTCTTCTTTTCGTTGGGTGCCGAGCGCCGTCGCAATGTGCCCTTGCTGCCGATACCAAAGAGGCGTCGGCAGACTTACACCCCCCACCACCCCCTCACGGCCAGTCTCTCTGCTATACCCACCAAACAAGGTCACGTTCGGGACACGGCTCTGCCGTTCTTTTGTCACAGTCGATTCAGCCTGCTCCACCAGTTTTCCCTGGCGCTTGAGGATGGGATGTTGTGATAGATCCCTCGATGCCATCCGCTCAGGATCCAGACGATCCCGAAGTGAACGGAAATCCCCTTGCACCTCGTACCGAGCCCCCAACGCCCCGGACGTCAAGGTATCCAATCCGACGAGTTTGACACGCACGGCATTTTTGGCTTTCGTCATCTCTTGCTTGGCTTTGAGCACCTCTACATCCGCCTTCACCGCTTCGAATTGAGGGCCTTCGCCTGATCGGACACGGGCTCGGACAATGCGCGCCACTTCCTGAACAATCTCCAAATTCTGTTGAAGAAGATCGACGGTCCGTTCCGCCAACAGCAGTTCGTAGAACATCTGCTTCACTTCCGCAATGAGATTGAGCTTGGCTTCATCGAGGCCGACCGTCGCGCTGGCCAAACCGGCTTCGGCTGCGTCTTGACGGGCTGCCCGCATACCCGGCCACTCCACCGTCTGATGCAACGTCATGCCATACTCTGTCACACGTGATCCCGTACTGGGGTCTCGAAGCGCGCCACTTCCCGTCTGGCCTCCGATCGTGGGATTAGGATAGGCGCCGGCTTGAGTCCGCATGCCTTCATTCTGATCAATCACGCTCCGGGCGCCCGCGATTGTCGGGTTCCGTTCCAATGCCAACTCGATGATTCGGTCGAGAGTGAATGTGGAGGTTTGCTCTTTCGTCTGGGCGAAAGACGGCGCCGGCACCATGCTTGCCTCTGCTATGAAGACTGTCATCACTAGGGAAAAAATCAAAAACCGGGCCAGCATGTGCTGCCTCCTTCGGAGTCACGATGAAGTTGCATGATCGAGATCGAAGGCGACATGCGCCTTCGACGTTGCGCTAACTGTGTGCGGTCGGAGGATGTAACAGCTGGGAGACGAGGAGGGTGGACGGAGGAACCTCGTCTACCCAGGCATGCAAGCGACTTGAGTGGCAGTCTGACGCACTCATACGAGACGTGACGCAATCCTCCGGCGTCTCTTGCGGCGAGTCGTCCTCGGTATCGGTCGCCTCTCCAGCGTCACTGAAATCACAGGCCAGCCCACTCTCAGTATCGCCGGTCGAACCGCATACAATCGTGAACGACCATGCGACCTGCCCAGCCGGGAATAGGGTGCAGAGAAACAGTGCCAAGACGAATATGGAGCACAATGAGCGGATTCTTACCACAACACCTTTAAGTAAATACGAGGATAAGGAGGTTGTCAACAGGTTCTTGAATGCGTGCGCGGCTCCCCTCACGATTGTGGTGCAACATTTACACCAATTGCTATAGTACCCTTCTCGGCGCCTCGGTTACAAGAAAAACTGTGCCCCACATGTTTCATCACAGGTCAACACGAAATCGCTGGACATACGTCCCCGTAGGCTGTTGTAGCAGGTGAGGTGTCCTCTGGTTTTTCGACCTGTCGATCACACCCTCACGATTCTACGGGCTATCGACTGAAGAGCGCGCTGTTCATTATGAGATGCACGGCGATACTTGCGGCATAGCCCAAGGCAATCGCCCATATCCATTTCAGGTGGGACGAGAAGGTATAGATCCCCCGGGCCTGGCCCATAAGGGCCACACCCGCAGCCGACCCGATCGACAACAACGACCCGCCGACACCGGCTGTCAATGTCACCAACAACCATTGGCCGACGCTCATATCCGGATTCATGCTCAATACCGCAAACATAACGGGAATGTTGTCGATCACCGCCGAGAGAATCCCAACGAGTATATTCGCAGTCGTGGCTCCCAAATCCTTATAGAAGAAATCAGAGAGTGTGGCCAAATATCCCAGCGCGCCAAGACCGCCGACGCAGAGCATAATGCCGTAAAAGAACATGAGCGTATCCCATTCCACACGCTTCATGCTGATGAACACATCGAACGGCTTGACCGCAGGCTTGAACAATTCACGGCGACTCACGCCATTCTCGCCATCAAGCGCGGAGGTCTCTGTCCAGGTTGCCAGCTCCTTGCGCCGGAGAAAATACCCATATGATTTCAGGACACCTAACCCCGTCATCATCCCGAGAAACGGAGGTATCTCAAGCACATGATGCATGAGCACGGTTCCAGCTATGGTGAGGAGAAACAACATCACAACTACAATGCCGCCATGCTTGACCTGCACACGAGCTGTTTTGGCCGACGGCTTTTCGTGCGGAATCGCGATAGAGATCAGGACCGCTGGAACGAGCCAATTGATGAGAGAAGGGATGAACAGCGCAAAAAAATCGCCAAACTGCACCACGCCTTTTTGCCAGACCATGAGGGTCGTAATGTCGCCAAAGGGACTAAACGCGCCACCCGCGTTGGCAGCAACCACCACATTGATGCAAGCCGCGCTGATGAATCGTCTGTTGCCGGCCCCCATAGCCATGACCACAGCTCCCATCACCAGCGCCGTCGTTAGATTATCCGCGACAGGAGATATGAAAAAGGCCAACGTGCCGGTCAGCCAAAACACCGCGCGCAAGGATAATCCGAATGACACGAGGCTGCTCTGCAACGCCGTAAAGATGTTGCGCTCCACCATGGTATTGACGAAGGTCATCGCAGAGAGAAGAAACAGCAGCAACTCTGCGTATTCCAGTAAATTATGGCGCAGGAGTTCAGCGACGGCATGGGTTTGGTGTTGAGAGGCATAGGCGATGGCCGTCAGGATCCAGATCACACCTGCCGCCACCATGACGGGTTTTGACTTCCGCAGATCGATATTTTCTTCGACAATCACCAACACATACGCGGCCAGAAACACCGCTAAGGCGAGGTAGCCCGTCCAGTGATCCGTAAAGCTCACTATCCCGTCCCTTTCACAATGACACGACCCTGTCCTGTCAGCCGTTTCTGATTTTCCTGCCGATTTAATACCATAGTTTCTCCGTAGTATCCCAACGTTATCGGATTGATTGAATTGGAGAAGGAGTCTGATGACAGGCCCTCGGCTTCCGAGAGGAGGATCGTTGATCTAAGAGAACGGCTAGAACTTACGAGAAGACTAAAGGATACTGAAAAAGTCCGCCGGCTTTGTTCTCGCATTGTCCAGAGACTTGCCGTACGCAAAGGTATGCCTTGCCGCTTCGCTCGCTGCGGCATCGCGGAATAGCGTATTGGGCCTTCGGTGACTTGGCTTTTCGACGATGCAGAGTCAGCGCTGGGATACGTCGCATGATCCTTACCCGACACCAACGCAACGGGGGCCATCACATGGCTCAGCGCTTCAACGAGAGTACGTGGTGAGATGCCGACACCCCGCGTAGTCTCGCCACCTTGCCCCTCGATCTTCCTCGCTCAGACGGTCAAACCGATTCCGGAGGTATCGCGTGATACATTCCATCCTCTGCCAGAAACTCGATGTCGCCCGTGACGACATCGTACATCGCGCCGACGATTGCGATCCGCCCCTCCCGGACGAGACCGTCGAGCGTCCGGCTCTGCTCGCGCATCTGTTCAACAACCCGTAATACGTTGCGGCGGGCCACGGCATCGACGAACGATTGCTTCTCGGCAGCTGGTCGTGCTTCGACGGCCCTGCAGGTGGCCGGATCGATCGATTGCTGGATGTCTTTGAGGATGTAGTCGAGGTGCTGGCAACCGGTGGCCTCGGCGGCCGTCCGGACCTCGCCGATGAGGTTGACGGCTGCTGTGACAGCGCCGCACCGGGTATGTCCCATGACCAAGATCAGTTTTGCCCCGGCCACCGCACAGCCGTACTCCGCGCTGGCCAGCACCTTCCAGCTCGTAACGTTGCCGGCGATGCGGACGCTGAAGATGTCGCCCATGCCCAAATCGAAGATCAGCTCAGCAGGTGTGCGGGAATCGATGCAACTGAGCACGACGGCCAAGGGATGTTGCCCCTCGGCCGTGGCGCGGGCCTGGCGGACGAGGTCGCGGGTCAACCGCCGGCCGCTGCGAAACCGCGCGTGGCCGCCCTTCAGGATGTGCAAGACCTGCTGCGGCGTGAGTGCATCTTGCAGGTCACGGGTCGAGTAGTCCACATACTGAATCTGGTCGTCAAATTGATACTCGCTCCGAAACCCAACCAGGCTCACTTCGACGCCGCGGGCCGGCCCCGTTTGTTCCTTAAAATCTCGAATCAGGTCGAGCACGTCCGGGTCGATGTAGTCCGTATTCTGCGCGTCGAGCAACACATCTCCGCCGCGGGGAACCTCGTTTAACACTTTGGACAGGGCAGCGCGATTCAGGAAACTCACCTGGTTGGCCAGCTCGATGTGCACCACGTCACCACCCAGGTGCTGCTCCACGAAACGGCGAATCGGCTGGCGCATGTTGCTGTAGAGAATAATGCCTGCGCTCACCGTCAGTCCGATCAGAACCCCGATCAGCAGATCGGTCACGACGATGGCCACCACCGTCAACGCAAAGGGGGCGAACTGGTATCGTCCCTCACTCCACATCTGCCTCACCAGCGCTGGGCTGGCCAGTTTGACGCCCGTGACCACGAGGATCGCCGCCAGACAGGACAGCGGGATCAAGTTCAGCCATACCGGCAGGAGCGCGACGCTGACCAGCAGGAAAACGCCGTGGATGACCGCGGCGAGTTTCGTCTTCCCTCCGGCGTTGATATTCACGGAGCTGCGAACGATCACCGATGTGATCGGCAGTCCGCCGATCAGTCCGGCGGTCATGTTCCCGATCCCCTGAACCAGCAGTTCCCGACTCGCGGGCGAAGTCCGCTGCTGGGGGTCGAGCTTATCGACCGCCTCCAGATTCAACAGCGTTTCCAGTGAGGCCACGGTCGCAAGCGTGACGGCGGCGGTGTACAGGGCCGGGTTCGCCCACTGCGAGAAGTCGGGTAATTGCAGAAACCCGAAGAATCCCGCCAGGCTGTCCGCTACCGGCACTTGCACAAGGTGACTCGGCTCGATGACCCACGCCCCGCCGAGTTGTCGGAACCACAGGCTGACTCCGACGCCCAGCAGCACCACAATCAGCGGTGCGGGAACAGGGGAGTGCTTCAACGGCTTCCACTTGCCCCACACGAACAGCACCACGATCGACAAGAGGCCGATCGCGGCCGCGCCGGGGTGGATGTCCCCGATCGTTCGGGCCAATTCGGAGAACGTGTTCTCATGGTCCGGTTGTTGGAAGGCCAGATCCCCTTCCGGGTCGGGGTCGTGGCCGAAGAGGTGGGGGATCTGTTTCAGAATCAGGATCACCCCGATGGCGGCCAGGAGGCCCTTGATGACGCTGGATGGGAAGAACGCAGCGAGGAACCCGGCCCGGGCGAGTCCCAGGCCGATCTGGATCAGACCCGCAAGCACCACCGCCAGGAGGAACGCCGGGAACGACCCAAGTGCCACGATCTGAGCGGCAACGACCGCTGTTAAACCGGCGGCCGGGCCGCTGACGCTGGTGTGCGACCCGCTCAACATCCCCACGAGGATGCCACCAACGATCCCGGCCAATACCCCCGAGAGTAATGGCGCACCGGACGCCAGCGCCACCCCTAGACACAAGGGCAGCGCCACGAGAAACACCACCAAGCCGGACGTGAGGTCCCGCGGCAAGGTAGCAGATGACGGACCGTTCGTCTGCAGCATGGAGCCACTCTTCTTTTTCGGTCGGTAGGCTACAAAAGGTATTAAACTGTGGGGCGTGGTCGGCGTTAGGGACGCTTCGACCGACATGCGTCTACGGCGCTGAACCGTGTATTACTGTATTCGCTAGGCATGCACAGGTCTGCATGTCTGCAACGAACTTGCTGAAGATGTCACCCTGACCCGAGTTGAACGTACGACCCACGGGTTTAGGAAACGTGCGATTCCGGGGTTCGAACAAGACGATGTGCCAGGAAGCGGAGGATCTCTTCGACTTCTCCCTGATGCTTGATGAAATACCCCGCCCGCGACTTTTCATGCCGGCCCACTCGCACCCCCATGGCAAGCCCTTCTGACAGCTCGAAGACATCCTCATCTGTGTCGTCATCGCCGATGAAGAACAGATGCGTCTGCCGCACATGCTTCATGAGAGCCAAGGCGGCTTGCCCTTTTCCTTGTTGCCCCGGGTACAACACATTCACCGAGGCTTTTCCAAATATGAGACGCGGAGTCGGCGTGAGCTGATCGAGAAGGACGACCAGAGCCCCACGAGCCTTGATCGGATCATCGGCCCCTCGATAATGGAAGGTGAGGGTATAGCGTTTATTTTCAACTTCAATCCCATAGTGCTTGAGCGGTTGAGCAAAGTCCGTGCTCACTCGCTTCATCCATTCCGCACAGACTTGTTCAGCCAAGATCAAGGCCGCGGGAGTCGCGCAGGGGCTTTCCAGCCCGTGATTCCCGATCAAATAAGGAACCGCTCGATCGACCCGCGGCGCAAGATCGGCAAGCGCCCGACCGGAAATCACCGCGCAGGGTGCGCGTGTTCCAAGCTCCTGTAACGGTTTATGCACGGAAGATGGAATTTTGACAGAGTCTCGATCCGGCGAGATCGGCGCAAGCGTCCCGTCGAAATCGAAGGCGTAGAGGACGGGCTTCTCAGTCAACGCGCACAGTGCCCGGCGCCCCTCCTCAGAAAGCACATAGGTCATGCCTGACCGCCTGTGGCCGTGCGCGCGTCTCGCGCCCCCGTTTGGCGGGCGATGCGGGCTCGTTGCCGCATCCGAGCCGCATCCATCAGCATGCGCCCAGCCCAGCGATACACGTTAAATTCCTGCACAATGTCGCGCATACTACGCATGCGAGCCCGTTGTTCGCTTGGAGACATGGTTAGAGCCACATGCAGAGCAGCCGCGCACTGATCGATGTTGTACGGATTGATGATGAGCGCCTCGGGTAATTCAGTCGCGGCGCCGGTGAATTGGCTGAGGATCAGCACACCTTGCTCGTCGTCCCGCGCGGCGACGAATTCTTTCGCCACGAGATTCATGCCGTCATGGAGACTGCTGACGATGCAGAAGTCGACCCCTCGATAATGCGTCGCGATCTCTTGGGGATCGTGGTGTTCGATCCGGAGAGAAATCGGCTGATATCCCTCGCGCCCAAATCGTTGATTGATGCGTTCGGCCGACGCACGTACTTGCTGCGTGAGCTGCTGATATTGTTCAATCTTGGAGCGGCTGGGGGCAGCGATTTGGATGAAGGAGAATATGCCAATCCATTCCGGCTGCAGTTCCAGAAGCCGTTCGACAGCAAGGAACCGCTCGAGAATACCCTTCGTATAATCCATTCGTTCGACGCCGAGGCCGACGCGCTGTGTGTGTGGGAGTCCGTTGCTCGAACGAATATGCGTCCGACAGGTCGGCACAGGCGGCTGTTCCTTGAGCACCCGACTCGGCCATTCGATTGAAATCGGGTAATGGTTCACCGCGGTTAACTTGCCGCCGTATGAAATGGTAGAGCTGTCCCAATCGATCTTCGTTTCCAGTGCGCGATCCACCGTTTCGATGAAGTTGGTGCGATTGAAGCGCGTGTGAAACCCGAGAATGCTGCTTCCCAAGAGTCCTTCGAGAATTTCTCGATGCCACGGACAAATCGCATAGCGCTCGGGATTAGGCCACGGAATGTGCCAAAACATAATGATCGTGGCATTCGGTAACAGATCTCGCACCATCTTGGGCACCAGCGCAAGGTGGAAATCCTGCACGAGTACAACAGGGTTGTCGGTTTTGGCTTCCTCAATAATAGCCAACGCAAATCGCTCATTGATCTCCCGGTACCGTTGCCAGTCGGAGGTTCGGAACACAGGGCGCACATGGGCCAGATGGCAAAGCGGCCAAAGCCCCTCATTGGCAAATCCGTTGTAGTACCCGTCTTCTTCCTCCGGCGACATCCAAATCCGCCTGATCTCATAGGCGGGATTGTCCGGTGGGACGCGGACATGGCCGCGCGCATCGACGACCTCTCGATCAGCCGTGCCACTGCCGTGGGCAATCCACACGCCCGAGCAAGCACGCATGACCGGTTCAAGGGCGGTGACGACGCCGCTGGCCGGAACTTGGACTTCGATATCTTGTCCATTCCAATTGTGGAGGTAGGGCTCGCGATTGGACACGATGAGCACTTCGTCCCCGGCAAGATGGTCATGGAGAATGGCTTTCAATGTCGCCGGGGTCCAGCTCATCTGATGTTCATCCCTCAAGCGTTTATCCGCTTCGAGATCGTGAATGAGGGAACGAAGATCCTGAGCGACCGGCAGGAGATCGGCGCCATGCGGCTGATCGCCGATCAGGGCAGTCAACCCTTTGCCACGGAGCAGCGCTCGCACGCCTGTCACCCATCCACGCCAGCTCAGGTGCGCAACCAACACGGTCACAAGGGAAATCACCACGCCGATGATGGCAAACAGATAGAAGAGGTACCACTTCGTGTCGCTGCTTCGACGCTCAGCCCAGCTCATATCTTGGACCAGCATGAGGCGCCCCCATGCGCGGCCATTTCCCTCTATGCCGATCGCGGAGACATGGACCGTCCCTTGGGTCAGTCCCACGAGAGCGGTCTTCCCGGCTACAAGCGTGGTGGTTCCATCGCACGGGATTGAATCAGGATAGGTCAACGTTTTATAGGTCAGCTTACCCTCACGGCTGCAAAACCCAATGGCAAAGAGCCGTTCGTCCTGAATGATTCGGTTAAAATAGTTGTGTAATTTTGTCTTGGATTCCGCCGCCAGAAGATCTACAAGGGGCGCTTCGACCGTGCGGCCGATGAGTTCCGACCGCATCTCGAGATCCCGCACAAACCATTTCAACGTCAAGGTATCGACAAGGGGAATGACGGCATAGGCCAAGACGGCTAACACCAAGGCCAGCGGCAGTAGAAATCGAAGCGATAAGCGCATAGATCACCTCTCGTGTACGTCGATCGATCAGGCGCCCGTGGTATGGCGTCTATCATTACGACCTTATCGGCAATTGTCAAACCCCAGCGCTGGTCGGATTTGGTCTCGTCGCTGCAGAGACCGGCGCTTTCACCTAGGAGCCTACGCTCTTGCTCACAGAAGGCGTCTCGCTGCGATGTGGACCAAGGGCAAGAAACTCACGAACAGAAGCATAAACCAGCGTGGAGGCGAGAACCTGCACAGGGGCAGATGGTACAGCGTCACATATGAAACCGCGTTAACCGAGAGCGTCAGTTGAAGGGACAAAACGGCACACAACGAAAACCTTCATGACTCTCCCATTCTTCTCTCACTCTCCCCTATGAGCGTACCCCTCTGTCATCGAACCACAAGTACGGCCCCCTTCGCGTGCTGCACCACTCGTGTCGACACACTCCCGATGAGAAACCGGGCGATGGCGCCGAGCCCTTGGGCCCCCATCACGATCAGATCGGCCCGTTGTTGCGAAGCCGCCTTCATGATCTCCTGCGCAGGGTTCCCAAGATAACACAGCGGCTCGGCAGTAAATCCCGCTTTAATCAGCTTCTGCACGCTCTGTTCGAGCAACTTTTTGCTGGCCTCCTTTAACCCCGGGTACATGACCATCGGCAGCACATGGAGCACGTTCACGTGAATCGGCACGCGCCCACTCTTGCCGGTCGGCTGATCCGACTGAAACTTGGTCAGCACAAACTTCAGAGCTTTGGCCGAGGCATCCGACCCATCGATCGCCAAGATCATCCGCCGTAACGGCACCGCCTCGCCTTTGACGACGAGGACCGGACAGGTGGCATGATGAATGAGATTCGTCGAGACGCTGCCGAGCATGAAGCGGTCGAGAGCGTCGAGGCCCTGACTGCCCACCACCAGGAACCCGTCTCGTTTGGGCGCGCGTTTCAAGATCGTTGGGGCGACCGGCCCTTGCTCCTTGCGAACCGTTCCCGTAAGCTTCAGCGAGGCCAACTGTCGTGTCGCTTCCTGGATGGTCTCGGCTGAACGCGCCTCCATGCGCTGGATTTCCTCTTGAACATACGGCTCGATACCGGCCATCGCCGGTTGCGCCAGAAACGGCGCACGGAGCGTAGCGACATCCAGCACATGCAATGCCATGACCTTTGCCGGTTCAACAAGCGGCAACCGGGCCACCCAGTCCAGTGCCCATCGTCCATACTTCGATCCATCCGTCGCCACAAGCACATTCATGGTGCCCATCCTTTCATCAATTGAGTTCTCACTGCGTTCGAGCCGACAGACAGAAACCGGCGGTCACCTGCTTGAGGCGATAGCCCCGACAACGCGACAGAGCACTCTCTCTCCGTCATCGAACGACGAGCACGGCACCGTTCGCGTACTGCACCACTCGCGTCGACACGCTGCCGAGAAAAAACCGATCAAGCGCGCCCAGCCCTTGGGCCCCCATCACGATCAGATCCGCCTGTTGTTTCGACGCCGCTGCCATGATCTGTTCAGCGGGATTCCCCACCCGGCTCACGGACTTGGCCCTAAATCCCGCCTCGATCAGCTTCTGCACACTCTGGTCGAGTAAAGTCCGGCTTTCCTCCTTGACCTTCAGTCTCCGTTGCTGGGTCCAGGGGATCGTCGTGCCGATATCGAAGAGGGCTAACGGGCGGCGTAGGGTCACATGGATCACGCTCACATGAATCGGCGCCGACCGGCCCTTGCCGGTCGGCCGATCAGGCTGAAACTTGGCCAGCACAAATTCCAGGGCTTTGGCCGATGCAGGGGACCCATCGGTCGCCAAGGCGATGCGCCGCAAGGGGACCGCCTCGTTCTTGACGACGAGCACAGGACAGGTCGCCTGCTGGATGAGTTTCGTCGACACACTGCCGAGTGTGAAGCGGTCGAGGGCACCGAGGCCCTGACTGCCGACCACTAGGAGCCCATTGTGTTTGGGTATGCGCTTCAGGATCGTCGGCGCCACGCTCCCTTCTTCCTCACGGACCGTACCCCTCAGTTGCAGCGCCGCCAACCGCTCGGTGACGTTCTTGAGGGTTCGTGCCGAGCGCGCTTCCACGCGCTGCGTCTCTACCTTCGTCCGAAACGGCAACTGAAGCCACGCACGATCAAGCACGTGCAGCGCCAGGACTTTGGGCGGCTCGACCAGCGGCAGCTTGGCCACCCAGTGCAAGGCCCAGTGCCCGTACTTCGATCCATCCATCGCCACGACCACATTCATGATGCACCCTCCTAGGTGTTTAAGAGCCCGTTATCTTCGACCCAACAGGCTGAAACCGGTCTCGAAAGGCCTCCGGCGATAGCCCTGTGAGGGCTGCATAACGGCCCAATGCGACAGGGTCTGTGACATCTTCGTCGGATAGCCGGACCATGTACTGGCGCGCAATCTGATACGACTGCGCCGTGATGTCCACCATCCGTACTTTCGCACGGCCGCTGACGGGATCCACCATCTGCGGGAAAGGAATCGGGGTAAATCGCCCATTTTGGATCGACACCATGGCCGCCGTGCCTCCATCCAGAAGAAACTGCGCCGCACAAAAACCGAGATCGCGGGTGTACTCCATATCGAACGGGATCGGGTCCGCACAGCGTAATTCATACCCCACATTCTTCGCAACGATCGCCGTCGTCAGTCCCAAGGCTTTCATCCCCTTTGTCACTTCACGCCGGAGCACATCGCCGATATCCACATCTGCTAATCGAAGGTTGCCATGCTCATCCCGCTCGACATGCTCCAAGCCACCCAAGTCTTGCGGATCAAGAATCTCGATCAGTCCTTCCGCCAACACAACCACCCCGTCAGAGCGCCCTCCGCTAAGCCGCTTGATCATCGTCCCGATGACGAGATCGACCAGGCGCTGAAGCTTCACAGGTCGCTCCCCAAATTCCTCGGGAATAATCGTAAGGGTCGCGCCGACAGCCTTGCCGACTCCAAGCGCCAAATGGCCGGCTTTCCGCCCCATGGTCACCGCAAAATACCAGCGCGAAGTCGTGTGAGCGTCCACCATGAGGTTTTTCACGATTTCGACGGCGACATGCCGGGCCGTTTGAAAACCGAACGTCGGAATGCCATAAGGAAGATCGAGGTCGTTGTCGATGGTCTTCGGCACATGCACGATTTGAATCCGCCCGGCCGCCTGTTCCTCCAGTTTGAGCGATGAGAAGGCCGTATCGTCGCCGCCGATGGTCACCAAGCGTGTGACGCCCAGCTGCATCAAGGAGGACAGGACCTTGGCGAGAGGCTCAGCCTTCTTTGTCGGATTCGCCCGCGAGGTGCCCAGATACGAACCACCCCGGAAGTGAATGCGACTGACTTCTTCAATGGAGAGGGGGCGTACCCGACTCTCACTGCCTTCCATAAGCCACTTGAACCCATCGATAATGCCGATCACGTCGCAGCCGCCGAGTATGCTTCGGATCGTGACCGCGCTGATGACACTATTGATTCCCGGCGCCGGTCCACCCCCGACGAGGATACCGACAATCGTGCGAGACGTATTCATGACGAGAGGGTTCCGGTGATCTGAGTTAAGCGTCGCAAATACACCGTCCAATAGACCAATGCGACGAGAACAGTCCCGCCGAAGATATTGCCGATCGTGACGAGCGCAAGATTGCTCAATGCATCAACGGCTGAGAGCGGCATCGAGGTTCCCGCAGCGAGTGCCACGCCGATGGGGAGAAAATACATGTTGGCCACGGAATGTTCAAATCCGCAGGCGACGAAGGCACTGATGGGGAAAAGAATCGCAAGGATCTTATCCGTGACACTCCGTGCTCCCATGCACAACCAGACGGCCAGACAGACCAGCACGTTGCAGAGGACACCACGGGCTACTGCCGAGACCGGATCGAGCGCGATCTTGCCACGCGCAATCTGGACCATCGTCTCTCCGACCGCACCATCGCCCATGCTCTGTATGCCGGCCAGCCATACTAACACTGCTGTTCCAACTGCTCCGACCAGGTTGCCGAGATAGACCCATCCCCAATTCCTTATGACTTGTTGTGTCGTCACTCGACCGGATGCCCAGGCCATGGCAATCAGGTTATTGCCGGTAAAGAGCTCCGCCCCGCCCACCACCACGAGAATGAGCCCCACACTGAACGTGATGCCACCCGCCACACGCATAAGCCCAAAGGGCATCTGTGGACCGGTTTTCCCCCCGGTCATTGTGATGGTAAAAAACACGGCGCCCAGCGCAATGAACGCCCCCGCCAAGACGGCCAGGGCAAACATGGTCAGGACCGGCATCGCCGCTTTCGCGACGCCGATTTCACGCACCCGCAAGGCAATCTCCGCGGGTGCGTAGGCATCGAAAAAAGCAATCGGGGTGGCGGTTGTTTGATCCATTGGTTCAATACGTGATCAGCTTTCAGCCATCAGCGGTCAGCTCGAACTATCTTTCAGATTCGTCCACTGAACGCGAACAGCTGATCGCTGACCGCTATCATTATGTAATCAATTGTCGGCGCATGTGCCGGAGTTCCGCTTCATCTTCCGGATCGAGTTCATCCCGTTCGATCGGTTCCACGCGCACGGCGGACACCTTGTACTCCGGACACTTTGAATTCTCATCCGCACTCGACGAGAGCAATGAGTTCACCGTTGAGGCCGGAAAGTGAAAGCTGGTGAAGAGATGTCCCGACATGACTCGTTCACTCCCCACGACGGGAAGCAGTGCCTCGCCACGGACGCTCACCACACGAACGATCTCACCGTCACGCAGATGCAGCACCTCCATATCGGCTGGATGCATTTCCAGCACATCGGTATCGACCAACTCGAGAATGTCCGTCCGCCTGGTTTGAGCCCCGCAGTTATAATGCTGGAGAATACGGCCAGTCGTCAGCACGAAGGGATACTCCTTGCTCGCCGCTTCACCCGGCGGCAAGTACTCAACGCCGACAAAGTGCGCCTTCCCCTTTGGAAAGGTCTTCCAATGCATGAGGGCTGTGCCTTCGTGGGCGGCAGTCGGCACAGGCCACTGTAAACCAGCATGCTGATCGAGCCGGTCGTAGGACACGCCAGCGAACATCGGCGTGAGTGTCGCAATCTCGTCCATGATCTCCGAGGGATGCCGGTACGGCATGGAGTAGCCCATCCGGTTGGAAACTTCGCAGACCACACGCCAATCTGGAAGAATCCCGTGAGGTGGCTCTACGACTTTCCTGATCCGCTGAATACGGCGTTCAAGATTGGTAAAGGTGCCGTCCTTTTCTAGAAACGATACGCCGGGCAATACTAGATGCGCAAACTTCGTGGTCTCGCAGAGAAACAGATCTTGCACCACGAGAAACTCCACCTGCTTCAGGGCCTCGTGCACCTTTTTTAAATTCGGATCGGTCTGTGCGACATCATAGCCGATGATCCAGAGCCCCTTGAGCCGGCCCGCAATCGCCGCGTCCCACATTTCGGGCGTTTTCATACCGCGCTTCGTGGGCAACGGACGGCCAGTGGTAGCCTGATGCAGCGCTGCCAGCTTCGGATCGTCCAAACTCTGGTAGCCGGCGAAGTAGGTCGGGAGGCAGCCCATATCCGAGGCCCCCTGCACATTGTTTTGCCCACGCAAGGGATTGATGCCGGTGCCCGGCTTTCCGATGTTGCCGGTGGCCAAGGCGAGGTTGCAGAGCGCGATCACCCCATGACTGCCCCAGCGATGTTCCGTTACACCGAGACCATGGCAGCAGAACGAGGCGCCGCTGCTCCCATAAAGTCGTGCTGCCTGCGCGATGAGATGGGCCGGCACGCCAGTGATAACCTCAGCCGCTTCCGGCGTGCAGTCCGAGACCGTCTTAATCCAGTCCTCAATGCCTTCGGCCCTTGCCGCAATAAAGGCCTGATCGAGAAGCCCCTCCTTGACCAAGACATGGCCCATCGCATTGAGCAAGGCGACATTTGTACCAGGCCTCAGTTGGAGATGCAGATCGGCCAGTCGCGCCAGTTCTGTGCGCCTAGGATCGATAACAATCAAGGGTACCCCTCGCCGATGGGCCTGTTTGATCTTGGCCCCGACCACTGGATGCGACTCCGTCGGGTTCGCCCCTACCACTATAATCAACTGAGTCAAATCGAGGTCCTGAATGGAATTGGTTGCCGCCGAAGCGCCGAGCGTGTCCATCATGCCGGTGACGGTTGCGCTATGACAGACACGGGCACAGTTGTCGATGTGGTTCGTCCCGATCACACAACGCATGAACTTGGCAAAGAGATAATTTTCTTCGTTCGTGCCCCGGCTGGACGAAATAGTCGCAAGCGCATCCGGACCCTTCGTCTCCTTGATGCGCGTGAGCTCCTGTGCAATCCGATCCAAGGCCGATTCCCAGGAAATCTCTTCCCAATCATTCCCGCGTCGTAGTAGTGGAACACGCAGCCGATCCGGTGCATCGTTGTAGGTCCAACCGAACCGCCCCTTCATGCAGGCGTGTCCCCGATTTGAAGGCCCATCGTCTGCCGGAATCATCTGAACCACTCGTCCATCCCGCACACCGGCATCGAACGCACAACCTACGCCACAATAGGCGCAGGTTGTCCGCACCGTTCCGGTCGGTAGGCCCTTCTCCAACACTGTTTTCTCCGTGAGCGCGCCGGTCGGACATTCCTTCACACAAGCGCCACAGGACACACAGTTGGATGTGGCAAAGGCTGCCGCTTCACCCATAATTGAGCCGGCTCCCGCCGCCGGTCTTGCCTGAAATCCTCGCCCGATCATGGTCAAGGCATGTGTGCCTTGAATTTCATCGCAGGCTCGCACGCAGCGGGCGCAGGAAATACAGGCTGTATTGTCGAAGGTGAAAAACGGGTTCGAGTCGTCCCGCACGGAAGCGCGCTTGCTACGCGCCCCATCGGGATACCGCACTCTATCGACGCCGCATGCGAGCGCCAGCTCGCGCAATGGGCCCGACATCTCGCTTCCTTCAGGGTGCTCAGACACATAGAGTTCGACGATGTTATGGCGATGCCGCCTGAGTCGATCGCTCTCGGTTCGGACCACCATATCGGGTCTGACCGGAGTCGTGCAGGAGGCAGGAGTCCCGGACTGCCCATCTATCTCACATATGCAAAGACGGCAGGAGCCGAAGGGAGCAAGTTGGTGCGAGACGCAGAGACTGGGGATCGAAATCCCGGCCTTCCGCGCGGCCATATAAATGGTTTCGCCCGGTTCAGCAGCGACAGAACGGCCATTGATGGTCAGATTCAGCATCATGCTCTCGTACCCCTCACGTCTTACCCCTGACGCCTCACGAATTCCCCCGGGAAATGTTCAATCGCCGTCAACACAGGGTATGGGGCACGCCCCCCTAATGCACAGAGGCTGGTCGCTTTCATGGTCTCTCCAAGATCGGACAGGAGAAAGAGATCCTCCGCAGTTCCCTGGCCGCGCTGAATCCGTTCGAGAATTTCACGCCCACGCACCGATCCAATGCGACATGGAGTGCACTTGCCGCACGATTCGTCCGCCGTGAATGCCATGAAATGCCGTGCCAACTCGACCATGTCCGTCTCGTGATCATAGACGACGATACCGCCATGCCCGAGAATAGCTCCAGCCTCGGCGAATGCGTCATAGCAAATAGGGATATCCAGTTGCGATTCGGGAAACAGGCTCCCCAACGGCCCCCCGACCTGTACGGCTTTGAACCTCGAGCCCGCTGCCATGCCGCCACCGAATCGATCCAAGACGTCCTGGAGCGTGAGGCCAAAAGGAATTTCAATCAGCCCGGGCTGCTTCACTCGACCACCGAGCTGCACGGCCATCGTCCCGCGCGACCCTTCTGTCCCGAGGGAGGCATGCCACGCGCCCCCATTGGCTAGAATATTGGGAATCGTCGCGAACGTCAGCACGTTGCTCACGATCGTCGGTTTGCCATGCAGTCCTGATTCTGACGGGTAAGGCGGCTTGGCCAGCACGACGCCTCGGCGGCCCTCCAGCGATTCCAGCAGGGCGGTTTCTTCGCCGCAGACGTAGGAGCCGGCACCGCTCACCACCTCAAGATCGAACGGATCATCGTCGCAGTCCAACAGGTCTGCCTCACGCGCTTTCTGAATGGCAAACCGCATGGCCCGCGCAGCCGCCGGATATTCGTACCGGCAATAGATATAACCACGAGTCGCCCCGATCGCACGCGCACAGATCATCATGCCTTCGATTAACCGGAAGGGATCGCCCTCCATGATCATCCGATCGCAATAGGTGCCGGCGTCCCCTTCGTCGGCATTCGCCACCACGTACTTCTGCTCGGACCTGATCTGTTGCGCAACCTGCCACTTCTTCCACACAGGAAACGCCGCGCCCCCGCGACCGCGCAATCGCGAGATGCGCAGCTCTTCGACAATCGCTTCCGGCGAGAGGCTCCGCGCCGCCGCCAATCCTTTGAGTCCGCCTCGCGTGTGATACTCATCGAGTGCAAGCGGCTCAGTGATGCCGAAGTTGGCGAAGGTGAAGCGGGTCTGTTGTTGCAAGAACGGTATCCCGGCAACCGGCGTCCCACCCACGCCGGCCACGACGCGCGGCAAGTCGTTCGGCGCCACGTTGAACCAGGCCTCACGCCCGTTGGGTGTCTCTCGCTCCACCATCGGCTCCAGAAAGAAGGCTCCGCGCGAGGACGTGCGAATCAGTTGAATCTCTTGCCGCTCGCTCCAAGTATCGGCAAGTCGCTCGGCGCCGGCCGCACGGGAGGAGGTATCGTCGGCAAGATAGCAGCGTATTGTTTTCATCTATGAAAGCGGCTCCAGAAGTAACGGAACGTCGGACGGGTCGACTCCACCATGGAGATCTTCACCAATCATGATGGTCGGCGACACCGCACAGTTTCCTGCGCAGGACATCTGCTCCACAGTGAACCGCTCTGCCTGCGTGGGGTCTCCGGCAGTCATGCGTATATAATCTTGGATGGCACGGAAGACTCGCGCGCCGTGGTTGGCCATGCAGGATTCGCCCATGCACACTCGAATAAGATGCCGACCGGGCGGCTGAGTCCGTAGGTCGGAATAATAAGACAAGACCCCCGCAACCTGGGCATCCGTCACGCCTAATACCTGCGCAATCTGAGGAATGGCATTCGTTGGCACATAGCCTCTGGCAGACTGGACGGCCAGGAGTGCCTTGAGGATGTTCGGATTATCTGGCCACGCAGGGCGGCAAGTTTCGAGTATCTCGGCGAACCTGTCCTTGTACCGAATCGTCATCACATCACCTCGCAGACTGCTCAAAAAGTCCGCCTGCGTCGTCCGTGAAAGGTGAGACGTAAAAGGTAAAAGGTTTCGGGGGAAAGCACTCGCATTTCTACGTTTCACCTTTCACGTTTCACGACTCCTGTTAGTCGAGTCCCACATGGGCCCTGAGCTTGTTATAGTCGAACGATGCCCGGCCCACGCGCCTCACCCCGGGATCGTATCGCTCCATGTCGGCAATCACGGCGGCAACCTGCTCGCGACCGGCAGCCGACATTGCAACATGACGCGGCATATGATTCCCCAGCGCCGGGCAAGCCCTTTCCGCCCACTCTAAGTAGAGCGTCTCTAAGAATCCGTGTAAGAGAGCCCGATCTTCCTCTGCTGAAATCGTCAAGGTCAGAGGCTCCTCGATGGCCAACTCCGACTCCTTCAGCTGTCGCGGAGGTGGCCTATAGGTCTCGCCGCGGAAGTGAAGAGAGAATCCGAACGTGGCCGCTAGTTTGTGTTTAACAGTATCGAGCCGCTCCCTCGAATCGCACTCCGCCCACAACTGAGTCGCCGTGAGGATCAGTCTTGAAACCACTGCGGATTCAAAGGACCCTGATGTCCCTCGCTGCACGAAATGCTGCGCGTCCTTTGACGTTGTGATCCCGCTGGGTGGGGAAGCGGCTGCTTCCCGCTCGAATCCTTCAAGGCCCGCGAGCCTGTCAGCCATGTATTCGTACTGGCTATGGTCATAGAGGGCCAAGGCGTACAGCAAGGGCTGTCCCCCTTCTGCCACATAGTGAATACTGTTTACAGCATCCACGAGTGCGGCGAACCGCATACGCGCGAAGGTCCACATCAGTGCATGCCCATAGCGCTTGGCGAATTCCGGCCAATCGCCGAGCTCGAAAGACCCGGCAGAAATTTCTACCTGCCGCCGGTAATCGAGCGTGGCGTTCAGCAGGCCCTTTCCGTCCTCGTTGGATAACACGATTGCAGCGCCTGCAATAACCGACCGCTCCCACTCGACATCCCCCGGCTCACGGATCAGCCGCGTAAGAAGGACCAGGCCAGGCTGTAAGTCCTTGCGGAAGACTCCGTCAGGCACGTGATAGATGCGTCCATTTCCGATCGAGCGGAAGACCAGACGCTGGGTGGGCTCGTCGACCGACAGGAATTCGGCCAGGTCGAGATAGGAATGTTTCAGCGGATCCAACCACGCTCGCTCTTCTTGCGGAATATGCTCAGTGATGACATCACGCAACTGCTCGATCAACGTCAGTTGCCCGTCCTGCGGGTAGAAGTCGGCATAGAGTATGAGGTCGGCTAACTCCTTTTCCTGCGGCAGCGGAGACAACAACGCTCCTGCCCCACCCTCAAGATAGGGCTGAAGGGCAAGACCTAGCGCGATCTGCCGCTGGCCAGCCATCCTCGGTTCCGACGAAAGGATATCCAACCGAGCGAGCAACGTGTCGAGCGACGGGGCAAGAGGTACCCAGAGACCGGCTGTTGTCTCACTCGCGAGCTTCATGAATTTCTTCCATCACGATGGCCTCGGCGTCGATCCAGTCTTCAAGATCGTGTCCGTCTCGATAGCCTCGCTCTTGCCACAATTCGAACGCCTTACTCAAAATCCGTTCCCGCATACCTTCTGGCAGCTCGATTGATCGTGGCGATGCCGCCAAGGGCGAGCGCATCGGCGGTTTCATGGTCTTCGTGGGTTTTGTTGCACTCATCATGACTTACTCCTTTGTCGTTAGGTAGATAGGACGGGAGAGTCTTCTTCCGGAACCGTCTGGCGATGACCTGGCCCGAACTTCGGGGTCCGCACCGTGATGACAGGGCAACGAGCTTTTCGCAGAACGGCCTCGGCCACGCTGCCAGAAATGCTGTGCGAGATCCCACGGCGCCCATGCGTGCCCATGACGATGAGGTCACAGGGCAGGGTCTGGGCAGAATCTAAGATTGAATCGGCCGGAAACCCTCCCCTCAGCCGAGATTCCACCTGCATCGCGGGATGCTGGAGGGAAGACACCAGCTCCTCCAGTCGTTTCGTCCACGTCTCGGCGTCAGCATGACGTGCCTTACTCTGACCGAGCGTAAAATCCAAGCCATAGGACACCGGCTCCAAGACATGCAGCAACATGAGAGAGGCCTTCGCCTGCTGCGCCACCACGGCGGCATAGCCTAAGGCATCAAGAGAGCAGTCGGAAAAATCGACCGGCACGAGGATGCGTTCCAGTGTGATAGGCTTTGACAAGGCACCCTCCTCCTCTTCAATGTCTGCCGGTTCCATTCGCACCGTCAGCACGGGGCAAGGGGCTCCACGAATGACTCGCTCGGCAGTGCTGCCTAATAAAATATGTGCAAGGCCGGTCTTGCCCCTGGTCCCTACGACGATCAGGTCTGAGTCCTCAGCCTGCGCCGCGGCAATGACCTCTTCCCTCGGAATCCCCGTAGCCACCCTGGTCGTGACCGCAATCCCCCGCCGCTCCACCCGGCCTTTGAGACCGACGAGCTGCGACGATGCGGTCTTGAGCAGATCGGCCAGATATTGCTGATTGACGAGGTAATCGGGATTGAGTCCCGGTGGAAACTCCGCGACGCACAGCACAGTCAAGGAGGCCTTCCACGAGCAGGCAAGGGCACAGGCATAGTCTTCGGCCCGTTGGGCCCAGTGCGAAAAGTCTGTGGCAAACAAGATTCGCTTGATCACGGGCGGCCTCCTGTCCTCGTCATTCGTGAAAGGTGAAACGTAAAAGGTGAAAGGTTTCAAAGGAAGGGCCTTCGGCAATCCTAGGTTTTACCTTTCACTTTTCACGTCTCACGCGTTGAGCAGCCCGTTTGCTTACACCGCCTCTGCGCTGAGCAGAAGTAACTCGCCCTTCATGTTCGGATGGATGGAGCACCTAAACTCATGATGGCCAGGCCGCGACATGTTGAATCGAATGGCCACCTCCCGTTTGGGATCGAGAAATACCCCACCCACGCCTCGGCCATAGACGATCACCCCGTCCTTCTCGACCTGAGTCGGGATGCCCTCAAACATGGTCGAGCCAAAGTCGTGCTTTTCGGCATCTTCGTTTCTGATCTTAATCACCGTAGGAAATCCAAGGCGGAGCACTCCCTGCTTGGCTACGAACTTGAAATCCTTGATTGTGACCTCGACGGCTTGCTCCGACTGAGCGAAAATAGGCCCCGCCTCCTCCCACCAGAACCCACACGTGGCGGCAAGTACAAGCACCCATCCCCACTGCATCTTGTGACTGCTCATGTACTCCTCCTTCTCAAGAACCGTAAAAGGTGAGACGTGAAAAGTGAAACGTGTGACTGGAGAATAATTTTCCTCCGATACCTTTCATGTTTCACCTTTCACGAGCGCTTCGGCGTAGGTGGCAGCGGAACAGTCAACACCGGACAACCCGCAGTCCGCACCACCCGTTCTGCCGTACTGCCAAAAAATATTTTATCGAGCGTGTCCGACCGCCCCCCATAACTGCCCAACACCACCAGGTTGACTTTTTCCACCCGGACTATCTTTGCGATCTCCACAAAGGGCACACCTTCCACCAGCAACCTGGTGATCTTCACACCTTTGGCCGGTTCCGAATCAAGCAACCGCCGCGTATTTAAACGGGCGTGGTGCCGCAGTCGCCGCTTCTGCGCTTGCGCGTCGGACGGCACAGCCAACAACCCAAGACGGTTGAAGGCCGCCAGGGCACTCGTATCGATCACATGCAACAACAGCAACTCGGCTTGAAAGGTCTTGGCAAGCATCAGCGCGATACGGAAGGCTTCTCCTGAGCAAGGAGAGAAATCTACCGGAACAAGAATCCTCGTACAGAACGGATCAGCCACACGACCTCCCACTGGATCGACTCACTCTCTGCTACCAGCAAGGGCGGTGCCACCGCACCAAGAGTCGGAAGCGATGACTAAGAGCATAGAGGAAACAAAGACTTTGTCTTTCTTGTCGGACCATACGCCATCCACCATCGACTCTTCGCATTGTGAGCAGGGGTGTCCTGCTACAGCTCGACTTTCTCTGCTGTAGCAGAAGGCCACAGAAGACGTGAAATGTGAGAAGTGAAAGGCCTCCCTTCGTTTCACATTTCACTTTTTACGTCTTACGCCCGCTACGGCATTGGACTTGCTGAGATATTGCCTGGAGAAAGGTCATGCCGACACATGACACGGAATCGATGGTTGCTCTTAGGGGCGATACTGCTAGGACTCGCGGTCGGACTCTATTTTCTGTTCTTCTGTCCAACCGACTGTCATTAGCCTCGAGTACTCGGCCTCCTCATCGGCGGGATCGTGGGACTGTCCGCTGGAGCCTGCCTGCTGGCCTGGGGCGGAACAAGATCGGTTGCCTCCACGCTTGCAATCACGCTCGCCTTCACCGCCATGATCGCCACATTCGTCGCAGCCTGTTACCGATTGGACTGAGCCGAGCAGGCATTGATCCCGCACTCGTGAGTAGCCCGATGGCTACCGTAGCGTAAGATATTCTCAATGTGGCGGCTATCTGGGGATCGCCACGCTCATCCTGTGAGCGCAGGACAATCGAGATCTAGCAGTCTGCGGAAAGACTCAGTTTTTGCACAACACGCTGTGGAGATAATACATGGAGTACTCATGCTTGAATGGCCAGCAGGATGCTCAAAAAGGCTGTCCTCGTCGTTCGTGAAAGGTGAAACGTAAAAGGTGAAAGGTTTCAGAGGAAGAGCCTTCGACAATCCTACGTTTCACGTTTCACGCGTGACGATCTTCGTATGCTGGCGGACTTTTTCAGCATCCTATTAAAGGAAGACGATGGCATCATCGACGGACTTGCAGGCTCCACAGGAGGTGACGATCCGATCCGGCCGCGTCAGCCTGAAAGGCCATCTGGGGATTCCTGTGTCACCGCTCGGCATGGTGGTCTTCGCCCACGGAAGCGGCAGCGGGCGATTCAGTCCGCGCAATAATTTCGTCGCTCGTTTTCTCCAGCAAAGACGGATCACCACGCTCCTGATTGACCTTCTGACCCCGGAGGAAGCCGAAGACCGCCGCAAGGTCTTCGACATTGACCTGCTGGCAGATCGGCTTCTGTTGGCCAAAACCTGGCTCGATCAGGACGACCGGACGAAGGGCCTGGGCATCGGCTATTTCGGCGCCAGTACAGGAGCGGGCGCGGCTCTACAGGCGGCAGCCCGCGATCCCTCGTCGATCCAGGCCATCGTGTCGCGGGGAGGCAGACCGGATCTAGCCGAAGCCTATCTCCCGTCGGTGACTGCGCCGACCATGCTGATTGTCGGTGGAGACGATGAGCCGGTTATCGAAATGAATCGAACAGCCTACCGACTCCTCACCTGCCCTAAACATCTCGTGATCGTGCCCGGCGCAACACATCTCTTCGAAGAACCCGGCGCACTTGAGCAGGTGGCAGAACATGCTCTGACTTGGTTCCAGCAATATTTTCACCCTGCCCGGCACGAGGGCACAGGTGCCCACAGAAAGGAGCGTCTCCGATGAAAACATTGCTCGCGGTTGACGGATCGGATAATTCCTATGAGGCCGTTCACGTGATGAAATACATGGCCAGGTCAGAGCAGCTCACTCTGCTTCATGCGCTGAATGTCCCACGGCCAGCATATCTTGAAATGTCGATGATTCCGGAAGCAGCAGAGGAACTCTACAAGACGCTTGAGCAAAGCATGAAGGAAGACGGCGAGCGACTGCTCGATAGAGTTCAGTCCCTCCTTCCACTGCACGCAGGACCGACGAAGAAACATCTTCAAATCGGGTCTCCATCAGAAGTGATCGTGTCGATGGCTGAGGAACAAAAAGCCGATCTGATCGTGATGGGAGCACGGGGTCTTGGCCCTATCAAGGAGCGGCTGCTCGGCAGCGTGTCGCACCGCATCCTCACTCTGGCCCCTTGTGCCACATTGATTGTGAACGGTCCGGTTAAGGCTATGAAACAGATCCTGTTGCCGCTCCAAGGTCCATTTGACACAGAGGCCATGATTCGTTTTCTCCAACTCAAACCGTTTCATGATGCGGTTGAGTTGACGCTGATGACGGTCTTGCCTTCGACAGAGCCGCCATGGCCCAGCAATGCCGCAGCGGCTGCCGCCGCCACCGAGATGCTGGAGAAGCAAGCCGAATACGTCGAGAGTGTGGCGGAACGTCTGCGCGTCATAGGCTATCAGGCGCATGGAGTCGCCCTGATCGGGACACCGTCTACCATGATTCTGCAACAAGCGACCACCTTGCGATCGGATCTGATTCTGATGGGGACAAGAGGCAGGAAGGGCATCACTCGCTTTGTGATCGGGAGCGTATCTCATGCCGTGCTGCACAAGATGCCCTGCCCGGTGCTGGCATTTCATGCATGAAGCAGGCGGCAGAACGCTACACATCCGCCAACCTGTCTCGTTCATGTCGATGCGTTAGTCTGTCGAGTTGTACAAGCTAATCCGGCAGGGTAAACGTACGGTACATTGAAGTTCGCAAGAGGATTCCGCAGCCTGCTAGACCTCGGCTCCATCGGAGAGCGCACACTCCTCTCGTATCCCCAACCCGATATAGCGATCGCCCGCGATCACGCGCTGAAGCGCTTTCGGCAATTCTGTATGGAGGCCCGTTCTCTTGAGGAGGTAAGCGCACGCTCCTGCATTGAACGCCAAGGACACATAGACCGGCTCCCGATGGACCGAAAGAATGATCACTTTGCTGTCCGGGACACTGGTGTGTAAGACACGAGTGGCATCGAGACCGTTCAGCTTCGGCATTGAAATATCTGTGATAATAATGTCCGGCTTCAGCCGTTGTGCTGCCTCCACAAGGGCTTCCCCATCTGCCACCACCCCCACGACCTCACCGAACTTGTCTTCCAATACACCACATATTGCGCTGAGCATTTCCGGGTGATCGTCGGCAAGAAGGATTCGCGGTTTCTTCATGTAAGGTCATCTCCTCTCCACACACGTCATGATACTGGAATCATAGGCCTCTTGGAAAGTGGGCGGAATGAGGAAAACCCCTGGCGTTCAAGGGCATCCTACCAGAGGCTGGCAGGGGCGAGACCTAAGGCGTGAAACGTTCTAGTCCGGAAACGAGCTACGTTTCACGTCTCACGTTTTACCTTTCACGTCATTGCTAGAGGCTGGTGATGCCGTGAGTAATCGCATACTTGGTCAAACTGGCAGTGGTATGAATGTCCAACTGCTGCATGATGCGGGACTTGTGAAACTCCACCGTTTTCACCGATACCTTGAGCGCCGTGGCAATGGCCTTGGTGCCGCGGCCCTCAGCGACAAGCTGCAACACTTCCCGCTGGCGCGGGGTCAGCGCCATGGGCACAGGCGTACCTCGCTCACCGGAGGAGGGATTGAGGACCGAGCCCAGCACATCTTTCGTAATCAAGGGGGTCAGATAGTGTTGGCCGTGGAGGACTGATCGGATCGCCACGCTGAGCTCTGAGGCCGCGGAGCGCTTGAGGAGGTATCCTGAAGCCCCTGCCTGGAACGCCTCGGTGGCATAGGTCGGGCTGGCATGCATGGTGAGAAAAATGAGTTTGCTTTCCGGCACCAATACCCGGAGTTGCCGGGCCGCTTCAAGCCCATTCAAACACGGCATTGCGATGTCCAGGAGAATCAGATCCGGCTGTAACTTCTGCGCCGCCTCAATCAACGATCGCCCGTCTTCCACCGTGCCCACCACCTCACACTCAACCTCCACGAGCTTCCGCAACCCGGCGAGGATCAACGAATGGTCATCAGCCATGAGCACGCGTGGTTTCTTCATGCGTCCTCCTGTAAATTGGGAATCCACGCACAGATCTTCGTCCCGCTCCTGGGCAAGGAATGGATCCGAAGAAGCCCTCCTAATCCACGCGTTCGCTCCTGCATGCTCACCAAACCAAGTCCTCTTGCGCCGGCATTCTTGTCCTCAAAGTCGAACCCTTTGCCGTTATCGCGCACCGACAAGCCAACCCCCCTGGACGAGCCGCTCAGTCTGACGGAGACGTCTGTCGCCTGGGCATGCTTGGACACATTCTGCAAACTCTCCTGCAAGACGCGAAATAGATTGGTGGCGACCTCCGGTGAGAGCGTCTTCGGCACCCCTCGCCCGGTAAACCTCACGGACAACCCGGTCCGCTTCGCAAACTCGGAGACATGATCCCGTGCAGCAACCTCCAAGCCAACATGCTCGAGCAAGGACGGGTGCAGCCTGTACGCCAGATCGTGTAGGTCATCGGACAGCATTCCAGTCTGAATGCGGACCGCGGCGAGTTGCCGGGCGATTGGCTCTGGCAGCGCGAGAGGGGCTCTCTCCATACTCTCCAGTTCCAGCGACAGAGCCGCCAATCGCTGATTGAAGTCGTCGTGCAGTTCGCGCGCAATCCGCTTGCGCTCAGCTTCTTGAGCTTCGATCAGCTTCCCTGCCAAGGATTCCAATTCCTTCTGTTTTTCGCCGAGCAGCACTGTTTTTTGCTCCAGCGCCAACCCCATCTGGACACGCCGTGAGATATCCGTATGAGAAATGACCACGCCCTTCGCGTCTTTCAACGGAGTCACGCGCATCAGGAACCAGCATTCTTCTTCCGGCACATGACAGGCATATTCATAGATAAAACTCCGTTCGCTGCCCGTCAGTACATCCTCAACACCTTTCAGAATGGCCTGGCCTTCCAACAGACTGCCGGCAGTGGTATGACGACAGCCATCAAGATAATTGCCTGAGACCTCCCCAAAGATGAATGCACGATCCACGTGCCGTTTGGTAAATTCTCTCCAGGGATCATTCGTCGTGACGATGACCCCTTCTTTGTCCAGCACGCAGACAGGCGCGGAAAGTGAGTTCAGGACCGCACGGGTGAAGACATCGCTGGCCTGCAGTGCTGCCTCAGCCCACTTGCGTTCAGTCATGTCGATGCAGGTGCCGATGTACCCCGCAAACTCGCCGGAGGGGAAGTAGCGCGGTACGCCTTTATCAAACACCCAGCCATATTGCCCATCCGCCTTGCGTAGGCGGTATTCCATCTCGAAGGGCTCGCGCCGATCAAAGGCCTCGGCATACGTCTTCCGACACCGGTCGAAGTCTTCCTGGTGCACGCCGTCCGTCCAGCCGTTCCCCAGTTCCTGCTCCATCGTCCGACCGGTATAGTCCAACCAGACCTGATTAAAATACGTGCACCCCTTGTCGAGGCCCGACATCCAGATCAGGGTCGGCGCCGTATCCGCCATGATCCGGAAGCGCGACTCACTCTCGCGCAACGCCTCCTCCGCTCGTTTTCGCTCAGTGATGTCTTCACAGGCAAGTAGCATGACCAGCGCTCCACCATCGTCCTCTACGAGCCGGACAGTTTCCCGGACCCAGAGGGTGGTCCCATCCTTACGCACTTTGCGGAACTCCCAGGTAGCCAGATCGGTTGGATTCGCCAAACTTCGGTCGAGGGATATGCGCGCTGCGTCCCGATCTTCTTCATAGAATATCGACAACACGGACCGGCCGATCAGTTCCTCGGCCCGAAAACCGAGCGATTCAGCACCCAGTCGGTTGACGGAAAGGATAGTTCCATCCGCGCTCACGGTGAAATACATGAAAGGGCTGTCTTGATAAAGCGCGCGATACCGGTCCTCGCTTTTACGCAGCGCCTCTTCCGCCCGCTTGCGATCGGTAATGTCATGGCCCAGATAGATCAGGCAGGGAGTGGGCCCAAGTTGGATCGGGTGAAGGGAGATCATGAGAGAACGAATCTCTCCGGATTTGGTCCGAAGCAGTCCTTCCCGATTGTGCAGAGAGCCCTGTTTCTGAAGTTCTTGGAGCACAATCGCGCGCTGAGATGGATCAACCCACATCCCCAATTCTAAAGTGGTACGGCCAATCACTTCCTCTCGCCTGTATCCGGTCAGCCGGCTAAACCCCTCATTCACATCAATAAATCGACCGTCCGCCACGGTACTGATTCCGACGGCGGATGGAATCCAGTGGAAGAGAGCTTGAAAATGTTTTTGCGACCGGGTCAGATCCTCGATGAGCCGGGCTTGTTCCTGCTCAGCCCGTTTCCGTTCGGTGATATCGAGAAGCGCCGTCCTCCAATGGGCAGCACGCCCCGGCTCCTCGTGCATCGCGATGCTCTCGAGATGGACACAACAGGAGGCGTCGGGCGTTTCCGTGAGCCGCACCTCGCAACTTTGCGGGGTGCCTGTCTTGAAGACCTCCTGACAATGCCGATGGAGGGTATCCTGATCGTCCCGTGCAACGAAGTGGCCGAATGATTGGCCGATCAGCTCCTTCTGGTTGACGCCGAGGAGCGTCCCAGCCCTCAGATTGGCCTCCACAATCGTGCCGGACCTATCCAATGTAAGATGGCCTGCCGGGGAGAAATCGTAGAGCGCCGCATAGCGGTCACGAGCCGCTTCGAGTTCCTTCTGGGTCCGGCGCAGCTCGTCGTTCTGCATAGTCTGAAGCGCGTCGCGTTCAGGCAGAGGCAACCGCCCCCCTAGAGATCTCGGCTTGGCACCCTCCTGCTTGGCGCCGCTCTTTGCAGGAACTGCTTTTTTGGGAATCTTTCGTGCCGAAGCCACAGCCTGTTTCTTCCTCGTCATGACAAATACCGCAGCACCGAACAGTCGTCGGTCGCGGGTGATGGCCTTACTCGACACGAGAGTGTAGGCTTTTTCTCAAGATCAGACAAGCAGGGAGATCATCAATCATCATCGTGCAGGCCCTAAGAAGGTCTTCCTTCAGACCTAGGGAACCCCCTAGCGTCTCTAAACGAATCCTTGCCGTAAGCGTGTTAGCTCACGGTCCGTTGAGCGAGGGTCTGGGATGGTGCGGGCGATGCGGAGGCGCCCTCCGCGCTATTTTCTGTTGTGATGCGACACATGACGCAAACATATTTTCCGAATCGGAAATCCATCGGCAACTGACTCGAGTCGACTCCTGCTCGCCGGGCGAACTCGCTGCCCCGTGAGCCTCCCTCTAGTAAGGTTTCCTTCCAGAACTAGTAAAAATCCTAGTATCGGAGGCGAATCCTCTCTTGTATATAGTTCCGGCATGTCTCGACATGCCACCACAGCACCATGCATTCCCTCACGATTACATGGTGCGACAATGCGGGTATCACGATATGGGCGTTTGGCTCCAGGGTGGACTCAGAACAAGGACCCCGCATCTGCTGCTTTCACGCAGACACACCGCTTTAGATCAACCGGAAATTTTCAATGGAGCTCCACTGAAGTCATCGGGCATATCAGATGCTGTTCTCCAGCCAGGACGGCACAGCCCATACTCCGCCGACAAGCATATGGAGGCCTGTCATGGCTATGAAAGAAACCGCTATGCAGCGCATTCGCGAAGCGCCTTCCGCTCCGGGGAGGGAAACGTTCATTCCACCGACGTTGCTCCCCATCTGTTGCACCTGCGGACTCATTCGCGACGATACAAGATTTTCCCCAGGTCGTGAACTCTGGATCACGCAACGGACGTACCGAAAGACCCATGGGATGAATCCAGCCGATCTTGCACTCTCGCACACCTACTGTCCGACGTGTTTCAGAAAGGTCGAAGAGACCATGCGGCAGGACTTCAAGGAAAGAGAACCAATGCCATGACGCTGCCTCTGCAGTCTGTACAAGCCCTTTCGCCCTGACAGAATCGACTGCCCGCGCGTACGCATCGCCGTTGAATCGATAGCCTAGCCGCAATCCCTACCCCGCGTTGCTCAAGATTGTTTGCGGCGAAGTTGCAGAGAAAACAGACACGAGGCGAGGACGGGAGAAACTACTCGCGAATCATACCGGCTACATAGAGAGTGAACGGTTTTGCATGAAGTCCACAATCCGATTCTCAGCCCAGTAGGAATCTTCTCCGTTGCGGGCGAATTGGAAGAATCCACAATGGCCTCCGTGGCGAGGCGCGATCACCCGAATCATCGGGTGACGCTGAATCAGCGGCACCGTAAACATGGAGTAAGGAATGAAGGGATCGTCTTGTGACGTGATAATAAGGGTGGGGACGGTGATGGAATCGAGCACAAGGCGTGCGCCTGAGCGATTGTAGTAGTCAGCTCCACTGGCATACCCTCCGTCTGGAGCCGTGTAACGGTCCTCGAATTCGCTGAGGGTGCGAATGCCGTCAAGTCCGGCGAGATCCCACTTGCCTGGAAAGAGCCTCGCTTTCCGCCGCATGCGCCGCTTGAGTTGGGTCAAAAAGTGATAGTGATAGACCCAATTCCGAGACGCTTCCAACGCCTTGGCGCATTGCGTTGGGTCGATAGTCGGGCAGACCGCAATCGCGCCGGCCAACGCGGCCTCTGACGAGCTAGCTTCTCCCGCTGCTTTCAGGACGAGATTCCCTCCCAACGAATAACCGACAAGCCAGATGCGAGTGAGCCCATCCACACGCGACAACTCATGGACAATGGCTCGGTAGTCCTGACTCAAGCCGCTGTTGTAGAGCGTCGGTGTGAGGTGTTCAGTTCCGCCACACGTGCGCTGGTTCATCCGAACGACGTTGAATCCTGCACGGTAAGCTTTCGCGGCGATACCCCGCATATAGTGAGACTCGCTGGAACCCTCAAGACCATGCACAAGCACCACGGTCTGACAGGCAGTGCGATGCGGCTGCCAATGGCAGAAGCCGAGTAATTGGGTGTGCGGCTCAGTGGTGAAGAGCCGGGACTCGGTAGGGACTCCGGCAAGAACCGCGCGGCGGGGCCAACAGCCTGGGAGCACGGTCATAAAATGGGGATTGCGGAGCAACGCTGCCGCTGTAAAATTTCTCCTGTCACGTGGCATAAAGCGGTTATCATAGCCAACCGCTCTATGATTTCACAGTATAAATCTTCAGAAGGCACAATGCTCAAAAGGGCCGTTCTTGCCGTTCGTGAAACGTAAAAGGTGAAAGGTTTAGCGGTACGAACAGCGGGCATCTCGACGTTTCACCTTTCACGTCTTACTTTTTACGGCTCTAGGAATTTCACTTTGACCAGGTCCAAGATCAAGCGTGCTGCGTCGGCGGAAGAAATGCTGGTGCTGTCGATTCGGAGATCCGGGCTGATCGGCGCTTCGTAGGGAGATTGAAGCCCCGGAACGGTAAGAGATTCGCCTAACTGGCCCTTTCGATAAGTCCCTTTCCTGTCTCGCTCCATGCAAATCGCGAGAGGGCATTCCACGGACACTTCAATAAGACGAGGAATCACGGACTTCGCAAAGTCCCGATAGACCCGGCGGCTGGCTGTCGCATCGAAGACTACTGTTACGCCATATGCCACAAGTTTCTGACCGGTGAAGACCAATGCGCGATAGAAAAGATCCCGCTCCGATTCTGAGTAGGTCGGCATCGGTGTGATGACCCGACGGACCTCATCGGACTCCAACACCTCGACCGTCAGTCCAAGACCCTCGAGCTGTGGCTTCAGGGCAGAAACAATCGTGCTCTTGCCCGAGGCTGGCAGGCCGGTGATCCACATGGCAAACGCTAACCCGTGAGGGGTGAGGGGTGAGGGGTGATCAGGAATGGCTTGTTCGTTCATCGTGCTCGCTCATCACCAATCACTGACGCCCTTCACTCTCGGCAATATTCGTTCACCCGCGACGGGTCAAATCGCGGCTCATCGAGCACATGTTCGATAAATTGGAAGATGGTCCGGCGCACCTCGACCGGCAGCGTGGGATACCACACAGGACTCGCCAAGACCAACCCTCGAAACGCAAAGAAGGGAGCGGCCGACTCTGTCACCGCCTGATCGTGACTGGCCTCTATATAGGTGTCCCAAAAAATCCGGAACAGCACTTCCAACGGCCCCTGCAAGGTACCCCATCGGCAGAGTGAGAAAAACAGGTAGTTGACCGTCATCGAGGTCACGTCGTCCGCCGGTTCCCCCCACTCCCCTCGTGACCGATCCAGCACCGAAAAGTCCGTTCCCTTCCTGAATAAGACATTCCAGGGGTGAAAATCTCCATGGACTTGCGACAGCCGCTGCGTCTCTCCGCGCAAGCGCCAACGCCACCGGTTGCAGGCTTCTTCGACCCGGCGCAAAAGATCTGCCGTGATGAACTCATAGCGGTCCGGGTAACTATCGGTCAGTCCCATAATGCATTCGCCGTGACCGAGCAATTCCCTGAGCCTGCGCCGATAGAGGGCTGGGTCGTGCAATTTTCTGGCATGGATCTCCGCCAAATAACGCGCCAAGGCTTTTGTCCGCTCTCGATCCTGCTTCCGGAGCCTTCCGCCTTTGGCCAATCGTTCTAGATCGAGATGATAGCTGCTCCCTTCCGTCCATTGGGTCAGGACGAAAAACTCCCTTGCCTGCGCAATCGATATGAGTTTTTGGTCGGCCGTAAACGCGCCGACGTCAAGCGCCTTCACGTGGCGCGGCAACCGGCCATAGGAATCATAGTCCCAGAGAATCGCTTGAGCCCGGTCCGCCGGATGCTCATGACCGAACGGACCTGGTTTCATGGTTTCAAGTACGGCCGATTGCACACGTTGGCCAATACGGAACGTCAACTTGACCGGCGTGCCATAGCCATACTGTTTCTGCGCTCCCTTCGAACTGGCCTTGCCGATCACCTCATACGACAGTAATGTGACGTCGGGACCGAAGCGAGCCCGGAGGTATTGCTCAAGAGAATCCTTTTTCAGCGTCGGCATACACCTGAGCCTCGCAAGTCACGTTCCAACTCAATACTCGGTAAGGAGCACAAGGCCAGGAGTGAGAAGAAAGAAAAATCCCTTGAAATTTTAGCCCATGCGCTCAGACCGCCGCCTATCACTGGCGCATTGAGCTGCACTGCCAAGGCAGCCTCTGAGGAAAAATGCACCACTCGAACGAAGGCAAGAAGCAGCCTGGGACAGCCAGAGATACGAATAATCAGTCCCCTGGCTCGTGCCAATAGACTCACCCCTCCGTTCACATGCGGCACACCCCTTGCTGCTATTAATCTGAGCAAACTCAGGCCGAGGTCAAGGTTGAGCACAGCCCTTGACGTGTAAAAGGAGGACCGTCATGCCCATGTACGACTATAACTGTCTGGATTGCGGGAAGGAATCGTTGGTGGTCTTGACGCTGAAGCAACATGAAACGAATCGCGTGACATGCCCGAAATGCGGCAGCAGCAAGATGCAGCAACTGTATTCATCGTTTGTTGCCCACACCACGAAGAAGAGCTAGGAATACGCAGAGATCGTTTAGCGTGAAAGGTAAAAAGTGAAACGTGGGACTTCCAAATACTCTCTCTCAGAAACCTTTCACCTTTTACGTTTCACTTTTCACGCGCAACATGGGTTTTCGAAGCTTACGAGGAGGCTGTCATGCGTCCGATCCATTATGACCTGATGTCGACTATAGTCCCAGTCATCATCGTCGCAGGACTGATAGGCCTGGGAATCCATTCGTTTGCCCACGCGCAAGAGTATCCGTCCGATACCACGCGCGGGAAAGCCGTGTATGAGCGCCATTGCCAGAAGTGTCACGGTGTCGGAGGCTGGGGGGATGGACCTGACGCGCAGGCCCTCAAGGTAGCACCGGCCAATTTCCACCGTTTCTCGTCTTTTCTGAAATCCGACGAAGAACTGTTGCGGACTATTGAACACGGGGTCGTCTTCAGCCCCATGCATTCATGGCGCGGCCAGCTGACGGACGGAGAAATGCAGGATGTGGTGACCTATATACGTCTGTTGGCCCAGCAGGGACGGTAGCAGGATGCTGAAAAAGCCCGCCAGCGTCGTTCTCGCATCGTTCAGGCTCTCATCGCTGAGGAGGAGTTTCCCGGAGATCGG
>NEWT02000029.1:0-602 GCA_002869925.2 Nitrospira sp. CG24A
TGTTGTAAATTTGAACGTCGATACTGTCACGTTGCCCAACGGCCTCACGGTCGACCTGGAGGTTGTACGCCATCCTGGAGCCGCAGCAGTAGTGCCGTTGAAAGACGATGGCACGGTCGTCTTGATCAGGCAGTTCCGGCATGCAGCAGGTGGGTTCATATATGAAATTCCTGCTGGGAAGCTTCATCCCGGTGAGGATCCAAGCGTTTGTGCGATACGAGAGCTTGAAGAAGAAATTGGATACAGAGCCGGTACCCTTGAGCTCCTCTCCAGCATTTTCACTGCGCCGGGGTTCACCGACGAAGTGATCCACATCTACAAGGCGACCGAGTTGTCAGTGGGGCGGCAACAGCTCGACCGTGACGAGGTTCTTGAAGTGGTTGAGATGTCTCTGCCGGAGGCGATGAGGATGATCCTGAACGGTGAGATCAGGGACGCCAAGTCCATTGTGGGATTACAAATGGTCTATCTTCAGGATGCACCAACGTGGGAAAAGCGCCGAGAGGGTCTCCCGCTCTAGGCAGGAGACCCTCTCGGTAACGAGTCTCGAAGAAGAAAAGGAGATTACTTGCCGCCCGCTTTCTTCTCTTCTTTCTTCTCTT
>NEWT02000029.1:702-21142 GCA_002869925.2 Nitrospira sp. CG24A
TCTGCTTGGTTTCGAGCGCCAACCTCATGATGCTGTTCCTGCTCTGGCAAGTTATCAGCTGTTTACTCTATTTGCTTGCCCACAATCACTCCCATGATGCCACGCGCAGAGGAGCTGTCAGAACTTTTACCCTTTTGCGGGTCGGCGACGTGGCATTTCTAGCCGGGATCGTGCTGGCTCATTCTCTCTACGGCACCTTGGAATTCCAAGAATTGTTCGCGCGGGCAGCCGAATCGACAGCCACCGTGCCTCTTCTGCTGGGGATCGAGATCAGTGGGGCAACCGCGGTGACCTCGCTCCTGTTCATCGGAGCCATGAGTAAGTCGGCGCAATTTCCTCTGTTCATCTGGCTCCCCGGCTATCTCTATGCGCCAACACCCGCGACAGCGCTGCTGCACGCGGGGATTATTAATGCCGGAGGATTTCTCATTAATCGCTTAGCCCCGCTCTTTGGTTTGAGCCCGACCACACTGCATGTGGCGCTTGTGGTCGGCGCACTCACGGCGGTCCTTGGCGCGACCATGATGTTAGTCCAGAACGACATTAAGAACACACTCGGCTTTTCGACGATCGGCCAGATGGGCTACATGATCATGGAGTGCGGATTAGGTGCTTTCTCGCTGGCGGTGTTTCATCTGATCGCCCATGGACTGTTCAAGGCCACGATGTTCCTGAATTCCGGCAACGTGATCCACAAGGCTCGCCAGGAGCCGGCATCCCCCCATGCGGATCCTCATGCGGAAGAACGGGAGTTCTCGCGCCTGACCTGGTTCACGGGATTCACAACCACGCTGCTGATCCCGCTTCTTATCCTCCTTGTGACACACGGGGTGCTTCACATTCCGTTGTTGGAATCGCAAGGAACCGTGATTTTCCTGTTTTTCATCTGGGTCACGTCCTCCCAAGCCATCTTGACCCTTATCCGTCTACGCGCAGTTGCCTCATGGAAGGTATCTGTCGCAATGCTGCTGATACTGCTCTTCGTGGTGTTCAACTACTTGTTCGCCGTCGAATCCTTCACCGAATTCCTCTACCCAAACCCGGCCGAGGTCGCGACATACTTCCAGGCTGCAGCGCTCCCCACATGGCTCTTTGATGGTCTCATCGGCGGAACGGCTCTGGTCATCATTCTCGGGTGGTTCTATATCTATGCCAAAGCCCACGGCCAGACGATGTGGGTGCCGAACTTGGTGGAAGGCCTCCGCCACCGCTTGTATGTGCTGTTCTTGAACCGGCTCTATGTGGACCAGGCTAATGAGCGACTTGGCTGGGCCGTCACACACGTTATCCGCAGCATTGACAGCCGTGCGAAGCGAAGGGCGCCATAATAAATAATAGATGATACAGGGCTGCGCCGAGGCGGCTGTTGTCTCTGTGCCTGCACACGAGAGAATGGGTCTTCAATCCAGGGTCTGGTTTGGACTCCTGTCCCATCCAGTCCTTGACGCGAGTCTACGCAGCGTATTAATGATGAGCGCGCCGGTGATGAATGATTCCCGGACGGAGAGCGACAGGATGACTAAAAGCCAGAGGTGATGAGGTGCTTGTGTCGCTCGTACTTGGCGTCCCGCTACTCTTTCTCCTAGCCGCATGCCTTGTGGTGATCGGCCCAGACCGCACGCTATCCCAGCGTGCGAAGCTCGCGGCTTATCCGATCGGTGCGGCATTCTGTCTTGCCATTGCGACCCTCTACCTCGTCGCCACGCAGGGGCCGATCACCTTTCGATTGTATGATCCAGCATCTGTGGGGTCGTTCGCGTTTCCCATTGGTTTCTATGTCGATCGGCTGAGTGCGGTCATGATGGTCTTGATCTCAGGCGTCGGGAGCATCATCTACACCTACTCCATCCGATACATGTATCAGGACGCGCATGCACCCCGGTACCTTGCGTTGATCGGAGGCACAACCTTCGTGCTCCTCTGCATGGTCTCGAGCGCCAACCTCATGATGCTGTTTCTGTTTTGGCAAATCCTGAGCTATCTGTTGTATGTCTTGGCGCATAACCACTCGCATGCGGGGACATTGGACGGCGCATTTCGAACCTTTACCCTCTTGCGGCTAAGCGACGTGGCGTTTCTGGCAGGAATTGTGCTGGCTCATTTTCTCTATGGCACCTTGGAATTCCAAGAATTGTTCGTGCGGGCAGCCGAATCGACGGCCACCCTCTCTTTACTGCCCGGGGTCGAGATCAGCGGCGCGACTGCGGTGACCTTGCTCCTGTTTATCGGCGGGATGGGAAAGTCGGCCCAGTTCCCCCTGTTCATCTGGCTCCCACGATCCCTCTATGCCCCGACCCCGGTGCACGCCTTGCTGCATGCAGGCATCATCAATGCCGGCGGGTTTCTGATCAATCGCCTGGCTCCGCTCTTCGGCCAGAGTCCGGTGACGCTGCATGTGGCGCTCGTCGTCGGCACGCTCACGGCGGTCCTGGGCGCCACCATGATGCTGACGCAGAACGACATTAAGAAAACGCTTGGGTTTTCCACCATCGGCCAAATGGGCTACATGATCATGGAATGCGGGCTAGGCGCGTTCTCGCTGGCGGTATTCCATCTCATCGCGCATGGACTGTTCAAGGCCACCGTGTTTTTGAACTGCGGCAATGTGATCCACAAGGCCCGCCAGGATCCGGAGTTTCCCCACGCGGATCAGCGGGAAGAAGAAGAGCATTTTTCTCCACTCACCTGGTCGACGGGTTTCTTCACCACGCTCGCGATTCCGCTCATCATCCTGCTGGTGACCCATGGCGTTCTGCGTATTCCTTTGCTGGAATCTCAGGGTGCGGTGATTATCCTGTTCTTTATCTGGGTGACCTCGTCGCAGGCGATCTTGACGTTGACGCGTCTGCGCGCCGTCGCGTCATGGAAAGTCTCCGCGGCCATGTTACTGACCCTCCTGTTCGTCGTGTTGGTGTATCTGTTCGCCGTCGAGTCCTTCACCGCATTTTTGTACCCCAATCCGGCGGAAGTCGCCTTGTACTTTCAGGCCGCAGACTTGCCGAACTGGCTTTTCGACTTGCTCCTTTTCGGCGCGACCCTCTCGACGATTCTTGGCTGGTTGTACCTCTACCTGCGCGCCCATGGCCGCTCGGTCTGGATGCCGCCGTGGGTGGATGGGGTGAGAATTCGACTCTATGTCTTGTTCATGAATCGATTGTACGTGGAACAGGCCTATCAGCACGCAGGGAAATTTCTGCTGCGCCTGCTGCATCGAATCGACAAGCACGCGCAGGGGTGGTCGCAACGATGATGAACGAGATCGTCACCACGCTGCTGGCCAGTATCCCGTTTATCGGGGCACTCCTTTGCCTTACGGTCTGGTCACGGTCGGATTACGTGAAGCAGACCGCGATTGTCATGACGATGATCAGCTTAGGCGCGACCATTGCACTGTCCCCATTTCTCACCGTGTCTTCGGAAGGCTTCTTGTTGCTCTACCTGCTCCCGCTGGCCGCATGTGTATCGATTCTCGGACAACCGACCCACGAGACCCATCGATCCGCCTGGGTCCTGACGTTGGTTTTCCTCGGACTTGGCGTGACCATTCTTGCGAGCCACGGCGTCGTGGGCCAGTTGGCGCTATTGGTATTGTTCGGGTTGGTCATCGGACTCTTATCCCGGCACCATAGCGCGTTGTGGCCGATGTCGTGGTGGGGGATCGGTGTCTATGGTCTGGGTGCGGTGGCGACCGTGACGTCTGCCATGACAGAACCACCGATCTCCACCATCGCCTCCGTACTGGCTTGTGCGGTTCTGTTGCCGCTCGTCCCGCTTCACAGTGGATACTTCACGGCCTTGACACGATTGCCGGGCAATTTGCCCTCCTTCATTGTTGTTCTTTTTCCCGCCGTCGGTCTGCACGGCCTCGTCACGGTGACACCGATGCTGCCGAACAACGTGGCGGTGACGATCATGGGACTGGCCGTGATCGGCGCACTCTACGGCGCCGTCAGAGCCTTGGCGCAATCCCGCATGCGCTTGTTGCTTGCCTATAGCAGCCTCTCGCTCTTCTCCATGCTGTGGTGGTTTGCCGCTGCGGCAGGGATCACCACGGCCTGGGCATCGGTGTTCGTCGGCGCGGTATCGTTCGGCACAAGTGGGCTCTTGCTCGCCTGGCAGGCCATTCGGACCAGATATGGTGACGATGTGGATCCACAGGCCGTCAGCGGACTGGCCTCAACCATGCCGCGGTTTGCCGTGCTGTTGTCTCTCATGGCATTGGCGGTGATGGGCCTTCCCCCGTTTGGGGTGTTTTCAGGCTTCATGGGTTTGCTGCTGACGTCACCGATCGCCTCCCCAGCCGCATTGTTCGTCATTCTGCTCGCGTGGCTGGCCACGTCCTGGTACATCCTCGACGCGGTGCAACGATTGCTCTTCGGCCAGCAGCGACCGGATCTTCCCTTCACAGACCTTCAGCAATCGGAGTTCGCCGCGCTGCTGATGGTCGTGCTGATCGTGATCGCGCTGGGTGTGATTCCGGCCGGGCTGTTGGGGCCTAACATCGTTGCGCTCTCGCCGAGCGATATCATGGGACCGTTCGCATGGAGCAAGTAACCCCGTCGATCAACATCGAAACCAGACGGATGGAGCTGCGAGGGATCGTCCAACTCGCAGGAGAAGTCATCGCCCAATATTGGCCGATGCGGACGTTCGTGCATCACAATCCGCTCCATAGTCTTGAGTATTTGCCTTTCGAGGAAACCGTCCGGCGCGGCAAGCAATTCATGGGAGGGAATGGGTACCTCCCTGGCGAGACCTACCGCGGGTATGTGCGTGCGGGCCGAATCACGGTCGACCATCTCGATGCGGCCTTGAAGCCATTGGCTGCTGATGCCCACGTGAATATCGGACTGCGCAGGGTCTCGCACGACGACGTCTTGAAGGCCTGTTTGATCGACGGCCTCTGTGCGCCGACCGTGGAGCCGCTCGATGCAGAGCTCTTCGATCCTCTGGATGAGCTGATCGAGCAGGTTGCGGGGCGCCTGGAGGCCGTCCTCCCCTTTCAGGATCTGGGCGATCGGATTCGCACGATCGTAGAGGGCGACGAAGCGGCGTTGGGACATTGGCTCACACTCTCGCATTGGTGCGACGACACGCTCGGGACGCAGATCGTCCGTCAGATCAACGAGCAGTTGATCAAATGGTGCGAAGCGTTTCTGGACGAAGGGCACGCGACCTGGACCATGCCGGGACGAGAAAAGGGATTGTACGGCGCATGGAAGGCGCTCGCGGCGCACGAATGGTCTCCCTGCGGGATTGAAGACAGCGGCACAAAGATCTCGCGGCTCCCCGACCATCCCGAAGATGCGCTGCTGGAGAGTCTGGATGCGCTCGGGATTCCAGCTGAGTTGCGACAGGACTATCTGTCGTTGCAGTTGACTGCGTTGCCGGGTTGGGCCGGGTTCATCAAGTGGCGCGCGGAAGAGCGGGAATATGTGTGGCAGCAGGCCTATCCCGTCGGCCTTGTCAAATTCCTGGCTATTCGCCTCTGGTACGCGCGCGAGTTGGTGCAGAAAGCCTGTCGGGAAGAACTGGGCATCGACGGTCGTTACGACACCGTCATCGCCTACATGCGAAACAATTCAGAAGAGCACTACTTGAGACGGCAACGGGTTGCCGGTCGTCTCCCGGCACTCTATGCCGAAGAAGTCGATCGGTTGGGCCATCAGAAAGACAAGACGTGGGGCAATCTGATCGAGCGCTACCACACGGAGGTCGTTCCTCGCCAGAAAGTCGCGGCGCGGCGCGGCGCGGCCAAGCGGTTGCTCGGATTGGCGCGTGCGCTCGGGATCGATCCGACCGCACTTGTCGAGAGCGAACCAGCAGACTTGAACACCATCCTCTCATGGATGGATTCGTTCCCTGAGTCCGATCACGGCCCCGTCTGGCTTCACGCCTTTGAGGCCGGCTACCACACTCGTTTGCTTGGCCAGATGAATAGGGCTGTGTCGCAGCCTGTCCCAGAGCCCAGCGCATTGGAGTCGGCCCGACCCTATTCACAATCGGTCTATTGTATCGATGTGCGATCTGAACCCTTTCGTCGGCATCTTGAATCGGTAGGAGCGCACGAGACCTATGGCTTCGCTGGATTCTTCGCAGCGTTCATCCGGTATCGGGCCTGGGGAAAGGAGCACGACACCGAGCAGTTCCCGGTGATCATGCGCGCGAAGAACGAAGTGCGTGAGATCCCCCGGAGCTACCTCGACCATGTGGTCTCACGCCACGAAATTCGCGCCCGGTGGATTCATGCAGGTCACACGCTCTTGCACGATCTCAAAGAGAACGTCGTGACGCCGTACGTGATGGTGGAATCTCTCGGATGGTTTTATGGGCTGCCTATTTTCGGCAAGACCTTTGTCCCTGCGCTCTACCGTCGATGGACAGCGTGGCTGCAGCGGCTGATGGTTCCTGCCATTGCGACGACGCTGACCGTCGCGAAGCTCCCGCCGGCCGAGACGGCTGAGATGTTGGCTGCGGAACAGCAGGCGATCGTGCGAAAAGCGCTTCAAGAAGTGATCGGACTGCGCAGCTCGCGCATCACGCCCGCGCTCGTCGAAGGGTTGCGGCAGCGTGCCCTCAGCGGGCAGGGAGACCCAGCGCCGTCGTTCGTTGATGCGGCGGCGCAGGCTGGACTCACGCCAGAAGCGCAGGATCGTCTGATCGACAGCTTGCAGCGGCAGTACGATTTGAGCGCGCGGTCGGCCTCACGGCACAAGGAGCGGATCACGCGGACCGGGTTTACACTTGAAGAGCAGGTGCTCACAGTCGATACGGCCTTGCGCATGATGGGGCTGACCAAACGATTCGCGCGGCTCGTCTTGTTCTGCGGCCACGGGAGTACCTCGGAGAACAATCCCTACGAATCCGCGCTCGATTGCGGCGCCTGCGGGGGCAACGAAGGCAAGCCCAACGCGCGCGTGCTGGCGATGATGGCTAACAATCCGAGCGTAAGAGAGCGCGTGATCAAGAACGGAATCGATATTCCTTCGGATACACATTTCTTGGCGGGTCAAATGGATACGACGACCGACGAGGTTCGGCTGTTCGATTTGGAAGACGTGCCATCGACGCATCGCGCGGACTTAGCTCGATTGCAGGAGGATTTGAAGGAAGCGTCCGAACTGACGAGCCAGGAGCGCTGCGGGCGGTTTCCTGAAATCCGGCGACCGCTTGAAGGTCCTCAAGCCGAGTCGCACGTGCGTCGGCGCAGCAGCGATTGGAGTCAGATCCGGCCGGAGTGGGGGCTCTCAGGGAATACGGCCTTTGTCGTCGGCCGCCGGGAACTCACCAAGGGGCTTGACCTGGGCGGCCGCGTGTTTCTGCATTCCTACGACTATCGGGAAGACCCGAACAACCGGCTGTTGGAAGTGCTCTTGACCGCCCCGCAAGTCGTGGCTCAGTGGATCAACATGGAGCATTATTTTTCGACGGTCGACAACGAGGTCTATGGCAGCGGGAGCAAGATCTATCACAATGTCGTAGGACGCATCGGCATCATGTCCGGCCCCTGGAGCGATCTCAGGCTCGGGCTGGCGAGGCAGACTGTGATGAACGGCGAGGTGCCGTATCATGAACCGATGCGGCTCTTGACCATCGTGGAGGCGCCGCGGTCCCGGATAGACAAATTAATTGCGCGCCACGATGTCTTGCAGCACTATTATCACAACGAATGGGTCCACCTCGTCGCGCTCGACCCTGACGATGGGGTATGGTATCGGTATCGACCGAGTGGAGAATGGATGCCTGTGAATGTTGACTCAGTGCAGATGAAGCAGCACACCTAACACAGGGAAGGAGTATGGAGATGGGCGCGTTGACATTGCATCCGATGAAGGAAATACGTGTGATCGTGGCGGGGGAGCACCGGGCGTTTGTGACTGAGTTATTAGACCAGGTCAAAGCGACCGGCTATACGATCATCGGCAATGTGTCAGGAAAAGGCCATCATGGCGTGCGAGAAGCGCACTTCATGTCCACCGAGCAGGAAAGTCTCGAGATGATTATGACGGTCGTCCCGGAAGAAAAAGTTGAGCCCCTTCTGGCGGGGCTTCGACCGCTCTTCGAACGTCATTCCGGCATGATGCTTGTTACGGATGTGGCCGTCAGCCGGCAAGAGTATTTCGGCAAGAAAAAGAAAGAATCCTGAGCCTCTGTTGTTCATGAAAGCCCTCTTGGTCTTGTCTTTCACGCCAGGAGTTGTCTAGAATGACCCCCTCTTGAGCGATCCTAGGACGGATGGAAGGATACGGTGAAGGGTCTACGGTTCGAACGCATTGGGAAAAATCGCCATTATAATGTGGTGTTCCACATGGGGAGCAGCTATGTGCCCGTCAGCGATGACATCGTGGAAGAGCTTAAGGCCCAGAGTCTTCTCCCAGTCGAACGGTTTCTCGATCTCTTAGTCGACCGCGTGGGCTACTCCTCCTACCTCAAAGAGCAAATCCGCGCAGAACTGAAATCTTCCGGCGATCCGGTGACGCAGATCACGGTGCTGCAAGGCGCCATCCGCGACCTTTAGCCGGTTGCTGAAACAGGCGCCCAACTTCGTTCTCAGCTCAAAAGAATCCTCGACGTACCCGAGAGGGTACGCCTCCGGTGTTTTTTTCGCCTGCGGCCTCGTTGACCACCTGTTTGAGCAACCGCTGGAGTTTCTGGGAAGAATACCCAACTTCGTTCATGTCTACGAAGAGTCATTACCTTACCCCAACCAGGAAAAGAGCTGGCTAGCCAGCTCGGGGCGGGTGAGTGAAAACCGAAACGTCTCCGCAACGCTTGACATCGTATTTTGCGGGAGTATAAATTGTCATGACTTACTGAATTCCTACCGGAATACTCGTGTATGAAAGTATCGCTCAGAGCAACCTATGGAATCATGGCGGCCGTTGATCTAGCCATGCATCTTGAGGCAGCGCCTGTCCAAGCCAAAACAATTGCGCGTCGTCAAGCCATTCCCGCTCGCTTTCTTGAGCAGGTCTTGCATGGGATGAAGAAGGCTGGCCTTGTCACGAGTCTTCGGGGAGCCCAAGGGGGATACGTGCTTTCAAAGAAACCGTCCGAGGTGTCGGTCGTCGAAATTCTTGAGGCGCTCGATGGCCCATTGTTATTTTCAATCGGTGGAAGTGAGCGTGCACAGGGGCGACGACTCAGCAAGCCGGAATTGTTACTTGGCAAGATGTGGGAGCAGGTTCATCAGGCAGAGCGTCATGTTCTTGAAGCCATCAGCGTGGAAGAATTAGCCGGACAGCAGCGAATGCTCGAACAAGAGCGGTCGTTGATGTATCACATTTGAGGTCACCCATGAGTCCTACACTACTCAGCACGGTTTCCGTAAAGACGGAGTCCATTCCTCCAGCCATTCTGGAGGAGATCGAGACGTTCGAGGCCGAGGCCAAGCGATTGGCTTCCGGCGACGTATCGGGCGATCTCTTCAGGCCCTTCCGTCTGCAGTATGGCATTTACGGCCAACGACAGGCCGGTGTCCAGATGGTCCGTATCAAGATCCCCTTCGGCGGGCTGACGGCGAATCAGTTGCGTCGGGTTGCAGAATTGACCGAGCAATATGCGACCGGTGTTGGGCATGTCACGACGCGCCAGGATATTCAGCTACATTTTGTTGAATTACAGGACGTCCCAACGATCATGCGCGGGCTGGCTGAAGTCGGCTTGACCACGAGAGAAGCCTGCGCCAACACGGTCCGCAATGTGACTGCCTGCCACCTTGCCGGGATCTGTCAGGGCGAAGTTTTCGACGTAACGCCCTATGCAAAAACCGTTGCGCTGCATCTGCTGCGGAATCCGCTGAACCAGAGCCTCCCGCGCAAATTTAAAATTGCCTTCTCCGGCTGCAAGCAGGACTGCGCGCTCACACCGATTCACGATATCGGACTTCTCGCCGCCAAGCGCGCGGATGGCGTCATCGGTTTTCGCATGGTCGCAGGCGGAGGTCTCGGTTCAGCCCCACGGATCGCGCAGGTTCTCCGAGAATTCACCCCGATGGACGAGCTCATCCCGAGTGTGGAAGCCGTGATTCGAGTGTTCGACACCTTGGGCAATCGAAAAAATCGCACGAAGGCCCGGATGAAGTTTGTGATCGAAAAACTAGGCTTCGCGGAGTTCAAGCGTCGCTGGGAAGAGGCCTATGTATCGATGGGCCATGCCCGTCCGACGCATGAGCCGATCACATTATTGTCGTATCCGGATGAGCCCGTTCCCCTCATCATGCCGGCGTCGAATGGGTCGAAGCGGGCAGCAGCGCAGACCAATGGTCATGCCAATGGCGCGCCGGTGGAGACGCCGTTTGAAATGTGGCGTCGGACCAACGTGGTGCGGCAGAAACAAGAGGGCTATGTTGCCGCCGTGACCAAGTTATTCATGGGCGATCTGACGGCAGAGCAGATGCTGCTCATCGCCGATCTGGCAGATCGCTACTCCAATGGCAACATTCGGACGACGATCAATCAAAACATGATCATTCGATGGATACCGGAGTCGCGTATCGCCGACCTCTATGCCGATTTGGCTTCACAGGGATTGGCTGACCCCGGCGCTGAATTGGTCGAAGATATTATCGCCTGCCCTGGGACCGACACGTGCGGCTTAGGGATCACATCTTCCAAGGGACTTGCGCGGGCCTTGGCAGAGGTATTCCCGGCTGGCCGGGTTCCCGAGGATCTGAAGGATGTGAGCGTCAAAATCAGTGGGTGCCACAACTCCTGTGCTCAACACCATATCGCCACGATCGGCTTGCATGGAGTGGGGAAACGCATTGGCGAGCATGTCGCGCCCTTCTACGAATTGCATTTGGGTGGACGCGTTAATGGGACTGCAAAGATCGGACAGATGGTGGTCAAGTTACCGGCCAAGAGTGTGTCGGCGGCGATCACGCATTTGATCGATGTGTATCGGCGTGACCGCCTCTCCGGCGAAGGGCTGCCTGCCTTCATCGATCGTGCGGGTAAGGTCAAACTCAAGGATGAGCTGATTCCGTATACCATCGTTCCGTCCTTTCAGGACGATCCGACCTTCTATTACGACTGGGAAGGCGAGGCAGAATTTGTCTTGGAGGATCTCGGGCCCGGTGAGTGTGCGGGTGGCGCGCTTGAAATGATCGAGAATGGCATTCTCGAGGCCGACCAGGAACTCTATCAGGCGAAGCTGCTTGTCGATAACCATCAGTATTCCGTTTCGGTAAACAAGTCATATCGCGCGGTGCTCGCTGCCGCCAAAGCTTTGTTGGTCACGGAAGGACTTGAGCCTTCGACGGATTCAGAAACCTTCATCGAGTTCGACGGCCGGATCGCACAAAAAGGCATTGTGCCGGCTATGTATCGGGATTTAAGGAACAGCGTCGGCGATTTAGGGCCGAAGGACACGACTGGCGAATCGGCCCGCGACAAGATGGTTTTTGCCAAAGGATTCGTCGATGCCTGTCGTGCCGCCACGGAGCAGATGGGCAAGGATCTCAAATTGGCGCCGGTGGATAAGGCCGAGGTGGCCAAGGCTCCTGTGCTATCCGAGGTCAAGCCGGTTGTTGTCCCTATGGCCGCGCCTGCTGCATCCAGCGCACCGGTCTACGATTTGCGCGGGGTCGCCTGCCCGTTGAATTATGTGAAGACCAAGCTCAAGCTGGAGATGATGGATGCAGGCGAGCGCTTGGAGGTCTGGCTTGATGCAGGTGAACCGATTAAGAATGTTCCGATGAGTTTGAAAAACGACGGACATCTGTTGTTGCTGCAGGAGCCACTCGAAGCCGCGGCGGATCATTATCGGATTCTGGTCGAAAAAGTAGAATGATGCGGGGAGCGGCCAGGTGCCCTTCTTGCTCGCAGAACGCGCACATTCAGAAAGTGCTCGTTCGATGCGCGCAGTAAAGGGCAGCCTGGGCCACTCCTCTATGTGGTGAATGGGGTAAAACGTGGGTTTGGACTGAGTGTCTCCTGTGCTCGCGCAACGCGCGGCCTCAGAAGGCCCTCGTTGGACGCGCGCAGTGGGCTCGCAGAACGCGCACGATAAGAATGTGCTCGTTCGATGCGCGCAGTAAAGGGCAGCCTCGGCCACTCCCTTAACGAGACGTGAAAAGGATTGGAGGCCCTCGCTCGGGCTAATGGCATGTCCCGGGAAATCGATTGCGAAGCAATCGGAGGGTACGGCGGGTGAAAAATATTTGCCAGTGGGTGGGCGGGTGAGAAAGTCGCGCGCAGTTGGAATCATCCCTTTCGCCGCTTGAAGTGTGAGTGAAGGTAGGAAGAACCAAATGGCAAATCTCTCATCGGAAGAACTGAAGGCTTGGGGCGAGTCGTTCGAGACGAAGTCGCCGCAAGAGGTGCTGGCTGCGGCGATCGAACGGTATGCGCCGAAGATTGTGCTTGCCTGCAGTTTCGGAGCGGAGGACGTCGTGCTGCTGGACATGGTTCACCGCATCGATCCTTCCGTGCCGCTGTTCTATCTCGACACGGAGTTTCTCTTTCCTGAGACCTATGCGACGCGCGATCGGGTGATTGAACGGTATAGTTTGCAGCCACAACAAGTTATGCAGGTGAAGTCATTACTCACGCCGGAGCAACAGGCGGCTCAGTATGGCGATGCCCTGTGGGCGCGCCAGCCTGATCAATGTTGTGACCTGCGCAAAGTGGAGCCACTCACCCGCGTGTTGAAGGGATTCGACGCCTGGATCACAGGGATCAGGCGGGATCAGTCTCCCACGAGAGCCCATGCGAAGCTGATCGAGTGGGATTTAAAGTTTCAGTTGGTGAAAATCAATCCACTTGCGAAGTGGACGTGGGAAGATGTCTGGACCTACATTCGCGTCCATGAAGTGCCCTACAACGAGTTGCACGACCGCCACTATCCCAGTATCGGCTGCACCTACTGCACGAGCCCGGTGATGTCCGGCGAAGACCCCCGCGCGGGACGGTGGAAAAACTTTACCAAGACCGAATGCGGGTTACACAAGGCTTCATGATGTCGATGCAGGAATTTATCGCGAAGATTGCAAAGGGACCGCGAGCGGCCAAGGACCTCACGTGGGACGAGGCGAAGCGGGCGATGAAAGCGCTCATTGAAGGGGAGGCCACGCAGGCGCAGACGGGAGCTTTTCTCATGGCCATGCGGGTCAAGATGGAGTCCGTCACCGAACTGGCCTCAATGACCGCAGCCGCGCGCTCCTATGTGGCGCCTGTGCCGATTCCGCGAGAACTCGGCGTCGTGGATCTGCCGAGCTACGCAGGGAAACAAGAAACCTTCCATGCCCTTGCTGCCGCTGCCATTGTGGCTGTGTCGGCGGGTGCGTCGGTCTTGATGCATGGGTATGACGGAATCCCCGGTCGCGCGGGGAATGCCGGGGTGCTCAAGGCCTTGGGCTTGCCGATCGATATGGAGCCAAAGGTCGCGGCAGAGGCGGTGGTGCAGCATGGATTTGCCTATCTCGACATCGCGCTCTACCACCCTCCGGTCTATCGCTTTTTAGAGATGCGCCAAGAGCTGGGAGCGCGGAATCTTTTTCATCCGATTGCCAGACTGTTGAACCCGGCGCGGGCCTTGTCGCAGATCGTCGGCCTGTCCCATCCGCCTCATTTTGAAAAGACGGCTGAAGTGTTGCGGATGCTGGGTTGCTCGCGGGCGTTGGTGGTTAGTGGAGTGGAAGGCGATCCTGAGCTCTCGATTGCGGCTCTTACCAGGGTGTTGGAATTGCGGGATGAGCGGATTAGTCCCCTCACGTTCGCATCCAAAGATGCCGGATTGCCGCTGGGCACGCAACGAGACATGGCAGGCTTCCCATCGGATCAGCGAGACAAGGAAGCGGAGCTGCTCAAACGGATTCTTCATAATCAAGTGCCTGGGGGACCGTGCAACTGGGTCGTAATGAATGCGGCGTTGATGTTATATGCTGCAGGCAAAGGGGCGACGTGGGTGTCATGCGTTCCACTGGCGCGTCGAGCGCTTGAAGATGGATCGGCAGCACGTAAGTTGGAGGAGTTGACTCAGGAGCCAGTGGGGATCGGTGTGACCGGCCGCTTACATTGAGCATGGCAGGCTACGGAACAACTCGGTTTATACATAAAGCGTAAGTGGAATCTTACATATGGCGCTGATAGCAAATTAATCGCAGTATGCTCAAAAAGGCCGTCCAGCAAGGCCGCAGGCGAATCGAAACCGGAGGCGTACCCTCAGGGGTACGTTGAGGATTTCGATGAGCCGAGAACGAAGCTGGCGGGCTTTTTCAGCATCTTGCTAGGAGAGGATCGAATCCGTGCAACACCTTCGTCAGCTAGAAGACCAGAGCGTCTACATTCTTCGGGAAGCCTATAAGCATTTCGACAATCTGGCCATGCTGTGGTCGATGGGGAAGGATTCGACCGTATTGCTATGGCTGGCCCGGAAGGCCTTTTTCGGCCATGTGCCGTTTCCTCTCCTGCATGTCGACACGAGTTACAAAATTCCCGCCATGATCGAATATCGTGATCGCGTCGCCCGTGAGTGGGGCCTTAAGTTAGTCGTGGGGCAAAACAAGGAAGCGCTCGCGGCCGGGATGAACCATACGCTGGGCCGCGTGAATTGTTGTACGGCCTTGAAGACAAATGGCCTCAAGCAATTAATCGAGCAAAAGGGCTATACCGGTATCATCCTCGGTGTGCGCGCAGACGAGGAAGGAACCAGAGCCAAGGAGCGCTACTTTTCGCCTCGTGACAAACATGGCGATTGGGATTTCCGGGATCAGCCGCCGGAACTCTGGGATCAATTCAAAACGACGTTTCCTCCGGGCACGCATATCCGAATCCATCCGCTGCTGGATTGGACGGAAATCAACATTTGGGAATATATCAAGTTTGAGAACATTCCCTTCATCGATCTCTATCTCGACAAAGGGGACGGGACCCGCTATCGCAGTCTCGGGTGCGCGCCCTGCACGACCCCAATTAAATCGACGGCAAAATCCGTGGACGACATCATCGAGGAGTTGCGGCACACCACGGTGGCAGAGCGATCGGGCCGTGCACAGGATGAGGGGCGCGGGATGGAGCTCTTGCGCAAAGACGGCTACATGTAACGGCAGAATGTTGAAACAGGCATCCAGCTTCGTTCTCGGGTCGGAAAAATCCTCGACATACCCGGGGAGGGTATGCCTCCGGTTTTTCCTCCCCTGCGGCCTTGCTGGGCTGCCTGTTTGAACATTCTGGAGTCTAAAAATGGCGGAAACAGTCTCGAAACCATCGGACAATCTGAACATCGTTATCGTCGGGCATGTGGATCATGGGAAGTCCACCCTGCTGGGGCGGCTTTATGCCGACACGGGATCGTTGCCGGACGGCAAGCTTGAAAAGGTCCAAGCCATCTGTCGGCAGCAGGGGAAGGAATTTGAGTACGCTTTCCTGTTCGATGCGTTTCTTGAAGAGCAGGAGCAGGGCATCACCATCGATACAGCGAGGACGTTCTTCGGCTGGAAGGGCCGGTACTACATCATCATCGATGCGCCGGGGCATAAGGAGTTTCTCAAGAACATGATTTCCGGCGCGGCCCGAGCGGAAGGGGCGTTGCTGTTGATCGACGCCTTGGAGGGCGTAAAGGAACAGTCCAAAAAACACGGCTATCTTTTATCGCTTCTGGGTGTCCGCCAGTTTGCTGTCGTGGTGAACAAGATGGATTTGGTCGGCTACAGGCAGGATGTATTCGATGGGATTGAGAAGGAATATCGGGAGTTCCTCGGGCAGTTCAAGGCGGTTCCACAGCAGATCATTCCGGTCAGCGCCAAGCTCGGAGATAATATCGCCAACCGGAGCGAGCAGATGCCGTGGTACAGCGGTCCCACGGTGCTGGATGCGCTCAGCGCCTTTCGGAAGGAACCGGGGCGATTCGAACAGCCGCTACGATTGCCTATTCAAGACGTGTACAAATTCGATGCCCGCCGCATTATTACAGGGCGGGTCACAGCCGGGCGAGTGAAGGTTGGCGACTCCCTGGTGTTTTCCCCGTCGAACAAACGAGCGACGGTGAAGTCCATCGAAGCGTTCAACGTTGAGCCCTCACCGGTAGAGGGCCATGCAGGCCAGTCAGTCGGTGTGACGCTTGATGAACAGATCTTTGTGGAACGAGGAGAGGTTGCCTCGCATCAAGATGCCCTTCCACTCGTGTCGACGGCCTTTCGCGCGAATGTGTTCTGGTTGGGCCGGAAGCCATTGGAGCGGGGGCGACGCTATCAGCTCAGAGTGGCCACGAAGGAAGTAGATTGTGAGGTGGCGACCATTCACCGGATCATCGACACGATGGACTTGGCTCAGCAGCAAGGCAGCCATGTGGTGAATAAGAATCAGGTCGCTGAATTGACCATTCGGGCCAAAACGCCGGTGGCGTTCGACCTCTCAGCTTCATTTGAATCGACGGGCCGGTTCGTTCTCGTGGATGAGTACGACATTGCCGGTGGCGGCATCGTGACAGAATTGGTCCACGACGATCAGGAGTTTCTCCGCGAAGAAGCGCGGCAGCGCGATTTTGCCTGGGTGAAGGGGCAGGTCGGCGTCGAGGATCGCGCGCAGCAATATGGCCACCGAGCCGCCATTGTGTTGGTGACTGGCGGGCGGCATACGGGGAAGTCGTTCCTGGCCAGGACCATTGAGGCAAGGCTTGTGGCGGACGGCCGGCATGCGTACTTGCTCGACGGAGAGAATCTCCGACGCGGCCTCGATGCGGACCTGTCGGAAGGAGAGCGAGGTCAGGCGACCGAAATGGCTCGCCGCTATGGGGAGGTGGCCCGGCTATTAGTCGATACCGGACTGATTGTCGTCTCAACGACCAATCCATTCGGTATGGCCTATGTCGAAGCAGCACAGGTAATCCGCACACTCGTCCACCCGGTCCCAGTGATCGCCGTCCATATGAGTAAAACGCCCGAAGAAGCCCCACCCAATACTACACGCCGGTCTATCTGGTCGATCAAGTTCATCAAGGGAGTCGCGTTAGACCAAATACGCAAGACCGACCGAACAGAATAAATGAACAAGATGCATCAGCCGATGATGACCGACTTACCTTTCAGATCTTGGATGGTCCCGCTGGCACGAAGCTTATCGATGTTCCATTCGGTGGGAGAGATCCGAATGACGTGGCCCTTCATCGTATGAAACTCCCCTTTCGTGAGGGCCACCACACCAGGTGCCGACACATCTATCTGTAAGATGACGGTTCCGGAAGCCGGATGTGTGAGTAGGAGGCTCTTCGGAGTCCTCGTCACGTCGTACGCGCGTTGCTCGTTGATCATCAAGGTACTATCGTTGAGCTTCGCTGTCACTTTGCCTTCCTCGTTGAAAAGGGCAAAGTTCACGAGTAGCGCGCCTGTGATCGGTTTCAGTGCCACTTCAATCTGGGGAACCCCTTCGATTTCGATCATGCCGTCGGTATTGCGGTACACATTCGAGCCCACTTCCACGTCCATCTATAGCCTCATGTCCCTACGATGTGAAATACCCTTATGACTTCTTGATGCGATCCAGAATCAATGCGATACAGCCCCCTAGGAGCCCCCCTCCCAGTACGGTTGTGAGCAATTCGAACAACTTGAGTCCCCACACCGATCCTGATGTTTGCATGGCTTCTCGAATGCCGCCTTGCAGCATGATCACGGCCAGCGCCATGGTGGCACCGACGATAAACCACCAGAGAAAAACTTTCACAGTCGACAACATAGGAAATCCTTAAAACTCCATCCGACGGTCAAGGCTACGGTATTGAATGGCTTCCGCCACATGTACCGGTTCGATGTTATCAGAGCCCGCGAGATCGGCAATGGTTCTCGCAACACGGACAATCCGTCCATGGGCTCGAGCCGACAGCCCGAGTTTCGTCAGCGCGCGCTCCAAGAGTTCTTGCGTCGGAGCATCCAACGCACAGTACCGCTTCAAGAGCCGGGGCTTCAACTGCGCATTCGAGTGAATCCCGTCTTGACGATATCGGTGACGCTGTCGATCGCGCGCCGCCAGGACACGCGATCGGATTGTGGCAGAACTTTCCGGCGTCGGGCCATGATCATGCAAATCTCGCACAGAAACCGGCGGGACCTCAATATGAATGTCGAGTCTATCTTGAAGTGGCCCCGACAGTTTGGCTCGATACCGACGAATTTGATGAGGAGTACAGACGCATTCACGTGTGCGATCTCCATAGTACCCGCAGGGACAAGGATTCATCGCGGCGATCAACATGAATCGTGCAGGATAACGGAGCGAGCCGCTGGCCCTGGTGAGGGTCACATGCCCATCTTCCAGGGGTTGACGCAGTCCGTCTAAAACAGGACGCCGAAACTCCGGAGATTCATCCAGGAACAACACGCCATTGTGCGCCAAGGATACTTCCCCGGGCCTAGGAACTGTTCCGCCTCCAATGAGCCCGGCATCGGAAATACTGTGATGCGGAGCGCGAAACGGACGGACTGTGAGTAACGGGTGATTCGCCGGTAATTGTCCAGACACACTATGAACACGGGTGGTTTCGATCGCTTCCTCAGGTTCCATAAGTGGAAGAATCGTCGGGAGACGTTTTGCCAACATGGTCTTACCCGACCCGGGCGGTCCCACCATCAAAAGATTGTGCCCGCCGGCTGCTGCGACCTCTAGAGCACGCTTCGCATGATCCTGCCCTTTGACATCCCCATAGTCGTCATCCTCCACTGGACGAATGGTAAAAAACCGTTCCCGGTCTGTGTGAGCCGGGGCCAGCGAAATCGTGCCGTTAAGAAATCCCACGGCCTCGGGGAGCGTGTGGAGAGGATACGCCGTTACGCCTTCCACCACGGCCGCTTCTTGGCTATTCTCCGCCGGCAGAAGCAAACTAAAATTGGGCCGACAGGCCATCCCGATGGATAACGCGCCGGTAATCGCTTTGATTTGCCCATCCAAGGATAATTCACCGACACAGACACGGCCGAGTATGCTCTGGGGCGTAATCACTTCTTCCGCCACAAGAATCCCAAGGGCAATCGCCAAGTCAAGGCCCGATCCCTCCTTTTTGATTCCTGCGGGAGCAAGATTCACCGTGATTTTCTTGGCCGGGAAATGGAACCCCGTATTTTTGAGGGCGGAGCGCACTCGGTCACGACTCTCCCGCACCGTGGCATCGGGAAGACCGACGACTGAGAACTGTGGAAGCCCTCCGGCAATATCGACTTCCACATCAATCAGATGCGCATCGATACCGACGAGTGCAGCGCTCAGAACTTTTGCAAGCATGTAGAACTCCGGTGCGAGGCACGAGGCTGGTGGATTATAGGAACCGCATCCAATTGTTTCAACCAAAACAGGAAAAGCACGCAAGAATTTGGTGGTATTTCCCTTATTGTCATCACGCCAACCAGAACGCTAGCACACCCTTCTCCCCTTCTGTATAATCTCGCTCTATGTCTACCCCTTCCACCTGCTTCCACGCTGAGTTTCAAAAACGTACATCGTTCAGCAAGCTGCCAGACCCTCTACCGGTATGTGTTCTCCTTAGTAGCTTGCTCATAGGAACCATCAATCCGGTCTTGGCCCAAGTGCCTGACCATAGAGCCACTCCATCTGGACTCGTTGGGGCATCGATGGCCGTCCTGGCCACCCTGCAAGACGCTGATGTGCTTCCGCCTGAAGACACTCCCGATGCGAACCGCGTGATCAAAGCCGTCATCCAGTTTCAATCGGTCTTTCTGAAAAGTAGCGATCCAGCCGTGCAATTACTGTTGACTCACGCGTTGGCAGCACAGGGAGGAGGCAGCGGAGAAGAAACCCTGTTGCGATTCCATTCAACAGGCTGGACGTCGGATGTGCTGGAGGCGCTCAGTGCCCAGTGGATCGCCATGGGGATCGATCAGCGAGATCGTTTGACGCCAGGCTTTCGGCAATTCAACGTGAGTCCGGCAGATTTCAACCATTTCATGGAACTGGTCGCGAAGGCACGAACCACCTTCATGCAGCGGGAACAAACCCTGCACCAGGTATTTGCGCAACGACGGCACGAGATGCCGGGCAGAACACCATAACTTCCACAGGAGGACGCAATGGCAACGAAAGCCTATATTCTCATCAAGGTCAAGGCCGGGCGGACAAAAGATGTGCTGCAAGTACTCAAGCGCCTTCCCGGCGTCGAACAAGCCCACTCGTGCTTTGGACGTCCGGATATTATTCTGTTTATCGCTGTTGCGGACGAACGAGCCCTCTCGGATGTGGTCATCACAAAAATCCATCAAGTTGAAGGGGTGGAGGAAACAGACACGCACATCGTCGCCGATTCATAGAAATATAATCACGCGCTTCTAGAAACCGGCGATTGGTTTCTTAGGAGGAACAAGGACATGCCATGCGGGGTGCTCAAAAAGTTCGTCCGGCAAGGCCGCTGGCGGACTTTTTCAGCATCTCGCTAGCGGAGAGAAGAGACGCTGACGCTGACTCCTCCACGTTCTGCCGAGCGATAGCAGGCATCA
>NEWT02000029.1:21152-74767 GCA_002869925.2 Nitrospira sp. CG24A
AAAACCGCGCTCTCCTTCCTGTCGTTCGTGCAGCTCGCGGCCAGCTACTTATGGCTCAAGTAAATGTCGACAGAACCTAGAAACCGGAGATTGGTTTCTTAGGAGTAGCAGCGGCGTATCATCGCGGGATGCTCAAAAAGGCTGTCCAGCAAGGCCGCAGGCGAGTCGAAACCGGAGGCGTACCCTCAGGGGGTACGTTGAGGATTTCGATGAGCTGAGAACGCCGCTGGCAGACTTTTTCAGCATTCCGCTAGCGGAGAGAAGAGACGCTGACGCTTGCTCCTCCACGTTCTGCCGAGCGATAGCAGGCATCAATCACCTCGACGGCACGCCACCCGTCGCGCCCTGTAATAGGCGGCGGGGTCTTCGTTTCGATGGCATGGACGAAAGCGCGGAGTGTTGCAAGAATCGTCTGCTGCGGTTGAACCGCCCATTCAACAGGAGCGTTATCACCGATCACTCCGGTGACCCGGTGATGACACCAATCAGCGGCCATTTGCCCCTGAGATCCCACCCACTCCGCTCTCGCAACCCTCCCCGCCCCAACACGTGCAATGTCCATCACACAGTGCAGACCGCTCACGGTATGAGCCTGCACGATCGCCATCATCTCTGGCGCCATGGTTGGTAGCCGGTCCAACTCGCAACGAACCGAAACCACCTCCTCGCCGATAAGAAACGGCACGAGATCCAAGAGGTGAACCCCAAACTCCAATAGTGCACCGCGCTGCCCTGGTACCGATGACCGAACCTCGGCGCCGGTTTTCGTTTCAATCCGGCTGGTGAAAGTCGCGTACCGAAGTGGGCCGATTTCCGGTAATCGCGCTTTCAACAGAAGAATGGTCGAGTCGAAGCGTAAGGTTTGTGCGGTCATCAACAACTGGCCTGCCTCTTCTGCCGCCATGACCATCGCCCGTGCTTCGTGGCCCGACGCCGCCAACGGCTTTTCAATGAGGATCGGCTTCTTCGCCTTCATAGCCTCAAAACAGATCTCAGGACACAGTGACGGAGGGGTCACCACGACAACGGCCTCCACCCTCGAATCGGCGATCAACGCGCGATAGTCTCCATAGACAGGGATCTCAGTCGTCGAAAGTGACGGTAATTCCTCCTCGGCCCGCTTCCGGCACACAGCGGCAAGACTCACCCCGGGGAGATCGTGCAGAAGATGGTGGATATACCGGCGACCATGACGGCCGGCGCCAATGAGACCGATTTGAAGCGACATAGTCGTCTTGCGTCCGTGAGGGTGATGAAACTGTAGTCATCATTGAACGCTGCGTCAACTATAACTCGACCGCTCAAACCAGATTGACAGCCTAACGAGATGGTCCCTATAGTACGCCCGCGTCGGATGAATCCTGTTTGAGTCGAGCGCACCCGGTTAGGCCTTGATGGAAAAAAGATTGCTGCAATGACATCAACCACCGCTCCTTTTACCTTGAATCAAATCGGCACTGGCACAGCCCGCTTTCCGAGTGGCATCGCCATTCCCACACTCACGGATGCCGCCGTCGACCCCTACATCCAGACACGCATCTCGAAACACGTGCAGGTGGAATGTGTTCAGTTTTGGCCCCAGCCAAGCGGGCGCTACCCCGGTCTCGTCCTCTTGCATGAAGAATGGGGGCTGACGGCGCAAATCAAGGATCTCGGCGCCAGGCTGGCGTGCGAAGGCTATGGCGTCATCATCCCGAACTTGTACGGACGACTGGGTGGCATGGTGACAGCCAACGCAGAGGTTGCGGACGCGCTCATGAATAAGCTGAACGAATCGCTCGTCCTGCAAGACATCAACTCCTGCTGTGAGTTTTTAAATACCCGCGACCACATTAAACAAAACATCCACGGCGTGGTCGGCTACGGCATGGGTGGATCATACGCACTCCGGTTCGCCTGTCAACGGAAACGGCTCCGCGCAGCGGTCGTCTATTACGGTCGAGTGATGCAGCCTGATACCGCGATCACCGATCTGTTCTGCCCGGTACTCTATCACCAGGCCGGCCAGGACCAGTGGGTGCCCAGTCAGGATGTGGACCGGTTGCGTACGACTGCGGCGGCACATCACAAGCGCGTCGAGATCAGGACTTACCCCAATGCTCCCCATGCCTTTTGTAATGAACAGCGCGTGGAAAACTATCGTGCCGATGCAACAGCCGAGGCGTGGGAGGCAACGGCCGCATTTCTGAAGACCTGCTTCCAAGGCACTTAGCAGTGTGTTGACAAACTAGCTTGTTGAAACAGGTTCACTGTCACAGCGATTCTCAATCAGATCTCTAGGTGGCGATTGGTCTGTCTGTTCGGGAGTGTGAGCCGTCCATGTTCTGCTCTCTCCGACTCTCTCCGCCTAGCCCCAGCGCCCGTGTGCGCTCTTAGGCCGGTGCTGGGAGTATCGTCGCCAGCCGCTTCAGGTTCAGCAGCCATCCCATCAGGTACGCTTCATCTCTGACCTGCAGGAGCCCCCGGCGGCGAAACTGCCGGAACCCATGCCAGCATTTTGCCTCCCCCCACAGCTCTTCGATCTTCTTCCGCGCGCGCTGCGACAGCCGGTAGCCCCCCGTCTGGCCCATCCGTCTCACCCGTTGATGCACTGCCTCTCGTCCAGTCGTTTTGGCCGCAATATGTGGTCTGATGCGCCGCCGGAAGAGGGCCGTTAGAAAGGGCTTGGCAAAATAGCCCTTGTCTGCACCGACCGTCTGAATCCGCATCGCGTGTGTCGCATGAAACCGATCCAGCAACTCCCGTCCCCCGTCCATCTCTGAGGCGGGCCCTCGAAACGACTCCACATTGATCCCCAAGAGCAGCCGATGGCGATTCTCCATCAATCCATTAACGGTGTAGCCCACCATGGCCGCCGTCCCATGGCCTTTGTTCGCCAGTTTGGCGTCAGGATCGGTGGTCGACACATGCGTCTGATTGGAGCGCCGCTCGCCGCGAAACGTGACGGTCGGATTGCCCGGGTCCTGCTCCTGTGCCGCGTCCGTATCCAGCGAGCGAATCCGCCGCTTGTACTCTTCCGGCTTCAGAAATACTTCCATGGGCACAAAGCTTTTGTGCGAGGCATTGGCCTGTACCAGCGTGCCGTCCAGCGTCGTATGCTGGGAGACCAGCTTCTGCTTGATGGCCCGCGCGACCGTCTCGTCAAACAACCGTTCAAGGAGCCCGCTCTCCGTAAAGCGCCGTTTCCGGTTCTGCGAGAAGGTCGAGTGGTCCCACGGCATCTGATCCAGATCCAGCCCCACAAACCAGCGCAGGACCAGGTTGCCCGTCAGCTCGCGCACCAACGCCCGCTCTGAGGTGACGCCCAGGAGATAGCCACCCACGAGGGCCAGAAACAGCTGCTCCGGCGGGATCGACGGGCGACCGGTTTCGGCATAGAGCGGCTCGCAGAGCTGCCGAATCCGTGCGGTGTCGATCAGCGGGCGGATCTTCCGCATCGGGTGATCAGCGGTCACATACTGCTCCAAGTTGATGTGGTAGAACATCGACGGCTGGGGATCGGCGGTACCCATCATGACCGTAGCCCTCCTAGTGAAGCCTTCTCTTATCACACTCGCGACGGGAGCAGGAGAGGGTTTGTCAACAGCCTGCTAGCTAAGCTTCCATGTTTTCAGTATCTTCACTTCCGACTCCGCTACGTCGATTGTACTCGAGTCCCGAGCACTACTGGACGTCCAAGAGTGGTCAGGTGACTCTCGAGAGTGCCGTTGAGCCTCCGCGAGAAAACAAGGAGGTTCCTATGAATCAGTACTCTCTGATTGCGTTGCGCCAGGTGTGGTCGTTCGTAGGTGGTTGGGCAAGACGGTATTTCCTTGTCATTGTCTGGTTGCTTTCGATCATTCACATCGCGTTGGCTCACGCGCATTCTTGGGACTCGGGTTCAACCGACGAAGCAAAGAGCACTGCAACCGGTGGTGCTTCGGTGTCTAACAATTGCTCCAGCGGACAGGCGGGCTGAGCTCGCTTGCCGCTGAGATCATGATCCATTCGGCAGCACGGACGTAGGCCATGGCGAAGAGAGTCTTCTTCAGCTTCTACTACCAGGATGTGATCGACTTCCGAGCGAATGTGGTTCGTCAACACTGGCGGATGAAACCTGATCGCGAGGATGCAGGTTTTTTCGATGCCTCAATCTGGGGCAACGCCAAGCTCTCGGGCAGCATCGGTATCAAGCGGGTAATCAACGCCGGTTTGGAAGGTACCAGCGTGACCTGCGTCCTCGTTGGTTCTGAGACCTATAGTAGGCCTTGGGTACGTTACGAGGTCATGAAGAGCTTCCGGCGGGGCAACGCGCTACTTGCTGTCCATATCAATTCGATCAAAGGGCGTGACCAGCGAACGAAGTCCGCAGGGCCAAACCCGCTTACCTGCCTTGGCGTCACGTTCTCCCAGAGTGGTCTGACGGCCACCATGTGGGAGAAGCGGAACGGGGAGTGGGTAGAGTACAAAGAAGTCGATGGCAGTGCTTTGTATCAGACAGGTGGAGTAAGCGAAGTGTATCGTGGCAAGGGGTTCAACCTCGGACAGTGGTTTCCCGAGTACGACTGGTTCGCCAATGACGGGTACAACAATTTCAGCTCATGGGTCAGCTGAATTCGGTGCTACTGAACCTGGGGCTGCAGCCGACCGATTCTGCTAATGGCCGATGAATGTGAACGTTGACCAGACTCACAAGGAGGTCCGCATCGTGCAACTCAGGCAATTCGAGCGCTCACGATTCTTCACTGGCCAGGTGCTCACCGCCGACGATCTTCAGCGAGAGCAGGACTATCACCGTGACAAGGCCCGTCTGCATAATCGCTTCCTGCATGGTTGGGGAGTCGTCGCCGGCCTGATGGTCTCGATTGATCAAGGCGTGGTAGTTGTCGCACCTGGCCTTGCGCTCGACTGTGCGGGCAACGAACTTATCCTACCCACCGAGGAGCGCGTCTCGCTATCCGGCTTGACAGGCCGTCAGTACGTCACTATCCGGTACGTCGAGCTGCCAACCGCGCAGATCTCATCACCAAGCGGTGAAGTCGAAGTTTCGCGCGTCAAGGAGGCGGTCGTTCTACGGGTATTATCCACCAATCCACAGGCGGGGCACAGTGCACTCCCTTCCGGCGGGCCAGGCTGTGGGCAAAGTCACGAGCTCTGCCTTGCAAGCATCAGTCAACGAAGTTCCCGTTGGCGAGTTACTCCAGTCAAGGTGAAAAGAAAGCAAAGTGGTCAGACCCCTTAGTCTCACTCTGCAATAGGTTGACGGACTGAGCGGCGAGCCGTGACCGTCGCAGCAGCGTATCTGCGTTTGCAGTAAAAGGGTTCATGGATAACCCTGGTTGGGCCGCACCATGACCGCTTCCTTTCATATTTGACGCGAATACGGCAATGCCGTATATTGTGCGCATGTTCACGGTTATCGAAACCCCTACGTTCGTCCGCCTCGCGAGCAACTGCTGGAATGATGAAGATCGAACAAACTTCATTGCCTTCATCGCAGCAAATCCAGATGCCGGGGATGTTGTACCCGGGTCAGGAGGCTTACGGAAAGTTCGTTGGGGGACTGCTGGCCGTGGCAAGCGTGGTGGGGTGCGCGTGATTTATTTCAATCGCCTCGCCAATGGGGAAATCTGGTTACTACTGGTCTACGGAAAGTCCACGCGTGAAAACATCCCGGCGCATGTGCTTCGTCAGATCAAAGAGGAGATCAAAAATGCGTAAAGCCAAACAGAAACCCACCGGTCGTCAGCCCAAAGTGGATATTGGCGCCGAGCTACTCTCATCGGTGCGTGAAATGAAGGCCGGTATCCGTGCTCGCGTCCATCGTCCAGAAATTTCAGAAGTCGCCCATGCTCGTTTGGTGTCCGGGCTTTCTCAAACCGCCTTTGCAGCGCTGCTTGGAGTTTCTGTGCGCACCCTCCAAGACTGGGAGCAAGGCCGTCGCGAACCATCCGGGGCGGCAAAAACCCTTTTCAAGGTCGCCGAGCGCCATCCTGAAGTTCTGCAAGAACTCGTTGCGTGAAGTGGTACGGCCCAGCTCAGTATTCAATCTAACAGGATGCTGAAAAGAGGGGATGGAGGCTGATGAACTTCTGTGCTCGCGCAACGCGCGGTCGCGGACTTACCTCGTTGGACGCGCGCAGTGGAAGATCAATCAGCCCCCATCCCTGAGAGATAACGAGCGAGCTTGGAGGGAGCATTTATTTCGTTCGATGCGCGCAATTGAGGATAGGCCAGGCTACCCTTGAAAAAGAAGCGCCGGTTGTTCGCTTGTCCCTGATCCATCACCCGACTCACACAGGAGATCGTGTCATGAATTCAAGTATCAAGTGGGTTTGCAATATGGCTATCGCGATAGTGTTGGCGATCACGGCAGCCGGGATCCCGGTGCATGCATCAGAGGTCGAACCAATCTCCGAAGGCGCGCGTGTCTTAGTGGGGCACTGGCGCAAAACCACAATCGTTTTCGAGAGCCCGAAAGACGAGCATTTGGTCTTAAAGGCCGACGGTACCGCGGAGAACTGGGTCGTGACGGCTTCCAGTCGCTCGGGTACGACGACCGGTACGTGGAGAGTCGAAGGCAAAATCCTCACCCTGCTGCTAAGGGAAAAGGGGGAAGTATCTCGCCCGTTTACCATCCACGAAGGGCAGCTCGTTTTTCCGAATATCCAAAACCAGCGCCGTTTCTGGGAAAACGTAGCCAGGTAGGGTGGGAAAATTCTCTTTGTTAGCCACCGCGACTGGCTAACAATCGCATCAACTCGGACTGCCAAACCTTCCGTTTTGCTCCAGGTTTGGACAGCCTGTTATGCTGCCGTTCGGCATCGGTATGTGCGTCATCTGGCGGACTGGATGTACGGAGTTTGACTCTCCAGCGCAAAGAAATAAAAGGGGTCGGGAGTCATTGTTTGGCCTGGGAAAGATTTGTGGGGTCAGACACCGTTCTTTTCAGCAACAGGCTGGCCTGGGTGTCATAACGGGGTTGCCGCCCAACAAGTCGCTTCAGCCGACACTGATCAGGGGGATTGTTAGGCCTCAATGACGGCAATCGCGGTTGACATACCATATAAGGTATATCCATAATATGGTGTGTGGCACATTGAGGAACACCGTCGAGTAGACAAACAAGTCACTTTCATTCCCAATGATATCCTCAAACGATATGAAAAATGGAAAGACATCGCATCACTATCTGGCCCACCGGGGCTTCGTTTGATTCGAGGTTTTCGTGACGAAGCCCTCTCGGGCGAATGGCGGGGATATCGATCTTCCCGGCTGGGACTTCAATGGCGCGTCATCTACCGCGTGGCTATTGAAAAACTGACGTTTCAAGTTGCATCAATCACCGCGCATGATTATCGGAGGCCGTAAATGAAAGACTATCGTTCTGCTAAAAAACGCATCACTGTCTCAGTGGGCGAGTCGGTGCGTATTCTTCGCGAGCTTCAGGAATTGAGCCAAAGCCAGCTTGCTCGCCTTACCGGGATCCCTCAAGCCACCATTTCGGCTATTGAGAACGACCGAGTCCGTTTGGGTGTCGAGCGTGCAAAGGTTCTTGCTAGCGCGCTCAAGTGCCATCCGGGAGTGCTCGTATTTCCTGGTTGGGAACTTCCTGGCAAGGCCGCGGCCTAACACGTCGTTCGTACGGACATGCTACGTTCGCTGCACAACTCTGCGTTGAGGCGCCGCTTCGCGTCGGCTCAACGGCCTCGCGGATGGTCATCCGCCGATTGGGGGATCGAACTCCCTGCCGTGGAACCATCGGCCATTATCGATTTCATAGACGTATAAACGCCAATGCTGTCTGACAGCGCGTTGTTGACCGACGCCTGCTCTTCGCCGCTCCGCGCGGCCCGCGCGTGAACGCGAGCGTTAGCCATCGAAATCTGCGCCGTCTTGCGGACTGGATGCGTAGAGTTTGACTCCCCTGAAATCCCTGTGTTACGGTCAACCGCTGTGTATTCGCACAGTTAGAGAGGGTTCCGTTATGGCGGTTGAAAAAGATCTGAAGGCCATTCTTCGCAATTTGAAGTATTCAGACGACGCCAAAGTACTCGAACAAATTTCAGAACACACCAGACAAGTCCATGCTCGCATGGCCGGCATTAAGCATAAGCTGGTTGTCATGAGCGGCAAGGGCGGCGTGGGCAAGAGCATGACCACGGTCAATTTGGCATTGGCCTTTGCGCGCCAAGGAGCGAAGGTTGGACTATTGGACGTGGATCTGAACGGACCCTGTGTGCCCCGCATGTTGGGATTGCACGGCCAGTCGTTGACGATGACGCCTGAGGGAGCGATTCCCCCGGTCGGGCCGCTCGGAGTGAAAGTCGCATCGATGGATTTCTTCCTGGACGATGCGTCGCCGGTACGTTGGAAGGGGCCGATGGACGTGAGTCCTGTATGGCTGGGACTCATGGAAATGAATGTCATTCGAGAATTCTTAGCCGATGTCCTGTGGGGTGAGCTCGACTATCTGCTGGTTGATCTCCCTCCGGGGGCCGCGGCGGACAAGCCGCCGGTCATCGCCGGGTTTATTCCGGACCTGGCGGGAGCGATTGTCGTCACGACACCATCAGAAGTGGCCTCGGATGTGGTGCAGAAGTCGGTGACCTATGCCCGCGATATGGGGATCAAGGTTCTGGGCATGGTTGAAAATATGAGCGAGTATCGCTGCCCTTCTTGTGGAGAAGTGAACGAGTTGTTCGAAGGCAACACCGAGGCGATGTGTGAGGTGCTGGATTTGCCGTTGCTCGGACGCATTCCCTTCGACCGGAAGCTGGCTCGTACCTTTGACAAGGGCCAGCCGTTGCTTGACGACACGTATCCGACGATTCAACGGTATCAAGACGTTGCCGGACGCATTAAAACGTTACTCGATTACAAGAAAGTGTTGGCTGACAAACTGTGAACGGTGAAACGACTCACTGAAGAGGAGAACCATGAAATTCGTATGCTTGAACTGTGAAACCTACATGAACTTTGAGAAGGTGGAGAAGCCTGGAGAAGATTCGCTCGGCGTGTTCTTCGGTTGTCCGTCTTGCAATGCCAAGTTTTCCATGGTGACGAATGCAGGCGAAACCCAAATGGTCAATTCTCTCGGGGTGAAGCTGGGTGGGCGTACGGTTGAGGCTGAGCCGTTCGAGATGACAAGGGGTACGCTCAAGGATGAGGTCGCTGCACCTCCTGGTCAGATGGCGGCCCATTTGAACGAAAAAATTCAAGGCGGTCAGCCGGCAACTCCGGCCTCGGCCACCGCGTCCACTCCGCCTGGAGAGAAATCCGGCGGCGGCTGTCCTTTTTCTGCGATGGTCGCTGAAATGGGGCTGACCTCCGGTGGTAAGCCCGGCGAAGCTGGAGCAGTGACCTCAGATTTCACCTGGTCGGCCGATGCGAAGGAAAAACTCGACCGGCTTCCCTCGTTCGTCAAGCCGATGGTGCAGAGCAGTGTGGAGGCTTTTGCTCGCAAGCAGGGATACAAGACGATCACATTACAAGTGATGGATGATTCCAAGGGCGATTCGAGCAATGGGATCGCCTGGACGCCGGAAGCTGAAAAGCGGCTTGAAAATATCCCGGACTTTATCCGTCCCATGGCTCGAAAAGAAGTTGAACGTGTGGCGAAGGAACGTGGACTGGCGACCATTACGGCTCAAGTGATGGACGAGACAAAAGATAAGTTTATGAAGTTCATGTAAACCCGATATAGGCGACACGATATATATGATGGCGCTGAGGCCCGTCCGGTCACCCGGACGGGCCTTTCTCATAGGCAACAGTTTTGATGGCTGCATGTTGCAGAGGTCTCACCCAAGCCGCTGGATAGGATTTGTTATCCTGGCTTTCTTGCTCCTGTCAGTCTTGCCTCTGTGGGCGCAGCATGATGGGCATGGTCAGTTGTCGTTTCAGGAGCAGGGCAGCAACGATCATGAGCATCATGCGGCTAGGGGTGATCGAGCGGGATGGGAAGGGTCTGTAGCCGGTGTCGCCTACTCTGAGTTCAATCATCACCTGACCGGCATGTTGGTGCTCATCATCGGGCTGAGTGAACTGCGTCATGCGTTGGCGATGTCATTCTGGGCTTGGACCAGGTTTCTTTTGCCGGGAGCCTTGCTCACGTCAGGGTTTTTTCTCCTTATCTGGAGCGATCATAACGCGTGGCCGATCGGCGCCCTCAGTTTCGTTGAGACCTTTTTCGGCAGTGACCCGGAAATCTTTCAGCATAAGAGTTATGGGCTCTTGTCGTTGACGGTCGGCGCTATCGAACTGCTCCGCAGGCTTGGACAGATCCGTCATGCGGCCTGGGTCGCGCCGTTGCCGCTCTTTGCCATCATCGGAGGATTGATGTTGTTCGGCCATTCCCACGGCATCCATCTCTCAGCCGCGAGGATCGCGATGGACCATGCGATGATGGGCACCATGGCGGTGACGGCTGGTTCATCCAAGCTCCTGTCCGATTGGTTCCGTTCCTTGTCGTCCGCAGGGTCCTCCAAGTGGGAGTTGCCCTGGGCCGTCCTGATTCTGCTCATTGGGATACAGCTGCTGATCTATTCAGAGTAACGGTGCCTGCCGTGCGCGTCTCAGCATAATTGACACCTTTCTAAACCCTGTGCTACGAGTACCACGTCTCATTGATTCACATCGCGTATTTGCGCAGTCGGTCTTACTAAAGATGACTGCATGGAGTAAGCATGGGTGGACATAGCCATTGGGCGACGGTTAAGCGGCATAAAGGGGCCATGGATGTTAAACGCGGGAAGATCTTCACGAGGATTATCCGCGAGGTAACGATTGCCGCTCGTACGGGCTCAGACCCGGACGGTAACCCTCGGCTCCGGCTGGCTATCTTGAAGGCCAAAGAGGCCAACATGCCGGGCGATACGTTGAAAAAAGCCATTCAGCGCGGCACGGGAGAGTTGCCGGGCGTCGTCTATGAAGAGTTTTCGTTGGAAGCATACGGGCCCGGCGGGACAGGCATCTTGATGGACATCACGAGCGATAATCGGAATCGCACCGTGGCTGAGCTGCGAAATCTTCTTACGAAAAACCATGGCAATATGGCGGAGGCCGGCGCGGTTTCATGGCAGTTTCATAAGAAAGGACTGTTGACGATTGAGCAAGGCAAAGTTGACGAAGATACGCTGCTATCCCTTGCGCTCGATGCAGGAGCGGAGGACGTGAAGGTGGGCGAGAAAAGCTTTGAGATCATCACGGACCCGCACCACTTTGAAGCGGTGAAGAAGGCGCTTGCCGATGCAAAAATCGATACCGCACTTGCAGAAGTCACCGCGGTACCGCAGAATACGATCAAGTTGGAAGAAAAAGCCGCGGAGCAAATGCTCAAGCTGATGGAAGTCTTGGACGAGCATGACGATGTGCAGAAGGTGCATGCGAATTTCGATATTTCTGACGAGGTGATGGAGAAAGTGGCCGCTGCGGGATAAACCGCTGGGCGGCAAGTTGCAGGATGAACGGAGCACTCAAGATCTTCCTTCCTTGTTCAGTGTTGCGCCATCGCCATTCCTCATTGTCCCGTAGCGTATGATCGCCTCATTGACAGGCCGATTGGCCTTCAAGGCGCCGACCCATCTGATCCTCGATGTACACGGGGTCGGATACGAAGCGTATATTCCTCTCAGCACCTACTACGGATTGCCCAATCTCAGCGACAATATCTCGTTGAGCGTTCACACCCATGTCCGCGAAGATGCGATTCAGCTCTTCGGTTTTCTGACGTCGCAGGAAAAAGATGCATTTGTTCTACTGACCAGCGTGTCCGGCGTCGGACCCAAGCTGGCGCTCAGTGTCTTGTCGGCGCTTCCGGTACCCGACCTGGTCGCAGCCATTCAGTCGGGAGATGTTGAGAAGCTGACGACGGTTCCAGGGATCGGTCACAAGTCCGCCAGCCGTCTTGTTCTGGAGCTTAAGGATAAAGTTGAGAAGCTCCAACCTGGTCTCGCGCCGGTAAGCGATTTACCGAGGGAGGGACAAGATGCCGTCTTCGATGATGCGCTGTCGGCGCTCGTGAATTTAGGCTATCGTCCGCAAGATGCCAAAGAGGCATTGAAACACGTGAAGAAATCTCATGCTGAGTCCATCGTGCTCAAAGACATGATTCGTGAGTCCTTGAAGGAACTTGCAAGGGGGTAAGGATGATGATGAGATTGATTCAGCGAATAGTCCGGACTCAATTTTCCCTTGGGCTTGCCATGCTCCTGCTGGGGCTGGGGGCCATGCCCGTGCAAGCCGAAGAGCCGAGTGAGCCGAAAAGTATTCGCAAGACCTGCGGCACATGTCCCGAAGGGTATGCGACCACAGGCGTGACCGAGTCCAAAGAGATTTGCACGGACGGCGATCCCACCCTCGTTCAATGTGTCCCGCTGGGTGCGAATTTGTTGGCCGTGTGCGGGTCTTGCCCTGAAGGCTATCGTGAGGTCGGCAGCTCGTCGGTGCCGGGTCGGTGTGGAAGTAAGGATGGGGGGCGGCTCACACAATGTCAGCTAGAGAAGATGGAGTCGAACCTTCCTGACCCCACGCAAGGCTTCAAGGCCTGCCCGCCTGATTGCGGGAGTACCGCAACGCCAGGACAGGGCGCCTTGCCGCCTCCACCGAAGTATGTCCCAGCGCCGGAGAAGAAATAAGCCTAAGGGGAAGAGGTTTCATCACGATGGCTGAGCGAGTGGTGAGTGCGCAGATCACGGACGAAGAGCGAAGCATTGAAACGGTGCTACGCCCGCAGACCTTGGAGGAATACGTCGGCCAGGAGCGAATGAAAGAATCCCTGCGGATCTGTATCGAAGCGGCGAAGCAGCGGAACGAAGCGCTCGATCACACGATTTTTTATGGCCCTCCCGGGTTGGGGAAGACCACTATCGCTCATATCATTGCTCGTGAGATGGGGGCGGCGCTCCGCTCGACCTCCGGCCTCGTGTTGGCCCATGCGGGTGACCTGGCCGCCATCCTGACAAACCTCCAAGAGCACGATGTCCTGTTTATCGATGAGATTCATCGGCTCCCGGCCTCGGTCGAAGAGGCGCTCTATCCAGCGATGGAGGACTATCAGCTCGATCTCGTAATCGGTCAGGGGCCTGCGGCCAGAACGGTGAAGCTGGATCTCCCGCAGTTTACGCTCGTCGGGGCTACAACCAGGGCCGGCGCCCTGACCTCCCCCCTCCGGGACCGATTCGGCCTCGTCCACCGCTTGGAGTTCTACTCTCCCGTGGAGCTGCAGACCATTGTGACACGTTCAGCAGGCGTGCTTGGAATCCCCATCGACTCCGAGGGAGCGAGGGAGATTGCCGGCCGTGCTCGAGGAACCCCGCGCATCGTTAATCGACTGATCAAGCGGGTGCGCGACTATGCTCAGGTGAAGGCGGCGGGACAAGTCACCCAGACCGTCGCCCGGGATGCGCTTGCATGGTTGGGGATCGATACGGCGGGATTTGATGAAATGGATCGTCAGATTCTTCTAACCATCATCGACAAGTTCGCAGGAGGACCAGTCGGGGTGGAGTCTTTGGCGGCTGCAGTGCAGGAGGACCGTGGCACCCTCGAAGATGTCCATGAACCCTATTTGATTCAAGCCGGCTTCCTCGAACGAACCGGCCGTGGTCGCCAAGCCACGAAGCTGGCCTTCGATCATTTCAAACGGCCAAGCTCTCTCCTGTTTTCATGATGCATCCGGGGCTGTACAATCCTTTCGGGTAATACATTTACACGGAGTGGAGTACTACACAAGCTCGTGAAACGTTGAGGGTCTTCTTGCTTTGCCGGGAAGAATTCTTGTATCATCGATAACTTAGCTCGTACCATTCCAGCCGACGGACGGATACCCGCCTTCTTGGGCTGCGAAGAGGGGGTTCGCTGTGTCCGGAGACTTTTCCGAGTATCGGGAAAAGATCGATCGTATCGATGACGAGATTTTACGGCTGCTGAATGAGCGGTCTAAAAGCGTCATTGAGATCGGGAAGATCAAGAAATTGCGGGATGCGGACGCCAACCTCCATACCCAGGCTCGGGAGGCAGCGATCATCGCACGCCTGACCCAGCAGAACGCCGGACCGTTTCCATCAGAGGCCATTCGGCCGGTCTATCGAGAAATTATGTCCGCCTCCCTCTCTCTAGAGGGCCCTCAGAAGGTGGCCTACCTCGGCCCCAGAGCGACATTTACCCATATGGCCTCCATGCAGAAATTCGGGTCGGCCCCCCAGTACGTCCCCGTCAATAGCATCAAGGACGTCTTCAGTGAAGTTGAACGGGGGCGAGCCAATTTCGGCGTGGTCCCGATCGAGAATACAACAGAGGGAGTGGTCAACCACACGCTCGATATGTTCATCGATTCCTCCCTGCTTATTTATGGAGAAGTGCTCCAGGAGGTCTCCCATCACTTGATGTCGAAGTCCGGCGTGATGGAGGAGGTGAAACACATCCACTCTCATCCCCATGCCATTGCACAATGCCGGAATTGGTTGGAGGCGAACTTTCCTCATGTGCCAGTATCGGAGGTCGCGAGCACCGCACGCGCGGCAGAACAGTGTGTGGAGCATCCCTCTGTCGCCGCCATTGCCTCGGAGTTAGCCGCCCAGATGTACGGCTTAAAGGTCATCGAGGCTCGCATTGAAGACAATATCAACAACGTGACTCGCTTCCTCATCTTGTCTCAGAAGCCGCCGGAGCGTACGGGGAAAGATAAGACGTCGCTCATGCTCTCGGTGAAAGACAAAGTCGGCGCCTTGTATGATCTTCTCAGGCCGTTTGCCTCTCATGGCCTGAGCATGACCAAGATTGAATCGCGTCCTTCCAGGCGGAAGGCCTGGGAATATATTTTCTTCGTCGATATCGAAGGGCATATTGAGGAAGAGCGGGTGAAGACGACTATCGAAGAAATCACTGGACGCTGTCTTTTTATGAAAGTCCTGGGTTCCTATCCGGCCCACAGTTGATGTCATGCCGCTGAACGTTCATCCAGACATTGTTTCGCTCAGACCCTATGTTCCCGGGAAGCCGATTGAAGAGCTTCAACGGGAATTGGGTCTTGCTCGTATCATTAAGCTGGCCTCGAACGAAAATCCGTTGGGCTCCTCCCCGAAGGCGCTCGCTGCGTTGAGCGAGGGAACCTCGACCCTGCATCGTTATCCTGATGGCGGGGCATTTCGCTTGCGGGAAGCCCTGGCAGATCGTTGGAAGGTGACTCCGGATCAGGTCATACTGGGGAACGGATCGGATGAAATTCTGGGCCTGCTTGCCCGGACGTTTTTAGCTCCAGGCGATGAGGCGATTATGGCTGATCAGACGTTCGTCATCTACAAGATGGAGGTCACGGCAGCCCATGGAAGGCCCGTGATCGTTCCGTTGAAGCAGTGGCGGCACGATCTTCAAGCCATGGCGGATGCTATCACCGACCGAACAAAGCTTCTGTTCCTTTGTAACCCCAATAATCCAACCGGAACGATGGTGTCGACCTCTGAGGTCGAACGGTTGCTCTCGCGTATGCCGGCGCATGTTGTTGTGGTGTGTGATGAAGCCTATTTCGAGTACGTGAGGAGCCGGCAGTTTCCGGACTCCATGGCGTATGTGAAGCAAGGGCGGAATGTCATTGTGTTGCGGACATTTTCGAAAATCTATGGTCTTGCAGGATTGCGAATCGGATACGGCATCACGACGGCAGAGATCACCAATTTTTTGAACCGAGTTCGCCCTCCCTTCAACGCAAACAGCCTGGCGCAGCGGGCCGCCCTCGCCGCGCTTGGAGACGACGACCATGTGGCACAGAGCCGGTCGGTGAATGAGGCAGGGATGGGCCAGATGGTTAGGGGATTGACCGCGCTCGGGTTTTCACCGATTCCGAGTGAAGCCAATTTTGTGTATGTCGATATCGGTCGAGACGGACGACAGGTATTTGAGGCCCTGTTAAAGGAGGGCGTCATCGTTCGTCACATTGAAGGGCGTATGGTCCGGGTGACCATCGGCCTGGAAGAAGAAAACAGGGAATTCTTGGCTGCGCTCAAGCGGGTCATCCATGCGCATTGAGTGTCTAGTAACCACGCAGGGTGCTCAAAAAGGCCGTTCTCGTCGTTCGTGAAAGGTGAAACGTAAAACGTGAAATGTTCCGGAGGGAGAGCGCTCGGCAATCCTGCATTTCACCTTTCACGTCTAACGTTTCACGATTCCTGTGAGCGACTTTTTTCATTCTGCTAGTGAGGGCAATATGATTATCGTATTAAAACCAGAGGCAAGCGAAGGGGAAGTCGATCACATTATCGATCGGCTTCGTGAATTGGGATTGAAATCGCAACTCTCGACCGGGCAGGAACGGACGATTATCGGCGTCATAGGTGACGATCGGGTGTTGCATAACCAGCCGCTCACGGCGTTGCCGGGCGTTGAAAGCGTATTGCCCATTCTTGCGCCGTGGAAGCTCGTCAGCCGGGAATTTAAGCGGGAAGGCACGGTCATCCATGTGGGTAACCTGAGCATTGGCGGCAACAAGCTGGTGATCATGGCGGGGCCCTGCGCGGTAGAGCGGCTCGAAATCACGGTCGGCATTGCCCATGAGGTCAAGGCGGCCGGCGCGAGTATTTTGCGCGGAGGCGCCTACAAGCCACGTACCTCGCCCTATTCCTTTCAGGGGTTGGGGCGCGAAGGGTTGGACTATCTGGTTGAGGCGAAGAAGCAAACCGGGTTGCCGGTGGTCAGCGAGATTCTGGATACCCGCGACATCGAACTGTTTCTCGAAAAGGCCGACATCATCCAGATCGGCGCTCGCAACATGCAGAATTTTGAACTGCTCAAGGAAGTCGGGGCGTACGACAAGCCGGTGCTGTTGAAGCGGGGACTTTCGGCGACAATCAAGGAATTTCTCTTGTCGGCGGAATACATCATGTCTCGCGGGAATCAGAACGTCATGTTGTGCGAACGGGGGATCAGGACCTTCGAGACGCAATATCGTAATACGCTCGATCTTGCCGCAGTTCCGACATTAAAGGAGCTGTCGCATTTGCCCGTCATCGTCGATCCCAGCCATGCGACCGGCAAATGGAATCTGGTGGCGCCGATGTCGAAAGCGGCGGTGGCTGCGGGAGCGGATGGTCTTCTGATCGAAGTCCACTCGAATCCGGAATGTGCGTTGTGCGACGGTGAAGAATCCATTAAGCCCAGCCAATTCAAGGAATTGATGCAGGATATGCGAAAGATCGCGGTGGCGGTTGGCCGGGATGTGTAATTAGAGGGATTGTGTTTGAAGGGGCTCAGGATCGAGGCGCCGCCTCAATCCCGTATGAACATGGCGCGACTTTTTACCCAGGTCACGATTATCGGAGTCGGATTGATCGGCGGATCGCTCGGTATGATTCTTCGCCGAAAGGGGTTGGCCACACAGGTCATCGGGGTTGGGCGGCGTGTCGAAAACTTGAAAACTGCAGTCGAGCTGGGCGCGATCGATCGTTACGTGATTGATCCTAAAGATGGAGTGAGGGATGCCGACTTGGTCGTGTTAGCTACGCCAGTCGACACCTATGACAGGCATTTGACGGAATGGGCATCCTGTTTGAAAAAAGGCGCGATTGTGACTGATGTCGGAAGCGTGAAGGGTGTGCTCGTGGAACAGGCTGAACGAGCCATGCCCGACGGTGTCCACTTTGTCGGGGCTCATCCCATCGCCGGTAAAGAAAAGACGGGGGTGGCGGCGGGGTCGGATCAGCTCTTTGCCGGCGCGCGTTGTATCCTGACGCCGACGAAGGCCACGAATCCGCAGGCGTTTGAGCAGGTCCGAACGATGTGGCAGGAAACCGGCTCGGTTGTGCTGACGATGGATGCCCATCTGCATGACAAGATTCTTGGGGCGGTCAGTCATTTACCTCATGTGGCGGCCTTTGCCCTGATCAATGCCCTGGCCGAGATTCGCGATCAGCACATCCCGTCTCTTGACCTGGCAAGCCATTCGGGCGGTGGGTTGCGGGATACGACCAGGATTGCAGCGAGTTCTCCGGAAATGTGGCGCGATATTTTCCTCTGGAACCGTGACAATGTGGTGACGTTTATTGAGGCCTATGAGCGATCCCTGGGACAATTGAAGAAGCTGATTCAAGAGGGTGATGCTTCCGGCATCGAGAAGGAACTCGAACGGGCCAAGCAGGAACGAGAGAAGCTTCCTACGCGACAGACTGTCTCGGCGTAAGACACCTATGGCATCGCTGACCATCATACCTGGTAGGCCGTTACAGGGAACGATTTCCGTTCCTGGCGATAAGTCGATCACCCATCGCGCTATCATTCTAACAGCCTTGGCGAACGGGATCAGTACGGTTGCGCGCTATTGCCGGGGCGAAGATTGCCTCAATACAATGCGGGCTCTCCAGGGTCTCGGTATCCGTATCGATGAGTCGGACGAAGAACTCTGTGTGCACGGCAAGGGACTCTGGGGGCTGACCGAGCCGAGTGGGCCGATTGATTGCGGGAATTCTGGAACAGGCATTCGCCTCCTGACGGGTCTGCTGGCTGGACAAGACTTTTTTACAGTGCTGAGCGGTGACGAATCGATCCGTCGCCGCCCCATGGGACGGATTGTGAAGCCGTTGCGGGAAATGGGCGCCGTCATTGCCGGACGCAAGGGTGGCGAACTTGCGCCCTTAGCCGTGACGGGCAGTCGACTTCGCGCGATCACCTATGCCTCGCCGGTGGCGAGTGCGCAAATCAAGTCGGCGTTATTGCTCGCGGCCTTGTTTGCCGAAGGAACAACTCGTATCACTGAGCCGCGCCTCTCGCGGGATCATACGGAGCGGTTGTTGAAATTTTTCGGTATTGCGCTTCAACGGGAAGGGACTACTTTGCTGATCGATGGACGACCGTCGGTTGGATGGAACGCGGCGCCTCGATTAGTCGTCCCGGGAGATCTTTCTGCTGCGGCATTTTTCATCGTGGGAGCCACCATTGTTCCTGGTTCGGATGTGACGATTCAACATGTGGGGATCAATCCTACCAGGGTCGGCTTGTTGGACGTGATGACGAGAATGGGTGCAGACATCCAATTGCTCAATAGGCGCGAAGAGGCAGGAGAGCCGGTTGCGGATATTCGAGTGAGGTCGGCTAGGCTGCATGGAGTGGAGATCGGGCCTGATTTGATTCCGCAGACGATCGATGAATTTCCCATTTTGTGTGTCGCGGCCGCAGTTGCAGAGGGTGACACGATCATTTCCGGAGCCCAAGAATTGAGAGTCAAAGAGAGCGATCGGATTGCCACGGTGTCGGCGGAATTACGTGCGATGGGGGCGCAGGTGACGGAAAGGCCGGACGGGATGATTGTGCGAGGTCTTGGCACAGCGGAAGATAATGGTCGGTTGCAAGCTGTATGTGGCCACAGCCATGGAGATCACCGGGTGGCGATGTCGTTGGCCATTGCAGGCTTGACCGCTTCGGCTCCAACCTCGATTGACGAGGCGGCCTGTATCGAGACATCATTCCCGGACTTTCATCACACGCTCTTGGAATTATTAGGCGAGTGCCGGTGACGGTTATGACTATGGGGCATGACGTGGGACCTATTGCGGAGAAACAGCGGGCCAGAGGACTGATCGTTGCAATCGATGGTCCGGCTGGTGTCGGGAAGAGCACCGTGGCCAAGTTGTTGGCTTCTCGATTGGGTTATCTGTACCTTGACACAGGCGCCCTCTATCGCGCGACGGCATGGGCCGTCATTGAGTCCGGCCTGGATACAGCTGATGCCAAGGGAGTCGAGGCCTTGTTGCCTACGTTGTCGCTTCACATGCAGTTTCATCAGGGAGTCGCTACAGTATTCGTCAATGGCAGGGATGTGAGCGGCGACCTTCGAACGCCTGAGGTGTCGGCGGCGGCATCGGTCGTCTCGGCTATTTCAGCGGTCCGGGCCTGGCTGTTGCCTATTCAGCGACAAATCGGACAGGGTGGAGCAGTGGTAGCTGAGGGGCGTGATATGGGAACAAAGGTGTTTGCTTCGGCTGACGTGAAATTTTTTCTCGAAGCGGATCCGACGGTCAGAGCCCAGCGCCGGCACCGGGAACTCGTTGCGGCGGGACATTCCGGAGGACTTGAAAAGACGAGCGCCGATTTGACAAGGCGTGATACCAGGGACCGTTCACGTTCGATCGCGCCGTTGGTTCCGGCTGAAGACGCCCGGTTCATTGATACTTCAACGTTGTCCATCGCGGAAGTGGTGGACCAGATGATGGCTGTGGTTGCGGCCAAACTGTGAGTTCGGTTTTTTACGGGATCTTGTGGGTTCTCTGCCGGACCATCGGCTGGCTGTGTTTTCGATTTCGAGTGGTTGGCGCAGTTCCCCGGACCGGCGGGTTTCTCGTCGCGGCGAACCATGCCAGTTATTTGGATATTCCCCTCCTGGGCTGTGGGATGCGGAGGCGGGCTTGGTTTCTGGGGCGTAGCGATCTCTTTCCGGTTCCAGGGCTGAAGGCGATCTGTCAATGGTTGGGATGGATTCCCCTGAGGATCGGCCGGTTGGACCGTGATGCATTCGGTAAGGCGGTGGCTCTGATCAAGCAAGGGAAGGTCGTGGTGATTTTCCCTGAGGGCGGTCGCACCCAGGATGGTCGGTTGCAATTCCCCAAGCCGGGAATCGGTATGATCGTGGCGCAAACCGGATGTGCTGTGGTTCCGGCCTATCTCAAGGGGACGTTCGATGTGTTACCGCCTGGAATTATGTGGCCACGTTTTCGTCCCGTGAACGTGTTCTATGGAGAGGCGCTTGCGTTTCCCCGACATGAAGAGGGCGGAGATGCGAAGCAGTATTATCAGGAAGTCAGTCGCACCGTAATGGATCGTATTGCGTTGTTAGGTGGTGTAGAATCTCCGATCAAGCAGTCCCGTGCCGACATTCGCAAGGCTGAGTGAATGCCGGTGTATAACCATCAGCACCCGACTTCAGTCGGAAGAGTAGGATTCCCATCATGAGTACGGTTTTGCCATCGAGTGACCAGCAGTTAGACCGGGCGGCCCTCGCAGCCTTGTACGAGGAAACATTTAAAAACCTCGAAGAAGGCACGATTACGGAGGGCCGCGTCGTGGCCGTGACCAAAGACAAGGTGGTTGTCGATATCGGCTACAAGTCCGAAGGGATGATCCCGAACGATCAGTTCTCCACAGAGGAACGTCAAAACCTCAAGGTGGGCGATCGGCTTCAAGTCTATATCGAGGAGTGTGAAGACGCCGACGGCAATCTGGTTCTTTCCAAAGAAAAAGCCGACAAGATGAAGATCTGGGAGGAGCTGGAAAAGCTCTTCAACGACGGCAAAAGTATCGACGGTAAGATCGTCGCGCGGATCAAGGGCGGCATGATGGTCGATATCGGTGTGAAGGCGTTTCTTCCTGGCTCGCAGATCGACCTGCATCCAGTGCGGGATCTTGACGGGTTGATTGGGCGTACGTTTCCTCTCAAGATTATCAAGATCAATCATCGGCGTGGCAACGTTGTGGTGTCCAGGCGCGTGCTTTTGGAAGAAACACGGGATTCAAAACGGAAGACGACCCTCTCCACGTTGAAAGAAGGGCAATTGATCCAAGGTGTGGTGAAGAATATCACCGATTACGGGGCGTTCATCGACCTCGGCGGCATCGACGGGCTGCTCCACATTACAGACATGTCGTGGGGCCGTGTCGGCCATCCGTCGGAGATGTTCAACATCGGCGACAAGGTGGAAGTGAGTGTCCTCAAGTACGATCGAGAGACCGGGCGCATTTCACTCGGCTTGAAGCAAAAAAGTGCTGATCCCTGGACCGGGGTGGCCAGTAAGTACGCGGTCGGGACTCGAGTCCGAGGCCGTGTCGTGAGCCTGACCGACTATGGGGCGTTTATCGAGCTGGAGCCTGGGGTCGAAGGGCTCGTGCATGTCTCTGTGATGTCATGGACGCACGAGGTGCGCCATCCATCACGCGTGGTGTCCATCGGAGATCAGGTGGAAGCGGCGGTGTTGAATGTAGATCCGGCGAGCAGAAAGATTTCCCTCGGCATGAAGCAGACTGCGCCGAACCCCTGGGATATGGTGGAAGGGAAGTATGCCATCGGGACGCACATTGAAGGAAAGGTGAAGAGCCTCACCGACTTCGGCGCATTCGTCGGACTCGAAGAGGGCATCGATGGATTGATCCATATTTCCGATATGTCGTGGACGAAGCATATCAAGCATCCCTCTGAACTCTTCAAGAAGGGGCAGAAGGTCGAAGCGGTGGTCTTACGGATCGACAAGGAAAAGGAACGACTCTCGCTCGGCTATAAGCAGCTCAAGGGCGATCCGTGGGATGACGAAATTCCAAGCCGTTATGCGGTCGGAGATGTGGCGGTCGGGAAGGTCAGCAAGGTTGCCGACTTCGGCATTTTTGTCGAATTGGACGGGGGCGTCGAAGGGTTGATTCACATCAGCGAGGCCGGTCTCGACTCGCAGGCCAAGCTCGAAGAGAAATTCAAGCTGCAAGATGAAGTGACGGCCAAGATCATCAAGGTCGATCGTGAGGAGCGAAAGATTGCGCTCAGTTTGCGCGACCACCAGATGGATTCCGATCGCCGAACAGTCGATGAATACCATGCGGCTCAAGGCGCGTTGGACCAAAGCTTGGGCCGTGCGGCGAAGCAGAATCGGAAGCGAGAGCAAGCCGAGGACGAGAAGTAGGTCAGCCCGCAGTGTCGACCGCGGGCCTTCGCACCCTTGGTGCGATGAGTGTCGCATCGAACTATGAGTGACGAAACATCAGGAAGGCCAGCCAAGCGTGGAATAGTGCGCCGAGCGCTCTGGGCGCTCGGCATCGGGCTGGGTCTGCTCTTTCTGGTGAACCTGTTTTTCCCAGACCTCGACTTCTCGATGGAGGACCGGGTTGGATTGATACGTATTGAAGGGGTTATTGTGGATGCACAATCTACAATCAGTGAGTTGAAGCGTTTCGCCGACAACCCTTCCGTGAAAGCGGTTGTCTTGCGGATCGACAGTCCCGGCGGCGGGGTGGTCCCGTCGCAAGAAATTCATGATGCCGTCCAGCGGTTTCGAAACAAGAGCAAGAAGACCGTGATCACGTCAATGGGTACGGTGGCGGCATCAGGAGGATACTATATCGCAGTGGCCACGGATCGAATTATGGCCAATTCAGGGACGTTGACGGGGAGTATCGGGGTCATCATGGAAATGGCAAACGTCGAAGGGCTACTGAAGAAGATCGGAGTCGAAGGTGTTGTGATCAAAAGTGGGCGATTTAAAGATGTCGGATCGCCTCTCCGGAAGATGAGCGATGAAGAGCAGGCATTGCTCCAATCTGTTATGGACGATGTCCACAAGCAGTTTATCGAGGCGGTGGCGGAAGGGCGAGGGCTTGACGTGGCGGCCGTACAGGCCTTGGCAGACGGTCGAATTTTCACGGGCCGTCAGGCCAAAGCGTCAAAGCTTGTGGACGAACTTGGCGATCTCAACGCGGCCATCCAGCTTGCAGCGGATGTGGCCGGTATCGAGGGCGAGCCGAAAGTCATTGAACCACGCCGACGATTTTCATTTAGAGAATTGATCGAGTCCCGAATATCGGGGCTTTTCCCCAAATTGGATTTTTACTCCGGGGTCGGGCTCAAGTATCTCATGGCGTTCTAGCAGGGTCGGATTGGCGTAGAGGTCGATTCATCATCATACAGGGGGAGTCCACTATGACGAAGGCCCAAATTATTGAGCGCGTATCAGAACAGATCACGACCTTGACGAAACGGCAGGCGGAAGTCGTCGTCAATACGATTTTCGATTGCGTGAGAGATTCGTTGAAAAACGGCGATAAGACGGAGATTCGAGGGTTCGGCAGCTTTCGGCTGCGGGCTCGTCGGATGAAAGAAGGACGGAACCCCAAGACCGGCGCAACGGTGGCGGTTCCTGCCAAGAAAGTCCCGTTTTTTAAAGCGGGAAAAGAATTGAAGGAACTTCTGAACCAGTGACAACAGGATATTCATCATGAATGCGCCAGACTCGCATGATGCGATAGGGATCGATGTCCGTTGGACGGACGAGGCCTCAGAACGTTTAAAGCGAGCCCCACTGTTCTTGCGCGGCATGGTTCGGCGAATCGCCGAAAAAAAAGCTCGTGAGCTTGGCTGTGCGGAGATTACCGCGGAGATTCTTGATCAGTTCAAAAACCAAATGATGGGCGGTATGGGAGGCGAGTCCGGCATGGCGGCTGCCGCGGAGGATATGGCTCAAGGGCGTCTTCCCTGGACTGCCGCTGCGAAGGACCGATTGGATACCGTTCCGGAATTCATGCGCCACATGATCAAGCAAATTGCCGAAGAGATCGCTAGAGAGCGGGGCCATCTTGAGGTGAATGTCGAACTGTTTGAAAAGGTGGAAGCGCTGGGCGATTTTCGTGAGGCGTCAGGCCCTCCGTTGGAGTGGAGTGAAGGGGCGTTGTCCCAGCTGCAAGAGAAATTGAAACAGTCGCCGCCCATCGCGGTTGAATTTGTCACTGACATGCTGAGGCGGGACACCGAAGATTTAGCGCGCGAGAGAGGTGTGACTCGGATCGATGAGTCGACACTGATCCAATTGTGGGATGCGCCGCAAGAAAGAGTGGCGTGGACCGATGAAGCCTGGAAGCGTCTGCAAACGTCCCCGGATTTTGTACGGAGCGGAATTCGTAAGGCCGCTGAGCGCAGGGCGCGGAAGCTCGGGCTCGCCGAGGTTGACTCGGAACATCTGACGACCTTCCGGAATCAGGCGATGATGAAAGCCGTCAAACGGATTCGTTCATTCGGGTATGACAAGTTGACGTTTGAGGCGTTCGATACTGCGATGGAGAAGACCAAGCGGTTGCAGGGAAATGAGCAGGCGGAAAAGCGCCTTCAGGAAATTCGCGGGCATTTTGCTGACCCGGACCTCAAGAAACCGGAAGGCGGGACATTGGGCGCCGACTTGATGGACCGCTTTCGCCGCTATTTGAAGGGAGAGGGGACACTCTAACTGGCAGGATGCTGAAGCAGTCCCCCAGCTTCGTTCTCGCTTTGTTCAGCGCCTCATGGGTATTCCGCAGCCACCTGATTGCTGATCCGCCCTCTAGTGTCCCTCTGCGATCTCGCACAATAGCACAAATGTTTTTCGCAGCGCTCTCGCTGCTTGTGAACCGATCGGGCTGGATCATCACAATGCGGTAGGGCAGGGGCCGCGTGAGGACGGCCCCTGCTGTTTAATGGGTTGCCACTTCTTGCGGCCAAAATTTATGTCGAATCTGCGGAAGGGGCTCGCTATCGAAATTGGGGATATCGTAGAGGCAGCGATCGATTGTTGCTACTTCGTCTTCGGTCAGGTCCAAGGCGACCCTCTTTTTCCAAAACTGATCGAGAGTAAAATAATCTCCTGACTGCGGCTTCTCAGCCAAGAGCCCCTTCATTTTATCGAAGCCTGCGGTGTCCACCCCAGGGACGCGGCCCTTATTGCGGTCATGACACCAGTGAAGTATCTCAGCGATTCCGTACATCGACACATCAATCTTCATCATCTTGCTCATGGAGTCCTCCTTACCAAGTGGGCCATTCTACCTTAACCGCTGCCCTATTTTCAAAGCCGTTGATGAGTGGGATTGAGTGGGGGAACGGCATAGGGGTGGCGCAGATCACGCCATAGGAATGATTGCCATGTGAAAGCGGCAGTCTGTATACTGGCCACGCTCATTGCGGAGAGAGAGCCTGGGTGAGGGGGCGTGCATAGACAGATCAATCACCACGTTGCCTGCCCCTCGCATGAGGAAGACCGCGTGATCAGAGTCGTTGACGGCCATAAGAGGTCTCGTACCTGGGGTTTTGTGGCCATGGCGATAAGTGCTTCCCTATTTATATCAAGCGGTTGCAACAAGCAAGATCCCTACGCCCCACCGGATCTCTTCTACTACTTCGCGAGTTACAAAGTAGGGAAGAACCCGACGACGGTCACCCCTACCGATGTCAATCAAGACGGATTTACGGATTTGGTTACCACGAACATCGGCAGTAATACGCTGTCGATTCTCTTGGGGAACGGTGACGGCACCTTTCGAGACCAGGTTCAGTTAAACGTCTGTAAAGAGCCGCGCTCGCTTGCTCTTGGGATGTTTAACCGCGACGCGTATCCCGATGTGGTCTTGGCCTGTTCAGGCGGCGACGAAGTATCCGTACTATTCGGTCGAGCTGACGGAAAATTTGAAGAAGGACCGCGCTATCCCGTGCATCGCACACCCATCGCTATTGCCAGCGAAGATTTGAACGGTGATCAGGCGCCCGACCTTGTGGTTGCCTTGCGGAACGACAAGATTAAAGTCTTTCTGGGGACCGGCACCGGCGAGTTCACCCATGGGGCGCAGTATGAATATGGAGATACGCCCACGTCAGTGGCGATGGCCGACTTGAGCGGCGACGGGAAGATCGATTTGGCCGTGACCAATGGGGGGCCGATGTCGAATGCGGTTTCTATCTGGAAAGGGAATGGCGACGGGACATTTCGCCTTCCCACCGACTATCGGACGGGAAAGCGACCGCTCGGGGTGAGTTTCGCCGACTTCAATCGTGACCGGATACTCGACCTCCTTGTGATCAACGGTCAGCAAGATAGCTTTACAACGTTCCTTGGAGTAGGAAACGGGACGTTCCTGCCGGGGAAAGATTCTGGCGCAGACGCAGGACCGAATTTCGGGTACGCTCGCGATTTCAATGGTGACAGCCGCATCGACGTGGCTATCGTCAATCTTCAGTCGAGCGATCTCTCCATTCTCTTTGGTCGGGGCGATGGAACCTTTGAATATCCGCCGAGAAACTATCGGACGAAACCGGGTCCCTTTGCCCTCGCGACATTTCGCGTGACCACGAAGGAGGAAGAAGAGCCTGGATTGGTGACAGCGGATAACGGCAATGGAAGTGTCTCCGTTTTTCTTCATCGAGGATTGAAGGCGGTGTCCACTCCGGTCGCGCCTTCCCCGTAAGGGAGGTGGATGTCCAGGGTGAGTGAAAAGTCAGTCTTCTTGACAGCCCACCGACCCTCGGCTAGAGTGACCGAGGGTCATCCCCTCGCGGCCTGTTGGAGTTCTGGTTCGAGGATACGGTGAGATCCTTTCGATGGTGGTTTGTCATTGGTGCGTTGCTCACTCTTTCCGTGCTGATGGTACAGGGCGGGGTGCGAGAGCTGCTCGACGGATCTGTGCCGGGCAGCGGGACCGGCGCATACCTCTCGTTTGTGACCACGATTTTCGGTGGAGGATTGCTGGCGGGTTGCGTGGCGCTGGTGATGAAACGACTCCAATAGATCCTGAATGTAAAGATAGATGCGTTGATGCATTGTTTGAGATGTCAGGGGTTCATGATGGTCGAACGCCACTATACGCTGGTGAATCGAAGACTCTATGCCCGCTGTCTGAATTGCGGGTTTTGGATCGATCTTGCCGACCTGCTTCGTTTTTTTCACAAAGTGATCGACAGCGGGTTTCGTGGTGGAAAAGTGCGGGAATCGTTCACGCTATGAGTTAGGAGCGCCGACTTCATGAAGGCAAGAGACTGCGGGAGATCTCATCTGAAGCCATTTCTAGCCTGCGCCGTTGGGGTGTTTATCGGTGTTCTCCTGATCGGTGCCGAGGCCTTTACCCCGTCCGTCGCTCTTGCGAAGAACACCCGGGTCCACTCTGTTCCTGTTCGCACTGCGATTGTTCCGCACCGATTCCCTCCGTGGCGAGTCGCTCCAGCCCATGGCATTCTTCTCAAAGAACTCAAGAGCGGGCATGTGCTGTACGAACATGATGCGGGGAAGCGGATGTCCCCTGCCAGTCTCACAAAAATCATGTCGGCTCTCGTCATTCTGGAGCGAGGTCGGTTGGATGATTTTGTCACGATTAGCCCCAATGCCGCACGGGCGCACAAGACGCACTTGCGCGTGAAGGCCGGGCAGGTCTTTCGGTTGGAAGACCTGTTGAAGGCCATGCTCATCGTCTCTGCCAACGATGCCTGTCTCGCAGCGGTGGAGCATGTGGGAGGCGACGAAGCGCAGTTTGTGGCGCTCATGAATACCAAGGCTGCGGCACTCGGCTTGTCCGATACGCATTTCAGCAATGGCTGCGGATTCGATGGCCCGGACCATTACTCGACCGCCGAAGACCTTGCGGCGTTGAGTGTCATAGCCCTCGATCAACCGATCTTCCGGCAGTTGGTGCGTGAGGAGCGTGCAATCATCACCCCGGTCAACGGACACCGTGCCTATGTGTTGCACAATACAAACAGGTTGCTAGGGCGTATTCCCGGTGTCGAAGGAATCAAGACCGGATTTACTTCCAAAGCGGGTCGGTGCCTTATTGCCAAAGTCTCACAGAACGGAAGCGATCTTCTCCTTGTCATTTTAAATTCCAAGCGTCGCTGGAATACCGCAACGAATCTCATCGCCTACGGGTTGCAGGCAGCAGAAACTCCTCACTGAGTCCCTCTATTGGATCGATCGTCAGGCAGCGAGGCCAAGGGCGGCATCGCTGTATCAGGACGGTATCATTCGATTCTTCCGCGGATCTACGGTGAAAAATTACAACATGACTGGATGTCTTGAGGCCGGTAAGTATGTGGTGAGGTGAGCCGTCAGGCCTTCTTGCTAGCGAGATGGGGAAAACTCCACATTGACATCTTTCCCAAGATAATTAATGACGAATCCCTGCCTATCGTAGGCAAGTATGGCGCCCATCACGTTTTCGTCCCCATAGTCTTCCGGCCCCAATAGTTTTCGCACGTCATCGGGGCTTTCGCTGTTCAGCACGTTGCGAAAGATGCCTCGAGTCTTATAGGAAAATCGATTATTGATAAAGATCAGGTCGATCTTGCCGTCCTGGATACGCACGCCGGCCATAGGGCCAGTCGGCTTGCGTTGATCGATCAAGAAAATGAACAAGGCTTCTTGCTCTACTTTTACTCCGGGGATTTTTTCATTCACGAGCGAATCCAAGGCTTTGGATTCGGAGTCTCCCAATTTAACCCCAAACAGCGAAATCTCGGCGCTCTTCAAGGCCTTGGGGTCCATCACGTCATTCTTGCTCAACTCGTAGGGCTCGCCGTAGCCAGGAGGCGCCCATGCGCCGATTCCGGCCATCACTATACAGGCTAGCGAGACCACTCGAAGTACATACTTCATCGACTCTTCCTTCCTCATACGGTCAAAACGATGTAGGGTGCGTGAAATGTAATGATGAAAATGGTAGGACCAATGCAGTATGTGCATATTTTATCGAATGGTTTGAGAACTTGCAAGAACGGCTGCTAGGAGCGGGAAGGGCTCATGGATCGATGGATAAGGGTCGTGTCAAAGCGCTCTCGCGGGTCATGAAGGGTAAGGCGGGACCGGTCCGTGATCGCTCAGTTCTGGAAGTAAGTTAGATGGCGTGATGGGTGGTGATGAGGAGGGCTCCGAGCTGTCGGAGCCGTTGAAAGTAGAATCCGCAGTCTTCGTCAAGCTCGCCGGTTAGGTTATCCAGGTCTGCCACACAATCTTCAAGGATCCTGATCCGTTGGGTATCAAGCCCCTCGGGGCTGTCGAGGAAATACACGACGCATCCACTGATCACGGTATCCAGTGTCATCAGCGGTCCCTCAACCTGGCTTTCCACTCGAGGCCACCGTTCTTCCTTGTGAGTTGTCCAGAGAGACAGCACAGCATCCCGATCCATCCTGCAAATCTCCGGTCGTTGAGCCCAGTGTCGATCCATTTAACCTAGCGCATGGAGTGGCAGGAGCGCAAGCGTGCCGAGAGTGAACCCGACATGCGCGGACCCTCAGGCCCCGGACGTATGATGGGATGCATTCATGGATAGAGCCCCCGGTGAAGATGTGCCTGAGCGACTTTGTCGATCCCGCTCATCAGGGCGGCCATACGCATAGAAGTTTTTTTGGTCAGAGAAAATTGTAATGTCCGATGGAAAGCGGTGATCATGATGTCTTGCAATCGTTCTTGAATGTCAGTGGCTTTCCAGAAAAACCGTTGCAGATCCTGCACCCACTCGAAGTAGGACACGATGACGCCCCCGGAGTTAGCGAGGATGTCTGGAATAATAAAGATGCCACGGTCCTGCAAGATGCGATCGGCCTCCAAGGTCGTCGGGCCATTCGCTCCCTCGGCGAGAATCCGGCAGCGCAGTTTCGCCGCATTGCGTTCGGTGATCTGCTCGGAGAGCGCGGCGGGGACCAGCACGCTGCAATCGAGCTGAAGTAATTCGTCGTTAGAGAGCCAGTCTCCCAGCTTGGTCTCACGTAGGGATTGGCCGGCGGTCTTGTAGCGTGCAAGAAGCTCTGGAATATCCAGCCCGCTCGAATTATAGAGACCCCCGCTCACATCGCTCACGGCGATGACACGTGCGCCACACTCTTGCATGATGCGGGCGGTATGAGCCCCGACATTGCCGAATCCTTGTATCGCCACAGTGGTATTCCGAATATCGAGCTTAAGATGACGAAGCGCTTCCATGGTGACGCAGACCACACCGCGGCCGGTGGCTTCTTCGCGACCGAGGCTTCCTCCAATCGAAAGGGGCTTGCCTGTGACGACGCCCGGTACTGAATATCCTACCTGCTGGCTGTAGGTGTCCATGATCCAGGCCATCACCTGGCTGTCTGTACCGACGTCCGGGGCCGGGACGTCTTTGTCTGGTCCGATCAGCGGGAAAATCTCTGCGGCATAACGCCTGGTCAATCGCTGTAATTCCGATTGCGAAAACTGTTTGGGGGCGATCGCGATGCCACCCTTAGCCCCACCGTAGGGGAGATCGGCTAACGCGCACTTCCATGTCATCCACATGGCGAGCGCCGCAACCTCCCCAAGATTCACATCCGGATGATAGCGAATGCCGCCCTTGGTGGGGCCACGGGAGGAATCGTGCTGTACGCGGTAGCCGGTATAGACCTCGACCCGGCCATCGTCCATCCTGACAGGCAGGCTGACAATCAGCGATCGCTGAGGAAGCTTTAGTCGTTCGCGTAAATTGTGATCAAGCTCCATCGCCTCGGCGGCTTGATCAAACTGTGCCACTGCTAGCCGGAACGTTGGTGTGTCGAGTTCGTGCATAGCGTGATCCTTTTTGTCAGGTGTGAAGCGGGGATGTCGATGTGAGAAGGTCCTCACGGTTCCCCTGCATGATGATGTCGGGCGAGAACGTCGTCCATTGAATATCGAATATTCGAGAGAATTCCTCTGCCACGTGTTCTCCAACCGCAGCGGTCGCTGTGGGGGACTGCCGGATCTCGGCCATAGATGTGATACGGCATTGTGCGAAGCCACAGGGCATGATCAGAGAAAAAGGGAGGAGGTCAAGATCGACATTGAGCGAAAATCCGTGAATCGTGACTCCGTGATCGATTCGCACTCCAATCGAGGCAATCTTCGCGTCAGTATGATTCCAGCGTACCCAGATGCCGGGGCGTTTCTCAACGCGATAGCCTTCAATGCCCCATCGCAAGAGTGTGTGGATCAAGACTTCTTCCAACTTCCAGACATATTGTTTAGGCCCTGAGCAATAATGCGACAGCTTGAGTATGGGGTAGCCGACGATCTGCCCCGGCCCATGGTAGGTGATCGATCCGCCCCGATCGACGAACTGGAGGCTCGCGCCTGTACGACAGAGAACCTCTTCCCCGCAGTTCCAATGTGCTGGTTGGGTGGTGCGGCCGAGGGTGTAGACTGGCAGGTGCTCAAGGAGCAGCAAGACGTCCCCTTGTCTCTCCGCAATCCGATCTTGCTGTAGTTGCTTCTGGAGTGTCCACGCTTTGGCATAGGGGATCGGTTGGGAAGACCGGACAAGCGTACCAGTCCGCTCGGTAGGTATCCGGAAAGGCCCACTTCTCTGCCAGCGGGCATCATGGCCTAGGTGTAACTCATCAACGTGACTCACAGGATCCCTGCCTTCCATAGCGCGGGATTCTGATTCGAGACTGTGGTCATCGTGATGGCGTAATTCCGGAAGTCTTCGATAGCAAACATTAATCGTGCTGGGACATGCGTGTGAGTGGCAGGCAATCCACGGGTAGGAATTGTGATCGCCGGGGGTGCCAGCAGCCATTGTTCCTTAGATGGGGTAAATCCAAACGGTGACTCAGTTGTGGCGATCAGACCTCCGGGCGCTAAGGTGCGAATAAGAGGGAGAAGGAACGGAATGGCGAACAAGCGAATGCGACGAAATCTTGGTTGTGTTGGGCGCACGCGTATCATGAGGCCTCATCGATTCCAGTCGGCCTCATTGTCGCATAAGTGCTGTCAGGGTGAAAGTCGAAGAACAGAAAAGGGGCGAGACCAGGCCTCGCCCCTTTCTGCTTGATGAGCGTGCGGTTTACTGGATGGCCGCAAACATTTCCTTCACCGCAGGGGTCTTCAGCTTCTTGAGTGCTTTCGCCTCGATCTGGCGGATTCGCTCCCTTGTGACAGAAAGACTCTGTCCCACTTGCTCCAGTGTGCAGGCCTGATCCTGGCCGATACCGAACCGCAGCCGGATGACGGTCTGCTCACGGGGCGTGAGCGTGCTGAGAATGCGTTCAAGCTGGTGAGACATTTCAGTCCGGTGCACATGGGCATCGGGCGGGACGGCTTGAAGGTCTGGGAGTAGTTCCCCAAACTCCGAGCTTCCATCACCTATCGGTTTCTCCAGGGCAACCGGATCCTGAAATGCTTGTGTGGTTTCGAGAAGTCGCTCGGGTCTCATCCGCAGTGCCTGGGCCACTTCCTCGAGCCGAGCCGGGCGGCCCAGCTGTTGCCCGAGTCGTCTGGTCACGCGGATAATCCGATGCGACGCTTCAGTCTGGTGAACCGGGATGCGAATGGTCCGTGATTGGTCAGCTAAGGCTCGTGTGATGCCTTGGCGAATCCACCACGTTGCATAGGTGCTGAATTTGAACCCTTTGCGGTATTGATAGCGCTCGGCCGCTTTCATCAACCCGATATTGCCCTCTTGCACGAGATCCAACAATGTCAGGCCCCGGCCCGTATAATGTTTTGCGACATCCACCACCAGCCGTAGGTTGCAGCGCACCAGTTCGTCCTTTGCCCGTTCGAGCACAATCCGAGCGGAGCGAAGGGTTGCCAGCTCTTCCTTAAGTTGTTTGGCGATAGCGACTGGAAGCTTGTGTGGCCCCGTTCCCTGTTCGAGTATTCCGATAAGGCTCTGCTGAGCCTTATCGATTGCGGTGGCTGAGAGTCCGCTCAAACCTCTGACCATCTGGAGTGTGCGTTGCGCATCGAGCACCGAGTCGGAACGCTTGAGACGGAGAAGGACTTGCATGGACTGGCGCAACGTTTTCCGAATGGTGTTGGTCCCGCCGTCGATTTTCTTTGCCAGTTCGACTTCTTCTTCTCTGGTCAAGAGGGCGCGTTCGCCGAAGGAGCGAAAGTAGAGTGACTCCAACATGAATGGGCCGCCGCTGACGGCGGTGCGAGTCACGGTTTTCGTCGGGCCCTCAGGTTGTTCTTCTTCCGATGTCTCTCGCCCGATCACGTCTAAGAGGTCGCTTGCCTCGGGATCGTCTGCATCGACATCCTTTACAGTCTCGACACATTCTTCTGACTCAGGGGATGAGAATGGATTCTCTTTCATGTTCTCGGCCCTCCTCTGATTAGCTGATGGTATGCGTCGCATTATCGTCGGCCGCACAGCTTCCCGCTCTTCCGTCCTAGTCTATGAGAGACATCGATCCGTCAAACGATTCAATTTCGGCGCGTCCTGCTCGGCATTCTGTTCTCTCTCTACGCAGCAAATCTTATGCTGGATTGTTCATAAGAACGAAGGACCGCAATCGCGAGGAAAACACAGCACTATTAGAACGACCTAATGAGGAAATCTGAGACAGGGGTGAGGCAACCTTGCTACAGGTGTGTACGTATGGCTATAGGGCAAGAGGCCTAATCGCCACAGCGACTTCTGGTGGGTTTCTTTGGGATAAGGGTGCTCTGTCGATAGGAGGCAGGATGCTGAGACGGAATGTTTCGTGGTCACGATTGCGATGTGCGTCCGGAGATCTCCGTGTAGGGGTAGTGCGTGAGTATTGTAGATTCGTGCTGAACAGGCGTGGCTCAGGGGAGGACTGTCACCAAAATGAACCCACTTGTCTCCCTGAGAAGCGGTATGGCAGAGGTTGAGCAATTCGTCACCTGGTTGTTGTGTTATTGAAAACCTGGCGTGGCGCTTCTAGAATAGGTCGGATGTCATACTTTCAATCAGGCGAGCGTATCCATTTGGTGGACAAGAAGGGGCGGCAATATGCCTTGACCTTGAAGGCGGGAGATCTTTACCAACTGAGCGGTCATAAAATTGCCCACGATGATCTCATCGGAAAGCCTGATGGGTCGTTGGCCATGCTTTCCGGCAACAAAACAATGTTGGCGTTGAGGCCTACATTCGGTGACTATGTGCTGAAGATGCCGCGTGGCGCGCAGGTGTTATATCCTAAGGATCTTGCTCTCATTCCGATGTGGGCGGATGTCTATCCTGGCGCGCGCGTGTTCGAGGCAGGAACCGGCTCCGGGGCGTTGACGATGGCCCTGTTGCGTGCCGTGGGCCCCCGTGGTTTGGTGGTGACCTATGAGGCCCGTGAGGACTTTGCCAGGACGGCGATGACGAATATTGAACGGTATATGGGCCCGGTACCGAATCTCATTCCACTCCGTCGGAATGCGTACGAGGGGATTAGCTTGCTTGACGATGGTCTGCCATTCGATCGTCTTGTCCTCGATCTTCCTGAGCCGTGGCAGGTCGTACCGCATGCTGCACAGGTTCTCCGTTCCGGCGGCATGTATTTGAGCTTTGTTCCCACCGTCCCTCAAGTAGTCCAGACCGTTGAGGCCCTTCACCGAGCGACCGTCTTCGGCATGGTCGAAACGTTCGAAACATTGCTGAGGACCTGGTCCATTCAGGGGCGCAGTGTACGGCCGGATCACAGAATGGTCGCCCATTCTGGCTTCATTACGGTGGCGAGGAAAATCGAGTCTGGTTTATGGCCCACAATTCAAGCGGGCGAGTCTCTAGGTGAGGTTGCTGATATTCACGACGAAGGAGAGGATCGCGGACGATGAATCGATTGCAGGGAAAGGTCGCGGTCGTGACGGGGGGCAACGCGGGCATTGGTGAAGCGATCGCAAAAGCCTTTGCACGTGAAGGGGCTTCGGTGGTGATGACGGGAAGACGGCAAGGAGAGTTGGACCGGGTTGTGAACGATATTGTGAAGGCGCAAGGCAAAGCGTTTGCGGTTGCCGGGTCCGTCACGGACGAATCCCATGTCCAGGAGGCGGTGCGTCGGACTGTGGAGCAGTTCGGACAGCTCGACATCCTCGTCAATAATGCCGGAGTAGGAGACTTTGGAAAGCGCCTGCACGAGATCGACGATGCGACGTGGGCGCAGGTCCTGGACGTCAACCTGACCGGAGTGTTCCGCATGACACGAGCGGTGTTGCCGCAGATGCTCAAGCAAGGGAATGGAGCGATCGTCAATATCTCCTCCATCGCCAGCTTAGTCGGCCTTCCCGCATTGCCGGCCTATGCTGCTTCCAAGGGAGCACTCGATGCCGTAACCAGAGCCCTTGCTGTTGATTACGCCAAGGATGGCATCCGCTGCAACGTGGTGAACCCCGGGCTCATCGATACGCCAATGGCCGCTCCACTGATGGGCAACCCCGAACTGCTGAATCCCATTCTCTCGCACTATCCCCTTCGTCGGCCTGGAAAACCGGAAGAGGTCGCCAATATGGTTCTCTATCTGGCCTCCGACGAAGCAGCATGGGTTACCGGAGGAACCTTCCGTATCGATGGAGGCATGACGATTTCTTGAGAAAGCGCTTGAGGCAGAGAGAGATGTCTCATTCATGGTGATTGGGCGCCTGGCAGTTGACCAAAAAAAGAGAAACCCTGACGATTCTAACCCATGGACATCAACGCACATACTCAGTTCTGCGGTGTCATCGGCAATCCCGTCGAGCATTCACTGTCGCCCGCCATTCACAATGCTGCCTTTCAGAAGCTTGGGTTGAACTTCGTCTATCTGGCCTTCCGTGTGGAGGCGATCGGTGATGCAATTAAGGGTCTTCGCGCTCTTGGGAATTTTTGCGGCGCCAGTGTAACCATTCCCCATAAAGTGGCAGCCGTTCCATTTCTTGATTCTGTCGAGCCGACTGCACGTCATATCGGCGCGATCAACACGATTGTGGCTGCGGGCGGGACCCTCACAGGGTATAACACCGATGCGATCGGCGCCTTGCGCGCGCTTCGCGAGAGTGGTGTGGCGTTGAAAGGGAATCAAGTCGTCATGCTGGGGTCTGGAGGCGCTGCTCGGGCGATTGCGTTCGCACTTGGGACAGAGGCTGGGGTTGGTCGCTTGACCATACTCGGAATCGATAGCCAAGAACGTGCAGCATTGACCCGAGATCTCCAATCGAAGACAGGGATGGCCGTGCAGGAATCGCATCTCGATGAAGGGACGTTACGGCAGATCCTTCCAGATGCTCATGTGCTGATCCATTGCACACCGATGGGCATGTCGCCCAAAGTCAACGAGACTGCTGTGCCGGCGGCGTTGCTTCATGCAGGACTGACGGTGATGGACATCGTCTACAACCCTCGGGACACCCAGTTGTTAAAAGATGCGAAAGCGAAAGGCTGTCGCACAATTCCAGGGCTCGAAATGTTTCTTCATCAAGCTGCGGCGCAGTTTGAGCTTTGGACTAATTGCGCTGCTCCAGCTGATGTTATGCGGGCCGTCCTGGAGTCGCGCTTTTCATGAATATCGTGTTGATCGGCTATCGGGGTGCCGGTAAGAGCGCAGTGGGTAGACGACTTGCGGCACGATTGGGCCGAAAGCTTGTCTCGACCGATGCCGAGATCGTCAAGCGCGCTCACCATTCGATTCCGGAGATCGTTGCCCAAAAGGGATGGGAGTATTTTCGCGATTTGGAGTCTGACATCTGTAGGGAGCTCGCCGACCATGACCAGCTTGTGATCGATACCGGCGGTGGGGCCATACTTCGAACACACAATGTCGAGGCGTTGAAGAAGAATGGCACCGTGTTTTGGTTGGAGGCTTCAGTCGAGACGATCACGAAACGAATCGGCCGGGATACTCAGCGTCCCTCGCTGACAGGGACCAAGTCGTTCGTCGATGAAATCCAAGACGTGTTGCAGGAGCGAACGCCAAAATATCAAGCGGCCGCCGATCATGTGATCGCGACCGACGATCGATCAATCGATCAGCTGGTTGAGGCGGTAGTGACTCTGCTATGAGCCGGCTCGATTTTGTCTCTGATCGCAAGGAGTCAGGCGGTACCGTGATCCCGTCCTTGACAAGCCCTTTGTCGAAGTGCTTGAAATAGCTGAATGCGCCCGTAGCTCAATTGGATAGAGCATCGGACTTCGGATCCGAGGGTTGGGGGTTCAAGTCCCTCCGGGCGCACCATCCATCAAAAACCTACGAGAGCATCGCCCCCCCAGCGTGAATGTAGGGACGTGTAGAAGTGTGGCTGGTATTCGATCACAGCCAGGGAAATCTAAGAATGATCTGGACAACAAAGAAGCCGACGAAGCCGGGGTGGTATTGGTATCGCGGTGAGTGTAATGGGCAGACCGTGAAAGTCATACATTTCATCGATGACGATGGAGATGGGCCCTACCTCGCAACGTCAGACGATGTGACACTTCATGATTTAACCGGCGAATGGGCTGGACCGGTTGAGCCGCCATTGCAGACCCAGAGTCGTTAGAGGGTAGTTTGCATATCTCGCGAACTGCTGGAATCGTCGTCCAAGAGAGCAGGGACCAATGGGACGTTCGCCCTCATGTCTGGCTCACATCCCACGTTTTCAGGATCCAGATATTTGGCAGGAGATGATTCGCGGGTTAATCGATTGCTGAACGTGTAGAAGTCGTGACTTGATCCGACCTTTCCTGTATCCGCTCGGTCAGACTACGAACTTGTTGATCCTTTCTCTTGAATCAGATTTGATTCACCTCATGAATTTCTTTTGATACACCCGTCTACGATCAGGAGTTGTGTCTCAGCCGTGCGCAAGGCATACCACACTGATAGTAAAGAGATTAAGGTCATCGCGATACCCCCGACTTATGCTGGCATCTGGCTTGCTTTCTTTCGATGCCATCGATTGCAATCGCAGAGTTCTAAGACTAAGTTGACGGTAGGCGTAAAAGCGCACTGGTACGACAGAACGATGGCTCGTGAATCACGAGCGCAAGTGCAATTTTGCATTCTCGTCCTTGCGCTTGCATTGGTAGTAGCCACGTATGGTTGTGGACGAGATGAGCCGAAACCTGGAGGGCAAGCTATGCCAAGCAAAGAGAGCAATCAACCGGCCACGACACGCGCTGCGCGCCTCATCTTTGAGTATGAGGGTGAGCGGGTGCGTTTGGTCAGCCAGCAGGTAGTAGAGATGGTTGTCACCGGTTTCGATATCGCTCGGGCGCATCATGCCGGCGTCTACGTAGATGCCCGTGACGCTGAAGATAGAACCTTGTCGCGGGTGCCGGCACGCGACGCCTTCGCCACCAGCACGGAGGTGTTCCCAGAACGGGCAGGTGAAGCGATTGTGCGTGTCGATACGGCGAGGCCGAAGGGCGCTTTCACGGTGGTTATTCCCGTGCCACAAGAAACCAATAAAGTGGCAGTAGTGCGTGTGGTGCCGGCACAACTGGATGCGAAGTTGCCGGCCGGTGGTACCACTAGCCGTGTAGCTGGCGCCGCCGAAGCCACCGATCTTGCGACCTTCCCGCTCACACTCAACTAGTGAGAATAGGAGCCGAACTATGTCAACTGCAGATGGTGCCGTCATCGGTACGACCCAGATCGCTGGCTCAGCTCCGCGCAACCGCGCGTTCAACGTTGTCCTTCTCGCCGAGGGCTTTACTGCAGCCCAACAGAATGATTTTAACAATGCCTGCATGACCTTCGTTAACACTTTCCGAACTACGCCTCCATTCGACGAGTTGAGTGCTGCGATCAATGTATTTCGCGTGAACGTCCGCTCGACCGATACAGGGGCCGACGATCCAGTCGCAGCAGGCGGAACCGGAGCGACGGTGCGCACGTACTTCGACGCCTCGTTCGGCGGCAACAACATTCGCCGCTTGCTCATTTGCAATACGACGACGGCATTGCAGGTAGCGGCGGCGCAGGTACCCGAGTTCATAGTCGTTCTGCTAGTTGTCAACTCGACCATCTACGGCGGCAGTGGCGGATCGGTCGGCACGTATTCGCTCGCCGGCGGCGCGACCGAGATTGCAATTCACGAAATGGGCCATACGGCATTTGGGCTTGCCGACGAATATCCATACTATGCCGGTGGTAACGAAACCGGCCACGATCACCACCCTGCTGGCGAGCCCGGCGAGCCGAACGTCACCACCAACTCGAATCGCAACACGCTCAAATGGCGTTGGGCAGTGGCCAGCACGACGGCAATCCCGACGATGGCTAATCCCAACTGCTCACAGGTAGATGGTCGGCCGAATCCCGTGCCAACTGGTACGGTTGGTCTGTTCGAGGGAGCGCACTATTATCACTGTGGCGCGTATCGGCCGGAATATGACTGTAAGATGCGGGCGCTCAGTGTGCCGTTCTGTCGCATCTGCCGACAGGTGATCTGGAACCGTATCGGGCCATTGGCAACGCTTTCGGCCCGCGCACGCACGCCAATCTCTGTCATCGCTCGCTTCCCCGAGCATCTGGATGTGTTCGCAGTGGCCAGCGACGGCCGCACGGTAAGCAATTGGTGGGATCAGTCAAGCGGTTGGGCCGGATGGTTCAACTTGATGGGTGGCATCGCCTCTCCAGGTGGTCCCGGCTCGCCCGTTACCGCAGTCCACCGTTACGCAGGACACATCGACCTGTTCACCGTTGGCACAGATAACAGGGTGTGGAGCGCGTGGTGGGACGCGGCGACCGGCTGGCATTCCTGGTTTCAAATCGGCGACCTGGTGTGTCGCCAGGGATCGGTCATTAATGTCGTCTCTCGCTACAGCGACCACATTGATTTGTTCACGACGGCCTCGGACGGACGAGTCATGTCCACGTGGTGGGATGTGCGCAGCGGCTGGGCCCCGTGGTTCCACGTTCAAGGCGGCGTTGCTGCTTCCGGCGCTCCAGTCACCGTCGTTGCGCGGTATCCGTTCCATCTCGATCTATTTACAGTGGGGACCGATAACCGCGTGTGGAGTTGTTGGTGGGACGAACGTAGCGGCTGGCATGGCTGGTTCCAGATTGGCAACCTGCAATGTCGTCCAGATTCGACAGTCACGGTGGTCAGCCGTTTCCCCGATCAACTCGATCTTTTCACCACCGCTGCCGATGGCCGTATCATGTCTATCTGGTGGAACTCGCGCAAGGGATGGGCCAACTGGTTCCACGTCTCTGGCGGCGTGGCCTCGCCAGGCTCTCCTGTCACTGCCATCGCTCGTTATTCGGGCCACCTCGACTTATTCGTCATCGGCACCGACAATCGAATCTATAGCACCTGGTGGCACGAGAACCAGAGCTGGGCCGGCTGGTTCAACGTCTCAGGCGGTGTTGGCATGCCTGGCGGACAAGTGGCAGCGATCTCTCGCGCAACGGAACATCTTGACTTGTTCACCGTCGGTTCGGATGGTCTTGTCTATAGCACTTGGTGGGATGGCGCCACAGGTTGGGCTGGTTGGTTCGCACTGGGCGTGACCTAAATGAATCTGTAGCGATATACTTCAGGAAAAAGAAGGAAAAATCGTACGACCCTGCGCATTGAGGGTTGGGTGGAGTAGAGTGTTCTTGTCCTTCTGATGCATTCATGGTGTTTCTCGCCGCAATCAGAAGGGCTTCTCCTGTATAGAGTTGTGGCTGCCAGGGTCGTGCGGACAATCGGAGGCAGATGCGAGCAAGTACCGTAAACGTGCCTGTCAAACGGAGCGCCCAACACCTACGCTCGTCGGATTGGCCTCCGTCCTATTAATGAAAAGTCGTATCGTGTCCGCAACTCCATCTTCCCAATCCCGCAGCTTAAACTTGAGGCTGCAGCCTTGGAGTGTTGCTGTGGTGCGTCGTTCCCTTCGCCACCCGCTGCCTCATCTTAATAATTCTCCCCAATCGCTCCAGTAGGTTCTGCATGGAGACATGGGGTCGTTATGAGGTGGCCCCGTTTCCGCCCACAGGCTGCTCAAAAGTCTGTGCGGCAAGGCCGCAGCGAACTATCACTTTTTAATGGGTGACTGGGATGCCCAAGCGCGCGTCATCGCAATTCCCCATTTCCCTTTCAAGGGTGGCATGGTCGATCCTCGATTGTGCGCGTCGAACGCAGAGTGATTCGTTTTTGGATCGGATTTCGGATTCGAGGGTTAGGAACTCAAGTCCCTCCGGGTGCACCACTTCATCCTGTAACGCTCAAGATGAAATCATTGAAGTCGCGGCAACTTACGACTGACATTCCTGACCGTTTCGCGCGGTCTTCTCACGCCAAAACAGCATAAATTTCGCGATCTTGCGAAATACGTTTCCACCAAGAGGCAGTAAAAATGGGGTGTTTAAAATGGTGCTATGCTATAGGCTAGACCGCGGGTTTGATTCTGTGGATGGCTGAGCAAGTAACAGTACAGTCACCAAGAGGAGGGGCGCATCATGAATCATGCAGGCCTCCATGATGTTCGGGCTGGTTTTTTTCTGATGGTGGGGTTGGCCATGTTGGCCTTCATTTGTGCTGTCGCCGCGTTAAGTACCGTGATGCGTCCGGGTCGGTGGGCCGATCGAAAGCTGGTCTAACTCTAGACTACTCTCCCGCTTGTCCACGCTTTTGCAGTCAGTGACCGATATGTACTGCCCCGTCTCTCCCCTCACCGTGTCCCCCTCAAGACCCAACTACAACAGACTGAGAATCCAAGTGAAATAGCTACGAGGCCGGTGACCTCTCACTTTTTCATTCTGGTGCTATATTTCATATGCATAGGCCCAGTCTTATTCTAAAAAATGGGAGAATTACCATGACCGGAAGTCCAGCGAAAGCGGGGATTGTAGTAGCAATGGGGTTTGTCTTGTTGGTGAGTCAGGGTTGTAGCATGAAATGGCTGCAGTCCGATGGAGAAACGGGAGCAGGGGCTGGACAAAACGGTGGCTCAGGTGGAGGGCTCAAAGGTTTTTCTAAGAATCCTTCAGAAGAGCGTCTGGGGAAGGGCGGCGACATCGCCTCGCTTTCCTCTTCCGGGATGAGTGCCCGTCAGCGTGCGGAGCTCACCAAGGAGGAAAAGGCGGCCATCGAGGCTGGCCTACGGGATGTATTCTTTGGGTATGATCAGTGGGTGCTTTCAGACTCTGGAATGGAAGCGTTGAACCTCGACGCACAGTGGCTGAAGGATCACCCTGGAGCCGTGATGAAGGTTGAAGGTCACTGTGATGAGCGAGGTACGGCCGACTACAACATTGTATTGGGGGAGAAGCGAGCCAAGACTGCGCGCGGTTATCTGATCGAGTCAGGTGTAGCCCCCAAACAGGTAGCGATTGTGTCGTACGGCAAGGCGCGCCCGTTCTGTTCGGACCCTGCTGAATCCTGTTATCAGCAGAACCGTCGCGGGCATGTGTTGTTGAGTGTGAAAAAGTAATTGAGAGATTCACCGATTCTAAGGAACCCCGGCGTCTCTTCAAACGAGCCCGGGGTTCATTGTGTGACGGGGGCGAAAGAAGCATGGCTCTTGTGAAGCATAAAAGAGGTTCAAGGAAGGAGCCTCCTCAGTCTCAAACCATCAAAGAAAAGCCTCATGCGGAGAAGCGCGAGCAACCGCGTTTCACATCCCAGTTCAGAAGCACCATCTCGGGTGGGCAGGGAGAAGGCCAAGGTCGGACATTGGACCTCTCTGCCGGCGGCTGTATGATCGAAACGGATTTGCCGGTTGTCGTGGGGGCTTCGTTTGAATGCCGCATCTATGTTCCTGGGCTTGATTGGCCTTTGCGGATCGATGAAGCCCAGGTGCGATGGGTCAAGGGCAATTCATTTGGGATCCAGTTCGTGAAGCTTCATCCTGATGAGGAGGCCAAACTTAAGCAGGTCATTGCCGCTCTCGACGAAGAAAAAAACGCTTAGCTTCTCTCCTCCCTCATTTTTTCTTCAGACTTAGCCCGTGTAGTCGTCCTGCCTATATCCTAGGTGAAGGATATCCTGTGTTCGTCCATAGAACTGTTCCCGGCTTGATAGCGGCTATGGTATATAAGGCCGTGGTAAGAGCCATGAGAAAGTCGAATCTTTCTCAATTCTTCCTGAGCCCAAGTAATCAGAGGTCTACATTATGCCACACCCCGTATCTCCACAGCAGGCCGGACTCAGCATTGCAACCGTAGCCGGCGGTTGTTTTTGGTGCCTTGAGGCCGTCTATGATCAAATGAAGGGTGTGATAGCGGTCGAATCCGGCTATATAGGTGGTCAGGTCGATCATCCGACGTATGAAGCTGTCTGTAGCGGCAGGACTGGTCACGCAGAAGCGGTACGGATCACGTTTGACCCCACCGTCGTCAGCTATCGCGAGTTGCTAGAAGTATTATTTGTCATCCACGACCCTACGACCCTCAATCGGCAGGGACATGATGCCGGGACGCAATACCGGTCGGCAATTTTTTATCATGCACCAGAGCAGAAGCAGATTGCGGAGGAGGTAATCGCAGCCGTGACGGATGCGAGGCTCTATGCCAATCCGATCGTGACGGAGATCACTCCTGCCGGGATCTGGTACGAAGCCGAGTCTTATCATCAGGAATACTTTGCGAGAAATCCTTTTCAAGGCTATTGCACAGCCGTCGTTGGACCGAAAGTGGTCAAATTCCGCAACCAATTCGCGTCGAAGCTGAAGGCATAACTTCGCCTTCTGGTTTTTGATACGTCCAGAACAATTCGTCAATGAGGAGGTCTATCCTTCGGTGAGAAGGTGTGCGAGATCGGGATGTATGGAGTGGCGGGTGCTCGCATCGGTTCCAGGCCGCACGATATGGGTGGTTCGAAATCCTGCCAATGCAGCAGCATCCAGTTCGAGTTCCGTGTCCGAGAGAAAAAGGATGTGATTGGCCGGCAGGCCGATCTGTTCGCTGATCGTATGGTAGCTGGATGCCAGCTTCTTCTCACCGACACGGGTATCGAAGAAGTGCTCAAACAACGATGTGACGTCTCCGACATTGGTGTGCGCGAAGAGGAGCCGCTGCGCCTGTTCCGAACCTGAGGAGTAAATTCCCAGGCGGATGCCGCGCGCGCGCCATTGCGTTAATGCCGGCAGGACATCGCCACACAGTTCCGGCGTAAACCTTCGCTGTCGATAGCCCTCATCCCAGATCATTCCTTGCAACGCCTTGAGGCCGGCCTGTTTTCGGTCCTGATCGATCCAGCCCATCAGCATGATGGGCAGCTCCTCGTACGTAGGGCGCGTGCCTGTTTCGTGTTCGATGGTATCCTGACATACTGCGGTCCATTGGAGCACGTCAGGGTCGAGCCGTCGCTCATGGAGGAAGGGCGCGAGACGGTGTTTTGCGAATGGGAAGAGGATTGTGCGGACAAAGGCTATCGGAAGGACGGTGCCTTCGATGTCCATGAGAATGTATCGAGTCATGATAGCTACCAGTGATACCGTTGATCGATTCCGGAGTTCGTGTAGTGCGGTACCCAGCCGGCCTGATCGGTGAAGATACGAATCGCACGCACCTTTGGTGGGTCACCTAAGTCGAACCAGTGTTTTGTATTGGCCGGGACAGAAATGAGATCGCCCTTCTCGCACAACAAGGCGAAGACTTCATCCTCGTGCCCTTCTTTGTGGAACCAAAAATAACCTTGGCCTTCAACAAAGACGCGCACTTCGTCTTCGCTATGAGTGTGTTCTCGGATGAATTTCTCACGAATCCCTTCCAGGTTCGTCGTGTCTTCATCCACACTGGTCACATCCGCTGTCTGATACTGACCCTTTTCCATGAGGGGCTTGAGCAGGTGGTTGTAGGCGGCGAGAACCTGCTCATTCGAGGCCCCGGAAGATAAATCTCTCTCCACAGACCATCGTTCATAGAGGATGCCTCGCACCTCGAGAAATTGTCGGATTCCCGATGGATCGCGCAGGGTCACGTTTTTATCGGGTATTTGCAGAGCAGCCATGCCGTGTCACCTCTCGCTGGCATTGAAGAAGATATTCTAGGACTTCGAGATGTCGTTTGGCTTCTGGTAGGTCCTTGCCCCAGACATAGAGGCCATGTCCTGCCAGCAAGAATCCGTAGCAGGCACGCTCCGTCGAAAGGAATTGTTCCACACGCGCCGACAGCGCATGCATATCCTGTGAGTTCGGAAAGACTGGCAGGGAGATTTCTGCTTCGTGGGTATCGATGCCACTCAGCCCTTTCAGCAATTCCCATCCAGCGAGCCGTACCTGTCCTTCATCGCGAGCGAGCTGCGACAGCAACGCGGCCGGGAGCGAGTGCGTATGTAGCACGGCTCCGGCGCCCATCGTGCGATAGAGGAGCAAATGGAGCGGCGTTTCGGCTGAAGGTTTCAGTCCGTCAGCATCAATGGGCCTGCCATGTTGATCGATGGCGAGAATGTGCGTAACCTCGATTGTACCTTTGTCCACGCCCGAACTCGTAATCGCACAATAGGCGGGGGCAGCATCGTCCGGTAACCGCACACTATAGTTTGTGCTCGTGGCGGGAGCCCAGCCCATGCCAGACGACCATCTGGCTGTCTGAACTAATTGCTCAGCGACCCTATTGAAGTCAGGATAGTGTGTCACGGGTGACAACCGCAGGCATCAGTTGGACGTGTTGTAAACGAATTAGAGCGTTCAACGCAATGGCGATCCCGCCAAGGTTGCAGGAGGATGGAGCCTATATCCTGGCGTCCGTCAGACGCCGCTGATCTCATGCCAATTCTGGAGGGTTGCGAGGCTCATGAGCGTGAGGCTGGGTCTTGATCTAACCAGACGTCTTCCTCTCCCTCTGCCTGATCGGATGCGCAGAGGCCCGCGAAGTCGAACAGCCGTTGGTCCAGGAGAAATGGAGGCGCCACATTCGACAGCGCGGCGAACATACTGTCTGTACAGCCAGGCGACCGTTGTTCCCATTCGCGCAGGAACTCCTTCATCTGTTTTCGTTTGAGATCCTCTTGAGAGCCACAGAGATCGCAGGGAATAATGGGAAATGCGCGCAGTGCCGCATAGTGGGCGAGGTCGCTCTCTTGCACCGCGGCCAACGGGCGAATGACGATATGCCTGCCATCTTTCGAGCGTAGTTTTGGCGGCATGGTTTTAAGCTTGCCGGTATAGAATAAGTTAAGGAACAAGGTTTCAATAATGTCATCGCGGTGGTGACCGAGTGCGATTTTGGTCGCGCCCAATTCCGTGGCGACGCGGTAGAGATGGCCGCGACGGAGTCGGGAGCAGAGCGAACAGGTGGTCTGTCCTTCGGGAATGAGTCGCTTGACGATTGAATAGGTGTCCCGTTCCTCGATATGGAAAGGAACACCCATCTTTGTGAGATAGTCTGGCAACACATGGGCAGGAAATCCTGGCTGCTTTTGGTCCAAGTTCACCGCGATCAGGTCGAAATGAATTGGAGCACGCTGTTGCAAGGCTAGTAGCAAGTCGAGCAGGGCATAACTGTCTTTCCCGCCTGACAGGCACACCATAATCTTGTCGCCGTCGTGAATGAGGCCATAGTCGCCGATGGTTTTCCCAACGAGGCGAAGCAGTCTGGTTTGCAATTGCTCCGTAGGCTCATCGAGTTTCAGGTATGGACGCGAGGGGCTTGCTGAATGTGACATCGGGCGGCATTCTACGCGGTCAGTCATGCGGCTGTCGATCTCCAGGTGGGGGTAATATGGGTCAAGATGAGAACGGCTCGGATGGCACATGTCAGTCCGTTCTATTCGTGTGTACGGGAAACATCTTTCGCAGCGTGACGGCGGAGTATGCGCTCAAGGCGAGACTCAGCGACGGCATGCGTTGCATCGTCGGCTCGGCCGGGATCGACGCAAGGCCTCAGTCTGTACATGCCTGGGTTCGCACTACATTACGCGAGAAGGGTGCTGATGCGAGCCACCATACCCAACGGCAACTTACCAAGGAGCTGGTCGAGTCCGCCGACCTCGTTGTGGCAATGGGGCGAGACCACCAAGTCTTCATCCAGGAACAATTTGGACGCGCCGTTCCCCTGTTCAATCAGATGTGTCTCGGCCGCGACCAGCCGATTTTGGATCTGCACGAAGTGATGCCGGATTGGGAGCGCGATCCCGAGCGAGCCCGCGCCTATGTGTGCTCGGTGATCGATGTCATCTGGGCTACGGCGCCAGCCATTCTTTCTCACCTCCGTTAGCTCGGTTTTACAGTGCCGATAGCCTTTGCGGGTTCATTCTTGAACTCGATGGGACATTTTTCTGCACTTATGAGGCGCCAATCAACGGAATGGACTCCCAATCGAGGCCACGTTGAACCATCTGCTATATTTTCCACAGCACCTCTTGCGGGATCACGACGCGAATATGGTATCGCTGCAACGACCAACGGAACAGGAAGCGATGGCGTCAGACAGTCATGGTCACGAGCCGGAATGGGCTTCATGGTCCAATGAGAAGCTCCTGAGCCTTCCCATGAGTCAGCTCGGAGTGACACTTGACGGTGCGTTCCTGTCTGGACAGATCCAGCAACTCTATGCCGAGCTCGAAGCCAGACGGCTCCTCTTCCGTCCTCACTTCTGGCTATCGAACGAATGGTTTACTCCGGATGGTGTACCGGGGATTGCCGTGCCGTTTTATCTGGCCCATCCACGGCTCGCAAAACTTGAAATGGACCAGATGCTCGATGTCGAAGGGGGGACACCGGAATGGTGCATGCGCATTTTGCGGCATGAGGCCGGCCACGCCGTGGAAAATGCCTATCGCCTCCGTCGTCTCCGCCGCCGGCAACAAGTGTTTGGCCGCTCGTCCGACCCCTATCCGAAATATTACAGCCCGAGGCCCTATAGCCGAAGCTTTGTGCGGCATCTCGATGTGTGGTATGCGCAAAGCCATCCGGATGAAGACTTTGCAGAGACCTTCGCGGTCTGGCTGACACCGGGCGCGACATGGGCTGACCGATATAAGGGATGGCCGGTGCTGAAGAAATTGCAGTATGTCAACGAGCTGATGGAAGGGCTGGCAGCTGTTCCGCCCAAGGTGGTCACGAGAGAGGAGATCGATCCACTGCACGGACTGAAGAAGACTCTGCGCGAGCACTACGAGCGAAAGCGGAGGCACTACGGGGTTGAACGGCCGTCATTGTACGATCCGGATTTGAAGCGACTGTTTTCCGACTCACCTGCCTATGGCGGCAACATGAGCGCCGCCATGTTTTTGAACCGCTTCCGGAAAGAGGTGCGCCGTAAAGTTGCCGCCTGGACCGGGGAATATCAATATACGATTGATCAGGTCCTGGAGGACATGATTCAGCGCTGCCGCCAACTCCATCTGCGACTGCCGCTTGCGGAAGAACAGGCGAAATTGGATTTCACGATTTTGTTGACGGTTCACACGATGAATTACCTGCGCAGTGGACGGCATAAGGTGGCGGTATGAAACGTCTCCGAATTCTCGTCTTGATGCACGAAGATCTGGTTCCTCCTGACCCGCTCAATGGGCAGGATGTCGTAGGAGCCGAATGGAAGACGGAATACGATGTCGTCTCCACGCTCCGCAAGTTGGGGCATGATGTGAAGCCGCTGGGGGTCAAGAGTGATCTCGGGGTGCTTCGTTCGGCAGTCGAAGACTGGAAGCCGCACATCGCCTTCAATCTGCTCGAAGAGTTCGATGGAGTGGCCGTCTACGACCAGAACGTCGTGTCATATCTCGAATTGCTTCACGTGCCCTATACGGGCTGTAACCCGAGAGGGTTGATGCTGGCACGTGACAAAGCTCTCTCAAAGAAGCTGTTTTCGTTCCATCGCATTCCGTTCCCGGATTTCATGGTGGTGCCTCAGGGGCGGACAGCCAAGCGGCCCAAGGGGCTGTCATTTCCCTTAATTGTGAAATCGGTGACCGAAGAGGCGTCGCATGGGATTTCTCAGGCGTCCATTGTCCAGGATGATGTCAAACTGAAGGAGCGAGTCGAATTCATCCACGCGAACATAGGGACTGGCGCGCTGATCGAACGGTATATCGAAGGGCGAGAATTTTATGTCGGAGTCATGGGTAATGGACACGTCCATGTCTTGCCCGTGTGGGAGTTGATTATGGATAAGCTTCCAGATGATGCCCGGCGGATTGCGACAGAACGGGTCAAATGGAGCCGCGCTTATCAAGACAAGTATGGGATTCGTTCAGAGGAGGCCGAGAATCTTCCTGAGGGGAAAGCCGAGGAGATTCAACATCTCGCGAAGCGTGTGTATCGGGCGCTCGGTTTGAGCGGCTATGCTCGCATTGACGTGAGAATGGACGCAGCGGGAAGCGTGTACGTGCTGGAGGCCAATCCAAATCCGCAAATTTCGCACGACGAAGACTTTTCTGACTCAGCGGAAAAGGACGGCTATCCCTATAAAGATCTGCTGCAAGAACTGCTCAATATCGGACTTCGTTGGCAGCCGGCCAAAGCAGCCTAGCTGTCTCACCTCACTCGCCCAATACCTCACCCCTGATATTCCCACAGCCAGTGTGACGGTTCCCTCTTCGCAGAAGCTTTGCCAAGGCTTCTGCGCTTTTTGTGTGGATTGGTGCGAGCGTTTGGTTAGGAGGTATGAATTACGAAAGAAGCAAGAAGTCTATGATCTACATTAATAGGCTGTGGAAAAACTCGGGTTGTCCCAAAATGCCGATGAAATGTCACGGAATGGCGCTGACTTCACAATCGGGCAGGATACTCAAAAAGGTCGTCCTGCAAGGCCGCAGCGAGCGAAGAGGCGAGGCGTATGCTTCGGTACGTTGAGCCTCTGAGCGATGTGAGAACGATGCTGGCGGACTTTTTCAGCATCCTGCTAGGGCTTGAAGCGAAAACCAAACAGCAAGGCCACGCTTGTTTGGTCATTTTCCCGTAACGAAGGAGAGAGATTGATGTCGTGGAGATTGACGATCAACGTCGAAGACAAGGCGATATTGGAGGAGGCCTGGTATTCGAGCGAGACACCGAGGGGGATATACCAGCTCGTGTCGTTGCGGTCGATGCGCCCGGGGCCAGTGCCACGGTCTAGGTCTGCGTGGAGTAGCCCGATTCCTGAGAAGGGCACCACGTTGATGCCGTTGTTGAGGCGAAAGTGGTAGCGACCGACCCCGGCGAAGGAGATCTGGAAGAGGTCCCCCATCGGACTGATCTGCATCATCGGTCCAATGGAAAAATTTCGATCGATGTAGTAGTCGGCGTTGAATCCCAGGGTGAACACTGTGCCATTGACCGTCCCGGCTGTAAGGCCCAAGTCGCTTCCGAACCCCCAACGTTGTTCACCTGACTGAGCATGTGACTCACCCGCAAAGGCGCTCACAGCCAAAATAGATAATAGGCTGGCGGCACAGGCCCACCGCGACAATGTTCTGACGATCGGTCGAATCATCGCGGCGGACTCTAGCACAGCAGGTAGGCTTGGACAAGTTGCTTGAGCCCACTGGCAACAGTAGAGTACGCTCTGCCACCGTGGATGAAGGTGGGGGTGATACATGGCAGCCAACTCGATGACACCAAGGCAAGCGGCGGTCGCCCTAGTCGCAGCAATGCCGACCGGTCTGTCTGTTCAGCAGCTGGAAGAATATGGAATTGAGGCGACGGCAGAGCAGGCTCAGGCGATTGCACGAGAAGTGCTCTCGCTCAATCTGTTTTGGATCTTCGCGGCCATCGAGGCACACATCCCTCAGAAGTATCAGTCCGCGCTATCTGAATTCATCTTGGAGACAGTCAAGGCCGGATGGGGGACGACCATTCCCATCGGGTCAGCGTCCTGGACCGCCTATCTCAACGATTGGCAGGAACGTCGTACTCGGTATAGCCGCTTGGTTGAAGAAGGGATGAGCCCGCTTGGGGTGAGTGCAGAAGCCTCGACGCTGATGGAGGACAATCGATTGGTCACAGAAGCAGAGCGGCGTAACCTCCTGACCCTGCTGATCGATTTCGTGCCGGTCGACACCTACGGGCAGCTGCTGGAAAATGTCGGATAATCTTCCGGCTTCCTTGCTCTCTCAGAGGTAGCGGTGATCGAGGACCTTCCCTGTGTTGTCCAGCTCATAGAGCAGGGGCGCGCCAGTTGGGATATTCAGCTCCAGCACTTGTTCTCGCGAGAGCTGTTCCAATTCCATGATTAGCGCCCGTAAGCTGTTTCCATGCGCCGCGACGAGAATCGTGTCCCCTTTCAAGAGATGGGGCTTAATGGTCTGCTCATAGTAGGGCAATACTCGCTCCGCCGTGTCTTTCAGGCTTTCTCCCCCCGGTGGACGCACGTCGTAGCTTCGCCGCCAAATCTTCACCTGTGCATCGCCATATTTTTTCGCGGTCTCGTCCTTGTTCAATCCTTGAAGCTCGCCGTACATCCGTTCGTTGAGCGCCTTGTCCTTCTCAACTGGGATGCCAGTTTGGCCAATAGCTTCAAGTGCAAGTCGCATCGTCTCATTCGCGCGGGCCAACACGGAGGTAAAGGCCCGGTCGAACGTGAAGCTGCGCAACTTCTCGCCCGCGTCCTTCGCTTCCTGAATGCCGCGTGGAGACAGGGGCACATCCACCCAGCCTGTGAAACGATTCTCCAAGTTCCATTGCGATTCGCCGTGACGCAGCAAGATCAATCGAGCCATTGTGCGTTCCTCTCAAGTCAGCAGGGAGATAATGGTCAAGGCCCGAAGCATACTCGAACAGACGCCCAAGTCAAGCGGTATGGTTCGTCAGATCCCGGCGGCGTCCTGTCTTCCGTGGTACGCCATGCGAGCCTTCGACCGATAGAACGCCCGCAGAAGCCAATGAAAACGGAGCATGCTCCCATGTTCTTCTCACAACGTGGAGGCATTCAGACATCGAGTTAGCCGTACAGCACATGCCGAAGACGGTCGAGCGCCTGCTCACGTTTGGCAGGCGCCATGCGCCGGACATTCTGCAATTTCCACTGAACCGCCGACAACTCGGCGGCACCCGTCAGATTCAAGAGTCCCCAATCCGGTTCACCGCGCTTGAAGCTCAACAGGAATTGGCGTTGCGGCTCTTTCAGCTTGGTCCGAATGAGAGAAATCATGGTTTCGCGCGTCTGCTCCAGCTCGTTCACCGTGACCGGCGTCAGTGCCATACCACGGAATTGTTCCTCAAAGATGGTTGCGAGCGGCTGCCTGTTAGGTGCCAGCATGTCAGCAAGGGATCGGTCGCTGCTGAGCAGGTAGACGACAAAAACTTCTAGCAGTCCATCGTTGATGCCCTCGTGTTTCAGCAACAGTTGCACATCGAACAGATCGCGTGGATGCTGTCGATCGAGCGCTGCACAGAGCTTGCCCGCATAGAGATCATCCAGATGGACGACCGGCACTTCGATATAGCCGAACTGTGCCTCCACCGCCGGGCTGACGCCTCGCATGGCCGGCTCGCGCACACATCCACGCAACACAGGAGAGACCTCAATCTTCACTCGCGCGCGGCCACGCCATGCGACAAGTTTAATGATCTGTCCCTCGGCACTCATGCGTTCTACGCGAATACCTTTCGATTGTCTTTCGATGGAAGAGGCGATTCGTTCTAGTGCTGCGCCGACTTCCGCCAGGCTGGTTGCCCGATCATGGACCGGCAGATAGGTCAGGTCGATGTCCACCGACAAGCGCGGCAAATCGCGCACGAACAGATTGATAGCCGTCCCGCCCTTGAGAGCGAAGCAGCGCTCCTTCGCCACGAGCGGCAACAGATCCAGCAAGAGCACGACTTGTGGACGATACGGATTATCTTCGGGTAGCACTGAATGGCTCCGGGACGGTGATCGAGAAGCGCACATCCAGCCGTCCGCCGCGCGTCACCTGCCGTTTGCCCTGTCCAAGCGTGACACGGTTGATCTTCACTTTGCGACTCCAGGGCGCATCTTGGCGCGTCGTTAGAAAGAGAAACAGCCGTTTCACTTTGATGCTGGTACATCCTTCCAGCAATTGCTGCACCAGCGTGGGCCTAAGGGCTGACAAGCCCTCAAACAACTCCGCCGCATGCGTGAAGCTGGGAGGCGTGTCACCCACCAGGCTCAGCACTTCAAGAATCGCCCGCTCCGGCGAAGACGCAGTCACCGTCCAGTCACGCACACGCGTCGGCAGATGTGCCAATCCCTCGCCTGCAATGGCCGGCACGAACAACTGTTGACGATGAAAGACAAACTGTTCCGAAAGTGAAATAGCCGAAACCCAAGCCGGAAGACGTGTCAGCGCTCTCCCATGGTTCCAGAGATGGATGCGCGACTCGCCTCCCAGCGGCAGATAGTGGGCCAGACCATGAAGGTTCAGCGCCGAGAGTCCACCCACATGGATAGGCTGTTGCGCCAGTCGCTGGAGGGCTAGCACGACTCCCTGCCAGTCGACCGGCGAGGCAGCATGGCGCGCATAGGTGCCATGAGCCAACGCCGTGAGCCAGCCGCTCGCCACATACTTGTGCACCAGTTGCGGGGAGATTCCTCGCTCCGACAGCCAAGCGCTCGGGGCAACCACCCCTTCCGGCAGATCCTTGAGTAGATGATTCAATAGCCGGTTCGGGAC
>NEWT02000029.1:74867-142969 GCA_002869925.2 Nitrospira sp. CG24A
AGCATGCCCAGCCTGTGCTGTTTGCGCATCATCTGTTGGCCTATGTGGAAATGATCGAACGGGATAAGGGGCGATTTCGCGATGCATCGGTGCGAGTGAATGTGATGCCGCTAGGGGCCGGCGCGCTTGCAGGGACGAATTACCCGATTGACCGCCGATTTACCGCTGAATTATTGGGCTTTCCTTCTGTGACGCACAACAGCCTCGATACGGTATCAGATCGGGATTTCATGATTGAGGTGGCCTCGGCGCTGTCGATCACCATGATGCATCTATCACGGCTCAGTGAAGAACTCATTCTCTGGTCGTCCCAGGAGTTCCGATTCATCGAGCTCCCCGATGCGTTCTGTACCGGAAGCAGTATGATGCCGCAGAAGAAGAATCCCGATGTGCCCGAACTGGTGCGGGGCAAGACGGGACGGGTCTATGGCCATTTGATCAATCTGTTGACGATGCTCAAGGCTCTTCCCTTGAGTTATAACCGAGATCTTCAGGAAGATAAGCCGGCGCTGTTCGATGCGCTCGATACCGTCACGGCCTCGGTGAAAATCTTGACTGAATTGATGCGCCGACTCACCGTCAATCGTGAGGTCCTTAAACAGGCCGTTCAGGGTGGAGGGATGCTGGCGACGGAGGTGGCGGACTATCTTGTGACAAGAGGAATACCGTTTCGTGAAGCGCACGCGATTACAGGCCGACTGGTGCGGGCTGCATTGGATCAAAGCCGTGAACTCACGAGCTTCTCGCTCGAGGAGCTGCGGACATTTTCCGAGCGAATTGAGAAGGGTCTATTCGCCCGATTGACGATTACTGCCGCCATCGATCGGAAGTCTCAGATAGGTGGAACGTCTCGCACAAGAGTGGAACAGCGCATCAAAGAGCTCGAGCGAATATTCTCATGAAGGTCTGTACGTCGAAGGTGACGTCTACTGTCGCGTCTGCTGTAGTATTGGTGGTGATAGCAACGTTGGCGGCCTGTGGGGCTGTGGGGGCGCCGATTCCACCTGAAAGTGTCGGTGTGACTCCGACCATTGAGCGGCAAAAGAAACTGGAGGCCCTTCAGGAGAAACAGCGTGAGGCTGCAAAGGCAGCTGATGGTATAGAGCCACAGCCGGATCCATTGTTGCAGGGGCAGGATGTTGATCTTCCCACGTTACAACCAGTAGGGACTCGGTAATATTTGAGGCTATGGTCTGCTAGACCTCTGTCGCTTGATAACGCTATACTGAGGCCTGTTCATTATCGCAGCGCGTCTCCCTCCGTAGCAAACGCCATGCGAGCGATAACGAAAGACGGTACCGATAGAGAGCGGTATGACACGTTCGCTGCTCTGTTCGTGGATCTCTCTGGTACCCTCAATCGCCTGAATGCCTTGGAATTGATCAACCAGATCTTGGAGGGTTTCTCGTTCGCAGGGCTCAAACATCTCAATGAAGACTTGAAGAATGCATAATTTTGAATATCGACATGGCGAACTCTACTGCGAACAGGTCCCGGTCAGCCGGATTGCAAAAGAGGTCGGCACACCATGCTATATCTACAGCCACGCAACCCTCGTTCGTCATTTCCGTGCGTATGATGGAGCTTTTAAGAGTGTCCCTCATGTGATCGCTTTCGCCATGAAGGCGAATTCCAATATCGCGATCCTCCGTCTCATGGCAAAGGAGGGGAGCGGGGTGGATATCGTGTCCGGCGGGGAACTCTTTCGGGCACTCAAGGCGGGCGTTCCTCCTTCAAAGATCGTCTTCGCGGGCGTCGGTAAAAGTGCGGAAGAGATTCGCGAGGCCTTGAAGGCCGATGTCCTCATGTTTAACGTCGAATCTTCGGCCGAATTGCAGGCGCTGAACGAGGTGGCGGCTTCCGTTGGGACTAAGGCGAGAGTTGCCCTGCGCATCAATCCCGACATCGATCCGAAAACACACCCCTATATTTCGACCGGCCTCAAGAAGAGCAAGTTCGGGATTGCCGCCGATCGGGCACTCGAAGAGTTCACAGTGGCTTCTTCGCTTGCCAACATTGATGTCGTCGGGGTGCATAAGCATATCGGGTCACAATTGACGGAGGTCGCGCCATTTGTAGCGGCTGTGAAGAAGGTAGTGACGCTGGTCGGAGCCTTGAAGGATCAGGGAATCAACATCCGGTACGTCAATATCGGAGGGGGGCTCGGCATTACCTACTCGGATGAAACGCCGCCGCTCCCACAGGATTTGGCAGACGCTGTGTCGCCGTTGTTGAAGGATTTGAATGTCACCCTCATCATGGAGCCGGGCCGCGTCATCGTCGGCAACGCAGGCATTCTCGTCACGAAAGTACTGTATCGGAAGGACGGCGAAGCGAAGCGGTTTATTATCGTCGATGCGGCGATGAACGACCTGATCAGGCCAAGCCTCTACGGGGCCTATCACGAGATTCGTCCCTTGTCCGAGGCGGTGTTGCAGCGGCCCAAGCATCAGGTGGATGTTGTGGGCCCGGTTTGTGAGTCCGGCGATTTTCTGGCGAAGGACCGGTCACTGCCGGAGGTCAACCCGGGTGACATGCTTGCGGTGATGAGTGCGGGGGCCTATGGATTTGTGATGGCCTCCAATTACAATTCAAGACCGCGGGTGCCGGAAGTTCTGATCAAAGATGGGGAGATCCACGTCATCAAGACCAGAGAGACGTACGACGACTTGGTGAAGGGCGAAACGATTCCGGCATTCCTCGATTGAGGAGTGAGCGCTGCAGTGAAGGAGTGAGCATGTTTACGGGTGCATTGATCGCCATTGTGACCCCGTTCCGGAACGGCAAAGTCGATGAGAAGGCCTTTGGCGACCTTATAGAATGGCAAATTACCAACGGGACGAGCGGGATTGTTCCTTGTGGTACGACCGGCGAATCCGCCACCCTCACACACCAGGAACATCATCGCGTAGTTGAGTTAACCGTCGAGGTGGTTAATCGGCGTATCCCCGTGATTGCCGGGGCTGGCTCTAACAGCACGGCAGAAGCCGTATCTCTCACAAAGCACGCCAAGCAGGCGGGGGCCGATGGGGCGCTGCTCATTACCCCCTATTACAATAAGCCGACGCAAGAGGGATTGTACCGGCATTACAAAACCATCGCGGAGTCCGTGGATCTTCCACAGATTCTGTATAACATTCCCGGGCGGACTGGCGTGAACATGTTGCCATCCACTGTGGCAAGACTTTGTGGATTCCAGAACATTGTCGGGATCAAAGAGGGTAGCGGGTCAGTCCAGCAGGCGTCAGAGATCGCGAGTACTTGTGGCGATCGGATGACAGTCCTTGCAGGTGATGATGCCCTGACATTGCCGATGATGGCAGTCGGAGGAAAGGGGGTCATCAGTGTCACGTCAAATATCGTTCCATCCGAGATGGCTCAATTGGTCAAGGCCTTTCTAGGCGGCCACATTGAAGAGGCGCGGCGGATTCATTTCGCATTGTCTCCGCTCTTTACCGCGCTTTTCTACGAGACCAATCCGATTCCGGTGAAAACCGCGTTAGGTATGATGGGGAAAATTGATCCCGAATTGCGGCTTCCGCTCTGTGCCATGGCGACGGAGGCTAAGGGCCAACTGGCACAAGCCTTAAAAGACGCAGGCCTCGTATAGGCAAGATGATCTTGGCTCGAGCATTCATTCTATGATCAATGTCATTGTTGCAGGGGCGGCCGGGCGTATGGGCTGTCGGCTGGTTTCCCTTATCAAAGATTCGACGACCATGGCACTGGCCGGAGCCATAGAGGGGAAGAGCCATCAGGCTGTAGGCGACGATGCCGGAGAGATAGCGGGCTGCGGCCGTGCAGGTATTCCGATTACCGACGATCTCGGGGCACTCCTTGACCGAGGTGAAGTGGTCGTCGATTTCTCCGCCCCTGAAGCGACGCTGCATCACTTACGTACGGTGGCGCAGCACAAACGAGCCATGGTGATCGGCACAACGGGGTTTTCCACTCCTCAGCTCGAAGAGCTGAAATCGCTGGCATGCCGAGTTCCCTGCGTGTTGTCCCCCAATATGAGCGTGGGAGTCAATCTGATCTACAAGGTCATCGGTGAGATGGCGAAAACGCTTGGAGAGGACTACGACATTGAAGTGATTGAAGCCCATCATCGTCTTAAAAAAGATGCGCCGAGCGGGACGGCCCTCAAGATTGCCGAAGTTTTGGCAAAAGCTGTGAGCCGCGAGTTAGATCAGGTCGGCGTCTATGCTAGAAAAGGTCTTATCGGGGAGCGAAAAAAAGGTGAGATTGGAATACAAACCATCCGTGCCGGCGACATTGTCGGTGACCACACGATTCTCTTTGGTGGAATGGGTGAACGCATCGAAGTAACGCATCGAGCGAGTAGCCGAGATACCTTCGCAGGCGGTGCTTTGCGTGCCGCTCGTTGGGTGGTTCAGCAACCGCCAGGCTTGTATGACATGCTCGATGTGCTGAGCCTTCGATAGTTTTCTGCTCCTATCCAGTGACTACCCATGAACATTCCCATCAACTATCTGCCACCTTGGCGGAGCTTCCGCTCAAACGAAAGCGAAACGGGAAGCGAGCAGGATAGTTTCAAGGGCCTGGCAAACTTGTAGGCGATGCAACACGTTGCAGCTAACCGCCGACTTTATCGAGGTTGTGCGTGGTTGTAGACTTGAGGGCAGAGGTTTGTCGTTTAGGGATTAGAGGATATGACCGAGCGTAACCTTCCCCTATGGAATCCACCCATCGCCTTTGGGATGATTTCCTGATGGAGGGCTGCCGTACGCTCATCGTACGTGAACCGCTTTGGTTTGATTGCCGTGCGGGTTAATGTCTTGCGGTAATGGGGCGAGGTTCTTGGTCCGCTGATTTCCGACGACCACAGTTTAAGCAGGCAAACACTGTGATCGCAAGCCCTGCGTTCAAATCCACTGCCCGTTCCGGTAACATTGCGCCGCGGCATTTATCACAAATGGTCATGCTGCTAATGTACCATGATGGAAAATGGAAGCATATCCATCTGAAGTACTGGGTCCTCTGAGGAAATAGCCTATCCGCTCACCTCCGGCTAGGCCATCTGAGTCAATTGGGCAGATGAGAATTCGTAGAGGATTAACTAGAGGAGAATAGGAGTCCTTGACAGCGATGATCCTGTCCCATAGGATTGTGGCATAAGGAAGCCTAGCCCCTATGTATAGAGTTGTTCTCATTCTCGGGCTACTTGTTGTCCTGTACTTTATCCTTCGGCGAGCCCTTCAAGGGTTCAAAGGTCTAGGGCAGCCAGAGCGTCTTGCTCCCAGCAAGGATCAAATGGTTCAAGATCCTGTCTGTCTTGTATTTGTTCCCAGGGGAGTGGCAGTAACAGAAGATATTGGAGGGCAGATCTACTATTTCTGCAGCCGATCATGTGCCCATAAATTTCAAGAAAAACTCGCGGGCTAGCAGCCTGAGTAGCTAGAGTCGGAAAGTTTTTCTTCTTTGTCGAATTTGAGCGTGATCTGGCACTCATTAGGAGAGAAGTTAAAGAGGGGTGGGCCTGATTTGCCACCCGCGATGCGATAGTAGGTCCACGTTTCACCGCCAAAAAATCTGGTGGCTTTGCCGCTCGGTGCTCCCCAGTTCTTCTCAAACCAGGCCTTGTCCTTGCCTTGAAGCTCAGCCGGTTTCAGCGACTGTTCGAGATAGGGATTGCTACCACCGCAGCTGGTCAGGGCTAGACTGAACAAGAGCATCAAAGCTGAGCGTTGCATCGCGACTCTCCTCGGTCCGGTCGGTGAGCGTAACGGCTAAGTTTCTGATACATTGCTAAATTCTAACTGGCTGTCTGGGGACTGTCAAACAGGCGAATGCCAGCACATGATTGTAAGAAAGTTGAGTTTTTCATAGAATAACCGATAATGAATTGATCGCAAGGATTTCTTACTTTGATATGAAAGGACACAATCATGAAATTTTTTCTTGATACCGCCAACGTCAAGGAAATCCAGGAGGCAGCCAGTCTTGGACTTCTCGACGGAGTGACTACCAATCCGTCGCTCGTCGCGAAGGAAGGGCGCAGCTTTAAGGAAATGCTCATCGAAATTTGTAACATCGTAGATGGGCCGATCAGTGCAGAAGTCGTCAGCCTCGAGGCCGATGCGATGGTGAAAGAAGGGAAGGGGCTTGCAAAGATTCATAAGAACATTGTCGTCAAGGTGCCCTTGATTGCAGAGGGACTGAAGGCCACTAAGAGACTGGCCGCCGAAGGCATCAAGGTGAACGTGACGTTGTGCTTTTCTCCAACCCAGGCGCTTCTCGCCGCAAAAGCCGGTGCATGGTGCGTCTCCCCCTTCATTGGCCGGCTTGATGACATCAGTTCAAACGGGATGGAACTGATCCGCCAGATTCTGACTATCTACCGCAACTACGATTATAAGACCCAAGTGCTGGTTGCCAGCGTGCGCCATCCTCAGCATGTCGTCGAGGCTGCGCTTGCAGGTGGGCATATCTGTACGATGCCCTTCTCGATTTTTCAGCAGATGGTGAAACACCCTTTGACGGACAGTGGGCTGAAGAAGTTTCTGGCGGATTGGGAAGCTCAGACTAAGAAGTAAGTCCTATTGGTTGTCTCGTGTGCCTGGCGGTTCGGCAATCCGCTGCCGTGCAGTTGCAAAGATATGATGGAACATTGGCCTGGTCAGTAGTCCAGTGAAGGTGTTTTGTTGGCTTGGATGGTATGAGCCAATCAGTATAATGCCCCACGGAAGGGCCCGGACGATTCCGTGGGAAAATTTGGGGAGCGGTGAGGGAAGTGGCTGCCCCTCATCGCGGCAGGCTTTCAAGTAATGATCGAACGCAATCTTTCCCAGCGTCACCACCACACGAATCTTCCGTAACGACCGAATTTCTTCCCGCAGATAGGGGCGGCAGGCCATGAATTCTTCAGGGGCCGGTTTGTTGTCGGGTGGCGCACAACGGACCGTAGCACCAATGTAACAATCCAATAACTTTAACCCATCATCCCTATGATGAGAGTTGGCTTGATTGGCGAAGCCAAATCGATGTAGGGCGTCAAAGAGCCAGTCCCCGCTGCGATCCCCTGTAAATACCCGTCCGGTTCGGTTGCCGCCATGGGCTGCAGGTGCCAGTCCAAGCACATAGAGACGCGCATGCGGATCCCCAAATCCAGGGACCGGGCGCCCCCAATAGGTCCAGTTCTCAAACTGCTTCCGTTTCTCTGCGGCGACCGCCTCCCGATAGGTGACAAGTCGTGAACAGGCGGTGCAGTGGGTAATACGATCGTTGAGGAGGGTCAGCGCACGCATGGTTGAGCAGTGTAGCATGAATCCAAAAGTCGATCATGCTTGCCGCTCATTCATCAGACTGTTAGCATACATACTTGATCTCGGATCGTTCACCGTACGCAAGAAATGGGGTTGGCATGACGTCATGGGTTCGGCGAGCATTGGTGCTCAGTGGGCTATGGATAATGGTTGTACTTCCGGTCGCAGCAGGAGCACAGCCGCAAACCGAACATCCCGAGGCGAAAGAGAGTACGCCTCGATCGGGAGCCAATGGCGAACCAGAGCGAGAGGTTACCCTGCCCGATCCTCTTGAGGATCCCAATGAGCCAGAAGACCGTCTTGTTATACTTCCTGAAATCAAACGAGAAGGTGAGCGCTACTTCCTCAGTTCGTTCAAGCTGCCTGACAAATTGACCTTTGCCGGCCAACCGATTCCCCTCGATAACTGGCAGGTCCGTGAACGAATCGAGTATGAGTTTTATCAATTCTTAGAAGACCAGGGCGAAAGTATCATTCTTGCCAAACGGACAGGACGTTGTTTCCCTCCCGCTGAAAAACAGCTTGCCGATGCCGGGTTGCCAGACGACCTCAAGTATATGTTGCTGGTAGAGAGCAAGTGCGTGGCTGCCGCCTACTCAAAGGCGAAAGCATCGGGGCCGTGGCAGTTCATTCCCTCCACGGGACGACGCTATCGTCTTAAGAGTGACGCGGTGCGCGACGACCGCCGTAATCTGGAAATGTCAACGGAAGCCGCGGTCAAGTACTTGCGCTATCTGAAAGATTTCGAGCAGAACGATTGGTTCATGGCCATGGCTTCGTATAATGCGGGCGAAGAGCGAGTCCGTCGACTCTTGAAGGATCAGAATATTACCGACTATTGGAAGATGCACGGGCCACGGGAAACGATGCGCTATGTTCCGAGAATCATTGCAGCCAAGGAAATCTACTCGCAGCCTGAAAAGTATTTGGGGCTCAGTAAGAAAGATTTATATATGCCGGTGGAAACGGAAACGGTCACCGTCAATGTGAAAGACTCCAAGCGAGCCCTTGCCTCAATTGCTGAGGAATTTGGAACGTATTTCTTGGAACTCAAGATACTGAATCCTGAATTCAAGAAAGATGTGCTTCCACGTGGAACCTATCAGATGAAAGTTCCTCGGCAAACTTGTCCGAGCCGTTGTTTCAAGCAGGACAAGACTCCTTAGACGGCTGTTGAAAAGGCCCGCCAGCTCAGTTCTCGCATCGTTCAGACCCTCAACGAGTCTCGAAGTCGGAATCACTGAGGGGTTTCTCCGTTCGCCAAGACCCATTACACGGACGAACGGCCCACACGAAGTGTGGTTTGTACCTCCTCGGTCCTTCACTCGCTGCGGCCTTGCCTGCGGAACGGCGCGTCTTGGCGCGCCGGGGCTGGGCGGGTGAGACCAGCAGCATTTTGAACAGCCTTCTAGTTCTGGCGGGTCCGTTCGTGACTCGTCAATACCTACATTCCTCAGGGCTTCTAGCCCGAATTATTCATGAACCTTCTGCTGCAAGCGCGGATACGCGGCGCGACAGGCAGTCTCGCCGCTCAACGCTTTGACATACTGTACGAGTATGCCTCAGCGCTTCACGCCTCCGAGTGCCTGTCTCGCATCGCGTCTGTGCGCTTTCGCAACGAATCTTCATGAATAATGCGGGCTAGTAGCTTCTCAATACCCGGCTCATCTAGTGCTTAGTTGCATAAGTAAGCGATAAAGCGTACTGTCTTGGGCAAGGAGGCCTAGTGCTTAGTTGCATAAGTAAGCGATAAAGCGTACTGTCTTGGGCAAGGAGGCCGACCATGCCCAAGTCGCCACACACGTTGCGTTGTTCCGAGCCAGACCGGAAAACGCTGGAGGAGTGGGCGCGGAGCCGCACCCAGGAAGCGCGCCTGGTGGAGCGCGCCAAGATGATCCTGCAATGCGTGCAGGGGCACTCGGTCAGCGACATTGCGCGGAGGTTGCGCGTGCGTCCGAATACCGTGATCGATTGGCGGCGGCGGTTCGACCGCGAAGGATTGACTGGTCTGGCGGATCGTCCGCGCCCGGGCAAGCCGCGGCAGTATGGCGCGGACTTTCGCAAGAAGGTGCTGGCTGTGTTGGAAGCACCACCACCGAAGGGACAAGCCGTTTGGGACGGTCCAGCAGTGGCCCGGCATCTCAAGACATCCGTGCATGCGGTCTGGCGTGTGCTGCGCAAGGAAGGCGTCTGCCTGGGCCGGCAGCGGAGTTGGTGCGTGAGCACCGATCCGGAATTTTCTACCAAGGCCGCCGATATCGTGGGGCTATACTTGAATCCGCCGGAAAAGGCGCTGGTCATATCCGTAGACGAGAAACCCAGCATCCAAGCGTTGGAGCGGGCGACTGGGTACGTGGAGACCGACAATGGCAAAATCGTCCGCGGGTTCAAGAGCACCTACAAGCGCCATGGGACGTTGAATCTGTTTGCCGCCCTGGAAGTCGCTACCGGAGCGATCCACACGCAAATCACCCGGCAAAAGCGCCGACTGGAGTTTCTGGACTTCATGGATCATCTGATGGCGGAGATGCCCGAGGGCAAAGACATTCATGTGATCCTCGACAATTACTGCATTCACAAACGGAACGATCCTTGGTTGGCGGCACACCCGAATGTCGTGTTCCATTTCACGCCGACGTCGGCCAGTTGGCTCAACCAGGTTGAAATCTGGTTTGGGATCTTTGCGCGAAAGGCACTCAAGGGTGCCAGCTTTCGAAACATCGAGGAATTGCGTCAGGCCATCGAAGCGTTTGTGGCCGCCTATGGACCCACAGCCAAACCTTTTGTGTGGCGCAAGAGAGAAGTCAAAGGCTCTCAACTCAGAAACACTATCGTGAACTTACGCAATTAAGCACTAGTATAAGTGTGATGCAGATTCCTTCCTCTCCTATCCGGCCACTTCTGAAGAAATTCATCGTTCGAGGACTGGACGCAGTCGACGCCCGGAAGGCGGTCGGTCGTGTCATCTCAAGAAACGGTGAGGAGCTGGTCATCGGTCGGCGTCGGTATGACCTGCGTCGCTATGATCGCGTGGTCGTACTCGGGGCAGGGAAGGCTGCTGCCTCAATGGCTCAGGCGGTAGAACAACGATTGGGATCTCGCCTGCAAGGAGGATTCGTCGTGGTCAAGTACGGCCATGTCGTGCCAACGCGACAGATCGTTGTGGCAGAGGCTGGTCACCCTGTTCCTGATCGGTCTGGTCGGCGTGCAGCGGACAGGCTTTGTGATATGGCTGCTGAACTCGGTCGGCGTGATCTCTTGATCGTACTCCTGTCGGGAGGTGCATCCAGTTTACTGCCTGCTCCTGTTCCGGGGATTACCCTGGCTGACAAACAGAAGACTACCCAGGAACTCTTACGATGCGGGGCAAGTATTCGAGAAGTCAATACGGTTCGGAAGCATCTTTCGCGTATCAAGGGCGGGCGTATTGCTGAAATGACTAAGGCCACCATCGTGACGCTGATTCTGTCCGATGTGTTGGGTGACGATCTTAGCGCGATCGCCTCAGGGCCAACAGTCCCAGACCCTACGACCTATCTAGAAGCCGTCGCGATTCTGAAACGTTATCGCATCTGGCAGGCAGTCCCTCAGCGAGTGCGCCGGCATCTTGATCGGGGATGTCAGGGACTCGCGAGTGAGACTCCCAAGCCCGGTTCTTCGTTGTTTCGTCGAGTCCATCATCATATCGTCGGGAACAACGGAGCGGCTGTCAGGACTGTGGCCCGCGTGGCCAGAGAGGCGGGCTTTCGGACCCTTCTGTATAAGCCGGCCTTAAGCGGGGAGGCGCGAGACGAGGGGCAGCGGTTCGGCCTCCTGGCCAAGAATATTGTGCAAGCGGGCAAACCGCTGCAAAGGCCTTGCTGTGTAGTGGCTGGCGGGGAGACCACCGTGACTGTCACTGGAAGAGGAAGGGGCGGGAGGGCGCAGGAATTTGCTGCCGCAGCCGCTCTTGAAATTGCTGGTTTAGCGAAGGTGTGGGTCGTAGCGATCGGCACCGATGGCACCGACGGCCCGACTGATGCCGCTGGGGCCGTGATCGACGGGAGTACCGTGGCGAGAGCGCAATGCCTCTCGGTGGATCTCAAGGGCGCGTTGCAGCGCCACAACACGTATCCGGCATTGAAGCGGCTTGATCAGCTCATCGTAACCGGTCCGACCGGCACGAACGTCAACGATCTTTACCTCCTCCTCATCCTATAGGTACTATCCATCTTCATGGATCGTCCGCTCCTTCTTCCCTTGGCGTCCTGCACGCAGCCTTCTCTTGTGGGGGGGAAAGCCCTTGGCTTAGCGCGTCTGCTCACAGGAGGATTCGCTGTTCCGCCAGGATTCTGTGTGACGACGGAAGCCTACGACCGCGCGCTTCACGCGCCGGGATTTTCTTCGGTGGAACAGTGGCAGGCTGCTCTGCATTCCTCCGGGGCCGAACGTCAGAGGATACTCGCCCACTGTCGAGCCATCATTCAGAATTACGACATCGTTGAACTGACGACTCAGATTATCGAGCAGATCCGACGGTTAGATATGCCGTTGCATGGGCCGTGGGCGGTGAGGTCGTCAGCGACAAACGAGGACGGAGCGTATGCAAGCTTCGCAGGGGTTTACCTCACACGGCTCGGTATTCCGCTGGAAGAGATCGGCGCTGCGGTGAAGGATCTATGGCTGTCGATTTGGGACGAGCGGGTTCTGAATTATTATGCAGCCTCAGGATTGAGCAAGACGGCTCCCACCATGGCCGTCGTGATTCAGCCGTTGCTAGAGGCGCAATCCGCCGGTGTGGCCTATTCTGTCCATCCTCTCACAGGCAGGGTAACTCAGGTGATGGTCAATGCGGTTGCGGGACTTGCCGCGGCACTCGTCGATGGAAGTGCGACGCCTGATCAGTATGTGGTCGAAGTCAACGAGAACAGTCAGCCAGTTCGGATCAATGAGCGGACCCTCGTGGGGCAGACTCAGGCGTTACGGATGACCAACGAAGGTCTTCGATCTGTGCCCTTGTTGGGTGAGACTGTGGGTTGTGCCGTGTTGTCGGACGGCCAACTGTTTGCCCTGGCCCGTGCGGCCAAGCAGATTGAAAAGGCATTCGGCCATCCAGTAGATCTCGAATGGCTCTATGATGAGCGTGGCCTGTGGTTGCTTCAAGCGCGGCCCATCTCCGGTCTGGTTGGGCCTCGGCGACTGACCAATGACGATTGCGAGTGGTCGCGCGCCAATTTCAAAGAGACGCTGCCGGAATTGCCGAGTCCGCTCGGCCTGTCGTTTCTCGAACAGTTTATGGAGCGGTATATCGTTGCACCCTATCGGCGTCTGGGGTGTCAGATTCCAGAAGAGATTTCGTCGGTCCGCGTCTTCAAGGGACGTCCCTACATCAATATGACGCTGTTTTATTCCCTTATCGCACAGCTGCGTGGAGATCCCTCCGTACTGACTGAACAGATGGGGGGGGAAGTCCTTGCTAGGCCGCCGGCGATCCGCCCACTTGGGTGGCTCGCGTTGGCGCGCACCGGTATCGTGATGATGGCCGAGATGAGAAAGGCTGTTCACCATGGGCCGGCCTGGTTCGTGGAAATGAAGGCAATGGCGGCAGAGCATCGCGCCGATCGGCTTCAGACTGTTTCAGGCGAGGACATCGCCCTGCGCCTCAATGCCTTGGCGCAATGGCTTGATGAACGTGAGCTGACGTTCGGTATTGCGGGAGGGGTCGCGCAGTGTTTGCAGGCGTTAGGTCGCCTGCTGCCCCTCTGGCTAGGAGAAGACTGGAGAGCTTTGCTGAACGGGGCGCTGCAGGGTCGGGCGGCGGTGATCAGCGCGCAACAGATTGTTCGGTTGGCGGAAATTGCGGATATGGTTCGGCACGACCCATCAGCGTTGTCGCTGTTTACTGGAGAGGGATGGGATCCAGGTGAAGTTCGTCGCAAGCTCGAAGGAACCGAGGTTCTCCATGCCTTCAACCGGTATCTCGACGATTATGGCCACCGCGGAGTGGGTGAGTCGGACGTCATGTCACCTCGGTTTTCAGACCGACCGGAGTTGTTGCTGTCGGTAATGCGAACGCAGCTTCTTGCTCCAACCAGCGCCACTCCAGCAGATATTCTTCAACGCCAAACAATAGTGCGGGAGCAGGCACTTGCAGAGATTCGCGCCAGGTTTGGATGGCGGTTTCATCGGTGGGCCATTTTTTCTTGGTGGTATCGACGGCTGTGCCGATTCTTCGCCTTGCGGGAGGCGAACCGGCATCATCTGATGTACTACTCGGCAGCGACAAGGACCCTCCTCCTGCGCTTGGGCGAGTGGCTGGTCCAACAGGGGCGACTCGCATCGCCGGAGGATATTTTCTATCTCACGATCGAAGCACGCGCCGATTTGATGGCTGGAGGATCGCGCGACTGGCAAGGGATGATTCAGGCTCGCCGGGCTGAGCGAGACCATGACGCCACGATGACTGTCCCCGATACGATTCGGGACTGGCGCGAAGTGGTCCGAGGGACGGACACATCGTCTATTGTGGGTCCGGATGGGGTCTTCCGCGGCATTCCCATCAGTGGGGGGAAGGTTATCGGACCGGTCCGCTTCGTTCGATCGATGGAGGATTGGACCCGAGTGTGTCGTGGCGACATTCTCGTGGTCTCGGTCATCGACCCAGGTATGGCGCCGTTGTTCGGCGTGGCAGCGGGCTTGGTCGCCGAGATGGGTGGGACACTGTCACATGGGGCCATCATTGCCCGTGAATACGGATTACCAGCGGTGGCGAATGTGTCCGGCGTGATGGCCAGTCTGAAAGAAGGCGATCAAATCAGTCTGGATGCGGAGCGAGGAGAAATCATCATTCAGGTACGTGCTGGAGCTACCGCGTGATGTCACACATCATGATGCAATCCTGTCCTGTGCCCCGACGATGGTACTCGTGGCCTCAGCGAGCTGTACGTGCAAGGAGATGAGGATCACTGTCATGCGCCTTGCCCTGACATAAAGCGCCGTGTCTCAGCCAGGCTTGGCAGCGCGATGCGAGGCTATCTAGGCCGTATGCAGATGCTGGGCCGACGGCGCGGACGATACGCGATCTGATCTTTTCCTGCGGGGTTGTATTCCCGGTTGTCCGAGCCGTTTTCTTGGTGGCGGCCGATCGAGCCCAAGTTGCTCCATGCAATGCAGACAATAGGTATGCGTCAACTGGTAGGTGCCTCGTGCGACGTGGTAGAGGCGCAGAAAGGATCTCAACGACATCCATGTATCGACACCATTTCGAGTGGGACAATCATGGTTCCGTCGATCGTCCCTGACCTGATGGCAGACGCAACAAATCGGGATCCATGTTGTCTGATTCGTTCTCGTTATATTCATGCCACTTTCCGTTAGCGATCCGGTCAGATCGCCGTCCGAGGCCAAAGATGAGGAACACTGCTATGACGGTAATGAGCAAGGCAGATGCCCAATTTTCGAGCGAGGGGGAACTACCAAGTTCAGGATGGAAAGTCTATAAAGACTCCGCGTTTTCAATAGCCTATGGAAACATTCTTGCAATGGCAAAGAAGGGAAGCCATGGGAATGTGGTGCAGCGTTGTAGGCGAGAGCCTACACAGTCGCTGCAACTTTTGTCGTGAGGCTGGCTTCGAACTAGTGCGTAGCCTGTGCCTGGGCTTGCCATCCCCACAACGATTACCGGCGCTTCACGCCCAAGAGTTCACAACTCCTTCGACCATAAAATAAACGCCCCATGTCCACCCCTAGTTGGCGGCGCTCCGCCCGGGTCACGAAAGATGCCGAAGTTGTAGCTATAGTTGAGCTCGATCTGGGACTTCCAGGGGGCTCCCGTGACGAGGCCTCCGCCAAGGGCCGGTAAAGAATCCGTGGTATTTCTAATGCCTTCGGTTGTGAACCGAGGCCGCTCGACGAAGCCATAGGTTGCCGTCACGTAGGGATAGAGGAAAAACAGCGCCTCGTATCTATAGGTGACGCTCGCAATGGCATAACGCCGGGGGAATAATTCGTTGAACTGCACGCCGGGCATGGTGGGCAACGATAAGGCTTCCCACTCGAATCCAGTCGGCCGGCCCGGAAGGCGGGACGCGCTGAAGCGATCGAGGTCCTTCCCGATGCCGCCATGAACCGTGGTAATCAACCGATGCTTATCGCTCTCAATGGCGGGAATCCCGCTCGCAAATACGGCATAGGCGGACGCCGAGATGTAGGTTTGTTCTTTCTTGAAATCCGGCGTGTCAAACGGCGCGCCACCCCACTCCGAACCCTCCAAACACATAGTTCCATTCAATCTCAGATTCGCTGATACGTTGTCCTTCCACGTACTCTGATTGCCCAAGAGGCACAATAAAGTTATCGAGTGTAAAGATCAGCGACCAGTTGGGGAGCGTACGGAGTCCAATCGTGTAATCAATACGGTTGACCGCGCCGGAAAAGACTCCACGGAACCGCCGGTTGTCCTTGTCCCAATTCCGCCACACATACAAGGTGCCGAACGGCAGAATTTCCCTCTCACTCGGACCATTGGGAATCCAGTGAAGGCCAAAGTTCGCCGCAGTCACACTCTGGCGATCGCGCGAGGGAACGTAGATCTTCTCTCCAAACAGCGTCGTGTGAAACTCCTTGCCGGCTTCGGGGGTTTGTTCTGTCTCGGCAAATGCACCCAAGGGGAAGAGGCCGATCACGAAAGATAGCAGGATGACGAGAGGCCGGTCTTTCTCCCGCATGGTCATGCTATCTGCATGATGCGCGTATACATGCCCATGCTTCCTGTTCTGGTTAAGACAACAGATGAGACATTCGAGGGCTGCAATAGTCTTATGGTTTGGAACCTAGCTCAATGACCAGGGGTTTCCCTAGTGCGCTGAGCTAGAATATCTTGCGAGCAACCCTTCCTTATAGGACCGATCCCTATCCCCAGCTGTTGTTTTGGTGGTGACGCTGGTATTATGATTCCCTCATAGTTAGACAGGCCTTGCTTAGTGCCACGTGAGCAGGTTCCTTGCCACCACCGATAGTGCGTCCGGTCACCATAAATTCCATGAAGGGATTGGTTGCCATGAAGCCGAAAGTCATCGTGGCCGATGATCATCGCCTTGTTGCCGAAGGCATCGTCAAGATCTTGGAGAAGGAATATAGTGTGGTGGCGACGCCCGCAGATGGACGCAGCTTTATCGAGGCGGTTGAGAAGTTTCATCCTGATCTGACCTTGGTTGATATTTCTCTTCCTCTGTTGAATGGACTGGATGCCTGCCGCCATGTGAAGAAATCCTGTCCGGAAGTCAAGATAATCATCCTGACAATGCATGCGGAGCAGCACTTTGTGAACGAAGCATTTCGTGTCGGAGTCGGAGGGTATGTCTTGAAAACCTCGCTTGCGGATGAGTTGTTATTTGCGGTAAACGAAGTCCTGCAGGGACGCACGTACATTTCGCCGGTCGTGACACAGGGTATGGTTGACCAGGCGTTGGAATCGACCACTCAGGCACCGAAAAGGCCGACAATCACCCCGATCGTAATGTTAAGTCTACGACAGAGGGAGGTTTTGCAACTGGTAGCGGAAGGCAAATCCAATAAGGAAATTGCGTCCGCGATTAACGTCACGGTAAAAACCATTGAGTTTCACAAGGCCAGAATCTCGAAGGAACTTGGGGTCCGGACCACGGCCGAGTTGACGAAGCAAGCTATCTCCCTTGGGCTCATTGACATGCCCGAAGTCTCTCCGACACCTAACGTCCACCCCAACTAATCGAGACCTCTTCACGGAAGCCCTTACCGGCAGAGTCGGATGAATGAGCGTCAGAGCTCGGTCATTCCCTGAACCAATGCAAACCTCGTCAACTCGGCAATGGTCTTGATGCCGAGCTTATTCATGATTGCCGCCTTATGAAACTCCACCGTTTTCACGGAGAGGCCCAACGCTGTGGCAATTGCAGTAGTAGGAACACCATTGGCAAGCATGCCCAAGACCTCATGTTGCCGCGGTGTCAATTGGACATGGTATCCATCGGGACGGCTCCACGGGTGCTCGATCGATTCCCGAACATCTGCCGCAACTTCAGGAGACACATAACGGCGGTTGCTCATCACCGTGCGGATAGCGGTCAGCAACTCGGTCGAAGCAGATTGTTTGAGGACATAGCCGTTCGCGCCCTTTCGAAAACCTTCGCTGACATAAAACGGCTCGCTGAGCATCGTCACGAGAATGATTTTTACTTGAGGTAGTTTCTCCTTGAGCAACGGGATGAGATCAAACCCGCTCATATCAGGCATTGAAATATCCAGCAAGATAATGTCCGGGGCCGACCCCTGGGCCTGCTCCAGAAGTTCCGCCCCACTATGAGCCGTACCGACAATACGCGTGTCATCGGTAAGTAATTGCCGGAACCCTTCCAACACCAGGAGGTGATCGTCGGCAATGAAGACCCGTGGTTGGTACATATCTCTCCGAAACGCTGTGCTCAACCGAGACACAACGGCCATCGGCTGAACTATGGCTAATAGTAGAGATGATATCACATCGCCATGCAACACCAACTGTGGTTTACCCTAGTTCGGGAATCTCATTTCCTGTCGGCGAGGAAGATTTCATCTCGCGGACGAGATGTGGTGCCCAACTGAAGGACCCTCCCTGTCCAGATGTTAAGCGGGGCACAACACTCCTTCAAATGAAGCTCCCCGCAGCAAGCTGCGGGGTATCTTGCGAAATTCTCCGAAGCCATTACCCCCCTTCGCCAAGGCTACGGAGGGTTCTCCTCGCCTTCATCCCCGTAGCAAGCTACGGGGTATTCGGCGAAGGAGAATAAACCTAGGGATTCATCCAGTGTTACGGAGCTGTCCAGCACAGTAGTCTAGAACATATGGAGTTCTCGAAGTGATTGACCGTGTGTTTCGGCAAAGAACAATGAAGAATTAGGAACTGAGCGATGGACAAGGACGAGAATATGCGACTATCAAGGACTGTCACGCCGTCAAAACCCTCCAGCAATGATCGCCTACCCATGAGAACCGGAGGACGGAGGCGGTCGGGTATCTATCTCGAATCCACCGAAGACGAACAATGGGGAGTCCTCCCACACGAATGCACCCGCGTCAAAGACGCCATGACCAGGTCCGTGTCTGTCGTCACTCCGTTGACCGAGATCGCGGAAGCGGTGCAACTGATGAAGTCGTTGGACATCGGCGCTCTCGTGGTCTGTAACGGGAGTACCTTTGTCGGCACGCTCTGCGACCGAGAGATTGCTCTAGCGAACGTGCCCCCATCAGCAGCTGTTCACGAGGTGATGACCTATAATCAAGCCTATTGCGTAGAGACCGACTTGCTTATCGATGCTCAGGAGATGATACGCGCTCGCGGGTTAATCGCCCTCCCCGTTCGAGATTCCAGCGGCCTTCTTTCAGGAATAGTGATGAAGGCGATGGGAACAACGGTGATTGTCCTCTTCTTGGCCCCCTTGATAATCGCCTTTGGGCTTTCCGTGGCCTGGTCAGCAGATGTCACTCCTGAGCCTCCTCGGCCGCTAGAATCACGCCCCGATAATCCTCAAGGACCGACTGTGCCGCCTCCTTCACGCATAGATCCAGGTATTGAACGACGCCCTCAGACGATTCCTGATCCTCGTTCGTCAGTGACTCCCCCCATTGTCGATCCCAAGATGGCGATCGATCCTGAAACGGCTCCTCCTGCCATGGAGAAACTGAAGCCTGGCGGCTCACAGGAACCACCTCGCAACCCTTCGCCACGCTGAGTGGTGCTCATTTCATTTGTCCTATACAAGGTGAATTTGCTGATTGCCAGGGAAGTCCTTCGAGCGTCCCGAGAGGTCACGACAGGACCCCTTTCATATCATCAGGGTAGCGTGGTTCCTCAACCGCTCGTCTCGTTTCTAGCCTAGGAGACTCGTCGCCAAAATACGTGGTATCGAGCAGAAGATCCTGTGGGTTTTCTCATGGCCCTCCGGGGGCCATTCTGATCCTCATAATCCGCAGGAAAGTAGCGGGGCCTTCCAGGGCCTGATCAGACGAAGAAGAGAGGTGGGCGTCCTTATCGGTCTCAGTGGAACCTGAGGCTGCTTAAAGTTTCGCGAGCCAAAACCTGGGCCGCACTGCAGGAAGGTGTCATGAGCCGCGTTCATTGTGGAAGGGAGCCATCAGCTTTTGATTGGTCAACAATTGCCGGTCGATGTACGGTCGGATCATTTTATAAAGGACAATGTGGAGGTACGGTTGAATCGGCTGCAGCAAGATCCGTGGCGAGAGTATATTTCGGTCAAGCAGAAACTCACGCGGAAGATGCGCGCTTCGCTTGGCATATCATCGTGAACATTGAACGATGCCAATTTTTACCCGTCGTTCACTTTGGCTAAGAGTTACTCCTGGGGCTGTCCACGGTTCCCTTGTTGCCATGGTCGCAGCACGAACGAGAATCCTAGCCGGCACTACGAAGCAAGGACGACGTTGAAGAGGGATCTATGCACACGCAATCCGTCGGTGTACTCAATGAATCCGAGCTTTTTGAACCTATTCAGAAAGAAACTGACTCGTGATCGGGTAGTACCGATCATTTCGGCCAGTGTTTCCTGACTGATCTTGGGAATGACCGGCTCTGGGTTATCTTCTCTCCCAAAGTGGGCTAACAACAGCAGCGTCCGCGCCAGCCGTTTTTCCGCAGGGTTAAAAAGTTGATCGATCAAGTCCTCTTGTATGCGTACGTTACGATTCACGAGATGAGACATGAACAGCTCGGAGAAGGCCGGCTCGTGCTGGAGCACGCGGCTCATGGTGGCTCTGTCGATTCGCACAATCGTGGAGGCATCTAAGGAGGTGGCGGTCGCCGAGCATACCCGCTGCCCGGCGAGACAGGCTTCGCCGAAAAAATCCCCGCCTTCCAACATCGCGACGACAGCTTCTTTGCCTTGCTGTGACACGACGGTGAGCTTGACCCAACCGTTTACGATATAGAACACGGCATTGGCCGTATCCCCTTGCGTAAAGAGAATCTGCTGTTTCCGACACTGCAGAGTCGCGCTTCCGTCTCCGGCTCCTGAGAGAATGGCCGTGGAGTTGAATGGCATGGCTCGGTTGCGCGCCAGCGGCATCCCGTTACGTGCTTTCAACGTTGAGGTAAGAGGTCTTGCTGAAATGTCGAGGTTCATGACGGGAACTCCTTTCGAAAGTAGGAACTGGTGACACAATCACATCGGATTTTTCATGCGATCCGCAAGGATCGGTCGTGTACCTATCATGCCGCGGCAGCACTCATCGATTCAGGGATAGACAGGGAGCGGTTTCGCAGAATCACCTCGTCAACCATGTCGCCACATTGAATACAGCGGTGAGCCCAAAAGGTGCTATACCCGCTGTCGCTATCAAGATCGATACACATTTCAATGCTCACGTATCCGCCGCATCGCCTGCAGCTTTGTCGAGCGCACTCCTTTGTCGTCAACCCCGCTGTCCGGGAAAGGATTGTATTCATGTGAACCTCCTCTCTATGGATTCGTATGGTGTCGATGAGATGGTCCGCGCGTCTCGTACGTGCGTAACCTACCAGCGCCAGACTCGATACTTCCCTAGCGTCTACCCTAGTTTGAACGAGCAAGTACCCTAGCCCGCATTACGTCCTGCACGAGTACCGGAATCAGACCCGATAGGACTAGGGGATTTCCTAGTGGGCCTGATAATGGAATGGTGATGGAATGCTGAAAATTAGTGGGCAGGTGCGAGCCTGAGAGAGGGGGATTTCAATCGATTGCCGAGAGGGAGAAAAGGAGGTCGGACATGAACATTGTCGATAAGGTCGTGTTTATCCCGATTTGTTGCGCGTGCGATCGAGTGAGGGACGATCAGCAGACCAGTAAGCGTCCCACCGGCAACGGCTTCGAGCAATGGATATCGTTGAGATCCTTCCTGCGTCTCTACCGCATTGCACAAGATGCGTACAGGCTGACCCACACGTATTGCCCGCGATGCATGGAGCGTCTGGGGTTTAATCAAAAGCAATCCGAACAGAGGGAGCCTCTGCAGGAGGAAATTAGGCAGCGGATCATCAGTGTAATCGAGTCTGCCATTGAGTGCGACCTGGATACCCTCGTGTCGCGCTGTGGAGATTTTTCTTGGGGTCAGATATTTTTTGAGATGGATAATATGAGCCGGATCGGGATCATCCGTTTAACCCGATCTGCCGATGGGAGATACTGGCTGGGGCTGCCAAGGTTGGCGCGATCCCACGAAGCGCAAGTTCGTGGATGACTTGTACACGTTTTCCACCGACCCTGGATCTCAAGATTCTTCAGTTCGTGACCGCCATCGGGCGCCGGTCGGTCTGGACTGCCTGGGCGATTGACGCGCTGAACCGTCGATGCGACGCGGCGGCGATCAGGCGCTCATACAGATGAACATACTGGTCCGCCATCCGCTCCACGCTGAATCGTTTCTCAAAGACATTTCGGCACGCCTTTCGATCGAGGTCTTTGACCAATGGCAGCACGTGGAACATCTCATCGAGACTGTCACAGGCGAATCCTGTGACGTGATCGTAGATCATTTCTCTCGCCTGTCCACCATGAAAGGCCACGACCGGTGTGCCACAGGCCAAGGCTTCCGCGACGCAGAGTCCTGAGGCATCCGGCCAGCCCTGAGTGCAGACAAGGGCCGAGGCTCCTCCCAAGAAACTGATTTTCGCCGGCTCAGTGAGTTCTCCCAGCCATTCGACACCATTGCCGGCGACCAGCAACTCGCTTGGTATCGTCGAGAGAGGCAGCTCGTCGATGCTGTCTTTCCGGGAGGCGACGCGAAGCGGGAGGTGAGCCCGCCTTGCGATTTCAATCGCCGCACCTAACCCCTCTTCCATGGATAGGCTGCCGATAAAGGCCAGATATTTTCCGGGTCGCGGATTGAAGCGATAGAGCTCAGACGGCACTCCAGGGTAGATGGTCCGCTGCCAAGATGCCCAGGCCAGAGGTGCCCGCTGTGCATCAGAGGTTGAAACAAGCGGGAGGTCTCGAAATTGCTCGAACACCGGAACATACTCCGGTAAATCGAGCCGCTCCTGAAGCGTCGTCAGCGTCGGGGTCGGACAGCGCTGGGCCATTGGAAAGCCATCGATCCCAAAGTGCGAGTGAATGAGGTCGAATTCATCCGCGCGCGGCCCGAAGACCTGTTTGACGGCCAAGATCGCCGCACCAGCCTGACTCCAATTTTCCGGCGCTCGACAGAATGGAGTTGAGCACAGGGCTTCAAGTTTGGCGCTGGTGCGTGATTCGGCGGTCGCAAACAGCGTGACCTCGTGGCCCCGGCGGACGAGTTCATCGGTGAGATAGAACAGCGCACGCTCGGCGTCCGAAGTTCCACGGGAGAGACCATTTATCCACAGGGGCGCAACCTGAGCAATTTTCATACTGGGCTTCTCTCTTTGTCGAAATTGCTCCCCTGCCATCGGGCCTTTCGTCCAGGTCGGCAATGTGGTCACAGCCTCCTGTGTATTGCATCTGGTCTGTGGCGAAAACTCTGGGATTCCCTAGTTTGTATTCCAATCGTGAAAAACTAGGGGTTTTCCTAGGAGGGCATAATCTGCCACTGTTGTATGGTAGTGGCCCGCTGAAACACTGGGGGCAGGCTGTTACTTTCGGAGGAAGCAGCCTGAACAAGAGGTGGTGAGAAGTGATTGTCTTCCCCTCGCGACAGAGATAGAATCACCCTTCATTTCCCCATCATCAATCATGCCATCGCGCCGCACACCAGCCGCACCTCGCCCGAAGAAGCGACGTCAGTCCGCTACGGTCCTTCCTGCGTCCCTGCCGGTCGAGCAGGAGAAAGAGGACCGATCTGACGATCGCAGCAATCGCGTGCTGATTGTGGGGGTCGGAGCGTCCGCCGGAGGGCTTGAGGCCTTTACGCAGTTGCTCAAGCATCTACCGCTGGATACCGGCATGGCGTTCGTGCTGGTGCAACATCTCGATCCGGACCATGAGAGCGCGCTCACGCAGATCCTTTCGCGTGCCACACCGCTGCCGGTGGGCGAAGTCACGCACAATCAGCCGCTCCAGGCTAATCACGTCTACGTCATTCCGCGCGACACGAACCTGAGCATCGTGGAGGGCCTGTTGAAGCTCGAGCCGCGTGAGCGGACGCGCACGCCGCATCGGCCGATCGATACGTTTTTTGAATCGCTCGCGCAAGACCAGCGCGAGCGGGCCATCGGCGTCGTGCTGTCCGGCACTGCCAGCGACGGCACGCTGGGGCTGGAGGCGATCAAGGCCGAGGGCGGGATTACCTTCGCGCAGGACAACTCGGCCAAGTACGACTCGATGCCCCGCAGCGCAGTGGCCGCCGGCTGTGTCGACCTGGTTCTTTCGCCCGGGGACATCGCCAAAGAGCTGGTGCGCATCGCCCAGCATCCGTTCGTCGCCGGGCGTCCGCTGGAACTGCCGACGCGCGCGGAGAAGGATCACGAGAACGCGATCGCGCATCAGGAAGACGACCAGCCGCTGTCCTCGGAAGGACGCGGAACCCCGCTTACGGGCGGAAGGCAGGCGCGCGACGAGGCCGAGCAGGGGAATAAGGATCCGGCGAACGGCGCGGAGGACGGCTACAAAAAAATCATGTTGCTTCTACGCAATCATAGCGGCGTCGACTTTTCGCTCTACAGATCCAGCACCATCCAGCGGCGCATCACCCGGCGCATCGTTCTCACCAGGCAGGACACGCTGAAGGGCTACGCGCGCTTTCTCCAAGGCAATACCGAGGAACTCGACTCGCTCTTCTCCGACGTGCTCATTAGCGTCACGAGTTTCTTCCGCAACCCCGAGGCGTTCGATGTGCTCCAGCGCGACATCCTGCCTAAGCTCCTGGTGCAGCGCGGTGACGATCCGGTCCGTTGCTGGGTGCTCGGCTGCTCCACCGGCCAAGAGGCCTATTCCCTCGCCATGTCGTTCGTGGAAGCGACGCGGAAAGCGCCGCACGCGCGAAAATTCCAGATCTTCGCCACCGATCTCAACGAGAAGCTCCTCGAGAAGGCTCGGCATGGCTTGTATGCGAAGACGCTCGCGCAGGACATCTCGCCCGAGCGCCTGCGGCAGTTTTTCGTCGAGGAGGACGGCGGCTACCGCATCAGCAAAGCGCTGCGAGAAATGGTCGTGTTCGCGCGGCAGAACCTCATCGCCGATCCGCCCTTCTCACGTATGGACCTCATCAGTTGCCGAAATCTCCTCATCTATCTGGATCCGAGCTTGCAGCAGAAGGCGCTACCCACGTTCCATTACGCGCTCAAACCCCACGGATACTTGCTATTGGGCGCCTCGGAATCCGTCGGCGGGTTCACGAGCCTCTTCGAGCCGGTGGACCGGAAGCATAAGATCTTCTCGAAGAAGCCCGCGCCGACCCCGGGGTTTCATATGCCGGTCAGGAAAGAACAGGCCAAGCGAGCCGCACGGGGATCGCTGCGGCCTCTTCCGATCGGGAAGATGGGCCTGCCGGATGGAGTGGAACCGCCGGACAATTTCCGCGGCGAACTCAACGCGCAGCGCGAGGCCGACCGGATCGCCGTCAGCCAGTTCGCTCCTCCGGGGGTGTTGATCAATGACGGGCTGCAAGTGTTGCAGTTCCGCGGGCCGACGGGGGCCTACCTGGAACCGCCGGCGGGCAAGGCGAGCTTCGACGTGCTGAAGATGGCGCGCGAAGGGCTGATGCTGCCGCTACGTGCCGCCATCAACAAAGCCAAGCAGGGGAATAAGACCGTGCGCGCGGAGAACGTGCGGGTCAAACGCGACGGCGTGACCCAGACAATCCACGTGGCAGTGATTCCGCTGAAGAACTTGCAGGAGCGCTGTTTTTTGGTCGTGTTCGAAGAAGCGGGCGAGACCGGCCGCGCGGCCGGTCTCGCCCGGGCGCGTCGGCAGCCGGCCGCGACGCCATTGAGCGCACAACTGAAATTGCGCCGGATCGCCGAACTCGAAACCGATCTTTTCGAAACCCGCGAGTATCTCCAGGCCATACAGGAGCAGCACGAAGCGGCCAATGAAGAACTCCAGGCGGCCAACGAGGAAGTACAGTCTGCCAACGAAGAATTGCAGAGCATCAACGAGGAACTCGAGACATCCAAGGAAGAGCTGGAGTCGGCCAACGAAGAGCTGACCACCGTCAACGAGGAGATGTTGAATCGGAACGTCGATCTCCACCGCCTCAACAACGACCTGGTCAACCTCCAAGCCTCGACTAAGCTCGCCATCGTGCTACTGGGGCGCGACCTGACCGTTCGGCGGTTTAGTCCGCAGGCGGAAAAGCAGTTTGATTTGCTGGCAGCCGACGTCGGGAGGCCGATCAGCCACATCCGGCATGCGCTCGTCTTGATCGACGGCGCGGAATCGCCGCTCGACCTGGAGGCTCTCAGCGCCGACGTCATTACCAACGTGCGCGAGCAGGAACGTGAGGTGCGGGATAAAGGCGGGCGCTGGCATTCCCTTCGCGTACGCCCATACTTGACGCTCGATAACAAGGTGGACGGCGCGGTGCTGGTGCTGCTGGACATCGATGCGCTCAAACGCAGCGAGCAGGCCGCTGCTGTGGCGCGGGAGTTCGCCGAGAACACGGTCGAGACGGTGCGCGAGCCGCTGCTCGTGCTCGATCATCAGTTGCACGTCGAACGCGCCAATCGCGCCTTCTACCGTCACTTCCGCAGCGCGCCGGCCGAGACCGTCGGTCAGTTCATCTACGAAGTACACAACCACCAGTGGGACATCCCGTCCCTGCGCGAGCTGCTAGATAAAATCCCGTCGCAGCGCACCACCATCGAAGGTTTCCTTGTCGAGCATGACTTCGACCATCTGGGCCGCCGCACCATGCTGCTGAATGCCCGGCTCATCGAAGACCCCCTGCACAAGACAGAACGTATTCTCTTGGCCATCGAGGACATCACCGAACGAAAACAGGCGGAGGCATTGTCGACCAGACTCGCCGCGATCGTGGAATCGTCGGATGACGCCATCGTCAGCAAAGACCTTCTCGGCATCATGACTAGTTGGAACCAGGGGGCGCAGCGGCTGTTCGGTTATACCGCTCAGGAAGCGATCGGCCAGCCGACTGCGATCCTGATCCCACTGGACCGTAAGGACGAGGAACCGCGCATCCTTGAGCGGATCAGGCGCGGCGAAAGCACGAATCGTTACCACACCGTTCGCCGGCGCAAGGATGGGAGCCGGGTCAACGTGTCGTTGACCGTCTCACCCATCAAGGACGCCCAGGGCCAGATCATCGGCGCGTCGAAGATTGCGCATGATATCACCGAGCGCGAGTTGCTGGACGCGGCGATACGCCAGAACGAGGCGTTGTTTTCCACCATCCTCGAGCAGGCGCCCGTCGGCATGTATATCGTCGACGCCCAATTTCGTGTACAGCAGGTCAACTCCCGGGCGCTACCGGTGTTCAACGAGGTGAAGCCGCTGATCGGCCGCGATTTTTCAGAAGTCATCACAATCCTATGGGGTGCGGAGGTCGGCGGGCAAGTCACGAATATCTTCCGGCACACCCTGGAGACAGGTGAGCCGTACATCTCGCCCGGGTTTTCCAAGCGACGCTACGATCTCGGCGTGGAGCAATCCTACCATTGGGAAACGCGGCGGGTGACCTTGCCCGACGGTCAGTGGGGCGTGGTCTGCTATTTCACCGACATCACTGAACGCAAGCGGGCCGAAGGAGAACTCGAACAGCGTGTGGTGGACCGCACACAGGAACTCCTGCAGTTGCACGCACAGTTGAGGGCGTTGACGACAGAACTGAACCTCACCGAGCAGCGTGAGCGCCGGCGTCTGGCCACCGAGCTGCACGATCATCTGGCGCAACTGTTGGTGCTCGGGAAGATGAAACTGGGCCAAAGCAAGCGCCTGACTCAGCCGCCGGAGAAACGCGACGAGCTGATCGAAGAAACGGACGCGGTGTTGTCCGAGGCTCTCGCGTATACGCGGACATTGGTGATCGATCTCAGCCCGCCGATCCTGCGCGAGTTCGGTTTGCCGGCGGCGCTTCGATGGCTGGGCGAGCGGATGCAGCGGCATGAATTGGCGGTGACGGTACAGATCGAGGTCGAAGACCTGCCGTTACCGGAGGATCAAGCCGTGCTCCTGTTCCAATCGGTCCGCGAGCTGTTGATGAACACGATCAAACATGCGCACTCCCACACCGCCACGGTACTGATGGCGCAGGTGTCAGGCGCCCTGCGCATTGAGGTGCGAGACGAAGGCGTCGGCTTCGATATTGCTGCTGATACTCCTACCGTCGCATCTTCGAAGTTCGGGCTCTTTAGCATTCGCGAGCGCATGCGAGCGCTGGGCGGGCACTTCGATGTGCAATCCACGCCGGGCGAAGGGGCGACGGCCACGCTGATCGTCCCTTTGACAGGGAGTCCTGAGACGAAGGCGCTGAGTCCGTTGAAAGACAGTTCTCAGTCCTTGCTGAGCGCTGAATTGGATTCTACTCAGCACTCAAACCGCAGCACACAGCACTCGAATCGGATTCGTGTCTTGCTGGTGGACGATCACGCCATGGTGCGGCAGGGCTTGCGCACGGTGCTGGATGCCTATCCTGACCTGGAGGTAGTGGGTGAAGCCTGGAATGGTAAAGAGGCGGTGGCGTCTGCCGAACGGCTGCAGCCGTCCATCGTCGTGATGGACATCAATATGCCGATGATGAATGGGATCGACGCGACGGCCGAGATCGTCGCCCGTTATCCGGACATCGTCGTCATTGGCTTGTCGGTGCAAGCCGGTGGTGCCAACGAGGAGGCCATGAAGAAAGCGGGCGCTGCGATATTGCTCACGAAAGAAGCAGCGGTGGATGAGCTCTACCAGGCGATTCTGGAAGCGCTAAAAGAAAAAGCCCTCGGCGAGAAAGACAGTCTTAAGTACTGAGCTGCATCCCGCTCGTCATCCTTCAGTCGAGTCACGAGGCCACGAGATAACGAGTCCAGCCCCAAGCTTGATCCGGAGCGACATATCAACGAGAGACATGTGGGGTTCATCATTCGGCTCCTTTTCAACGAGTATTTCGAACGTATAATTTCACCGCTCCTCCTTTGGCGGACTTTTTCAGCATCCTGCTAGGGGTTTTCCTAGTTTAGTATCAGAGCCCCTTGCCTCTATAATCAGCCCTGCTGAATCGGCGCAGAAATGTCGATGCGGCATACACGTACGGCCTTCATTCAATCACGTCACGCGGTCCAATCGTTTGTTCTCATGAGAAAGTTGATGGCGAAACTTTCGTGCTCAACAATATGGAACAAAGAGAAATGACCATGGGGCAGTCCGGCCTTCGATGGAAACTCGAGGCCACCGTGACGATCGCATTGGCCGCCTTGGGCGTCCTGGGTGTGTTCGCTTTGGACCTCTTGACCCCGCTTGGCTATGCGGTGTGGGTCGGATATGGCCTGCCTCTGTGGGCCCTGTCCCGGTTTCCCACGAAGACGACGTTCCTGGTTCTTGCCACAACGCTCGCCTGCACCGGATTGATCGCCGCCGGGTACGTCCTGTCGCCACCTGGAATGCCCCCGGTCATGGCGCTGGTGAATCGGACGATAGGCGTCTGTTTTCTATGGGTCATGACTGGCGTCCTTCTCAGGACGAGAGCCAATGACGAGCGGTTCAGAGCCACCCAAGAACACCTTCAGCAGAGCGAGGCACGCTATCGGGAACTCGTACAGGCTCTTCCTGCAGCCGTCTATACCTGCGATGAGCGTGGACGGATCACGCTCTACAACCAAGCCGCGGTCGCCTTGTGGGGGCGCGAACCGGAAGTCGGCAAGGATCTGTGGTGCGGATCGTGGAAGATCTACCGGCCTGACGGCGCTCCGCTTCCATTGGACGAATGTCCGATGGCGGTCACCTTGCGCGAGGGCCAGGCGACTCACGACGAAGAGATCGTCATCGAAAGGCCCGACGGCACGAGACGCCATGTGCTGCCGCACCCCGAGCCCATGCGGAACGCAACGGGAACGGTCGTCGGTGCAGTGAACATGCTGGTGGACATTACCGACCGCAAACAGGCCGAGCATGCTGCGGCGCACCTGGCGGCGATTGTGACATCCTCCGCCGATGCCATAATCAGCAAGGACCTGCAGGGGATGGTGCGCAGCTGGAACCGGGCAGCGGAACGTCTGTTCGGATATACGGCGGAGGAAATGATCGGGCAGCCGGTGAGCCTGCTCATCCCTCCCGATCGGAAGGATGAAGAACCCGCTATTCTCAAACAAATCGAGCGAGGCGAAACGATCGAGCAGTATGAAACGATCCGGCGTCGGAAAGACGGGACCGATCTGCAGATCTCTCTGACGGTGTCTCCGCTCATCGATTCTCACGGGAGAGTCATCGGAGCCTCGAAGATCGCGCGGAATATCACGGAACAGAAACGCATTGAGGCGGCGCTCCGCCGCAGTGAACGGGATCTGTCGGATTTTTTCGACAATGCCAGTGTCGGCCTGCATTGGGTCGGGCCTGACGGTATTATCACGAGGGTGAACCAGACCGAGCTGGACCTGCTTGGATACAGCCGCGAGGAATATGTGGGCCGTCACATCGGTGAATTTCATGCCGATCAGCCTGTTATTCAGGATATCCTTAGCCGGCTTGCCGGTGGTGAGACCCTGCGCGAATATCCCGCGAGAATCCGATGCAAAGACGGTTCGATCCTCGACGGGCTCATTAATTCAAATACCTTGTTCGAGGAGGGCAAGTTTATCCATACCCGCTGTTTTACCCGTGACGTGACCAACCGCAAGCGTGCGGATGAGGCGCTGCGGGAAAGCGAGGAGCGGTTCCATACGTTGGCCGATAATATGTCGCAGTTCGCGTGGACGGCGGACCCCACGGGCTGGGTCTTTTGGTATAACCAGCGTTGGTATGCGTATACCGGCACGACGTTCGAAGAGATGCAGGGCTGGGGATGGGAGAAGGTTCATCATCCAGACCATCTCAATCGTGTCGTCACAAAATGGCGGCACGCGCATATCACCGGCGAGCCGTGGGAAGACACCTTTCCGCTCCGCGGCCTTGACGGAACCTACCGCTGGTTTCTCTCGCGAGCATTGCCCATTCGGGATGCAGAAGGTCGAATCATTCGGTGGTTCGGCACCAACACGGACATCACCGAGCTGCGCGAGGCGCAAGCTTCTCTGCTCATAAGCCAGGAACGGATAAAGAAGCAGGCGGCCGCATTGGCCGAAGCAAACAAGGAGCTGGTATCCTTTTCCTATTCGGTCTCGCACGACTTGCGCGCCCCGCTGCGGACGATCGACGCCTTCAGCCGCATCGTGGAAGAAGATCATGGCGCTCATTTGAATGCCGAAGCGAGTCGCTGCTTGACCATCGTCCGAAAGGCTGTCGGTTACGCAGGCGAATTGATCGACGATCTCCTGGAGTTTTCCAGACTGGGTCGGCAGGACATGACTTTCAGTGCGGTCACGATGGAGCAATTGGCGCGTGAGACGGCGGACGATCTGATGACCATGCAGGGAGACCGGCAGATTCATCTCACCGTGGGGAATTTGCCCCCGTGTCAGGGAGACCCGCGGTTCCTGAAACTCGTCTGGACCAATTTGCTCACCAATGCCTTCAAGTACACCAAGGATCGGAACGAGTGCAGCATCGAAGTCGGCTGGATGCCGGACGATGCGATCGCGGAGGCGGTGACGTACTATGTCAAGGACGACGGTGTGGGGTTCGACATGAAATACGTACACAAGCTGTTCAACGTGTTTCAACGGTTGCATCGGAAAGAGGATTTCGAGGGCACCGGCGTCGGACTGGCTATCGTTCATCGCATCGTCTCCCGTCACGGAGGGCGGGTCTGGGCCGAGGGCAAGGTGGACGGCGGCGCCACGTTCTTTTTTTCTCTGCGAAAGGCCACGGCATGATCAACGGGACGGAGATTTTATTGATCGAAGACAACCCCGACGATGTGGAAATCACGTTGCGGGCGTTTCAAAAATATCATTTGGCGAATAAGATTCATGTGGTGCGTGACGGGGAGGAAGCATTGGAACGTCTCTTTGGCACAGGGCGATACGTCGATCGGCCCCTTTGCTCGCATATCCGGTTGATTCTTCTCGACATCAAGCTCCCGAAGGTCGACGGCCTTGAGGTCCTCCAGCGGTGTAAATCGGACCCACGCACCAAGAACATTCCTGTGGTGGTTCTCACGTCCTCCAGAGAAGATCACGATTTGGTTGAGAGTTATAACCTGGGCGTAAACAGCTATGTCGTCAAGCCGGTCGACTTTTCCCAATTCACCGAAGCGGTTCGGCAATTGGGCTTGTATTGGATGGTGTTGAACGAGCGTCCGTCAGAGCAGTCCTCCGAGGGGAAGGACTAAGCGCATGGACGATTTGCACATCTTGTTCGTCGAAGACAATCCGGTGGATACCGAATTGGCTGTCCGGGAACTGCAGAAAAGCGGCTTCGACATGAAGTGGCAGCGAGTCGATACACAGCCGGACTTCATGAACCGCCTGGCCCAAGATCCTCCGGACATCATTATTTCAGACGATGCCATGCCGCAATTCTGTGCGAGTGAGGCGTTACAGTGTTTGCGAGAAAGCAGGCTGACGATCCCCTTCATCGTCCTGTCGCACGCCATTGGGGAAGATGAAGCCGTGCAGCTGATGCGCAACGGCGCGGCCGACTATCTCCGCAAGGACCGGACGGGCCGTTTGGGCGAGGCGGTGCGCCATGCATTGGAGGAACAGCGGTTGCGTTCGCAATACGCCGGAGCGCAGGAAGAACTGCGGCTCTTGAACCGAGAATTGGAGAAGCGGGTCGTGGAGAGAACTGCTGAACTCGAGGCGGCCACTCGCGCGAAGGCTCATGAACTTTCCGAACGTCAACAGGCCGAAGTGCAGCTGCGCCGGCTGGCCGACACGCTGGAAGAGCGGGTCCAGGAGCGAACACTACAGCTCGCGACCTCTTACGACCGGCTCCGGGCCCTCGCCACAGACTTAACAGTCGCTGAACAGTCGGCGCGGCGGAAGCTGGCGACAGAGTTGCACGACTATTTGGCTCAACTGCTGGTCGTGACTCGCATGAAAGTGGGCCAGTTGTTGAGGCAGGATCACGATGTAGAAGTGCGGATGATCGTAGAGGATGTCGATAAGTTGCTGCATCAATCACTCGACTATACCCGTTCGCTGGTATCGGAACTTACCCCGGTGGCTCTGTACGAGCGGGGCCTGGGCGCCGCCCTCCAGTGGCTGGGCGATCAGATGCGTCGACAGGAGATATTGAACGTCGAGGTGTCTCTCGACGTAGCCGACCTGCAACTTCCAGAGGCAGATGCCGTGTTGCTGTTCCAGTCAGTTCGGGAATTATTGTTCAACGTGCTCAAACACGGACAAACCGATCGGGCGGCCGTTTCGATGACCTACGCCCAGAATGTATTATCCCTCACGGTGTCGGATCAGGGATGCGGCTTCAATATCGAAAAATTGCGCAACGATCGTTCCGATCGGTTCGGGCTGCTCAGCATTCGCGAGCGGATGATGGACCTGGGTGGGGGATTCGACCTGCAATCGGAACCGGGGAAGGGAACTGTTGCGTCGCTCCATCTGCCCTGTACGCCGCTCGACGCGGGTATCGAGGAACCAGCGGCCGAAGGGAAGCAGTCGGCTGCCTCAGAAGGCACAGTATGTGGGGGGCAGTGCCACCCTAGTGTGTCCGTCGATAATCTTTCCGACGGGAATAAATCGACCGCGGTCCGGATACTGATTGTCGACGATCACCAATTGGTGAGAGAAGGTCTTCACTGTCTTTTGAAGGAATACGATGACATGACTGTGGTCGGAGAAGCCTCTACTGGGCAGCAGGCGCTTCAATTGGTCGGTACGCTCATGCCGGACGTCGTGATTATGGATATGCAGATGCCCGGTTGGAATGGGGCTGAAGCTACCAGAAGGATCTTGAAACAATACCCCTTGATCACAGTCATCGGACTCTCCGTTCAAACTGATCCACACGTTAGCCGATCCATGCTTGAGGCCGGGGCCGCGGTATTTTTACCGAAGGAAGCGATTAACACCGACCTCTATGCCGCAATTCGTGACGCCGTTAGTCGCCCGCCCGCTCCTAAGCCATAATCACGGTCCCCTCGAACAGTCGGCGTAGCTAGAAGTGGATTCGTCCATTGCCGAAATTCCCAGAATTTCTCAAGGTGTGGATAGGTCCATAATCCCAGCCTTCACCCGCCTACGCAGGAAGCCACAGCTGCCCGTCCTCCGCAGTAGACTGCTACGGAGGATGGATAAAGCTGTGGAGGAATGCGCAGCGGGTGTCCTCCGAAGCCTTGGCGAAGGAGGACACGCTTCGGCGGGTTCCGCCGAAGACACAAAGGGACCACCGCTGTAAAGCCGTGGGGCTCCACTTAGGCAGGGGGCCTCCTTCCCATAATGAAGCTGACAAGGGCGCTGATGAGAAAGACGACAAACAGCACATAGGCGATCTGAGTCGCCGCCCCTGCGACTCCAGAGACCCCCAGAAGCCCCGCGACCAGCCCAATGATAAGAAATGTAATGGACCAACTCAGCATAATGGAACCTCCTTCCGATGAAAACTGGCGGCACTTACTACAGGCCAAGAGATCTCGCTAATGGGCACCGATTCCGCCGCCGGCAGGCGGCGGAATCGATGCGGTTGTCTCAGCCGCCTCTTTGGTCCTTGCCCATCGCCCGTCCCGACCAACCAACTAGAAATGGAAGTTGAGGCCTGCCGTGATCATATGGCCGTTGTCGTTGAAGCTTTTATCTCTGATGTTTTGGTCTCTCGATTCAATGTTTTCCAGCCAAATGTAACGATACGTGCTGTCGATCGAGATGTGGTCGCTGATGAAGAATTGGAGCCCTCCCCCCGCATGGACACCGAATCGATTTTGCGTGTCGTCGAAATTCCCCGGTCCTTTGACCGTGGTGTAGTACCACCCTCCCCCGCCGAGCAGAAAGGGGGCCAAGCGAGTGTGGCCCAAAGGATAGATCAATGCAGAGACTTGCACGGGGTAGGTGTGCGTCTTGGTGCCTTCTGTATCTTGTTGCCGATAGTCAGCGGACCCTTCGAACGACAAATATCTAAACGGATTGACCCGGACCTGTGCGCCACCGAACCACCGCGATTGTCCTTCCTGCGGATCGTAATAGGTGGCTCGACCACCGACCGAGAAAAAGCCGATATCCATTTGTTTAAACAGATCGTTATCTGCGGCTTCGGACTGCGGGATTGTCATCGGGACCAAAGCCCCCGCAATAGCGAGTGCGAAGCCGGTCACAATCATTTTTACTTTCCACATCCTGGAACCTCCCTGTAAAGCTGTTGAAATTTCATCGTTTTAGACCCTTCACTTCTTCATCCCGTCTTCTACCGTGGGCATTTTAAGGTGCGGTAGGTGAGTCAGACCCACCGCACCCTTGGTCGTACATTCTCCACCGACATAGATGGACATTCGCCGACTCACGTCATCGAAACGCGGTGGAAATAGCGTCATATATCTCCAGCCGTTCTCCGATGCCCCATGTCAGCCTGCGATCATCGCATCTCTTAGCATCGCCAGATCGAACAGCCCGTCTCACGGACGGCCCGCCCTCGCAACCGGTGCCGAAATCCGGTGGAAGCGCTCGATAGCTTCGCTTTCTCGCTTCTTCCGAAGGAGAAGGAAGGGGCGGATCTGTTGAGCTACTTGCGCCCCGAACGTGCGACCGTCTCCGATTCTTTCGTGTTGGTTTGGGCGGTTCGGTACCATTCATCCGCCCATTTGCTGACCTCGTCTTTGCGGTCAGCATACCGTTCCTGCATCAGCCCCTTGAACTTGTCATAGTTCCCTTCCACTGTCGTAAGATCGTCGTCCGTAATCTCTCCCCACTGTTTCTTGAGCTCGCCCTTGAATTGATTCCACTTACCCTTGAAATGATCGGCGTTCATGTTGCTCCTCCTTTGGTTATGAGATGAAGGGGTTCCGGCGTACGCGACGTCGAGGGAGGTCATTTTGAGAAGAAACGCGGCGCGGCTCACTTCCAGGCCTGACTGATATTTGATTGTGGGAAATTTCATGGTCCTTCCTCGACTCGCTTGCCCTACTAATACTGTACATATACCGCGGCCATGGAAGAGCGAGGACTGGGTTGTTCCCTAGTTTTTGGGGAAGGCAACCCATCCGGTATAGGAAGCTGTTGTGAAGCCTTGAGATCGCGATGCAGATCGAGCAGCCGTCGTGCTGCTCAATCCTAGAGCGGCATAAAGTAATTAGTAGTAGCAGTCAGTGCCGAGAGCTCCTCAGTATGTTTTTTATCCTCGGCCTGAATCTCTTCAGGCAATCGATGTGCGGGAGGTTTCGGACTTAGGGACCGTGCAACTGTTTACCGAAGAATACGCCTCACGCTCAGGGAAGAGGTGGTTACCCGCAAGATGTGGCTCATTAGGAAGTTTTCTCCTTGCAGCCTGCGTGATTGCAGGGACAGCGTCCCGACAGACTCGTATTCCTGCATGGATCGGAACAGAATTCTTTCCCTTTTTCCGCAGCGCAGCCGCAAGATGGATGCGCACATTTTTTCTCTGCCATGATGTTCCTCCTGGATGATCAGTGAAGTAGTGATGAGACTATCGTTCGAGCCAGAACGCGATAACGGGTATTCCCATCGAAGAGAGGCTTACCAGACCTCGTCAAAACTTCTGCCTGAACGTCCTTGTTCCTTAATTCGCTGCTCCGCGTTGAACCAATCCTCCAGATCATGCCCATCCTTCCGCCCACGTTGCTCATACAGTGCATAGGCCAATTCTGCGACTGGTGTGTGATCCTCGCCAGATAGCGCGTGAGATGGAGCCGTAGACGCAGACACTTTCTCGTCTTGTTGTTTCTCTTTTCCCATTTGCAAAGAGAGGGTTGGGGGGGTATGTCTGGTATCGAATTGTTGTTTTTTCTCTAGATGTTTCTGTTGTCTTTCCATCACATGTTCCTCCTCATGATGTGGTGATAGGACGCACTCCGTTCTCCTCGTCAACGACGCGCAGCAGAAGACGTCGCACGTTCGATCCGCAGCCCAAGGGATCAGGGACGATCGGCTCGTGCCCTGCGTCTCATAGAACCCGCGCACAAAGTGGCCCTGTCTCAGACTCGATGAGGGTGCGTTCAGATCATCCTTCCTCGCCCGCATCTCCCTGAATTGTGCTTATCGAAGGACACCGAAAAACCAGAGGATGACAAGCAATGTCACCGGAACTCCCAACAGCCAGAGAATGAAAGCTTTTCCCATGGTATGAGCCTTTTCTTTTTATGAGGTCCGCCACCTCGATCATCTGCATTTGCCTGAAACCCTATGTCTTTCAGTGAGCTCGCAGCATTCTTTTGGTCGAACGACGGTTCGCTCTCGAATTTCCGCAAGCTCCCCTTCGTGCTGATTTGACGCCCTCATTGTTTCTCCTCGACCCGTGGTGCCTCACATGAGAGCTCCGGGTTGGGTCATTCATGCTTCAGGCCGGCTGAGACTTCAATTCTCGCGCCCAATGGCGATGGTGGGCCATTGCGTTGATGAACTTGGAGGCCACGCCGCGGGTATCATTCTCCTTACCGATGATGAGACCCTCATCCCCGGTGTTCTGAACACCTTCGTGCCCGGACCCGCCTGCGAGATCTCGCCCGAGACATGCCATGCGCACAAACCGGCCCCCCGCGCCGGTGGCTGCGATGGTCTTGCAATGTTTGTAGGCCTCCTTCACAAATTCTACGGCGTCGTCCTCTTGTTGGAGAGCCTGGATGCTCTTGTCCCCACCTGGGATATAAATGGCATCGAAGAGGACTGAACTGGAGGTGAGAAAACTGAAATCGATGTGAATGTCGGCTCCCTTGGCACTGGTCAACATCCCAAGACGAGGGGCCACGATCTTTGCCTGAGCGCCGGCTGCGATCAACGCTTTCTTCACCCCGTTGAGGTCTGCGTCATCGACTCCATCGCCGGCGAGGATCGCGACCTTGCGCGTCTTGATCCCGCCTTTCACGGAATTGGCCATCGACAACGCGGGTGAGCGGTTCGCTGAGCTCTTGTTGGGTTTAGGCTGATACTTTAAGGGGTTCCCGTCTGCCGGCACGCTCTCGTTCAACTGCGTAGGGGACTTTGTGGGAACGTTCAGTCCCAGTCCTTGTGCCACGCGTTTGGCCAGAGAGGGATCGACCTGCGCGAGCATGCCGATCATGCGCTCCCGGATGGCGGGGACTTCCAACTTGCCGAGCTCAAATCGAAAGGCTTTCACAATATGGGCTTGTTCCGGTTCGGATTGGCTGTGCCAGAACAGCGAGGCTTGGCTGAAATGATCGAAGAAACTCCGACTTCGCTGTCTTACTTTTGTCCCTGACATCTTTTCCGCGTAGCTGACAAAACCGCCCAGGTTGGCCTTTGCCTGCATGGGGCAGCCTCCGCCAAGTGAGTTCGGCTGGTAGCTGGTTCGCCCGTCGTTGATGGTCTGCCGCATATGTCCGTCGCGGTGGTTGTTGTGAACAGGCGCGACCGGACGGTTGATTGGAATCTCATGGAAGTTTGGACCACCTAATCGGATCAGTTGTGTATCCGTGTACGAGAAGAGACGCCCCTGTAGGAGTGGATCGTTGGAGAAATCAATCCCGGACACGAGATGGCCCGGGTGAAACGCGACTTGCTCTGTTTCCGAGAAAAAGTTGTCCGGGTTCCGGTTGAGAATCATTTTGCCGATGCGCTGCACAGGGACCAATTCTTCAGGGATAAGTTTTGTGGGGTCCAGCAGATCGAAGCCGAATTTCTGTTCGTCCTTTTCCTCGACGACTTGTATCCCAAATTCCCATTCGGGATAGGCGCCATGTTCGATCGCGTCCCACAGGTCGCGCCGGTGAAAGTCCGGATCTTTCCCCGATATCTTCTGCGCCTCATCCCAGACGACCGAATGGAGACCGAGCAGTGGCTTCCAATGAAACTTCACGAAGCGGGCCTGCCCCTTGTCGTTGATCAACCGGAAGGTGTGAACGCCGAAGCCTTCCATCATGCGGTAACTCCTCGGGAGCGCGCGATCCGACATCACCCACATGATCATATGCATGGATTCTGGCATCAAGGAGATGAAGTCCCAGAAGGTATCGTGGGCAGCAGCCGCCTGCGGCATCTCATGATGTGGCTCGGGCTTCACCGCGTGCACGAGATCAGGAAATTTGAGCGCATCTTGGATAAAGAACACAGGTACATTGTTGCCGACCAGATCGTAATTTCCTGCTTGTGTATAGAACTTCACCGCGAAACCTCGGGCGTCGCGGGCAAGATCGGATGAGCCCCGCGAGCCGACGACCGTCGAAAACCTCACAAAGACGGGCGTCTTGATCGACGGATCCTGGAGAAATACGGCCTTGGTCAGTGGAGCCAACGATTTGTACACTTGGAAATACCCATGGGCGGCTGAACCGCGCGCATGCACGACACGCTCAGGAATCCGTTCATGGTCGAAGTGAGTCATCTTCTCGCGAAGATGAAAATCTTCCAGAAGCGATGGTCCACGCTCGCCAGCTTTCAGCGAGTTCTGATCGTCGTTGATCCGTAGACCCTGATTCGTCGTGAGGTACTGCCCATCGCCGGTCTTACGAAATGCGCTCAGGTCAGTGTTTTTCGTACTCTGTGCTTCTTGTTGCTTCTTCGCCATACATCAAATCCTTTCCGGGAAATCCGTTTCCCCTCCGGTCGGAGGAGTATGCCATGCACTCCACTGACAATTGGCCGTGTCCTGAGTGGGTCAGGATCGTGTTCCCCTGCTCCGACCTGGATACAGGGCCGCAGACAACCCAGCCAAACCTCCGCCGATGATGAGGACTTCTAGTAATCCTGTCATGCGAACGATCCGATCTTTCAATTCGTGGCGCCGGCCAATTTGACCTCGGGCTTCGTTTGTATGTGCGGCGATGACGCCACCCGGGAACCACGAGACTCTGCATACACAGCCGTGAACTCGGCTCCGAACAGAAATATCTGCGACGCATAGTAGAACCACATCAACATGACCACGAGGGACCCAGCCGCCCCGTAGGCGATGCCGACATCGCTCTTGCTCAGATAAAAGCCGATTAAGAACTTGCCGATCGTGAAGAGCAGCGACGTGATGATCGCGCCGATCCACACATCGCTCCACTGAATGGATGCGTCAGGGAGCAATTTGTAGATCATGGCAAATAAGAGTGTGACGATGGCAAATGACACGAAGAAATTGATGAGTTGCAGGAGCAATCCTGGGACCGGAAGAAACTGTTCCAGGGTCGTGCCCATTGCCGATAACACAGCGCTGATGACCAAGGAGATCAACAGCAGAAATCCGGTTCCGAGAACCGCCAGGAGTGAAATGAATCGGTTTTTGAGAGCTTGCCACATGCCCGCCCCCGGCTTTTCCTCGACCCCCCAAATCGTGTTCAGCGCTTCCTGAAGTTGAGCAAATACACCGGTTGCACCGAGCAGCAGCAGAACAAGTGCGAGGGCCGTGGCGATGATGCCGGCGGCGGGCTTACGGGCTTCTTCGATCATGGTTTGAATCGCTTTCGCGCTCTCCTCGCCGACGAGGCCTTGAATCTCCCCGATAATCTGGCCTTCCGCCGCATCCTGTCCGAACACTGACCCGGCAATAGCAATGACGATAAGGAGCAACGGCGCCAGAGAAAAGATCGCATAAAATGCCAAGGCGGCTCCGAGTCCTTGGGCATGATCTGCAGTCCATTTCGTGTAGGTAGCGCTCAGCAGTTTCCAGATGACGTTCAGGCCCATGCCTCCTCCAGACTCCGACAACCTAGAGATGCCCAGCGCATGCTTGATCTCTCGGCATCCCCGTTACACATAGACCGACAATGTGCCTTACTTCTTCTTGGAGGTCTTCTTTGCCGTTAACTGCTCCTTCCGCTTCACGACTTGGGAACTGAGTGCCTCCCAATCGATCTCGCAGTCTTCGGTCTTCGAAAACATTTCCGTCTCTTCTTCCTTGATGTGATGTCGAACGTTCTCGGCCAGCACGGTAAACTTGGCATCGTAGCGTTCGTCGCTGGGCTTCATCTTCTTGAGTTCCCCGAGCAGCCCGTGCACGACATGATGCTCCTCAAGCGCCTCATCCATCAGGTCATCGTCATCGATTTCCGCGCGAATGGCCGGATAGATGAGTTCTTCTTCCAACTTGCTATGCACCTCCAGTTCCATCAACGCCGTCTCGACGATCTGCTATTTTGCTTTGGTATCTTTGGCCTGCTCGAATTCTTCGAAGAGACTCTTCACTTTCTTGTGGTCCTCCCGAAGCATATCCGTCACCGATGACGCGCCGGCTTCCTGAGATTTGGTGAACATGAGCGCTCCTCCCATTGATGAATACATGAAATCGGGCACTCGACGATTACGAATGGAAACGATTGCAACGCCCATCCCGTATGACGCGCCGCCACATCTTTCCAATAGCGTCTTCGTCGCTATTGATTCTCTCACCGTTCTGATTATGCCGTGGCCGAGGAAGGTATAAGACTGGGTTGTACCCTAGTCCGCAGTACTCATAACGGTTCGTAGAGAAATCGCTGAGCGTGTCGCGAGACCGACTGGGGGGCCGTGAGAAATCGAACTCGTGGATGAAGAGTCCTAGGGCGAGCACCAGCGGAGGGCTCGTCGTGGCAGCGGCTAGGCGATTGCTGCGGTGATGACGCTGCCGGGCAGACGTCGAATTCAGCAAGCGCCACGGTAGAGAGCCGAAATTTATCGGCGCGTTGAGTCGTGCTCGGGCCGAGGGGTCTGTTCTCGGCGGTTGCCTGCGATTATCTGCACGAGGGCCGGTACGGCTTGACGGAGCATCTCGTGGAGGAGACCACGTCCGAATCGGACGAAGCCGCTCCGTACGACACCGAGTTCGTCTTGGAGGACTCGTTCCAGCTCAGCCCACAATGTGAGTCGATCGGACCGGCCCTGTTCCTCACTCGCATGGTCCGATTCGCGAGGAGGGTGGAAGGGATATACTCCGGACTCTTGCCGTTTGGACGAGGGTGAGCCGCTCGTAGGCATCACTGCCGCACCCTTTGCGCCGCGGGGATAATGGGGATCCACTCCATCGATCCTCCAGCCACGACGGTAGAGGGCGCCGATCGCATAGCCGAGGACCAAGGTCCCGCCTACGAACACCCATGGGTGGCGTGCGACATGGACGCGTGGATCAAAGGCTTCCTTGGTCGCCTTCAACGTTTCATGCACAGATGAGGTCGTTTTGTCCGCAACTTGAGTCATTGTAGTCCTCGCATGTTGCATCGTGGATCCCACATGTTGCTCAATGGCTCCCAGTTTTTCGGCAATTGCGATTCTGGTCTGGACGATATCTTTGATGTCTTGGGCAATGCGATCCGCGCCTTTGTCCATGATTTCCCTTTCTATCTTAGTCCCAAAACTTTAAGTCAATGAGGGGGTCATCCTTTCGCCGCCAGATCCCACAGTATATTTCGGGAGAACTTGGCGTCACCGCTGCCGAGATCGTGAGAGCAGGTACCCCACTGAGACCCCGAGCACCATAACTTGAAGTGGATGGCGACGGATAAGCGTCGCCACGTCCTCGACCACACCCACCATTCCACGGTTACTGAGATAGGCGGTTGAGGTGTCGAGGCCGTCCGCAACCAGTCCTATCGCAGCACAAGCGCTATTCTGGGTTCGTCGCAGGGTATCCTGTATCGTGTGCGCCGCCGAGTCCACGGTCGGACTGATCGACCCGGCCAATTCTTCGGCCTGTTCGGTTACCCTCTCCCCCGCTTGTCGTACAGAGGCTCCACTTGATTTCATTTCGAATTCTTTTATGGGCGCCATCTGGCCTCCTTTTCCCAACCACGGTGCGAACTCTGTCTCTCGCGTCAGCCTCCTGATCGGCCTGAAAGAACCGCACGCGTAGCACAAACTGTCTCGCGCGCGTTGACAATCACGGGCACCCCAAGCAGCCATAACGGTTTTTGCTCCAAGCTTTGACGTCGCTGTGCCACGTGTGTCGCCAGTCGCTCCCAATCCAGGTCGGTCCGTTCTGCGAGGAGCAACATCTTCCCCTCCTCCTCGTTGATATGGTGTGTGACCTGCTCCTTTAGGGCCGTACACATGGGCTCGTATCGCGTATCTTCGGGATCCATGTTCTTGAGCGTGTTGATCAGCGCGTGAACGACATGGAGTGTCTCGCGAGCCTCGTCCATCAGATCCAGGCCCTGCTCGTGAACATGTTCCCGCCAGGTAGGGTATATGAGTTCCTCCTTGAGCCTGGTATGGACTTCCAGGACTGCGAGAGCTTCCCTCACGATTTCCCGTTTCTTTGTCATCGTCGTGTTGTCAAACTGTTCAAACAGCTGTCTAAGATTACGATGGTCTTCACGGAGCATCAACGTGATAAAGGTCGCTCTGGCCTCGATCGGCTGTGTGTGATTAGCCATAGTTCCTCCTTAAGTTTGGTTCGTAGTTCACAGGCCTCGCCTCACGTCCAACAGCGCGCGGAGCTCCTTTCCGATTGTTTCCGTCCGACGGTCTCCAATGCGTAGCCGCGTCCGCATCATTACCACGGATGATCACATGGGGACGACCGATCCGGCACTCGGAGTTCCCCTAGTTCTCGGGACCGTACTCGTAAGTAAGAAACCTGTCCGGCATAGATCGTTCTACTGCGGCGATCTGGGGGGGACAGGCCCCTAGATGATCACACCGCATCACACTGTCTTGTCAGCCAAATTATGAGCGGGGCGCAGATCTTCGCGAGGATCGCTCGTGACGCCAATGATCATGCCGCTGCCTTCTTGCTGGTATTCTTCCTGGTAGATCACAAACGTGACGAGGACGACGGCGAGGAGAACGGGACCGAGAAATAGACCGAGAAATCCGAAGTAGGCGAGCCCCCCCAACGAGGCTAAGAAAAGGGGAAGCATCGGGAGTCGTGCTTCCCCGCCGACGAGAAGGGGCTGCAGGCCCACCAGGCCGACGCCGACCCCGATGAGAAGGACACCTTTGGCTACCGCCCCGCTGAACAATAAGTATAATGCGACCGGTGCCCACACTATGGCTGAACCGCCGACGGGAAGCAGCGTAAGCAGTCCAGACAACGCACCGAGAAACACTGAAAAGGGCACGCCCAATAGATAGTATGTCACCCCGGTCGTCGCACCCTGGGCGACGGCACTCAACAACGTGCCCCTCACGACAGCCTTCATGGTCGTATTGAGACGTTCAAAGATCTTTGCCTTGTGCTCCTCTTCGAGGGGAATCGCCCGTAAGATTGTGTCACACATATGAGGTCCGTCGCGGTACACGAAGAACAAGGTGAAGAGCATAATGAGAAAGTCTGTCGCGAGGAGTAACGCATTTCTGGCAAAATCCACCCCTTGCGAAAGCAGAAAGGCACTGACGGATTTCCCGCCTTCGAGGAGGGAGTTCTCGACCTGCCCGCTGCCGCTCACAATGAGACGGCCTACCAACTCCTGGCTCAGCCCTCCCACCCCGGGTACCTTGGCAATCACAACGCCAATGTCTTTCAGATGTCCTTCCTTCAGCCACTCTGCAGCTTGAGCATACGCTTCCGCTCCTTGCTGGCCGGCGAGAATCATACCGTACAACGCAGGAACCACCGCTGTGATGAGCACTCCCCCAGTCATGATTCCGGCGGCAACATTTCCGCGATGTCCCACGAGTGCCAATAACCGTATGTACAGAGGGTATGTCGTGGTCGCAAGGATCACAGCCCAGAGAATTGGCGAGAAGAACGGACGGAGAATCAGTCCCAGTTCCCACAGGAGCAGAAGAAACACCAGCAGAAAGGCTACTGTAAATAGTTGTCGTTTAGACATCGGCTCAAAACCGGTAAGACGGTCGCAAGGAGACTATCTGTTTACTCAGATCCGGTAGGGCGGCAGACCCGAGCGCGGTATCTACGTAAACCGCGTGCGAACCCACTCCGTCATCCACTTGGCGTCGTCCATCAGGGTTCGGACGGTTCGTAGTGGGATGACATGAACGGACTTTGCCACTCCCCATCCCGCTATCGCGAGCCCCCAAGCCCCACCCAGGAGAACGGCACTCACTATTGCGGCGCAGGCCCAGGCAGGCAACCCTGTATACTCAAAGAGGATCAGCACACAGACTGCGGCACCCACGAACAATCCGATCAGTGCCAGTACCGCAGCGATCCCACACCACAGGACCGACTTGAGGAGCTTGCCGATTTCGTACTCAACCTCATGTTGGGCCAAGGCCATTTCCTGGCGCACGAGCGCGCGAATATCACTCAAGAGTCCGCCCACCACTGTCTCAATTCCTGATCGTTCTGTGTCGTGTGCTTGTGACATCGTAACCTCACTGTAATTCGAGGGAGAACATATCCTAGTGCGACTCCGATGAGCACCGCATCAAACTTCACCGTGTCGGTGACGGAGCGTGAACCTGGGGTGGTACCTTGGGTCGCGGAATTCGCATCATCAGTGCGAGGGAGGGACGAGTTCGTTTCGACGCCATCTGTATACTCACCGGCTGTCCAGTCCGTGCCGACCGTCGCAACGCTTCTATGATTGTCACGTCGATGAGCCCTTCTTGGCCGGACGGCTCGGGTTCCCGGTTCCGAAGAATGCAATCCGAAAAATAGCGAAGCTGTGGCGCAAATTGGTCATGAACCGGATAGCGTCGCGTCTCCGTGCGTTCACCGATACGGATGACTTGCTTCATTCCAACCGAATATTCATAGGCGGATTCAAGTCGCACACTCCCCTTCGTTCCGACGACATCGATGTCCGCACGGTCGGAAGCTCCAAAACTGCAGACAAACGATGCCAGACGGTCCCCTGGGAATCGCAGAAGCGCTCCGTCCATCTCTTCTACACGACGAAATCGAGGATCCTTGCCTTTGAATCGCATGGCGAGCACCTCGTGCGGTTCAGCTTGGAACAGGTAGCGGGCCGCATTGATGCAATAGATCCCGATATCGGGCAAGGGTCCTCCACCGACCCTCGGGTCTAATCGCGTATCTCCCTTACGGACCTGCTGGGTAAATAGCGAATGCACGATGCGCAGATCTCCAAGACGGCCCGATTGTCCCAGGCTGATAAGATTCAGATTCGCCTCATCAAAGTGGAGGCGATACGCGACCATAAGCTTCGTTCCGCCTTCCTCCGCTGCGCGAATAATCGTGTTGCAGTCCGAGACCGTCAGGCTCAATGGCTTTTCGCAAAGGACATGAATACCTTTTCGCAATGCCGCGCTGGCGTAACGTTTATGGAGATGGTTGGGGAGGGCCAGGTAGACCGCGTCCACTGCGCCGCTTTCCAAACACTCATCGTAGCGATCGTAATCATAGGTATGCTCCACCTTGTACGTGGTGGACAGCTTGGATAATGTAACTCGACTTCCCGATACGAGGGCGCTCAGCTGAGAGTTGGTGCGTGCGTGACGGAACGCCGGCAGCACTGCCGCCTGCGCAATGTGACCCAACCCCACCACCGCATACCGAACTTTTTTTCTGGCATCTGTGTGTTCCATATTTACGGATCGCCGCAGAAGGAATCCATCTTCTCAGTTTCCTCAATCACGAAACCCTGTCCATCGAACAGTCAACCGTTTCAGCGTGTGGAAGATCGCCGCCATCGTCAAAGATGTCGATATGGTGCATTCATTTACTGAGGAGGCTTTGTTGGAACACGTATTTCCTCAGTGGTCGTCGTAGTACTGGTGGTGGTCGACGTTGTCTTTCTTGGACTACCGGTTTGATCACCAGCTTGATCATTGTTTTGATCACTGCTTTGCCCGCTTATACGACCCCTGTCTTGATCACTGGTTTGCTGACCAGCGGCCCGGCCTCCATGCCCTCCAACCTTGACTACTCCCGAAGCGTTGAGCTCGCCGGTCGTCCGGGCCGATTCCATCCTGACGGTATAACGGTAATAGCCGGGATCTCGGAAACAGACGCTGGCAGTTTCGTTCGTGGCCAATTTCGCTGTGTCGCCGGGTGTCATCAACCCACCGAAATTATTTTTGCATGACAACTGCTTGTCCGACACAGGGTCGAGAAAGACGATCCGCACAGGGGCGGTTCTCTTATTGACCCACCGAACCTCATCACCTGCACTGACAGCGACTTCTCCTGACGTAAGGTTATCTCCAACGATGATGTCTTTGACGTCCCCACTCCTCGTTACTGTGGGCGTGCCCTGACAGCCCGCCAGGAGAAGTAACGCCACGCCTAAATATTGGATTGGTTTCATGAAAGCCCCTCCTTGTTGAAGGATGGAGTCCTCGCCCATTTCAAGATCTGAGACCTCTATCTCTTCCTCACAGACTGGGCCGGGACCGACACCTTGTGACGCAATCGATGCCCCTCACCCAGAAATCAATTACTCGATGACATGGATTGTATTTGCAGATTGTTGTTCACTTTCGACACTCCCTCCACCATACGCGCGAGGGATTCTGCTCGGGACTTCTCCTCTACGGTCTGCACCACACCGTTCAGCGTGACAACACCCCGCTCAGTATCCACATTGATACGCGTAAAATTCGACGCCTTGTCACTCGTCAACTTCCCTTGAACCGATGCGGTCGTCGTGGCGTCGTCTATGGTCCGACCTGCAGTTTTTCCGGTCATAGACTCACAGGCCGTAAGAGTCATGACACTCATTCCGAGAATACCGACCATTAACAAACGATATATAGTAATCCTCCTCTGGGTAAAATGAGTTCTCCTGTTGGTATAAGCGCCTAACGGAGATTTGATGCCAGGTCATTCTTTGTTTCATTGACCGCTTGTTTTCCCGCCTCGGCAAACTCTTTAGCCTGGCGGCCGGCCTCTCGCAACGAATCCTTCCCCTTCTCGACAAGTTCATGGCCGCGCTCCATTGTGCTGTCCAACGCGTCGGCACTCTGGTCGACGACATCATCGAGCTCATCTTTGGCGCGTGCCGCATAGTCGCGAAGAAGCCCGCGCATCTGCTCGCCCGACTGTGGCGCGAAGAGGAGTGCGACACCCGCGCCGATCAACGCTCCTGTGATAAAAACCGACAGATTCCCTGATTCGTGGCTATTCGATGGTTGCATGTTCTCTTTCCCCCTATGATGAGTTATTGGTTATACTGTCGCGTCCATCCCCCACTGATTGCACATGCAATGATCCTTGGTCGAAGAAACCACTGGACATCGCATGCTTCCTCTCCCGTTAACCCGTGAGCGTTCATAAAATAAAGAGAGGGATCACATCCGGACGGTCTGTTGCCGGTTCGGTGTCTCCCGTCTTCTGGACAGCAAGCGGTTCTGCAGGATGATTTCATCGAGCCACTCGCCACACTGGATGCAGCGCAACGACGGCATCTTTCTTTCAATGGACAGGCTAAACTCCTCATCTCTGGTCAAGAGCCCACCGCATCGCCCGCAAGCACTCATCCCAAGAAGCACGCCATTCCACCGATGATCGTCCGGTTTTTCTCTGTTAGAGTTTCGTAGTCTTCTGTCTGTCATAGCCACCTCACAATGAATTGCCATCTCGTTGTGTATTGCTTGTACCAAGCTCCGCGATATCAATGACCTGGCAAATACCCCAGCGCGTCGACAATTTACCCCTGGTTCCAGCGTTGTCCTATCTCCCTCTCACACAGTCTGTCTTGTTCCGCATATGAACCATGTCGGTGAACTGGTATGACAACCGCTCATCATCAATCATATCGTCGAGATCGCGTAAGGGGAGCTAGGACGTTCCCTAGTCGCATGACTCATGGAATCTTATGCTGCAGACATGGAATCACTGCGCTTGCGTGAAGCGGTCTCCGATGCGTGAAACGGCGTAGGTGAAGCGTATTTCGTTCCAGAGTCGGACGTTCATATTTCGCGCCTGTTTCAAGCGCTTCACGCTTCACGAGGAAGGCGCTTTGGGGGATCGCAATGAACTGTCATGAATAATGCGGGCTCGTAGGCTTGTGGTCCTTGATCTTTCACGGACCTTTACGTATTCTTCAAAATTATTCTCCTTCGCCGAATACCCCGTAGCTTGCTACGGGGATGAAGGCGAGGAGAGACCTTTCGCGGGTGGTTACGTAATCTTCAACCGCGTGCTTGTCTCATTGCAACACCCAACAACTCTGCCGAATCTTAGCTGGCGGCACGATCTGGACGGTCACCCATGATTGATGGCACGGTCTTTGGTGCGGGGGTTCTAATTGGAATTCTCCTCGGCGCACTGATCGTCGGATTTTTGGTTGCGGCCCGCGTACGTGCGAACATGCAGGCAGAACTGCTGACAATCCGCGAACGGGCACAGCGGGCAGAATCGTTGACAGAGGAATTGCGCCGACAGGCTGAGGGGGATCGCCTCGACCTTGATCGAGTCAGGCAGGATCTTTCGGAAGCCTCTCAGGCCCGTGCGGTGGCGGAGACCAAGGCCATGGAGGCCGCACTCCATTTCAATGAACAGAAGATGCTGTTGGGCCAGGCCCGACAGGAATTAGCTGAGACGTTTCAAGCGCTTTCCGGCGAAGCCCTCAAACAGAACAACGAAGCCTTTCTGAGCCTGGCACGCAGCTCATTCGAAACGCTCCAGGCCGAGGCCAAGGGCGATCTCGCTCAGCGGCAACAGGCGATCGATAGTTTGGTCAAGCCCCTCCAAGACTCGCTGCATCGATACGATGATCAGCTTCGGCAGCTCGAGCAATCGAGGCAATCGGCGTATGGAGGCCTCGATCAGCATCTCAAGCTTCTGGCTGAGTCACAGCAGCGCTTGCAGTCTGAGACCGGCAACCTGGTGAAGGCGCTCCGCGCGCCTGCCATTCGTGGCCAGTGGGGTGAGATCACGCTCAAGCGCGTGGCCGAGTTGTCCGGCATGGTCGCGCATTGCGATTTTTTCGAGCAGGAGTCCATTACAGTCGATGGAGGCCGGCTCCGTCCCGACATGGTCGTCCAGTTGCCGGGTGGGCGGCAGATCATCGTGGATGCGAAGACCGTACTGGCAGGGTATCTGGATGCGCATGAATCGGCGACTGAAGAGCAACGGCTTGAAGGCATGCGGCGTCATGCCGCTCAAGTGCGGTCTCGGATGGATGAATTGAGCGTGAAAGCCTACTGGAATCAATTCGAGCAGGCGCCGGAATTTGTGGTGCTGTTCCTGCCGGGTGAACAGTTTCTTGGCGCGGCGCTGGAGCATGACCCACGACTCATTGAAGATGGATTCCTTCGCAGTGTGGTTCTTGCGACACCCACGACGCTCATGGCACTCCTACGAGCGGTCGCCTACGGGTGGCGGCAGGAGCGATTGACCGAGCATGCCGAGGAAGCCGGGCGATTGGGAAAGGATCTCTACGAACGGATGGCGGTACTGACAGAGCATTTGAATGACGTTGGGCAGGCGTTGGGGAAAAGTGTCTCGGCCTATAATAAAGCGATCGGATCGCTCGAGACGAGAATCTTGCCTGCCGCTCGTCGGTTCAAGGAACTCGGTGTCTCGTCGGAGAAAGAGATCCCCATGTTGAATCCGGTGGAATTGGTCTCGCGCAAAGCCTTGCCCTATGACAGTGAATAAGGAGTCTCTGATGGTTGATGAGCAGGCGATGGTTGAAGCGTTTCATCGGACCTTTGACATTGTCGTCAATTCAGTTCCGACGGTCGTCGACAAGCAGACGCGCGAACTGCGCGTCAAACTCATTCAAGAGGAATTCGATGAGTTGAAAGAAGCCTTCGAGGCCGAAGACCTTTCGTCTATTGCGAAGGAAATGGCTGACCTCCTCTATGTCGTCTATGGCGCAGCGGTATCCTATGGCATCGATATGGATCCGGTCTTTCGAGAAGTGCATCGGTCCAACATGAGCAAGGTTGGCGGCTACAAGCGTGCAGATGGGAAATGGGTGAAGCCGGCTACCTACTCGCCGGCGCGCATCGAACCGATTGTGGCTGAGCAGGGGGCGGAATAGCACGACGCTTTCTACCAGGGATTTTCGCCGGCAGATTATCGATCAAGCGGATTGATCCGATCCGGACTGCGCCCAAGAGCACGGCGTGAGTTGCCACAACGGACAGAGGCTCTAGACTGTCCGGGTCGCAGACGGCTAGGTACTCGACATGAATGATGGGCTCCCGTTTGAGGGCCTGCCGCATGGCCCGTTCGATCGCCGCCACGTCACGTATCCCATCCGCAATCATCCGTGTACCGATTTGGAGTGCCTGAGAAAGTAAGGGCGCAATCCGACGTTCGTTGGCGCTGAGATACACGTTGCGTGAACTCATGGCCAGCCCGTCCTGCTCTCGGACTGTCGGACGTATCTGAATCGCCACACCGAGATTTAAGTCCTTCACCAACTGCTTCACGGCAGCTGCTTGCTGGTAGTCTTTCTGGCCAAACAGAGCCACGTGTGGCCTGACCATTCCAAATAGTTTCGTGACAACGACGGCGACGCCGCCAAAGTGGTGGGGGCGCGATGCACCCTCCCACAGTTTGGTAATGGCCGGTACAGTGACGACCGTTTGAAATCCTTCTGGGTACATAGCTTGTGCGGTCGGTTCAAAACAGACATCCACACCTTCTGCGCGGCAGAGAGAACGATCCTTCGCGATGGGTCTTGGATACTTGGCCAGATCCTCGGTCGGACTGAACTGTGTCGGGTTCACGAAGATGCTCACGACGAGAGCATCGCATTGTAATCGTGCGGCTCGGATAAGGGAGCGATGGCCGTCATGTAGCGCGCCCATAGTGGGCACGAATCCTATGGTCACACCTTCCCGGCGTAGTCGTTCGCTCCACGCAGTCATAGAGGGTAGCGTGCGTATAATCTTCATAAGTCTGGCTGCGGGCCGCAAGCAGGGCGAGATCCATAGCGGGTCGAGGGCTGGGGAAATAGCAGGCGAACTTCCGGCTGCTTTCCGGCCTCGGCGAGCAAGTGGCTGATGGTGCGTTGGAGTACCGGATGCACGAAGAGCGGATCGAGTTCACTTAACGGCATGAGGACAAACCGGCGATGGTGCATGCGGGGATGTGGCACCACGAGATCCGGTTCGTTGATGATCTGTTGGCCGTAGAGCAAGATATCCAGATCGATGGTTCTGGGGCCCGATCGATTCTCCTCATCCCGGCCGAGCGCACGTTCAATTTCACGGAGTATAGCCAAGAGGCTGTTCGGCGTGACATCTGTCTCAAGCTGCACGACCCCATTCAGGAACCAGCCGTCACCCGGTCTGGCATGATCGTTCACGGGCTCGGTCTCATACAGCAACGATACCCCTGTGACGTGCGAGTGTGGCAACAAGCTCAGCAACGTCACCGCCCGATCGCAGAAATCGAGCCGATTGCCGACATTCGAACCAAATCCGATGAACACCGTTTCCCGTGCCATCTTTTCCCCTCACTCCCCCAAGGATGGCGGTGGGGCGTCCCAAGCCGAGGTGTCGAGGTGAGGGGCGACTGCGCGCGTCGAACGAGCACAGTTTCATCGTGCGCGTTCCGCGAGCAAGCAACTCGCCTCGACACCTCGGCTCCAGTCTAAAACCCCGTCTTCCTCATCCGCTCCACCGCTTCTGCCAACCGCTCTTTCGACGTACAGACGGTCATCCTGATATATCCTTCCCCCCGCGCCCCGAATCCGTTGCCTGGGGTCGTCACGATTCCGGCCTTTTCAAGCAAGTGCGCTGTGAATGAAGCAGAGGTGTATCCCTTTGGCACGGTGACCCAGATATAAAACGCAGCCGGTGGGGGATCGACTTCGAGGCCCAGGCTCTTCAGTCCAGGCACCAGGGTGTCGCGCCGTTCCTGATAGATTTTGCGTAGGCCGTCTGTGACAGAATCATCCAATCCCAGTGCCGTGATCCCTGCGGCCTGCACTGCTTCGAATACGCCGGAGTCCAGCTGGCTCTTCACCTTGCCCAGCGCGGCCAACACATCCTTGTTGCCGACGACGAAGCCGATGCGCCAGCCCGTCATGTTGTAGGTCTTGGAGAGTGAATGGAACTCCACACCGACGTCCTTGGCTTCAGCAATTTCCATGAAGCTGACGGGAGGTGCGCCGTCGTAATAAATTTCCGAGTAGGCTGCATCGTGGCAGACGATCACGTGGTTCTCCTGCGCAAACTCCACCACGCGCTTGAAGTAGTCTTTGGTCATGACGACCGACGTGGGATTATTCGGCGAGTTCAGCCACATCAGCTTGGCTTTTTTCGCCACATCCTTGGGGATCGCGTTCAAGTCAGGCAAGAAACCGTTTGCCTTTGTCAGCGGCATGAGGTGCGAGACGCCGCCGCAGAAGCTGGTGCCGACGGGGTAGACTGGATAGCCGGGGCTCGGGACCAGGACGATATCGCCCGGATCGACAAGCGCCAAGTGAATGTGCCCGATTCCTTCCTTCGAGCCGATCAGGGTCAGCACTTCATCGGCAGGGTTCAGCGTCACTTTGAAACGTCGTGTGTACCAGTTGGCCACCGCGGTTCGGAACGACAGCATTCCTTCGTAGGAGGGATATTGGTGGTGCTTGGGGTTCTTGGCCGCCAGAGCCAAGCTTTCGATAATCGGAGCCGGCGTCGGCAAATCCGGATCGCCGATGCCGAGGTTGATGATATCGACGCCCTTGGCAATCGCCGCCTGCTTCATCTTGTCGATGGCGGCAAACAGATAGGGCGGAAGTGTTTTAATTCTGGTTGCGACTTCAATTGGAAAACCGGCCATGGTGCAGAATGCTCCTTTTCTAGAATGAAGCCCGTTGAGGGCGCGACGGAGCCCCTAGGCTACTTCAGGAACGAGGCGGTAATCAACGTGTGGAATCAAGCAAATGGCCGATGAGTCGATCGGCGATGTGATGGAGTTGCGGGAGGTGGGGAACGGCCGTGGCTTTCACGTTCTGAGCGGTCAGGCGCGCGCTCGTCAGATCCGGTGCACATTCGCGGCACAATGAGTCGATGCCGTTCTCTTCCATTTCCACATGAAACAGAAGCCCATATGCCCGAGGGCCATAGCGGAAGGCTTGCAGGGGGGCGATGTCGGAACCGACCAAGGGCACACAGTCTTTGGGGAGATCGAATACTTCGCCATGCCACTCGAAGACGTCGAATGACTCCGGCAGCGCCCTGAACACAGGGTCCTGTTTTGCCTCAGCCGTGAGCGTGACCGGCGTCATGCCGATTTCTAGCGCCTTGCCCGAACGTATGGTCGCACCCAACGATTTCGCCATGAACTGGCTGCCAAGACACACGCCAATGACGGGTTTGCCGACCAGGATCGCGGATCGAATGAATTCCGTCTCTTCGGCAATCCATGGATCGGAATCATTCACCGACATCGGCCCGCCCATCACGATCAAGAGATCTCCCGTATCTTTCGGGAGACCTTCTTGTGGAACGAGATACCGTTCCAGGCTCACACCTCGCGCGGTCAGGGCCGTTGTGAAGGCTCCGGGCCCTTCAAAGGGAACATGTTTCAGACAGACGGCACGCATACTATTACCTGTCACATGAAAGAGGACAACGTCAAGTCTCTCAGGTGAGAATCGGGAACTTCATGTCTAACTGGAAGACACTTGCCCGTACCTTCATGGTATAGGACCGTTCATTCGAGAATGCGATGCGTATGCGTACAGTATGGTGAGGATCCGAGGGGTGAGCCCGCTGGCTCGTCGTGGCGCAGATCGGCGATTGCAGCAGAAGTGTTCTTGAATCACGGGCCGGGTGAGGTGAATGTGCCGGTTCCTGAATGAAGACCATATTTGATATTTGTCAAGTCAAAAGTTTGTCAGTCATCGAAAAAATGATAAAAAAAGTTTCCAACTTCAAAATATTTTTGTCTCTTTGAGAGATTTTTCGCAAGTTGATATGGACATCCGTCCGTTCTGGACTTATACTGCGCCAGAAATTTTCTTTGTAAGGAATTTGGAAGACACATGTCAGTCATGACCGAGGAACGGCAACAGATTCAGCTAGAGCTGGACGGGTTAAAGCGAACGCTGGAGTGGACAGAGATTCAGCGAGAGCAGCTGTTGGATCGTTTGGATATGCTTCGGCTCGATAACGCCCGCCTGCAAGATCGCGTCGAGGAGTTAGAGCGTCAGGTGGTAGGGCTTAAACAGCAACAGCCGATGTTCTAGGCTCATTATTCATGGCGGTTCACCGCCACATCGCATAGAATCCAATCGAGAGGCGCGAGCGGATACATCTTTTCGTCCCTCTGCCAGCTCGTATAATTCATGAGTGCTTCTGATTGTATTCCGCAGTTTTTTCTTGTGACGAGCCTTCCGCCAATGGGTTCACCTCTCTGACCCTTATCACCCTATACGAGTAGGCATCGAGCCTTCATGGCCTTGTGCGTCGATTTTGCGACGCGGCTCAGCGATTCCTTATGCACCTCCATAAACAATGCGGGAGAGTTTCCCTCTCGCGTTTCTTGCCTGAACATTGGCAAACACGACAGAAGCGCTGATACTGATGTGGACTCGCTATCTATCATGATCCGTCTGGGCCATCGAGCGTTCACCCGATGACATACCATGTTGTCAATATTGAAGACTTACGCTGGCTGCTGGGTCATACCGGCGGGTTTCGGGGCGGGTATGTCACGGACGTGCAGGTGTCCAAGCGACGGCTGCTGGACGAAGCATCGGGGCGAGAAGTGCCGGCAGGGACCACGGTCACCGTGGTGATTCGCTATCGTATTCACCAGATGACTCGGGTTGCGAAACTGACGATGACCGGTGTCACGGATTTTTCGATGTTTGAACAGGAAGGGGCTGATTGTTCGACATTGGGGGTGATCCAAGCGGAGCTCAACGAAGGCAAGCTCCGTTTCTGGTTCGATCCGCAGGGCGAACTCTATGTGGTGTGCGATGAAGCGCAGCTGGAGGAAGTGGCGGCGCCGAGCCTCGAACCCTTGTCGTTGGAGCATGTGGCTCAATGGACGTTTCAAAGCGGGATGCCGGATTGGCCGACGGTCACATGGATGTTGGCCGAGCTGGATGTGGCGGGTGTTCCCTGTGCCTGGCGGGCCACGACTTCGTCACCCGGGCGTCACCCAGCTATTCAGTGGGAAGGAGATCTGATTCCGACATCGATGCAGGGGACAGCGAATATCGCAGGGGTTCACGGTATGCTGTACGGACCGCTCGATGGGTCAGGGTTTGGCATGGTGTTGCGGGTTCGTGGGGTCCAGGATCGTCGCACCGGTCAGGTGTTCTCGCTCTTGGCTGACCTGATCGCCCGGCGATTTTCCGGTCAGTGCTTGGTGGGTAATACAATTATTCCCGGCGAAGACTGGCAGAATTGGAAGTCATTTGAGCAGCAACGCAGGGCTGACAAGGCTGCAGGGAGTGAGATCGGCTGAAGTCGCGGCAGAAGTTGGCGATGTAAACCGGCTGTTCAAAAAGGCCGCAGCGAGTGAAGAGCCGAGGCGTACCCTCTGGGGTACGTTGAGGGTCTGAACGATACGAGAACGAAGCTGGCGGGCTTTTTCAACAGCCGGTCAGCCCAGCGCTTGTCCGCTGGCCTGTTCAGAAAGACGGGTGCCATTGATATGTGCGTAGCCTACGGCGCCGTTGCCGTTTTTCACGCCGTTGATGTGCGTCTTGCCGTTCACATTCTTTTCGTTGACACATTCCACCAAAGCCCAGAGGCGCAACGGATTCACATGCTGCTTCCGGGTGACGTGCAACGGTGTGCCGTCCAGCACGGTCTGCAGCGCCAGGTCCGTCCGCCATCCTAGGTGCTTCGTGAGAGGGGATAGCACTTTTTCTATGGCGGCGATGGCCTTATTGTCGTTGCTGAAGTGATTCAACATGATGATCCGTCCGCCGGGTCGGCAGACGCGGATCATTTCGCTGACGACCTTGCGATAGTCAGGGACAGCGGTGACGACGTAGGCTGCGACAACGGTGTCGAAACTATCGTCTTTGAATTCCATTTCGCCGGCATCCATCCGGTGCAATTCTACGTGATCCATCCGGTGTTCCGCCGCTTTCTGCTTTGCTTGATCCAACATGCCCTCGGAAAAATCGATACCAACGATCTGGCAATGGCGGGGGTACATCGGCAGGGCTAAGCCGGTTCCGACTCCCACTTCAAGGATTTTTTCATGAGGTTGGGCGTTCAAATTCTGAATGATTGACTGGCGTCCTTCGTGAAAGACTTTCCCGAAAACCCGATCGTAGATCTTGGCGTACGACGTATAGACGCGCTCGATCTTCGCTAAATCCATATCACCTCCGACTCCACATGATAATTGACAACTTGCGCTCCTCGACACGCGAGGAATGAGCCCACTGCCGCAACGACAGAATGGAAAAATTTGTGCGGCGGAGCACCTGAGTGGAGCGAAGGGACCCGCCTAACCCGCACGTGGGCTACTCTAGCCAACTCGCCGCAACGAGTCAACAGATTATCTCGGTTCCGTCCCTTGATTCACCTACGGCCCCTATGGGATAGGTACAACCATGATCTTCGCTGGCTTCTTTGCCGGTGCATTGTGTCTTGGTCTCATTCTTGGAGACTGGTTCTACTTTATGCGTCTCACGCCGGATGCGAGTCGATATGGATGCAGCATTGCCCGCACGCACGATCGATTCACCCATACGACGATGACACAACTGGCCCACCGGTTTGATGCTGCAGGCATCTTACTGTTGCCGCATGGCACGGCTCGATTGCATCAGGATGTGAACCAAATCGTGATTCGCCAGAGATACCGGCTCTTCGCGCTCAGCTTTCGGACCCTCTGGCCATTGAAGGGGTTGATTGCTCTGTCTCCGGAAGGCGATGCACTCTCGGTGCTTTGTCGAAAGCTCACTCCCTGGTCCTCGGTCCTGCTCACCGGTCTTTGGTTTGTCGTCGTTGTCGTTGGAACGGCGGGAGCGCTGATCTCCTTATTTCTCGAGGGACAACTGGCGGCATCCAGTGGAATCGTGTTGGCGTTAGGGATTGTAGCGTTGGGGATTATTTTTCTATTATCCGGAGCTATTACGGTGGTGTTTGCCTATCGGCTGGAGAACTCACGGCTGATGATCGTGTATCAAGAACTGCGGGAAGTTCTGGAAGGGGCGAGATTGCCGTCCTGAATGAGCGAGTGACGAAAAACTGTGTGGGCATGCCGGTCGTTGGTGAAAGGTGAAACGTAAAACGTGAAATGTTCCGGAGGGAGAGTATTCGGCAATCCTACATTTCACATTTCACATCTCACATTTCACGGTTCCTGGGAGCGACTTTTTCAGCATCCTATTAGAGATACAGATTGAGGAATTGATCATATTCAACAGGGAGGTTCAGGCTGGACCTGTTACGGGCGAGACCCGCAATGATGCCACGATGTTTCTTGCTGAGCCCGGACGATTCAAACGCCTGACGAAAGTGTTGCCATCGCGCGGTTGTGTCGGTGGCCAGGCGTGCGCGCTCCAACGGCGACAATGAGTGAATCGAGGTCGTGAGGGAACGAATGGCCTTCTCGACACTCTCATAGGGCGGTGCGAGTTTGAGTTGGGCGTAGAAGGTTTCTAAGTGATGGCGGAACTCCTCCCGGAGCTGCAGGGCATGATCGGTTGTGGGGGAAGCCGGTTTAGACATGGTGACAAGACGGATGATACGGGAAGTACTAGCGTTGCGACAACAGGTTGCCGATGTTTATTTACAAGGAGGTTCTTATGAAGCGCTTTCAGGGATATGTGCTCGGGCTCGTCGTCATCCTCGCGTTGGCCGGCTGTTCATCCCATCGTCATCATGGCATGGGCAGCGAAGGAAAGAGCGATGCCTATTGGCAAAAGGGGCAACAGGATATGGCTGCCTTGATCGATCGAACGGTCAAGGATCAGGAGAAGGCCGGGCAAGTCAAATCGATCGTCGGTGAGATTGTGACGGAGTTGAAGGCGAGCCGCGAGCAGGATCGAGCGGGGCATCGTCGGCTCTACGAGTTGAACGCCAACTACGCGGCAACTCCAGAGGAATTCACCAAGTCTCTCGATGAGGCAAACAATCGGCGCATGCAGTCGGCTTCGAAGATTCTCTTACTCCGTTTCAGAATGAAAGATCTCATGACGGCTGAGGAGTGGAAGGCCGTATCGGACCAGATGCTGGCTTACAGCAGCCGCTACAAGCATAGCGAGTCGGCGCCAAAGGCCGGCTACTAGCAGGCTGCTGAACCGTGAAACGTTAGACGTGAAAGGTGAAACGTAGGATTGCAAGTTCTCTCCCTGCGAAACTTTTCACGTTTTACGTTTCACCTTTCACGAACAACACCGCGGCCTTTTGAGCAGCCCTTGGAACTATTGCGATGAACTGTGAGCCGGTGCGGCTTTGAGAGGGATCGGAGCCCAACTCGCACCGGCGTCGGTCGAGCGGTAGAGGCCGCTGCCGTTCGTGCCGACAAACAGCATGCGTGAATCGCGCGGGCTCATGGCGAGCGTGCGAATATTCAGCGAGCCCAGTCCTGTATTGATCGCGCTCCAAGTTTGTCCGCTGTCGGGGCTTTTCCAGACTCCCCCCGGCCCACCGATATAGAGGGTTTTCGGCTGGGACGGGTCGAGGAGAATACTACTGATGAACAGATCGGGAAGCGATTGCCCGATCCGCTCCCATTGCTCCCCGCGCGTGGCGGTTCGGAAAAGACCCTTCGTGGTTCCGGCATAGACGATATCAGGGTTGACCACGTCGAACACGATGACGTTCACCCCCAACGCCATCCCCCCCATCAATTCCTTTTCGGGAATCAGTCCATTATTGATTTTCTTCCAGTCCATCCCGGCGCTGTCGGACCGATAGATTCCTCCCGTGGTTCCCGCATAGAGGATTCGCGGATCACGTGGATGTATGGCAACGGAGACCACGATGTGAACTTCCTTCATCCCGGCCATGCGTTCTTCCCATTCACGCCCACCGTCTTTGGTATAAAAGGCGCCCACGGTTGTCGCCGCGTAGAGTTGATCGTGGTCTGTCGGGTGAAAGACGAATTGATTGATAAAGGAGACGTGTTCTTTGAGTCCCACGTTATGGGGGAGCCAATGTTGTCCGCCATCGGGGCTTTTGTACACGGCGTCGGCCATCGTTCCGGCATAGATCGTGGCTGGATATTGAGGATCGATCGCAAGTGTCGTCACCCGTCTGGCGCTGAAACTCGGGAACCGCTCCCACAACTGTCCTTCATCGCGCGACTTATAGACCGCGTCGTTCGTCGCCACATAGAGGATGTTCGCATTTGTCGGATGCAACGCGATCGAGACGATCGCCTCGCTCTCTTTTTGGCAGCCGGCACTAAACAGGAGCAGGGCAAACAATGCGAATCGCGTGACGGTTCGAGTGAGCATAGGTGGGGGCAGACCTAAACACAGGGATCGGAGATGAGTCAAGCATGGAGGACTGAAGACGAATGTTCTGCTCCACTCCTGGGCTGTCAAATCCGAGATCCATCAGCCTTGTGCTTCTTGCTTTGGTTGATAATCGGTAGGGTTTTCAGTAGACTCGCCCTCAGGATCACTGGGTCAGGTTGTTCAGCACCGTATCCAGATGGTTTACCCATCCAGGAAGCATCCGCCATGGCCGAACTTGTCGAACGTATCACCGTCAACCCTGCACAGTGCGGAGGGCAGCCCTGTGTCCGCGGGATGCGCATTCGAGTCGTCGATGTACTCGATTTGCTGGCCGCTGGTCTCTCACAACAACAAGTCCTTGAAGAATTACCTGACCTGGAAACGGAAGATATTTCTGCCTGCCTGAAATTCGCCAGCAGCCGACTCAATCATCCCATTCTTGCAGCGTGAAGATCTGGGTCGATGCGCAGCTCTCTCCTGTTATCGCGCAGTGGCTCAGTTCGACCTATGGCATGGAAGCCGTGGCGGTGAGAGATCTGCGATTGCGCGATGCGCGCGATCGAGACATCTTTCTCTCCGCGCGAGAGGCGAAGGCGATTATCCTCACCAAGGACCGAGACATGGTTGATCTTGCCCTCCAACTTGGCCCACCACCTCAGATCTTGTGGATCACTTGTGGTAACACGTCCAACATCAAGCTGAAGATCATTCTCGCAAAAGCATGGCCGGTAGCTGAGAATCTCCTCAAAGCGGGAGAAAAGATCGTTGAAATCAGTGACACAACGGGCTAGATAAAAGGCAGCTGCCAGAGTTATTTGACTCACTTCATGGCTAAAAAGCCGATAGGTAAGGCACTCGCCAACTTCGAGGCTAAACGCGGTGTCTGGCAAGAAGTCCTGGATGGTGTACGCGGAAAGAAGCGCCGCGCCGCTTAACGCAGCGTTGGGCCACGAACCCCAAAGGGAACCGTATGTCGATCATGGGGAGTCTTGAACGCACACGGTTCTTCGTCGGTCGCCTATTGACGACAGACGACTTGGATCGGGAGCAGGCCTACTTTCTCGCGAGATCGCGTCGCCACAACCGGTTCCTGCACGGCTGGGGTGTGGTGGCGGGCCTGGAGGTCAGTGTTTCCAAGGCGAACGAAGTTGTCGTTGCGCCTGGGCTTGCGATCGACTGCGCCGGCAACGAGATCGCCGTAGAAGAAAGCGTTCGCATCCCGATCGGCCCGACTGAAGCTGCGCTTCACGTGGCCATTCGGTATCGAGAGACCGAAGTTGAACCGGTCCCGGTCGCTGATGGAACGGAGTTCTCACGCATCCGCGAAGGCGCTGAGGTGGTGCTCCTTGAAGTCAATCCTTCCGCCAAACACCGAGGCATTGGACCGGGAACGCCAGGCTGTGGCCAAGCCCACGCGTTGTGCCTCGCAAAGCTCAAATGGCATCAATCGAAATGGAAGCTCATGCAACGACTTGGGATCCGGCATGCGTTTTGACATACAGAAAGCCGTCAGGGATGCCGTGACGATGGCCAGTCTCACGAAACGAGCCACGTGCCATACGTTCAGCCATTCGTTTGCCACGCACCTAATCGAAAGCGGCTCTGACATTCGAACCGTCCAGGAGTTGTTAGCCGATCTGCATAAGAACCAGTGATCAATGACCCCATCGTCGCAGTCCATTGAAACGGCAATGGTCATGGCGTATGGTTCACGAATCGCAGTGGTGTGTTCTACGGACAGAAATTGGTGGATCCGGCTCATATGCGGATCGGCCTAAACATTGTTAGCCATCGAAACTATCGACATGGAAAGTACCTGGGCCTCCGGTGCAATTGAGTTGCTGAAGCATGCCGACTCTCACGTTTCGTTGAGTTCAGCCTTCGATCGCCGAATTGCGTTCATAAGTGTCGACAATGCCGTCGAAACGATGATTCGAGTGTTTCTCTCCCTCCCGAAAGGCAAGTCAGGAGTCAGCGTGCCGCGCAAGGACTTTGACGAGGCCGAGAATAGTTTCCCCAAGTTGTTGGCGCTGCTATGGACTCACGGCAGTTCGCGCCTCACAGGGCTGGATGATTCTGACATCGAGCACTATCACAGAATCCGCAACAAGCTCTATCACGATGGTACGGGCCTAAGCGTGGATGAGCAGTATCTGCTGGCCTACCGTCAAATCGCATCGCTCCTCTTGCAGAGGCTCTTTGCCGTTGCGTCGCCCTCGCCAAGACCAGCGGCAACGCTCGAACACCTTATCGTCCTATGGAATCGCATTGAGGAGGTGCTCAAAAGGAAGCTGGATTCAGCAGGTATCGATCGCGGACACACCTACTACTGGGAGGAAGCCAAGATGAGGGGAATCCTGTCGATGGAGGACATTTCGTCTCTCACTGAACTGCGCATGATTCGGAACAAGCAAGTTCACTCAACGTCCATTGATGCGAAGCAAGTCGAGTACGCCATCGATGTGGCGACCCGGCTTCTGCATCGCATCGATGGCTAACCCTTCGTTTGAGCCGACAGACACCGGCAAGCCGGTGTCTGCGGATGAACTCAAACATATTTCTTGGTCATGTTGTCGTAGGCGTCGATGCCGACGCCGGAGAAGGGCTGTCCCATCATCTGGGCATTGTATTCTTGATAGAGAAAGCGCCCGTCGAGCAGCATCTTCATCTCTGCGGTCCCCGTTGATTCTGTTGGTGGCTTACCCGGTTCCATCCATTCTTTAGTCGTGGTCGTCCAGCTACCGGCCAGGCCGGCAAATAGCTTATGCGGCTCGCCGGGAGTGGCCATCTTCTTCCAAACCTCCATCATGGCTTTCTCATCCATGGGCTGTTGGTGTTTCTTTTCTTTTGCCAAGGCCGGCGAAACCAGCAACGTGACACACAATGTGGTAACAGTCAGTGATAGGAAACGCATAGGGACCTCCTTGTGGGTTTATGGTAGCGCCATTGCAGTGTACCGAGTTAGTCGGGGATTTCAATTTCGACAAGTTTGCCAAGCAGGATCAGTGATTCTTGCCAGCCGAGGTAGCATGCCTCGGTTGGAATAACAGCAGGGACGTTCTCTTGCACGATGTTCACGTCCGTTCCGCAAGACACTTCTGTCAGCGTAACCGTGACCTGCATGTCGCCCGGGAGGTTTGGGTCATCAAACGCGTCGGTGTAGCGGAGTCGTTGATGCGGCACGAGTTCAAGGTAGTTGCCGCCGAACGAGTGGCTCTTACCGGTTGTGAAATTGGTGAACGACATCTTGAATGTGCCTCCGACCTTCGCATCCATGTGATGCACCTTACACGTAAAGCCATTGGGAGGAAGCCATTTTGCCATCGCATCCGCATCGAGGAATGCGCGATAGATCCGTTCGGGTGTGGCACGAAACACGCGGTGTAAGCGGATAGTATTGGTGTCCATGGTTCTCTCTCCCTGTTTTGGTATGAGGGGCCTATTGCCCGGCGTAAGCTCGGTTGATTTGCTCAATGTCTGGTTTGGTCATCTGGAGAATGGCCGCCATGAGTCGTTCGGACTTCCGCGGATCCTGATCGCGCAACATCTCATCCCAGGCCGGCACGACGATTTGCCAGGACAAGCCATATTTGTCTTTCAGCCAGCCGCAGGGGCCTTCTTCTCCGCCTTCGGAGAGCTTGCTCCACATCTCATCGATTTCTGCTTGAGAATTGCACTTCACCATGAACGAGATAGCCTCACTGAACTTGAAAAGCGGCCCGCCGTTCAAGGCCACGAATTCCTGCCCCTCAATCTCAAACGTGACGGTCATGACGGAACCCTTCGGCCTTTCCGAGACCTTCGAGCCGGCTTCTCCGTAACGAGTGGTATGCCCGAGTTTAGAATTCTTGAAAATCGACACATAAAACTTTGCCGCTTCTTCGGCCTTGTCGTCAAACCACAAACAGGGAGTGATCTTCTGCATGGTCTGTTCCTCCGAAATCAAATCAACCAGGTTCTATTTCTTAGTCGAACGGGGTCACCTGAAATCGACATCGCAAACGACCTCACACCATAGGCTGTTCAAAATGGCCGTCCAACAAGGTCGCAGCGAGCGCGGCGACTGAGACGTACGACCCGAGAACGCCGCTTAGGTCAAGGCGCGTCTCGGCGCGCCAGGGCTGGGCGGGTGAGACGAGCAATTTTTCAACAGCCTACTAGCCGCCCGCCATGGCCCCCACAATTAGAAGCGGCTCGGTACCCATTGCAACCGCATCGGGCAGCGGAGTGTCGGGTGATTCGTGCGACAGGTCCTGCTCGCAGGCGAAGAACCGTACGAACGGTCGGCGTGTGAGCGTGACATGGTCGCGGATTGTCCCTCGCAGCATCGGATACCGGGCCTCAAGCGCATCGAGCACCGAACGCTGTGTGACCGGGCTTTCGACGTCCAGTTTCACCTCTCCGTCCACCCGCGCTAACGTCCGCAAATGTGCCGGAAGCACAATTCTTATCATGCCCTTCCTTTCCTGGAGTAAGTAAGGCTGCTCAAAATGGTCGTCCAGCGAGGCCGCAGGGAGTGACGCAAGTGAGGCGTACCCTCTGGGGTACGTCGCAGCGAGGGTCAGGACTGAGAACGAAGCTGGCGGCCATTTTCAGCAGCCTTTATGGCAGTGTCTGAACCTCGACGGATAACACAGGGGGCAAATCTCGTACGATTGCGGTCCAACTATCTCCGGCATCAGCAGATCCATATACCTGGCCCCCAGTTGTACCGAAATAGATTCCACAGGGATCGAGCTGATCGACAGCCATCGCGTCGCGCAGAATATTGACGTAACAATTCTGTTGCGGCAGCCCCTTTGTCAGCGCTTCCCATTCGTTCCCACCGGTTCGACTGCGGTAGACACGCAGCTTTCCGTCCGGCGGATAGTGCTCGGAATCGCTCTTGATGGGAACGACGTAGACCGTATTCGGTTCATGAGCATGCACGGCGATCGGAAACCCGAAATCGCTCGGCAAGTTGCCGCTGATCTCTTGCCATGACTCGCCCGTGTCATCACTACGCAACACATCCCAATGCTTCTGCATGAACAACACGTGTGGACGGGACGGATGCATCGCGATGCGGTGGACGCAGTGGCCGACTTCGGCATCTGGGTCTGGCAACTCATATTGCGATTTCAACCCCCGGGTAATTGGGTGCCAAGTCTTGCCCCCATCATCGCTCCGGAACGAGCCTGCGGCTGAGATTGCCACGAAGATCCGATCCGGATGCCCTGGATCGAGTAAGATCGTATGGAGACACATGCCGCCTGCCCCAGGTTGCCAGAGGTGTCCCTTCGCGCTGCGTAGCCCTGCCAGTTCCTGCCATGTTGTTCCCCCATCAACCGATTTGAAGATTGCAGCATCTTCAACTCCGGCGTACACAGTGTCCGGATCGGTCAGCGACGGCTCGAGATGCCACACTCTCTTCAATTCCCACGGACGCTGTGTGCCGTCGTAGTGCTGGTGCGTCGTGAGCGGTTGGCCAGTTTCAGCGGACGCGTCGTAAAGAAACATGTTGCTCTCACCCTTCGGCATACCGTCCGGCCCCATGAGATCTTCTGGTTTGGTTCCCGGTGGGTTCCAGGTCTTCCCGCCATCATCGGAACGCTGAATGACTTGACCAAACCAACTACTGGTCTGCGAGGCATAGAGGCGATCCGGATCGGCTGGCGATCCTTTTAAATGGTACAGCTCCCACCCTCCGAAATGAGGACCATTCACTGCCCACTGTGTCCGTTTGCCGTCTGATGTCAGAATGAACGCGCCCTTCTTTGTTCCAACGAGAACTCGAATTGTGCTCATGATGGAATCCTTTCCTCTCTTGGTTGTGCTGTGCGCACACCTTACTCTTTAGGTAGCCCGGAAATTTCGATCAACGGTCTGACTTCAACGGTGCCGATTCCCGCCCCTGGAACCCGCGCCGCAACGCTGATCGCTTCGTTGAGATCGCGCGCATCGATCAGAAAATAGCCGGCAATCTGCTCGCGCGTCTCGATGAATGGCCCATCGGTCACGAGCGGTTTACCCTCCCGCACCCGCACCATGACCGCTGTCGCCGCCGGCTGCAGCGGCGAGGCACTCAGATATTGTCCGGTGGCGTGAAGTTGGTGCGTCAGCGCGATGGATTCGGCGAGCATCTGCTGGCGCTTCTCCTTCTCGATCTTGTCGAAGGCCTCTTCGTCATGATGCACAATCAGCATGAATTTCATCGCGTGACTCCCGGGATGATCGCGATCGAGTGTTCGTTACGCGCACCCCTGTTCTTTGAGCGGCCGCACCTCGATGCTCCCGAACTGGGCTGCGGGAAATTTTGAGGCGATCCGTACGGCGTCATTCAGGTCTCTGACATCGATCAGGAGGTAGCCGCCAAGCTGCTCTTTCGTTTCGGCAAACGGCCCGTCGGTCGTGGAGACTTTCCCGTCGCGCACCCGCACGGTCGTGGCGGTTTCCACCGGGTGAAGCGGTGAGGCGGCAATGAGCTGGCCTTGCTTCTGCAGCTCATCGCAGTATGTCATCGATTCGTTGGAAAGGGCGATTCGCTCGTTCTGCGGCATCGCGTTGAGGACTTTTTCTTCGACGTAGACGAGGCAGAGATATTTCATGGTGTGCTCCTTTATGAGTGAGCGATCGAATATGTCTTCGTCACGCAGCGCGCTCGTTCATCTCCCAAACCGCGAAGACGTTATGCTCCGTATCCTCGCAGATGGCGAAGTAGCCCATATGCGGCACTGCGGTCTTCGGTTTGCAGACCGTTCCGCCAAGTTTTTGGACCTTCACCACAGCCTTGTCAACCGATGGCACAGCCACATACACCGTGATGGTGTGCCCAGGATGCATGCGGGGCAAGAGTCCGCCGTCCGGCGAGGCGTCCTTTCCACCGGTGTCGATGTGCCAGTAGTCGGCGACGGCTGCAGAAAGCTTGGCAAACTTCCAGCCAAATAACGAGCTGTAGAACTTCTTGGCCCGCCCCATATCATCGGCTGGAACATCGAACCAACAGACACTCGCCGCTGTCCCGGATGACTTTGCCTTCCGCTTCTGCACCGGTTTTGCCATGGCATCCTCCAATGAGTAAATAGGTTCTGCTGTCATAAGATAGTCGTCGGGCGAGGTCAAAATCGACATCGGGTTTCATGCCTGAACTTGGGCAATTGACAAGTTCATGTAAGCAAGTGATATTTCTGATAGAAGGACGATCTCGATAGCTGGCCGATGATCGCCGTAGCCGTGTACCTACCGGTTGACCATGTTCGAAGGAAGGAGGGTCGCGTGAATCTATCGTACGAAGATCAAGAGGCGCTGCGGTACGCGAAGGGGCTCCTTGAGAATCCTGGCCTTGCGGCGAAGATCACAGGATTGATCGGCATGCCGATTGAAATGGCGTTACAACGCCTTCCGGAGAAATGGGCACAGGTCGTCAATACGGCGACAAAAAAATCGCTGGAGACAGCCTTGCAGGCCGCGCTGCTGACAATCGACGACAAGTCGCAGTCGAACTCGTGGGAGTTTCTCCACAAGCTCGCCGTGGCCGCGACCGGTGCAGGGGGAGGTGCGCTTGGATTGCTCGGTCTTCCGGTCGAGCTGCCGGTATCGACCACGATCATGCTGCGTTCCATCGCCGATATCGCGCGCAGTGAGGGCGAACGCCTCCGGACGCCTGATGCCAAACTGGCCTGCCTTGAGGTGTTTGCGCTTGGAGGGCCCAGCAAGAGCGATGACGCGAGTGAGTCTGCCTATTTCCTGATGCGTGGCGCGCTGGCGAAATCTGTCTCAGATGCTGCGAGGCACATCGCTCAGAGAGGTCTGGTCGAGCAAGGCGCCCCAGCTATCGTGAGGTTCATCACGCAATTGGCTACGCGCTTCGGCGTGAACGTGTCGGAGAAAGTTGCTGCGCAAGCCGTACCCATAGTCGGTGCGGCTGGAGGCCTCGTGATCAACGTCCTGTTCATCGACCATTTTCAGGAGATGGCGCGGGGTCACTTCATTGTCCGTAGGTTGGAACGCACGTATGACCCGCAGTTGGTGCGGGCAGAGTATGAGCGATTATGAGGGGTAGCCTGGTTGGTCCCCCTTGCTCACGGAACCCCCACGATGAAGCAGTGGTCGTTCGACGTGCGCAGTTGGGGACCAAACCAGGCCACCCCTGAAAGAGGAGAACAAGCGAGCTTGGAGGGACCATTGAGTATGAAATGTTATCGACCAACCAGGTGATGAGGCGGCGGATGCTCAGCGCCTAGTCTTCGCTGTCGCCGGGATATCCTGACGAAGTTGCTCGATCTTTGTCTCAGTCCGTCAATTCGTTCAGCCGCTTTTCCGGTTCCTCCTGCGTGAGGCTCAGGGTCCGTTCGTAGGATAGGCACGGCTTCTTTCGTTCAGCCCAATTATCTGTACAGATTCACCCGTGACGCAAAGAGATGTCAGGGCTCTCTCCCTGCTTTACGGTGTGTAGGGCTGGTGAATGGTACGTTGTGAGATCCACCAGATGTTTCCGTGCTGATCTTTTACGCCGCCTTGCCGATCCCCGTACGGCATGTCGCCGACTTCCATCATAAGTACAGCCCCCTGTGCGAGGGCCTGCTGCATGGACGC
>NEWT02000029.1:143069-207304 GCA_002869925.2 Nitrospira sp. CG24A
AGGTCCGTCACGCATGGCCACTGCGACGGCACGGTTCAGTTCGATCACCGGTGAGGGTTCGGCTTGCTGCAAGAGGGTATAGAGGCCAACGATCTGTGCCCAGTCTGTTATGGCGGCGGTCGAAGCCTGAGCGTGCGCCGCGGCGATGGCGGCTTGGATAGTGTAGGGGCCGACCTGGCCCATCGACAAAGCTCGTTGTACGAGCGCGACCCCTTCCGCGATCTGTTCTCTGTTCCAGAGCGATCGGTCCTGATCCTCCAGAAGAATCAATTCGCCGGTTGCTGAAGTGCGCGCAGTCCGTCGTGAGTCTTGCAACAATAGCAATCCCAAGAGTCCCGTTGCTTCCGGTTGCGGGAGCAACGGGATCAGCACTCGTCCCAGGCGGATTGCTTCTCCACAGAGATCATGTCGCGTGATCGTGCTACCAGATGACGCCGAGTACCCTTCGTTGAATACCAGATAGACAACACGGAGCACGGCGTCCAGGCGATCCGGCAGTTCTTTCTCGGACGGCACTTCGTAGGGGATGCGGGCGTCGCGGATTTTCGCTTTGGCCCGCACGATCCGTTGGGCGATCGTGGAAGGTTTTGTGAGAAATGCGCGCGCGATTTCCTCGGTCGTGAGGCCGCAGACTTCTCGTAGCGTCATGGCGACCTGAGCCTCCGGTGCTAAGGCCGGATGGCAACAAGTAAAGATCAGCCGCAGCCGGTCGTCCTCGACAGTCTCGTCGTCCTGCTCGCCAGGATCGGCGGCGGTCCAGTATTCCAGCTGCTTCGCCCTCTCCTCCAGCGACGCATCCTGCCGCGTGCGCCTTCGTATGCCGTCGATGGCTTTGAAACGTCCAGTCGAGACGAGCCAGGCCCGTGGATTGGCCGGCACGCCATCCCGTGCCCACTGTTCCACTGCGACGGCAAATGCATCGTGCAACGCTTCTTCTGCAGTTTCAAAATCGCCAAGAAGGCGAATGAGTGTGGCGAGCACCTGGCGGGACTCAGTTCGATAGATCGCTTCCACCACTTCGCGCACATCTTTGAGATCGTCCATGCTCATCGGTGATGAGCCTCCTAGCTACTTCCCGATTTTCTCCATGGTTCAGGAGGACGCGATAGGCGCTTCATTGTGCGTGATCGAGAGGCGTGAGTCAGCAGGATGTTCAAAATGGCCGTTCAGCAAGGCCGCAGCGAGTGAAGGGCCGAAGGCGTACTCTCTGGGGCGCACGGTGCGACGAATAAGGAGCACCACATCTGTGCGCGCCGCCGAGTGGTGAGGCGGCCGGGTCCCCGTTGAGGGTCTGAACGATGCGAGAGCGCCGTACGGGAAAAGGCGCGTCTTGGCGCGCCTGGGTTGGGCGGGTGAGAAGAGCGCCATTTTCAACAGCCTGCTAGAGTTTCTGCATGATCCGTTCGACATAGCCAGTGAGCTCCATATAGCCTTGCCCGTGAATCGGTTTCCCCTGTGCGGTGCCGGTTGTCTCGATGGCGCCTTCCCAATAGGTCACTTGTGTACTGCGTTTAGGGGAGAGTTCTTGATCAGCCATGCGGGGAATGAGTTCGAGTGAGAGTTGCTGTGAGGGAATGGTGAGGCGCCAACGTTGTGGATAGTGGGCCTTGCTTGCAGGACTGGTCCAATAACTAGTTGGTTCGAGTGTGAAGTCTCCAAGCAATAAATGATGCCCCTGTCCGTCGCGATCGATGAGCGTGCCGCTTGAGGCGGGATCGGCCGACCCGTCTGCCCGTCGAAGTCGATAGAGCATGAGTTCTCTTTGGTCATCGAGCTGCAGACAGAACCAGTCCCATCCGACGAGGTTCTTATCGAGGTCGGCAGATCCGAACTCATGGTCCATCCAGCTGGTGCCGGTCACGTCGAACGATTCACCCCCGACCGTGAGGGTGCCGGTTGTGGCCAGTCTGGTGAAGGAATAGTAGTGGGAGGCTTGCCCGATGAGCGGACCTTTGCGGCTGATCCCGTTGGTGCCATGCACGATAGGCGGTTTATCCGTCGAGACGGTGAGTCGGATGGCGAGGTCGCCCTCTGCGGCCTCGAGGATCTGGGTGTCGGGAGCGGCTGGCGGCGATTCGGCGCGCCACCGATCGATCCAGGCGTGGAGACGGTCTTGCGCCGCACCGGCCTTGCCCAGAGCGGCCCGGCTCATTTTATCGGTATAGTGAAACCGGCTCTTGCTGAGATCGCTGATGGCGAAGTGGGCCAGGTAGAGGTGTGTGGCGGCCCACTTCGACGGGAGGGTTTTCGTCTGTTCGCGCGGCATACCACGGCGGAAGAAGGTGAGCTCATAGCCGAATGGCCGGCCGTCCTTCGTCGTGACCTGGCCGGTGTAGTACCACCATTCGGTGCGAAACTCCTCATGCGACCCGTGATCGCGAGGGAACGCATATCGATAGCCTTCCGTAGCAAGGCGGAATTCCTCTGCCGTCTCGGCTGCGAGTCCCGGCATAACCATCATCAGGCTACTGGCCAGCAAGAGGGTGTGCCTGAAATGGCGCAGAAATTTGTCCATATGAAAACGACCGGCCATGAGATGTTCTATGCGTCGCGTGCGCTTATATCATGCTTCGACTGATGGCACAAATCTCCTGTATTGATAGGGAATTTTCATCGACTCGACGCGTGCACGGCGCCCACCTCGCGCCGTTGACAACTTTGTTGGCCATCAGCTATCGTGAGTGATGGAGCCCAATCACGAGCGTGAACAACAAGGACGTATCCAGCCTCGCAGCGTGACGCCGTTTCCCATTCCGTCTCGCATTCCGGTGTTTCCGCTTCCGAATGTCGTGTTGTTCCCCAAGACCTATCTTCCTTTGCATATTTTTGAGCCCCGCTACCGTGCCATGGTCTCAGATGCGGTGACGAGTGGGCAGTGTATCGGCATGGCCCTGCTCAAGGATGGATGGGAGACAGACTATTACGGCCATCCACCGGTGTTTCCCATTGGCTGCGTCGGTCGATTGGCGAGCGTGCAGACCTTAGCCGATGGTCGGTCCAACATCTTATTACAGGGGCTGGAGCGGTTTGCGATTGAACGAGAGTGGTACGACAAGGCCTATCGTGAAGCCACGATTGCGGTCACGATTCGAGGCACAGAGACGTCGCTGGATCCCATGGTCCGCCGACGACTGTTCGCCATGCTGGAGTCGTATCTCCAATCCCGCAACGACGTGCCGACATGGCAGGAGTTGTTTCGGGAAGAAGTCAGCGATGAGATTATCGTCAATACCCTATCCACGTACTTGGAGTGTACGCCGCTGGAAAAGCAGTTTTTGTTGGAAGCAGACAGTCTTCATCAACAAGCCCGCCGCCTCAGTGACCTCATCGAATTCATGATCCACGATCGATCCGGTGCGAAGGGCTGGGGCTGATGGATCGCGCCATCGCGATCCAGGTGTCTCGGCTCACCAAAGCCTATGATAAGCATATGGCGGTTTCCGATCTGTCGTTTGAGGTCTATGCCGGTGAGATCTTCGGTCTGCTGGGGCCGAACGGGGCGGGGAAAAGCACGACGCTCAGGACGCTTATCACGCTGTTGACGCCGACGTCGGGCACGGCCAGTATCTTGGGCCACGATACGGTGCGTGAGGCGGATGTTGTCCGGCGGCTGATCGGGTATGTGCCTCAGGAACGTGCCATCGATCGCTTTCTGACCGGTCGGGAACATCTCCAACTTCTCGGCGCGCTGTATCACCTGTCCAAAGCCGAAGCCGCGAAACGCATTGCCGAGCTGCTCAAGCTTGTGGAATTGGAAGAGGCGGCCGATCGCGCGGCCAAAACATATTCCGGAGGGATGAAGCGAAAGCTCGACATCGCCTGCGGCCTCTTGCCGGATCCCAAGATCCTATTCCTCGACGAGCCGACGCTGGGCTTGGATGTACAGAGCCGGCTCCGGATTTGGGACTATGTGCGGATGTTGAAGGAACGCGGTATGACGATCGTCATGACGACGAATTACCTGGATGAGGCGGATCAGCTCTGTGACCGGTTGGCCATCATCGACGGGGGGAAGATTAAAACGCTCGGATCGCCGGCTGAGCTGAAGATCGGGCTTGGCGGCGATATTGTGTCATTGACCTTGAAGGACCCGGGTAAGATCCCGACGCTGGTGTCTGCATTGACGAACCAACCGGCCATGCGAGCGGTCAAGGCGACGCCGACCGGTTTGGATATCCGGGTCGAGTCGCCGGAGAAAGCCCTGCCCGCCATCCTCGAGTCCGCCAATCGATTGGATTGCCAACTGGAATTTATCGAGTACCACCGGCCTCGGTTGGACGACGTGTTCATCGCTCATACGGGCCGATCGATGAAAGACGATATTCCCATAGAGAAGGAGGGTGTGTGATGCGTGATGCGAACGGTCGAGGGGGTGTGTGCTTTGCAGCCTCGACAGTACGTTTCATGTTTGACGTGTCACATTTTACGTCATGACAGAATACTGGCAAGAAATCAGTGCGTTGACGATGCGGTGGGTCAGGCGGCTCAGCCGCGAGAAGTTCAGTATGCTGTTCACACTTGTGCAGCCGATGCTGTTCTGGCTGATCTTTTTCGGCAACCTGTTCCAGCGCGCTGCGGATGTGCAAGTGACGCAAGCTCCGGATTACATCAGCTTCCTGACAGCCGGCGTGGTCGTCATGACGGTGCTCAACAACGGGCTTGCCGGGGGCGTCGATCTGTTGTTCGACAAGGAGAACGGGTTTCTGGAACGGTTGATGACCACGCCGATCCATCGGACGTCTGTGATTCTGAGCCGTTTCATCTTTGTCATGACGATTACCTCGCTCCAAGTGCTCGTCATCCTCGGGGTCGCCTTTCTGTTCGGCGTCCAGCCGGCGACGGGGCTTCTGGGTATTGCCGCAATCTTAATGATCGGGATGCTCTTCGGCGTCGGTCTCACCGCGATTTCCATGGCGATGGCCTTTTCCGTGAAAAGTCACGGTGACTTCTTTTCGGTCCTGGGCTTCCTCTCGCTCCCGATGATTTTTTTAAGCTCGGCCTTGGTTCCTTTGACGGGGATGCCGGCATGGATGGGGTTTCTGGCGCGCTTCAACCCGATGACCTGGGCGATCGACGCGGTGCGGCCGCTCATCCTTTCCGGCTGGACAGAAGCGCTTCCCCATGTTGGAATGGTGGTGATCGTTATGGTGATTTTTGATGCACTGTGTCTCTACGGGAGCGCCAAGGTGTTCCGTCGGGCCATGGGGTGATGGGCGGGCTTTCGAGGAGTTCTCCTATGGTGACAAACGAAAGCCAAATCAGGGCGTTGATCAGGCTGTTGGCCGATGAGGACGAGAGGATCGTCCGGACCATCAGCGGTAAACTCATCGATATCGGTCCCACTGCGGTTCCCTTGCTTCAAGAAGCGGAAATCGAACAACCGGAAATGGCCGATCGCCTGGTCTCGGTGCTTGAGGAAATCCGCGGCGGAAACCTCGAAGATGAACTCACGCAGCTGGTGGCGCAGCCGGACGATTCGATGAATCTCGAGCGCGGTGCGTTCCTGGTTGCCCGGTACGCCTACCCGTCGCTCACCGTGTCCTCGTATGCGCGACAACTCGATGAAATGGCGCAGGAAGTGCAAGATCGGATCGGCCCACGCGCATCGGGTGAGGAAACGATCAAGACCTTGAACCGATACCTCTTTACGGAGCAGGGCTTCAAAGGCAACACGAAGAATTATTATGAGTTAGAAAATAGCTACCTCAATTGTGTGATCGACCGACGAACAGGTATTCCGATCAGCCTCTCGACGGTGTACCTCCTTGTCGGAAAGCGGCTGAGTCTTCCAGTTCAGGGGATCGGGATGCCGGGCCATTTTCTCGTGAAGTACGAATCGGATCGCTATAAGATTTTTGTCGATTGTTTCAACGGAGGGGCGTTGCTGACCGAGAAAAATTGCCAGCGGTTTCTCACGGAAGCCGGCTATGGATTCGACGAGAAATACTTACAGCAGAGTCCGGTGCGAGCCATTCTTTCCCGTATGATCAAGAACCTCTTGGCCATCTATGCCAAACTCGACGATCCTCTTAAGAAAGCCCGCCTGACGAAGTTCATCGAAATCTTAGGCTGTGATAACCGCGAAGGCGGCTTGTAGCCGCAATTCGTGAAACGTAAAACGTGAAAAGTGAAAGGTTTCTGAGGGAGAGCCCTCTGCGATCCCACGTCCGACTTTTCACTGCTCTTTAGAACGACTTTTTCAGGAGCCTGCTAGCCCGCAATATTCATGACGGTTCGTCGCGAAATCGCTGAGCCGCGTCGCGAGACCAGCGCGCGGAGCCCTGAGAACCCGATGCGTACTCATGCAGTACGGTGAGGGTCCGAGGGGCGAGCCCGCTGGCCGTAGGCTTGTCGCAGCAGCGGATCGGCGATTGCAGCAGAAGCGCTCATGAATAATGCGGGCTACAGTTTGATTGCCATTAAGTCCCGCGCTACCACAATCTTTCCCCCGAACGCTTCCCCAGCCTGTTCCCGCACATTATATCGGTCGGTAATCGGGTAGAAGTGCGATAAGACGAGTTGGCCGACTCCAGCCTCTTTGGCCACCTGCCCACATTGACCGGCATGCAGATGGACCGGGTTCGGCCGGCTTGCCGGAAAGGAACAGTCCAGCACCGCGAGGTCGGTGTCTCCGCACAGGCGTACGAGGTTGTCGCAGTATTGTGAATCGCCGGAATAGGCTAGGGCCTTCCCGCCATATTCGATTCGATAGCCCAAGCAATGGAGGTTCTCGGTGTGGGTCACCGTTCGGGGAATCACCGTCGTCTTTCCGATCATAAACGCCCGATCAGCCACTTCCTTGAAATGAACCGCGAACGGTGCCTGCGTAAAGCCGGGTAGGGTAGCAAAGAGAGTCCGGAAGAACTTCCTGGTCCCTCGAGGGCCAATGACGGTCAGCGGTGGCCTGGTGCCTCCTTCATATTTGGTGAAGATCATCGCGTCGAAGAAATAGGTGATGAAGTCCGAAAAGTGATCGGCGTGGTAGTGAGAAAAGAGAATGTGGGTAATTCGATGCCGGTTCACGCCGGTCTTTAAAAGATTGGTCAGTGTGCGTGGGCCAAAGTCCAACAGCATCGTATGGTCGGTTCGGACCAGATAGCCTGCGGCGGCTCGTGAGGGGTGTACGTTTGTGCCTGAGCCGAGGATGGTTAAGCGCATAGATTCACAGAGGTTGAGGTTAGTTGTACGGTTAATCCGAATAGGGTATTTCTTGCCACATTGAACCTTCAGCCTGCGCCCCAACCTATTGTTGGAAGCTATCACGCAGGCGTAAGAGCAATGTGCGAGCCTGGTCCACTTCTTCGCGGCTCAAGGCCCGCGCAAAGAATGGACGAAGAAAAGCCATGTGGGCTGCAAACGTCTTCCGAAAGAGCGCATCGCCTTTCGCAGTTAACGAGATCTTGGTGCAACGGCGATCGTGTTTCATGGCATCCCTCCGGATCAAGCCTTTGGAGACAAGGCGATCGAGGACGCCGGTCAGCGTGCCTTTGGTCACGAGCGTCTGGGCCGAGAGCTCTGAGCAGGTCATGCCCTCGGTATCTCCTAGCGTGGCGATGACATCGAACTGTGAGGGCGTGAGCCGCAGCGATTTGATATGGCGGATGTCGATGCGCCAGAAGGCCAGATAGGCTTCGACGAGGGGCCGCAACACTTTCAGATAGGGGTCGTCCTTCAGATCCGGCAATTCCATGACGGAAGGATAGTCCGTGCTAGGACGAAGATTCAAGAGGGGAGAGGAGGGCAGACTAGACGGTCTCTGACCCTCCCCTGATTTCATAGACACCTCCACGGGTTATTGTCCCCTTTTGCGAGAAGATTGAGACAAGAAAAGGCTACTTCATCGGAATCCTTTCCCCAGCCGCGCCGTCTCGCGCATTGCCCGCTTCCGACATTCTGCTGCACCGCACCCGTTCACTCCCTGTGCTCACGCCCCGATGCAATTGCCGACGCGAATCGAGTACAGTGTGCAGATTATTTCTCGTTGTCTGATGCATTGGAGGAGCCATGGCGGTGTTTCGACGACCCGAGTTGGAAAAGGATAACCCGACTGCCCCTCAGATGTATGTGGGGCCCAGGAGGCGGCGCGCGCTGTTACGTGAAGCCTCGTTGTCGCCTGCCTCAAGGCATGGGGACATGGCCGAGACGCTGCAGGCCTTGACGGCAGCGGCAGAACGATTTGTGGCGAGCGTGCCGCCATCGAAGAAGCTGCAAGAGGAACGGACCGCATTGCTGGAGGCAATTATCCAGGCGCAACAGCTTTGACCAGAGTTGAGGGGGCATTGCTTGACCTTGCATCGCCATCGCTGATGTCTTGAGTAAGGCTCCGAAAGCTTTGGCGTGGGTTACGATCGGCGAGGAGCGGTCCGGTCTTCTTCTGAATTTGGAGGTCGGTTGGGAGGGGGCAGCTACGCCTTCTCAGTTAGGTTTTGAACCCGATTCGTTTGACCTTGGGCTCTGGCTCCGCCATGAGGCTACGAATCGCCTCGAAGACGGCCCGAAACTGGCTGTCGTATTTCTTTTCCAATTCATTGAGTCGCCGGGCGAGTGTCTTGTTCGACCCGATCATCTCTCGAAGTTGAACAAACGCTCGCATAATGGCAATGTTCACTTGGATAGCGCGCTCGCTATGCAGCACGCTTGAGAGCATGGCCACGCCTTGCTCGGTGAATGCGTAGGGGCGATAGCGCCTTCCCCCTGGTCCAGTTTTTGAGGTCGCAAATTGCGACCTCAAACGTTCGACCTCTTCGGGCGTCAACTGGAACATAAAATCGGAAGGAAATCTCTTCTTGTTGCGCCTGACTTGTTCATTGAGCCGTTTTGTTGGCACACCGTAGAGGATTGCCAGATCTGTATCCAGCATCACTCGATGTCCACGGATAAGCAGAATGGTTCGCTCAACGTGTTCGGTCAGTATTGGCAAGGCCATACGAGTTCTTTTACGATAAAATAATACGTCTTTGGGCGACAGAGTCATATCGTTTCTGCCTCGGGAAAGCAACGGACAAAGCGATGCAATGGAAGTATGTACAATAAATTACGAATGGTAATTGAGTTGGACAGAGGTGGAGCGAATGTGGGGGCGATGGCTTGACCTTGCACGCCGTTTCCGAAGTCTTGAATGAGAACTCGAAAACTTGGCAGTGTTTTACGGTCGGTGAGGAGTGGTCTGGTCTTCCTCCAGGACTTGCAGGTCGGCCCAATGGAAACGTCTTCGTGGGCTTCCAGAAATACCTGTATAAACCGCGGAGCCAGGCGCGGCCATAACACGGTGAAAGAAGAAATGTGTGACCGTCAGGCATTTCTAGTTAGCTGCCAAATAAAGTGTAGCAAGCCGTCTTCCGACGCCATCTCGACGACCTCTTTCAGCCAATGTACCACCGCGCCTTCAATGACGAATTATAGTCGCTGTTTAGGCTGATTTAGTCGGTTGCGTTCACTAAATCACGTTGTTCACGATTCATGAACGTGCTATCTCGGATGAACTCAATTCTTTACACGCATTCAGCGAGGTGGCTGGTGTGGTCTCCACTGCGCGCATCGAGCGACTGTCACCTACTCTAAATGGCCCTCCAAGCTCGCTTGTTTTTCCTCTCTAGGGAGGGCACCCATGTTGGCCTAGGTGCGGCCGTCGAACGAGGCTCTTCTCAGGGCGCGCGTTCCGGGAGCACAGGACCAACGTGGGTGTCCTCCCATCTTTTTTATCGTGCGCGTTCTGCGAGCAAGGAGGGCACCTGGCTGCTCCTCCCCACGCCCTGCTAAGATGCTATCCCCATGAGCACCCGTTCTGAATCGGGCCAGACCAATCTGGTCGTCATTGGAATCCTCGTCGGCCTCGCCATTACCGGCGTCTGGGTCTGGAAGCGTCTCTCGTTCGACACCCAGGACTATGTGATCGATCAAGCCATTCCTGTGGCGTTTGCAGGATTGGTGATCGCAGCGGGGTTGTTTCTGTTGGTTCGGGCATTCACCCGCCGCAGGGGGCAACGGCGTGAACGTGCAAAGCTAATCGCCGCGTTCAATCAGGCTACGGTACAAGAGAAGAAGTTGGAAATCGCCTTTGCCCTGATTGAAGTGAATGGATATCGCGCCAAAGGCTTGGAATCCGTGACGCCCGCGTTACGAGACCTCTTCTCGACGACGTTACAGTCGGCACTGGGTGACAAACAGCACCGGATTCGAGGGATGGCAGCCAGTCATCTTGGCGTCTTGAACGATGCGACAGTCATTCCCTTGCTGCTGAAAGCGATGGAAGACGACCACGCCTATGTACGTTCCAGTGCGGCGTTGGGATTGGGCCGGTTGCGCGCCAGCGAGGCAAAGGAGAAACTGACGACTGCCATGGAGGGAGATTGGGACCAAACGGTCAGGAGCCGATCGAAGGAGGCGCTGGAGCGGATCAAATAATCCCGAGTTGGATTATGCCGCTTCATCGGTCCATTCGATGCAGGCGATTTCCGGTGTACAATTCCATCGCAGGGGAAGAAACGACCACCCGAGCCCGCGATTGATATAGAGCCGGCGACCAGGTTTTCCGTGATGACCATCGACTCGGCCGTTACAGCCGGGCGGGAGCCAGAATGTCGGCACGCCTGGGATGCGCCACTGGCCACCGTGGCTATGTCCACAGAGGATGAGATCGACGGCGTGGTGGTCTTCCAATTGATCGAGGATGTTCGGCGCGTGGGCGAGCAAGAGGGTGTAGCGGTTTTGTGCGCGCGGCGGCAAGCAGTGCAAATCGGCTCGGTGGAGCGAGGGATCGTCGACGCCGACAATAGCGATCTCGCCGGTGCTCGTGGAAATGAACGTGGCCTGATTGATCAAGAGAGTGATTTTGTGGCGATCGGCGAGTTCGCAATACTGATCAATCGGGACCCCACTGTAGTGATCGTGGTTACCCAACGTGACGAAGACTGGCGCCACTTGGCGTAAGCCTGAGAGAAATCGAAAGACATGCGGCAGCCCTTCCGGTACGTTGAGCAGGTCGCCGGTGACGAAGATCCAGTCCGGCTGGAAGTCTCCGACTGTGGCGACGATGGAATCGTGCCGTGGTTGATAGCGGTCGAGATGGAGGTCGCTCAGATGAACAGCCCGCCGGCCGGCCAAAGGGCTGTACGCATAGGTGAGTCGAGAGATTTCGTGTCTGGAGAGTCCGACTTCCATGCGGGGAACGAAACTGAAGATTCGATAGACGGGTTCGCCCAGGCAATGTCCGATGAACGAACGGGCGCGATCGGGCCAGGACGTTGTGCGTCGTGTCATCCCATCACCCGATCCAGCTCGACACGATCGGAGGGGGTGACGCGATAGCCTCGCTCATACAGATCGCTCATGCCTTGCATCAAGGCGTCCATGTTGCGGCTGCGATACCAGCTATCGAACCGCTCCATGAGTGCGGTAACCTGTTTCGGGGTCGGGTCCTCGTCTTGGTTCGAGAGGGTGAGGGAGCGGAGCAAGTCTTGAAGTTCGACGGGGCTGTAGATCGCATCGTCATTTCGATCGGCAACCAGGGCGAATTGATAGAAGGTCAGACTCACTGAGAGCAACGCCTGGGTCTTGGCAAGATCATCTCGCGCATCGTTCATTCCCCTTGGATAGTGGCGAAGGCAATCCTCTTCGAGCTGGGACGACGCGGTGGGGCTCCAGCCGATTCCCTGAACGGTCGGGGGAGGGGTCTTTCCTGATTGATAAAACCATGAGACGCAGGTGTTCGCTTGCGCGAAGGCCTGCTTGTCTTTGTGGATTTGCCGGTTGATGTGCTGAGTGAATTGTTGAAAGATTGCGGTATCACTTCCCAGCGAGTCCCCTGGAAATAGCGTGCAAATGAGCATGGTGAAGGACAGGCCTGCCGCGAATAGGCGGGCCTTAGGCCATTGGACCATCACTGGATGGAGTAACATGGGAAAAGTATACCATGCGAGTTGTGTCATCCCTATTGAGATCGATTGAGCGGCGAGGCGATCGCGTGCGGATGAGGAAGGGGCCTGTTGCACTATGACCATGCCTTTTTTGACAGCCACCGTGCCGGGCATCGGCGGACAAATGCGGGCTCTTCCGGAAGATTTCCAGGTCGAGGAACATCCGCTGTATCTTCCTTGTGGAGAGGGTGAGCATCTCTACATCAAAATCAGAAAGCGCCTGCTTTCGACTCCTGATCTCGTCCTGCGTCTCTCTTCAGTCTTGGGGGTGAAAGCGCAAGCGATTGGTGTGGCAGGCCTCAAAGATGCCCGGGCCGTGACCACGCAGATGGTCTCGCTTCTCGGCGTCACGCCTGACAAACTGGATCGATTGAACGTGGACGAGCAGCTCTTGTCCGTGGAGGTGCTGGGGCGGCATCGCAATCGCTTGCGTCCGGGGCATCATGCGGGTAATCACTTTCGGCTGGTCATTCGGGATGTCGCTACTCACGCCCGGGAGACAGTGCCCCAGGTCACAGATTTGTTGGTGCGACGAGGCGTGCCGAATTATTTCGGCCCACAACGGCAAGGACGGAGCGGACAGAACTACCAGACTGGAGCCGAACTCTTGGTGGATCCTGCACGCCGAAACAGGCTGAGCCGATCCAAGCGCATGTGGTATCTCAACGCCTATCAGTCGCATTTCTTTAATGACATATTGGCCAGGCGACTCGATCGACTCGATCGTATCCTGGTTGGAGACTGGGCGATGAAAATGGAGAATGGCGCGTGTTTTCTGGTCGAGGATGCCGTGAAGGAACAGCCACGGGCTGATCGGTTCGAAATCAGCCCCACCGGCATTCTGTTCGGGTCGCGCGCCTCATGGGCAGGCGGCGAACCGGGAGAGATCGAACGAGCCGTAGTCTCTGAGAGTGGGGCCACGCCGGAGGGCCTCACCGAAGCCGCGAAGGCCTGCGGGTTTCGCGGCGAACGGCGCTCACTCCGAATTCCCCTCAGAGATCTAGAATGGGCAGTGGAGGGCACAGTAGTCACGCTCTCCTTTTCACTTCCTCCCGGGGCGTATGCGACGAGTGTACTACGCGAACTCATGAAGACCGAGTAGCAGGCTGCTGAAAATGCCCGTTAGCTTCGTTCTCGGGTCGCAACCATCCTCAACGTACCCAGAGGGTACGCTTCCGGTGCTTGCTCGCCTGCGGCCTCGCTACCGGAGCATTTTGAACAGCCTGCATAGCTTCGTTCTCGGGTCGAAGAAATTCTCAACGTAGCCGAGAGGCTACGCCTCCGGTTTCTTCTCGCCTGCGGCCTTGTTGGACGCCATTTTGAGCAGCTTGTACCTTGTACATGGTTGAGCGCTCTGCGAGTTTTTCGCGCAGGAGATCGGCAGCGATTAAATTGGGTGGTAGAATCTGTGCGGAGCCTATCCATATAAGAGTGGGGGTCTGACCTATGATGCATGACCAAGAAACCGTCATCCTGCAAGGCCACATCATCGATTCGTTGATCCTGGCGAAGGTCCTGGACCGGATTTTGATGATGGGCGGTACATTCGACATTCAAGATATGCAGATCGGGAAAACCCGCGAAGAGCCATCGTGTGCGAGAATCGTTGTGCGGGCCTCATCTGCACAACTGCTGAGCGAGATCCTCCATGCCATTCAGCCCCACGGGGCATCGGTCGAGAGTGAGCGGGATTGCCGGCTGGCGCCGGCGCCGGCAGACGGTATCTTTCCCGAGGAATTTTATGCGACGACCCATTTGCCTACCCAGGTGCGAATACGTGACCAGTGGGTGGAGGTAGAAGGGATCGAGATGGATTTAGGGATTCTCGTGGATCCGGTTGGTTTGATTGCGAGGACTGTTCCGATGGGAGAGGTGAAACGGGGAGAGCAGATCGTGATTGGCCGTGAGGGCGTGCGGGTTATTCCGCTCCAACGGCCACGTGACCGCGATGTGTTCAGCTTTATGGAATCTCAAGTCTCGTCCGAGCGTCCCCATGGGCGTGTTATCAGCGACATTGCCAAGCGCCTGGTGCAGTTGCGCGTAGGATTTCGGGAAGGGAAAGTTGGCAGCAAAGTGCTGCTGGCGGGTGGCCCGGCAATTGTTCACGCAGGGGGGCGCGAGGCGCTGGCATGGCTCATCGATGAAGCATTCATCCACGTCTTGTTTTGCGGGAATGCGCTGCCGGCGCACGATATGGAAGTCGATCTCTACGGCACGTCCCTCGGCTATGGGCATGCAGCAGGCCGTGCCGTGCCGCATGGGCATGAACATCATCTGCGAACCATAAATAGGATCAGGGCCATCGGCAGCATCGAAGCAGCGGTCAAGTCGGGAGTCGTCAAGACCGGAATTATGGCGGCCTGCGTCAGGCGGGGAGTCCATGTCGTGATGGCCGGCACGATTCGCGATGACGGCCCGTTGCCCGGTGTGATCACAGATTCGCTGGAAGCCCAGGCAGCCATGCGTGCGGCAATCCCCGGTATCGGAATGGCTTTGCTCGTCGCCTCGACGCTGCATGCGGTGGCGACGGGCAATTTGTTGCCGGCTACGATTCCATCCGTCTGCGTCGATGTGAATCCGGCCGTCCCGACAAAACTCGCGGATCGAGGTAGTTTTCAGGCTGTCGGGTTAGTCATGGACGCCGCATCGTTTCTCAGCGAACTGGCTCGTGAGTTAGGATGGAGATCATGAGTCGCTTGCTGGTTTGCCCGCCGGACTATTTCAGTATCGAATACGAGATTAATCCCTGGATGCGCCGTTCGAATGCTGTCGATTCAGATCGAGCCGTCCGCCAGTGGCATCATCTCATGCAGGTGCTTGAACAGGACGTGGGGGCGGTTCTGGAACGGATGAAGCCGGTGCCGGGACTGCCTGACCTGGTATTTACGGCGAATGCCGGCATTGTCGTCGGACGTAAGGCTGTGCCAAGTCGATTTCGTTATGCGGAACGGCGGAAGGAAGAGGTGTATTTTGAAGAATGGTTTCGTGGGCAGGGGTACGAAGTCGTCACGCTGGATCCTGGTAGCTTCTTCGAGGGAGCCGGGGATCTCTTAGGGTTTTCCGACACCTGGTTCGGTGGTTATCGGCAGCGATCGGATATCCGTGTGTTTCCGACGCTCAGCGACTGGTTCCATCGAGAGATCATTCCACTGGAACTGGTCGATAGTCGGTTCTACCATCTCGACACATGCTTGTGTCCACTGAGCGGGGGGGAACTCCTGTATTTTCCTCCCGCTTTCGACCACTACGGGCAAGCGGCTCTTGCCGAACGGATCGCCCCCTCCAGACGTCTCGTCGCGCCGGAATCGGAGGCGCTCAGGTTTGCCTGCAATGCCGTCTGTGTCGGGAAACATGTTGTGCTGCCCGAAGGCTGTCCGGAAACAGAATCCCTCTTGACCGCTCGCGGCTATCTTCCTCACCCGGTCCCGCTCGATGAATTTATGAAGTCGGGCGGCTCGGCGAAGTGTCTGACGCTGGCCCTCGACTGATCCTCACGGCTGCTGAAAATGCCCGCTCACTTCGTTCTCGGCTCGTGAAAATCCTCAACGTACCCCTGAGGGTACGCCTCCGGTGTTCACTCGCCTGCGGCCTTGTGATCGGGACATTTTGAGCAGCCTAATAGTTCGTTAGGCATAATCAGGACAAAGAGGGAGGTCCCGTTTATCGATTCAGGGATTTTTCAGCGTCCTGCTCAGGGTTTTTGCCGGAAGAGGAACGAGCTATACAGCCCGGCAATGGCGATAGTGACGAGTTCGATCGTTAGTAGCAGTCGGCTCACGATGGCTTCGGGTGTCGGTGGGTTCAAGATAAAATGCAGGCCGAGGAATTCGGGAGCCTGTGACGGCGGGGTTTCCCAGGGTGGAAAGAGAAGTGCGAGGGATAGTAGTCCCACCATGATGTACAGGATTTCGATGTTGAGCTGCCCCGGTCCAGATGTCTTGGGTGGGGGAGGTGGTGGTGGTGGGGAAGTGTCGACGTGGTCTGCATGAAGCCGCTGGCCGCACTGCGAGCAGTAGCGGCTAATCTCCGGGAGTTCGCGTCGACAGGATGGGCAAATTTTCATAGGCGATTCCGAGCACAGGAGCCTGTTCGACATCGACCGTTCTACTGCGGCGAACGATCTGCGACCATCTGCGTCGTGCTCGGCCAGAAAAAATCCTCAACGTATTCGAGTGAATACGCCTCCAGTATTTTCAGGCCTGCGGCCTCGCATCTGGCCACACCTCCTTCGCCTCGTTACGAAGGCAATGTCGGACAGGCTCCTAGGCTACACGTAACCGTATTGGTTTGCTAGATGGGCCAGGGAGATGAATGATCAGAAGCTGTAGCTGATGCCGAGGTTTACCGTAAGCGCGCTGTAGGTCGCACGAAATCCAAAAGGGTCTGCCGCGTCGTTGTCATCATTCGAGGTGTAGCCTAACCGTGCGCGGTGATACTGCATCTCACCTACCAGAGCCCAACTACGGGTGATGTAATAGCGGGCGCCCAATTCGGCATTCAGCCCGATAGCGGTGGCTGACTGTCCATCAGGAGCCTCAGAGCCTTTCAGCCTAGCAAAGTACAACGCCGGACCGACCCCGACATAGGGTTGAAGGCGATGGCCAGGGTAGCGAAACATTAATGTGGCCACGTCCCAAATGATCATGCGATGGCTGAGACCGGATAAGCCATTAAAAGTTGCAAAACCTCCGGGTCCCGAGAGTGTCAGCGAGCCTTCTTTCACGTGAGGATTCGCAAAGGATAGCCCTGTTTCGATTCCTACCCAGGGTGCCTTCGTAAAGTAGTGTCCAAGTTTAGCCCCCAGCATGAGCGAGTTTTTCAACGGTTGGTCGGAGAGGTCAAGGTCGCCGATTCCGTGTTGTGTCACCTCACCACTACTGAGGGATTGCGGGAAGGTCATTCCGAACTGCCCAGCCACGTAGGTTTCTGCATAGGACTGAGGTGCGTAGAGCACAATCGAGGCCAGCAGAGCCAGTAGACTCTTGATCCCGAATCGCCTTGCCGGTTGGATAGTGTTCATAGCCGTCTCCCTTGCGTGAAACTGTCACGAGGCTGCACTTCATACTAATCATCCGGTGCGTCCGGGCGAAGGAAATTGTGAAATCTAGCAGGCCGTTGAAAAATCCCGCCAGCAGGGGAGGGATGCCCCAGTGAGCCCTCTGTGCTCGCGCAACGCGCACGATCAGAATGTGCTCGTTCGACGCGCGCAATCGAGGATCGACCAGGCTACCCTTGAAAAGGTACTGGGGGAATTGAAAGAACGCGCGCAGTGGGGGACTCATCCGGGCCATCCTGGGCAACATATACCAGCAAGCTTGGGAGGATCATCTTTAGTCGTTCGCTGCGGCCTTGCTGGACGGAATCTTTGAATAACCTGCAGGCGTTGATGGAACCGTGCATGACTTCCTTCATCTCTATGTTTTTTCTTGCAAGAAGGGTTTTCAACATCCTGTTAGCGTCAAGGGGAACAGGGTGATGGAGCCGGATTGGCGTGATATATATCGGGGATTGTGCCTCATTCATTGACAGGTGAAAGCACTGCTTCCTATAATCTGCGAGACGTACCAATCCAGATCATATATCCCTTCCGCACACACACGTTTCATTCATGCCACCCATCCATCGCATAGGAGTCATCGGAGCCGGTGCGTGGGGCACAGCTCTGGCGAAACATCTCGCGGAGAAAGGTCTCAGAACTCTGCTCTGGGCCTATGAACGAGAGGTGGTGGATGCCATTAACGGGAAACACGAGAATCCGGTCTTCCTGCCTGGTGTCTCGCTCCCTGCCTCGCTCGTGGCTACCGGGTCGTTGGTCGATATCACCCAACAGAGCGAGGGACTGCTCTTTGTGGTCCCGTCACATGTTGCACGTCCTGTGTTGCGTGAGCTGGTTCGATCTCTATCCACTCCACTCCCATTCGTCAGTGCGACGAAGGGGGTTGAAGAAGATACGTTGAATTTGATGACTCACGTCATGACCGACGTCCTTCCTCCGGCCATGCACCAGGGTCTTATGGTGTTGTCTGGCCCGAGCTTCGCCGCAGAAGTCTGCGCGGGGAAACCCGCGGTGGTCTGTTTAGCCGGAAAGAATGTGGAATTGGTCAAGACATTCCAAGCGGCGTTGATGACACCGTCCTTTCGGGTATATGCCGACAGCGATGTCTTGGGTGTTCAACTCGGCGGAGCACTCAAGAACGTGATGGCGCTTGCAGCCGGCGTGGTGGATGGATTGGGGCTCGGTCACAATGCGCGGGCGGCGTTGATCACGAGGGGATTAGCGGAGATGGTGCGATTGGGTGTCGCGATGGGCGCGGATCCGCGAACGTTCTACGGACTATCCGGCGTCGGCGATTTGATGTTGACCTGCACGGGAGCGTTGAGCCGAAATCACACGGTCGGTGTTCGATTAGGGAAGGGTGAGCGGCTGGAGATGATCCTCGGCAGCATGCAGGCCGTGGCCGAAGGCGTGCGGACGGCGAAGGCGGCATTAGGACTTGCGCGACGCCATCGCGTCGACATGCCGATCGTGCAAGAGGTCAATGCGGTGTTGTTCGAGGAGAAATCGTGCCGCAAGGCAGTGACCGATCTGATGGAGCGCGACGCCAAGCCGGAGAAAGGACAGTTATGAATCCTGAAGCGCTTGAGCGACTGTTGACGGAGGTGCAGAAGGGGGCCTTGCCCGTGAAGGCGGCGATTGGGCAGCTCCGCACCTTGCCCTATGAGAATCTTGGATTTGCGTCCGTCGATCACCATCGGTCATTACGGCAGGGGTTTCCCGAAGTCATTTTCTGCGAGGGAAAGACGTTGGTCCAGATTCGCGCTATAGCGAAGGCATTGTTGAAACACCATCGTCCGTTGTTGGCGACGCGCGCGACTCGGCAAGTGGCCATGCTCATCAAGCGGCTTGACCGTCGAGCGGTCTATCATGACGAGGCGCGCATCGTGTCGATCCGTGACCCGAAGCGGCGGCTGCAAGGGCATATTTTAGTGATGACCGCCGGCACCTCGGACATTCCTGTCGCAGAAGAAGCGAGAGTGACGGCGGAGGTGATGGGGAGCCGGGTTGAGACGCTCTATGATGTGGGCGTGGCCGGCATTCATCGGTTGCTAGAACGACAGAATCGGCTGATGCAAGCCCGGGTGGTGGTGGTAGCGGCCGGGATGGACGGAGTCTTGCCGAGCGTGGTCGGTGGGCTGGTTCCCTGCCCGGTCGTGGCTGTGCCGACAAGCCGGGGCTACGGCGCAAGTTTCGGTGGACTCGCTGCCTTATTGACGATGCTGAATTCCTGCGCGGCGGGGGTTGGGGTGATGAATATCGACAACGGCTTCGGGGCCGGCTGTCTTGCGCATCGCATCAATGTGCTGGGGCAGGCTGAAATGTAACACGTGAAAAGTAAAAAGATAAGAGGTAAGTTTTTGGTGAGCACCTCTCACGTTTGACGGGTCACTTTTTACGGTTTGTTACTTCACTTCGATCATTCCCCGTTTCGGCCAGGAGACTATCTGCGTTCTGGGACCCTTCTCGCCGTTTGCCAGCAATTTGGCACGCACTTCGAACTGATAGGGGCCAGTTCCCGCCTGGATTTTCTTCTGGTCCAATCCGTCCCATGTCAGCAGAACAGAGACTTGCGGAGGGGTGGCACCGGAGGCCGAAGCCTGGTGCGGCTGCAGTGCAGTCCGCGTGGTCAGAAAACGGAGCGAGTTTTTCGACGGCGACGTGATGAATGAGGAGACTTCAAGCAGGGTGGCGCCGTCCAGTTCTTTGGGCAGCTGGACGACAGCAGAAAACTGCAATGAGCCGGATGCAATCAGATAAGGGTTGGGTGAAACATCCAGGTTGAGAATCTTCAGTTCCGGATCAGGGCGTGGAGCCCGTTGGGGTTTCGATTTTGCCAAAGCGTCAGCTGGGGCCGAGAGTGCCAGCGCGATGCAGAGGAGCATCCAGGCCATCCGACCAATCGAGGAACCGACCAGCGTTGAAGGGAGTGCGATTAAGGGCCGGAAGATTGTCATAGGGGATTCGCGCGTCACGAGATTGTTGGTGCGAAAAATCAAGACGTAGGGTGAGTTCACTGGGGATAACACAGCGTTGATAGGCTGTCAATGTATTCGACCAAAGATACATGAGCGTGGCTGATTCCCTGATGAAATTGATCAATCGTCAATGAATCAACAGGATCTGCTTCACGCGAAACACTCGTGCTCTGTGCGATCGCGACGAGCGATCATGAGCCTTCAGACCTTCTGGGCCGATTGCCGTTCGCAGGCCGCTTGGGTAAGATACGCGCGGTCAAAATTGAGCAGGGGAAAGGACGCATATGGGCGCGCATCTCCATTTCGATTGTTATTCGGGTATTAGCGGCGACATGACTCTTGGTGCGCTTGTCGATGTGGGAGTCCCGTTTTCTGACTTGGTGGGCGGGCTGAAGCGACTCCGGCTTTCAGGGTTCACGCTGCGGAAGCGGCGGGTGCATCGCGCGGCGATCCATGCCACGAAAGTAGATGTGGTGATCACGTCAGGATTGAGCAAGCCGCTCTCGCTTCATCGGATCCATGCCATCCTCTCCGCGAGTCGGCTCTCCGACAAGATCAAGGCGCAGAGCCGATCAGTGTTCGATCGATTGGCCGAAGCAGAAGGGCATGCCCATCGTGTGTCAAAGGACCATGTCCATTTTCATGAAGTCGGTGTCCTGGATTCGTTTGTCGATATCGTCGGCGGGCTGATCTGCTGCGATCTGTTGGGCGTGACACGTGTGACGTCTTCTCCCGTCAATGTTGGAGCGGGGACGCTGCAATCCGCTCACGGGATATTACCGGCGCCCGGTCCGGCAGTGGCTATTCTGGCAAAAGGGGTTCCGATCTACAGCGCCGGTCCTCCTCGCGAGCTCACCACGCCGACCGGCATGGCCCTGTTGCGCACGCTGACGTCTGAGTTCGGCCCCATGCCGGTGATGACGCCGACTGCCATCGGTTATGGAGCAGGCGATGCCGATCCCGACGGCTGGCCGAATGCTCTGCGGGTGTTTCTCTCCAACCCGCCGTCCCGAGGAGTGCGCGAGCGGGATACCGTGCTGGAGCTTGAAACGAACCTCGACGATGTGAACCCGCAAACGTACGAATATGTGATGGAGCAGCTCTTCGCATGTGGGGCGCTCGATGTGACGCTGGCGCCGGTCATCATGAAACGTGGGCGCCCCGGCATCGTGCTGACCTGTCTTGCAGCCCCGGCACAGCAGGATCGGATTCTTGATGTCCTGTTTCAGGAAACGACGGCATTGGGAGTCAGGATTCGTGAAGTGGCGCGACAGATTCTTCCTCGAAGGTTTGTCTCGGTGAAGGTGCGAGGGGGAGTCGTTCGGATGAAGATAGCCGATGTGAGCAAGACAACGGCTAAAGCGGCTCCGGAATATCTCGATTGCAAGCGGATAGCCGAACGAACGGGCCGTCCTGTCAAGGAGGTGCTCGAAGACGCGGCCCATGCCTATGCCACGAAACGGGTCGTTCGGCCGACGGGCCGGGAATGACGGTCCTACTCTATACCCTTCTGTTTCTTGTATCCGTCGGGGTGACGCTCGGCGCCTGCACACTCTTCACAAACGCCATTGAGTGGGTGGGCAAACGATTTAATCTGTCCGAAGGCGCAGTCGGCGGGGTGTTGGCAGCCATCGGCACCACACTTCCCGAAACGTCGATTCCCGTCATCGCCATTTTTTTCGGGGACAGCCGTGCCGAAGCAGAGGTGGGTTTGGGTGCGATCCTCGGCGCGCCCTTCATGCTGACGACCCTCGTGATCCCCATCTTAGCCGTCTTGCTGATGGTGTATGCAGGATTGGGGAAGCGGACCGCCGCTTTCCGATTGAACTATCGCGATGTGAGGGGCGATCTCTCCTTCTTTGTGGCGGCCTACAGCGTCGCGCTGGCCTGTGTGTTTATTCCGTCTCGACTGGCGCACGCCTGTGCCGCCGTCGGGTTGATGGGTCTCTACCTCTATTACGTCAAGTTGAAGTTCAGTGAGACGGATGAGGAGGGGGGCGAAGGGGGACTTGAGCCGCTCCTTTTTGCCAGGAAGTCGGCCATTCCGTCGTTTGGGGTCATCGGTCTTCAAGCCATCATCGGCCTGGCCGGGCTCGCGCTCGGCGCGCATCTCTTCGTGCTCGCCGCCGAAACGATAGCATATGCCTTGTCGATTTCTCCATTGATTCTGGCCCTCCTCGTTGCGCCTTTGGCGACCGAGTTGCCTGAGATGTCCAACAGTTTTCTCTGGCTTTATCGAAAGAAAGATCGCTTGGCGATAGGGAACGTCACCGGCGCGATCGTCTTTCAAGGCACCATTCCGGTCTCGATCGGGCTGTTGGGGACGGACTGGACCCTCGCGCCAACGGCATTGATTACGATGGTGCTCGCAGTGACCGCTGCCACGTTCTTGTTGGCACAGGCGGCGTGGGGTGCTCTCTGGCGACCCTGGTTGCTGAGCGGGAGCGCCATCCTTTATATAGGGTATGTGGTGTATCTGTACTGGGTCTAAGTAGGATGCTGAAAAAGTCCGCCAGCTTTGTTCTCGCATCGCTCAGAGGCTCAACGTACCGCAAGGGTACGCCTCGCCTCCTCGCTCGCTGCGGCCGCGCTGAACGGCCTTTTTGAGCATCCTATGTAACGAGTGATTGGTGAAGGGTATGAATGTGAAGAAAAACATGACGAGATCGAAAGACAAACCGCTTCTTGGAATCACCATGGGAGATCCTGCCGGAATCGGCCCGGAGGTGATTGCGAAGGCCTTAGCGGAACAATCGTTGCGGCGACTGTGTCGTCCGATTGTTATCGGTTCGTTCCCGGTCATGCAGCAGACGGTGAAGAGTCTCAATCTCCGTTTGAACGTGATCCGCGTGGAAGGTCACGAGACGGTGCCTCCGCGGCTGAACCAGCTCGCCGTGTTGGACCCACTCGATCATCCGCTTGGACGGTTCCCGCGTGGAGTGGCGGCGCCTCTCACTGGAGCGGCGTCCGTACTGTTCATCAAGAAAGCCGTGGAGCTTGCGCAGCTTGGTTGTATTGACGGCATCGTGACCGCGCCGATCAACAAAGAAGCGATCAACCTGGCAGGCTGTCATTTCCCCGGCCATACGGAATTGCTCGCAGACCTGACGGCGACACCGGAATCCGGCATGATGATCGTCGGCGGCCCGCTACGGATTATGTTTGTGACGACCCACGTCGCGATCAAGGATTTACCGGCACTCCTCACTCAGGCCAAGATCGAAAAAGCGATCAGGTTGGCTCATTTGGCACTACGAGATTTGTTCGGAATAAAGAAGCCGAGAGTCGGTGTTGCCGCGTTGAACCCTCATGCCGGAGAACATGGACTATTCGGAGACGAAGAGTCGCGTGTCATTCTTCCTGCGGCTCGTGCAGCGCAGGCTCAGGGGATTCGTGCCAGCGATCCTTTACCGGCTGATACGCTGTTCGGCAAGGCGGCGAGAGGCGACTACGACGGTGTGGTGGCTCTGTACCACGACCAGGGGCTCATTCCTTTAAAGCTTGTCGCCTTCGGCGCCTGCGTCAATTTGACGGTGGGGTTGCCGATCATTCGTACCTCGGTCGATCACGGCACGGCATTCGATATTGTCGGGAAGGGTGTGGCGGATCCCGGCAGTCTCATCGAGGCGATCACGCTAGCTGCCACGTTAGCCAAAAGACGTTGGTGAGAAGTTTGTTTGGTTGTCCGAAACTTCAACGAAATAAACCAAATAAACTAAACAAACCAAATAGACCATCCCACGAGGAGCCCATTGATGACCAACCAATCGGAAGCCACGCGCGACATGCTTCAGAAGCAGTTGAAGGAATTGGATCAGATTTTCCAAGAGACCATGGAGACTCTCAATACCGTTGCCGGAGCCGAACGAGTGGCAAAATGGAAAGCGCGGACGAGTGCCCTTATCGCTGAATCCCTGGGCCAGAAAGAAGGGCAAAAGTTTGCCGCCTTACAGCCGGGACCCTCATTTACCAACGATCTGGTTGAAGAGTTCACCGATCTCATCGACTATTTCAGAAATCCACTCACCGACTTGGCGAAACAACTCGCGCATACGACTCCTCGCCCTTCCAGTGGGACTTGACCGGTGTTGATCCCGGATCTTCCGACGCCGAACAAACGGCTCGGTCAAAATTTTCTCATTGATCCCAACATCGTGCGAAAAATCGTTGCGCTGGCGGAACTAAGCCCCAACGATCAAGTGTTGGAAATCGGTCCAGGTCGCGGAATTCTGACGGAGGCGCTGAGTCGTACCGCCGGCCAGGTCACGGCAATCGAAGTGGATTCACGGCTTCATGCCTATCTCGAAACGAAGCAGGCGGAGCTTCCGAATGTGGAATTGGTCTGTGATGATGCGTTGGCGTACCCGGTCGAGAGCTTGCCGATGGGGACGGTCGTTGTAGCCAATCTGCCCTACTACATTTCGACTCCGTTGCTGTTTCGATTACTCGACCAGCGGGGCCGGTTTCCCCGGATGGTGCTGATGTTGCAGGACGAAGTGGCTGATCGATTGGTGGCACAGCCGGGCGGGTCGGACTACGGGGTGCTCTCCGTCATGGCGCAGTATGCAGCAGACATCACGAAAGCGTTTCGCGTTTCCGCCCAATGTTTCCGCCCCAGACCTGACGTGGCTTCGGCGGTGGTGCGGTTACGCATGAAAGACCGTACGAGGCTTAGCCGGCAGGAAGAAGTCGCATTTCGCGCGCTCGTGAAAGCAGCGTTTGCGCATCGGAGGAAAACGCTTGTGAATTCCCTCCGCGACGAAGGGTATGCACTTCATTCTGTGACCGAAACAGTACAGCGGTTGGATATTGCTTCTACCCGTAGAGCCGAGACGTTGTCGGTTGAGGAGTTTCTCCAGCTCGCTCTCGCACTCGATTGACGAGGTGCATCCATGTAAATGATCCTTCCAAGCTCGCTCGTTGTTTCTCCAGGGATGGGGGCTGATTGATCTCCCACTGCGCGCGTCTTCCCAATTCTTCGTTTTTTAAAAGGGTAGCCTGGGCGATCCTCGATTGCGCGCGTCGAACGAGCACATTCTTATCGTGCGCGTTCCGCGAGCAGGAGGACGGCCAGGCTACCCTTCCCCTCCTTCCGCGACCGCGCGTTGCGCGAGCACAGAACATCATCAGGCTCCATCCCTCCTCTTTGTTTGAAATGACCGAATCCCTGTGCTAGCATCACGATCTATGGCTGTCACCACTTCGGCCAAGCGAGGCGAGGCCCGCGGCGCCGTTCCCCCCTCCTCACATATCAAGCGAGAAGTGATTGGAGTCGTCCTGATCGCGTTGGCGCTCTTGACGCTACTCAGCATGCTGTCGTTTGTCCCGGGGGAACTCAAGGCCGGGGCCACAGCGGCCATTCCATCTAAAAACCTCATCGGTTCGGTCGGCGCGTACTTCGCGTCTGCCCTATTCTGGTCGATCGGCGGGGCCGCCTACTTATTTCCCATTCTCCTCGGTTTCCTAGGTGCTCGGTGTTTTACACAGAGCGATCTGTCGATTCGTCTGCGGAACGCCGGCGCCTCGCTGGCGGTATTGTTGTTTCTTAGCGGCCTGTTCCATCTCGAAGTTATGGCGGTGCCGACCGTCTCCAGCGGTCTTATTTATCGAGGGATGGCGGGAGGCATATTCGGGCAAGTGCTGGCCGAGAGTTTACGAGCCTATTTTGCGAGTACCGGCGCCCATATTTTGATCGTGGCGGGGTTACTGGTCTCCCTGCTCTTCACGGCGCCCATCTCTCTGGCTGAGATCGCCCGGCGGATTCCCGGGTGGGGTAATTGGATGTTCAATCGGGCGCGAACGTTGATCCCAGATCAAACGGAGGAAGAAGAAGCCGTTCCCGGGCCTCCACGGAAAACGAGACAGAAATCGTCTTCTGCCATTCGCGCGGTGATAGAAGAGACGCTTCCTGAGGCAATTGCAGAGCCGGAATTGAATTGGCCGGTCATTCAGCCGGCACGACAACCGACTTCTGGACCGGCTGAGCCGATTGAGCCTGAGCTGGATACGCAGGTCGTCACCACCCAAGCGAAGGCGGGAGACTATATCTTGCCGGATCCGGCTGTGCTCTTGAGCGATCCGTCAGGCCCGCTCGGGCGTGTTACGGAAGAAGAAATCAAGGCGCAATCCGATGTGCTGACCCGCGCTCTGCTCAGTTTTGGCATTGCAGGAAAGGTGACGGAAGTTCGCCCTGGGCCAGTTGTGACGATGTACGAGTTTGAGCCGGCGCCGGGAACCAAAGTCGCGCGCATCGTGAACCTTGCCGATGATTTGGCATTAGCTCTGAAGGCGATCAGCCTCCGGATCGTTGCGCCGATTCCAGGAAAGTCGGTGGTCGGGATTGAGGTGCCGAACCTCTATCGCGAAACGGTATCAATGAAAGAAGTCATGACGAGTGAGGCCTTTTCGCGCGCCAGATCGAAGCTCAGCTTGGCGTTGGGGAAGGACATCTTCGGGGCTCCCACGGTCGCCGATCTGAAGACGATGCCGCATTTGCTGGTCGCCGGCGCCACGGGGGCCGGGAAAAGCGTCAGTCTCAATACGATGCTTCTGAGTCTGCTGTTTTCGGCGCGGCCCGATGAAGTGAAGCTGCTCCTGATCGACCCCAAGATGCTCGAATTCCAAACGTACGATGGCATTCCTCACCTATTACGGCCGGTCATCACCGACCCCAAGTCTGCAGCAAGGGGACTTGGTTGGGTGGTGGCTGAAATGGAGCGGCGCTACAAATTGCTTGCTGAAGCAGGGGTGCGAAACATCGAGACGTATAATCGGAAAGTTGCAGGGAAGCAGGGTGTGCTGGAGACGGAATCGGCGGCCAAGTTGGACCAGCCGGAGTTACCTATCCAGTTTTTGTCTGAAGAGGACCGACTCTCTGCCGGAGAGACGGTCGTCCCTGATGGCAGCCCCGGATCGTTCACGCCGCCGCCGACTCCGCCTGAGCCTTTGCCCTATATTGTCGTGATGATCGACGAATTGGCGGACTTGATGATGGTCGCGCCGAAGGAAGTGGAAGACAAGATTGCTCGCTTGGCACAGATGGCCCGCGCATCGGGCATCCATCTGGTGTTGGCGACGCAGCGCCCGTCGGTCGATGTGCTGACCGGTTTGATCAAGGCCAACTTCCCTGCCCGCATCGCCTTTCAAGTCTCGTCGAAGACCGACTCACGCACGATCCTGGATGCCAACGGCGCGGAGGCGCTCCTCGGTCGTGGGGACATGCTCTATATGGCTTCGGGAACCGGACGTGTGATGCGGCTCCATGGATCGTTTGTGTCGGATGACGATGTTCGCCGCGTAGTCGAGTTCGTGAAGGATCAAGCCAAGCCCACGTACAATCAGGAACTGCAGACTGCGTTGAAACAGGAAGTGGCGAAAGAAGAAGATGGACTAGGAGAAGTATACGAACAAGCCAAAGAGTTGGTATTATCTAGCGGTTCAGCGTCCGCGTCGCTGATTCAACGCCGGCTACGGGTGGGCTATCCTCGGGCGGCTCGGATGATCGAGCAAATGGAGGCGGATGGCATTGTAGGCGCGGCTGGTCGGGATGGACGGAGAGAAGTTGTGGGTCGGCGAGGGCCGGTGGGGGCAGAGGAAGGGGCGTGAGGGGGAGTGGCCACTCCCCTTGTGATTAGTATGATGAAGAAATTGAATTGGACATGTGTTGTAGGAGGCGTGCTCCTGTGTGTGGGGAGTCTATTCCCATCGCCCGCTCTTGCGGCTGAAGAAAGCGATGAGAATGCGGTGAAGGAAGTGCGCGAGGTGGTCAAGCAGCTCCAGGCGCGGTATGAGAAAACGAAAGATATCCAGGCAGACTTCGCGCAGAAGACCACGATCGAGGGGTTTGAGCGGCCCATCGCGTCTTCGGGGAAGGTCTATATCAAAAAGCCGGGCCGGTTACGGTGGAATTATCTCGATCCGTCGATCGAGGACATCTACGTCAATCGTGACGACGTGAAAGTGTATGTGCCGGAGCACAAACAAGTGCTGGTCGGGAAGCTCACGCAAATGGCAGCCTCCAAGGCTCCGTTAGAACTGTTGCTTGGGGCCGCCAAGCTGGATGAATCGTTCGACATTGAGCCGACGTCGGGAAAGAGCCGCGGCGTGGGAGGTATCCCGTTACTCACCCTCCTGCCGAAGTCGCATGAAGGAGAGGCAGGGAAATCGTTGCAGCGGATCGTGATCGAAGTATTTCCCAAGACCTATTTTATTCGGACGATCTCGCTCTACGAAGCCAGTGGCAATGTCGCGAGTTTTGAATTTTCGTCGCTCCAATCCAATATCGGTTTCGCCGACTCATTCTTCGATCTGAAATTACCGGCCGATGTGGAAGTGGTGAAGGCTCCGGTGCTCAGTGTTCCACAGTGAGTGCGGCTGGAGATTCGTGAGACGTGAAAGGTAAAATGTGAAAGGTCTGAAATGAAGAATCCCCGTCAGTTCCACTTTTCACTTTTTACATCTTACCTTTCACGGTTCTTGAGAGCGACTTTTTCAGCATCCTGGGGGTTGAGCGAGGAAAAGGTGACGATATGAATCAGTCGCTAGCTGGTTCCTTCGTTGACAGGGTCGATGAGGCAGTCAAACAGTTGGATCTCGACCGGGTCTCGCGTGACTATTGGGACCAGAACGAGTTCCTGTTTATTCCACAGTTTCTTTCTCGGTCGGTGGTGGAAGAGCATCTCGTCCCTCAGGCGCAAGGGGTGAAGGGCGATCTGAATCGCAACTACATTCCCGGCCACAAAAAGGGCGGGAGTGTCAGCTACTACACGGTGATGGAGAAGGCCCCGCGCTTTCTCGATCTCTATCGATCCGAAGCCTTCATCGAATTCTTGAGCCGTCTGACGCGGGCCAAGCTCAGCCTCTGTCCTGAGAATGACCCCCATTCCTGCGCGCTCTATTATTATACGGAGCCGGGGGACCATATCGGATTTCACTACGACACGTCCTACTACAAGGGGGCTCGCTACACCATTTTGATGGGGCTGGTCGATCGTTCTACACAATGCAAACTGGTCTGCGAGCTGTTTAAAGACGACCCAGTGAAACAGCCCAAGCACCTTGAGCTCATCACGCAACCAGGCGATCTCGTCATCTTCAACGGCGATAAGCTCTGGCATTCGGTGACTCCTCTTGGCGAAGGGGAAGAACGAATCGCCCTCACGATGGAATACGTCACCAATCCTGACATGGGAACTTTCAAGCGGCTCTATTCCAACCTCAAAGATTCCGTTGCCTACTTCGGCCTTCGTGCAGTGTTTAAGCAGGCTTTGACAGGCTCCAACCGACGTCCTTAGCAGGATGCTGAAAATTGCCCCCAGCTTCGTTCTCGGCTCGTCGAAATCCTCAACGTACCCCTGAGGGTACGCCTCCGGGTTCGACTCACCTGCGGCCTTGCTGGGATGCCATTTTGAGCATCCTGCGGGAGGGTTCTTCTATTGTCCTAGCCCACATTTTTCATGAGCGCTTCTGTTGTAATTGCTGATCCGCTGCGCTTGCGCATGAAGCGGCGTCCATGAATTGTGAGCGAGACAAGCAAGATGTGCACGACAGGCGCGACTGGCCAAGACGAAATCTCAAGCTATTCCCGCTTTTCTCGCGATTCTCGCGCGAATAACCATATATACTTCACGCGAAACGCGTGTTCGTACCATTTGTCGACGAACCGCTGCACAGTAGGGATGCGGCGTAGTGGGTGTTCGTAGTCCGGTAGACGGGCTTTGAATCCATTCAAAGAGATGGTCTTACGCGGATCAGTCTAATTGATAGTTAGGCGATCTCAAGGAGAATAAAGTATGCCACTTCATGATTTCCGGTCGGTCCATCTTCCGTACTGCCTGACAAGGCAGGCGGGCGGAAAGTATGTTGTTTTAAACCGCGAGTACAAACCAATCGGTTTCAAAACTGAAGACCGGGTGGACTATGATAAATACCCAGTCGCCGTAAAAATAAAAGGGCTCACGGCGAAAGTAGTCGCAAAGGTTTCATGTAAAAAAGGTGCGAACCTCGAAAAAATCTATCTCTATGACGACGGCTGCATTCCAACCAAGAGTGCAAAGAATATGCAAGCCTATCTTGAAAGGCTTGAAGTTCTTGCAAAGCTACGATTCGGTTAACCACTGGCTTGTGCGGACACCACAGCCAGGCCGTTAGGCTTCATATGCCTGTCTACTTTGTTATCGACCGTAGTTCTTCGCAGATCAAGATCGGCCGAAGCAAGGATGTGCCAAAACGTGTACGTACGCTCCAGACTGGGAACCCGAATCCGCTCGAACTGATGGGATGGGTACTATCAGGACACGACACTTCGACGGAACGCACTCTTCACAAACGCTATGGCGCTAAGCGGGGCAGCGGAGAGTGGTTTTCCATTACACAAGACGAAGTTCTCTGGGAACTCAAGCGCGCTTGCGGATTCATTCCCAAGAAGGGCGATGCGTTTGAGATCGTCGGGTACGACCGGGACGGAGTACCCGAGTATCTTGGGGTGTGTGATTGGGCAGACTTTGAACTGGAAGAGTGCTGTCCGTTCTGTGGATGTTTCTGCGGCATGCACTTCCAAGAAGCATCTGCCATGTACCACTGCCTAAACTGCGATGCGCTCACCGACTTCTCTGGACTTAGTCGCGGCAAGAATGAGGTCTAACTCCTCGCTCAAAACTGAAAATGTACCGGGAGTCTTTTCTGTCTTCTCATCGAACTCTTTGCTGCTGCTGATCGTTCCCCTCTCGTCGAGTTGACGGTTGCGAACGCGTAAGATGGGGTCGAACGAGCATGTATAGGGTCACATCTTGTAATATGATATTTATTTGCAAGAGAGTTGGAGTTGGGTCTTGCGATGCAACATTTCGTAAGGCTGAGACGAGGATCGTTGCTTGATCTTCTATCTGGTTATTGGGCTGGAGTTTCCACCGGAGCGTGGCAATTCACGCTTGGCCTATCGTTTGGCAGATAGTCGATCTCTTGACTAGGTTCACAAGTTAGTTTACTCATGCAACCATGATCAAACTGAATATTCACACGGCAAAAACACATCTCTCCAAATACTTGTCCAAACTCAAGCCTGGAGAGCGTATTCTGTTGTGCAAGCGTAATCAGCCGGTCGCGGAAATTACGCCGTTACCAGAAGTCCCCGTGCGTCCGCGCCCTATCGGCTTAGCCAAAGGGAATTTTGCCGTTCCACGCTCATTCTTCGAGCCTCTTCCGGAAGAACTGCTTCGCACGCTTGAAGGCTCACACGGGTGAAGTGCCCTCTCGACATCTGCACGTTTTTGTGGGTCATCGCTGTCGGTCAGGCATGCCCTTGGAAAATTGCCGCTCCCCGGTACCCTCGATCGGTTTGTGGCGGAAGAGCGTGAGCGACATGGGATCGACACTCTCCCGCTGAACGAGCGAGCCGTGTTACATCTGCACAAACTTCCCCAGTTCCATCGAGACCCATTCGATCGCATGTTGATCTGCCAAGCCATTGAACACGATTGTGTGCTACTTACCCCCGATCCGCTCATCGTTCAATATCCAGTTAGGACGCGGTGGTGAGGCTGCCAACCAGGGTCGAGCGGGGGGATCTGGAAATCTCCCTTCTAATTGCGCGCTGCTGATAACCGAATCTCTCGCGTCGAATTGGCTGCTCACTTGCGCGCGTCGTTGATTTCATGGTGGCTGCCGTCTATAGTTTCCCGGATTGTTGTCGGTATAGAAAGGGCAGGGGTCGGCTCATCATGAATCGCCTTTTCCACCATAATGCCATCGTGCTGTTTGCCCTGTGCGCAGCCTTAGTTTCTCCTCTTATCCCGGTCCTGGCGGCGGCTGAGCAGCCGGATGTGGCGCAGCAGCAGTACGAGCGAGGCGCTACGCTGCTGAAAAAAGGTGACCTTGCCGCGGCATCTGAGGCGGCTAGGAAATCTATCGAATTGAATCCCTCCTCAGCCGAAGCGCATCATCTGCTCGGCATGATCTATTTCAAAGAGAAGGAGCCGGTTCAGGCACTCGATGCATTCAAGCAGGCGCTCGCGCTGAAACCGGCCTATCCCGATGCCCTGAAGGATCTCGCCAGGGTCTATCGGATCCAGGGGAAGTCGGCTGAGGCAGAGCAGGCTCTCAAGCGGGCGATTGAGATCGATTCACGCCATGCCGATTCGTATTTCGACTTAGCCAAGCTGTATGAGCAACGTCGCGATGCCGCCTCGGCCATCAAAACATATCAGGCCTTACTGGGCGCCCATCCGAACCACCGTGATGCTCTCTATAGTCTCGCATGGCTCTACGAGGCGCAGGGCGACAGTCGCGGCGCGCGAGAGACGGTAGGGCGATTGCTGAAGCTCGATCCCAAGTATGCGGATGGATGGTACCTTGCCGGGCGAATGGCGGAGAAGGACAACGTGCTTGCAGAAGCTGCCGATTCCTACAGAAAGGCCATCGCCGTGAAGCCCGCGTTTGTGGATGCGCATTATAACCTTGCGTTCATTCATCGGGGTCAGGGCCGGCCCGTGGAAGCTGAGCGGGAATTTCTTGAAGTCTTGCGGTACCGCCCCCAATATGCCGAAGCACATATGAACTTGGGTGTGACCTATACCGGTCTCAACAGGCTTGATGAGGCGGAGCAGTCGTATGAGCGCGCGGTGGGGCTCAAGCCGAACTATGCCGAAGCGCATTACAACTTGGGAGTCTTCTATGAGTTGCATCGGAAAGACTTGCCGAAAGCCCTGGCCCACTATCACCAATATCTCAGTCTCGGCGGCCGCGACGATCGGGTTGAGCGAATCGTCGGGTCTGGAGGTCAATGATGATGAGAGCAGTAGGATGAAGAGGAGGAACCTATTGATGAAATAGCTGACTGCTGTAAAGATCGCTAGAATGCCTCGGAAGTCCAGAATAATCCGAGGCAAAATTGTTTGTAGTCGGCTGTTGCAGAACTAATTGGGGTCGGGAGAGCTTCGGTGGTCGGTCTGCGAGGTGCGTAGTTCCATACTGCAGGCTGCTCAAAAAGACCGTCCAGCAAGGCTGCAGCGAGTGAAGGCCTGAGGCGTACCCTCCGTGGTACGTTGAGGGTCTGAACGATGCGAGAACGACGCTGGCGGACTTTTTCAGCAGCCTGCTCACCAGTAGTAAGGCCAAGGTCCCCAGTAGGGCCCCCAATAGGGACTAGGCCCCATATAGGGATAGGGGCGGATACGGGGGGCCAGGTTTTCCGCTGCGCTCCACACTTGCACACGACTGATAGTAAGAACGGGGTAGGTATAGTCCGTTTCATCCAATGGCAGCGTTACGGAGCCAGAGACCTGGCCAGTCACGGTGACTCTGGTTCCCGGCGGGATAGTCGCAGGGTCGAGGAATTCCCGGTAGATCGCGATGAAGCGGCCCTGTGATTGAGTCAAGTCGTACCCGGGCCGCATAGATCGATCGAGCGGCAACTGTAGGACTTCGATCTTCGTCCCGTCTTTCTGTCGTCGGGCCGTCAAGACTTTTCCGCCGAAGATCGCCGGTTGGCCTTGGAAGGAGTCCGGCGCTGCCTTGACTTGGAGAAAGTTGAATCCCTGCCTCTCATCCGCCTCTTGCGTCGAGGCACAACCCGCGAGCATGACGAGCAACGCCATGAGAGAAAGTAGTGTACGTGCCGGGAGTCTGGCCCTCGTTTGCCGCAGTAGGAGGGGCAATATCGCGCAGGTTCTTCGCATAGCCACAGTCTAACACATGAGAGTAAGTTCTCGGCACATTCGCTATAATGAGCGATCAGCGTCGATCTAAGAAAGGAGTCGATTATGGGGGGCAGACAGTTTAGGGAACGGGGTTCAGCAATTTGCGCGGTGATGATATGGACCATGGTCGCCTTGTGGGGCTCACCAGCCATCGCGGTGCCCCTCGATATACAGGGCAAGTTCGAAGTGGTGACGGGTGAAGTCTCCACGCATACACCCGGTAAGGTGAAGGTGATGGAGTTTGCCGATTTTTACTGCCCGCATTGTCACCAGTTTGACGAGACAGGATTGCCGTTGCTTGTGAAAGAGTTCGGTAGCAAGTTGGAGGTGACGATGGTCGGGTTCCCGGTCATTCGCGGAAAGCTTCCGACGCCATTCGATATGTATGAGCAGGCCAAGATGATGGGTAAGGGCAATGAAATGAAGACGGTTTTGTTCCGCACGATCCACAAAGACAAAATTGATGGCGTGTTGGATCGCTCGATTCGGGACGTGCTGATTCGGGAAGTCGGCCTCGATCCGAAAGCGTTTGAAGACGGGATGGCCAGCGGAAAACCGGCCAGAGCCGTTGAGGACGGTAAGCGGTGGGGAGAGCGGATCAAAGTGTCGTCCACTCCATCGATCTTGTTGGACGGGAATATTAAAGTCGATGGTGTCAACATGACGCCGGACAATGTCATCACGATCATTCGGAGCATTCTTGAGAATGACAAGAAGAAGTAGATGATGTGGACGTGCTGAGTTCTGAGCGATTGGAAGTCTGAACGCCTAAGACTCAGCACTCCTTTGAGGAAAGATGGCGATCGATCCAATCTGCGGAATGACGGTCGATCCGGCTACGGCGGCCGGCAGTCACGACTATCGAGGCCTGAGCTACTACTTCTGCGGGTTGTCTTGTCTTGAACGGTTTAAGGTCGATCCGGAGCGAGCGTTGCAGCCTCAGTTGGTAAGCCCCGCCAAACCAACTACAAGAAAACCCCTTCCGATGATGCAGCCAGCTCCGGCTCTGACGGGCGCTGCGGCGATCGATCCTGTCTGTGGCATGACGGTGCAGCCGGCTACGGCAGCTGGTTCCTACGAGTACCAGGGGAAGACCTATTATTTTTGCGCCACAAGCTGCCTCACCAAGTTTCGAACCGATCCAACCCACTATCTGACTCCTCCTGAACAGCGCGCCCCACGAGTCATGCCGGTTCCTTCCGGCGGGGTGGTCGAGTACATCTGTCCGATGGACCCGGAGGTGCTTGAAACGCAACCTGGGGCATGCCGGATTTGCGGGATGGCGCTGGAACCCAAGGTCGTCTCACTCGAAGATGAGCGGAATCCTGAGCTTGAGGACATGAGCAGGCGGTTTTGGATCTGCTTGGGGCCATCCCTCTTGGTCATGCTTTTGGCCATGGCCGATATGATTCCTGGGCTGTCACTGCCTGATGTGCTCACCGGTTCGACGAGGAATTGGATGCAATTGGCGCTGGCGACGCCCGTGGTGCTTTGGGGCGGCTGGCCATTTTTTCAGCGAGGGTGGGCCTCGGTGGTGAACCGCGCGCCCAACATGTTCACGCTCATTGCCATGGGGACAGGAGCGGCCTATGGCTACAGCGCGGTTGTCACCGTGGTGCCGACATTGCTACCCAGTTCATTCCGACTGCATGACGGCTCGATCGCGGTGTATTTCGAGGCCGCGGCTATGATTACGGTGCTCGTTCTGCTCGGTCAGGTGTTAGAGTTGAAAGCTCGCAGTCAGACCAGCTCCGCGATTCGCGCCTTGCTCCGGCTTGCGCCAAAGACTGCCAGGCTGATCACGTTGGAGGGGCGTGAGGACGATGTGCCGCTGGAGCACGTTCAAGTCGGCCAACGGCTGCGTGTGCGACCCGGTGAGCGTGTGCCGGTCGATGGAATGGTCCAAGAGGGGACGACGTCTGTCGATGAATCTATGATTACAGGGGAGTCGATCCCGGTTGAAAAAGTAGTCGGAGCGAGGGTGACCGGGGGAACTATCAACGGCACAGGTGGAATCGTGATGGTCGCTGAACGCGTTGGGCGAGACACCATGCTTGCCCGGATCGTGCAGATGGTCAGTGAGGCGCAACGGAGCCGAGCGCCAATCCAGCGTCTCGCTGATGCCGTTGCGGGCTACTTTGTTCCGCTGGTCGTGGTTGCAGCCATCATCACGGCGGCGGCTTGGGCAATGTGGGGACCGGAGCCGAAGTTGGCCTATGCGTTGGTCAACGCCGTGGCGGTCTTGATCATTGCCTGTCCCTGCGCATTGGGATTGGCGACGCCGATGTCCATCATGGTGGGGACCGGTCGTGGAGCAACCGCCGGCGTCTTGGTGAAAAAGGCCGAAGCATTGGAGGTGTTCGGCAAGGTGAATACCCTCGTGCTTGATAAGACGGGGACCCTCACGGAGGGGAAGCCAAAACTGCTGTCGATCCGTTTTGTCCCGCCTTGGTCCGATGTCGAGCTGGTGCGCCTCGCGGCGAGTGTTGAACGGAGCAGCGAACATCCGCTGGCCGCAGCGGTGGTGGCCGGAGCGGAAGGGCGGGGGATCGTCTGTGCTCCGGTTGAGCAGTTTCGTTCGGTGACGGGGAAGGGGGTGACCGGGACAGTCGCTGGCCATCGGGTGGCCATCGGGACCGCTGCATTTTTGCGAAACGATGTTGGAGTATCCGGTCAGAACTTGAAACCGTTGGACGACGACGCGGCCTCGCTTCGTGGTGAAGGGCAGACGATCCTGTTTGTCGCGATCGATGAGCAGGCTGCCGGTATACTCGGGGTCGCAGATCCGATTAAGGCCTCGACGTATGATGCCGTGCAGGAGCTCAAAGCTGAAGGCATTCGCATCGTCATGGTCACGGGGGATCATCGCGATACGGCGGAGGTGGTGGCCCGGCAACTCGGCATTGAAGAGGTGATGGCTGAGGTCTTACCTGAAAAAAAAGGACAGATTATTACACAGCTCAAGTCACAGGGCCGAGTCGTAGCCATGGCCGGCGACGGAATTAATGATGCTCCGGCTCTGGCATTGGCCGATGTCGGGATCGCCATGGGGACGGGAGCAGACACGGCTATTGAGAGCGCGGGGATGACGTTGGTCAAGGGGGATCTGCGCGGGCTGCTCCGTGCGCGGAGGCTGAGCCTGGCGACCATGCGGAATATTCGGCAGAACCTTGTGTTTGCTTTTCTCTATAACGTGATCGGGGTGCCGATCGCAGCCGGTGTGCTCTATCCGGTCTTGGGGATACTCTTGAGCCCCATGATCGCCAGCGCCGCCATGACCTTCAGTTCTGTATCGGTGATCACGAACGCGCTTCGACTCCGTCATGTGGAATTGTAAGTGCGCGTTCGACCGACGCATGCTAGGCTGCAAGCGTTCGCCGTTAGTTTGATGGGGACTCTTTTGGTCAGGCTGCTCAAAAAGGCCGTCCAGCAAGGCCGCAGCGAGTGAAGGGCCGAGGCGTACCCTCTGGGTACGTTGAGGGTCTGAACGATGCGAGCACGCAGCTGGCGGTTTTTTTCAGCAGCCTGTTAGAAAGGACCGTGGCGTGTTTCGACCTATTTTTCTCTTGAAACTGGTGATTGGTCTAATTCTGGGGAGTTCAATTTTTTCCGGAACCGCGTTCGCTGAGAGTCGCGTGGCTCCTGTGGCTGGCGGAGGCGAACTCCAGGCGCAAATTAAGGGGGCCGCGACTAAAGTGATTCCTGCGGTCGTCAGCATCGCGTCCACGGTGATGGTTCGAGATCAAGCCTTCAGCGACGAAGCGTTGCCGTTCGGACTATTCAAAGATGCGCCGTCGCGCCGCCAATATGGCCAGGGCTCCGGCGTCATTGTGTCGTCAGACGGCTACATCATGACGAACAACCATGTGATTGCCGACGCGGTCGATGTGGAAGTGATTCTCGCCGATCGGCGGCAATACAAAGGTCGAGTAGTGGCCACCGATCCGAAAACCGATGTGGCGGTGGTAAAAATTCAGGCGACGAATCTGCCGACGGTCACGTGGGGAGATTCGAGTACGCTTGCCGTCGGCGAATTTGTGTTGGCGATCGGGAATCCCCTTGGGTTGAGCCGCAGTGTGACGTTCGGCATCGTCAGTGCCGTTGGTCGCGCCGACGTCGGGGTTGCCGATTTTGAAGATTTTATTCAAACCGATGCCCCCATCAATCCAGGCAACTCCGGCGGGGCATTGGTGACTCTCAATGGAGAATTGGTGGGGATTAATACGGCCATTGCGAGCCCTACAGGCGGAAGTGTCGGCGTGGGCTTCGCCATCCCGAGTAATATGGCCAGGTCTGCCATGCAGAGCTTGCTGAAAACCGGCCATGTTGTCCGTGGATTCCTCGGGGCTTCGACGCAAGATGTCTCGCCCCTGCTAGGCAAGATCTTTCGTCTCCCGGACGTGAAAGGGGCGATCGTGACCGATGTGCAGGCGAAAGGGTCCGCCGAGAAAGCCGGACTCAAGCGCGGCGATGTGGTCGTGCGATTCGACGGGCGCGATGTGATGGATAGCGGGCATCTTCGAAATCTTGTGGCCGCCTCTACGATCGGGAGTAAGCATCGGCTGGACCTCATGCGGGAGACCAAGCCCTATCAAGCTGAGCTGGTTGTTCAGGAGGCGCCGCGCGAGCGAACCAAGAAGAACCAGGCCGCATCGGCTGCATCTGCCACGGCTCATCCCCTCGCCGGCGTCGTCTTCGACGATGTAACCATGCCGTTGGCTCGGCAGATGGATTTAGCCGTCACCAGCGGAGTGGTGGTGACCGATATTGAAGAAGGCAGTCTGGCCGAATCCTCCGGTCTCCAGCCGGGCGATGTGGTGTTGGAGCTCAATCGCCAACCTATTCCCAACTTCGATGTGTTTCAGCGACTGGCCGACCCGATTAAGCCTGCCGATCTGGCGCTGTTGCTGGTCAATCGGCAGGGGAATGTCATGTATATCCCTGTGAAGAGCGAGTAATGTTCCTGTCGTTCTCCTCGCCCAGGCGATAGCAGGATGCTGAAAAAGTCCGCCAGCAGCGTTCTCGGCTCATCGGAATCCTCAACGGGGACCCGGCCGCCTCACTTACTCGGCGGCGCGCACAGACGTGGTGCTCCTTATTCGTCGCACCGTGCGCCCCAGAGGGTACGCCTCCGGTTTCGATTCGCCTGCGGCCTTGCTGGACAGCCTTTTTGAGCATCCTGGAAGAGACCTTCTCCTGTATCCTCACGTACGGCCCATTGAAATTCTCGCGTGTCAGTTAGTTTCTTCGCATCCTGCTAAAGGGGGATCAGTTTGAGGTCGAGCATTCGTTCGATAAGCCAGGCACAGGCGAGGGCGGCGATGCCGAGTGAACCGCTGACCAGCACCAGACGCTGATAGGTCCAGGAATTTCTTAAGCCGTAGGCCAGCGGCAGGAACATGGCGACGATCGCGAGCTGCCCCACCTCAACTCCCAGGTTGAAACTCACCAAGCTCAGCGCCAGAGATCCTCTCGGCAGACCGAGGTCGCTGAGGACGCTCGCAAAGCCGAAGCCATGGATCAGGCCAAAGAAAAAGGCGATCACTCGACGTCGTTGGGCAAGGGCCGGATAGAGATTGGAGATGCCCGCGAAGACGACCGATGCGGCAATCGCCGATTCGACCAGCCGCGATGGAAGCGCAATGAGACCTACAGTGGCCATGCCGAGGGTGATCGAGTGGGCAATCGTAAAGGCCGTGACGATTGCGAGGACTTCCCAGAACGCTGACAAGAAGTCCGGGGTTGGCTCCCACCGGCCTGCCACCCTCCGCAAGACGGCGGGCAACAGTAACGCGAGCAGAAACAACACATGGTCGTAGCCCATCCAGATATGCCAGATACCTTCGTGCGCGTATTGTTGAACCTGATTCCACATCGAGGTTTCGCTGATTGTGAACTGTCGGGTCGGCGATTCTTGGCTGAAGATGGCGGTCGTAGTGTCTCCCTCATGAGTCAGACGGAGGAGTCCTTTGTGTTGAGCGTCCAGATCGAACAGCAGTCGATAGTCGGCCTGAAGCGTCTCAATGGTGCTCGGACAGGTCATCGTAAAGAGCAGGACGGCGTAGGCGCCGTCCGTGTGGTTGTCGATCAGCTGGCGAGGCGCTTGCGCGGGGCAGTGTGTCTCGCCGGATGTGATGGTGAGGCGTGAGAGCGCGTACGCGGCAATCTCGTCGTGTCTAGACCGGACTTCACCCCATGTGATCGCACCGTCTCCGTTGGCATCTAATCCGATTGCATCGTCAAGGTCTCGCAAAGCAATATCCCATCTGACGTCAATGCGATCCTGCTGCACGGTGAGCGAGAGCAGGCTGTCGCTGGGCTTGTGAGCCCAGGCGGGAGTGGTGAGCAGAAGCAATGCGATGGTGAGGATCAGACGCATCAGGATTGTTCCTCCGGAAACTGAGCGACCAGCTGCTGTAGGCGCATGTCTTCGACATGATTGGTGTGAAGCCAGTCGATGACCGGTCTGGCTGCGTTCCAGCTGCCGACTGCTAGTGCACTTTCAAGTAGAAGCCGCGCGTCCCAAGGCTCTTTTTGGATTGCCCAATTAGTTTGCGCGAGGGTGAGTGCCGTCTGCGAATCATGCAGCAGCCCAAGAGTGAAGCGCGCCTCCTCTCGCACATGCACACGGGTGCCTCGTTCTCGACCGGCAGCAAAGCGGGCTGCGAGTTCGGCGGTATGATTTTTGGACGCGGGAAGATGCAGTGCCTGCTCGGCCAGCGTCAGACGCAAGAGTAATCCGTCGGCTCTGGTCTCATGTTGCAAGAGCGTGATGACCTCCTGTGGGCGTCCTTGATCGAGAAGAAAGTCGGCATAGGCGCCTAAGAGATAGTAATTTTTATGACCGAGGCTTCGTGCATCGAGGAAATGTTTCTCCGCAGCGCTCGCATCTCCTGTGCGCGCGGCCATCTCTGCCAGGACTGTGAGAATCCAGAGTCGTTCGCGCACAGAGATCCCTGCATGCTCCAGGCTTGCGGTCAGCATCTCGCGGCTTGTGGTTGCCTGGCCGCTCAGGCTGGCAATGTCGGCTAAACAGGTGAGCGCGACATGCCGTCCTGCCAAGCGAAGCAGTGGCTGACATGCGCGCCGTGCCTCGCCGTATCGTCCCTGGACCTGATAGATCGATGCTCTCGTGAGCCAGGCCTGGGCATTCGCAGGTTGCATGTTCAGGACGGCATCGAGATCGGCGAGAGCGAGATCGAACTCATGGGCATGTTGACGGATCATGGCCCGCAATAAGAGCGTGGACGATGGGGGTGTCGGGTGATTCAACCAGGGAGCCAAGACTGCTTGCGCTTGGCCGAGAAACCGTGGATCTCCTTCCGATCGTGACTGCTCGATGAGCATAGTCGCGAGAGCAACGGCCACATCCATGCTCTGTGGGTCACGCAACAGGCTTGCGCGCAAGGCTCTGATCTCCCGCGCGACGGGATCGGTTGCTTTGACCGTGAGGTGTTCGAGGACTTGCTTGTCCTGTTGAGGGAGAAAGGGTTCCCCGGAGGTTAATGAAGGCGGGCTCAGTGCGAGCCAGCCCATTGCGATCAGCCAGACCAGTGTTCGAATTCGATTCATGGCATTCTCTTAGTCGCGTGAATAGACAATGGGTATGCGCATCACGACCTGTTGGCGATCCAAGGTGCGATCGAGCAGCATAGGGAATGCACGTTGCACAAGTCTCATGGCCTCCTGATCTATCCGATCCAATCCAGAACTCTTCACCACTTCGGCCTCCATCAACTCTCCCGTACTGGACACGACGGCTTTGACCAGGACTTTGAGACGGCTTGAATTATCAAGGGATGGTCGCGACGATCGCTTGAGTTCTTCCAATCGATGGGACACCGCACGTTGCAACCAGCTGTAATCCGTTAGTGGCGCAGAGGGTTGCTCGGAGACTACAGCTGGAGTAGGCGAGGAGGAAGCAGGGGGTGCATCCATAGACTGCGTTGGAGCCATCGCCGTATCGGTTGCTGATGTCGGGGGAGCCGGTATTTCTTGCTCGACTGGAGCCTCGGGTTGTGCAGCCGGCTCATTGCTGACGGGTGATGCGGTTATGTGTGTGCTGGGCTGTTCGCCCGGCAGGGTTTCTTCTGTGGCCGGTGCCGTCTGTGTGATGGAGGGTGTCGGTGGTGCAGCCAACTGAGACCTCGTGTTGCTGGATTTTTTTGCGAGGTGAGCCCTGTGTTTCTTGGGAGAGCTGTGTACGTTCGTTAGCGAAGAAATGGAACCGAGGGCTTCGATTTCGGCCGTTCGAAGGGTCTCGTCTGAGAAAGCTGCGTTGGTATCTGGCTCCTTGGGAGTGGGCTGTTGCGAGAACTCAGTGAATATCACATTCCATTGAAACGGCTCCGAGTAAGTTAGGGCGGGAAGCTGGCGAAAGGCTACGACGATCGCGCTCAAAAGAATTCCATGAAGGATGAGCGAGAATCCCCACCCTTCCATCCGGTGTCGTTCAACGATTCTTGCCTGCATGTCCGTTCTCTCGGTTGTTGTACGAATGGCTCAACTGTAGGGTGCCGCGCTCATGCGCGACACCCCCGGTGACTTCTGCTAATTGATCGATTCCCCTGGATCGATATGGCGACGGTCCCGTCCGTCGAACGGCGTCGGGAGGAAGGGGAAGGCCGTGGCAATACCGTTGGCGGTCTTGCTTCCACCCACCGAACCGATATTGAAGTTCACACCGTCTCCCAGGTTCGGCACAGCCGGGTTTGTCAGGATTCCGCCCACGACCCGCAATGCGACATCGGTGACGTCGTCGTTCGGCCGCCGTCCGTTTGGCCAGCCTGCTTTGTCGGGAGTCGCGTTCCCACTCTGGTCGTGAGCGAGAGGTCCCAGCCGTCTCTGACTGTCTGCTGCTGTTGGAGGCACGTTCAAATCCACTCGCAGAAGGTCAGACAGGGTTTCGTTGGCCTTGCCCCCACCGCAGACCGGTGGACCCGGGCTGTACCGGAGGAGCGCGTTGACGAGGTCTTCTCTGTTCGTGGTCGGGAAGCCGGTGGCGAACACCGCGTTCAGCGCAGTCGCCAGTGCCGAGTTGCAGTAGGACGAGACGAAGTCGGCTTCGTCTTCGGCATCCGTCGCGTTCCATTTATCTTTCATGTTCGTTGGAATGACCAATTCGTTCACCAACGGATTGCCCATTCGGGCCACTTGGACGAACCGGGATGAATTGTCCCGATCGCCGTTTTTCTTGATGACCGTGACCTTGGGGCGGCTGGTCGAGGCGTACGCGCCGATGAGTGTATTGCCTTTTGGCCCCATCAGGTCGCTGATCGGGATTTCCAAGGCAATGGTGTTGACGTTGAAACCGCTAAACGTATCGCGCGCGGCGCCGAGCAACAGCGCGTCGTTCGCGTCATCAGCTGGTGAGAGGATTGGAGACACATGGAGATTGAGCGTGTCGAAGGTTCCCCCGAGGTCGATGTAGAACGTCTCATCTCGCTGTCCAGCAAATACCCGTCCGCCGTTCTTCAAGGGGAAGATTCCTTTGGCCGCCAGCTGCTCGTAGTTTGGCGTGGTCCGGGCGCCGACGTTCGACGGCACCGCAAACATCGGGCCGGTTCCCAAGTCTCTGGGTTGTTGGCCAAACCGTACTTCCGATACTGTGTAGTTCTGTCTCACGAGTAATCCCTCGGACCCCGAACCAGCGAGTGCGGTGATTGGTGGCAGTGCCACATAGGCCAAGGGAAATACATCTCCTGGTTGCCTGATGTCGGTCTTGAAGCGAATTTGATAGGTGATGTTCCCTGCAATGTTGTTCTTGTTGTTATCGATATGGATCTCGTAGAGCACATCGTCGGAGAAATTGAAATAGTTGGGGCCCGATCCCGGCTCCTGACCTGGAATCACATTCATGATCACAATGGCCTTATCTGAATCCTGCCAACTCCTGAATAGATAGAAGTCGGTGATGTCTGCTGCAGGGTCGTTCGCGATCAATGGGGCTTCGCGATGGCTAGCGGCGAAGACCGGCGTACTGATGCACAGCGCCAGTATCGCCAGGGTGAGTAGTCGAATCTGTCTGGACATGGTCGTCTCCTTCTGAACAGCGCCGCCTTCGGAAGCGGCATTTGGTTACAGATCTGGTAATGGTGTCGGCGCAGGTTCCGAATTGGCCTGATTCACCAAGCCAACCTCAGCCGCTGTCAGCGCGTCAGATTGTGCGACTCGCTGGTCTTCCTCGACCGCGGCCGTCGGCGGCCCACTGGATACGAGAGATGGGTTGTCGCCCCCACTCCCGTTACAACCGGGCAGTATGCCGATGGCAAGCGCGAGTCCCAGAGCCGATCGTGCAAAGAATTTCATAGATGCCTCCTAGGGAACGATGTGCCTTGCTGCCGCCAATTGTTGTGACTACCTGTCAGTGCATAGAGGCCATTGGCTTCTCGACGATGTCGCCCTTCATCGGACCTAGCGCGCCGAGCAATTCGCCTTTCTCGCGCTCAGGGACCTTGAACTTGTTGAGTGTGGCGACCAGATCGCCGACCAGCGCATCGAAGTCGCTGCTGCTGACGCCCATGCCGGTGTGAGTAGCTTTCATGCTGCGGCCGGTATAGGTGCAGGGGCCGCCCGAGGCCTGGCAAATCTGTTCCACCAACAGCATCTTCAATCGTGGGATGTCGGTATTGGCGAATTTCCCATTGATGCGGTTGTCGCCGGCGACGCGCCCGACGAAATCATCCACGACAGCCGTGATCGCCGGTTTGCCGCCCAAACGATCGTAGAGCGGCTTCTCGGCCATGGCTGCCGATTTTGACATTGCGGGGCTGGACGTCGATTCCATGGTGTTGCAGCCCGTGACGCTGAGCGCTAATCCACTGATGATGAGATACGAGGCGATTCTAGTCTTCATGGCCCTGCCCTCCTGGTGAATGAAAGATGAATGTTGAATGACGCGCGATCTTGTCGACACCTGCCGCGTCTTGATCTTACTTACGAGGCTCGACCGGATTTGGATGTGTCTGTCTGTTGCTGGGCTCTTTTAGTTGGTGCGATGAGGTGGAATTCCGAAGGGGGGCGAAAAAAACATCCAAACGAGAAATCCAATCTTCCCTATCCACTCGTACAAGTAATGGGGGGGCTTTATGTTGGTGATGCCGCTGTCCACGACGCGGCTAGTTCTGCGCGTTTCTCTGCTCGCGAGCACGTAGCTCTCTCCGTCGCCACCATGGCAGTCTTCGATCTCGCCCCAAACTCACCCAACGCATGAATCCATTTCGTCTGTTGGCTTCGTATGATGCTAGGAATCATGGCGTTCTGTTGATCGCATGCCCTGAGAGTGCTATGAATACAAAAATCGTGCTATCGCAAGGAGGGTTCCATGAATCAACTTGTCCGGTTCGGCGTCTCGCTAGACCAGCGGCTGCTTGAAGAATTCGATCGCCACATCAAACGACGCCGCTACACAAACCGATCGGAAGCGCTTCGTGATCTGATTCGAGACAATCTGGTTGGACAAGAGTGGGATGAGAACAAGGAGACTGTGGGCACGATCACTTTTGTGTATGACCACCATGTGCGTGACCTGGCCGGAAAATTGACCGACATTCAACATGATTATCAGGGGCAGATCCTTTCCGGCATGCATGTCCATCTCGACCACGACCACTGTCTCGAAGTGCTCGTTGTGAAAGGCAAGGGGTCGGAGATCAAGAAGGTGGCAGATGCGTTGGTGTCGGTTAAGGGTGTGAAACACGGCAAATTGACGATGACGACAACGGGAAAATCGCTTCGATAGAACAGGCACACACCCTATTCCATACCATGATGGCGAAACGTGCATTCTATTGGGCCGCAGTGTTGTTCGTGATGATGTGCCTCCTGATGGGAGAAGTCGCACGCGCACATGATCCGGACCTGCCGGAACTCGATCTGCCGGAAGTCTCGGTGACCGGCGAACGACCGGTCGCGGCATCCTCCCAGCAGTTCATCCCGGACAAAGAAATTCTTCTCCAACCGCAGGGACGTCCCTCCCAAGTATTGCGTCTGATTCCCGGGTTCATTGCCGTCGAGCATTCGGGCGGGGCAGGCAAGGCCGATCAATATTTTCTGCGGGGCTTCGATGCGGACCACGGCACCGACGTTGCCTTCTTCACAGACGGGATGCCGATTAATCTCCGCACCCATGCGCATGGGCAAGGCTATACCGACCTAAATTTTATGATTCCCGAAACCATAGAGGGAGTCGACGTCTACAAAGGGGCCTATCTTCCTGAGTATGGCGATTTCGCCACGGCCGGCGCTGTCAATTTCAGAACGCGACAGGTGGTGCAAGAGGGGGTCGTTCAGGTGTCTGGAGGGCAGTTCGATACACAGCGACATCTGCTCATGTTCTCTCCTACCAAGGAGAAGGTGCGCACGCTGTTCGCTGCTGAGGGCTATTACACGAACGGCCCGTTTCAGAACGACAATCGTTATCTTCGAACCAATCTCATGGGGAAGATGACGACCAATCTGTCCGGTCGCGATGAACTCAGTCTCACGGCAACCTTTCACAAATCTCAGTGGAATGGATCAGGCGAAATCCCGTTACGCGCGCTGACGGACGGCACGATCGGTCGTTTTGGAGCGATCGACCCCTCGGAAGGAGGCAACACTCTCCGCAGCACCGCCAATATGAACTACCATTACGACACGACATCGGGTGGTCAGTTTTTTGCGAACGCATACGGACAATATTATCGGCTCGACCTGTTCACAAATTTCACGTTCTTCCTCAACGACCCGGTCAACGGCGACGGGATTCAACAATCAGATCGCCGCGTGATGTATGGAGGCGACCTCGGATACAAGCAGCAGGGTCACGTACTGGGTCTGCCGAGTATCGGAACGGTCGGGTTTCAAACCAGAGTCGACAACATCCATGCAAGGCTCGGAACTCACAGGACGAGAGTGCCGATTGGGACCACGGCAGACAGCGATATTCTTGAGGCGTCCTATGCTCCGTTCGTGAAGGCGGAGGTGCAGCCTACGTCATGGATGAGGCTTGTGGGCGGATTACGCGCAGAGACGTTTACGTTCGATGTGCGTAACCGTTGTGCGGCCTGCGCGGACCAACCAGCCGGACGGACAAGCTCCGGCGTCGTTCTTCCGAAAATGAACCTCATCCTAGGTCCCTGGGCCAATACGGAAATCTTTGCGAACTATGGCGAAGGCTATCACAGCAACGATGCACGATCGGTCGTCCTGCAGGGAGCCTCATCGCTTGCGCGAGCCAAGAACTATGAAGTAGGGATACGCTCTAAGCCGTGGGGGCCGGAGGGCGTAGAGTTGATTGCGACGGTATGGGCGTTAGATCTCAAGCAGGAACTCGTGTTTGTCGGCGATGAGGGGACCACCGAGATTCGCGGGGCCAGCCGGCGGCGAGGTGTTGAGGTCTCAGCGCGCGGCCAAGTGTGGGGGCCACTGTCGTTCAACGGCAGCGTGACCTATACCAAGGCGGAGTTTCGCAATGGCGATGCGATTCCGTTAGCTCCTGAAGTGACGGCCTATGGAGCCTTGCTCTTGAAATGGCCGGAAGGACTCACGTCGCAATTGCAGGCGACCTATCTGGGGGTCCGTCCACTCAATGAAGATCGAAGCATCAAGGCTCCCTCGTGGATCGATGTCGATCTGAGCGAACGGTATCAGTTGCCGATCAAGCTGTCTCACGGTCGGATGGAAGCCTTCCTCTTTGTGCAGAACCTGTTCAACACGAAATGGGAACAGGCCACCTTTGCTTTTGCCTCTCGGCTCCGCAACGAGCCGGCTTCCGTCACCGACATTCACTTTGTGCCGGGGAATCCAAGAACGTTCATGGGCGGCGTGGCGTGGTACTTTTAGCGGCTGCTGAAAACGCCCTCCAACGGCGTTCTCGTCTCGCATGAATCCTCAACGTACCCCAGAGGGTACGCCTCCGGTTCATGCATCGCCTGCGGCCTTGTTGGAAGGGCGTTTTGAGCAGCCTGGTGAAACGAGGGTGGTGATTGGGAATTGAGGAAAATCACACTAGGTTGTAAAGATCTCATGGTTTCATCGAAGTCTGGCACAATTCTCTCACAGTCGTACTTCAGTCGACCTACGCTCACGGTGGCGCGGTCGCTTGTGGGAAAATATCTTATCCGTTGCATCGACGGTAGAGAGATCGCGGGAAAGATTGTCGAGGTGGAGGCCTATGTCGGATCTCAAGACAGGGCTTGCCATGCGGCGAAAGGGAGGACGCGACGGACGGAGGTGATGTTCGGTCCGGCAGGGGTCGCGTACGTCTACCTCATTTACGGAATGTATCATTGCCTGAACGTCGTGACGGAGCGAGCAGAGTTTCCTTCAGCTGTGTTGATCAGGGCGATTGAACTCGATGGGGAGTTGATCGATGGACCAGGGCGGCTCTGTCGTGCGCTGCAGATCGATCGCTGTCTCAACCTGGTGGACCTCACGACCGGCGAATGTCTCTGGTTCGAGGATCGAGGGGAAGTGGTGGGAAGAGGAACGGTAGGCGCGTATCCCAGAATCGGTGTCGATTATGCGGGCACGTGGGCAAAGAAACTCTGGCGATTCAGATTGCGTACGGCCGTTGCTTCCACGCGGACACGACGCATAAAAAAACAGGGAGGCACCGGATAGGTCCGGTGCCTCCCTAGTTGTTTCCGTAGAGCGGATTGCTACTCGATCTTCCGATCGCCGGTGATCTTCGTCGCCGAGGTCACCGGAGGGGCGATCTTGATCTGAGGCCCCTGCACAGTCGGGAGCTGATTCGCTCCCTGGCCTGTGGTAATCCGCTCATTGTCCGTCTTCATAAGATTCTGCTGGGCGCTCTTAAAGGAGTCGGCCGACTTATTCAGCGTACTCTCGCCACGCGCATCCGACTGGCCAGGGTCGTTGGCGGTCGGCTGGCCCGTCACAGGGCTTCCGCTGTTCTTCATCGGGTAGCCTTCATGCTTGGGGAGGAGCGATGGATTCGCCGAGGCCATCGACAGCGCAAACAAGACACCGGAGACGGTCGCAACAGTGCCAATTACGAGCTTCATACGCCTACTCCTTTGAATAAATGATAGTGGCTGGAGAACATAGGTGTTCAAGTTCAAGGTCAAATCAAGTAGCGGAGATCATAGCCAGGAGGGGGTGGGTCTGTCAAAGGAAGAATGGGAGGGGAGTGGCCAGGTGCCCTTCTTGCTCGCAGAACAGGGGAGGGGATGGAGCCTGATGATCTTCTGTGCTCGCGCAACGCGCGGTCGCGGACTCCCCTCGTTGGACGCGCGCAGTGGAAGATCAATCAGCCCCCATCCCTGGAGAGAACACGAGCGAGCTTGGAGGGACCATGTATATCGTCCGATGCGCGCAGTGAAGGGCAGCCTTGGCCATTCCCCTTGGGAGCAAAGTGGAAAAATGACAACAAAAGATGGGAAGGGCACCCACATTGGTCCTGTGCTCCCGGAACGCGCGCCCTGAGAAGGATAGGAAAGGCAGCCTAGTCGTCCTCCTGCTCGCGGAACGCGCACGATGGGAATGTGCTCGTTCGACGCGCGCAATCGAGGATCGACCAGGCTCCCCTTGAAAATGTAATGGGGAATTGAAAGAACACGCGCAGTAAAGTGCAGCCTCGGCTCCCCCAAGAGAGACATAGGGTAGGATCCCCCTGGCTCCACCGTGACGTCAAGACAACGATAATGTATATTCATGTCCTCAACGGCCCTGGGGGCGTTCGTAGTCAGGTAGGCGGGCTTTGATCCATTCTAAGAGGTGGTTTTATGCGGATCCGCCTAAACATTGTTAGCCGCCAGAAAGGCAGCAGATGTTCATCGCCGCAGCAGTGAAGATAACGCCCGAAGTCGAGAAGCACCTGCTTGAGCTTCAGGATAGTGGGGCATTTGGGGACATGAAGGTCGACTTCATTCGACAATTGTTAGCCTTGCACGCGGCGAACAAAGGCCCGACTGCCGTAGACATTGCACACCAATCAAATCTATCGGTTCGAACTGTCCGTGAGCTAAATCATGAACTCCAAGGTCAGCCCGACCTGTCTCGCAAGCGGCTCGCGTCGGTCTTCATCAGCTATGGCGGCCCAGATGATGCGTTTGCAAGAAAGCTATATCACGCGCTGAAAGACAAAGGAGTGGAAGTCTTCTTCTTCCCAGAGTCCGCAACGCCTGGTGACAAGTTGCACCGCACAATGAGCCAAGCGGTATACGACTACGATCGCGTTCTGCTCATATGCTCTCGCTCTTCACTGGTTCGGCCAGGTGTTCTCAATGAACTCGAACAAGTTCTTTCCCGTGAGGCCAGAGAAGGCGGGGCTGAGTTACTCATGCCAGTCCTACTTGACGACTTCGCACTCGCTGAATGGGTACCCGAGCGCGCAGACTTAGCGCGACAAGTTTGTGACCGCGTTGCAGCTGATTTTCGGAACGCATCGATTGACTCTGAATTCGTCAAGCAGCTGGATCGAGTATTGGTCGCATTGAATTGCGAGGCATGAATAAGCTGACGGCTAACCTTTCGTTCCAGTGGACTGCCTTCGCAGCCGCTGAACTCAAACGTTGAGCCGACGTTTCGCGTCGTCCCAACGGCCCCGCGGATGGTTCTCCGCCGGCTGGCCCGAGAAACGCGGCCCAACCAGCGGCTGCAGCGGACCTCCGTTGCACAAACTTCGTTTGCTCTGCGGACGCCGCTGATCCGTGAGGCCGTTAGATTTTGCAATGCATCCTGACCTACCCGCACAGTCTCTCGCCGCGATTGCAACCGTTGTAGCTGCATTGATCGCTGCGGCCTTCTCCTTCGTCAATCTAACCCTCAACAAGGAACAGAAGACCTCGGAGTTCCGCCAGGCATGGATTGACGGACTGCGAGAAGACCTCGCAGCCTTCTTTGCCGGGGCACGGGCGTTCGCCAGGGCGACTGAGGAACTGAAATCAGCTGCTAGCGCTAGTCGCGCGGCCCTACCGCTTGCCATGAGTCCTGAGAAGATCAGTGATATCCGCTACCAAGCAGCCGAGACACGCTACCGAATACAGCTGCGACTCAACCTAAAAGAGCCGGAGCACAAGGAATTGCTCCGGTTGATGCTGGTGGCAGCAGATGAGCAGAACAAATTCTTAGCAGACAAGAGCGACGTGGAGAGAACTCTTCAGGCAATAGAAAACGCTGCCGACTATGCACCCCAAATTCTCAAGGCAGAGTGGGAACGCGTTAAACGAGGAGAACTCGCGTTTCGTCTAGCAAGAAACTGGATCGCGCCCGCAATCGTCCTCATATCATTGCTGTTCGTAGCCCTCGTCTGGGTGGGTCGCGTGAAAATCTAGCCCTTCCATCGAGCGGACCTCTGCCGCACAAACGGCGTTTGCTCCGCGGATGCCGCTGATCCGCAGGGCCGTTGGGCGTAACAAAATGTTGGGAGCACGGACAAATGAATAAGACAAAGCCGCAGCTTATTACCGCTGGATTCTCTTTGGTGCCGTACCTCTTAGTGTCGTGGGGTTATGCCGAATTAACAGATGGAAGAACTGAGACGTTTTGGACCGCATTTGGTGTCTTGGTTGGATTAAGATTGTTTTTTAGCGTCATTGAGACGATTGGTAGTGTTCTTTCTTGGAGGCTTTATGGCAGAAAGCTCATGGTTCAAAAAATGCTAGAAGCTCTCCGAACTAACAAATTTCCCAACGCTTCTATTCTCACGACGACATACTGGGCTATTTAGCGAGGATCGAGGATAGCGAGGAAGTTTCATCTTCGGTAAAGAGTGCAGCCAAACAATTGGAATTTATGTTGGTGACCTTTGAGAATCTTGGAATACTAGCGGGCGCTCGTATGTATTCTGCAACGGAAGCCGCGCTTGAAGTTTATTCACCCAGAAGCGCAGCGAAAGAATTCCCGTGGGGCTAATAATGAATCGCACCGCTCGTTTCGTGTGGTTCGCGCCCAACAAGGTGCTCAAGCCGACTCGCTACGTCGGCGCTACGAGGCCATAGAAAAGGGGTCTGGAATCTTAATTTCTCATAAGCATTCAAAAGTATTCCCAATCCCTCGCCTCCTTATATTCCCTCCCGAGTGCTCAGTTCGCGGCTGAGTGGTGGAGCATTCAGCGTCTCAGTAATGGAAACGCAACTGCGCGATCATGAGCGCATCCCCCTCTACGCGATAGACCATTCGATGCTCATCATTTATTCGACGTGACCAGTACCCCGAAAGCGCATGTTTCAAGGGCTCAGGCTTACCCACTCCTGCGAAGGGCTCTCGTTGTGTCTCGCGTATCAGCTTATTAATTCTCTCAACCATGCGCTTGTCTTGCTTTTGCCAATAGACATAGTCGTCCCATGCATCGTCAGCGAAGATCAGTTTCACTTGGCTAGCTTCCGCTCAATGCCTTTGCCGGCGTTCAGTTGTGCAGCAGCTGCAAGAAGACGTTTGGCGTTAGCGGGAGTGCGCAAGAGGTATGCGGTTTCTTCTAGCGATTTGTAGTCTTCCAGCGAGAGCATCACGACCGACTGTTCTCCATTGCGCGTAATGATCAGAGCTTCGTGGTCGTCGCACACGCGGTCCATTGCGCTTGCGAGGTTTGCGCGAACGGTGGTGTACGTCATAGCATCCATAGTAAGCCTCCAGATATGTACGTGTTACTGTACATCGTTGTTTGCCAATTGTCTAGCGCCGCCGACTCTGAGAATGGACGGAAATACGAGGTCAGCTGTGGCGGCTGTTGCTGATGGCCTTGTGCGGCCGTGGTCGCGATAGGATGGGCCGTGGCTGAGATCGAGGAGGTGGATGGTGGCGGTGGTGCTCTCATTCGCTCGTCTGAAGAGAGGTATAGGGGCGGATCTCGCGGGCTGCCACAGTGCCGTCAAGATAACAATATAAATTCATGTCCTCAACCACGGCTCTGAGAGCGTTCGTAGTCCGGCAGGCGGGCTTTGAATCCATTCACAAAGGTGGTCTTATGCGGATCCGCGTAAGCTGCCGTGATAAACCACATGGCAGAGAGTAAATAATTGTCGGTAAGGGGGTTAACAGGTTTTCGACGAGAAATTTTCAGGCGTGTTATGCGGACAAACGCCCAGGGTTCAGGAGCTTAAGCGGATCGGCCTAAACATTGATAGGCAATTCATGCATATGAAATATCGGCTGGCAATTTTTGACTTCGATGGAACTTTAGCGGACTCATTTCCCTTCTTTGTTCAAGTATTCAACCAACTCGCCGAACAACATGGTTTCAAAAAAATTGATCCGGATTTAGCGCCTACTTTCCGGCACTACAACGCCAGGCAGATCATGAAACAGGTAGGGATGCCTGACTGGAAACTCCCTTTTGTGGTCAAGAGTTTTACCTCCCTCATGAAGCAACATGCGGCAAGCATCTCGCCGTTTGAACATGTTGATGACTTGCTGTTTCATTTGGCCAATAAAGGAGTGACTCTTGCCATCGTATCGTCAAACTCCTACGACAATGTCAGCCAGATTCTAGGGTCTACCAATATAAAACTGATCAGCCAATTCGAGTGCGGGATGTCGATGTTTGGCAAACCGGCCAGAATACGGAAGGTGCTCAAAAAGACCGGGACCCCCTGCCACGAAGTCATCTATATCGGCGATCAAGTTGCCGATCTGGAGGCAGCGCGTAAGGAAAGCATTGATTTTGGAGCGGTGTCATGGGGGTACGAAACGATTGAGTCTCTTAGAAAATATTTCCCTGAAGAGGAGTTCGATTGTGTGTCCGCTATCAGAAGAATCGCCTAATCGCGGCGAGAGTCCGCACGAGTGGACTATCAGGCGGCATTCCCACAGGATGCTCAAAAAGTTTGTCCAGCAAGGCCGCAGTGAGCGACCAACGATGATCCTTCCAAGCTTGCTGGTGTACGTTGCCTAGGATGGCCCGGATGAGTTCCCCACTGCGCGTGTTCTTTCAATTCTCCGTTACATTTTCAAGGGCAGCCTGGTCGATCCTCGATTGCGCGCGTCGAACGAGCACATTCCGATCGTGCGCGTTCCGCGAGCAGGAGGACGACCAGGTTGCCCTTCTCCCAGCTAGTTCTCGATTTTCGACGGCTCAAGATGAAACGCGGCGACTTTGGGGCGAACGAGATTGGCAAAGTCCTTGTACCGTAGCTTGATCGCGCCGACATAGGTTCCAGCTTCAAACACGATGGACTCATCTTCGGTCAGGAGCTGATCCACATAGACTTCCACGCCGTAGAGATTGCCGAACGGCGGCATCGTGCCGACCTGACAATCGGGGAACAAATTCGCGCACTCGGCTTCTGTCGCTAATCGGACATCGCGGGCTTCCAGCACATCTCGCAATCGTTTCAAATCTACACGCCAGGTAGAGGGGAGCACTGTCATCACGAAGTACTGATCGGCCTTCACCACGACGACTTTCGCGACAAGTTTTCCCGGCACATCCAGCGTGTGGGCCACGTCGTGGGCGGTGTAGGCCTTCGGGTGGTTGACCACGTCATAGGGAATTTTGTTGGCATCGAGATAACTCTGAAGTCGTTTTAGCACCGGCATGGCAACCTCCCTCGCTAATAGACGGAGCACGCAATAACCGCATGGTGACTCTCACTATTCAAGCGAGCAAGGAAAATGCCATGAAGGCTTCGCGGCGACGATTCCGTAAACGCGTGAAGAGTAGAGGGGTTAGCGCGATGTGCAGCAGAGCATCGAGAGGATGTTGCCCGCCCGCTGTTGCATTTCACCACGGTCTCTCTTTATTACCGTGGCAAAAGGCTACGAGACCGCCTATTCCCCCTCCTATTATCGCGGGTTTTCCGCGGCACACCTCCTGCTGATCTTTTCATGGAGCCTGATGACCGTGAGGCTAAGAATTTCAGAGTGGATGCCGCGAGCGAGGGGGGTGTGTGCCGACGCCTGGTGGATACGTATGAAGAGCTGGAAGCGCGGGATAGGCTTCCTGGTGGTCGGCCTTGCCGCTGTTGCCCTCGCAGGACTTCTTGCCTGCGAGAGGACTCCCGACCAAGCGGCTGAGCCCAAGAAGGCCGTTGTGGCTGACAGGCCTGGAGTGCTCCGTCTCACAGCCGAAGAACTCTCCCGGACAGCGATTGAGCTTGCGCCGGTTGCTCGTGGGGCGTTGCTGGTGCCACGGGAATTTCCTGCCACAGTGCAAGCCAACGAAAATGAACTGGCGGAGGTGACCACGCTCATTAGGGGCCGGGTGGTGAAGGTCCACGTGGATGTCGGTCAAGACGTGAAAAAAGACGCCTTGCTGGCGACGCTCCACAGTACAGACCTCGGCGTGGCGGAGGGGGCGTATCTAAAATCTGCCGCAAAATTGCACGAAGCGGAACTTGCGTTCGAGCGCGCCAGGGAACTGCATGAACAAAAGGTGGTGAGCCTGGCTGAGTTGCAGCGCCGTGAGGCCACAATGAAAACGGTACGAGCCGAAGCGCGCGAGGCGCGGAACCGTCTGGAACTGCTCGGTGTCCCTCGTGAGGAAATCGAGCGGCTTGACCGCGAGGATACGATCAAGGCCGACGTGCCCCTGCGTGCGCCATTCGATGGCCGGGTCATCATGCGCAATATCACGAGGGGCGAGGTGGTCGAGATGGAGCAGAAGCTTTTCACTGTCGCGGATCTCTCGGATGTGTGGGTGGTCGGAAACGTGCCGGAGAAGGATGTGCAGTATATCCGCAAGGACCAGAAGGTCGATGTCATTGTGTCCGCTTATCCCCATGCCATCATTCCGGGAACGATCACCTATATCGGGGACGTGATCAATCCGGCCACCCGCACGATGCGTTTGCGGGTGACCGTGTCAAACCCCGGTCGGCTGCTGAAACCGGAAATGTTCGCCACCGTCCGCGTCCATGCGGCGGCAACTCCTGAGGCGCTGACCGTGCCGCTTGCGGCAGTCCAAAACGGCCCCGCTGGGAAGATGGTGTTCGTTCATCGGGGAACGAATGACTTCGAAGTGAGAACGGTCAAGGTGGGAAGTGAGCAGGGAGAGGTCGTGACGGTGTTGGAGGGGGTGAACGCCGGCGAGCAGGTCGTGACCAAGGGATCGTTCGTACTCAAGTCCGAGATGGAACGGCACAAGATCGAGCCGACGCCATGATCGCCTCTCTTCTGGAATTTTCGCTGCGGCAACGGATTCTGGTTCTCGGTTTGACCTGCCTGTTGTCCGTCGCCGGCGTCTTTGCATTTCAGTCTATTCCGATCGACGCCTACCCCGACGTGACGAACATCCAGGTGCAGGTGCTGACCGAGGCGCCGGGTCTCTCGCCGGTCGAAATCGAACGATTCATCACCTATCCGCTCGAACTCCAGATGACCGGCCTGCCTGGTTTAGCGGAGATCCGATCCCTTTCCAAGTTTGCCCTGTCCCAGATCACGGTCGTATTCAACGATGATGTGGATATGTACTTCGCCCGCCAGCTGGTGCTCGAACGGATCATGGCTGCGAAGGAGCGCTTACCAGAGGGGCTCGAACCCGTGATGGCTCCTGTCACGACGGGGCTGGGCGAGGTCTATCATTATTATGTGGAAGGGCCGAACGCGACGGCGACCGATGCCAACGTCGTCGAGACGGAGTTGACGGATCAGCGCACGATGCAGGACTGGGTCCTGCGCCCGCTGCTTAAGAGTGTGCCGGGCGTGATCGATGTGAACGGCATGGGCGGGTTCGTCAAGCAATATCAAGTTCTGGTCGATCCAGCCAAGCTCCGCAAGTTCGACCTGACGCTCCACGATATCTACGACGCGGTGGCGAAGAACAATGCCAATGCCGGCGGCAACGTGCTGGAGCGCCATGCGGAGCGCGCGATCGTTCGTGGGCTGGGCCTCATCAAGACGGTGAACGACATCGAGTCCATCATCGTGAAAGAGTCCGGCGGCACGCCGGTCTTCGTTCGCGATGTTGCGGAAGTCCGCATCGGTCACGCCGTTCGCCATGGTGCGGTGGTGCTCAATGGGGAGCGGGAGGTCGTGATAGGGACGGTGCTCATGATTCGCGGGGGCAATGCGCGTCAGGTGGTCGAAGCGGTCAAGACCAAGGTGGAAGACCTCCAGCAGAACCACATCCTCCCCGTCGGGACGAAGCTCCTGCCCTTTTACGATCGCATCGAGTTGGTCACGGCGGCCATCGATACGGTGCGGGATGCCTTGATCGAGGGGATCGTGCTGGTGGTCTTCGTCTTCTTTTTCTTCCTGGGCCACGTGCGTAGCGCCATCGTGGTGACGGTCTCGCTCATCGTCACCCCCCTGATCACATTTATCGTGATGCAGCGGCTGGGGCTCTCGGCCAACTTGATGACGCTTGGCGGGCTGGCCATCGCCATTGGCGAGATTGCGGACGGCTCGCTGGTCGTGGTGGAAAACGTCTATCGGCACCTGGCGCAGAACAATGGCGCGTCAAGGAAGAGCACGTCGGAGGTGATTCTTCAGGCGACGAAAGAAGTGGGCCGGCCGATCTTCTTCGGCATTCTGATCATCAGCGTCGTCTTTCTGCCGCGCATGACGCTTCAGGGTATGGAAGGAAAGATGTTCGCGCCGCTGGCCTACACACTGGTGATCGCGCTCCTGGCCTCGGTTGTGGTCACGTTGACCCTGTCGCCGGTGCTCGCATCGCTGCTCTTGCGCGGAGACCATCCGGAGGAAACTCGCCTCACGCGTTGGATGAAACAGGGCTATGTGCCTGTGTTGCAATGGACGCTCCGGCGCCGCAGTCTTGTCCTGACTAGTTCGACGATAATCATGATCTGCAGTCTCGCTCTCGTTCCATTCGTGGGGCGGGAATTCATTCCACTTCTCGAGGAAGGAGCCCTGACTCCCCAAGTCGTCAGGCTGCCGAGCGTGTCGCTGGCCGAGTCCATCGAGATGGAGAAGCAAACCCAAAAGGCCATGTTGGAGTTTCCCGAAGTGAAGATGGCTGTGAGCAGAATCGGAAGAGCCGAAATTCCCTACCATCCGGAAGATCTGTATGAGAGCGACCCGATTGTATCATTGCACGACCGCAGTACCTGGAAGACGGCGAAGACCCAAGCGGGGTTGACCGATGCGATCCGCCGGAAACTCGCAGAGATCCCTGGTATTTCCGTGCTGATGAGCCAGCCGATTCAGGAGCGGGTGGACGAGCTGATCTCCGGCATCAGGACGGAATGCGCCATCAAGCTGTTCGGAGAGGATCTCGATGTCCTACGGGACAAGGCGAAGGAGATTGCTGCCGTGATGCAGCAGGTCGACGGCGTCAAAGATATCAAGGTTGAGCAGATTGCCGGCCAGCCCTACCTCACCGTCGAGATCGACCGGCAGAAGATCGCCCGTTTCGGCATCAACGTGGCCGATGTGCAGGAAATCATTACCACCGCCATCGGCGGCAAGGCCGCGACCCATGTCTACGAAGGCGAGCGGCGGTTTCAATTGACGCTTCGGTTCCCGGAACTGCAACGCAACAGCATCGGCGCCATCGGAGAGATCCGGGTAAAGTCGGCGTCCGGCGCGCTGATTCCGATGAGCGAACTCGCCACGATCGAGATGCGCGAAGGCCCGGCTCGTATCAGTCGCGAGCATGTGAAACGCCGCATTTACATCGGCTTCAATGTCGTCGGGCGCGACATCGGCGGCGTCGTAGATGAAGGGCGGAGGAAATTGGAATCATTGGTACACCTGCCTGAAGGATACACGATCACATGGGGTGGGGCGTTCGAGAACATGGAACGGGCCAATGCGCGGCTGTTGATCGTGGTGCCGATCACGTTGGGGCTCGTGTTCTTCCTGCTGTTCTGGGCGTTTCACTCGCTCCGGTATGCGACGTTGATCATGATCAATCTCCCCTTTGCCTTGATCGGGGGCGTCGTCTCTCTCTGGTTGAGCGGGCAATACCTGAGCGTGCCGGCCTCCATCGGCTTTATCGAACTATTCGGCTTGGCGGTCGGGAACGGGATCGTGCTGGTCTCCTATATCAATCAGTTGCGCAATGAAGGCGAGCTGATGGATCAGGCTATCGTGAAAGGTTGCGTCCTCCGGCTTCGCCCTGTCGTCATGACGATGATGACCACGCTGCTAGGTTTGTTGCCGTTGGTGCTCGCGCAAGGGATTGGTGCGGAGGTGCAGCGGCCGCTCGCGACCGTTGTCATCGGCGGTCTCTTCACCTCGACCGCCCTCACGCTGGTGGTCTTGCCGGCCCTGTATCGATGGTTCGCCGAAAAAGAAGCGGGGAAGGAGTATGCGCCGGAGTGGGTGTAACGGGGCAGACTCGTGGGTCCTCCGTGCTCGCGCAACGCGCGGCCTGAGAAGGCCCTCGTTGGACGCGCGCAGTTGAGGACCCACAAGTCCACCCCTTCGTAAGAGGTAACGAGCAAGCTTGGAGGGAGCACTATTATGGTGGTCGTTGGACGCGCGCAATCGAGGATCGACCAGGTCACCCCTCCCGAGAGATTCACGAGCAAGCTTGGAGGGAGCAGTATAGTAGTTGTTCGATGCGCGTAGTTGAGGACTCACGAGCCTGCTCCTATATATAATGGAGCAGCACATGCGAAGGTTGAGCTTCACTATTCGATGGGATAGTGCTACAGCGCGGGGTTGTAGGTATTCCCTACAGTCGAATATCGGGCTTAGATGGCGCTCAGCCGGTTTGGCAATAGTGAATGGGAGGGACTATGAAGAGACGATGGATTCTCAGGCTGTCTACGGTCGGGCTCGTGACGGGTCTTCTATTCGGGACTGTGACGCAAGGACAAGCTGAGTCTAAGGCTCAGAGCGGCGATGTGGCGCGTGGCAAGACTCTGTTTGTCAGACACTGCACCGGTTGTCATGGCCCGGAGGGCGGAGGGGATGGGTACAAGTTTCTTCGCGGGCCTGATCCGGCTAATCTGAGATCACCATCGATCAGAAAAAAATCCGACGCCGACCTGTTCCAAACGATTCATGAAGGCAGGCCGAATATGCCGCCGTGGAACACTCGTCTTTCTCAGAAAGAGAGCAGTGACATACTGGCCTATGTGCGGACTCTCGCCAAGTGACGCGATGCGCTCGGCATCGTTGTCGGCAGGCCGGAGCCTTTCGTGTTGCGTTGTCACGTTGAGCAGGGTGGAGGCGGTTTATCTGTTCCATTTCACACAAAGGAGGGCATCATGTCGCGAATCAAGGAATTCAGGGCGTCGATTGGCAAGAAGTTGAATGCGTTGGAGCATCAGGCACTGGCGCTGGAGGCGCATCTGACCCAGACGAAAGATCATGCGATGCAACGACTGGAACAGCGCAAGCAACAGCTACGGGATTTGCTTGATCAAGTCCAGGTCGACGTACAGAAGTCAAGAGAGATGGCAGCGCAGGCGAAGCTGGAGGTGCAGGCCAAGCTCGAACATCTACAAGTACAATTGGCTCTCGGCAAGGCAGAGGCTCGCGACACGTTCGAGGAGCAGAGGGCGAAGACTCTCAAAGCCTTGAGCGAGTTCGAATCCATTGCGGAGGAGAAACTGAAAGGGGCCACGTTCGAGTCAGGTAAGGTCTGGGAGGATCTCGTAGACCGGACGAGTACGCTTGAAGCCGAGTATGAGGTGCTCAAGGACCGGTTTGTGAGCGAGAAAGCCAAACAGGAAGTGGTATTGGAGTCGAAGAAGGAGGAGCTGCTTGCCAAGCTGGTGTTGTTTAAGGATCAGGTGAAGGCCAAGCGCGTAGTCGTGCAGGCCAAAGCGGATGTGCTTGAGACCGACTTGCGCGAGGGGCTGGATCAGATTAAGGCAGGGGTGAAGAGGTTGTTCGAATAGAGGGGAGGGAGGGCAGCCTGTTGGTCTCCTGTGCTCGCGCAACGCGCGGCCTGAGAAGACCCTCGTTGAACGCGCGCAGTGGGAGACCAAACAGGCCGCCCTCCTAAGAGAGAAATGGGAGAGTTGGGAGGAGAGAATGAGGAGCGGCCAGGTGCCCTTCTTGCTCGCGGAACGCGCACGATAAGAATGTGCTTGTTCGACGCGCGCAGTTGAGGATCGACCAGGCCACCCTTGGTCTCAAATGGAGGATTGAACTCATCAAGTGATGAACTGGGTCGCTGTGCTCCACTTTCTCGAAGAGTCGATCAAGAGAATGCCGGCGATTTGTATAACCGCCAGCCTGTGAAGTCATACTCGTCGTCGAGAGCACATCAGCAGCTCGCTTGTGATGTCAGGTCCGATCAGTTATAGGATTGGACATGCTCGGCGCATCGGGTCCTCCCGTCACCACCAATATTCCACAGCGGATGGATCGCTTGCCTTGGTCGCGATGGCATTGGCTGGTGGTGACGGCTCTTGGCATCACATGGCTGTTGGATGGGCTTGAGGTATCCATCGTCGCCGCACTCGGCCCTGTTCTCACACACACCACGACACTGCATCTCACGGAATCCGAAGTCGGGCTGACCGCGTCGGCCTACTTGGCCGGCTCTGTGTTCGGAGCCATCGTGTTTTCCTACCTCACCGATCGGCAGGGGCGGAAGAAGTGGTTCATGTTCACGCTTCTGCTGTATCTGGTGGCCACGGTCTTAACCGCACTGTCCTGGAATCTGTGGAGCTTCATGCTCTTCCGCTTCTTGACAGGCGCAGGAATCGGTGGGGAATATGCGGCGATCAATTCCGCTATCGACGAACTCATCCCTGCGCGCTGGCGCGGTCGTACCAACTTGGCGATCAACGGCAGTTGGTGGCTGGGAGCGGGAGTCGGCGCACTCCTCATCATTGTGCTGTTGAACCCTGATATTATCCCGGAATATCTGGGATGGCGGCTGTGCTTCGGTTTCGGAGCGGTCCTGGGTGTGAGTGTCGTGCTGCTCCGGAGAATCATCCCGGAAAGTCCCCGGTGGCTCATGACCCATCGGAGGGTGGAGGAAGCGGAAACGGTTGTCTCCAGTATCGAGGCGCAGGTCACGCGTGATCATGGACTGACTTCGTTGCCGATAACCGAAGGCTCGATCGTCGTGCACGTTCAGCCACACGTGACATTGGCTACCGTGGCACGCCAGCTCTGGACAGTCTATCCGAGACGCACGATACTCGGCATTGCGCTCATGACCACGCAATCGTTTATGTACAACGCGATTTCGTTTACCTATCCCTTCGTGCTCACGAAGTTCTACGAGGTACCAATCAGCAGTATCGGCTTCTTTATCCTTCCGTTTGCGCTCGGGAACTTTCTCGGCCCGCTGTTGCTCGGACGCTTCTTCGATACCGTCGGACGTAAGCCAATGATCAGCCTCACCTATGCCGCCGCCGGTTGCCTGCTGGCAGTGACAGGGTATCTGTTTTGGCAAGGCGCGTTGACTTCCGTCACTCAAACACTGGCGTGGACGTGCGTATTCTTCTTTGCTTCGGCGGGTGCCAGTGCGGCCTATTTGACCGTCAGCGAGATCTTTCCCCTCGAAATTCGTGCGATGGCCATCGCGTTCTTCTTTGTTGTGGCGCAAGGGGCGGGGATCTTCGCTCCGTGGCTGTACGGCAAGCTGATCGAATCATCTGCCACGAGCGTGTTCTATGGCTACCTACTCGGAGCCGGCATGATGCTGGTGGGCGCGCTCGTCGAATTGTTCTTGGGGGTGAAGGCAGAGGGTCGGTCACTCGAGTCCATCGCGCCGCCACTCTCGACGGAGAAGACCTGATGAGCCACTGCAGCCGCAGATCGCTGGTCAGTTCCAACCTATTGGTGCTGATCGACCCATTTCCTGGCTTTCCCTAGAGCAATCTCATTCGCCTTTTTTTCTGTGTCGCGGATCTCATGCGATTCACCCTGTAGGGTTTTCATGGGCGCTCGGCCTCCGGTTGAGAGCCATGCTAGAGCCTTTGGTGTCCATCGGTCATTTCCGAGATGTTGGGAACAGGCTTTGATTTGATGATTTTTATACGTTACCCACTCAGCCAATTTCAGCCCTCCTTATTGTCTCATCACCTCGTCATCGTAAGGATAGCAGATACGAACCATTCTTTTTCTAACACGCCAAATCGACCCACTACCGATCCGTGAATCGTTCAGCTCACACCTAGCGCGTCACGGTTTTTGGGTACGCATAGTACGAGTTTCCCCATGTCACTTCGCAATCCCATGCGCCCGCTTCGTGTATCAGAGACGGGAGTGATGGGTCGTGGCCTCTCTACTGTGCTCCGGTAGCCGGATCATGTAGCGGCCTCCGGTATCACGCGTCACCAGCACCTGTCCCTTCCGGCTTAACCGATCGACTTCAAGAAAGATCTGGCCCCACGACAGATCGGAGAGACTGTTCGTCAAGGTATCCAGGTCGCATTCATGCGCGCGTTGGACTGCTCCGAGAACGCGATCAGTGACGGGTGTATGCGAAGTCATGATCAGATCCTCCCCTTAAGTTGGGATGTTCACTGCTATTTCAGGTGCGCCCTCCTTCCGTCGGCGGTTCGGTTTCCGATCCTGGGTAGATAATGCCGAACTCCTGCTCCGGCATGATGTGTTGCGAAAGCAGGGCCAATTCCTCAGCCGCATCATTCCCAAGACCATAGGCACGAATCGCCAGCATGTTGAGAAATACTCCCATCTCCCGTTTGGCGCCCCATCGGTCACCCAGTCTGGCCGCGTCACGAATGCGGCTCAGTTCATGCGCATATGGGGAGAAATCGTATCCGGGATATTTCTTCGTGAAGTGCGTTGTCAGCTTGGACGCGAGATCGTCCAGCCAGGTGACCGGCGGAGCGAGACGTTCGGTAGGCACGGCGGTAGCCAGCAGGAAGGACGGATTCTCACCGGCCTGAATGGGGTCAGATGCAAGTATGGAGCAGACAGTTGGCGCAAGGATCGCTGCCAACAAGGGAAGGAAGACTCGGCTGCTGACGGTCACCATGGGGATCCTCGCTACAAAGGATCCGATTGAGGCAATAGTGTTATACGAGAGAGTCCGGCGTAGGAGTGAAGAGGGCTGTGTGAGATCCGGCGCGCGGGATGACGAGTTGGAGCGTGCGGATGAATCAGCAGCGCCCGTCACTGGAACGTCAGGAGAGTATGCTACGCCGATGGAGAGGCCCGGTCAACAGTCCCTCGATGGCGTAGCCTCTAATATTCATGACGGTTCGTCGCGAACGCGCGCAGTCGTCACACGAGACAGATGCTGTCCCTAATTCCATTCTTCCCTGCCTTGCCGCCCTGGTTCTTTCTGCCCCGTGTCTCCTGAGCGCGTCACTCGATCGTGCCGGTCGTCGAGTTAGGAAAACTCTCCGTGCTCACGGTCGGTGGGGTCAAGGGGGTGAGGGTGCCCGTCGCACCGATGCGGTACTGGGAGATCGTGCTGCTGCCCACATTCGCCACATAGGCGGTGCGGCCACTCGGGTCGACGGTGACCGAATAGGGATTAATCCCAGAGTTCACGGTGGGCGGGCTCAAGGGGGTGAGGGTGCCCGTTGCGCCGATGCGGTACTGGGAGACCGTACCCCCCCCGTTCGCCACATAGGCGGTGCGGCCGCTCGGGTCGACGGTGACCGAACGGGGATGAGCTCCTGAGTTTACGGTGGGCGGGCTTAAGGGGGTGAGGGTGCCCGTTGTGCCGATGCTGAACTGCGAGACGGTATTGCTGTTCAAGTTCGCCACATAGGCGGTACGACCGCTCGGGTCGACGGTGACCGAAATAGGCCAATTCTCCGTGCTCACGGCTGGAATCAAGGGGGTAAGGGCACCCGTC
>NEWT02000003.1 GCA_002869925.2 Nitrospira sp. CG24A
CTCCTTGCCCAAGACAGTACGCTTTATCGCTTACTTATGCAACTAAGCACTAGTACGACTTCGCCTGAACAAAGAAAACGACAGACACGGCGCACTCCCATCAGAACCTGATTGTATCCGTTGGATGCTGGAAAATCTCAGCGACGAGATACTCAATCTCGCCAAAAACATTGCTGAGCAGGGCCTCAGCCCAATTGAGGGAGTTTTAGTTTTACCAAATCCTGAAGCTCCTGGCGATTACATCGTCTGGGAAGGGAACCGACGGATAACCGCACTCAAGCTAATTGACGATCCCAACCGCTGTACGGACCCAATCTTGCGTCGAAAGTTTACAGAGATTAGGGGGAAAGCAAAGATATCGGTGCCAGACGAAATTGAATGCACGATAGCTCCCTCCCAAGAAGAAGCCGACCGTCTAATCGAACTACGACATCAAGGCCCGCAGGATGGTGTTGGAACTCTTCAATGGGATGGACAACAGAAGACCCGCCATCTCGAGCGACTAGGGAAAAAAGGCCGTTACTCTTTTTCCCACCAAGTAGTGGATGCGTTTGCGGACAAACTGGACCAAGATCTTCGAGAGAAAGTAGCCAACTCCAATTTCTCGATCTCCACACTCGACCGTTTACTAAGAAATCCAGACATCCG
>NEWT02000030.1 GCA_002869925.2 Nitrospira sp. CG24A
TCATCACGTTCGCGTTGATCGTCGATGGCTTGCGGTAGTGTTAACAGGCCCTAGTCAATCGGCTGCCGTGTCGACTAACAAAGCAAATGTTTGATGGCAAGCTCCCCCTCTTTCTCCGGAAACGCACCATGCTGGCTTGTTCTTTGCCCGCAAATCAGTGACGGCGATAAGGAACGGCACAGTCCGTGATCTGGCTCCTCCATGGCCGACAACTTAGGAAAGACATAGCGGCGTGAATTCAAATTCGAAGTGCAACCCCAAGGCGAGCGCGGAGCACTTCCATCGGCGTCCGATCAGCGAGGCCTTGACGCGGTCTATTATTGAGGGCACGGACTACTGTGGCAAGCTGTGAGGCACGGACACCAGAGAAATTGATGGGTTTGGGGAAATAGTCGCGCCGCAACCCGGTGGTGTTCTCATGGGTGCCGCGCTCCCATGCGGCAGAGGGAGAAGCAACGTAGACTCGGAGCCCCAGGGTTGCGTGGAGGATAGGGAACGCCGTCCACGCACTCCCATGATCGACAGTGCGCGTCTTGCGCAGCGGCGGTGGGAGGGCACGGAACACG
>NEWT02000031.1 GCA_002869925.2 Nitrospira sp. CG24A
GTCACCGTCGACCCGAGCGGCCGCACCGCCTATGTGGCGAACGGGGACAGCGACACGATCTCCCAGTACCACATCGGCGCAACGGGCGCCCTTACGCCCTTGAGCCCGCCTACCGTGAGCACTGGGGACCGTCCCACCTCGGTCACCGTGAACCCAAGCGGCCGCACCGCCTATGCGACGAACTCGAGCAGCCATACCGTCTCGCAGTACAACATCGACGAGACAGGCGCCCTCACACCACCAGACGCCATCACCCAGATCGTAGCCACGCGTAATGGCCCAAACTCCATCGCTATAACCAGGGGGACAAGCCCAGTGGTTTACAGACCGAAGTGGGCCTATGTGGCAAACGCAGGTATTCACACGGTCTCGCAGTTCAGCATTGGCACAACGGGTGCCCTCACCCCCTTGAGCCCGCCAGCCGTGGGCACGGGGGATTTTCCTAACTCAGTCACCGTCGACCCGAGCGGCCGCACCGCCTATGTGACGAACGGGGACAGCGACA
>NEWT02000032.1:0-897 GCA_002869925.2 Nitrospira sp. CG24A
ATTGCTCAGTGAGGGGAAGGGGGTGTGTCCTATGGATACTTGGCTTCGATCACGCTACGTAGTCAACCACGAGCAGCAAACTCCCCCGTAACCGTTGCATGTATGGGGCGGCAAGATTTTACGATATCGTGGAGGATTCGATTGACCGCGTTTTCATAGAAGATGCCAAGATTGCGGTATGCGTGGAGGTACATTTTTAAGGACTTCAGCTCTAGGCATTTTTTTCCGGGTTTGTATTGCAGCGTAATAGTGCCGAAGTCCGGAAGGCCGGTCTTTGGGCAGATCGCGGTATATTCCGGTATCTCGATTGTGATGTCGTAGCCCCTGTATTGGTTCGGGAATGTTTCAATGTCCGGCAATGGGGCGGTAATACCGCTCTTTGCATGCCGCTCATTGTATCCCAGCTTAGTACTCTTGGGCTTCTTCCCCACCGTTTCACGTTTCACGTTTCACGCCTCACGTCTTTTCAGATCAGACTTGTTTCATCCACTCTACCTGGCCGATTTTTTCCAATTGAATGTACAGGGTCACCCAGGGGCATGCCATCTCGGGGTATACCTCACACCTCGGCTGCGTCGTGAACGGGATTGGCGAGGGGAAGGAAGCGGATATCGGGATTGCCGGAGGTGAAGGCAAGGGGATCCTGTTCAAGAAGGGCAAGCTCGTTCGCAAGGTGCCCATCGAAGAGCTGATGGACACGCTGATTCAAGAGGTCGAGCTGATGGCCAAGGAAAAGGAAGCTGAAGGGAATGGGACGGTCGTGGTCCCTTCGAACGAAGGATGGGAATCGATGAGTTCGCAGTCGGATGAGCCTACCACGTTAGGAAAAGAAATCCCTGTGTTGCCCAACCGCTGATCATCTATCCGTCACATCTACTCCGCATTTCTGAAATAGTA
>NEWT02000032.1:907-90216 GCA_002869925.2 Nitrospira sp. CG24A
ACCAGGGTGAAGCGGTATCCGCTCGTGTTGATGCTGGAGCCGTTATTCCGGTGTAATTTGGCCTGTGCCGGTTGCGGAAAGATTCAGTACCCTGACCATGTGCTGGATAAGCGGCTGACTCCGGAGCAATGCTGGGCTGCGGCCGAAGAATGTGGAGCCCCGATCGTCAGTATTCCCGGCGGAGAGCCGATGATCCATCCCGAGATTGCGTCGATTGTTCGCGGGCTGGCTGCGCAGAAACGGTACGCGATCTGTTCCTGAGCACGGACCAAGCTTTGGCGATCAGCGGCAAGCGGCAGCGCGTACGCATCGTCGCCGACGATGCGAGTTTGGTATTCACGCCCGATGACGGCGCTGCTGTGGCTGTCAAGCCTGGCGACAGTTTCCAGCTGACGGCTGTGCCGACCTGGCTGAATTTCGGAGTCGAGGTCGCCTTGTTGCCGGAGACATTGGATTCCCTTCTGCACGGCACACCATTCTTCCCGCTGCACTGGCGATCGATGGACCGCAACGGTCGAGCCGGCACACTCCAAGCGCCGGCGTCGAAAGTGGCTCTGCAGGCTGCGCTCAAGGACGATCCCGTGGTCAGCGAGCTCGTCTTTATCGGCTCACAGGCCGCCGCTCTCGACCACACTGGCGATCGCACGATCTTGCAACTCAAGGCACCCCTGATCCATGTGTACGATCGCAACACGCTGGCAGTCTGCGCCAATCTCGCACCGGCCACACACGGCGAAGCGGTCAGCGAGGTCGCCGGTAGTGGCGACGCCGCAGTGGCGAATCAGCGGTTCATGCTCAAGCAATCGCCGCTTACCTATGTCAGCGCCGTCACGCCGAGCGGCCGCCGTTCGACATTGGAAGTGCGCGTCGATGGCCGGCTCTGGAACGAGGTGCCGTCGCTATTCGATCGGAAGCCCAACGCACATGTCTATGCGCTACGCCAGGACGATGAGCAGCGCACCATCGTGCAGTTCGGCGACGGCGTCGAAGCCGCCCGTCTCCCCAGCGGCCGCGACAATCTGCGCTTCGGCTATCGCAAGTTTCTCGGCACCGGAGGCAACGTGCGTGCCGGCCAATTGACCACCCTGCTCGGGCGTCCGCTGGGTGTGAAGGCGGTCAACAATCCTGTCCCTGCGAGCGGCGGACAAGACCGCGAATCGCGCGACGACGCACGACGCAATGCGCCGCTCACCATGCTCACGCTCGGACGCGCGGTGTCGCTCCAAGATTACACCGATTTTGCGCGCAGCTTCGCAGGCGTCTCTAAAGCGCTCGCCGTCTGGATGCGCACTGGTGGCTTACGAGGCCTGTTTCTGAGCCTTGCGGGTCCAGATGGCGCTGCAGTGCCGGAGACCAGCGCGACCTATCTCAATCTTGCCGCCGCGTTGCGCGCCTACGGCGATCCGCTGCTGCCCTTGCAGCTCAAGACCTATCAGTCTGTACATTTCCGCCTCAAGGCGAAGTTGAAGATTGCCTCGACGGCAGTCGTCGATGAAGTCCTGGCGAATGTTAGCGATACGTTGCGGTGGCATTTCTCCTTCGCCAATCGCGATTTCGCTCAGCAAGTCAGCCTGGACGAAGTCATGGCGGTGATGCAGAGTGTGACGGGCGTGGACGCCGTCGATGTCGATCAGTTGTATCGCCTCGACCCCGGCGCGTTCCCCGCTCTAATCCCGCGACTGTTCGCGAAGCCTCCGCAACTGTTGACGAACGGCAGTTTGAAAGCCGCGGAATTGCTCACGCTCGATCCCGGCCCGTTGGCGCTGGAGGTGATGCCATGAGCTTCGACCAGCAGAAACTGCTATCGCTGCTCCCCGCGTTTTATCGCATACGCGATGCGGGCGTCGCCGAACAACTCGGTCTGAGCGAAGGCCCGCTTGCCGAATTGTTGGGCGTCATCGCCGAACAGATCGCGGTCATTGAAGAAGATCTCGAACAGCTGCAGGACGATGCGTTCATCGAAACCTGTGCCGATTGGGTCGTGCCGTACATCGGCGATCTGATCGGGTATCGCACGCTCTACGGCGTGGCGCCGAAGGTCGCCAATGCGCGCGCCGAAGTCGCGCATACCATCGCCTATCGCCGCCGCAAGGGGACTGCGCTGGTGCTTGAGCAACTCGCACGCGACGTCACCGGCTGGAATGCGAGTGCCGTCGAATTCTTCCAGCGGCTGATCACCACCCAGTACATGAACCATCGCCGCACCTGGCTGCACGCCGCGCCGGATCTGCGGCGCTGGGAAGCGCTCAGCCATGTCAGCACCGCCTTCGATACCATCCCACGCACGATCGATGTACGTCGCATCGCCAGCGGGCGCGGCACGCACAATATTCCGAACATCGGTCTGTTCCTATGGCCGCTGGATGCATATCCGATGACCGGCTCGCCGGCAGCGCGCGTCGATGATCGGCGCTGGCGTGTCAGTCCGCTCAATCACGATGTGCCGCTGGTGACGCGGCCGCAGACCGAGGATGACATCACCCACCTTGCGACGCCGCTCAACGCGACTGTCCGCATCGGTCGCCGCGTGATGCACGAGCGCACCAACGATTACTACAGCACCGGTCCGCTGCGGAAAAGCGTGCGACTCTACGTCGGCACCATCGATCCGCTTCCTGCGATCGCGCTGTTGGACATCCGTATCTGCAATCTGTCCGACGATGGCGCGACGTGGGCGCATCTGCCGCCTGCCGGAAAGTTTGCGATCGATCCGGTGCTGGGCCGCATCGCGCTACCACCAGGGTTACCCGCAAACACGCGCGCGCGCGTCGATTATCACTATGCCTTCGGGGCCGACCTCGGCGGCGGCGAATACGAACGCGCGGGGTCGTTCGCAGAACCGGCGGCGACCGTTCCGCTGCGTGTGCCGCAGGATCACGCCACCATCCAGGCCGCGCTCACCGCGCTCGGAGGCCAAGGCGTGGTCGAAATCACCGATAGCGGCCGCTATGAGGAAACTCTCAGCATCGACGTCGCTGCGAGCCAACGCATCGAGCTGCGCGCCGCCAATGGCCATCGTCCGACGTTGATTCTGAACGGCGAATTCAACTTACGCGGCGGTGACGATTCCGAAATCGCACTCAATGGCCTCCTCATCAGTGGGCATCGGCTGCGTGTACCGGCGACGGCAAGCAACCTGCTCCGCCGCCTGCATTTGCGGCATTGCACGCTGGTGCCGGGCTGGACACTGGCTGCCGATGGCACGCCGCAATCGCCGAGCGAACCGGGGCTGCTGGTGGAAATCGCCGATCTGAAGCTTCGCGCCGAGCATTGCATTCTCGGCGGCTTACGCGTGGTCGAAGGCGCCGAAGCTATCTTGCAGGATTGTATCCTCGACGCCACCGCACTGTCGCGAATCGCGTATGCGGCATTGGACGGCAATAGCCGTGGCGGCAGTTTGACTCTGGATGCGTGCACAGCGATCGGCAAGCTGCATGCGCTCAGCTTCCCAATGATCTCGAATTCAATTCTGGTGGCCGAACTCGGCGCCGCCGATCCTTGGGCCGCGCCCATCATCGCCGCACGCCGCCAACAAGGCTGCGTACGTTTCAGTTATGTTCCGCTGCTCGCGCGAACGCCGCGTCGGTTTCGCTGTGTGCCGGGCGAGGACACCATGTCCTCGCCGGTGCTGCGCTTCACCTCGCTGCGCTATGGCACAGCGGCATACGCGCAACTTGGCCAAGCGGCGAGTGAAGCGATCCGGAACGGCGCTGACGATGAAGGTGAGATGGGTGTGTACCACCACGTGCACAAGCCGCAGCGCGAGACGAATCTGCGCCTGCGTCTTGACGAATACCTACGGGTCGGCCTCGAGGCCGGCATCTTCTATGAAACCTAACCAAGCCAATCGCGATTCAGCGCATCCTCACATTTTCCGGGAAGGGAGTCTGTCATGAGCGGAGACTATAGTCGGATCACGTTCGATCCTTGGCTGGATGATCTAGGCGTACTGTTGCAGCAAGGCCGCCCACTCAGCGATGCGGAGTGGAATGCGCTGACACTACAACTACGCCGACGCATTCATGTCGGTACGTTGGACACCATCGGCACTGCTGTCGTGCCGATGCAGACACCGGACGGTTTCAAGGTCAGTCTGGTTCCGGGCAATCTGACGATCGGCATCGGGCGCATCTACGTGGACGGACTGCTCGCCGAAAACCACGGCGGTGGTGCCCGGACGTGGGAGCCGCGCTTGGAAGAATCCATCGGCACCGAGCCGGTCCGATATGCACCGCAGGCAGGCTTCACCGCGCAACCGTACTACCCCAATCCTCCCGCGCTGCCAAGCGGCGGGCCGCATCTTATCTACCTGGATGTGTGGCAACGCGAAGTCACGCATCTGGTGCGGCCGGAGCTGATTGAAAAAGCGATCGGCGTCGACAGCACGACGCGTCTGCAAACGGTGTGGCAAGTCAAACTGCTGGGCAACGTCGGTCCCGATGCCGATTGCTCGACACCATTGGCCAGCATTCCCGGATGGTCGGCGATCAATGCGCCATCGGCAGGCCGCCTGAGCACCACGACCGCGGTCGTCCCCGGCGAACCCGACCCTTGTCTGATTCCACCAGGCGGCGGGTACAAAGGGCTTGAAAACCAGCTCTACCGCATCGAGATCCATCAAGGGGGCGCACTCGGCACCGCCACCTTCAAATGGTCGCGCGACAACGCCAGTATTGAAACGCGCGTGACGCATATCCCCACTCTTGACCAACTCACCGTGGAAAGCATCGGTAAAGATTCGGTGCTGCGCTTTTCCGATGGCGATTGGGTTGAGATCACCGACGATTGGCTGGAACTGCACAATCTGCCTGGTGAACTGCGGCGCGTCAAGGTCGGCAATGGTGTCGACGATGCGACGCGCACGATCCTGCTCGAAGATCCGTTGACCGCAGGCTTGTTCCCGACAGACGCTCAGCATCGCACGCAGCTGGGACGGCACACGCGGGTCAAACGTTGGGATCAACGCGGTCAGGTGCTGGATCAGAACGGCAACGTCCTGCAAGACCTCGATCCAATCGCCAGTAATGGCGAAATCACCGTGCCTGCGGGCGCAGGCATCAGCGTCTTGCTCGAACACGGAATCGTGGCGCCGTTTTCGCTCGATCCAGCCGGCGGTCAATTCAAAAGCGGCGATTACTGGGTGTTCGCCGCGCGCAGCACCGACGCGAGTATCGAGGAACTCGATCACGCGCCGCCGCGCGGCATCCATCATCACTACGCCAAGCTCGGATTCGTCACCTTCCCAGGCACGATCAGCGGTTGCCTCACCTTCTGGCCACCGCCGATTCCGGAAGGCGGCGATAACTGCGCTTGCACAGTCTGCGTGACACCACAAGCACATCCCAGTGGTCAGCTGACGCTCCAAATGGCGATCGATCAAGTTAAGGCAGCCGGGGGCGGTACGGTCTGTCTGGAAGTCGGCAGCTATTCGCTGCAGACACCCGTGCACATCCAAGGTCCGGGATCGGTCAAGCTCGTCGGCAAGGGAATCGCCTCGCGCCTGAACGCATTCAGCGCCACTGGCGCCGTCGTGATCGTCAAGAGCGAGGATATTGTGCTGGATGCGTTCTCGATCTTGTGTCGCGGCTCGATCAACTCTCCTCATGAAGCAGTGCGGGTGGTGGATTCGCGTCTGGTCCGCATCGAGCACTTGGTGATCCACGTTGAAGGCGAAGATCCATTGTGGGCAGCGATTGGTTTGGCCGAAGGGCTGATGTCGCTGCACGTGAGGGAGAACGTCGTGCAAGCTCCGATCGGAATCCGCAGCGGTAGTAATGCCCCGGGTGCTGGCGATACCAGCTTGGCCGATGTGCGCATCGAGAACAACGAGTTCGATTGTACCGACACCGCGATCGCTTTCGCACCCGTTACGCGGCACCAGCGCCTTAATCGGATTTGCGGCAATCGCATCAGCGGTTGTATTCATGGTGGCCTGCTGTTGAACGGTCTGACCGCGCCCGGTTTCGGACTTGAAGTGCAGGCAAACGTCTTTAGTGTCTTAGGCGACGGCATCGTCGCCAGGCTCAATGGCCTGCGTGTGCTCGATAACGATCTCCTGCAGCCCAAGGAGGCCGTCTCCAAGCAACAGTGCGGCGTCTTGCTGCTCCCGGCACCGACTGACAATACTCCCATCACCGATTGCCAAATTCTTGGCAACCGCATCCAGGGCTTCAATCGCGCCGGCATCCGTATCAACGCACCGTTGCACACCGCGATGATCAAGCAGAACCAGATTTTCCGTGTCGGCATCGGTCTGATGCTCGAATCTGGCCAAGTGATAGACCAGGTTTCGATCGAGAATAATCAGTTCAACGACATCGATGGCCTGGCCATCATGGGCAAAGGCGAAAGCGCCAACTACGCCGCCACCGGCAACCAGATCCGCACGCGCGGCACAAGCAACGACTCTGCGGTGAGCCTGGAGTTCAACTCCGGCGACGGCATCTTTAGCCATAATGAGTGCTATCGCAAAAACAGCAGCGAGAAGCCCGATGTGTTTTTGAGATCGAGCACACTTGTCGTCAGCAACAATCGCGTCGTCGGGGGGGCTAACTCGGTCAACATGAAGGTCATAAAAGGCCGTTACACCGTGCTTGGCAACATTTGCTTCGGAAGTATCCTGGCCGAATCCAACCCCATAGAACTGACCTGGGCATCACTGAATCGCGAACATGTGACCTGAGAACCCAGAGGAGAAAATCATGATGTCCAAGAAGGCATGAAAATCAAAAGGGTCGGGAATTTTTGTTTGATCATCAAGAAAAAAACGCAGAGGTCGATGGGAGCGCAGGGGGGTCTATCCTCGGGGATACTCAGCAGTGGTAAGAGAGGCTCTCAAGATCAGGAGTGATGCGGGAGGCTCGGGAGCCAGATGACGCAGTTTGTGAGATCTATCGTCGCGTATTGGGTAATGAATCGGTGGAGCCGACGGATGAGGTCAGGAATGGCAAGTTCTTTGGAAAGAATAATGCCGGCATGGGAACGGCCTGTCTCGTGCCATTGTCTGGCGAGATGGAGGAAGTCTTTATGGTTGAAGGTGAGGATCGCTCGTCCTTGGCTTGTGGCAAAGGACAATTGTGCTTCATCAGAAAAACCCAAGTTCCCAGCGTCCCGGGTCGTCACGCAGTCAATACCGCGTGCGTGAAGCAATGAGGCCATGGTCAGGTGGATATGTTCATCCAGATAGAATTTCATTCAACCAGGCTCATGAGGAAACACGGGGTGTGGGATTATGAGCGTGAATCAATTTCTGGGGCTGACAGGTGCTCGGCAATGTCTTTATCAATTGCTTCACGATTGTCGTAGTAATAGGACAGCGCATCGTAAATCGATGCGAGGCTGATGTGAGGATAGTGCGTGAGCAGTTCTTCTGGGGTCTGCCCGTGGTGCAGAGCATAGATCGCAATGGTTCGCACCGTGATTCGCGTCCCTTCGATACGCGGACTTCCACCACAGATGTTTGGATCGATTGTGATATGGGGATGGACAACCGCAGGCATGTTTTGAGTGTATCCCATGCGAGCTGGTCAAGCAATAGCGGAAGAACCGGTTTCTAACACTACATCCTTACTGATGTCGAGCGTTCTGCTATAGCAAGTGCGTTCAAGAGGATATGTCACGGGTCTTGTAATCTTGGAGCCAGAGTAGTGTGTCGGTCACATCTTGGTTGGTATGGCATAGAATGAGGAAATTAGTAGGATCTGGCATGAGGTAATCGACTTATGGCTAGTTCCGTTTTATAAGCAAGGAACCATACAGACAGAATCTTATACAAGAAAGACTCCTTCGTAGGAGGAAAGTTGCGTATCTGCCGTCAGTAATCGCAGCGTTTCAACGCGACATTGGGCAATCAGCAATCGATCGAATGGGTCACGGTGATGATTGGGCAGGGAAGCGACAGCGATGGCATGTCGAATGTGCACGGGCAGGAGCTTGAACCCAGCCGTTTCAATGCCTGACTCCAGTTCGTCAAGATCTCGACCAAGTAACAATTTTCCCTGTGCGACCTTGATCACCAGTTCCCAGACACTGGCCGTGCTGACATAATGCTCGTGTGAGGGGTCGAGCAACAGGTCTCGTGCTTTTGCGGGTAGCTTCTTGCTGCCGTCAAGGGCCCAGATCAAGACATGCGTATCAAGAAGAAATCTCACGGTTCGACTGGATGCTTGTAGAAGGATTCGAGCACATCCGGGGGTAATGGTGCATCGAAATCTTTTGGAATCGAAGAGAACATCCCTTTCAGGGTCCCTAAGCGAATCCCTTTGCCTTTACGTTTGACTGATTCTAATCGGACAACAGGACGCCCGTGACGAGCAATCACAACAACTTCTCCCGCTTCAGCCGCTTCGACGAGTTCGGAAAGATGAGTCTTCGCTTCATGCATGTTCACTTGGCGCACGGTTCTTTCCCCTCGGATTGCAAGCACGGTGAATATTAGCTAAGTTAGCTATTATTTTAAGAATTGTCAAGAACATGAGCTTCCCTCCCAGTATAATGGACGCCGCCCTCGACTTGTGATGCCCACCGTTTGAGCCTCACAGGGCTGAGGTATCTCCGGTGTGGACTAGGAGGCTGTCACCGATTTTGCGACGAATCGTCATGAATAATGTGAGTTAAAAGGAGGATCAGCAATGGATAACAGACCTAAAGTCTGTATCGACCGGATATTACCAAGAGATCTCATGCGGCTTCAGCCTACCAAGCGGATGCGAAATGGCGGGAGGCGTGCAATCGCTCCCATCGGGAAGACATGGATGAATGGCTCGACGCTCAGAGTGCGATTTACGGGAGGCACTCCGACCGAGCAGACCGTCGCTAGGCAACAGGCTGAGTGGTGGTCTCAGGTGGCGAATCTGAAATTCGATTTCAACGATGCGTTGAATGCCGAGATTCGCATTGCGTTCGATCACAACGACGGAGCCTGGTCCTACATCGGCACCGATTGCCGTGGTATCCCATTAGACCAGCCAACGATGAATCTGGGGTTTCTGGATGGAGGGACCGCGGGACATGAGTTCGGTCACGCCATTGGATTGGCTCATGAGCATCAAAACCCTGAAGGAGGAATCCAATGGAACGAAGAAGTCGTGATTCGCGAAGTAGCTAAAGCACCGAACTTCTGGGACGAAGAGAAGGCGCGCCACAACATTCTTCGAAAGTATAGTGTTGATCAGATCAATGGGACTTCGTTCGACCCCGACTCCATCATGCTGTACTTCTTTCCTGCCTCCTGGACCCTCAATGGTATCGGCACTAAAGCAAATGAGGTCCTGTCTGCGATGGACAAGGCCTTCGTTGCCGGGGCCAAAATGTATCCGAAGGCAGGGGGTACGACTTCTCAGGCTGTCGAGCTACTCGTGAATGCCAAGCGCCGCACACAGGCGTCGATAGGGAAGGTAGGAGAAGAAGATCTGTATCGGTTTACAGCTGGGACGGACGGGCGGTATGTGATTGACACCCTGGGCCCAACGGATGTGGTGATGAAGCTCTTCGGGCCGAATAGCGAGACCGCATTGATTGCGGAAGATGACGACTCAGGACTCGATACCAATGCCAGTATCGCAGGGGACTTGATTGCTGGGGAGTATTTTGTACAGATCCGTCATTATAGCCGTCAGACCGGGACGGGGAAGTACTCGATCAAGGTGCGAAAACTGTGAGGGCACTTGGTCCGCGAAGAGTCAGCTAATGTTGTGATGGGGCTCTTTGTCCTATCACCTATTCTTTATCCCCTGGTCCTTCACTATTATGAGGAGAGGATCGATTTCAGGCATAGTATCGTGGCGTAGGCATAAGGGCGGTAAGCCCTTTCAGTATGCTGCAGGGAGTTCATGCTGGCGCGTAGAAGATCTTCTCGAACACGTCGCACACCGAAAAGAAAAAGGCAGCGTTAAGGACAGTCAAGACACGTCGTACTGCCATCGTGCGAGGTGTCGGCTTTTCGATCGAAGACGATCAGCTTGTCTGGGCGGGTGTGTCCTTCATTGAGACTCCGAACAAAGGAGGCGACCTCGCCCCACGCTACCTGGCGTTCCACTACACGGCTGGGAGGAGTGCCGCGAGTTCGATCAACTGGCTGATGAACCCGGAATCGAAGGCCTCCGCACATCTGGTGTTGGCCAGAGACGGCACGATCACTCAACTTGCGCCGTTCAAATGTGAAAACCTGGCACGCGGGCCTGAGTCATTGGGATGGGTTGAGCGGACTCAACAGTTACTCCATTGGGATCGAGATGGATAATGCGGGCCCGCTGAAAAAAGCGGGCGACAAATATCAGCCTTGGGTTGGGACACTGTATACGGAAGACGAAGTTGTCTTGGCCAAGCACAAGTTGGACGACGAGTCCCGCTGGTGGCATGCTTATCCGGAGGTCCACATCCAGAAGGCCTTGGAACTCGCACAACTTCTTGTTCGGCATTACGACCTCAAGGATGTGGTAGGGCATGAGGATATCGCTCCCGATCGGAAGCGGGATCCAGGCCCGGCATTTCCATTGGAGAGCGTGCGCGTCTTGGTATTCGGTCGCGAGGAAGAAGAACGGGAACATTATGAAGTGACGGCGTCCACGTTGAATCTTCGAAGCGGCCCTGACGTAGAATTTCCACCCGTTGCCGAGCCTCTGAAGAGGGGAACCGGGGTTCGGTGACCTAGGTCCTTGAGTTCTTCAGGAAAGAGAATCGCTCCACGTTCTGCCGAGGAATCACTGTCGGCGGTATGGTTGCCGCTGCTTGGTGCGGCACGATATCTTCAACATAATCTGGCCCATATTTTTTGGCGCTTTCGATGAGCTTGATCGTCATTGCACTGTATTTCCCCGGATCAGTCTGAAACTTTTTCTGACATTTCATTTAGTTAGAGACATGTGCACCCACTCGGGGTCTTTGCTAGGTCTTTTGGACTTTCTTCGATTAGTTCCTCTGACGTCTTGAGTCCCCAAGCCGATTTGGTTAGAATCCTCCTCCTTTCTATATTGTTTCTCACCATTTCTGATGGAGTGATGTCATGGCGAAGGTGCTCGAAGGTCCTGGGATGGGGCTAATGAAGAAGTGGGGCATCACGGTCCCCCACTATGTCGTCGTCACCTCGGTCGACGAATTGACGAAGCTCGGCCAAGTCAATGAATGGCTAAAGAAATCCAAGTTGGTGGTCAAGGCTCATGAAGCGCTTGGCTCTCGGTTCAAGCTCGGGCTGGTCAAGGTCGGTCTGGATCTGAAAGAGGCGGAGGCGGCGACCAAGGAGATGATCGGCCGCCAAGTAGGCAGCATCACCGTCTCGCAAGTGATCGTATCCGAAATGGTTCCACACAAGGAAGAATATTATTGCGCGGTGAAGTCCACCCGTGAAGGGACGGACATTCTGGTCGCCAACTGTGGTGGTATTGAAGTCGAATCGAATTGGGATCGTGTGAAGCGTCTGGCCGTGGACGTCGGGCAACAGCCTACGGGGGAGGCGCTCGAACGGTTGGCGAAGGATGCAGGTTTCACTGGTCCATTGGCGAAAAAGATGGCCGAGTTCGCAGGTAAGATGTTCACCTGTTTCGACAGCGAAGATGCGCAGTATTTGGAGGTGAACCCCGTGGTCCTGCGCGAGCAGGAGGGGGAACTGATCGCGTTGGATGCGGTGACGTTGCTCGATGGCGATGCCAAGTTCCGGCATCCGGATTGGAACTTTGCCTTTGCCGCCGAGTTCGGCAGGGCCTACTCCAAACATGAAACGGAAGTCATGGCGGTCGACTCCAAGATCAAAGGCTCGGTTAAATTTATTGAGATTCCAGGCGGAGATACGGCCATGCTTCCGGCAGGCGGCGGGGCCAGCGTCTATTATTCCGATGCGGTCGTTGCGCGCGGCGGTAAGTTGGCCAATTACGCTGAATATTCAGGGGATCCACCAGATTGGGCGGTCGAAGTCTTGACCGATAAGGTCTGTTCGTTGCCCGGGATCAAGAACATCATTGTCGGCGGGGCGATTGCCAATTTCACCGACGTCAAAAAGACATTCGGCGGCATCATCAATGGATTCCGCAAGGCGAAGTTAGAGGGCAAGCTTAAGGACGTGAAAATTTGGGTACGTCGTGGCGGCCCGCGTGAGAAGGAAGGGCTCGATGCGATGCGCGCGCTCAAGGACGAAGGGTTCGACATCAATGTCTTCGACCGCAACACGCCGCTGACCGATATCGTCGATAAGGCGCTATTGAAATAGAAACGAGTGCTGAGATCTGTGTGCTGAACAGCAGGAACTGTTCTTCAGCTCAGCATGTATCACGCAGTATTGAGGAAAGAGGGAGATCCCGATGAGTATCCTGGCCAATAAAGATACCTACGTGGTCATTCAGGGTGGTGTCGCGGGTGTGAACGCCGCGCGCCGGATGGCCGAGTTCTGCTACCTGATCAAGCGCTCGCTGAATGTCCTGGCCTTCGTCTATCCGCCTGACGCCGGCAAGACACACGAAATTCCCTATGGCAGCGGCTTAGTGGCTGTTCCCATCTATAAGACCGTAGGAGAAGCGACCAAGAATCATCCTCAAATCAATACCAGCCTTGTCTACATCGGCGCAGATCGAGCCATGAAGGGCGGGATGGAAGCTCTGGACGACTCGCACATCAAGGTGGTCTCGATGATCACCGAGGGTGTGCCGGAAAAGGACGCCAAAATCCTGGGGCGTCATGCGACTAAGCTTGGGAAGGTGTTCAACGGCCCTTCGTCGATCGGAATTGTCTCAGCCGGCTCTTGCCGTTTAGGTGTCATTGGCGGCGCATTCGACAACCTGGTGCTCTCGAAGCTCTACCGCGAAGGCTCATTCGGCGTCATCACCAAGTCGGGCGGTCTCTCCAACGAAATTATCTGGATCTGCTCGCAGTTTGCCGACGGGATCACGACGGCTATCGGGATCGGTGGCGATACCTATCCGGGAACCGACTATGTCAGCTATCTCGACATGTTCGAGAACGATCTACAAACGAAGGCGGTGGTCATTGTCGGCGAAATGGGCGGCGATCTCGAAGAGCGGGCGGCCGAGTGGTACGGAGCGAAGAAGCGGCGTGTGAAGTTGTTGGCCGTCGTCTCCGGCTTCTGCCAGGAGAGTTTGCCGAAGGGCATGAAGTTCGGCCATGCAGGCGCGAAGGAAGGGTTGAAGGGGGAAGGGTCGGCCCGTTCCAAGTCCGATGCGCTCAAGAAGTCCGGCGCTGTCGTACCGGCGACATTCGGCGCGTTGGGCCCGGCGATCAAGGAAGCCTATCAAGAGATGCTGAAGTCCGGCCAGGTCAAAGAACCAGTTGAGCCGGCTATGCTGCCGAAGTTGCCGAAGACGATTGAAGAGGCCATGAAGGCGGACGAAGTGATGGTCGCCCCGCTGATCCGCACCACGATCAGCGACGACCGTGGCGATGAACCCTGTTACGACGGATACCCTGCTTCCGAACTTATCAACAAAGGCTACCAGATTCCCCATGTCGTAGGGCTGCTGTGGGATAAGCGCCTGATCTCCCAACAAGAGGCTGAAATCATCAAGCGCATCATGATGCTCTCTGCCGACCATGGCCCCTGTGTCAGCGGAGCTCTTGGGACGATTATCGCAGCCTGTGCCGGGATCGGCATGTCCCAATCGGTCGCAGCAGGACTTATTATGATCGGCCCTCGCTTCGGCGGCGCTGTGACCGACGCAGGCCGGTTCTTCAAGTATGCTGTCGATAATAAAATGACCGTGGATGATTTCTTGGCCTATATGAAGAAGAACCACGGGCCCGTGCCGGGGATCGGACATCGGGTCAAGAGCTTGCGTAATCCGGACAAACGGGTGAAGGAGTTGGTCGGGTATGTCAAGAGTTTGAACATCAAGACCCCCTGCCTGGACTTTGCACTCGAAGTGGAAAAAATCACCTCAGTGAAGAAGGACAACCTGATTCTGAACGTGGACGGCACGATGGCGGCGGTGCTTGTCGATATCGGGTTCCCGGTCGACAGTTTGAACGGCTTCTTCATCCTCTCGCGTACAATCGGATTGATCGGGCATTGGGTCGATCAGAAGCGTCAGGATAGCCGCTTGATTAGGCTGTTTGACTATCTGGTGAATTATGCGGCGCCGAAAAGGCGGGAAGTTCCACCTCTGAAGTAACAATATTTTTAATTGTACATTGCTCATTTTGAACTGAGGTCACCATGTCGATAGATCTTGCAAAAAATCTGTATGCGAAAATGCCGGACGTGTTTGCGAAGGCGAGGAAGAAGTTCGGTCGTGGTTTGACATTAGCCGAGAAGGTGTTGGTCTCACATGCGGACGATTTCGATACCCAGACGTGGGAACGCGGCAAAGCTATGTTGGACCTGCGGCCAGATCGTGTGGCCATGCAGGACGCGACGGCCCAGATGGCCATGTTGCAGTTCATGCAGGCAAACAAGGCACAAGCGGCTGTGCCGAGCACGATCCATTGCGATCACTTGATCCGGGCCGAGATGGGTTCTGAGAAGGACTTGCTCCGCGCGGTGGATGAAAACGCGGAGGTGTACAATTTTCTCGCTTCTGCGGCGAAGAAATACGGTATTGGTTTCTGGAAGCCCGGCGCCGGGATCATTCATCAAGTGGTGTTGGAGAACTATGCGTTTCCGGGCAGTTTAATCATCGGCACCGACTCGCATACGCCGAACGGCGGTGGGCTCGGTGGATTGGCCATTGGGGTCGGCGGCGCAGACGCAGGTGAAGTGATGGCCGGCCTGCCATGGGAAGTGCTCCATCCAAAACTGATCGGCATCCACCTGACTGGCAAGTTGAGCGGCTGGGCCTCGCCGAAGGACGTGATTCTGTACCTCTGTGGTTTGCTCACGGTAAAGGGCGGAACGAACAAGATCGTTGAATACTTCGGACCAGGCGCCGAAACCATCAGCGCGACCGGGAAGGGGACAATCTGTAACATGGGCGCAGAGCTGGGCGCCACGACATCGGTGTTCCCCTTCGACCAGAAGATGGTGGCCTATTTGAACATCACGGATCGGGGCGACCTCGCCAACCTGGCGATCGCCAATAAGTCATTGCTTGTCCCAGACCCAGAGGTTGCTCAGTCACCTGAGAAGTACTACGATCAGATTGTCGAAATCGATCTGTCGAAGCTCGAGCCCCATGTCGTTGGGCCCCATACGCCGGATCTCGCCCGGCCCATTTCCAAGCTGGCGGCCGAAGCCAAGGAGAAGGGTTATCCAGTCGAGCTCAAGGCCGCGCTCATCGGCAGCTGCACAAATTCATCCTATGAAGACATCAGTCGTTCGGCCCATATCGCTCAGCAAGGGTTGAAGGCCGGGCTCAAAGCGAAAGCGTCGTTTCTCGTGTCTCCTGGCTCCGAGCGTATTTACAACACGATGAAGCGCGACGGGTTTTTGGAGACATTTGAACAGTTGGGCGGCACGGTGTTGTCTAATTCTTGTGGCCCCTGTATCGGGCAGTGGAAGCGGGCCGATGGCGTGAAGGGAAAAGCGGATTCGATCGTCAGCTCCTTCAACCGCAATTTCCCTGGCCGCAACGACGGCATCAATGAAACCCTGTCGTTCCTCGCAAGTCCTGAAGTTGTAACGGCCTATGCCATTACGGGCGACCTCGGCTTCGATCCTGTGAACCAGACGCTCAAGGGCGCGGATGGGAAAGAATTCAAGTTCCTGCCGCCGGTGGGTGAAGAGCTTCCAGCCAAGGGGTTTGCGAAGGGTGAAGAGGGGTTCGTCGCGCCGGCAGCCAGCGGTGAGGGCTTGACCGTCGAAGTTCCGCCGACCAGTGAGCGGTTACAATTACTGCAACCTTTCCCGCGTTGGGACGGCAAGGATTTCGAAAAGCTTCCGCTCTTGATCAAGACCAAGGGCAAGACGACGACCGATCACATTTCGCCGGCTGGCCCCTGGCTCAAGTTCCGCGGCCATTTAGACAGGATCAGCGACAACATGTTTTTGGGCGCCAACAATGCGTTTTTCCCCGAGCCCGGCAAGGGCACGGATGTCTTGACGGGCGAAGCAGGGCTCACCATGGCCCAGATCGCCCGCCGGTACAAAGCGAAGGGCATCGGTTCGATCGTGGTCGGCGACGAGAATTACGGGGAAGGCAGCAGCAGAGAGCATGCCGCGATGTCGCCGCGATTCCTGAACGTTCGCGTCGTGATCACGAAGAGCTTTGCCCGTATTCATGAGACCAACTTGAAGAAGCAGGGGATCTTGGCGTTGACCTTCTCTGACCCGAAGGATTACGAGAAGATCGAGCAACAGGACCGCATCAGCGTGACAGGGCTAAGCAGTCTGGCTCCTGGCAAACCGGTGCAAGTGACCATCCATAAGGCGGATGGTAAGTCACTCACCATTCAGGCGAACCACAGCATTACCGGACAGCAAATTGCGTGGTTCAAGGCCGGTTCAGCGTTGAACGCGCTGAACTAACTAAGGAGTTAGGAGAGGATCACCATGACGACCAAAGCGGACAAAATTATCTATACGAAGACCGATGAAGCGCCCATGCTGGCGACCTATTCGTTTCTTCCGATTATCAACGCCTTCAGCAAGGCGGCCGGCGTTGCCGTTGAATTGCGCGATATCTCATTGGCCGGACGCATCCTCGCGGTATTTCCCGATTACTTGACGCCGCAGCAGAAGCAGGCGGATGCTTTGTCAGAATTGGGCGAGCTGGCCAAGACACCGGAAGCCAATATCATTAAACTTCCGAACGTCAGCGCCTCGCTTCCCCAGCTCCAAGAGGCGGTCAAGGAATTGCAAAGCCAGGGCTATACGCTTCCCGATTATCCTGAGAATCCGAAAGACGATAAAGAGAAGGACATCAAGACCCGCTACGACAAGGTCAAGGGCAGCGCTGTCAACCCGGTGTTGCGTGAAGGCAATTCCGATCGCCGTGCGCCGCTTTCCGTGAAGGCCCACACCAGAAAGCATCCGCATAAGATGGGAGCCTGGAGCTCCGATTCCAAGACGCATGTTTCCCATATGAAGGGCGGAGATTTCCGGTCCAACGAAAAGTCCATGACGACGACTGCGGCGACCGATGCGCGGATCGAGTTCGTCGGTCAGGACGGCAAGACGACCGTGCTCAAACCGAAAGTGACGCTGCAGGCCAATGAAATCATCGACGCCACCTTCATGAGCAAGCGGGCTCTGCGTCAGTTCCTCGAAGAGCAGATCGAAGATGCCAAGAAGCAAGGCGTACTGTTCTCGATTCATATGAAAGCCACCATGATGAAGGTCTCGGATCCCAAGATCTTCGGTCATGCCGTGACGGTGTATTACAAAGACGTATTCGAGAAGCATGGTGAGACGCTCAAAAATCTTGGCGTGGATCCGGACAACGGCATTGGCGACCTCTACACGAAGATCAAAGCCTTGCCTGAAGATCAACGTAAGGCGATTGAGGCCGACGTGCAAGCTGTGTATCAGAAGCGGCCCCCCATGGCGATGGTGAATTCCGACAAGGGGATCACCAACCTGCATGTGCCCAGTGACATCATCATCGACGCGTCCATGCCCCCGGTCATTCGCGATTCGGGAAAGATGTGGGGCCCTGACGGCAAGGCCTATGACGCGAAGTGTGTGATCCCGGATTCTAGCTACGCGCCGGTCTATCGCGAGGTCATCGAGTTCTGTAAGAAGCACGGCGCGTTAGATCCGAAGACGATGGGTAGTGTGCCCAACGTTGGTCTCATGGCACAGGCGGCAGAGGAATACGGTTCGCACGACAAGACTTTCAAGGCGCTGGGCAACGGCACGATCCGCGTGGTCGATGCCTCAGGAAAGACGTTGCTGGAACATCAAGTGGAAGAAGGTGATATCTGGCGCATGTGTCAGGTGAAGGATGCCCCAATCAAGGACTGGGTCAAGCTGGCGGTGAATCGTGCGAAGGCCACAGGAGCCCCGGCAGTCTTCTGGTTGGACAAGACCAGAGCACACGATGCCCAATTGCTCATGAAGGTCGAACGTTACTTAAAAGATCACGATACCAAAGGCCTCGACATCCGGATCATGACGCCGGCCGATGCGACGCGCCTCTCATTGGAGCGGATCAAAGAGGGGAAGGATACGATCTCTGTGACGGGGAACGTGTTGCGCGACTATCTCACGGACCTGTTCCCGATTCTCGAAATCGGGACCAGCGCTAAAATGCTCTCGATCGTTCCTCTGCTGAACGGCGGCGGTCTCTTCGAGACCGGCGCAGGCGGTTCGGCGCCTAAGCACGTGCAGCAGTTCCAGGAGGAAGGGTATTTGCGGTGGGATTCTCTGGGTGAATTTTTGGCCCTCGCTGCTTCATTGGAGCATCTTGCCAAGGTGGGGAACAATCAAGCGGCAAAGATTTTGGCCGATGCGCTCGATCAGGCCAATGCGAAGTTCCTGGAGAGCAATAAGTCCCCTGCCCGCAAGGTGGGTGAGATCGATAATCGCGGGAGCCATTTCTATCTGGCTTTGTATTGGGCCCAAGCCTTGGCCCAACAGACTCAGGATAAGGGTCTGGCAGCGCGCTTTGTGAAGATCGCCAAGGAGATGGCGGATAATGAAGCCAAGATCTCCGGCGAATTACTCGCGGCTCAGGGCAAGCCGGTCGATGTTGGCGGGTACTATCATCCTGATGATGCGAAGGCAGCAAAAGCGATGCGTCCTAGCCCGACGTTGAATGCAATCGTGGATGCGATCGCCTAGAATTCCGTGAGGGGTTAGGCGTGAGGGGTTGAGAGATACTCTTTAGGCCTCACGAAAGAAAAGATGGCACAAGAAGACAGCAATATCATCGATCAGCCGGAAGTCATCCGGCACAAGATGGTCACCGTCGAGATTGCCGGTAAGAAGTACGACGTGCCGGAGGGGATCACGATCATTAAGGCTCTGTGGTACTCGGGTCAGGAAGTCGTCCGTGGGGCCGGCTGTCTTGGGGGGTTTTGCGGGGCCTGCGCGGCCTACTATCGGACCAAGGACGATCCGAAAGTCAGAACCTGTCTGGCCTGCCAAATGGCGGTACAAGACGGCATGTCGATCACCATGATGCCGCCGTTCCCTGCTCGGAAAGCGACCTACGACATACAGGCGCTCACAGATCCAAAACAAGACCTCTTCAATCTCTACCCTGAAGCACCACTCTGTAGAAATTGTAATGCCTGCACCGAAGCCTGCCCGCAGCAGATTGATGTGCGGGAAGGGGTCTGGAAGGCTGTGTTCGGAGATTTCAAAAGTGTGTCCGAGATGTTTATGGATTGTGTGATGTGCGGCATGTGTACGCCCGTCTGCATCGCGGACATCGCCCCCAATCTCGTGGCGCTCTACGTGAGCCGGGCTCAGGGGGCTCATTTTACCGAAAAACCGGTAGGCCTAGACACGCGCATCAAGGAAATCCAAGACGGCCGTTTCAACGACGAGTGGGCTGCAATCCTCAAGATGACTGAGAAGGAACTGGCCGATCACTGCGCAACCGTGAAATAACACAACGAGCAGTCAGCCGGCCGCTCTCAGCCTCTGAAATGAGACAGACGTTGAATATCGAACGCGGATAGCGAAAAGAATACTCATGGACATCCACGCCCTTCAGCAAATCGTGCACCACACGCGGGATGCTCGACGCCAGCAGGCGCTTCCCAAGTTCTCTCCAGCGGATCGCGACCAACTGATCCATAAATATCATCCGGATTATCGTGAACGAGCCTATCGCCCGATTCGCTTCGGCATCAACGAGGGGGATAAGACGGTTGTCGAATTGGCGGCATTACTGGAGGGCGATAGTCCCATTGCGGACGAGTTCGATTTGACGGCTGATTACACGACCGATGTTCTAGTGGTGGGAGGCGGCGGGGCTGGCTGCGCAGCGGCACTCCATGCACATGCGGCAGGCGCCAAGGTCATCCTGGCGACGAAGCTTCGTCTCGGCGACTCCAACAGCGTGATGGCCCAGGGAGGCATGCAGATTTCGGTCGCGCCGGAAGACTCGCCCGTCACGCATTTCGTGGATACGCTCAAGGGCGGTCACATGCAGAATGATCATCAGCTGCTCAAGGTGATGGTCGAGGAAGGTCCCTCGATTGCCAAATGGTTGTTGAGCTTGGGTGTCCTGTTCGATCGCGATGGGGACGGCAATCTCCATGTGAAAAAAGGCGGCGGGAGCTCGAAGCCTCGCCTCCTGACGTGCTCGGACTACACCGGTCTTGAAATCATGCGGGTGCTCAAGGACGAGGTGCTGAATCAGAAGATCCAGCTACTCGAATTTTGCGCCGCGATTGAGTTAACCAGCGACGAGAAGGGGGCCTGCACCGGCGCGATATTCAAAGACCTCGACAACCAGCGCCACGTGGTTGTGGCCGCCAAGTCCGTCATTCTCGCGACCGGCGGAATCGGCCGGCTCCATATTCAGGGATTTCCGACCAGTAATCACTACGGTGCAACTGGAGACGGACTCTGTCTGGCCTATCGGATGGGCGCCAAACTCACGCAGATCGACACGTTCCAATATCACCCATCCGGTGCGGTCTATCCAGAACAGCTTATCGGGGCGCTGGTGACGGAGGGTATTCGATCAGAGGGCGGACATTTGGTGAATGCGAAGGGTGAACGGTTCGTCAACGAATTAGACACTCGCGACGTTGTGTCCTCCTCGATTATCCGGGAATGTGAAGAGGGCCGCGGTATCCGCACGATGTCCGGGCGTATCGGCGTCTGGCTTGATACACCGCTTCTCGATGCCGAACATGGCCCCGGCACCGTGGAAAAGCATTTTCCCGCGATGATGCTGCAGTTTGAACGGTTCGGCATCGATATCAGCAAAGATCCTGTGTTGATCTACCCGACGCTGCATTACCAGAACGGCGGCGTCAAGATCGATGCCAATTCAGAAACCAACGTGACCAATCTTTTCGTTGCGGGCGAGGCGTCAGGCGGATTGCATGGCCGGAACCGATTGATGGGGAATTCGCTTCTTGATCTGATGGTCTTTGGAAAGCGATCCGGGATGACAGCCGCGGTTCGCGCCGCCGCTATGCCGCAAGGGAAGGTGACGGTCGGTCATCTAAGGGGATTTCGTGCCGAGGCCAAGAAGCACGGCAGTACGAACGGGATCGTGTCACCGATGATCCTACCGCCGTATACGAGAAAAGAGAGTTAGTGCTGAGTTGAGGGTTTTTTGTTTACGACTCAGTACTCAGTACTCAGTACGTAGGGCTCAGCACTAGAGGACTAGAAGGAGCGACATGAACGTTCATGAGTTTCAGGCGAAGCAATTGTTCGGGCAGTTCGGGGTTCCAGTTCCACGCGGGAGAGAGATTACCTCGCCCGAGGCAGGAGCGGCATGGGTCGCAGAACTGAATACTCCCGTGTTTGTCGTCAAGGCGCAGATCCACGCAGGCGGCCGAGGCAAGGCCGGCGGCGTCAAAATTACGAAGGACCAGTCGGCCGTTCCCGGCTTAGTCAAGGAATTGATCGGCAAGACCCTCATCACCCACCAAACCGGCCCGAAGGGGCGGGAAGTGCGTCGGTTACTGATTGAAGAAGGGGCCGCGATTGCCAAGGAACTGTACGTGAGCCTCCTTGTCGATCGGGATAGCGGATGGCCTGTGTTTATTGCAAGCACCGAAGGTGGAATGGAGATCGAAGAAGTTGCCGCTCACAAGCCGGAGAAGATTATCCGGGAAGCGATCGATCCGGCTGTCGGGTTTCAATCGTACAATGGGAGGAACGTCGCCTTCGCGCTTGGGCTTCCGGCCATGGAGCCGGCTGTCGTGAATCCCTTCATTCAGATGCTGGGGAGCCTCTATCGTCTGTTTATGGAGAAGAACGCGGCGATGGTGGAGATCAACCCGTTGGTTATTACTAGCGACAAGAAACTGATCGCGTTGGACGGCAAGGTTTCGTTCGACGATAACGCGCTGTTCAGGCACGCCGATGTGCAACAGATGCGCGACCTCAATGAAGAAGATCCGCTCGAGATTGAAGCGGGAGAAAATAATCTGAACTACATCAAGCTCGACGGTAACATCGGCTGCATGGTGAATGGCGCAGGTCTCGCGATGGCGACGATGGATGTCATCAAGCTGGCTGGCAGCGAACCGGCAAACTTCCTGGACGTCGGCGGCGGCGCGACCAAAGAAACAGTGGCGGCTGGATTCAGGATCTTGCTGAAAGATCCGAACGTCAAAGGCATCTTCATCAACATTTTCGGCGGGATTGTTCGCTGCGAACGGATCGCCCATGGCGTCATCGAAGCGGCCAAAGAAGTGAAGATCACTGTGCCGTTGGTCGTTCGTCTGCAAGGAACGAATGCAGACGAAGGCCGTAAGCTGTTAGCGGAATCAGGCCTCAAGCTGGAAGTGGCAAACGATCTGTGGGAGGCGGCGCAAAAGATTGTGAAGTTGACGGGCAAAGCGGCGTAGGCTGCCGCTCGCTCCCGTGCCTCTCGGAGCGACCCTTTCGGAATTTGCCGAACGGAATCCTTCGGAAATTCCTTCGCGGACTCAGTCAGTTTCCGCTTTCCTCTTCGGCAAATTCTCGAAGGGTCCCCGCTCCTTCGGCAAGGTCGCTTGCGGCAGCCTGACGCCGCCTTGCCCGTCAAGTGAGAGGAGAGAAAAGCGAGGGGAGTTTCTAAATCGTGCGGATTAGTAGTTGATGGAGACCGTATGTCTGATGGATCTAAGAGCCACGACTACGCTAATAGTTTCGCTGAAGCGTTGCGAAGAAGTAGTGACATAAAGATCATTGAAGAAGATAAGGCTAGCACTAACTATTTTCGTGCAGAAGTAGGTGGTGTTCAAATAGCAATTTCCCCTCTCGCTTCGCATGTAGAATGGTGGGAAAAGCCTAGTGTTGGGTTCACTCGCATGCGGAAGGAACTCGGCTGTAAATGGGGCGTTGTCTTACTGGCATTGAGCGAAAGCAAGGTGGATGGTTTTTTGATTTGGGGATCCGATTTCGATGGCTTATTTGGAGAGCACAGCAAAGTTCACTCAGATGTTGTTGAGAAAGCAGAGCGAATGGGGCAGGCCCACCGCTTCGACGACTTTCCAAAGTTCGTTGAGTTGTTGAGCAGCTAATGAACTGTATCAGTAGGAATCATTTTTCTGTTAATAAGAATTAAGAGGGTGGTGGTGTAAGGGATTATGAGGAAGGCGGCGTAACACACAATGCGTTCAGCAATGCTCGCTCTGGTTTTGTTGCTGGTTAGTTCTGCCGGATGCGTGATGGCCCGGGATGGAAACGTCAAGCCGCCTGCTCAATGGCCGCCACAATCGACCCAACAAGCGAAGAAATCTATCGGACTTCACGTGATTGAAGGGGGGCGTCAAGGGGATTCAAGTGAGGGAATAAATCCGGAAGCCTTCGAAGATTTTCGTGCACAAGCCATCAAGGCCTACACTGAATCGAAGTTGTTCTCTTCGGTTGCGACTGCCGGTGAAGCGACGGATCTCAAGGCCGATATCACAATCTTTGATGAGGGAAGCGATGGGCTGTCCTGGTCCGGTATCATTTCTGCCCTCACGCTTACCATGATTCCCGGCGTTGTGTCTCAAGATGTGACAACAAGTACGACGTATAAAGATCGTCAACAGAAAGTCATTGGTACCATTGGAAAGAGCGAGGGGCATGGGTTCTGGATTCAGTTCTTCCTCCTCTTTGCCATGCCGTTTGTGAATGGTCCCAATACCATCATGAGTCAAACACAATACGATATTCATCGAGCCACCATTGAGGAAGCGTACCGCAAGGGCTTCTTTTAGTACGATACTGATTAAATGCTCCTGCGTGGCTGTTCTTGTGCCGCCGCCGCGCATGAGACGACGTGAGCCTGTTGAGCGAAAACAGAGTTTCTCGGTAACCTGTGAGAATATGAATCGATAAAGGGATTACGTTATGTCAATTCTCGTAAACAAGAACACGCGGGTGGTGGTGCAGGGAATCACAGGCAAGGAAGGCTCGTTCCATGCCACGCAATGCAAGGCCTACGGGACGCAGGTCGTAGCGGGTGTGACTCCTGGCAAGGCGGGGCAAGAGGTCGAGGGTATCCCGGTCTTCAACACCGTGCGTGATGCTGTGAGGAAAACTCAGTGTGACACGTCACTGATCTTTGTGCCTCCGCCGTTTTGTGCCGATGCCATTTTGGAAGCGGCCGATGCCGGCATCACGCTCGTGATCTGCATCACCGAAGGCATTCCTGTGAACGACATGGTGAAAGTCAAGCGCGCGCTCCGAGGCAAGGATGTCCGCTTGATCGGACCAAATTGTCCAGGCGTCATCACCGTTGATGAAGCGAAGATCGGGATTATGCCGGGCTTTATCCATAAGAAAGGGGTCGTGGGTGTCGTGTCGCGCAGTGGGACCCTCACCTATGAAGCGGTACACCAGCTCTCAACCATGGGATTGGGTGAAACGACGTGTGTCGGCATCGGCGGCGATCCAGTCAACGGGACAGGTTTCGTCGATGTGCTGGCCTTGTTCGAAAAAGATCCCGAGACTCAGGCGATCGTGATGATCGGCGAGATCGGTGGTGATGCAGAAGAGAAAGCCGCTGAGTTCATCAAGAAGAATGTGAAGAAACCAGTTGTCAGTTTCATCGCCGGAATTACGGCTCCTCCTGGCCGGCGCATGGGCCATGCCGGCGCCATCATTTCCGGCGGCAAAGGCACTGCGACGGAGAAGATGAAGAGCTTGGAGGCAGCGGGCGTCCGAGTGGTGAAGAATCCAGCTGAGATCGGCAACGCGGTCAAAGTGGTGCTCGGGCGCTAAGTAAGAGTCGAGTTTCATTCTTGTCGGGCATTGACGAAGTGGGGATGTGGAGATCGATCGATCACTCATTCCCACTTCGTGTTTTAGCAGGTTGCTGAATGAGGCCGAGCGTGTCTCGGGTAGTTGGAACACCAAAGCGCTCGCGTGCGAAAATAGTCTTTCCGCATTGTGTTCGGCTCCGCTCTGTATGGTTTGTCCTTCAGAGGCGGCAATTTATTTCCCTTCTCCTGCCATGGTATTCGTGTTAGGTTGATTACATGCGGGTATTTCTCATCCACGTTCGCGACCCACAGTTCTACGCCCTCCCGGCGAAAACACGCGCAAAGAACGGCCGAATCCGAGTGATGGGCTTTCCGCCCATCGGCATCATGTCTCTCTCGTCGGTGCTCAAACAGGCTGGCCATGAGTGTGTGATGTTCGATCAGGCGAACCCTGATACGCCGAACGAGGTGATTCTCGATGAAATCAACCGACAACAACCGGCCCTGGTCGGCCTCAGTTTCCTCAGCACCACCAGCTATCCCTACGCGAAGATCCTGGCTCGTCAGATTCGCGCTGCGAACTCAAAGGTGAAGCTGGCCTTTGGCGGCGTCTTTGCGAGTTTGAATGCCGCGTTGGTTAAGTTGCAGTGCCCTGAAGTGGATTTCATCTGCAAGGGTGATGGTGAACAGTTGGTCCTTGATCTGCTTGAACGGTTTGATGATCCAGCTGATGTCGCCGGGCTGACCTGGGCTAAGGACGGTAGGGTCGTGCAGAATCCAGGACGCCCGATGGAGCGTCATCTCGATCAGTGGCCGTTCCCCGATCGCGAAGGCCTTCCGCTCGATTTTATCGAGTCGATGCCGCTCGATGTGCCCGCCGTGCTCTCGATGGAGCGGTTCACGACGATGCAAACATCCCGCGGCTGCCCATGGCCCTGCGTGTTTTGCGACATTCCAATCTTCAATGAAGGCAAATGGCGCGCGCGGAGTGCTCAGCATGTGGTGCGTGAACTCAAGTACCTCGAAGAATGCGGCTACGGGTCCGTCTATTTTGTCGACGACCATTTTCTGCTCCAACCTAAGCGAATTGAGGCGATTTGCCAAGGTGTCATGGACGAGAAGCTCTCGATCCAGTGGGGCATCGAAGGGCGCGTAGACTCGGTGGCCCAGCATTTATTTCCTGCCATGGCCAAGGCCCATTGCCGGACGGTCATGTTCGGAATTGAAAGCGGGAGTCAGAAGATTCTGGATCGCCTCAAAAAAGAACAGACGTTGGAGGAAGTGGCCACCGCAGTCAAGAATGCCAAGGCGGCCGGTATCGAGATCGTGCATGGCTTCTTCACCGTGGGCAATCCCGATGAAACGGTCGAAGATATGAACGCGACATTCGACCTAGCCTCCAAGCTGCCGCTCGACACGTTCGGCTTCAATCGACTCTGTGTGTATCGGGGAACTCCACTTTGGCAGGAATACGTGAAGCGTGGGCTCGTCAGCGAAACCACCGATTGGTACAAGTATTTCAAATGTTCCACGATCGATCCAACCTGCTTGCCAGGAGAAGTGATCAACGAGGTCCGCCGTCAAGGGCTCAAGCGCCTGTTCGTGTACAAGCTTCTGCACTACCCCATCCAGACGTTCAGGTTGCTGCGGCGATTTCTCCGCTTCATGCCGGCGCGAGATGTGGCCTACATTATCATCAAGCCGTTCCTGGGAAAAAATAAAGGCGCCACAAAGGCAGAGGTGCTTTCGCGGGCGGTCGAACATGGCCAGATTAAAGATGCTGCGGCGGAGTTGACACAGATGACGGATGAAATGCTCCACAGCGTGATGGAGGAGTCGCGGCTGGAACGGCTACGCATCCAACAAGAAGCGGAAGGGTCGCGCGAGTTGCCGATGGTCCAAAGCCGCTAGCTGAAAAATAGTGAAGCGTTCCTCGTGAAGCATATCTCGCTAAGCCAGGAATCATTCTGTTTGCGAATGACGGTTTTCTGAGCATCCGCAAGTCACCTCTCTTGTTACACTGCAATCCCCCAGAGTTGTTTCGCTGCCAAGCCAATCGCATAGCTCACGCTCACCGCTACGCTAATGATCGCGAGATTCAGCAGGATGCGGCGTTTCACGTCCATGCCGGATAGAAACGACAAGACCGTCGAAACCAGAATCACCATGAGCCCGGCGGTCATGACTGAGAACAGCGCATCTTTAGCGCCGACTAAGACCGGCAGCACCGGTACCAATGCGCCGATCATGTAGGCGGCCCCTACCACAAGGGCCGACCCGATGGGCGATTCCTCCATCGGACTCACCTCGGATTCTTCGCCTAAGAACACTTTCTTGGCCAGTTCCGTCGTTTTCACTTCTTTCTCACTGTTCAGCGCCAAGAACGAACCGGCGGCCATAGACAGGGCACCGGCTACAGCTGTAGTCGATGCGGCAATCAAGACTGTCGTGGCACTGCCGAAGGCGCCGAAGAATCCGCTCACCGCACCGAGGATTTCTACCAAACCGTCGTTGAGTCCCAAGAAGATGTTTCGAATCCGTTCCGGGTTGATCTTCCGCTTGGTCAGCTCCGTGACGAGTACGTCCTCATGCTTGAACTCGTCCATCAAAATACCGCGCAGGGCTTCGCCGAGTGGCTTGCCCTCATACTCGCGCCACAGTGCCAGATACTTGCGCACGCCATGGACTTCGATGGCTTCGAGCACCAAATGGACGGCGGTTGAGCCGAAGATCCTGCAGACCAGTATCATGGCGGAAAGCTTGATCTGCCGACCGAGGTTCAACTCGTTGAGCTTGAGATTGAAGAACTTCTGCCAAAAGGCCAGGTGGGAGGTCTCCACTCTGATCAGTTCATCAAGAGTGTGGTGCACATCCAGCTGTGTCACCGCACGGAGCGCCTTGTAGAGCGAAAGGTCGAACAGTTCGTCGAGTACGAGCTGTCGGGCGAGCTTCGGATCATGGGTGGTGGAAGTTGAGACCGTATTCAAGGCCAGGGGAGATGGCATACAACACTGCCTTGGCTCAGGGTGGCCTGATGAACGGACGAGTTATCTATCTCCGGTCAGCCGATCAGGACGTAGGCGCCAAAGCCGATAGCCGCGAGCAGTGCGACACTCAACATCACCTTCTCATGCCCACACATCCCTTGCTGTGCTTTGCAGACCGACAGAGAACACATGATCGCCATCATAGCCTCCTTTTGTGCAGATGATGAAGGGTGGTATGTGAAACGATACGCCGCTCAGAATGCGTAGTCAACGCCGTTACGGTGATCCCTCCCAGCCTTCTTCTGCAGAAGGTGGACAAGGCCGCTGTTCTCCACAGCCCATCGCTCCGAGCCAATAGTTCGTATGCAGTGAGTCGGTGGGAAGGGCCTACTGAAGGATTGCCTGCTTCGTTTCATCCAGGTGCTTTTGGAGGTACTGCATGAAGGGTGTGCCGCCTGTTCCTACCGCCGTAGGGTTGCTGGCATGCGCCTGATATTGGCGGTGAATATAACTATCGGCGTAACCAATGTGGATCTCACGAAATTTGGCGAGAAGATCGACGCAGGCGCTATAGGCAGCCCAGAGATCGGGGGTGCGGAGTTTTCGATCGCGAACATAGCCGGCGAGCAACGGACGCCCCAGATTATCGGTGGCTTTCTCGAGGTCCTGGAGGAAGGCACGGTGGCGAGGAGGCATGTAGTCGCGCATCTCTTGTAGATAGAGGGTCAAGGGGTCAGGGGCATGAGCGACTCCGAGTCCTGCGTCGAGACAAGGCACGATCGTGCTTTGTGCGCCGGTTTCACCTCGGAATTGTTGCGGCTGTGCAGTATAGGCTTCGACGCCTTCGTAGGAAAGCCCGGTCGGCAAGGCAGGGCTATTCTTCCAGCCGTGGATATACGGTCTCACGCGGTTATAGTAGACATAGGGATCGCAGCGCTCTTTCATCCTGAGTAGAGTGGCGCGCATCGCTGTCTGGGCCAACGCCAAGGATTTGAGGCCCAGCAAGACCTCGTCTTCTTTATCTGCGGCCGCACCCTTCATTGCGCGTAGGAGTCCCGCCAACCCTGGCCCCGCTTCCCGCTCGATCTGGATGTGGACCACGACAAACCATTCTTCATCCAAGCCGCCGAGAAAATTTTGAAGCAGTACCATGTTATCGAGCTGAATCGGCTTCGTTGTGTCGAGTCGACGCCAGTTATCGAGCGCATAGGATGCGTAGGAAAGAACTGGAGGTCGCCCAAGTCGCGTGGCGATTTGGTGCCAGGGTTGTGCCAATTGCGGGGGCAGCGTCGCGGCCGGCTGGTCCGGCACTTCCCATACATAGGCATGCCCGCAGAATGAAAGCATTCTCATCGCAGCCCGGTAATTTTCTGAGGGCCATGTTGGAGGGATGGCGGGAAGCAGTTGACGTTGCTCGTCGATGAAGCGTCGAACCGTCCGAGCGCTCAGTAATTTCGGGAGTTCGCGTCCAAGCTCGTTGAGCGCGGGGGAATCAGGTAGATGACCGAGGGGGTCCTGTGGGAGAAAACCCTGTTCAGGGGAGATCTCGTAATCGGAAAGATCAAGGGAAGCGAAGTTCGTTGATCCCATAAGAAACCTCTGATCCACGCGATATCAGCATCCATCCCACTCTACCACACCTTGAGTCAATCACAATCAGCGTATGGACTGGAAAATCAGCATGCCTCTGTTTGCAATCTTGCTCAGCGGACTGACAGTATTTCCCAGAAGTTTTCGGAACGAATGAGTATGTCATGATGAACGCGACGGCGAAGTGCTCTTGGGTCTATGGTAATAGGAGGAGGCGTTGACTTGTTCTGCTGACGGGTGGCCCTTCTCAGCGTGATCAGCTTGCCTGGGAACAGTCCAGCTCATCGATCTCACTCATGCCTTCGGAGGCACGATTGTATGGCTGACTGCATAGAGCCTTCAGGTCATTGCCCGGGAGGCAGCGGAGACGCTGGGCAGGTATTATTACGCTTCGAATCGCCTGGAAATGGCTGAACATGGGAGTGCCTGCATGATGCGCCCACTTACTTTGCTATGGGTGGGTAGACACTGGATCAGATACCGATCGAACACTTGGTTGGGGCTGGTGTCCGAATCGACGTGACAACCCAATGTGCGCGTAATCGGAATTGCCTCGTCACGATTCAAGATTTCGAACGATGGGAATCAGCGCATGGGCTGATTCCAAACAGGTCGATTGTGTTACGCCACTGTGCGAGATTCAGACACTGAGCCAGAGGCCCAGAGACATTGCTTTTGATGAAACTGTGAGACTATATTCCCCAAATGGCTCAATCTAAGCACGTGCAAGTGCTGTCCGCTGCGACCCTTCGCCTTCTGCGTCCATTGGTGAGGATCCTGCTCCGGAACAATATCTCGCATAGAACGTTCGCCGAACTTGCCAAGCTGGTGTATGCAGAGGTTGCGAACGCTGAGTTCGGAATCGCGGGTAAGAAACAAACAATCTCGAGGATTGCCATTCTCACTGGATTGACGCGCAAGGAAGTGCAACGGTTATTGGCGCAACCACCCGGGACCCGATCCATTATGGAGGAAGAGTATCATCGGGCTTCGCGGGTCATCACGGGATGGGTGCGAGACTCTGAATTCGGAGATGGGAAGGGGCATCCGCATCCACTGCGCATGGAAGGGAAGCGTGCATCATTCAGTGCGTTGGTCAAACGCTACAGTGGAGACATCCCTGTGCGAGCGATGTTGGATGAGTTGCTGCGAGTCGGAGCCGTTAAACACTTGAAAGATGGACGGACTTGTCTCCTCTCGCGCGGGTATATTCCGCTGAAGGGTCCGGTTGAGAAATTGCATGTCCTCGGAACAGACACCGCCGACCTCATTGCAACCATCGACCATAACATGTATCAAAAACCATCCAAGCCCCGTTTCCAACGTAAGGTCATGTACGACAACGTGCCCGTCGAGGTGGCGAAAGAATTTCAGGTCCTCGCCGCCGCGCAGGGCCAGGAATTGTTGGAGGCGATCGACCGTTGGCTTTCGCATCGAGATCGTGATGTGAATCCCGCCGCGAAGGGGACTGGTCGCGTGCGTGTGGGGCTCGGAATTTATCAGTTTGAGGAACAACTGGATTCAGATCGGAAAGATTCACGATCATGAACCGAACGTCTGGCCAGAATGTTCTTGCCATTCTGGCCCTGTTCTTGGCGCTCGCGTCGTGCGGCCCCAGCCCGCAAGCGGGCGGGGGTATCGGTGGCACAGGGAACACGGCGACGGTGGTCTCTGCCCCAATCACCGGATTTGGGAGCGTATTTGTCTCTGGAGACGAGTACGAGACTGGCCATACGTCGATGATGGTCGATAGGAAACCTGGCAGCCAAAGCGATCTCAAGAAAGGGATGATGGTGCGTGTCAACGCCACGTTGACTAAACGCTATGATACAAACGAGACACTTGAACGCACGGCGAATACGCTGCTGTACGAAGATACGATTGAGGGGGTTGTGCAATCGGTGGCCTCGGATGGATCCAGGCTGATGGTCTTAGGTCAGACCGTCACGATCACGCCGACGACCACCCTGGATACCAGTATCCCAGGAAGTAATGTGCTGAGACTCGTGCCCGGTCGAGACCTCGTGGAGATCAGCGGGTTCGTCACAGGAGACGGGATGATTACGGCGACATTTGTTGGCTTGAAAACGTTTGACATGAAAACCGAAACGCCTGACTATCAGGTCAAGGGGCTCATTAAAAACCATAAGGTGACTCAAAAAACCTTCGAGATCGGTGCTCTGACCGTCGACTATCGCGATGCGGTGTTGAACGATATGCCAGGTCAGCTAAACGAGCTTTGGGACGGTCTGCTGGTTGACGTGGATGGCAAGCAGGTGTCATCAGGTGGGGCAGGCCTATCCGGCGTTCGCATGACCGCAACGCTGGTATGGCCGGAAGGATTAGGCTCCGAAGATAGCGAGTACACCAATATTGAAGGATTCGTGACCCAGGTGTTCGGTCCGGGCGAGTTCTCCATCGGCAACGTGCGTGTATTGACAAATGCCGATACCATGGTTGAAGGCGGAGCCCTGAGCGACATCAAGGTCGGCGCTCACCTAGAGGTGCATGGCCCACTGATTGCCGGTATTGTGAATGCGACGAAAGTGGAGTTTGAGTGAGAGATGGAACGTCACGCGACTGTGCCCCGATCAATTCGAACGACAGCACCCTAACGTTGACAGGCTTGGGATGTTTCACGGCCAGGGAAACCGACGCCTTCTCGCCGATCTCCGAGTCGGGGACCACCTTTGAGGTTGTATTGCCATCTTGACCGAAGAAGTGGCGCGGAGTAACCCCAAGTCCACCCCTTTGGGGCAGAGATTGATCATCTCTGCCGCAGATCCAATTGTCGTTCTGCTTGGAGCGTCTATCGATACGTCGTCGATCTCTGATGGCGGATGTAGAGGACGTGATGGAGTGACTGGGAGAAAGGCCTTCTTTGCCGACCTCTCAAGTGGGCAAGAACGTTATCCTCCACGATAACCCATCAGGCAAATGAATCGTGACTGGGAACGCTCACCGTTTAGGGCACAGTCTTCCGCTGAGGCGAGGTAGATTGGCGCTTCTTCGTTTTTTCTGCTTCTACCTCAAGCTCAGCGAGTCGGCGCTGCATCGCGTGCATATCTTCCTTCAAGGCATCGAGTTCTGCAGCTTGGTTCATAACCAGGGCTTTGACAGCGCGCATCTCTTCGTCCTGTGTCGCCTGCGCCTCCTGAGAGATAATAGCGCCGTTGGCCGATTTCATGGATGAAGGGGTATCCTGAGAAACGGCGGTTGGGGAATCTGAATACAGTGGTTGAGACTGTCCTGGCGCCGACGAAGATGTCTTCACCCCGGTGGCCAGCAGGCCATAGTCGATGACGAGTGTGGCCAGGGGAGGTGGATTCAGCAAGTCAGGCTGTTCATTGAGGCTCGACCGCCTCGTTGTTTCTGGAACAAACCCGATCTGGCGTGGCTCCAACCCTCTCGGATTACGAGCCTGACGATCCAGTTTCGCGCCAGAATTTCCTCTTCCTATACTCGCACGATAGTGGGTGAGTGCGAGATGCAGCAACCGTCCCTGCACGTAGAGCACCCCGCCGGTGGTCTCACGCCCCGCATCCGTGCCGCGGAGAATGCGAAATCCGACGAGCTGGCCGTTCATTGCTTTGGACAGAGCGGTACTCATCAGTGGGCTGAGGAATCCAGTATCCTCATCGGAAAACACCCGCATCGCAGTGGTCGTGTCGTTCGGCAGGACCTGAACCTGTACACCACGAAGCACGTGCGTGAGCACCACGGGACTCACGAACACTGGATGGGCCGTCTTGAACCATGAATCCTCCACACTTTGGAGAGACACCGCGCCTCGTGGACCATCAGCAAAAACTGTATCCACAGTCTTGTGAGAAGTGGCGCATGCACTGACAAGCAGGCACACCGCACTCGCGAGGGCTGCAAGACTGAATCGAGTTCTTTTCATGGGGCGCTGCAATGTAGAAGCCTTCGGCTATCGGGCACTGTACCACAACGCTCAGAAGATCGTGATTGAAAATGGATGCTGTGACCGGAGCCAGTTTTATGAGCCAACTCCGGTCCAGTAGAAACGAATCGTGGCGCACACGCCTCGTACGGAATTTCGAATCAAAATGGGGTCACGAGGTAGATTCGTCCGTTCAAGGAATCCGGCGCAGGGGTGACCCCGATGGTTCCGCTATCGGTCACGCGCCATTCCGCCTGACAGTAGACGCTGGGGGTAATATTGTACCGCCCCATGACGGTCGTCCGACTGGCTGATTGGGCCAACTCCTGATCCAGGTGATCAAAGCGGGCCCCCAAGACCCACAGTCTGTTCGGAATGAACAGGACTTCCGCCATATAATTCTGGAGGGCTCGGTTGGTATCGTTGCCGGGAAACACGCCGACCGTATTCGGGAGCCCATCCGACCGGAAATATCCGACCGTGGTGATAAACGGTCCCAGCTTCACCTCCCCTGCGACCCCCCATTTGTTCACGCCCTTCTTATCATTTGGCGTGAACGGATCCAGCGTTGAATTGACCACATCGTGTTTGTAGATCAATCCAAGCGTATAGTTTTCAAGAAAGGTCATGGCGTAGGTCGCATAGAGGCCAGGATCTCCTAATCTGTTTTGGTCATTTAACCCGTGCGGTTGATAGAGCCCAATGGCATATCGATGGGTGATGTCGCCGGCCTCACTCCCCACAATTTGTCCGTTAAGCTCAGCGGCTGTGTTGTAGAATTCTGTCGCCTCGCTCACGTCACCAATCGTTCCTCTATTGCGAGCGCCGAGTATCCCAAGGGCTTCTTGGGCAAAATATCGCTGTGTAATCACCCGTTGTGAATGGGACAGAAAGGGCAGGGCGACGTCGAACGTGCCGACCTTGAGGTTGAGCAAACCATGGCCGACCTCCCCGATGAGATCGTTGATTTGGCCATAGGCCTGACCGAGCGCGACAGACTTTTCCACGAAGGTTGCGATGGCGTAGCTGGAGAACTTTCCCGTCTTCCCCAGTGGAGTCGCCGCATGGATCTTAAAGTCTTCGATCTTCAGCTTCGAACTCTGGGCACTCCCATCCTCCTTGTTGAATTCCCCCGCGAGCGCGAGCCTCGCCGAGAGCGGGGTATGTTTCAGATCCTGGACGTCTTGCCACTCCTTGTCTTCTGGAAACCTGAATCCGTTCGTGCGAAAATTTTGCCCCACCTGATTGAGTTTGGGGATTGCATTGTGGCAGGTCGAACAGGATTTCTCCGTCTGTCGGCTGAACGCGGGAATCGCTTCCGCTGTCTTGGGGGTGATGATCGCCAACGCCCCTGAGACGGCAACGCTCAGCAGAATTGCACCCAATAAGACTCGTAGACGCATGACTGATTCCTTTTCTCCCTGAGGGTGTTACGGTGCGAATGATCGAATGTAATGCACCAGTTTCCAGACCTGCTCTTCCGTGAGCTTTTTCTTATATCCTTCCATCTCTGTGGTGTCTGGATCGCTCCCGTTCAAGGTAATCCAGAACAGTTGCCCATCCGGTATTTTCTCCATCACGCTCTTGTCCGTATAATCTCTCGGTTTCACATCCATCCCCTTGGTGCCGGAGCCCTTTCCATTCCCGGTGGCGCCATGGCATTTGATGCACTTGTCTTTATAGATAGTCGTGGCCTCTTGCAGCACCTCGGGGGTCAGTAGCACAGGATTCTTCATTTTCAAGACGTCCTCCGGTGCGGTTGGAGTCTTGCGTTCGGCAGCAAGAATGGATCCCGAATGACCTAGGATCGAGAGGCACAGTACACAGAGGCCCACACTAGTTAGTTTCATTGTCATGTTTCCTTTCTCCTGCATCCGCAATTCTGGTGCTCTTTCCCTCAGTGTGAGACGGTTCTGTCTTGTCCGGTGCGGCAGAGGCTTGTTTCTGTTTACCTTCATCCATTTCATCCCAGGGAATTTCGCCATGCACCAGGTTGTAGTGGCACTTGATGCAGGTGGTCCCGGCTTTCTGGGCACGGTCATGGGACTTGATCGGACGGGTAAAATTCTCATAGGCATGGCAAGTCCGGCACTGAGCACTATCATTCTTCAGGAAATCGGCCCTGACCTTTTGTGCTAACTCGGGGCGCCTGGCTTCATAGTCCTCCTTCGTGTTTACCGGGTTCACCACTTCACTGTAGACATCGTGCAAGGCCAGCATCTTGACCTGGAGATAGTCGGCGATGGGGTGAGGCACATGGCAGCTCGGACACCCCACTTGCACTCCACTACCATTTTGAAAATGCCGCGATGCCTTCGTCACTTCCCATAAATGGGTCATGCTGTGACAGGAGATGCAAAACTCGGTGCTATCGGTCGCCTTCATACCCAGCAGCGGCGCGGCCCCCACGAGCATCCCGCCGGCAAAGACGCCGATCACGCTGAGGGAAATGAATCCGGCGATCGTCCGTCGACGAGTCTTTCCGCGCTCCACCGCTGGTGTGGGTGCGTGCGTGTCGTCTGGGTGAGATTTCATTGAGTCAATCCTCCGTATGGCTGCAAGTTCTAAGATGCTGCTTGTGGTGTTCTGCTCGCCACAGCACATTGGGTCCGGGTCACACCTGTTTGGGAGCGCACGCGATGAGCTGGCTAGGAATTCGACGACACCAAATTCAGCAGGTCTGATCTGTCGTATAAACTCCAGCGGATCCAGTACGTCAGGCGTTGGTGCACGCGCTGCCGTTCCAGGATTCTCCAATGAACGTACATATCGTTCGTCTATATTTTTGGATCCGTGTCCGGTTGTTCCTGACCGGCACCCGCATTATTTTTCTATTGCCGCATTGATTCCAAGGCAAAGCAAGCGACATGCCACAACATGAGGAAGAGCCGGAATTATTGCTTTCATGAGTATTCTGACCTACTCACACCCTAACTCCTCGCCCTCAAGGAGCGCGCCACTACGAAGGGAAATTTATATGCCATTCGAAGCCAAGCGCTTCAACCGCTTGATTTCATGTTGATCGTGGCGTGAAGGTCGCAGCCATCAGTGGGAAATATATCCCAATATCATCCAGGAGGGATCCTGTCACTGCGAAGGGAAATTAATACAGGGGGAAAATTAATACACCAACGAGCAGGCTACTAATAATTTTCGCAGCACGGTGCGTATGATGATTCGCTGCGCAGGGGAAAAGCGCTGTGTTCATTGATGATTCGACCGGCGAACATCTTTTTTTCATAAATGGGAAATATGTCCCAATAGCATATGTGGTGAGCGCGTCGCAGTGAAGGGAAATTAATACAGGGGGAAAATTAATACACCAACGAGGTGTCTGCTGATAATTGTCGCGATGCGGTCCGTGTGATGATTCGCTCTGCGGGAGAAAAGCTGCGTGTCCATTGACGATCAGGCTGGAGAGAGTCATATTTTTGCGAATGGGAAATAGTTCCCAATTATAATTTCGAGGAGCACGCCGTGACGTAGGGAAGCTAATACAGTAGGGAAGTTAATACAGTGGGGAGGTTCATGCAGAAGGGAAATTATGCATCGGCTCGCAGTGTCCTGAAAAATGTCGCAGGCGATGTATATGATGATTCTCTATGCGTAGGAAGAACGGCGGACCCAATATGTGCGGAACGTTTGACGATCAGGGAGGTATTTGTCTAATTGGCTAGAGCAACGGGTCGCCGCTTGACAGCCGTTCCAGGCAATCTGTCGTGCTCTAGGTTTGGCAGGGTTTGCGTCTGACGACGCGGCGTAGGAACGACGACCTGTACGAAGAATCTCGATCGGTTGCTGCACATCGAGATCGTGCTTCTGTTGTCGGCGAGCATGCTTCCATCGATGGTACGCTGATTGAGGCATGTCCTGGTCACAAAGGCTTCCAGTCGAAGAACGATGAAGATGGTGACGGGGAGAATTTCTATGACACACAAGAACAGCACGTATGAACGCACGACCGGTCCCGACAGCTGCCTCTACCGTATGAGCAAGGGCAAGAGGCCAAACATTGCTACATGGGTCACGCGATACCATTGTTTTCCCATCGTTTCCGTGAACTGGAGGAGCGGGATTCGAAGGGAAGGGTATGCGGTGAATAGCTTATAACTCTGGGCGAAGCGGAGCGTGGGAAGCAAGGGGAGGATCGTTTCTCCTCATCGGGGAAATCAGGTCTCAGTGGAAACGACGTGGCCGATACCTATCGTTTACCTAAAGATGCTCAAAATGGCATCCCAGCAAGGCCGCAGTCCAATTACCGTTTATCAAGGGGTGGCTGGGATGATCCCAACTGCGCGCGTCCAACGAGGGTCTTCTGAGACCGCGCGTTGCGCGAGCAAGGAGATCATCCTAGCTACCTCGCTCCATTATTCAGCATCCTGTCAGAGGGGGTAGGTTGATCGTTCGACTCGATGCCGTTGCTCGGCAGAGCGTAGGCGAATTTTGAAGATCACCCGGCGGCTTTTTTCACGGTTCACGGTGGCAACGGGGGCATAGATCAGGTCTTGTTTGCCGCGTCCGGACGCTGAGGCGATGTCTTGAAAGCATTGGTATGCTGTCGGCTCTGTGGCTTGAATGATCTCCAACCCCTTCACCATCACTGCGAGCGACCGTTCCTGACTGAGTTTCAAATTAAACGCATCGCTGCCTTGATCATCGGTGTGTCCCTCGATGGCCAGCGAGTCGATCTTATCACGCAGCGGTCCGCACAATGCCCCGATATAGAAAGGCAATGCCTCCTCAAGAAAACGATCTGCAGTAGGCGACAGGGTACTTCTTCCGAACTCAAAGGTCAGCCGGTCTTCCGGGACCACGATCGCCAGCGCGAGCGGGTCTCGGGGATCTGCATCGAGCGAGAGGCCTAATCGTTGAATGTGGTCGCGTAGAGTGCTCTGCACATCCTCTTTGTTTACTTGTAGTTCAGATTGTGCTGCGGAGGAGGTTTTGGTGATCTGCGCTGCGAAGAGCAGGATGAATACGATGGCGAGCGAGGTCATGAGATCGGTGATGCCGATGGTCGTGTGCGAGGCGCCGAAGGTCTGGGGTGTTGCGCGTCTCATGCGGTCGGCCGTTGGGTGGACCGTAACGATCGTTTTGGCCAAAAGCGAAACCCTTCAGGGCCTGTGATGGAGGACAATAGCCGCTGCTCAGCAAGCTTGCCCGTCAGGCGGCCCATGAGGTTCGTGAGCGCCGTCGTTTCTTGTGCCTGATGGAGGTGCGAATCTTTCAGAAGCGTGGTGAGTTCATGAATCGAGTCATTAAGCGCCTTCATCGGAGCGGCGAATTCTTCACGGAGAGCTCGGGGTAGTTCAGCCGCTATCTGTCGTCCTGCTGCTTGCTCGCCTTCCTTCCATTTCGTCAAAGACTGAACAGCTGTGGTCAGTTCAGCAATGGGCCCTGCCAGGCTCTCCGTACCCATACGCCCGGCATATTCCCTGAGGTCTCCGCCGGAGGCCTGTTGACCTCCCCTGGGCTCGCTTTGGGTCGGCGTGAGCTGCTCCAACATCTGCTCCATGGTTTTTCGGGGAAAGAGTTTGTCCATGAGGCCAAGAAATGTGTGGTGCGCCTTCATCAGGCGCGAGACCATCGGTTTTTCGATGAGCGTAAACAGATTGGCGGCAATCAGACCGACGATGGACGTGAGGAATTTTCCTGCAAGCCCGTTAATGAGTCCCTGAATTCCGGCGATCTCCTGTCCATCGGCATGGAGCTTACTAAGGCCGATGAATAGAGCGAGGAATGTCAACAGCAACCCGATGCCGGTCACCAGGGACGGGAGTTGGCTGTAGGAGGCCAGGTTGACTCGATGGCTCAGTAGCGCGTCCTGCGTAAAGATATCTTCCGCTCTGCGTGTACAGAAAATGCGTGGCTCCACGAACCACGGGACATGCTCCAGGATCAGCGTCTTGCGGAATTGCGCCCAGAGCGGTAGGAACATCGGTTCCTTCTGCATGGCCTTGTCGAGTGTGGTCAGGTCGTCACAGTCGATACGGGTGGAGGAGGCTGTTGGCTGACTAGTCCGAGGCGTGAACCCTACGAGTGCACGACTTGTGAATCGCTCGTGATCGACATCGCCGCGCTCGCGAGCGAGAGTGGTCAGCATCGGCCATACTCGATCGAACGGCCGTTGCGCGCGGGATACCTCCCACGTCAACCGTATCACGTGCCAAAGAAAGAAGAGCACGATTCCAAAAGAGCCGAGCCAGCTCAGCATCGGGCTTTGGGGCCCTCCAAAAAATGCCGCATCACGACTTAAGAATTCCCACAGACTGGACATGCCGGTCATTGTGTCCTCAGTTTCTACAAGACAAACTCATGTACGCTCCAACGCTAGGGATCGCCTTCTCAACTTCCGTGCCGCGCGCGACAGAGAAGGAAGTGCTCAAAAATCCAATGATCCCTGTGTTTGTTGGAGCCTACGCACCGGTTGCCCGGCAAAGAATGCCGACTCCATCGGCACATTCAGCCACGGTCAACAGGTTGCATTCTGATGGGAAGCGAAGAGCTAATGGCCGGGAGCCAAACGAAGACGGAGAGTTCCCGTTCCTATGGCAGATAGCATAGGGTCTAGGATTAGGGGCGGAGAACGATCTCTCGCTAGAGATAAGCCTGCACTAGAAAGCCCAGACTCCTTTTCCTCCAATCCTCACTTGCGCGGCCACTCTGAGTGGTGTTGAGGGGAGTCGTGTGCGGTCCTATCGTTGGCGTCGTCGATGTGTTTAAACACAATGAACCCTACGGGGATGATTCCCGTTGCGGCGCCGAGCAGCGCGACCCAAATACCCCAGGGCTTCTTGGATTCGGGAACGATGTCTTCCGCGAGAAAGTAGGTGACGCTGAGGAACGCGCCGATAAACAAAAACTTTGCGAACCAACGTGGCGCTCGAATCAGATCACATAACTTGTGCGCGCCGAACACGAGACCGATGGCCACCGCCAGCGCGAGAAAGCCGCTCATCACGAGCCTCGATTTCTGCTTAGATGTGCAACTCCGGAATAATTTTCACAAACAGATCAAAAAGAATACCATCTTCATCGGAACGCTCTTCGCATTTTGAGACAAACTCAACAGGGATGTCGAGGAGGGATGACGCTCCTTCCCTTGGATGAGGGGACGTGAGGATATGAAAGTTTTTATGACGAGCCATATAGTGGTCGATGTGTTGGTCAGAGACATATCCTACATAGAACAGGATCCCATCATGTTTCTGAATTTCTAACGAGTATATGTTGCCACGCGTCGCGCGTAACTCGACGACGCCACACCTAGAGAAACCGTATATGCCGTTTGGCAAATCCTGTATGCGTATTCCCTCTTCCCGTTCGGTCAGCGGCCTTAGCTGATGCTTCTGTCTCAGCGTCAGTACCTCTTGAGGGACTGCGTTCCCGTCCGGGATCCTTCCGGCATCGCGCGGCGTATCCTTTTCTTGATGGTTCCGACTCCACAAGTCGGCGAAGGGAAGTGAAAAGTTCAATCCGACGAGGTACACCAAGCCCCCCAATCCTAGGGGCACCGCGATTAGATATAGAGCCCACCGTTTCATGATTGGCAGGATACGCCCAAGTCATCCAGGAAGTAAAAAGAAGCCTGCATGTGAGGGATAGAGGGAAGGTGTCAGGCACCATCTTCTTGCAGAAGCAGCCGGGGGCTGAGGCCTTTTACGTTCCGTTTTCTTAGATAGGCAGAAAGTGGTGAACGATAACCTGAGGAATTTTCTGAAAATCGCGATCGAATGTCAGAATCGGGAGCCCGTGCTGCATGGCGCTGGCGGCAATCCAGATATCGTTAGCGGCGACCGGGGTACCGGCCTTCTTTAACGCTACGCGAATGGTTGCGTAACGTTCCGACGTCTCATCATCCACGGCAAGCACGCTGACGCGCGGGGATTCCAGGAACATTCGTAACTCACGCTCGTTACCCTCTCGTTTGCTTCCTTGTAGAAATCCTGCGCGGAGCTCTCCGAGCACAATCGGACTCATCCATATTTCTTCGGCTTGGGGGAGGGTCTCAATAACCTCGGGGTGTCTTTTTTTGAACGCGATGTACGCGGAGCTATCCAGAAGTAGCCGGGTCATTTCCAAAGCTCCCGATCAATCGTGCGTTGCTCGGCAATGAGCTTGTCGAAAGCGTCTGCTTCTTCCTTCGTCCAGGTTCCGACGAGATGATTCAGATCGTAATAGCGAACCGGGGCTTTCTTTTTAGCCTTGCCTCCTGCTGATTCTTCTAACAGCTCGATAACCGCCTTATTCACACTGGTCTTCTTCTGCTTGGCCCGCTGCTGGACTGTGCGGGCAACGTCGGGTGGAAGGTTCCGTAATGTAATCGCTTTCATGCGCCATATCTCCATGCATCACTAGTGCATCACAATGATGCACATTCTACTGCAAGTGCCATGGCTCGTCAAACAGATATGGCCGAGCCTCCGCGACACCTGGTCCCGCCGACTCCCACCATCTCCCGGACCAGCACATTCAGAATGCCCCTGTTTTCTTGACATCCTAATAAAGACTCCCGACCCCTTATATTCTCCTCGGAATGCCGGGGGATATTGTTGAGATCAAAAATAAAACGGTATTGATCAACGGCATCCCGTTAGATGATAAGTCATGCACCCAGCGCATCGATTCAAACATCATTGATCGATTAATTAGCCCCCGTGATAATTTCGGACCTGTGACAGTCCCGGCGACACACTACTTCGTGCTTGGCGATACCCGCGATCAAAGCCTGGATAGCCGTTTTGGGGGTTTGTCGAATTGTCTAAAATCAAAGGGAAGGCGGTCGCACTTTATTGGTCTTGGGATGGAGCGGACTCACGTGTTCGATGGGAACGAATCGGCAGAAGAATCAAATTAAGTTCAGATGAGGAAAGATTGCAGCAGTAGGTATCAAGGCTCGTTCTTTATGTGCGCAAACAAAGACTCCCGACCCCTTTTCTTTCCTCTGCCAACAACTCGATGACCGCCTTATTCACACTGGTCTTCTTCTGCTCGGCACGCTGTTGAACTATGTGGGCGACGTCGGGTGGAAGATTCCGTAAAGTAATCGCTTTCATGGCGCAAGCCCTCCATGTTTCATGTGTACATCATGGCAATGCATAACCTACTGCAAGTGCCATGGCTCGTCAAACAGATGTGGCCCCGCCTCCGGTGACCTCCCGCCGGCTCCCACATTCGAGCGAGTAAACCAGAATAAGTCAATGCTCATACCGACCCTATATTCTGTCACAGTTATCGTCGGCCTTACCCAGAAAAGACTCTCTAATCCGTACGCGTTCGTTCAAATTCTTGATCTTTTCCCTAAAAGTGGCAAGAATGTTTCCTCAATCGAGTAGCTAGGTGTGCTCACCACGGTTCTACGAGCAAATGACACAGCAGCGAGGAGAAACAGTGACCCCGGTGCGGCAAACGTGTTCCATGCGACATTCAGTTGTAGCCGCTGGTTTACTTGTTTCCAGCTTTACAGTATGGGGATGCGGAACTTTGCCGGTGGTCGAGCAAGTACCCGTGTCCGATCCGAGGCCTCTCTCTGAGCATCTTCGAAGTCGGCAGCTGTTTCTCGATAGAGTAGTCTCTGACATCCCCAGAGGGACCGTGATCGGAGAGAGCCGGAGAGGCCATGCTTGTGTTTTTCCTGAGGATCTCAAGTGGTATGACGACATCAAGTTGCAGGATGGACAGTATCATCGAGAGTTTGAACGCATAGTGAAGAGGCACAACTATCGGCTCCTTGAGAAGCCCACATCGCTCTTTGAGCGATATAAATTCTCTGGTACCGAGCTCGTTCTCGGAGCCAAAATTACCAACGTGAAGGAAAATATCTGCTGGGGATTGGGTGGCTGGAACCTTGATCAGAGTCAGTTTCGAGGGAATGTTCGATTTTCTGTGCATTGGGAAGTGTTCTCAGTGTCTCGACAGAAGGTTTTGTTGTTTCTCGACACCGAGGCATCAGCGCAAGTTGATGACTTTACGCGCGCAGGCGAAAACAATTACTATGCGACGGCGTTCGGAAATGCTGTGAAGAGGTTACTCGCAAATCCAGACTTTCATAGGCTTGTCACAAATGATTTGGAAGAGCGCTGAACCCGTGTAATTTGATGAACGCATCTGTCCGAGAAGCCCGGCAAGTCTGACGAGTCGAGACGCGCATGACGTCTGGGTCCGAGACTCTCTGACGCAACCGTGAAGGAGGAAAGGGGACCCACCAAGCCCGCAGACAAACAAAAAGGCCACCGTTTCCGGTGGCCTTCTCGTTTATTCTCTCTCCGCAAGTACGGTGAGGACTTCCTCAACTGCGCGTGTTCACCGAATCCCGTCAGAATGCAGGATGCTCAAAATGGCATCCCAGCTAGGCCGCAGGGAGCTCGGCGACTGAAGCGTACCCTTGCGGTACGTTGCAGGGAGACGGGCGACTGAGAACGACGCTGGGGATCATTTTCAGCATTCCTGCTATGTGCCCATTTCCCACGACGCCAGATATTTTACTTGTTCCTTCGTCAACGTATCAATCTTCATTCCCATCCCTGCGAGTTTGAGCCGGGCGATCTCTTTATCGATCACCGGTGGGACCGGATAGACCTTCTTCTCCAGCTTCTTGTAGTTCTTTACCAAGTATTCTGCACCGAGAGCCTGGTTGGCGAAGCTCATATCCATGACGCTGGAAGGATGGCCCTCGGCCGTTGCCAGGTTCACGAGCCGTCCCTCGCCGAGCAGGCTGACCCGACGGCCGGTCTTTAGGGTAAATTGCTCAACGCCAGGTCTGATGAGGCGCTTTTTGCGGCTCAGCTTCTCTAACGCAGGAATATCCAGCTCAACGTTGAAGTGGCCTGAATTGCAGACGATGGCCCCTTCTTTCATGGCGGCGAAGTGCTCGCCGCGGATGACCTTGAGGTTGCCGGTGACCGTAACGAAGAAGTCTCCGATCAACGCAGCCTGTTCCATCGGCATGACGCGGAACCCGTCCATGACCGCTTCAATGGCCTTGACCGGATCGATCTCGGTGACGACGACATCGGCGCCCATGCCCTTCGCGCGCATCGCGATGCCGCGCCCGCACCAGCCATATCCGGCAACTACGAAGCTGGTGCCGCAGATCAATCGGTTGGTTGCGCGGATGATGCCGTCGATGGTGCTCTGGCCGGTCCCGTAACGATTGTCGAACAGGTGCTTGGTGTCGGCATCGTTCACTGAGATCACCGGAAATTTCAGCACTTTCTTCTCGGCCATGCTGCGGAGCCGGATGACGCCGGTGGTGGTTTCTTCCGTGCCGCCGATCACATGTTTGAGCAAGTCTTTGCGCTTAGAGTGGATCAGCGAGACAACATCGGCTCCGTCGTCCATCGTGATCTGCGGCTTGTGGGCGATCGCCGATTGGATGTGCTGATAGTAGGTCTTGTTGTCTTCGCCTTTAATGGCGAAGGTTGGAATGCCGTCGTGTTTGACGAGCGCTGCGGCGATCTCATCCTGTGTGCTGAGCGGATTGGAGGCACAGAGCCGGACTTCGGCTCCTCCGGCCTGAAGCGTTTTCATCAAATTGGCGGTTTCGGTTGTCACGTGGAGGCAGGCGGTCATGCGAAGTCCTGCGAATGGTTTCTCTCGCAGAAACCGTTTTTTGATCAGGCGTAACACCGGCATGGTGGCCTCGGCCCATTCAATCTTGAGTTTGCCCTGATCTGCTAGCTTCATATCTTTCACATCGTATTCCACAGAAACCTCCAGTACTGGTGATGAGTGATGGTGATCAGTAAAAGGGGGGCGGATTTTTCAATCCGTCCCCCTCTGTCATCGGTCCGGTCTAAACTACAGCCCTGCGTCTTTGCGCAAGAGTTTGGCCTTATCGGTTTTTTCCCAGGTGAACTCCGGTTCGTTCCGACCGAAGTGCCCATAAGACGCGGTCTTTCTGAAGATCGGCCGGCGGAGCTTAAGGTAATCGATGATGCCGCGCGGGGTCAGAGGGAAATGTGTCCGTACCAGCTTGTCCAAGTTCTCGACCGCCACCTTTTCTGTACCCTTTGTGTCGACCAGCACCGAGACGGGGTCGGCCACGCCGATCGCATAGGCGAGCTGTACTTCGCACTTTTGAGCCAACCCGGCTGCGACGATGTTCTTCGCGATGTAACGGGCCATGTACGAGGCCGACCGGTCAACCTTGGTTGGATCCTTGCCGGAGAAGGCGCCGCCTCCATGGCTGCCGTGCCCGCCATAGGTATCGACGATGATCTTGCGGCCTGTGAGTCCGGTATCGCCCATCGGACCGCCGACCACGAAGCGGCCGGTGGGATTGATGTGGTGTTTCACGCTCGTCGGGTCATAGAGCCCCTTCGGCATCATGGGCTTGATCACCTTCTCCATGATGTCGCGTTCGATCTGCTTGTTCGTCACATCGGGGCTGTGTTGCGTCGAGACGACGATGGTGTCGATTCGCACCGGTTTTCCGTTCCGGTACTCCACGGTCACTTGGGATTTTCCATCGGGACGCACCCAAGGCAGGATGTTCTTTTTCCGGACTTCAGCCAGCCGTTTGGTGAGCCGATGAGCGAGGACGATCGGCATCGGCATCAGTTCGGTCGTTTCGTTGGTGGCGTAGCCGAACATGAGTCCCTGATCGCCGGCGCCGCCGGAATCCACGCCCATAGAGATATCGCCGGATTGCTGGTGAATGGCCGTGAGGACGGAACAGGTATGGTAATCGAACCCCCATGCGGCGTCGCAATAGCCGACATCCTTGATGACCTCACGAATGATATCGGGAATCTCAACGTAGGCCTTGGTGGAGATTTCTCCGGCCACAAAGGCGATTCCGGTGGTCAGAATCGTTTCGCAAGCCACTCGGGCATATTTGTCTTGGGCAATGATTGCGTCGAGGATTCCGTCGGAGATCTGATCGGCGATCTTGTCCGGATGTCCTTCCGTCACGGACTCTGATGTGAACAGATAGTTGTGTCTCATTAGCCCCTCTGGGTTGAGGTGATGGGTACGCTAGGCCGGACTCTTTAATCCGTGCGATAGTATCTGAGTGTGGCCTATATTGTCCATTCCTTCGAAGGTATGGGATCGCCGAAATGATGAAACCGCGGCTTGCTTGACACCTCTTTTCCGGCACTTGTAAGATGACGCTATTCTTCGGCTCTCGCCTCGTTTGATGCGTTACAATCATGGTCGGGCTTCCCTTATTCTGGCCCTCAGTACCCTACTCGGGGCGGTGGGGGCCAACTTTGCGTTGGGTGGCTTCGGAGAAAACTTTCGACTCAAGGCAGTGGATGTTTAGCGGGGTGAAAAGCGGACGATGAGGCACTGGATTGCTGCAATGATACTCTGCGTGATGACCTCGTTTGTCGCCTTCGGTGGCGCGTCAGCGCAGGATATGTTCCCTGTCGCCGGGCGCCATGCGGTGAAGCTGGGTGAGCCGGCGCCGGACTTCCAGCTTCTAGATATGCAGGGACGCCTCGTGGCACTCTCGGACTTGCGCGGCAAAGTGGTGATGGTGAATTTTTGGGCCACCTGGTGTGGCCCCTGCCGGGTAGAAATGCCGGCGATGGAAGCGCTCTATCAGACATTTTCGCGGAAGGACTTTGAAATTCTCGCGGTATCCACCGATGCACAGGGTATGACGGTGACGAGGCCGTTTCAACAAGAGAATCGTTTGACCTTCCCTATCCTTCATGATGCCGATTATCGCGTGGGATTGATCTATGGCGCTCGGAGCCTGCCGATGACCTTCATGGTGGACCGGCAAGGGGTTATCCGCCATCAGATCTTTGGCGCGCGTGACTGGGGAGCGGTTGAGGCGCAGCAGTTAGTGCAGATGTTAATGAAATCGTAGCAGGATGCTGAAAAAGTCCGCCAGCATCGTTCTCGCATCGCTCAGATGCTCAACGTACCGAAGCGTACGCCTCGCCTCTTCGCTCGCTGTGGCCTTGCTGGGCGGACATTTTGAGCATCCTGCGATTTCTTTACCTATTGTTTCAGACCTGTGGGTCAGTGAAGTTCTGGTATACCGACGGAGTTTTCTCGAAGCCTTCTAGGAGCCTGTCAGACTTTGTCGCAATCGATTACGAATATCTCGCTCGTGGCGGCTTTTTCGGCTGGATTGCTGTCGTTCGTCTCGCCCTGCGTGCTCCCGCTGGTCCCTTCCTACATTTCATATGTCACAGGGCTGTCCATCGAACAGCTCACCGATTCAACGGTGCGCTCGAAGTTAAAGAAAACCATTGTCGTCAACGCGTTGTTGTTCATCGGAGGGTTTTCGGCGGTCTTTATCTCGTTTGGCGCGTCGGCCAGCTTCATTGGTCAGGCGCTGGTGACCTATCAAGATGTCGTTCGACGAATCGGCGGGATTGTGATCGTCGTCTTCGGCCTGTATTTGTTGGGGATATTAAATATCAGTTTTCTGAAAATGGAGCATCGGTTTCAATTCAGAAGTCGGCCGGCCGGGTACGTGGGATCGTTCTTGATCGGGGTGGCGTTTGCCGCCGGATGGACACCCTGCGTCGGGCCTGTGCTGGGGACCATTTTGCTCTATGCCAGTACGACCGAGTCGATGCTGAACGGGGTGCTGTTATTGACGAGCTATTCTTTGGGACTGGGTGTGCCGTTGTTTCTCACGGCTCTGGGGGTGGATCGATTCCTTGCGTATTTCAAACAGGCGCGCATGTATTTATGGGGCGTGTCGACTGTGAGCGGAGTGATGCTCATCGTCGTGGGCGTCATGATCTACGCCAACAGCCTCACGATGATTACCGGTTTTCTGGAACGTGCCGGTATTGGCTGGTACCTTGGGCAGTGACCAGAAGGTCAGACTGCCAAAGTAGGAAGTGCTGAGTCGAAGAAACTTCCTTCTCAAGATCCGTGCATCAGCGATCTTAACCCAAGTCTCAGCACTCAGAGCGTACACTCAGGACTAGACTCTTTTTCACCATGCCCATGTTGCCGGATGTGAAAGTATACGACGCGCTTGTGGTCGGCATGGGGCCGGCCGGCGCTACGGCTGCCTATCAATTGAGCCGTGCCGGCCTATCTGTGCTCGGGCTCGACAAGGCTACGCATCCTCGCTACAAAGTCTGCGGCGGCGGGTTATCGGTCCGGATTGAGCAACTTCTTGATCCAGGGTTCAAGTCCGTCGTCGAAGACACCATCTTTGGATTTCAGTTTTTGTATCGGGGTGAGGAATCCGTCACGATCGAATCGCCCAGTCCAATCGCCTATATGGTCATGCGCGATCGGTTCGATCATCACCTGGTTCAACAGGCCCGACGCGTCGGTACGGAGATTCACGAAGGGGAGCATCTGCAGTCGCTCCGTCACGTGCCGGAAGGTGTCGAGGTGACCACCGATCGCGGATACTATCATGCAAAGGTCTTGATCGGCGCCGACGGCGCGAACAGCCAGGTCGCGCGGCAACTCTTCCCCGACCGGCGGCAACGCTGTATACCGACGTTAGAGAGCGAGATCGAACTTGGACCGGGGCCGCAGTATCCGGCCATGGGCAAAGCCGTGATCGATATCGGCGTCTGCTCGAAGGGATATGCCTGGATCTTTCCCAAGCAGGGGCGGTTGTCGGTCGGTGTGGGGGAGTTTCAAAGCAAACCGGCGAGCCTCAAAAAAACCTTCGATCGATTCGTGTGGGGAGAAAAGGGCCTGGCGGGTTTGGATGTGCCCAAGCCGATGGGCCATCCGTTACCCCTGTTTAGCAGGACCGAACTCAGTCCGGAGCCGGGACCGGACGACCTTGTGAATGGCCAGGCCATGTTGGTAGGCGATGCCGGGCACCTTGTCGATCCATTGTTTGGCGAGGGGATCTACTACGCCGTCCGTTCCGGCACGCTGGCCGCGATGGCTGTCCTCAATCAGCAGCACGATCGGACCAAGAGTTTATGGGCCTATGAGTTGGCAGTCAGAGAGCAGTTGTATGCTGAGTTTCGAATTGCTTCGCGTCTCGCCGACATCGTCTACACGTTTCCGCGTCTCTGTCACCGGTTGTTGAGTCCCTACCGAGAGGTCGTTCAGCTCTACTGCGAAGTGCTCCAGGGGAAAGAAACGTATCAGTCCTTCATTCCGCGGGCCAAGAGAATTCTGAAGTCCTCCACCAGTGAGCTCCTGCTCGAAGCCCTGCAGTTGCGTTGAGTCCACCAATAACTTTCAGTGATCAGCTTTCAGTCTGAAGATATAACAAAGAAGTTGTTTCGGGGCGCGAGTGCGTGCTGGCAGCTGAATGCCGAAGAACCATCGTGACACAGTGGAAATTAATGGCCCACAGTAGATCTTGTAGGATGCTCAAAAAGCCCGTCCGGCAAGGCCTCAGGCGAGTCGAAACCGGAGGCGTACCCTCTGGGGCGCACGGTGCGACGAATAAGGAGCACCATGTCTGTGCGCGCCGCCGAGTTAGTGAGGCGGCCGGGTCCCCGTTGAGGATTTCGATAAGCCGAGAACGAAGCTGGCGGGCTTTTTCAGCATCCTACTGATTAGCACCAGGCGCCAAGTCGGCAGCTCACAAAAGACTGGCTCAATGCCGCGGCGGACGGGAGGCGGAACGAAGTCACTGGGGCAGAGGGAACCAGTGCGGAGGCAAGACTCGGTTGATCTCCCGATGGGGGTGCAGTCGGCTGAGTAGCTGGAGCTGGGGGGACAGGTTCGACGTGCTCTGCCAGCAATATGGGAGGTTGTGCTCCGCCTATCTTCGCGAGCAGGCTCTGTGCCTTCCTAGAATGTGCACTGTCCGGGTATTTCTCAGCCAGCAGCGTCAGCTTCTCGCTGGCCCAATCGTCTGCCCCTAGCTCGTGGTAGCTGAGTGCCAGGAAGTACAGTGCATCGGGCGAGACCGACTTGTCTGGGTAGAGTTTTATGATTTGTTCGAAGCGATGTGCGGCGGCGAGATAGGAGCCCCTCCGATAATAAAATTCGCCGACGAAGAGATGTGTTTGTGCCAAGAGGTCGTGGCAGTCTTGGATTCTCTGGAGTGCTGGGCCGTCGTACCGGCTTCCGGGAAAATCTTTCCGGACCCGTTCGAAGGCTTCGAGGGCTTTCTGAATGGGAGTGGGATCACGCTGGATTCCCTTTGTCAGCTTCAGTTGGCTTTCTCCGATGCGGAAGACGGCATAGGAGGCGAGGACATGGGTGCGATGGAGATCGAGGAAATGGTTATACTCGACGATGGCCTCCGCGTACTCTTCTTTCTCGAAGAAGGCCTCCCCTCGCTTCATGATGACGTTCGGGTCGTAGTTTTTCTTGACCCCGTCGCCCAGGAATATTTGCTCGTCAGTGCCGCTCAGGGTTTTTTTCGGTGTGTCTTGGGTCTTGGGCGTGCTGGAGCAAGCGGTGGTGACAGAGAAGACCGCGACACAGAGGCCGAGGGCCAGGGTCATCCGTCGTGCAGAAGTCTGGAGAGGGAAGCAGCGTATCATCACTGCCGGAAAATGTAACAGGCGCCATGCCTGAATGCAAGGTTTCGACACGATCCATCCGGATGGATCACCACACATCATCGCAAAATCGCTGAGCCGTCCTGTGAGGCGATCAGCAGACGCATTCATGAAGATTGTGGGCCAAGTTGACCCCCTGTAGCACCGAGACCTATAATCCGGCCGGAATTGCAGTGGACCTCAGACTAGATGATACGGACGAGAATTATTGGAACGGGTTCATACCTCCCTGAACGGGTCGTGTCGAATCATGAGGTCGGGGCCTTGCTGGGCATTGCCCCGGCTGTTGTCTCTCGTCTCACAGGCATTCAGGAGCGACGCAGGGCTGCGGCATCCCAAGCATCGTCTGATCTTGGGGTGGAAGCTGCGCGATCAGCGCTTGAGGCTGCCGGATTCTCGGCTTCAGACCTGGGAGCGATCGTACTATCGACCACTTCTCCTGATACGGTTTTCCCCTCGACCGCCTGCCATGTGCAACGAATACTCGGCTGTTCCTCGATCCCGGCGTTCGACGTGGCGGCATCCTGTTCGGGCTTTCTCTACGGACTCTCGATGGCCGATGCCATGATCCGGAGCGGGCAGATAAAGACCTGTTTAGTGGTCGCCGCGGAAGTGAAGTCTCGCACCATCGACCCTGCTGATGGCGATACGGCGCTCTTGTTCGGCGATGGGGCCGGTGCGGTCGTATTGCGGGGCGAGCCAGAGGCAGGCGAGCTGAGCCAAGGACTCTTGGGTCTCCGTCTCCGTGCGGACGGCGCCCAGCATGGTTTGATTACAATCCCCGCAGGGGGATCGCGTCGGCCGACGACGTCGGACACAATCGAGGCGAAGGCCCATACGTTGCAGATGCAAGGGGCTCTGCTCTTTCGCCTGGCCGTCAAGCGATTGGACCAAGTTATCCGCGAGACGCTGAAAGAGTTCGGTGTTGAGCTCCAAGACGTCGCGCAGGTGGTGTTGCACCAGGCCAACGGGCGGATTCTCGACCATCTGACGAAGCGGCTTGGGATCTCGCCGGAACGAGTCTGCTCCGTGATCGGACGCTATGGGAATACATCGTCGGCGTCATTGCCTATCGCACTCGATCATGCCGTTCGTTCAGGAAACATTCATCCCCACGACATTGTCTTGCTGGGAAGCTTTGGCGGTGGTGTGACTTGGGCCGCAGGGCTGATTCGGTGGTGAGGCCTGCCTGATACGATGCTGGTGAGACACGTTGTGAGCCTCTGATATTGAGGAGTGTGTGATGCTATTTGGATTGATCCCTCGAGAAGAAGCCTTCTTTGAATTGTTTAAGAAGGCCGCACATAACATGATCGAGGGGAGCCGTCTTCTAAAGGTGATGATGGAAGACTTCCGGTCTCCCGTCGAACAAGCCAGAGAGATCAAAGGTGTTGAGCACATCGGAGATGACATTACGCACGACATCGCGCGTCGATTGAACCAGACGTTTATTACACCGATCGATCGGGAAGACATTCATGACCTCGCGAGTGCCCTCGACGATATTCTGGATACCACAGAGGCGATCGCCGACCGTTTTGTGCTGTACAAAATACCGAAGCCGACTGAGAAGGCGATCAAGCTCGCCGACATTTTATACCAAGCATCGATGGCCGTGGGGCAAGGTGTAGACCTCCTGGGCCTTCCTCATCCGGAGATGAAAAAATGCAGTGTGCAGGTGAACAGTTTGGAGAATGAGGCAGACCGCGTCTCCCGCGATGCCATTTCCGCCCTCTTTGAGAACGAGACGGACCCGATTGCGGTGATTATGTGGAAAGAAGTGTACGAGAACTTCGAAGCAGGAACCGACCGCTGCGAAGACGCTGCGAACATTCTTGAGCGAATCACGCTCAAGCATCACTAAAGGAGCGTGAAAGGTGAAACGTTGAACGTGGAAGTAAACGAGAGCATCCTAATCGTTCGGTTCCTGCCAGAATGATCCTACACGTTTTATCTTTCACCTTTTACGTTTCACGGATGGGTCATGTTTGATCTCAGTGGAATGCTGCTCCTGGTGGTGGCGCTGGCGCTGCTGTTCGACTTTTCGAATGGGTGGCATGACAGCGCCAACGCCATTGCGACCGTTGTGTCGACGAGAGTCGTGAGCCCGTTTGTAGCGGTCATGGCAGCTGGTGTGCTCAATGTGGCCGGGGCGTTCATGTCCACCGCTGTGGCCAAGATGGTGGGCTCGGGGATTGTCAATCCGGCTGTGGTGACTCAAGAGATGGTGGCGGCGGCGCTGGCCGGCGCTATTGTGTGGAATCTCTTCACGCTGTTATTGGGTCTGCCGACCAGCTCGTCTCACGCATTAATCGGAGGACTGGTCGGGGCCGCGGTCACCCATGGAGGGTGGGACATCGTGAAGTGGTCCGGCCTTCGACCGGTGATGGAAGCCATGGTGCTTGCGCCGTTTTTCGGCTTTGCCATCGGATTTTCGTTGATGGTGGCGATCAGTTGGATCTTCTTTCGCGTGACCCGGAGTGTGGCTAATCTGTTGTTCAAACGGCTTCAGCTTGTGTCCGCCTGTTTTATGGCGTTTAGTCACGGCGCGAATGATGCGCAGAAGGCGATGGGGATCATTACGTTGGCGTTACTTTCTGCTGGTCAGATTTCTTCGAATGACGTGCCGGGTTGGGTGATCGGGGCCTGTGCGGTGGCAATGGGATTGGGAACGGCCGTGGGTGGCTGGCAGATCGTTCGTACGCTGGGAATGGGCATCGTCAAGCTGGAGCCTGTGCATGGGTTTGCTGCAGAGACCGGCGCAGCGGCGGTGCTGCTTGTGACGGCGTACGTTGGGCTGCCGGTGAGCACCACTCAGACGATTACGACGTCGGTCATGGGCGTCGGCGCCATCAAGCGATTTTCGGCCGTGCGCTGGGGTGTCACCGCGAGAATCCTGTATGCCTGGGTCTTCACGCTCCCTGGCGCTGCGCTTCTCGCGTCGCTCATCTACCTGGCCATGGTGAAGTTTCAGTAGCCGAGAGACCGGTGTATTGAACGGGTAGCCGAACGACAAATCGACTACCGGTCGGAGCGTTCGCTTCGACCCATACCCGCCCGCCAAGGCCCTCGGCGATATGCTTGACGATGGCCAGCCCGAGCCCTGTTCCACCTAACTCGCGTGAGCGGGCTTTATCGACTCGATAGAATCGTTCGAATACGCGCGGGCGCTCCATCTCAGGAATTCCTATACCGGTATCGGTCACGCTCAGCTCCACTGCGGTGACCGTCGCGGGCTGTTCCGCATCGTCCGACACCGGGTGGGCCGCCACTGTGATGGTGCCGTTCTCGGGCGTGTATTTGACCGCGTTATCGAGCAAGTTGGACAGAATTTGTATCAGCCGGTCCTCATCGCCGAATACCGCGGGCAGATGCTCCTCTACGAAGGAGACAAGGCGGTGCCCCTTCTTATCTGCTAAGGGCTTGAGGATGGCCAGCGTCCGTTCGATGATGCTCTGGATATGCAGCGGTTCTCGCTTGAACTGGACCTGTCCGGATTCGATCTTCGACAGCTGGAGAAGATCTTCGAGAATCAAGTTCAGCCGATCGCTTTGTTTGAGAATGATATTGAGGAATTGTGTGCTGGTCTCAGGATCGTCTTTGCCACCATCGAGCAAGGCTTCGATATAGCCTTTGATCGATGTGAGCGGGGTTCTCAACTCGTGGGACACGTTGGCGACGAAATCTTTTCGGATCATTTCCAGGCGGCGTAGCTCTGTCATGTCGTGGAAGACGAGAATCACGCAGGCTTCGTTTTCTCGATCGGATTCGGTCACTGAGGCCTCGATATGGAGACGGCGACCGCTTGGGTGAAGAAGAATTTCATCTTCTTTGTTCATGCGTCTGGTGAGGACTGTTGAGACCAATGTATCCAACTGAGGATGCCGGAAGACATCGGAGCAGGGGTGCCCCCGCGCCTCCATTCTGGTGACGTCGAACATCCGTTCCAGCGCCGGATTGATTTGCAGCACGCGGCCTCGCCGATCCAGGACCATCACGCCTTCAACCATCGAGGTCAGCATGGCCAGGAGCTGAGATCGATCTTCGGAAAGTTCGTCGATTTTGGTTTTGAGTTGGTCCGTCATCTGGTTGAGTGTGTCGGCTAAGAGGCCGACTTCATCGCGCGATCCTGTTCTGATGCGAACCGCATGGTCACCCTTCGCCAGCCGCTGTGCCGCGACGGCGATGTCTGACAGGGGTTTCGTAATGCTGTGAGCGAGCCACACATTCAGCGCGACGGCAATGAAGAATGCAATCCCGAAGGCGAGGGCCAGGTCTCGGTGCAACTTGGCTACGTCACTGTCGTATGTCGTCATCGGTAACCCCAGTCTCAAAAAGGCTGAGGGCGTAGCTTGGTTCGGACTCTTGAGACCGATGGCCACATACAACGTACGTTCACCGGTGGTGTGGCTCGTTCGGAGGTCCGTCCCGCGCCCTGTGGCTATGGCTTGCTGAACCTCCGGTCGTGTTCGGTGATTTTCAAGCGTGGCGAGGAGGTGATCCGAAACGGCGCTATCGGCCAACACCCGTCCATCCGGGGTCATGACGGTCACGCGTGCGAGGGCTCGCGCGCTGAGCTCTCGTACAGCTGCGTGTAATTGAGGAGTCGAAGATAACGCTTCTGATTGCGTCAGGAACGGCTGCAGCCCGTATGCGACGAGGCTGGTTCGAGCCTCCAGTATTTGGCCTGACTGGACGATCTCCTGTTGATCAAGGGAGCGAACAGCTAATGTTCGGGCGATCAGAAGACCGCAGGCGAGAACGATCAGGGCTGCGATAGTGACCTTCCATCGGATGGAGAGGGTCATGCCGAATGATCCAACTCTTTGAGCTTATATCCCAGAGATTTGACCGACATGATCGCCTCGCTGAGCGAAGGGAGTTTCTGCTTAAGTCTTCGAATATGGACGTCGACTGTCCGTGTGGTTCCGTAGTAATCGTACCCCCAGACGGAATTAAGGAGGACATCGCGTGTAAGAACTCTGCCGGGATTGCGCAACAGATGTTCAAGCAGGCCGAACTCTTTTGCCGTGAGGGGGATTTCTAGTTTTTTTACAGTGACTTCGTGTCGTGCGAGATCCATGACGAGATCGCCATAGCGATAGTGAGCCGGGCTATCGTCCGGTTTCCGTTCGAGCCGTCGAAAGAGTGCCTTGATTCGGGCAACCAGGGTTTTGGGGCTGAATGGTTTGATGACGTAGTCGTCGGCTCCTAGTTCTAGACCGATGATGGTGTCCGATTCCTCGGCTTTGGCGGTCAACATGATGATGGGGAGCCTCGCGGTTTCTGGAGCCGATCGAAGGCGTGTGCAGACCTCGATGCCGTCGATTTCGGGCAACATCAAATCGAGGACGACCAAATCGGGTTTCTCCTGTTTCACCTGCCGGAGGCCTTCCATGCCGGTTTTGGCCAAGACGGTTCGAAAGCCTTCTTTCTCCAAATACAGTTTCACCAGTTGGAGGATGTCGTGCTCGTCTTCAACAATGAGGATCTTCTTGGTTGCAGGGATTGGCATGGTCGGTGTTGTGAGCCTACGAGGGCGTAAGAACTCTGTCAAGCAAGGGGTGGAACAAGAAGCGCGGGCCAATTCAGTTGACGAGGCCCGCTGCTCTGACGTAAGGTGGATTTCGGCAATTCGAGAGTCGGCGGCAGGAGCGGAGCGCTCTACTGAGTTCAGGGAGAAGGAGACGGCTATGAAGATCTATCTCGCCAATCCACGAGGGTTTTGCGCCGGGGTTGACCGGGCCATTGATATCGTTGATCTCTCACTGAAAAAGTATGGGGCGCCCATCTATGTCCGGCATGAAATCGTCCATAGCCGTCATGTTGTGAACTCGCTCCGCACCAAGGGCGCCGTATTTGTCGAGGAGCTGGGAGAAGTGCCGGAAGGTTCGGTCGTGATCTTCAGCGCCCATGGGGTCGCCAAGTCGGTGTGGGACGAAGCGAATCGGCGGCGGTTGCATGTGATCGATGCCACCTGCCCATTAGTCATCAAAGTGCATAACGAGGTCAACCGCGACTATACGCAGGGGTATGATCTCATTCTGATCGGCCACGCCGGCCACCCCGAAGTGATCGGGACACTGGGACAGATCCCGGACAAGTTCCACCTGGTATCCTCCGTCGCCGATGTCGAGAAGCTACAGGTCGATAACATCCACGACCTCTCCTATGTGACGCAAACGACCCTGAGTGTCGATGAGTGCCGGGATATCGTCGGCGCCCTTCATCAACGGTTTCCGCATATTAAAGGGCCACATCAGGAAGATATTTGTTACGCGACACAGAACCGCCAGAATGCAGTGAAAGAGCTCTCCAAGCTCGTGGACGTCATTCTCGTCATCGGTTCTCCAAATAGTTCTAACTCCAACCGCCTACGTGAGTTAGGAGAGCAGTGTGGAATCGCGTCTTATTTGATCGATGCCGCGTCCGACATCAATCCAACCTGGCTTGCGAACGTGCAGGCGGTTGGGATCACAGCCGGTGCTTCCGCGCCAGAAGTGTTGGTTGAGGAAGTGGTGACGTACCTCAAGACTTTTGGGGAGGCAGAGGTTCGTGATTTGACAGTGATCGAAGAAGACGTGGAGTTTCTTCTCCCGAAGGAATTAATCAGTATTGAGTCTTCCAATAAATCCGCCGGAGCGCAGGTAGGATAGCCACACTCTTCGCGATGCTCCAGCTCCCAAATGTAGTGGGCTCACCTCTTAACTCCTACCACGGGCAGTGTTTTTCTTTGATTTCACGCACAACTCTGTGCTAAAAACCGAGCGATTTATTCATTCGCCCTCATACGCATGGCAGCTGTTGTGATTGAGCAGACATCGCATCCTGCCCTCTGTCCCACGGCACGGCTTGAATGGGGTCGTGTGAGGAGAAACGTTCATGAATCAGGCGGGCGAAGCCCTTATGAGACAGATGCGTTACCAAAGGAGTGATCGATGTATTTAAAGTCCCTTGAAATGATGGGATTTAAGTCGTTCGCAGAAGCCCGGATCGAATTTCCTAACGGCGTGACGGCCATTGTGGGGCCAAACGGGAGTGGGAAAAGTAACGTCGTCGATGCAATTCTTTGGGTGCTTGGTGAGCAGAGCACAAAGTCTCTGCGCAGCGAGAAGATGGAAGATGTGATTTTTAACGGGACCGAAATGCGGAAGCCTCTCGGTTTGGCTGAAGTGTCGCTCGTGATCAGTGGGCTGGATCAGATCACGGTCGATCCATTGTCCGGTCTTTCAAGCCAGCTGGCGGAGTATCAAGAACTCATGATCACGCGCCGCCTCTATCGGAATGGCGACAGTGAATATCTCATCAATAAGACGGTCTGCCGGTTGAAGGATGTCCGGAGCATCCTGTTGGATACCAGGGCCGGGACCAAAGGGCACACGGTTATCGCACAGGGACAAATCGATCAGATACTGAACGCGTCACCACAAAACAGGCGGGAGTTGATCGAGGAGACCGCCGGCATTGTTCGTTACAAGAAGCAGAAAGGCGAAGCATTGCGGAAGTTGGAGGCGACCCAACAAAACCTTTCGCGGGTGCGGGATATCATTGCTGAAGTGAAAAAGCAGTTGAATGCTCTCGAGCGCCAAGCGCGGCAAGCGCGGTCGTATCAGACATTGCACCAAGAAGCGAAGTCGCTGGAGATTCAGTTGCTGGCGAACGAATATCGTGTCCTCCGAACCACGATCCAGGATGTGGAGTCGGAATTACAGACATTGGAAGCGCAGGAGTTTGAGCAGTCCGCCGAGCTGGCGCGTCTGAATGCCGAACTTGAACGGATCAAGCTCGCGATGACCATTGCGAATGAGGCGATCGGGGAACGGCGTGAGGAATTGTCAAAGGCGGAACAGCAACAGGCTCGGGCGCTGACGGCCGCAGAGATTGAACGGAATCGCGGTGAACTCTATGTGCAGCAGCGTGGTCAGGGCAGAGAAGAGCTTGAGCGTCTCACCATGGAACAGCAGCAGGCTGCGGCGGAGGCGGCGGCCCTTGAAGAGACACTGGCCACGCTCGATCGTGAGTGTGTGGAGCGAGAGCAGGTGTTTACGGAACTCGATCGGGAGATGAAGGAGCTGGTCCAGCAAAGAGTTGCGGCGTTAGCTGAGGAAGAACGAGGGCGCCGGGATGTTCTGAATCTGGCGGTACTGGTCGGGAATACTGAACAGACGTTGGTGCAATTGGCTGCTCGGATCCAAGAGGCGGCGGCTCGTGAAGATCGGCTTGTTCGTGAGCGAGAGGACGTTCGCCTGCAACATCTCGCGGCAACGGACAAACGTCAGGGACTCCAGCAGGCCTGTCATGAGGCAGAGCAATCGGTCGTAGATCTGCGTCGGCAACAGCAGGGAGTGGAGGAAGAGCGCGGGCGTGTGTCGGCTGAGCTAGCCGAAGTCGATCGATCGGTATTTCGCCAGTCGGAAGAGCTGGCCGCGGTGGACTCTCATCTTCGAGCGCTGCAGGGTGTGCTGCAGGAAGACATGGGGTATGGGCGGCGCGGTGATGAAGAATCGACGGCGCTCAAAGCCTGTGCTGGGGTTCGCGAGGCCATTGCCGAGTGGTTGGTTGTGCCTCCCGGATGGGACCGTGCTGTGGAAGCGATCTTGGGTGAGCGGGTCAGGGGATGGTTCGTCGATGATCCCACTGCGGCGTGCGAGGCGGTTGAATTTCTCAAAGAGAAAGATCTCGGTCGCGGCATGTTCATCCCGCAGCAACCTCGCTGGACCGCGTGTCCTACGGCCTCTCGTTCCTGGTGGCCTGCGATGGAGGGCCAGCCTGGCGTGGTTGGATGTGCAGTCGATTTGATTGCTGTAGACGGCGCGCGTGAAGCGGCCCGAGACTATCTCTTCGACCGAATGGTGTTTGTCGAGACCCTCAAGGACGCGACCGTATTGTGGGAGCAACAGGCTTGCGCGACGTCCGATGGGCCTCTCTTCGTGACACGTGCGGGAGAAATTTTGGATGCAGCCGGGGTGATCATCGGTGGTCAGGCCAGTGCAACGGGGGGGCTGCTGCAGCGGCGTCGAGAGGTCCTTCAGCTGGATTCCCAGCGGATCTCTTTGACGTCCGCGATTGAAGAACGCAAGCAGAGACAGGAACAGTTGCAGGCGCAAGGACAGGAATTGCGTGAACAGAGCCGGCAACTCGGGGAGTCGTTGCGTGAGGCTGAAATGCAGGGGCTCTCACTACGGAAAGACGAAGCCGGACTTCAGCATGTGCAGGGAGAGCTGACCGTGCGGATTGAGACATTGATGAACGATACGCAACGGGGTTCAGCGGATGGGCAGCGCCTTGAGCAAGAAGCGCGCTCTGTCGACGCGCAACTTGCACAGTGGAGGGCGGAGAAGTTCGGTCAGGAAGCCGGGCTGAGCCAAGTACGCGAGCGAGTCGCGCACATCGATCACGGGATGCAGGGGCTGCAGCAGCGATTCACAGAAGCACAATTGGCGGCGCAGGACACACGGACAACCCGTGAGCATCGCCATCGTGATCTTCAGCGGATTCAGCAACAGCAGCACGATGGGACGACGCGCATTGACACGTTGACGCAGCATGTCGAAGGGCTCACGGCCTCGATCGAACAGAGCCGTGTCGAACGTGAGGATCAAGAGGCCCGTTGTCGGGAGTTCGGTGAATCGGCAGTCCGGATAAAAGCTCAACTGGTCGAACTGCAAGAGGAACAGGCGCGGGATATGTCGGCAGCGCACCAAGTTGATATCCGGCTGGAGGAGGTGCGTCGCACGGTGTCTTCTCTTCGTGAATCCCGCATGACGGTAGAGGTCAAGAAGGCGGAACTTCGGGTGCAATTGGGAACGGTCGAATCGACGCTCGTGGGAACGTACCAGGTGGATCTTGCGACGCTGTCGGATGCACCAGTTGTAGAGGAGGCATCCGCTCTTGGGCAGGAGCCGATCACAGCATTGCCGCCGGCGGTCGATGAGGTGGCGTTACGGGCACAGCTTCAGAAAGTTCGGGAGAAACTCGATCGCTTGGGGCCGATCAATTTGGCCGCTATTCACGAACACCAAGAGTTGGATGAACGGTATCGATTCTTGACGACGCAGGAACTAGACCTGTCCACATCGATCGGCTCACTCAAAGAAATCATTCAGCGTATCAACCGCACCACGAAAGACATGTTTACCGATACCTTTGCCGAACTCCAGCAGAAGTTCAGTGAGGTATTTGTGAAGTTCTTCCCGGGTGGCCGGGCCGAACTTCAACTGGTCGAGGCGCAAGTGGATGAAACGGTAGAAGGCAGTGGACCGCAGGAACCAGGAGTCGATATCGTGGTGCAGCCACCGGGTAAGCGTTTGAAGAGTATCACCATGCTGTCGGGCGGTGAGAAAACGTTGACGGCTATGGCGTTGCTCTTTGCGAGCTTTTTAATCAGACCGACGCCGTTTTGTATTCTTGACGAAATCGACGCGCCGCTGGACGAAGAGAATATCGGACGTTTCACCAGCGTGTTGCGTGAACTGTCCGAGGGTGCGCAGTTTATGGTGATCACTCACAGTAAGAAGACCATGGCCATTGCAGATTCGTTGTTTGGCGTCACCATGGAAGAGCCCGGCATCTCAAAAATCCTTTCAGTAAGACTGGGGAACTTGCAGCCGGCCTAAGGAGGCTGGACTGGATAAAACATCCGTACTTCAGAGGACTTCCGCGTTTCGATTTCTTGACCTTCGAGTCACGTGTCTGCTATATAGCCCAAGATAGGCTGATCTACGGGTGTGCCAATTGTAGTTCAAGCTATATGTTAAATGGGGGCAAGGCGAGTCACCCGCATTGTCCTAATTCCACCAACAGTATTCGACAGACCGATACAATGAAGCTGATTCGAGCGCTTCTGGATCGTCTCTCAGAGAACTTCGTCGTCTCCGTTTCGGAGAAGCTAGAGCTTGCGACGGAACCGTCCAACAATCCGCCGTTGCGTCTAGTGTCGGACAAGGCCTTGCTTTCGGCGTCAGCGGACACGGTGACCCGTCGCTCTCCCGGCCATTCGATCAGTCAGGTGGATGCGCTTGACGACGCAGTCAGGCGCAGTCAGGCCTGGTTTGTCTCCAGACAGGATGCCTCAGAGGGGTACTGGGTTGCAGAGCTTGAGGCGGATACCACGCTGACCGCTGAGTACCTCATGCTCCGCCGATTTCTCAATCGGGTTGATCCTGAGCGAGAACGTAAGGCGGTGAGCTATCTCCGTGCCATGCAATTGCCCGATGGCGGGTGGCCGATTTTCTACGGTGGACCGTCGGAGATTAGTGCCTCCGTCAAAACCTATTTTGCGCTGAAATTGAGCGGCGTGTCTGCCGATGAGCCTTGGATGCTTCGCGCTCGTGATCGTATCTTGGCGATGGGCGGTGTCGTGTGCGCCAATGTGTTCACCAAGATCACCTTGGCATTGTTTGATCAGTACGACTGGAAGGGTGTGCCGAGCATGCCGCCCGAGATCATGCTCCTGCCGAAGCGGTTTTATTTCAGCATCTATGCCATTTCCTATTGGTCTCGTGCCGTCCTGATCCCCTTGCTCGTGGTGTTTGCCAAGCAGCCGGTCTGCCGTATCCCACGGGAGCAGGGTATTGATGAGCTCTATCTCTCGCCCCGAGCGCAGATTCATTATCGCGACGTGCCACCGTTCAACAAGGAACAACGATGGTTCACGCCGCATAATTTCTTTGTTCAACTGGACAGAATCTTGAAACTGTACGACCAGATGCCTCTCAGTTGGTTGCGCGAAAAGGCGTTGGATGAGGCGGCCACGTGGATGTTGGAACACCTCAAAGGGAGCGGTGGGTTGGGGGCGATTTATCCGGCCATGGCGAACTCGATCGTGGCCCTTCGTTGCCTCGGCTATGAGGTCGACGATCCATTGGTGCAGAAAGCGCTGCGTGAGATTGAATCGCTTGAAGTCTACGGCACGGCGTCGATTGACGATCAACAAGTCGAGACGTTGCATCTTCAGCCCTGCCACTCTCCCATCTGGGACACGGCGTTGCTGATGAATGCCCTGATTGAAACCGGGATGCCGCAGGACCATCCCTCGCTCCAGAAAGCAGGCGCGTACTTGCTCTCTCGTCAGACGACAACGGTTGGAGATTGGAAGTTTTCATCCCCCAATGCGAAGCCGGGAGGCTGGTATTTCCAGTTTGAGAATGAGTTTTACCCGGACGTAGATGATTCGGCCGTGGTATTGATGGCATTGTCGAAAGTTCGGATAGGACAGACTCCCGAATCGCAAGCATCGATCCGGAGAGGGATGGACTGGGTGCTCGCGATGCAAGGCTCCGATGGTGGATGGGGCGCCTACGACAAGGACAATAACCGTATTGTCTTCAACTATATTCCATTCGCTGATCACCATGCCTTACTCGATCCGAGTACGTCCGACCTGACCGGGCGGTGTCTCGAGATGCTGGCGGCGTTGGGCTATGATCAGACCCACCCAGCTGTGGGCCCGGCCCTCCGGTTCCTCAGGCGAGAGCAGGAAGCCGATGGGAGTTGGTACGGCCGTTGGGGCGTCAATTATATTTATGGCACCTGGTCTGTTCTCGCCGGTCTTCGCGCGATCGGCGTGGACCTCTCAGATTCCTCCATTCAGCGTGCAGTCGCCTGGCTTGAGTCGAAGCAAAATCCCGATGGCGGATGGGGTGAGTCGTGCTTGTCGTACGGTGACCCGGCGTGGAGCGGAAAAGGGGACAGTACGCCCTCTCAGACAGCCTGGGCTATCATGGGACTCATGTCGGCAGGGATGGCAGACGCCTTCAGTGTCGCTCGCGGCATCCAATATCTTCTCCGTCATCAAACCAAAGAGGGATCGTGGGAAGAGGTGCGCCATACCGGCACCGGATTTCCTCGAGTGTTTTATCTCCGCTACCATTGGTATTGCCAATATTTTCCCTTATGGGCGTTGGCCATGTATCGGAATCTACGGACACGCGGCACAATGCGGGCTGACGAAGTACGTCAACAAGTATTCGCGTCCGGGTGTCATCGAGCCGATCATTGAACCGTCCGCCGCCGTCGCCCATTGACGCGTGGCAACCTCCCTCAGGATCTTCGGTGAATCCCATCGCCATCTTTGCCGCAACGCACTGGGAACTCCAGGCTGTGCGGCGTGGGCTTGCAATGGATCGGGTTGAGACAATAGCCGGAGTTCGTTGCCATATTGGACAGCGAGAGGATCGCACCTATTGGCTCATTCAAACCGGCGTCGGCCCAACGGCGGCCCGCTCGGTCGCAGAACGGGTGTTGACGGCACAGCCCATGTCGCTGATCATGTCCACAGGCTTTGCCTGCGCGCTTGTTCCGGCTCAGGTGGGAGACCTCATTGTCGGCACATCGGTGTCTTCCGTGCATGAGGAGAGAGGCTGGATGATGGGAAGCGATTGTGTGCTCTGCGATGAGACTGTACGCGCAAGCGTTCTCATCGTCGCGCAGGATGCTGGGCTGGTCACGCGGACTGGAACAGTCGTATCATCGGAAACTGTGATATGGCGGGCTGAAGAGAAGCACAGACTGCAGCGTGTGACCGGGGCAACCGGGCTCGATATGGAAAGTGCTGCGCTGGCGGAGATGGCGCAGGAACGAGGCCTGCCGATGGCGATTGTGCGGACGGTGTCCGACCTGGCGGATGAAGACCTTCCTCTTGACTTCAATCTGTTTCTCAGGCCCACTGGCTGGATCAAAGGTCTGCAAGCGCTTATCGGCCACCCGTCTAGCCTCGTGGGGCTGAATCGGCTTCGAAAGCAGAGCCGGGTGGCAGCGGATCGATTGACAGAATGGTTTCAGTACTATGCGGAGACAGGCCGTGCATCTCATCGATCACCCAGGTAGTCGATATGAACATGATTGAGCGGCTGGGTGCGTGGGCTGTCATGCGTGTGCGCGAGATGGGTCGCATGGTGTTGTTTGTCCTGTCGTCGTTTGCCTGGCTGGTGCGGCCCCCGTTTCGATTCCATCAAATCATGAAACAGCTCCATTTTATCGGGTATCGATCGACATTCGTCGTCGTGCTCACGGCGGGGTTTACGGGAATGGTGCTGGCGCTGCAAGGCTATTACAGTTTGCGCAAATTCGGTTCCGAGGGGTTGCTGGGATCCGCGGTGGCGTTGAGCATGATTCGGGAACTGGGGCCGGTGTTGGCGGCGTTGATGGTGACTGCGCGGGCAGGGTCAGCGATGACGGCTGAGATCGGTATCATGCGGATTACAGAACAGATCGATGCGCTCGATACCATGGCGATCAATCCGCGGCAATATCTGATCGCACCGAAATTGGTGGCCGGCGTGCTCGGGGTCCCATTGCTCGTGGCCATCTTCGACGTGGTTGGTATCTATGGCGGCTCTCTCGTCGGAGTGGACTTGTTGGGAATCAGCGAAGGGGCCTATTGGAACTCGGTCGAATCAGCTGTGGAATGGAAAGACGTGTACGGCGGCATTCTCAAGTCGATCACCTTTGGACTGATCGTCAGTTGGATCTGTTGCTATAAAGGGTTTTACACGAGGCAAAGCGCTGAGGGACTTGGGAGCGCCACGACGGAGGCGGTGGTCTTGTCGTCGGTGCTCATTCTCGTCGGGGATTATATCTTGACGTCGCTGCTGCTCTGAGGACGTGAGGGGGCAGGCGTGAAACGCGAGGCGATGTCAAAAAAGAATAGTCTTATGCTCCTTACCCCATACGCCTTAGGCTTCACGGAGTCCGAGTGATCAAGCTGGTGGGTGTCGAAAAAAAATTTGGTGATCAGCCGGTTTTGCAGGGAGTCGATCTCACGATCCCTGTCGGCAAGATGACGACCATCATCGGCGGCAGCGGATCGGGAAAGAGCGTGCTCCTCAAGCATATGATCGGGCTCCTGCAGCCGGATCGTGGTGAGGTGTGGGTTGACGATGTGGAGATCTCTCGGTTGTCCGGTACGCGCTTGAACGATGTGCGGAAACGGTTTGCGATGCTCTTTCAGGGCGCCGCGCTGTTCGACTCGCTGTCGGTTTTCGAAAACGTGGCGTTCCCCCTACGAGAAAAGTTGCGTATGAAGGGCCCGGAGGTGGTGCAACGAGTGGAGGAGAAGCTGAAGGAAGTCGGGTTGACGGGGATGGGGCATAAATTTCCTGCTGAATTGAGCGGCGGCATGCGAAAGCGGGCCGGGTTGGCGCGCGCATTGGTCATGGAGCCGGAGATTATCCTGTTCGATGAGCCGACGACGGGGTTAGACCCGTTGCTGGCTAAGTCGATTCACGATTTAATCGTGGCCATGCAGCGGCGGTTCGGTTTTACGGCGATCATGGTCAGCCATGAAATTCCGGAGATTTTTGGAATTTCCGATTGGGTGGCCATGCTTCGAAAAGGCAAGATTGTTTTGATGGCCACGGCTGCTGAGTTTCAGCGGACCACTGATCCAGAGATTCAAGAATTCATTTCAGTCGGCGGGACTGTGGCATTGCCTGGATCGCGCATTGACTGAGAGGGGAGTACCAAGGATGGAAAAAACCAAGATCGAGATGGTGGTCGGGGTATTTGTGTTGGTCGGTCTGTTGTGCCTCGCGTATCTGTCGATCAAGCTCGGGAAGCTCGAGTTGGTCAGCGGCGATGTCTATGAAGTCGAAGCGCAATTCAATAGCGCCTCAGGGATCAAGCCGGGTTCGACGATCGAGATTGCCGGTGTTCAAGTCGGCAGGGTCCGAGGGATTACGCTCATTGAAGATCGTGCCAAGGTCACACTGGCAGTCAACAACACCGTCAAGCTCTATACGGACACCATTGCGTCCATTAAGACGCGGGGCATCATTGGCGAGAAATTTCTGGCCCTGACCCCAGGAGGGGGTGGCGACCGGCTCAAGCCAGGAGGGACGATACGCGATACCGAGTCGGGCCTCGATTTGGAGGAGCTGGTGAGTCAGTATGTGCATGGTAAAGTGAACTGACGGTCAAAACGGGGCGTTGTCGCTCAAGAAATTGGGAGAAGAAATGGCCATGTTGATTCGAAGAAGCACCATGATGGGAACGTTCACGCAATTCCTGTGTGTGCTGGGGTTGGTGGTGTGGTGTTCATGGGGCTTCGTTGTGCAGGATGCTCGCGCAGGAGAAGCCACTGATGCGATGAAGGGCACCATCGACGAAGTGCTGAGAATCATACAGGATCAGGATTTGAAACAACCGGGGAAGTCCGAACAGCGGCGGAAGTTGCTAGAAAAGGTGGTCGGCGAACGATTCGACTATCAGGAGATGTCACTTCGCACGCTGAGTATATCGGAGGGCGCACCCTGGAAAAATTTGTCGGAGAAGGAACGGGAAGAGTTCGTTGGATTGTTCCAAACGTTACTGGTGAATTTGTATGCGGACAAGGTCGAGGCCTATACCGGCGAAGGCGTGAAATATATCAATGAACGAACAGAAAAAGACTATGCCGAAGTGCGAACGAAAGTGCTGACTGGAAAAATCGAGATTCCACTCGACTATCGCTTGCTCAACAAAGGTTCGGCCTGGCGGGTCTACGATGTCGTGGTCGATGGCACCAGCCTCGTCCGTAACTACAGGGATCAGTTCAAGAGTATTCTTCGTTCCTCAACCTACGCCGATTTAGTCGATCAGCTTCGCAAGAAATCCAACAAGATTAAAGCTCAGTAATCCTCTCCAGGAATTTCATGACCAGCCTGCGTGGCCGTATCGCCGTTGTCCTCGTGTTCCTTACAGCGACTGTCATCGCGCTGCCGGAGCATGTGAGAGCCGGGGTCGAATATATTCCGATTCCTGCCGTGTCCACCAGCAAGAATGACGGAAACGATATCGGGTTGATCGTTCCGATTCTCGGCACGGACCCCGATGGAGAGCTCAAGTATGTCGTCGCCCCGATGATCGTGCATAATTCCATCGTCGGGACACGCGGCTCGCTCAATCTGTTTCGATATGATTCCGGGGGGCGTCAAATTCGATTCATCGGATCCTATACAGAAGAGATCGAGCGCAGGGTGGAGTTGAGTTACGCTGATCCGGCCTTCAGTCAGGGGCGCTACTCGTTGAACTTCGGCGCGTCGTATTTTAAAAATGCCACGCCTCGGTTCTTTGGCTTAGGGCAAGCGACATCAGAATCAAATCAAACGAATTACACCGGACGTGAAGCCCGGATGAACTGGCGATTTGGGATCCATATGAACGAAGTCACTCAGGTTGCCGTTGGTCAACGATTTCGTCAGATGAGTCTGCAGCGGGGCGCAACGGACCTTCCATTTACGGTCGATGAGTTTCCTGCTATTGACGGTGTTCAGGGAGAGACGCTCATCCTCGGGCACCGCGCGACGTTCTATTACGATACGCGGAATAATCTCATCTCACCGACCGACGGGATGGCCGTGACGGCTTATGCGGAATTGAACCAGAATATCCGGAACGGCGATCACCCCATCTATTCACGCTACGAACTTGATATCAAGAAGCTGTTCCCCAGTGAATCGAAACGGGCGATTCTCGTCGTGCGGGCAAATCTTCAGGCGACGATCGGGACGCAAGTGCCATTTTTTGAGCAAAGTTCATTGGGTGGACAAAACAACCTGCGCGGATTCGGCATCGATCGTTTCATCGACAAGCATCTCGTGTCGTTCAGCATCGAGGAGCGCATTCATCTGGTGCGTGCAAAGATCGCGGGGGCCAGCGCGGATTTTGAAATCGCACCATTTTTGGATACCGGGCAGGTGTTCAACGACTACAAGGACGTCACCTTTCAAAATTACCGTATGACCCCCGGCATTGGATTCCGTGGGATTGTTCGACCCAATGTCGTCGGACGCGTTGACTATGGCTACAGCCGGGAAGGAGGTGCGATCTTTGCGGGGCTCGACTTCCCGTACTGATGGTGGATGCCTCAGGTGTGCTGAAACAGGATGTGACGCCGAGTCGTTCTTGCTGCATGGCTCATTGTCCGTTTCTCCCAGCCTGCACCACTGCGGGCATCGCGGCGAATCCACCCTACTGTATTGTTCATTCACCACTATGGTATCTGGGTGAGCTCCTCACCTTTTTTAGGAGAGCCGCGGACCCTTTGTCTGCGCTATCCTCGCCGAACGCAATGGCATTTGGGGAGCAACAAATGTCTGGAAATGTTCAGGAACGTGCCGCACACGTCCTGCTCATGGTCGTCAGTGGGCGGGGTCACGCGAGTGAATGCGTGTCCGAATACGCAGTAACCGGGTTGCAGTCATCACTTCTGATTGTCTGGGAGCGGGGGTGACTGTGAAAATCCGATTATGGTTGGTGCGGTATCCAGCCGTCCTCGCCGTATTCTTCCTCTCCGTTTTCTTCGAGCCTGCGTTGGTGGGGGCGGAGGGGTTCGGCCCATTTCCGGTCAGAAACTTCCATCCCATCCAGCAGTTGGTTCTCAACATGCCGGGTGATCGGGCTGCCGTGTTGAAGCAGGGCGTGCTGGATGTTCGATTGGAACTTGCAGAAACCGCCACCGTGTTTCGTGACGAGTCGCCTCAGGCCGGCACGACGATGAAGTTTGAAACGCTGCGCTCCGGTGCGTTTCTTCGGTACGGAGCGACGGAGCGGTGGGAACTCTCCGTGGAGGTTCCCGTTCTCTACCGCTCTCGAGGGTTCATGGATGGAGCCATTGAGGCAGTGGAACGGGCAACAACAGGATTGGCGCCGGCTCGCAACGCATTGGGTTCCGGCTATGTATTCGACATCTCACGCGGAGGACGCACGATTGCGAGTGGACGAGAGGGAGTCGTGGGATTGGGCGACAGCACGATCATGAGTAAGTACCAACTGTTGCTGGAGACGACATCCATGCCGGCATTGTCGATTCGTACGGCGATCAAGCTTCCGACGGGTGATGAAGGACAATTCTTCGGAAGCGGCAGTCCGGATCTCGGGTTCGGGCTGGCCACTGAAAAAGGATTTGCCGGCCGGTGGGTGGTCTACGGGAATCTGAATGGAGTGGTCCCGACCGGACGTATCGGAGGACTGGCGCTCCACCCCACGATATCGGGCATTCTTGCCGTAGAGTATTTGTGGTCGGAGAATCTTTCCATCACGGCTCAGTTCGATTATTATTCCACACCATTCCGTGGTGTCGGTACGCAAGTGCTGGACAAAGGCGTGACCGAATCAGTGGCGGGATTCAGCTACCGCCTTACGTCACACCTCTTGTGGCAAGCCTATGCAGTCGAGAATCTCGACTTCATTACCGGAAGCGCCGCGGACTTCACACTCTCGACATTGTTGACCTATCGAATTCAGTCTTAAGTGACGAGGAAATTTCTGTGATGGAGACAGGCTAACCCCTTGACAATATGGGACTTATGTGTGACACTCACCCCGATCAACGTCCGATTTCTCGCATTGCTTCGCCACTGCGTAGCTGAGCCCAGGTTGTTGATGCCGTGTAAGTATTGACGCAAAGGAGTATTTGCCATGTCGATCTTAAAAACTATTCATGGCCCGGACGATTTGAAGCGGTTGCCACCGGAGCAGTTTCCTGCGCTGTGTCAGGAGCTCCGGGAACAAATTATTGGCGTGGTATCCAATGTTGGAGGGCATCTGGCTTCAAACCTTGGAGTGATTGAACTCACGGTGGCCTTGCACTACCTGCTTAATTCCCCCAAGGATAAGATTGTATGGGATACGAGCAATCAAGCCTATGCGCACAAACTCCTCACCGGGCGGCGGGAACAGTTCCACACGCTTCGACAGTATGGGGGGCTGAGCGGATTTACGAAGCGTGAAGAAAGTGTCTACGATACATTCAATGCAGGCCACGCTGGAACCGGCGTCTCTGCGGCCTACGGGATGGTTGAGGCGCGTGAGCAGTTGAAGCAGCGGCACAAGGTCGTCTGTATCGTCGGCGACGGCGCCATGACGGCCGGCATGACGCTGGAAGGCCTGCACCATGCCGGAGGGTTGGGAAAAGACTTCTTGGTCATTCTGAACGACAACCAAATGTCCATTTCGAAAAACGTCGGGGCCATTTCTTCCTATTTGAATCGGACTTTCACCGGTGAGTTTTATGCCAAGATGCGGGAGGAAACAGGGCAACTGCTGGGCAAGATTCCCCATATCGGACAGGACGTGCAGAAGTGGGCTCGCCGTGCTGAAGAGCTGGCCAAGGGCGCGATTCTTCCCGGACTGCTCTTTGAAGAGCTCGGGTTCAGATATGCCGGACCGATCGATGGACATAACTTTGAGCATCTGTTGCCCACCTTGGACAACGCGTTGAAGATGAAGGGACCGGTGTTGCTCCATGTTATTACGAAAAAAGGGCTGGGCTATGAGCCTGCGGTGAAGAATCCGGTGTGGTTTCATGCCTGCCCGCCTTTTGTCCGTGAAACGGGAGTTCCGGCGAAGAAAGCAGCGCGGCCATCCTATACACAGATCGCCATTGAATCGTTGGTGAAGTTGGCCCGAGCGGATAAGCGGATCGTTGCGATCACGGCGGCGATGTGTGAAGGGACCGGCCTCAATATTTTCGAAAAAGAATTTCCAGACCGGATCTACGACGTGGGGATTGCCGAACAACATGCGGTGACATTCGCGGCTGGGCTGGCGACGCAGGGGCTTCGTCCAGTGGTGGCGATGTACGCGACATTTTTGCAGCGCGCATACGACCAGGTCGTGCACGATGTGGCAACGCAAAATTTGCCGGTCACGTTCTGCATCGATCGCGGAGGGCTGGTTGCGGAAGACGGAACGACGCACCACGGCGCATTCGACTATGCCTATCTGCGCCACATGCCGAACATGGTCGTCATGGCGCCGAAGGATGAGAACGAGCTGCAACATATGTTGAAGACCTGCGTCCAGTATGATGGGCCTGCCTCGGTGCGGTACCCGCGCGGGTTGAGCTTGGGCGTGACGATGGATCAGGAGGCGAAGGCTTTACCAATCGGCAAGGGTGAATTGTTGCGCGATGGGACCGACGTCGCGATCGTTGCCATCGGTGTGCCGGTCTCCCATGCGGTGACAGTGGCAAAACGACTCGATGAAGAGGGCATTTCCACAGCAGTGGTGAACGCGCGCTTCGTGAAGCCGTTGGATCAGGAGTTGATCGTCGAGGTAGCCAAGCGCGTTCGTTATGTCGTGACGGTTGAAGAAGGCTGCAAGATGGGCGGATTCGGCTCAGCCGTGCTCGAAGCCCTGTCTGACGGTGGGGTGACGCATGTGACGACGAAGGTCTTGGGGCTGCCGGATTGGTACATCGAGCAGGGGCCACAAGACTTCCTGCGTGAACGATATGGGCTGACGGCGGAGGGTATCTATCAGAGCGTGAAGGAACTCATCGGCAAGGCACCGGCTTCTTCGCGAGAAGAGTTCATGTTGGCCGCATCGGTCGATCATCTGCCTCATGGGGATGAGCAGGGGAGTTGATCGAAGACGTGAGGGGCAAAGGGTTAGGGGTGAGGCGAGAAAAATCGCATGCACATTACTAGACGGAAAACGAGACAGATTCAAGTCGGCAAGCTCAAGATCGGCGGAGACGCGCCCGTGTCTGTGCAATCGATGTGCTCCACCGACACGCGCGATGTTAAGGCTACGGTTGAGCAGATTCTCCAGCTGGAGGCCGCAGGGTGCGAAGTGATCCGCGTAGCTGTACCGGACGACGAAGCCGCGGCGGTGCTACCAAAAATCAAGGCGGCGATGACCGTGCCGCTGATCGCGGATATTCATTTTGACCATCGACTGGCATTGAAAGCGGCGGCGGTTGTGGACTGTGTCCGGATCAATCCTGGTAATATCGGGGCTTGGTGGAAAGTTGAAGAAGTCATCAAAGCTGTGAATGAGCGGGGTATTCCTCTGCGTATCGGTGTGAATGGCGGGTCGCTCGAACGGCCCCTATTGGATAAATATGGTTGGCCGTCACCGGAAGCCCTGGCTGAATCGGCACTCAATGCCGTTCATGCGTTAGAAGACGTGGGATTCACGAACATGAAGGTGTCGTTGAAGGCATCGGATGTGCATCATGCGATCGATGCCTACTGGTTGTTTGCGCATCAATCCGATTATCCGGTGCATATTGGTATTACAGAGGCAGGAACGGCGATGACGGGCGCCGTCAAGTCCACCATGGGCCTTGGATACTTGCTTTCACAGGGTATCGGCGACACCTTGCGTGTGTCGCTTGCTGCTGATCCCGTTGAAGAAGTGAAGGTGGGATTCGAAATCTTGAAATCGCTCGAACTACGCCATCGAGGAATTAATGTCATCGCCTGTCCGACCTGTGGCCGGGTAGAGATCGACGTGGTGAAGCTGGCCAATGAATTGGAAAAGAAGCTGGGCCATATCAAGACTCCGCTCAACGTGTCGGTCCTCGGCTGTGTCGTGAATGGGATCGGCGAAGGGAAGGAAGCCGACATTGGAATCGCCGGCGGCGAAGGCAAAGGCATCCTGTTTAAGAAGGGCAAGCTTGTCCGAAAGGTGCCGATTGAAGAGTTGATGGATACGTTGATTCAAGAGGTCGAGTTGATGGCCAAAGAAAAAGAGGCCGAAGAAAATGGAGCGGCCATCGCTTCTTCGAACGAAGGATGGGAGTCGCTCGATCCTGAATCCGATCGGTCTTCGACACTCGGAAAAGAAATTCCGGTCCTTTCCAGTAAGCGATAGATCTTTTCTCTCTCCTCTAGCCTCTCACCCATTGCCCAGACTATAATCCCCCCAGGGCGCCGTACCCAAGTGGTTAAGGGAGCAGTCTGCAAAACTGCGATGCAGCGGTTCGACCCCGCTCGGCGCCTCCAAACAGAACTTGTGCGACCCCATGCATATGAGCGAGGAGTTGTTCAACGCTCTCGATAAATCTCATGCCCTCTTGTCCCTGTTCCGTGCCCCTTCAAATGAAATGAAGGACGGCGATTGAGTTCTTTGAGAGTATTATGGAAGGGCTAATGCGCGGGGAAAATTGACGGGCGGTGGGACTGGGTGCTAGAATTCCCAACGATTACAACCTGCTAGTTCGGTGGCCGGACTGCTGCCGTTACCACTACAGATTAAAGTAAAGGAGAGAGGAATGGCCGTTCCGATTTCCCAGATGGCTACGGTTACGAAGTATGTGCTTTCCCAGAAGCTGAGCGGGGTAAAGAGGTATCCGCTCGTGCTGATGTTAGAGCCCCTCTTTCGCTGCAATTTGGCCTGTGCCGGCTGCGGAAAGATTCAATACCCAGATCATGTACTGGATAAGCGCCTCACTGTCGAGCAGTGCTTGGCTGCGGCAAAGGAATGTGGCGCGCCGATCGTCAGCATTCCCGGTGGCGAACCGATGATCCATCCTGAGATGCCCGCGATTGTTCGTGGGTTGGTTGCGCAGGAGCGGTATATCTATCTCTGTACCAATGCGATTTTGATGGAGCGAAAGCTCGACGAGTATCAGCCCTCGAAGTTTCTGACGTTCAGCGTCCATATGGACGGCCTGAAAGACGAACACGATTTGGCAGTCTGCCGAGACGGTGTCTATGACGTGGCGGTGAAGGCGATCAAGGCGGCGTTGAAGCGAGGGCACCGGGTCACGACCAATACGACCCTCTTCGACGATGCCAATCCGGAGCGCGTGCGGAAGTTTTTCGATGCGATGATGGATCTTGGGGTCGAAGGCATGATGATCTCGCCTGGGTACAGTTATCAGAAAGCGCCGGACCAGCAGCATTTTCTGAAGCGAGAACGCACGAGGGAATTGTTTTCTCGTATCTTGGGCAACCCAAAGAAGGCGTGGCAATTCAATCAATCGCCGCTGTTTTTAGATTTTCTGATGGGAGTGAGGGAGTACGAGTGTACGCCCTGGGGCAATCCGACCTATAATGTGTTCGGGTGGCAGAAGCCCTGCTATTTGCTCCAAGAGGGTTACGCAAAGACGTTTCGTGAGCTGATGGATAGCACGGAGTGGGATCACTACGGAACAGGGCGGAATGAGAAATGCGCCGATTGCATGGTGCACTGCGGGTATGAACCCTCTGCCGTCGAGGATACGTTCGGTACGCTGTCCGGGTTTGGCCGGACCGTCAAGTTGACGATGCTCCCGACCTCGCGATGACGGGCCGCGTGAAGCGCCGTTCGTCTTTCGTCGCGCGCACGAAAGACACGCGTTTCACGAGATGCGTTTTACGTTTCACGACTCCTCCATGACCGACACCAAGAACCATAGTACAGCCGGCGTAACCGGGTCGCCAGAAGGCCGTGTATTTCAGCCTGGTTCATTGAATGAACTCGCAGAAGCGGTAGAACTGGCGTTCGATTATCGTGGCGATGTGACGGTGTCGTTGAAATCCGGCGAGTCGATCAGTGGGTATCTCTTCAATCGCCAGGTCAGCGGTCCCGATTCCTATCTTGAGATATTCCCTTCCGATAGCGCTGAGACGCGGCGCATTCGTTATGACCAGATTGCCACGATTGCGTTCACTGGTGAGGATACGGCCACGGGAAAATCCTGGGAGACTTGGGTTTCCAAAAAGGATTCAGAGAGGCAAATCGAAGTGGAACGGGTCGCAGCTGAGGCAAGAACCCGAGGGATTCTATAAGCGCTTCACCCGCCGATCATACTCTCTTTACCTCTACGCAATTTCATCGAGAATGACTTCTCCAAGTGCTTGAAAATTGGCTTGTCTTCCCGTCTTGTTTGCCCTCATTTCGTTGACAACAGGTAGGGCCTATGTTAAAAATCGCAACCTTAAGGTCAGTATGGCGTATTGGCGTTCATTACGTTCTGTTGTGTGAGGCGAGAGAGGCATTTGGCGGCGCGAAAAGGCTCGGCTCTGAGCACGTGAGGCGGAGACAGATTGTGCAGAGTCAGTCGCGATGGCGGGGATGGATCATTGCCATTACTGTCATGTTGGGCAGTTTCCCATCGATTGTTTTAGCAACACATGAAGCGGACCATCGGTTTACGGTCGAAGGGTTTGTCTGCGGGGCAGATGGAAAAGCCAGCCCTGACATAGATGTGCTTGTTAAGGATACAAAGGTTTCTAATGGGCAAATCGTCAAGACCGATGGAGACGGGCACTACAAGGCGGCATTTCATCTTCACAACGATAATCTTGGCGATCCGCTGCTGATTGAAGCCAATGGGCAGCAGCAGCACCAGAAAGTCTCCTTTGATCCGAAAGATCTTGAAGCAGAACGAATCATTCAGGTCAATTTCGGAACCGGTTGTATCGAGGACAGGCGCAGCGCTCCGCTGTGGGTCTACCTGGGATTGGGGGCTGTGGCGGCGACAGTCGGTGGGTTCGTTGGGCTCAGACTGATTCGCTCATCGCGGAAACAGGAACAAAAACGGGGACGATCGCAGGGTAAGCGCAAGCAATAACAGACACGGTCCGTGGGGCGGATGCGCACCTCGCCGGACTGGGTACTCAACATGGCGAGGGATTGTGCGCGGCCTCAGAGTATGTGCTTGCACCAACGCTTGACAGGGTGACGATCGCCCCCGGCACAGCGTTTTTCTGAATCCGAGGTGTTCGTTACGTGATATGAAAAAACAGTCGGAAAAGAGAGAGATGATGGCAGGTTTACGAAACGGTCAGGACTATCGTAGCAGGGTATCGGAGGCATAGGAGAGGTCTATCTCAATTAGGCGTGGATTACCGTGGGAGTGAAACATTGTTGAGATGGCGAGAATTGAAAGGCGTGCTCAAGATTATGAAGCAGACGAAAACTTTGCAGTTGACGATGGTGTTGGGGATGGGGCTCTTCATGGTGGCATGCGGGGGAGAAGGGGAGGGGCCGATCGTTGCGCCGCCTCAAGCTCCAGCCGAATGGGCCGATAAACATATGCCGGCTGGTTGGTGGACTGATCCGGCCAAGATGGAAGAAGGACGGAAGCTGTACATTGGCCAAACAAATCCTGATGTGGATTGTGGGAGTTGTCATGGCAAGGACGGCAAGCCAACAAAGGCTGGAGCCCGTGACTTCCGGGTCGGCGAACGGATGAAGCTCTACTCAGATTCCGTATGGGCATGGCGGATTGCCGATGGGGTTCCCAATACGAAGATGAAGGGGTGGAAGAGCAAACTATCAGACGAAGATGTCTGGAAATTGGTGTTGTTTGAGGCAAGCTTCGGGATGCCTGGGAAGAGATGGGATGCCGAAAAGAAGTCTTGGGTTGATGCGGCGAGTGCCTCGACTGCTCCGGCACCTGTGGGCAAATAGACGGGCTCAGTTCAAGGTTCTGTGCGGTAGCAATCCAGATAAGTTTCCTCCGCGCAGAGCTTCTTGGCGGTCGATTGCCATGTTCGCAACATGATGGCGTAACATACCATGGGATGCTTGAACGAGTGGTTTTCGACTACGATCATGACCCGATCTGCTCATTGTCCCCATCAGTTCTTTTCACGAAGCCATCGCACGATTCACAGTAACATGACGCTATCTTGTGTGACGCACAACCTCCTAGCCAAGAGAGGCGTCGAAATATGATGAAAACGTGGCAGCGCAGTCTAGTAGCGGTCTGTGCGTTTCTGGTGTTGTTCGGGGGGGTGGCCTATGCCCAAGCTTCTGACGCGCCTTCAGTGGATTTTTCTTATACAGGAAATCGGACCGCCGTTTGGATCGTTGCTCAACTTCACACGCTGTTTGGAGCGTTCATTCTCGGTGCCCCGATCTTTATCGTCATCTCAGAATGGTTGGGGTATCGGAAGCAAGACCTTCGGTACGATCGTTTAGCCAAAGAGGTCACGAAGGTGACCGTCATCCTCTTTAGCATGACGGCCCTCACCGGGGGCATGTTTATTTTTGTCCTCCTCGCCGCCTACCCACAGTTTACCACGTGGTTTATTAATCAATTCTATCTCGTGTTCGCAGTCTTTTATCCGCTATTGTTCATCAGCGGAGCCATCGTGTTGTACACGTATTTCTATATGTGGGATGCGTGGAAGGGTGAAAAAAAAGGACGGCATATTGCCCTCGGTGTGCTCTTGAATCTGATCGGTATGACCTTGCTATTTGTGATCGACGGCCCGACGTCGTTCATGAATACTCCAGTGAAGGCTGAAGGGCTCTCACCTCAAGACCTCCTTGCAACTGCAACGTTGTGGGACAAGATTGCCAACCAAACCTGGATGCCGCTTAATCTTCACCGGATCGACGGGAATGTGGCCTTCGGAGGGTTTGTGACGGGCCTGATCGGCGCCTATATGTATATGGGCGCAAAAAGTCAAGAAGAACGGGCGTACTACGACTGGATGGGTTTTGCCGGCAATCTGATCGCTGTAGGCGCGACGCTGTTTCAGCCGTTCACGGGATTACTGTTGGCCTACGAGATGTGCGATTACGATTTTTCGTTCTGTCCATACATGATGGCCGACCAGCTTTCGATGTTTTTCGAAATGCAGGGCGCGATGATCGGACTCATGTTCTTGGCCATTAACTATTACGTCTGGCTCAGCCTGAAACGCATTGAGGGGGTCGAAAAGGTCCGAATCACGATTTTGGCTCCCATCGTGATGGTGGCCTTCCCCTTTGCGATGATGGTGGTGATGAACTACTACTGGATTCCCGATCCGATGTCGCTGGCGTTCCTCCTGCCGTTGGCGCTCTCGCCGTTTCTGGGCCGATTCATTCCGTTTACGGTGTCTGCGCGGACTGTGATTAAAATCGGTTTCTTGATGGTCCTCGTGGGCGATGCCATCTGGCTGACTCCTCACGGATTCGCGGCCACCGGCGCCAAGATGGCGGCGGAGGTAGAGCTGCCGGAGGCCTGGAACTTCCTGGGGACGATGCCGGCCAAGCTTTCCGCGATGTTTACGTTGGTGTTTGTCACGGTTGTGAACTATTTCTTGTATAATCGGGCCATCAAGCGGGGCACCATTCTCTGGGGAAAAATCGATTTCACCTCCCAGTTCGTACTGATCTTCCTCGCCTTCGCCTCCATCTGGACAATGGGTTTGATGGGCGCCGTCCGCTCGCTGGTGCGGAAGTACTTCCACACATACAATTTGATACCCGACTTTTCTGCCGAGTCGTTTACACCGACGCTCTCGTATTCGGCCTGGTGGATTACGGGGATTACCGTCATGTTTTTCACCGTGGTGAGCTTTGCCGTGCTTGTGAGCCTTCGGCCTTCAGAATCGAAGGGGCACATCCCTGAAGGTAGTCCTGTTCCTGCCAGGGCCAAGTAATCGCGGGGCAGAATGTCTGCGAACGAATAAGAGTCTGCATGGGGAACATCATTAAGAAACTGTTCATCGGTTTGGTGGTGGGTGGCGCGCTGTTCCTCCTCTCGAGGTGGCAGGAGTTTCCATTCGTCTTCCAGGTCGTGTTCTTCGGTCACGCAATGTTTGGGGCTGCCGTGTTCATGTTGTTGGACGCCCCGTCAGTCAAGACCATGGGCGCAGTGAAGTCCACGATTGCCATTGTGGTGTTCTACGTCGTGCTGTGCACGGTGTTCGTGGCCGGCGCTTCGATGTGGCCTCAATTCGATCCTGAGGATGAAAAAGGGAAGATCGTCAAGCTATTGGCGCCCAAACGCGCGGCAACTGAACAAGGAAAGGCTGAGGAGTTGATCGCGAGAACGAAGGCGCTCGATGAGCAAGTCAAGGCCCTAGAGGTACGGCTTAGGACACTGGGCGCAGATCAGCCGGTGGCAAAGCAAATGCCGGTCGGCGGCGCTCCTCCGGTTGTGGCCAAGGCGCCAACTGGAGACTTCATGAAGATAGGTGAGGAGCAGTGGCAACTGCACGAATGCTATAACTGCCACAAGCTGAAGGGGGAAGGTGGGAAGAAGCGCGGTCCGGAGTTGGACAACATCGGCTCCTACCTCACGGCCGACGAGATTAAGCAGAAGATTTTCAATCCCAAGAGCTATATGGCGGAGGGATTCGAAAAGGAGTGGGAGAAGGGCAAGATGCCGGACAAGTTTAAGGACGTCATGGAGGACAGTGAGGCCATGGCACTGGCCACCTGGTTGAGTACATTCAAGAATACCTCCGTGAATACGCCAAAACCGATAAAGAAGCTCTAGCATGCAGCCTCAACTGAAGTCGAAAGTCCGCTGCGCGGACCGAGAAGTCGGAGAGGTGTCCAAGGTTATCATGGACCCGCTGTCCTTTGAGGTCAGCCACCTCGTCGTGTCGATGAACGGCGAGGGGGAACGGCAAGTCCCGATGGGCGCCGTGCTCACTGTTACGGACGATGTGGTCCAACTGCGGTCGTCCTCATCGGAAATTCTGTGCATGCCGCCCTTCACGCGTGAGGACTATGTCACGCTGCATGAGGTGGAAATCCCGGGTCTTGAAAGACATGTTCATGTGAACCCGGGCGAAGTGCTGGTTCCGTTCCCAGCGCTGGAGCGGAATGTCAAGCGGCGGGCATTCTTTGCGAAGCTGACCTACGCCACAGGATTGTTTATCGGATTGCCGTTGGTGTTCCCCGTGCTGAAGTTTTTGATGAAGCCGATGTATGCGTCGCTCGACAACAGATGGCTGAAGATCGGCAACATCGGGAAGGTGAAGGGTGACGATGTCGGGGTCCAGTTCCAGTACAAACGCAAAGTCAAAGAAGCCTATCTGCCTGAAGCGGAAATCGAGAAGAATGTATGGCTCGTTAAAGCGACGTCCTCGGTGCTGGAGAAAGTGTATCAGGGGAAAGATTTGGAATTCCGGGATGCGGCAGGGAGACCCGTCTGGACGAATAAGAAGGACATGCCCTACCTCGCATTTTCGGGTAAATGCCCCCACCTCGGTTGCGCATTTAAATGGCGAAAACACAAGGTGCTTGGACAGGTCTTTCTCTGTCCCTGCCACTTGAGTATCTACGATGCATCCGGCAAGGTGCTGGATGGTCCCGCCCCACGTCCTCTCGACTTACTGCCGATTCAAGTGTCCGCAAGCGGCGAGGTGCAGATCATCGATATGGAATTCAAAGCCGGGACGAAGTCCCAAACGCGGATCGTCTAGATGAGCGACATTCCTTCCTCCAGCGCACAGCCCACGGTTGCAGAAAAGGTCTTCACTTTTGTCGACGAACGGGTCGGGCTGAAGCTGCTTGCCGCCAAGATGCTCAATGAGGCAGTGCCCGGTGGTTCTCGGTGGGCGTATGTGTTCGGGTCAATTCTCTTGTTCATCTTCGGCATGCAGGCGGTCACCGGCGTGCTGTTGATGTTTTACTATGTGCCGACAGCTGACCACGCATACGCCAGTACCCAATACATTCTTCATGACGTCGATTACGGCTGGTTTCTCCTGAGTTACCATTTCTGGGGCTCCTCGGCCATGGTCCTCTGCGTGTTTGCGCATATGTCCCAGGTCTTTCTATGGGGTGCGTATAAGAAGCCGCGTGAACTCATCTGGCTGGTGGGGCTGCTGTTGTTTGCTCTTGTGATGGGATTCGGCTTTACCGGCTATTTGCTTCCGTGGGATCAACGAGCCTATTGGGCCACGACGGTCGGCGTCGAGATTGTGGATAAGATGCCGGTACTGGGCGATTTTTTAGCGCGCTTCCTTAAGGGTGGCGCGACTCCAGGACAGATGACCTTGAGCCGGTTCTTCGTCATTCATGTCATGGTACTCCCCGCAGGTCTGATTGCGTTGGCCGGGCTACATCTCTTCCTGTTCCGGTGTGCAGGCCCAGCTGGTCCATTCCGTGGTACACCGACGGAACTGAAGGCGAAGACCGACTATTTTTTTCCGCGGCAGATCTGGAAAGATGTGGTCGGGATGGCAGTGGTCTTTGCCTGCATCAGCGCACTGGCCTTCTGGGAGCCGGTGGTCTTGTTGGATGAGGCGACACCTGACCCAGGTGATTACCACCCTGAACCGGAATGGTACTTTTTGTTCATATTTCAGCACTTGCGACTGAAGATGTTTTCCGGTGAGCTCGGACAGTTCTTCGGTTCGATAGGGTTGCCCGGCGCTCTCGGGATTATGCTGATATTGTTGCCATTTTTCGACCGTGACTCAGAGCGGAACATTTTCAAGCGCCCTCTTGCCCTGATCGGATGGGTCGTGCTTACGGCGTCGATCCTGCTGTTCACGGTGTCTGCGATTATCAATCGAGACTTTTTGGATTAACAGGATGCTGAAAAAGTCCGCCAGCGGCGTTCTCGCATCGCTCAGAGGTTCAACGTACCGAAACGTACGCTTCGCCTCTTCGCTCGCTGCGGCCTTGCTGAACGGTCTTTTTGAGCATCCTGCCCGTGCTCAGTGCCGGGTGCCGGCATGAACGATCACATCTCTCCCACAAAACTCGGGTTCGGGATTCTCTGGCCGGCCTTCTGGACCGGCTTGCCATTCAAACTCGCGTTCGCCGTGTTGTTCCTGGCCTTTGGGATCATACAGTTTGAAAATAGAATCGGACTTGCCTTCTTGATGCTCCTGGCGAGTCCGGTCACGGTGTTTGCGCTTCCGATCATTACCATGGGATTGGACTCGCACATCGGTGAAGGTCTCGGCATTCCGTTGCTGTTCTTGCTGGCCATTCCCATCGACATCTGGGCGCTGGGGATCGCGGGAGGAACATTTTCTCTCGAACGGTTGCGGCGTGAACCTCCCAGCGGGTTAGGACTAAGCCTCTGGTGGAAGTGTGCCTTAGTCGGCGCCATGTATATCCCGATCCTCTGGGTGGCTCAGAGTGCGATCACGGCAACCTCGATCTCTGCTGCCCAGTCGATTCTTGAGGCGGATTATTTGAAAGGAGTTCCTGTGGCGGAGGGGATCAGCATTAAGTTGACCCTCTGGAGTACTGTGGCCACGGGGACTCTATTGTTGTTGTTCGTGATTGGTATCTCGATCCTGGGACGCGTGATCCGTGGCTCGATAGAGTCGGCCGGTCATGCGCCGGAAAATTATCAGGGGCTGATCACCCGTTGGGATCTGATGCGGGTGCCGGTGGATCAGACATGGATGTTGGCAGGACTATCGGGTGCGGCCGTGGTCTTGTCCCTTCTGTTTTGGTTTTCTCTTCCGGTGTTTACCCCTCACCCCCATGATTGTTGCAAGAAGGAAGAAGTCGCGCTCGAACCTCCAGTCAAACCTCTTGAGACCCTCCATAAAAACGAAAAAATGATCGCCCATCTTGCAGAGCAGGTCGAGTTGCTGGTAGAACAGCGGGCGAAAACCAAACTGGGAAAAGAGCAGAGTAAGAAAAAAGGTAAGGCAGGCACCGTAGAAGTCGTGGAGGAGTCGGACATCACAGAGCCGGTTCCCCCTGCCGCCATGAACCAGTAACATGGGAGATGATGAGGTGAGGGCAATGCAACAAGATCAGGGTGGATGGATTCAGAGGCTTCTCCGTAGCAGCCGTGAGCACGGGGGAGCACTCTTGGGCCTAGCGATAGCAGCGGGTCTCCTCGGCCTTCCCGCACTGGTGTTTGGAGCAGACGCTGCACCGGCAGCTCCGACCGAGTATCGCGATGTCCCCTATGTCGGCAGCCGCAACGTTATCTGGGTTATCGCGCAGCTCCATTTGCTGCTCGCGGGGTTTGTGCTGGGTGTGCCAATGTTTGCGTGGGTCTGTGAAGTCGTGGCTTGGAGGGGTGGCGAAAAGCGCTACGACAAACTCGCCAAGGAGTTCACCAAGCTCCTGACATCCGCGTATTCCACAACCGCGCTCTTTGGCGGCATCTTATTGTTCATGTTGATCGCGTTTTATCCTAAGCTGATGAACTATCTGACCGATATTTTCTTCCCGTCGTTTATTGTCTACTGCATCCTGTTCCTGGTCGAGACCGCGACGCTGTACGTCTACTGGTATGGCTGGGACACAATGCAGTACGGCGGCAAGAAGACCTTTCATATTTTCCTCGGCTTCATGCTGAACTTTTTTGCATTCTTCATCATGATCATCCCGAACTCCTGGGCCACCTTCCAATCCAGTCCCGTTGTCATTGCCGAGGGGACGGATCTGGCACGCGCCTGGGCCGCGACATGGAATCCGACTTGGTGGCCGGTCAACATTCACCGGATCATTGCCAACGTGGTGCTGGGCGGTTATATCTGCGGCGCCTACGCTGGGATTCGCTATCTGTCTGCCAAGACCCCAGAAGAGCGCGACCACTACGACTGGATGGGCTATGTCGGGAATTTCATCGGGGTATTCGGTCTGTTGGCGCTCCCCTTTGCCGGCTACTGGCTCATGCGGGAAATCTACCAATACAACCAGCAGATGGGTATCACGTTGATGGGAGGCTTCCTGTCGTGGCTGTTTATTCTACAAGCCATGCTCATCGGAGTGCTCTTTCTCGGGTCGAACTATTATTTCTGGCTCGGAATTACCTATCGCATCCCCGGGTCTGCGTTGAAGTACCGGAGGCCCATGTTAGCGATGTTGGTGGTGCTCCTACTATGCCTGGCTGTCTGGATGACCCCCCATTCGCTCGTGGCGAGTTTGGAAGAAGCGGCAAAGATGGGCGGAAGCCACCATCCGCTTCTGGGAGTCCTCGGTGTCATGTCGGCAAAAATGACCGTATCGAACTTGATGATTCTCGTCACGTTTATGAGTTTCATTATGTATTGGCGAGCAGGCAAGCAGGATACAGCCGGCTGGGCGAAGATCGCCAAAGCGATCATGGGTGCCATCCTTGTCCTTGCGGGCATTGCAGTCATCATCCTTGGCGTATGGGGGTATTTCGTTCCCGCGATCATTCGCATCAATTATTTCTCGACATCGCAGGTGTTGATCGTGATCGGGGTCATGTTGACCATTACCCCTCTGACGGCCTTGCTGCTCAAGAGTGCTAAGACGACGACAGAGATGGTCTGGGGCAAGATGCCGCCTCGTGCCGGCTACTCCCTGGTCCTCAACGCGATCATGGTCATCCTCTTGATGACCTTGATGGGGTATGCACGGTCATCATCTCGCGTCCATTGGCATGTCTATGGCGTGGTCCGCGATACGTCTCAATATGCATATTCCCCGGCGCTCGGCTATGCGTCAGGGATTATGGCGTTGTGCACGTTCTTTTTCTGCATGATTGTCGCATTCATTTTCTGGGTGGCGACAATGGGTGATAAGGCGAAAGGGGTCACTGAGCCGAAGAAGGCAGAATTGCCCCATGGCATGCCGGCGATGGCTGGCGCATCGAGCGCGCTCGATAAACCGGGAGAGCGCAAGTTCTGAATTTTAAGTTTTGAATTTTGAGTGTCACTCAGCACTCAGCACTCAGAACTTCTAACTACCCGAAGGGTGATTATGAGTGAAGTAGCTAGACTGCAATTAATTTGTCTCTCGGTGGTGGGGATCGGGGTCCTGATCCTCCTCTTTATTAAATCCGTATTCCCTCGGGTCATCGGATTCGTCTCGATTGTGCTGGGCCTCTTCATGCTCACGGCGCTGGCGGTGCCGCAAATGGCGTCCTTGCCGCCGGTGGAAGAGAAATTCGATATTGCCACGGTCAAAACGCCGACGGATTTGGCGGCGATCGGGCAGAAGATTTTCTTCAGTAAGGGCCAGTGTGCATTGTGCCACACGATCGGTCCCAGCGAGTCGGCTCGCTGCCCGGACCTGAAGGGGATCGGGGCCAAATTGACCCGTGAGTTTCTCTATGAAAGTCTGACGCAGCCGCAGGCCTACATCTATCAGGACTATCGTCATGAAGGCCTGCCGAAGATGTATCCTGCCGAGATGCCCGCCATCAATAAGAACCCGATCGGGCTGTCCAGGAACGAGATTCTTTCAGTCATCGCATTCCTGCAGCAGATGAGCGGCGAACCGATTTCTATCAATCCATCTGAACTGGACGTGCCGGGACAGGCGCCTGCCGCTCCGGTGAAGGCAGCTCAGTCCGGTCCGATGGCCGTGGCGCAAGCGCACTGAGGAGGAACGTATGGGGCCGATAATCAAGCTGATCCTGTTGAATGTCGTCACCTATTTGATTTTAAAATTTGTGTTGCCCAATGTCCCAGGTTCGGCGCCGCTCCCTGCCAGCTTGATTTTTCTGTACCTATTGCTGACGACATCGGGATTTCTCATCCTAGCCACAGTGAGTGCGGAGTCCAAGGAAGAGTTTTGGGGTCCCATACAACGTTTCCTGGTTGGCGATGGCATTGGGGGGCTGCAAGCCTTGCGTTGGGTCGTCTTGATTTTGTTTCCTTTGCTGGTCGGCTGGCAAACTTACAACAGTACGGCGGTCAGCGATGCGCCTCCTGGCGAAAACAGGACCATTCATCCGGCTCCGCCAGGCGAATATGCCGGCTTATCGAATCCGGTTCCAAAGACTCCGGAGACGATTCAGCAGGGAAAAGGTTTCTATGCGGCATTCTGTTCTCCCTGCCACGGAGGAAACTTCGACGGCAAGGGTTCGGCAGCCAGGGGATTCAATCCTCCCCCGGCCAATTTCGCCGATCCCACGACGATCGCGATGCTCCAGGAAAGTTATCTCTTCTGGCGGATTAAGAAGGGCGGCGTCGGCCTTCCGATCGAAGGGATGCCGTGGAAATCCGCGATGCCACGCTGGGAGCTCGAACTTCCCGACGAATGGATCTGGAAAATCATCATGGGTGAGTATGATGGCGCGCATCAATCACCTCGGACCTGGGAATAGCGGGCAGAGGATGGGATGGAGCCTGTTGATCTCCTGTGCTTGCGCAACGCGCGGCCTCAGAAGGCCCTCGTTGGACGCGCGCAGTGGGAGATCAATCAGCCCCCATCCCTGAAGAGATATCGAGGAAGGCAAAGAGCCACACCTCTGATGAAGTGAGTAGGGAGAGGACGGAACTTATGATACGTGGACTCAGTCGAATCGTTCCGAATGTCGTCGGCGGTGTGTGCCTTGCCATAGGGTTTCTGATCGTGCAGCCAGCCGCAGCCGAGGAAAAACCCAAGGCTGAGGCTCCAGCAGAAACTCAGGCAAGCTCGGCGGTCAGCGCTCCGTTGGTGAAGGGGGCCTTGCCGGCAGATGATCCGACTGCGGCAATATGGAGTAGTGCGCCCCCGGCAACATTCCCGATGTCGCCTCAAGTCCATTGGCCGACCCGTAATCTGGAAGCAACAGTCAAAGATATGATTGTGCGTGGCTTGCATGATGGGACGAACGTGGCGATTCTTTTGGAGTATGCCGATCCGACGGAAGATCCGGATGACGCAGCCGCGGTTCAGTTTATGGTGGGCGATAAGAAGGCGCACTTTGCGCATGGCCAGCCGATGGCGCAAGTGGAAGGCGGACCAGTCAACATTTGGTATTGGAAGAACAAGGACGGCAAAGGCGTCGACATGAACGCCAAGGGTTTCGGTACACTAAAAATTCAGGACCACCAAGATGTGAAGGCCAAAGGCGCCTATGCCAACGGCAGATGGAAAGTGGTGTTTTCGCGGCCGCTCGACACCGGGCATCCTGAAGAAGATACGCTGATCACGACAGCCGGCTTCATCAATATCGGCTTTGCTGCCTGGGACGGCAAGAAAGATCCAAGCAGCGGCGAGCTGAAGGAGAAGGGGTCTCAAAAGGCTGTCTCATCCTGGTGGTATTTCCGCGCAGAGGCGCCACCGAATTATACTGGTTATTATTATGCGGCCATTGCCGTGGGCCTGGCTCTCGGATTTCAGTTCGTTCTGATCCGCAAGCTAAAGAAAGGGCAATCAGCATGAAGGCGGCTCGGCTATACGCAATGGGATTGGTGGGAGCAGTGGCTTGGGTCGGTGCCTTGATTGTCGTGGCAGGCTGTACCAGTGAGCAGGGCGGGAAGGGGCATGAACTCTATGGCCATTACTGCTCGCATTGCCACGGTGAGAGCGGAAAGCAGAACGAAGGATTCAATTGGTCCTCGATGCCGGATCCGAAGCCCAAAGATCTCACGAACAAGTCAGAAATGAGCACGTTTAAAGACGAAGATATCTTCAATACGATTTCACGCGATATGAAGGACACGAGCGAAGTAGGCGGAGATGAAATCGGCGACGACGATTTTGCCGTCCCAACTATGCCGACCTTCAAGTACACCCTCTCGGAAGAAGAGATTTGGGCCATTGTCGGGTATGTTCGCGGTCTCCATGGCGGAAAGATGGAGTTTAAAGTCGAAGAACGGAAGAAACAGCTGGAGACAGCCCTCCAAACAGCCAAAACGAACTTAGAGCAGGCCACGAAGGCCTATGAGGCGGCCGAAAAACAAGCAAGCGAGGAAGCAGAAAAGAAGAGTGAAGCGCTCAAGAAAGATGTTGAGCCAGACGAATCATCCTACGCCAATGAGTTGGCGGCTATGGTTAAGGCGAAAAAAGAACTCGACGCTGCGCAGGTTACCATGACGAATATGGTGACGAGACCTGGAAAAGGCACGAGCGTTCCAAGACCGGATCTCACGATCAAGCCGGACAAACTCGCCAAGACGGTGGCGCTCGGTCAACGGCTCTATGAAAATAAGTATGGCTGCAACGGGTGCCATAGTATCGGCCCCGATGGCGGCAAGGTCGGGCCGCCGCTCGACCGGGCAGGATTCAGATTGAATGGAACCTGGGTCTATCGATGGTTGATCAACCCGCAGGCGATGAATGCGGAAACCAGGATGCCGGCGCTCGGGCTCAGTGATGCCGATGCCAAGGCCGTGACGATATACTTGACGACATTGAAATCGATGGAGACCGAGGAAGACGTCCAGAAGGCTGCAGCTGCGGCTGCGGCAGAAAAGGCTGCCGCGGTAAAAGCTGCCGCAGAAAAAGCCAAGGAAGAGAAGGCGAAGGCGAAGAAGTAGGCGTAGCAGGCCTGAGAGAAGCTAAGTTATATTGTCTGTCTAGTTGAACGGAACTAACCAGATAGACGAGATAGGCTGTTCCGGCATCCTGCGGTTACAGCAGAAATCCCGCAATCATTCCGATAAAGACAGCCCCTCCTACCCATACATGTTGCTGAAACATGTGGAAGGCGGTAGGAGCTGGTACCGCCTGTCTGAGTTGTAGAGCCTGTTTCAGACACCACACACCGATGGCGGCGAGCGCGACATAGTAGATCCAGCCAATCTGGGCAAACCAGCCAGCGAGTCCCAGCAATAGCAGCATGGCGGAAAAGACTGCGCCGACCGCGATCCACGTCGACGAATCGAACAACAGCGCTGAGGATTTCACGCCGATTCGACGATCGTCTTCTCGATCTTGGAGCGCGTAGATCGTATCGTATCCGATCGCCCAAAAGACCGTAGCTGCAAACAGGCACCAAGCCGGGGCTTCGATATCTCCTCGCGAGGCGGTCCAGGCCATGATCGTGCCCCAGCCGAAGGCAATACCCAGCATCGCTTGCGGGATATGAATGACGCGTTTGGCTAATGGGTAGAGGCCGGCCAAAAGCACGGCAATGGGACTCAAGAGGATCGTCAAGGGGTCGAGGAACCACACGAGCGTTCCTGCCAACAACAGAAAGAATCCGCAGATCAGAAGCGCATGTGTTGCACTGAGCTCGCCCGACGCGAGTGGCCGGACCCGTGTGCGCGCCACATGCCGATCGAACGATCGGTCCGCAAAATCGTTCATCACGACCCCTGCGCTGCGCATCACAAAGGAACCGGCGACAAAGATGGCGAGCAAGCGAAGCGGGGGGATGCCTCGAGCAGCCAACGCTAAGGACCATAGAGTCGGGAACATGAGCAGCCAGGTTCCGGTCTGATTCTGAAGTCGAATAAGTCGGCTGATAGCCGACCAGGAGAGTTGAGGTGTCGATGCTGACTGCGGTGTCGGGGCAAAGGGCTCAGTCATGCGAGTGAACTTAACCGAGGGGTGCGGGCCTGTCAACGACGGGAGGCGGAGGGTTTCTCTTGTGTATTTGGTCTGTCTAGTTTGTTTGGTTGAACTAGGGCCTGTTAACACTACCGCAAGCCATCGACGATCAACGCGAACGTGATGAAC
>NEWT02000032.1:90316-90717 GCA_002869925.2 Nitrospira sp. CG24A
CTGCTGGCCGATTCCGGCCTCAAATTGGAAGTGGCTAACGACTTGTGGGAAGCGGCGCAAAAAATTGTGAAGTTGACTGGAAAAGCGGCGTGATGAGTGGGGAGCGACAGGGTTAGGCCCTTTTGCTCCCGGAGCGCGCACGATCGGAATGTGCTCGCTCGACGGCCGCAGTCAGGGCCTTAACCCTGTCGCTCCCCTGGGGATCTTTTCCAGCCATAAGGGGACGAGTGGAAGAAAGAAGAGGACATTGTGAGCATTCTCGTTAATAAGCATACGCGGGTGGTGGTGCAGGGGATCACGGGCAAGGAAGGCTCGTTCCATGCGACGCAGTGCAAGGCCTACGGGACGCAGGTGGTCGCGGGTGTGACGCCTGGCAAGGCCGGGCAAGAGGTCGAAGGTAT
>NEWT02000032.1:90727-90991 GCA_002869925.2 Nitrospira sp. CG24A
TGCGATACCTCGCTGATCTTCGTGCCTCCGCCATTTTGCGCCGATGCGATCTTGGAAGCAGCCGATGCCGGTGTGAAGTTGATCATCTGCATTACCGAAGGCATCCCGGTGAACGACATGGTCAAGGTGAAGCGCGCCCTCTATGGCCGCGACGTTCGTTTGATCGGACCGAACTGCCCAGGCGTAATTACGGTCGATGAAGCGAAGATTGGCATCATGCCAGGTTTTATCCATAAGAAGGGGATCGTCGGTGTCGTATCCCGC
>NEWT02000033.1:0-37333 GCA_002869925.2 Nitrospira sp. CG24A
AGAATCGGCAAACCATCAGTGACATTGGCCAGGACGTAGTAGAGAGCTGGGGGAAACCACAAACAGGCATGTGCGAGAGATTAGCAGGCTGCGGAAAAACTATTGGGGCACACGAGAACTTCGAGAATCCGCCTGTCTGCGTGAGGACACGCACAAGCAGGCACGTGTGGCGCAACAGGAAAGCATTCCCGCAGGATGCTCAAAATGGCCGTCCAGCAAGGCCGCAGCGAGCGGACAACTAAGCTATGAGCGCAGAACGATGAACGCTGTAGGCTGAAGTACAAGCATTTTCTTGCTCATCGTTCATCGCTCACAGTTCATCGTTTCCCGGCTGGCGGACTTTTTCAGCATCCGCAGCCTGTTTAGGGTGGGAGGAGCGCGCACCTACCGAGGACAGCATAGGTACGGCGGAAATCTCGGCGGGACTTCAGGCTTCCCAGTCAAGCTGGGCTTGCACACCATCCCAACGCTCGATCCCCTGATGAACCATATTCCCTCGGGGCGTTAAGCTCCCTCAACGTACGGCACAGAGTACGATTCGCCTCTTCGCTCGCTGCGGCCTTGCTGGACGGTCTTTCTGAACAGCCTGCAGGCCATTGAGCTTCCATCGGTGATCTCCGGCGTGGTGTCGTTTCCGGCGTCGTCATCCACTTTGTCAACAAACTGCTAGCGGAGTTTGAGGATCATGCCATCAAGCTTGGTGTCCGCCACAAACTTTTCAAAATTCTTGTTGTACAGTTCGTTGAGCAATTCCTGGGCATCCTCAGGGTCGAACCAGAAAACCTGGTTCGTTCCGACACCGCTGAGAGTCTCACGTATCTGGCTTCCATCGGCACGATTCTTCACTTGGACAGCCATCCGACTTTTTGCGTTAAGGGTCGTTTGGCCGATGCCACTGGTGGCATCCACACCGACATCGATGAGTCTGCCGGTGATGGTCATATCTGCCCCTTCGCCTCCAGTCGCTTTGACGACGGTCGCATTCCAACCTTTCCCATTGAGGAAGTCCGCGAACGCCTGTGCTGTCGCCTCGCCAAGCGTGCCGTTCGGGAGGCTGAAGTGACTCTCCCCTCCCCATAGATGATGTCTGATACCAAGGTGCGACCGATCAGTACGATGGTCTTCAAACGGCTGAATGGCGACAGTCGCGAGACTCGCCGTCACCGCTTTTCCGTCTGCCACGTTCGCGATGGGCCCTTTCAGGTCAATACGCTCGCCCTTGCCTGCACAGCCAGTGGCTAAGATGATCCCGAGAAGCCCGATTCCTAAGATGTGGGTATGATAGTGCCTCACATATTCCTCCTTGATGTCTGGCACAGAAGGTAGACCTCCTGCGACACATACAATTCCTATTTTGTCGCAAAATGCGCACGACGATTTTGCTGGTAACAGTCTTCGTTTTGCTGCTTGCAGAACGGTTTGGTTTCTCCATAACTCGTAATCTGAAGCTGCGAAGCCTGCGCACCCATGTCTTGGAGATACTTCTTCACCGCGCGCGCCCGTTTTTCACCCAGGACGAGGTTGTATGCCACGGTGCCTCGCTCATCGCAATGGCCTTCAATCAATACCGTCTTGCTCCCGTTGGCGCGAAGCCATGCGGCATTGGCGTCCAACACCGGCATCGCATCCTTACGAACGTGAAACCGATCGTATTCGAAGAACACATCGCCCAATGCTTGGCTGTCGGAGTCCACATTCGATGGCAGCGCAAGATTGGATGGTGCGGTGTCTGCTGGCCGCTCGAACGATCGCTCTAGCGGTATCGGCTTGATCGCATCCGGCTTGATCTCTTCGCTCTTAGTCTGCCCTGCTCGTGAGGCGGCATCCCCTGAAGAGGACGAGACATTCTTACCAGCACACCCTGCGGCCAACACTATCAAGCTGAGGCTCAGACACACGCCGACTACACTTCGATCCATAACATAACCTCCTGTTGTATAAGTCGCGTCATTCCATCAAGGTCAGGGCAATCCTGCGCTCTTACCATGGGCCGCTTCATCACGGCACGTCTTTCAGATGGATACCAGATTACCGCCCATACTTATAGGTGCTCATGGAACATCCGTCAACCCAAAATCACACCTCATCCCCATTATAAGGATGGGTGCGCAGACTGCACCTCAACCGAAAGTTGCATCCCTCTTCAGCTTTCGCTAATGTGCAAGTCATGACCCATTCCCTCGCGCGTTCACTCGTTCTAGCCGGCGCGAGCGGTCTGTTTCTCTCGCTGAGTTTCCCAAATTCAGACCTTGGACTGTTGGCTTGGGTCGCCCTTGTGCCGTTGCAGTGGGCATTGGACGGCAAAACCAAAACGCAGGCATTTTGGATCGGGTGGCTATCCGGCACGATTGCCTTTACAGGCATGATGACCTGGGTGGTCACCGCCATGAACACCTATGGCAAGGTCCCGCTGGTGATCAGCTACGGCCTCATGTTGCTGCTCACGGCCTATTTGGGTTTATATGTCGGTCTCTACTCGGCCGGGGCCGTGTGGTTTCGAACGCTGATTCCTCGCTACGGTTTCTTTGTCTTTCCCTGTTTCTGGGTGACGCTTGAACTGACCAGAACCTATGCGCTGAGCGGATTACCGTGGGGCCTCCTCGGCTATTCTCAATATCGTCAGATTGAGATCATACAAATTGCTGATCACATGGGCGTCTACGGAGTCTCATTTCTTATTGTGATGGTGAACGTCGCCATCGCTGAATTTTTCTCCTGGCTGATGCCCTTGTTCCGGGGATTCCGGCCTGCCAGGCTCCCTTGGGAACTCGCGGCCATGGCGGCCCTCCTCGTCACACTCTCGTGGGAGTATGGCCTGGCATCGCTATCTGAAACGCCGTTTTCCGATATTCCGCGATCATCCATCAGTGTGGGCGTGGTGCAGCCGAATGTCGATCAAGCGGTCAAATGGGACACCTCCTATCGAGAAGAGACCCTCGCGCGCTTTGATCGACTGACCGAACAACTCGGCCTGGGGACGGATTTGGTGGTGTGGCCGGAAGCGGCAACCCCGTTCGTCTTTGAACGTGAACCGGTCTATCAGTTGCAACTCATTGCCATAGCCAATCGAGCCCAGGCGCCGATCCTGTTTGGGAGTCCCGCCGTGCGTTTCTACCCGGATCGACGGCCCTATCTGTTGAACAGCGCCTACCTCCTCTCCCCTGACGGCCAGGTGTTGGGACGATACGACAAACAACATCTGGTCCCCTTTGGAGAATATATCCCGCTCAAATCGTCGGTGTTATTTTTCCTCGATAAACTGGTGGAAGGGATCGGCGATTTCGAAGCAGGACCCGGCCCAGCAGTCTTGACCTTGACGCCGAAACCCCGCTCTGCGGCAACAGGCATGGCTGGAACCGCACCGAGATCGATTAATTTTGGAGTCGCCATCTGTTACGAAGTGATCTTCCCGAACTTGGTACGGCAATTCGCTGCGAATGGGGCGGAGTTCTTGGTGACCGTCACAAACGATGCCTGGTTCGGCGCCTCGTCGGCAGCCTCGCAACATTTTTCGATGGTCGTGTTTCGCGCGGTTGAGAATCACTTGGCGTTCGCTCGCTCGGCCAACACCGGCATTTCTGGATTCATCGATCCATTCGGGCGCATCGTCGAAGCCACGCCGACATTTACGGAGCACGCCGTCAAAGCGACGATTCAGGTCTGGCACCCGCATACATTTTACAGCCGGTACGGCGATGTGTTTGCCTACGGCTGTGCTATACTCTGCGCGATTTTATTCTTACTGGGCATGTTTCGCTCTAAGGGTTCTGAACCGGACGCCATCGCGGCCACTCCTGTGTAACGTGAAAGGATCGCTCCATGTTAGATGAGGTAAAAAATCGCGTGCAGACAGTCAAGCAATTGATATCGGAACTACGGGGGCATCTTTGACTTTGCTCGCATGACGGCTGAGTTGGCACATCTGGAGCTACAGACATCGCATCCTGATTTTTGGAACAACGCGCAGCAGGCCGCCAAGATCGGCCGGAAAAAATCTGCGATTGAGCATGACCTCCAGCAGTGGCGGGATATCGATGAGACCATGAACAATCTGGGCGCGCTGCTCGAACTGGCAGAAGAAAGCGACGATGCCGAGCTGGTGAAGGAGTTGACGTTCGAGCTAGATCGATTCGAGCCAAAACTCGCCGCGCTTCGGCTCGAACTGCTGCTCTCAGGCGAACTCGATCCCAACAATGCGATCATGGCCATCCATCCTGGCGCCGGCGGGACGGAATCTCAGGATTGGGCGCAGATGCTGCTGCGCATGTATGTGCGTTGGGCCGAGGGAAAGAAGTTCAAGGTTGAAACCCTCGATCTCCTTCCGGGAGAAGAAGCGGGAATAAAAAGCGTCACACTCTCGGTGACAGGAGCCTACGCCTATGGCTATCTCAAAGCCGAGGCAGGCGTCCATCGATTGGTGCGCATTTCCCCCTTCGATGCGAACAAACGGCGGCATACCTCCTTTGCCTCGGTCTTCGTCTATCCTGAGGTGAATGAAGATATCGATCTCGTGATTGAAGACAAAGACCTTAGAATTGATACCTTTCGGGCCGGTGGCGCCGGCGGCCAGAATGTGAATAAAGTTGAGACCGCTATCCGCATGACGCATCTGCCGACTGGGATTGTGGTGCAATGTCAAAATGAACGATCACAACTCCAGAATCGCAATGGCGCAATGAAGGTCTTGAAGGCACGCCTCTATGAACTCGAGGTGAAGAAGAAAGAGGCGGAGTTCAATGCAATCGTCGGGGAAAAGAAGGATAACGCCTGGGGCAGCCAAATTCGATCGTATGTGTTCCAGCCCTATCAAATGGTCAAAGACCTCCGGACCGGCTACGAAGTGGGACAGGTAGCCGCCGTCATGGATGGCGATCTGGACGGGTTCATCGAAGCGTATCTGAAAAGGAAAATGGCAAAAGGCGCCATGCAAGAAGCGGTGGAAGATCCGCCTGTCTAACTCCTTGCCCATCGCCTCATGCCTGAAACAGCTATGGACGAACTGAACGAGCAGCAACAACAACGCATCAAGAAGCTCGACGCCCTGCGTGAAGCAGGCGTGGCGCCCTACGGTACGCGATTCGAGGTAAAGGATCGTGCGGGCCAACTCATCAAACTCCATGCGGAGAAACCTAAAGAGGTGTTGGAAGAGGAAAAAATCTCCTGTACCTTTGCCGGACGCATCGTCGCCCTGCGACGATTCGGTAAAGCAGGTTTCGCCGTATTGCAAGACGGATCTGACCGGCTGCAGGTCTATCTCAAGAAGGATCACCTCACAGAGCAGGGGTATCGTATTGCCGAACTACTCGACTTGGGCGACTGGATCGGTGTGACCGGCACACTCTTTCGCACAAAGACCAATGAATTCACCGTCGAAGTCGCACAGCTCACCTTCTTAAGCAAAGCCCTCAGACCGCTTCCGGAAAAATGGCATGGGTTGACGGACGTGGAAACCCGTTACCGGCAGCGCTATGTCGACTTGATCGCGAACCCCGAGGTGCATGGCATATTCGCCACCCGTAGTAGAATCATCGCCGGTATTCGCGCCTTCTTGATCGAACGAGGCTTCCTTGAGGTCGAAACGCCGATGATGCATCCGATCCCAGGAGGGGCTGCGGCAAAACCCTTCGTCACCCACCATAATGCCCTCGGCGTCGATCTCTATCTCCGCATCGCGCCGGAGCTTTATTTGAAACGGCTGATCGTGGGCGGCTTTCCTCGCGTGTTTGAGATCAACCGCAACTTCCGGAATGAAGGCATCTCGACGATTCACAACCCGGAATTCACGATGCTGGAATTCTACGTGGCCTATGCCGACTATCAGGACCTGATTATCCTCACAGAGGAACTTGTCTCCTCCTTGGCACAACAGATTTTCGGCAAGACCGTCATCACCTATCAAGGGAAAGACATCACACTGACCGCTCCATGGCGCCGCTGGTCGTATCACCAGGCGATTCTGGAGGTGAACAACCTCGATGCCTCCGTCCTTCAGGATAAGGAGAAGGCGATTGCGGCAGCCAAAGAGCTCGCCATTGCGGTTGATCCACAATGGCCACTCTTCAATATCGTGAACGAAATCTTCGAGGAAACCGTCGAACCGAAGCTGATTCAGCCGACCTTTATCACCGACTACCCCATCGATATTTCTCCCCTCGCACGGCGCAAGGATTCGAACCCGGAGCTGACCGATCGTTTCGAGCTCTATATTGCCGGCCGGGAAATCGCGAATGCCTTTTCAGAGTTGAACGATCCATTGGATCAGCGGGGACGGTTCGAAGGACAGGCCGCGCAGCGCGCAGCAGGCGACGAAGAGGCGCATCTGGTCGATGAAGACTTCCTGCGCGCCTTAGAATACGGCATGCCGCCCACTGCGGGCGAAGGCATCGGCATCGACCGGCTGATCATGCTCTTCACCGACCAAGCGTCGATCCGCGACGTGGTCCTCTTCCCTCAACTCAGGCCCGAGAAATAACGGTGGCCCTTCCCTTCGAAATCTTTGTCGGGTTGCGATATCTGCGCGCCAAGCGCCGGAATCGGACGATCTCCTTGAACACCGTGGTCTCCATTGCCGGCATCACACTCGGCGTGGCGGCACTGATCGGGACGGTCGGCATCATGACCGGGTTTAAAGAAGACATTCAGGCGAAGATTCTTGGAACCACGGCCCACATCATCGTGCAGGATCGGATGAAAGACAGCATGAGCGACTACGATCCCGTCGCCAAGCAAGTCGCAACCGTTCCCGGTGTCGTCGCGGCAACCCCGTTTGTGCTCAAGCAGGTCTTGCTCACAACCCAAAGCGGTGTGCAAGGCATTGTCATCCGCGGGATTGACCCGCAACGCGAAGCGACGGTGACCGAGCTGGCAAAAAATCTCTCGACCGGAGAGTTAGCCGACCTTGGCAGGCCGGTCAAGGTGAAACAGCCGCCGGCCGATAATCCCAACGGTCCGCCTGTCGAGACGGAAAAACCCGGTATCATTCTGGGCAAAGAATTGGCGATGCGGCTCGGCGTCTTTGTCGGCGATACGGTCAATGTGGTGTCCCCTCCAGCCGGGCCGATCAGTGCCATCGGTATGGTCCCAAAAATCCGCACCTTTGTGTTAGTCGCGTTATTTCAATCCGGCATGTACGAATATGACTCGTCGTTGGCCTACATCGATCTCACGGAGGCGCAAAAGTTTTTCAATATGGGGCACACGGTGACGGGCATTGAAATTAAAGTCACGGACGTCTTCCACGCGGACGAGACGGCCCGCTCCGTGGAGCAATCGCTCGGCTTCGCCTATGGGGCGCGCGATTGGATGCAGATGAATCGCAATCTATTCTCGGCGCTCAAACTTGAAAAGACGATGATGTTTTTGCTGTTGGTGTTGATCACCATCGTGGCATCCTTTAACATCGTCAGCACCCTCACGATGATCGTGACAGAAAAACAAAAAGAGATCGCGATCCTCAAGGCGATGGGCGCCACCAGGAAAAGCATCCGGCGCATTTTCATGCTGAACGGATTGATCATCGGCCTATCCGGAACCGCGATCGGCATCCCGCTCGGCTACGCATTTCTGTGGCTGATCCAGACATTCTGGACCTTCGATGCATCGGTCTATTACATCTCGCGGATCCCCGTCCACGTTCAAGCCATGGATGTGCTCCTTGTGGCCGGCTCCGCCATTCTGATCAGCTTCGCCGCTACGGTCTTCCCTTCCCTCCAAGCAGCCAAGCTCGAACCGGTGGCTGCGCTACGCTACGAATGATCATGTCGATCCTTTCAGCACATCTCATTCAGCGAGGAGCGCCGGCATGATCACCGTCACTGATCTGACCAAATCGTTCCCGATGGGCGGGCAAACCCTCACGGTGCTGAAGGGCGTCAATCTCCAGATTCGGCGTGGGGAACTCATTGCCATTATTGGAGCATCGGGGGCCGGAAAGAGCACGCTGCTCCACATTATCGGCACGCTCGATCGGCCAACCACAGGGACCGTCCACTTCGACGGGCAGGATATGTTTCACATGTCGGAAGGTGAACAGGCAGAATTCAGGAACCGGCGCATCGGATTCGTGTTCCAGTTTCATCATCTTCTGCCGGAGTTCACGGCGCTCGAAAATGCTTGTATGCCGGCGCTGATTCAGCGACGGAATCAAGCCGACATTGAACCGGAAGCCATCACATTATTGCAGGAAGTCGGGCTGGGAGCTCGCTTGCACCACAAGCCGGGTGAGTTGTCAGGAGGCGAGCAGCAGCGAGTGGCGGTCGCACGCGCCCTCTTGCAGAAACCCGACCTCGTGCTGGCTGATGAGCCGACGGGAAACCTTGACACGCACACAGGCGAGGCGCTCTTCGCGATGATGCGCGAGCTGAACAAAGCCCGTGGTACCACCTTTGTGATCGTGACCCATAACGACAAACTGTCTGCTCAGGCCGACCGGATCGTGCATATGCAGGACGGTCAAATTGTATAGCAGGATGCTGAAAAAATCCGCCAGCGTCGTTCTCGCATCGCTCAGATCCTCAACGTACCCCAGAGGGTACGCCTTGTATCTTGGAGACTCGATCAGCGGCCTAGCTGGACGAACTTTTTGAGCATCCTGCCTGGTTATCTCTTGTTGATTCAGACATGAAGATCCCGCCCTATCGGTTACATTCTTGAAATTGAACCATCTAACCTTGACGAGAGCGATGTCATCCAATAGACTCAGCGCAGTCTCTCCATGTGTAAGGAGTTGCTCTAGATGTTCGGTTTTCGGTCTCTTCGTGCCGCTGCAATCGTTATAGCCCTGATGAGTCCTGTCCAAGCGCTGGCACTGGAATTCGTCACCGTGGGTCCTCGTGCCATCGGTATGGGTGGAGCCGGCGTGGCCATCACGACAGATTCTTTAGCCACCTATTGGAATCCAGCCGGACTCGCAATGACGCAGACCGTTGACGTGAGAATTCAAGGCGGCGGACAGGTGATCGATCGTCTGGGCATCGCCGATGCCATCCACGACCTTGAAAATCTCGATAGGACCGATATCTCGGCTGCCAATCAAGCGAAGGCCCAAAACATCGCCGATCGAATCAATCGCCCAGGCGCCACGGTATCGATCAATGGGTCGGCTGGTCTCTATCTCAAAGGACATCTGGGCGAGCATGCACTCGGCTTTAATGTTTCTGACGTGGCAACGGGTGGCGGGTTTGTGAGTACCCCGGCAACGTCGACTCTGGCCGGCGCACAAGTGAATTTGACCGGTGAGATGGCCCTGCGAGGGTTAGAGGCTAGGCAAGTGGCGTTCTCCTATGCGTATGCCTTTTCCGATAAAACATTTTCTATCGGGGTGACGGGAAAATTCATTCAAGGCGCCGCATACAGAGGGAGCACGCTCCTTACCGGAGGAACCGACGTATCGATTACGGATAACTTTGGGAAAGCCACTCTATCGACTGCCTTCGGTATCGATATTGGAGCCATCTATCGTCCATCCTCATGGCTACGCTTTGGCCTGGTGGCAAAAGATCTCAATCAACCGACATTCGATGTCCCTGGCGGCGAAGAACTGAAACTCGGCCCCCAGGTTCGAGGCGGGGTCGCGATCAACCCCTATTCTTCACTGACGTTGACGGCAGATGTCGATGCGACATCGAATAAGACATTTGTTCCAGGCGTCAAGAGCCAGGTCTTGAGTCTCGGAGTCGAGCAAACGATCTTTTCTGAATTCATGTCGTTTCGCCTCGGCGCCTTCAAGAATATGAAAGACGCCGGGACACCATTTACCCCTACGGCAGGGTTGGGCTTTCGGCTCTATGCCTTCCGTCTCGATGTCGGTGGAGGATATGACTTCCGTGAAGAGGGCGCGCTGGTTTCAGGCTCTGCTTCTTTGACATTCTAATGGTATACTGAACGTATGATGACACTTCATTATCTACGACGCACAGCCTTCTTCTTCCTTATTCCTCTCCTTGTCGCCGGCTGCGGTGGCTTACAGGAGGTCTGGGAAGGGCCAGGCGCGAAAATGTTCCGGCCTCAAGCCATTGCGGTGCTTCCACCCATGGCGAGCCAATACGACAACGCGCGCGAGGACATTCAAGAAGTCTTGTCCGGCTCCCTGAATAAAGGCGGCCACATCGAACGCGTGATGTCACCTGAAAATGTGACGGATATCTTCCAAGCCTCGAAGGAGGCGTTCGATGCACTGGTGTTCTACTTCTCACGCCTGGAGATGACTGGTCAGTCCGACAAGGATTCCGCGGTGAAATTGGGGAAAGCGCTGAACGTGGACTCGTTCTTAGTTGTACGGGTCAACTCATGGGAATACATGCGCAAAGAAGGTGACAATGTCGGTCGGGTTGGCCTAAGCCTCCGTCTGGTCGATGCCACCACCGGCACGACCGTGTGGAAAGCACGGCATGAAAAATCAAGCAGCTACATGTTTTACCGGCCAAACTTAAAGGATGTCGCGAAAGAGTTGGCAGCCGAGATGATTCAAGCCATGCCCCCCCAAGCTAAACGATAGCCCCTGCCTCCTGTTCATTTGAACCATCTCGTATTTGTAGCTCGTGTGATGTGGCCTGTGTATGTGATTGAACGAGCCTGCATTATTAGCGTTCTACAATTGGCAGTAATTTCATGAGAGGCTGTGCTATCGCAGCCAGAGAAGTTCGAGCGACAGGCTGATAACTCATAGACCACGGGTTCGTCACGTGACCGCCCGATTGTCGATTGTAGGGCCATGCGGTGCGATACACGTTCGGCAGGGCTAACGGATACGACAGAAAGAATCGGACAGATCATGGGCTACATACACCTGACACGTTAACTTGCTATGCGTGTCCTGCAGAGGGAAGAAATCAGCTCGGTCACGGTGAAAATCGGTGATGAGTTGAGCCACCTGGCTCACCCAGACGGACGTGACACTGGACCGGTGGCGGTCACCAGCAACGGATTCACCTGAGGATCGCGCGGATGATCGGTGAGTGGTTCTGCAACAGGTAGTGAGATTTTCATGGGGTTTGGGTACAATAGGAACCATCAAAACTCAAATCAAAGGGAATCAGTGGAGAGCTGAGGAGGCTTTCGCTATGCGACAAACCATCAAAGCCCGATATCACGATGGAGTCTTACAGCCGTTGGAACCATTGACCCTGTCGGATGACGCCGAAGTGCAGGTCACGGTCGAGACGGAGGTCTCCGTCGATGCGGAAGAAATCCTCCGGCGCACCGCGCAGGTCTACGAGGGCTTCACTGCCGACGCGATTCGGCAGGTGGAGGCCATCGCCTTGGACCGGCGGCACTTCTTCCGTGAACCGGCCGCCTAATGCCCCAGCCTGCGGTCCTCCTCGACACCGATATTCTTTCTGAACTCCTGAAACAGCATCCCCTCGTTGTGCAACGGGTGCGCGCGTATCTCGCCGAACACGACCGCCTCGCCTTCTCCATCATCACCCGCTATGAACTGCTCCGCGGGCTCAAGGCCAAGCAGGCCACCACCCAAGAAGCTGCCTTTACCCTCCTGTGCCAGGCCTGTCTCATCCTCCCGCTTACCGATCAGGTGGTGGACCGCGCCGCCACGTTGTATGGTGAGCTTCATCGGCAAGGCGCCCTGCTTCCCGATGCGGACCTCCTCATCGCCGCCACGGCACTGGAGGCCCAGCGTACGTTGGTCACGAACAACCTCGCCCATTTTCAGCGCGTCCCCCACTTAGTCATCGAGACCTGGAAGCGGTAGCCCAGGTCGCACCCGCCGATCGACACTCCCTCCGACCCCTTCATAGCGCATAGCGGAGGCCTGCCCGATGTGAACCTGGCTAGTCCAGATACTGACACGGTGTCTTTTCGTGCTCCGACAACTCCGGTTATGGCTACAACCGCATAGCCGACGGCGACGGCCACACACACTCTATGGGCAGACCACGCCGGCCACCGCAAGATCTTTGCCCAGCCGAAGCCGAAATGGGTCAAACATGAAATTATTCGCCTCAAGGCGCTCATGCCTAAGGCAGGTTGCCGAATGATTGCCCATCACTTCAATCGACGGTGGACACACCAACGGCAGATGACGGTGAGTAAGACCTACGTCGCGGATACATGCCGACGCCACCAGTATCTGATCCTCACGGCACGGCACAAACTGAAGCATCGCGTGCCACAACGGATACTACGCAACCGAGTGGGGGGCTGCGACTTGTTTATCAAGACGGATCAGCGCGGGCAACCGTATCTCGCGCTGGCGATACTCGATCATGCGAGTCGGGCCTACCTCAGGTTGCAGCAACTCTCAGACAAGTCTTCCCTGACACTATTCCATGAACTGATCGAAGCCGTGAAACGCTATGGTCGGCCTTCGTTCTTACGCACAGATAATGAGGCCGTCATAGTGTCGAGGCTCTTTCGGCTTGGCCTGTGGATGCTCGGCATCCGCCAGCAGCGGATTGATCCAGGCTGCCCCTGGCAAAATGGGCGAGTGGAACGCTTCATTGGGACTGTGAAGCGGGAACTGGCAACTGAACCGATTATGCATAGCGAACATTTCACGAGGTCATTGGGTGAGATCCGCACCTGGTACAACCACGACCGGCCACATGATCACTTGCAGGGGCGGACACCAGCGGAAGTCTGGCCGAGATCGATGTGTTCGCCGCGAAACCAGGCTAGGGACAGTGGGGTAAGGGGTAGCGGGGTCACGGGTGAAGGGACACACGGTTGTCCGGCGAGGTGCGCCAGAAATCGGCTAGAGAAGACGGGTGCGTGATAAAAAGAGGTCGGACAGCAGAAGAAATCGCAAACAGATGATCAAATAGTCGCGGTCAGATCGGAGTAATCGGCTCGATCAGGGGGAAAACCGGTGAGGAGTCGAACCCCACTCCTTTACCGGACAGGCGGACGGGACACCTCGCGGGACAAGCGGTCTGACTAGCCTTCGCAACAACGGTTCACGCGAGTGGGTTTGTCCTCGGCTCAGGTCTTCTGCCGAACACGCGAACGGGACACTCAAATTTTCATCGAGAATCGAAATTAAAATCTATGAGGCCACCGGTCCTCTTATATAGTCTTACAATGTGATCAGGCACACGGACTCCTCCACTCATTCTAGTGGTTAGTATTGATATCCAAAGACCATAGGAGGTATCCGGCAATCTAGCGGTCTTAAGGAATCCACAGAGGTCGTTATAACTCTCGCTTTTCTTTATCTTAAAGGTCATTACGAAAAGTGCTGAGTTCTCATGGTAATTCCCGAGCTTATATTTTTGCACGCTCAAGACGTTTTGCTTGAATCGTCTGACCTGTGCGGCGGTCAAACCTATAATGCGGAAATGCTGCTTGATGCGATGGTAGGCACGCGATCTTGGAATCATGGCTGCCTCTTAATCTCATCTGCAATTTTTCAGAGTTCTTGGTATGACAGGTTATCTGAGAGAAAACAAATGGGTCGGGAGTCTTTGTTTGAGCCAATGCGAAGCGAATGACACTGCGTGTCCGATCCTCGTCTGAAAGCCCTCATACCATATGGCAGATTTTTCAGCATGCTGCTAGCGTGTTTTCGGCTGAGCCATTCGCATAGCCGTTTTCAATGAGCGGACGAACTCAGCAACATGCTTCACCATTTCTGGTTTCTCTCGGTATGCGGCGATCTGTTTGACGATTGCGCTGCCGACGATCACCCCATCGGCAATGGCCGCAACCTTTGCAGCATCTTCGGGCGTCGCAACCCCGAAGCCAACCGCCACGGGAAGGCTTGTAACTTTTCTAATTTTTTCCACGTTCTGTTCCACATCGGCCAGGTTCAGCAATTTCGCGCCGGTGATACCGGTCAGTGACACATAATAGACGAAGCCCTGTGACTGGCGAGCCACAAAGGTCCGACGCGCGGCAGTGCTTGTAGGAGCAAGAAGAAAAATCAACGGAAGCCCCGCTGCGGCAGCCGGCCCCTTGAGTGGACCTGCTTCGTCCGGCGGCATATCAGGTAAAATCAAACCGTCAACGCCGGCCTGGGCCGCTTCCTGGAAGAACCGCTCCAGACCGAACGCGTGAATCGTATTGTAGTAGGCCATCAAAACCAGTGGGATCTGGGTCTTGGCCCTGAGGCGAGCGATCATAGACAGGATCGCTCGCAGCGATGTCCCGCTTCGCAAGGCTCGTTCTGCCGCCTGTTGGATCACGGGGCCATCGGCGATGGGGTCGGAAAATGGGACACCCAGTTCAATAATATCGGCGCCGGCCTTCTCTAACTCGACGACAAGTTGTTCGGTGTCTTGCAATGAGGGGTCACCTGCCATCACATAGGTGATGAGGGCCTTCTCAGCGTGCTGCCGAAGCTGTGCAAAGGTCCGGTCGAGCTTCGAGGTCACAGCGTGATCCCTCGCATGTTGGCGATCTGCTGAACATCCTTATCTCCTCGGCCGGATAGATTCACAACTAGAATCTGGCTCTTCTTCATCCTGGGGGCGACCTTCATCGTGTGAGCGATCGCATGGGCGCTTTCGAGAGCCGGCATAATCCCCTCTTCTCTGGCCAATAGATCGAACCCCGCCATGGCTTCGTCGTCGGTCACTGAGGTGTATTCAGCTCGGCCTTGATCACGCAAATAACTATGCTCGGGCCCGATCGCGGCATAGTCCAACCCGGCTGAAACCGAATGCGTCAAATTCACTTGCCCGTCCTCGCCCTGGAGCAGATACGTCATGGTCCCTTGTAAGACACCCGGCTTCCCTCCGGCAAAACGCGCGGCATGTTTTCCGCTCGCGACGCCTAGACCGCCGGCTTCGACACCGATCATTTTCACCTTCTTGTCCCGGATGAAGGCATGGAAGAGCCCAATGGCATTGCTGCCTCCCCCGACGCAAGCAATCAGGCAATCCGGTAACCGTCCTTCTGCTGCCAGGATCTGCCGACGAGCTTCACGCCCAATGATGGATTGGAAATCCCGGATCATCATTGGATAGGGATGAGCCCCGAGCACTGAGCCGAGAATGTAGTGGGTCGTGCGGATGTTCGTCGTCCAATCTCGCATGGCTTCGCTGATGGCATCCTTAAGCGTGCGACTCCCCGCATCGACCCCTGTGACGGTCGCACCGAGCAATCTCATCCGGAAGACGTTCAGCGCCTGCCGCTGCATGTCTTCGGTTCCCATATAGACTTCACATTGAAGCCCGAACATCGCCGCGACAGTGGCCGTCGCCACCCCATGTTGGCCAGCCCCGGTTTCAGCGATGATACGCGGCTTCTTCATTCGCTTGGCGAGAAGCCCTTGTCCGATCGCGTTATTGATCTTATGGGCTCCGGTATGACAGAGATCTTCGCGTTTCAGATAGATTTTCGCTCCCCCCAACCGTTTCGTGAGCCGTTGCGCAAAGTAGAGCGACGTGGGCCGTCCGACGTAGTGCTTCAAGTAGTAGGCGAGCTCCGATTGGAAGCTCCGGTCTTTTTTTACACGAGCATATTCCTGCTCCAATTCAAGTAGAGCCGGCATAAGGGTTTCTGGGACATAGCGTCCACCATACGCGCCGAAGCGACCTTGCTTGTTGGGAACAGAACTCATCATCGTCCTTCTGCCTGCTGAGGCCGGGTGCAGTATAAACAGGTCATGGTGGAGAGACAACTCTGACAGCGCGAATGAAGGCGCGGACTTTCTCATGATCCTTCTTGCCGGGCGCTTGCTCGACACCACTACTCACATCAACACCGTAGGGTTGGACCACTTGGATCGCCTTCGCGACATTCTCCGGGGTTAGCCCCCCTGCCAGCAGCACACTCGCAGCCTTGGCCACCTCTGCTGCAAGTTGCCAATCGATCACCTGTCCAGTCCCTCCGTAGGACTGATCGGAAAAGGCGTCTAGTACGAACCCTCGAACGCCAGCCCGTCCACGAAACTCTGCTAAGGCGAGAAATGTGCTCCGATCCTTCACGCGCAACGCTTTGAGAACCGTGCGGCCTAATTCTTTGCAATAGATCGCCGATTCATTTCCGTGTAACTGTGCCATGGCGAGTCCACAGTCGTCCATCAGGTGACGAACGACCTGTTGCTCTTCGTCTACAAACACGCCCACTGGTATCACCAACGGAGGTAGGCTCATCACGATCTGACGAGCCAACGCAGGTTCGATGTATCGTGGGCTCTTCCGATAGAAGACGAATCCTACAGCATCGGCCCCCGCCTCAACTGCCACAGCAGCATCCTCAGCGTTGGTGATCCCACATATTTTAACTTTGGGCATAGCGGCCATTTTACGCGTGCGATGAGACCGGCACTCCCCGCAACTCACGAATCTTCGCGGACATGTCTTCCGCACGAATGAGCGATTCTCCAACGAGCATGGCATGGATGCCGGCTTCAACCAACTGCATCACATCGGCACGCTGGCGAATGCCGCTTTCGCTGACAATCAGTTTGCCGGCTGGAATCCGTTTTGCCAAACGCAGCGTAACCCCCAGATCGGTCGTGAACGTCTTCAAATCTCGGTTGTTGATGCCGATCAGTCTCGCATCAGGGAGCCATTCCAATACCCTATCGAGTTCGCGCTCATGATGGGTTTCTACGAGCACATCCAAGCCGAGCCCCCTGGCGAACGCGTAGAAATCAATCAATTGCTGCCGTTCAAGCGCGGCAACGATCAAGAGGACCGCATCGGCCCCATAGGCTCGCGCTTCGTAAAACTGGACTTCATCAACCATGAACTCTTTGTTCAATGCAGGTAATGGAACCGAACGTTTGATCTCACGGAGGTAGTCAAGGCTACCCTGGAAAAAATCTTTGTCGGTTAAGACAGACAGAGCCGAGGCGCCGTGGGCATGGTACGTCTTGGCAATCTCAAGATAGTCGAACCGATCAGCAAACTCGGGGCGGAGGAGGCCGAGACTGGGTGAGGCTTTTTTAACCTCGGCAATCAGCGAAGGACTGCTGCCTGTTCTCGTGGCTTCGAGGGCTATCGCAAAGCCGAGCGGGGCCGGCGCATCGTGAATCTTGGACTTCAGCTCGGAAAGGTAGCCTCTGCTTCGTTTTCGCCGAAGCTCTGCTTTTTTATGATCGAGGATGCGAGAGAGAATCACAACGGTGTCAGCCCTTATTCGTCAATGCGATGAGACGCGCCAGCTTCTCCGCCGCGGCGCCAGAATCAATCACGCGGCCGGCCAAGAGGAACCCCTCTTGAAGACTTGCCGCCTGACGCCCCGCAACAAGAGCCGGCGCGGCATTCAAACATACGATATCTCGTTTTGGCCCCTTCCGCCCCTGGAGAATATCGCGAGTGATCGCCGCATTTTCTTGCGGGGTCCCTCCAGTCAACTGTTTCGCCGGGACACGTGCGAGCCCGAACTCCGCCGGATCCAGAAGATAGCTTGAAAGAACGCCCCCCTTCGCTTCCGAAATCTGGGTCTTCCCCGTGAGGGTGATCTCATCGAGTCCGTCCATCCCATGCACGACAAAACAATGTTGCGACCCCAGATGCATGAGGACATTCCCAAGCAGGGAGGTCAATCTCCCCTCATAGACGCCAAGCACTTGAACGGTGGCTCCGGCAGGGTTGGTCAGAGGGCCCAAGAGATTCAACATGGTCCTGATGCCCATCTCCTGTCTGGGGCCGGCACAATGTTTCATGGCTCCATGATAGAGCGGAGCAAAGAGAAATCCGATACCAACTTCATTGATGCAATCGGCCACACGCTCAGTCGGCAGATCAATCTTCACCCCGAGGGCTGAGAGGACGTCTGCGCTCCCCGACTTGGACGACACGGAGCGGTTACCGTGCTTTGCCACGGTCAAACCTGAGCCTGCCAGAATAAACGCCGTCGTCGTGGAGATATTGAACGTGTGAGCCCCGTCCCCGCCGGTGCCACACGTATCGACGACCAAAGGATCTCCAACGGCAATGCGAACGGCTTTGGCGCGCATCGCCCGCACGGAGCCGGCGATTTCGTCGACGGTTTCTCCCTTCAAACGAAGCCCCATTAAGTAGGCGGCAATTTGGGCCTGAGTCGCCGCGCCTTCCATAATCTCGAGCATGACCGATTCGGCTTGTTGTTCGGTGAGAGAAGCACGGTCGGCGAGTATAGCAATCGCGTCTTTGATCATGGAGTAGCGACCACTCTGGCACTAGAGTTTAAGGAAGTTACGGAGGAGGTCCTTCCCGAACGTGGTGAGGATCGATTCCGGATGAAACTGCACTCCTTCGATACCCAGAGACCGATGCCGCAATCCCATGATTTCACCCTCGGCTGTTTCGGCGGAGATTTCAAAACAGGACGGTAGCGTGTCCCGCTTCACGATCAGAGAATGGTAACGCGTCGCATCGAAAGGACTGGGCAGTTGATGGAAAATCGTTCTCCCGTCGTGCTGGATCTTCGATATTTTGCCATGCATCAACCGTTCAGCTCGAACAACTTCGCCTCCAAACGCCGCAGCGAGAGACTGATGGCCGAGGCACACACCCAAGAGCGGGAGACGCCCGCCGAAATGCCTGATGGTTTCGACTGATACGCCGGCTTCCATCGGCGTACAGGGTCCCGGAGAAATCACGATGCGGCTCGGTTGTAGAGACTCGATCTGATCGATCGTAATCTTGTTGTTGCGGAATACGCGAACGTCTTCACCCAGTTCCCCGAAATATTGCACGAGGTTATAGGTGAAGGAATCGTAGTTGTCGATCATCAGTAACATGAAAAGTACCGTAAAGGGTAAGGCGTAAGGGGGAAATCAGCAAGGCTCCAATCGCCTCCCCCCTTACTTCTCATGCCTTACGTGCTCATTCCAATCCTTGTTCTGCGAGTTCGACGGCTTTCATCATGGCCTTTGCCTTATTACAGGTCTCTTCATATTCGTGTTCCGGATTCGAATCGGCAACGATGCCTGCCCCGGCTTGAATGAAGGCCTGATGATTTTTCACGACGACCGTCCGGATATTAATGCACATATCCATGTTACCGGAAAAGCTAAAGTAGCCCACTGCACCGGCATAGGGGCCTCGCCTTGTGGGCTCAAGTTCATCAATGATCTCCATGGCTCGAATCTTCGGCGCCCCGGAGACGGTACCGGCCGGGAAGCACGCCCGCAACACGTCGTACGAAGTCTTCGAGTCATCCAGTTGTCCTGTCACATTCGACACAATATGCATGACATGGGAATATCGTTCCACATGCATGAGCGAATCGACTGTGACTGAACCGGGCTTGGCCACACGGCCAACATCATTTCGTCCCAGATCGACCAGCATCACATGCTCGGCCCGTTCCTTTTCATCCGCCAAAAGTCGCCGCTCCATCTGCTGATCTTCTTCTGACGTGACGCCGCGGCGGCGCGTGCCGGCTATGGGGCGAACGGAGATGACGCCATCTTCACACCGCACAAGTGTCTCCGGGGAGGAGCCAACCAGCTCCACCCCCGCAATACGCAGGTAATACATATACGGCGAGGGGTTCACCACGCGCAACGCGCGGTAGAGTTGCAAAGAAGGGGCCTGCACATTGGCTTCCCATCGCTGGGATAGCACCGCTTGCACGATATCGCCCGCTCGAATGTATTCCTTCGTCCGCCTGACCATCTTCTCAAAATCTGCCTTGCTCATATTCGCGGTAAAGACCACCGGCTTGCGGCGGCGACGCAGCCGTGTGCGGCGGAGCGGGCGCTTGAGCCTCGTGATCGTGCGTTCGATCCGTTCTGCCGCCGATCGGTAAGCAGCCTTAATGCCGCGCTCCCCTTTTGTCGTGACATGAGCGGTGGCCACGACTTTGATCTTCTGAGAGACATTGTCGAAGATCAGCAAGGTGTCAGTGAGCAGGAAGGCAAAATCAGGAAGGTTGAGCGGATCTTTCTGCCGCGCCGCTAAGTCTTCAAACGTGCGCACCATGTCGTAGCTCAAGTATCCGACCGCACCGCCGACAAATGGTGGAAGATCCGGCATGGTGACAGGACGATAGCTCTCCATCATGTCCCGCAAACGTTCGAGAGGGTTTCCACGGCTAGGAATACGCCTCTTGCGCGTACCCTGCACGACGACAAGGTCGCCACGATCTTCGTACACGATGATGGGGGAACCGCTGCCAAGGAAGGAATAGCGAGCCCATTTCTCACCGCCCTCGATGGACTCCAGGAGATACGCCGAAGGGCCATGATCGATTTTGGCGAAGGCAGAGACTGGGGTCTCATAATCCGCGAGGATCTCTCGATAGAGCGGAACGAGATTGCCTTGTCCGGCATACTGCCGAAATTGGTCGAGACTGAGTGAGTATTGCGGCGGGGCCACGTGGCCGTCCTATTACTCTTGGCCCACGATGAGCTTTTGCCCTACCTCGATAATGTCATCCGGCAGCTTGTTCCACTTTCTGACCTTGTCTATTGTCACCCCATGCTGGCGGCTGATGCGATACAGGGTTTCGCCAGGTTTCACAATATGCAGCGTGGGCGACTGCATGCCTCCCTGCAGCGATTCTGATTGCTTGGACACAGCCGGAGCCTCAGGAGCCGCCCCGAGCCCCAGCGCGCTTGGATCCACGGCATTCGGTATCGGCTCAACCGGCAGCGCTTTGTGCACCGGTGTGAGTTTGCGCTTCATATCGGCTTTCGCTTTACGTTCCAACAAGGCGGATTCCTTCATAGCCTCTGACTCTTCCTGCATACGTGTCATTTGTTCCTGAGCGGCATGCACCTGCGCCGTGAGCTCCCGATTTCTGGCTTCATACTCCATCAACTCATTCTTGCTTCGCTTCGCTTCACTATCGAGCTCACCGGTGCGCTTCTCCTCTTGAGCGAGAAGACGTTGAAAATTCAGACTGCGCGCCTTTTCCGCATCGTATTTCTCGGCCATCACACATCCGCTCAGTAAGAGCCCTCCACAGATGATGGTCACGATTCGAGCGCTGAATCTTGGCATCAACTTGTTCACGCAATTCTCCCCTTTCATGGATACCTCCCCTGGCGGTTGAGACAATCTTTTCCTCACGCAACACTATGAAGGTACTGGTTGCAGTACAATGGAAACTCGGCTCAACTAACCGTCTAAAATAGTGTTTATCGCGGTGAAAGTCAAAGCGAATGTGGGGGAATTTCGTCGTTTGACCGATTCCCTAGCCCTATGGTACGGTCAGGCCCATCGTGTCCTCGTTCGTCGCCATCCAGTCCTATGGCCCACGCCGACATCCTAGCTAGACTGCAGGCCCTCAGGGATGAAATCCGGCACCACGACTACCTGTACTACGTTAAGGATCGCCCAGATGTTTCCGACTCTCAGTACGATCGCCTTTTTCGAGAGCTGATCGAACTCGAACAGGCTCACCCTGAATTGGTAACCCCAGATTCTCCGTCTCAACGCGTCGGCGCCCCTCCTCTTCATGAATTAGCCAAGGTTCCCCACGAACAGCCGATGCTCAGTTTGGACTCCATTGTCGAACAGAGTGACGTTCTGGCATTCGATCAACGGATGAAACGCGAACTGGAAACCCTATCCGTCGAGTACAGCGTCGAACCAAAATTCGATGGGCTCTCGATCGAACTGGTGTACGACCATGGGGTCTTTACTCGTGGTGCGACAAGAGGCGATGGAACGACCGGAGAGGATGTGACAGTCAATCTTCGCACGATCCGTTCATTGCCACTGCAGTTACATGCGCAATCCGGCTTCCCCGATCACCTTGCCGTACGAGGCGAAGTCTATATGCGCCTCGACGACTTTCAAGCCTTCAATCGGCGCATGATAGAACGGGGTGATGAAGCGTTTGCCAATCCGCGCAATGCAGCCTCTGGCTCGCTCCGTCAACTCGATTCTACGATTACTGCAACCCGTCCGTTGGTCGTGACCTGTTATGAAATCATGGGCATGTCCGGTTCCATGCCATCGACACATTGGGATGAGTTGGAAGTATTGACTCAATGGGGCCTCCCTGTACCGACCCATCGGCGTCTCTGTCATTCAATCGAAGACGTGATGGCATTTCATCGCGAAACCGAATCGATACGGGATGCACTGCCTTATGAGATCGATGGTGTCGTCGTGAAGGTCAATCGCCGAGACTGGCAAAGTCGCCTTGGCATGAAGTCACGCAGTCCACGATGGGCCATCGCCTACAAATTTACGCCGCGCAAGGAAATCACCGTTGTGCAGGATATCGTCATCTCTGTCGGAAGAACCGGAACCCTCACCCCAGTTGCGCTCTTGAAGCCGGTGGAAGTCGGTGGCGTCACTATCAGCCGGGCGACCCTGCACAATGCCGATGAAGTGGCGCGCAAAGACATTCGGATGGGCGATACCGTCAAAGTGGAACGGGCCGGCGATGTCATTCCCGCGATTACCGAACGGGTTTCCATCTCCGGGGAGCAACGCACTTCTCCTTTTCACATGCCGGACCACTGCCCAGTTTGTGGATCGACCGTCGGTCGTGAAGGCGCGTATTTCTACTGTACCGGTCAGTTAATCTGTGGCGCTCAATTAAAGGGAGCTATCGAACATTTTGCGTCCAAACACGCCCTGAACATCGACGGCCTAGGAAAGAAGACCGTGGCGCAGTTGGTCGATCAAGAACTGGTACGATCAGTCGGCGACCTCTACCGCCTGACTAAAGACGATCTCGTTACACTTGATGGATTTGCCGATCGATCTGCCACTCTCCTCTTGGAATCGATCGCCGCTAGTAAAACCCCTTCCCTGGATCGATTTTTGATGGGACTGGGGATTCGGCAAGTTGGACAACACATCGCCAAAGTCCTAGCGCGTGAATTTGGCTCTCTCGAGGAGATTATGTCGGCGGATCGAGAACGGTTTCAGCACATTCGTGAGATCGGTCCTGAGATTTCAGAATGCCTGGCGGTTTATTGGTCTGAACCGCATAACCGGGAAGCCATCATACAGCTCCAGAAATCAGGCGTACGAGTTGCCCTGGGCCTTGCCGCTGGTGACCGGAAACAATCTCCACTTGCCGGGAAGACCTTCGTCTTTACCGGTGGGCTGGATCATTTCTCACGAGACGAGGCACAGCAGGCGGTGGAGACAATGGGAGGGCGCGTGTCCTCGAGCGTCAGCAAAAAGACATCCTATGTGGTTGTAGGGCTAGATCCTGGCTCGAAACTGGAGCAAGCCCGTACGCTGGGGGTGACGATCCTGACTGAACAGGAATTCGCGTCCCTGATTGGAGCGGATGAGAAAGGACTTAACCCGCATGATTCATGACGGTTCGTTGCGAACGCGTGCAGACGCGAAGCGAGACGGGCACTCGGAGGCGTGAAGCCCTGAGGCATACTCGTGCAGTATGTCGAAGGGCTGAACGACGAGACTGCCTGTCGCAGCCGCGTATCCGCGCTTGCAGCAGAACCGTCATGAATCATGCGGGTTAGCTGACGAGGTCGAGGTTCGGAACTTCCACGGGAACCGGTGATTTTTCCTCGCGGAAGATTTGGACACTGCGGACAGACCGTGGCTCGGCTTCATGAATAAGGATTCGACAGTTGGCAATCCGCACCTCTTCTCCAACTTTGGGAATTCGACCGAGCTCTTGTTGAATGAGGCCACCGATTGTCACCGCTTCATCGCCAAGGTCGACTTTCAGGAAATCGTTGACCTTGCGCACTTCTGTTCTACCATGGACAAGGATGTGGTTCTTCCCTAACCGTTTGATCAATTCTTCCGTAATATCGGTTTCATCCATGATCTCCCCGACCACCTCTTCGAGAAGATCTTCAAGGGTGACGATCCCCATCACGCCACCGAATTCGTTGACAACAACGGCCATATGCCGTTTCTCCTGTTGAAACTGCTTCATCAAGTCGTCCGCCGTCTTGCCGGCAGGAACGAACAGCGGAGGATAGGCGATGTCTTTGAGCTTCCCCTCATTCTGCCCCTTCGCAAGTTCAGTCAACGCCCGTGTCTTGTAGAGAATGCCTGTAATGTTATCAAGCGTCCCGTCGTACACAGGAATCCGCGAGTATTTCGAGTTATAGAGAAGTTCCTGAGCCTCCTTCAGGCATAGATTCCCATCCAACGAAAACACGTACAGACGAGGCGTCATGGCGTCCTCAGCTGTGATGTCTTTGAGTTGGAAGACGTTCTTGATCATTTTCACCTTCTCAAACTCAATGGTCCCGGTCTTCCCTCCTTCATCCAGCATGATCTTCAACTCTTCCTCAGTGACGAGGGGAAGCGTCAGACCTTTCCCTCCTGTCAGTTTGTAGATCATCGGCACGATCATAAATAACAAGGGCTTGAGAAGCAGCTGCACAGCGTAGACGGGGTAGGCCATGTTCAGGGTGACCGGAACCGCAAACTTGGCGGCGAGCGTTTTAGGAATCACATCGACGGCTACTAAGAGAACAAACGTCAGCAGACCGACCATGACGGCAAGCGCCTCGTCAAAAACTGTTTGGCCGCCATAGATACTCAGGGTCAAAAAGGTGGCGTACATCGGTGTCGCCACGCCGACCAGACGATCCCCAACCAAAATAGTCGAGAGGAGCTTTTGAGGGTCGCTACGAAGATGGAGCGCCAACTTCGCTCGAGTATTCCCAGCTTGCGCAAGCGCCTTCAGCTTCGTTGAGTTCACTGCAAAGAAACCAATTTCGGCCGTGGATATCACAGCCGAAAGAACGATAAGACCCAAGAGGATTAGAATATCCATAGACCGCACTGTATTAGAGACATCTGACTATATCGGCCAGCCTGGAATATGAGGGTGGCCAGAGGCTGGCCCCTCTTGCCTTGACCCGGCATTGTGAGATTTGGGGGAACAGAGTAACGTGATAGGGGTCTATTGGACCTGTATCCATTGGACTATACATCTACCATAGGGATGGAGTGGCGAGCAAGTTTATGCTGAAAACGCACTACAATATCAGCTAGTTGCATCGCATATTCGCGGAAACACGAAAGAATCGGGAGGGCAGGATGGGTAAGAATATCTTCGTTCATTATCCATCGTCTCGAAATATAAAGGCTTGGAGCCCAAGGGAGGATTCGAGGTGGGAGACGGCGTCTTCTGCTTGGGCCTCTCTTGAAAACTGACCAATCTGTACTCGATACCGCTTTCCTTCTGGCAGATCGACAACCTGGATTCTTCCCCCGGGATAGAACTGTTTCACACGTTCTAAGAGGTTTGCGGCATTCTGCTGATCAGAAAATGACCCCACTTGCACTCGCAAGACCCCCATATCAGCAGCCCGTCCTTGATACCCAACGACACGTAATTCTATCTCATCGGTTCCAGCTCCAATCATTCCCAGCGCGTGAGCCCCGGCGAGCGAAAGATCGAGCACCCGCCCCCTCGCGAATGGACCACGATCGTTAATACGAACCGTGACCTGCCGGCCAGTACTCATTGATCGAACCACGGCAATCGAACCAAGGGGTAAGGTCCGATGAGCAGCCGTCAACTGGTGCATATCGTACCGTTCACCATTCGCCGTCTTGTTTCCATGGAATCCAGGGCCATACCATGATGCAACCCCGCGCTCGACAAACCCGATAGGATAGCCTGGGAAATAGACAGGTTTGGGTGCGCCGCCGCAAGCCGTCAGGATACCAACCAGGAGGATGGCAAGAAGAAGAACCGGCCAGCGTGACCAGCAGGATTCAGGCCCACGTGACATGTCTAGCAAGCTGCGGAAAAACTCGGCTTGTACATAAAAACACCTTGAAAATATAACAGATGGAGCTACGGCTCTAATAACCCCAGGATGCTCAAAAAGGCTGTCCAGCAAGGCCGCAGCGAGCGAAGAGGCGAGGCGTACGCTTCGGTACGTTGAGTCTCTAAGCGATGCGAGAACGCCGCTGGCGGACTTTTTCAGCGTCCTGTTAGAACTCGTCGAGCGATTGATCACGCAAGATAGTGAGTGCTTTCGCTGTGTGCGAGACAGTCAGTACTACAATCGCACGTTTCCCCTCTCGAGATGGGGTGCAGTAGCCGCATTTAATATTGATGCGTGCCTTCGTCAACAGATCCGCCACTTCTTTTAACGCACCCGGTTTATTTTCGAGGCTCAACAGCAAGGCAGTTTCCTCTGTATGCTTGACCTTTGCTGCTTTCAGCGCCGCACGAGCCCCTTCTAGATCTGCAACCAGCAGTCTCAGCTTCCCCGTTCCGGCAACTTCCGGAGCAGAAAAGGCCTTGATGTTGACCTTCGCCTCACCAAGGACCTGAGCCACTTTCGCCAGAACACCGGGTTTGCTTTTTCCGCTAATGACTAATTGTGTCGTTGTAGGCATGGACTTCTACTCCCTAAGCCGCATTCAAATTGTTGGGAAAACGTCGTCCGGCAAATCATGACCGTACAATGAAACGACTTCGCCTCTTGCTGCGAGACCGAACGGTTGACCTGATCGGAGATCATGAAAATCCCTTGCCCACACAAGGGGTACCACTTGAGTTCCCTTCTTACGAACAGCCGCTCGTCTCGCCGCAGGTTTCACACTTGAGGCAGGTCCCGTTCCGCACCATGGTGAACTGCTTGCATTGAGAACAAGGATCTCCCTCGTAGCCCTTTTGGCGTGCCACTTGAATAGCCGTTAACGTGAACGTTTCACGCTTCAATTCGACGGTATGCGCGACGTTCCCATTTCCGTTGCTATGGCCATTCCCTTTATGACGCGGTATCGCACCTCGTCGTGCAGGAAATATCTCTGTACTGATTGATGTCGACGCCAACGTTTCAGGAGTGGCTTCCTCGTCTACACACTCAGGATCTTGCTCATCCTTCTTGACAGAGTCCATTCGAAGATCCTCTTCCTTGACTTGCGCCAAGTCATACCGGTCGAGATAGGTGACCGCAAGCTCCCGGAAGATATAATCGATGATCGATGTGGACATCTTGATACGGTCGTTCAGTTTAACCGGCCCATTCGGTTCAAAGCGGGTAAATACAAAGGCTTCAACAAACTCCTCAAGCGGGACGCCATGTTGGAGGCCAAGTGAAATCGCAATGGCAAAACAGTTCATGAGGCTGCGAAATGCCGCACCTTCTTTGTGCATATCGAGGAAAATTTCTCCGCACGTCCCGTCCTCATACTCACCTGTACGTAAATACAGTTTGTGACCGCCAACGACGGCTTTCTGCGTGTATCCATTACGTCTGGCCGGGAGCGGTCGGCGCTTCGCTAAGTATCGCACCAACACCCGCTCTGTAACTTTTTCTGCAATCGACATGATTTCAGACGAGGCCTCGATGGTCTTACCGCTATCCGTCGAGGCTGATAACGGCTGGCTCAACTTCGAGCCGTCTCGATACAGAGCCACGGCCTTTACCATGCTCTTCCAGGCAAAGAGATAGGATGATTTGACGTCTTCAAGGGTCGCATCAGCCGGCATGTTAATCGTTTTACTGATGGCGCCACTGATAAATGGTTGAGCTGCCGCCATCATGCGGATGTGCGCGTTGACGGCAATATACCGCTGGCCAATCCGGCCACAACGATTGGCACAATCGAAGATCGGAAGGTGCTCGACTTTGAGATGTGGAGCCCCCTCTACCGTCATGGTGCCACAGCAATAATCATTCGCAGCAGCGACTTCTTCTTGTGTGAATCCCAACGCCTTCAGCATGTTAAAGTTGGACTCATTCAATTGCGCATCAGTCAATCCCAACTTTTCACGGCAAAAACTCTCACCCAACGCATATTTATTGAACGTAAATTGAATCTCGAAGGCCTGAGCCAAGCCGCCTTCCATTCGCGCAAGTGCCGCGTCATCGAACCCCTTCCGCCGCAGGGTTTCATGGTTAATGAATGGTGCCGTCTGCAAGGTGTGCCGTCCGACACAATAGTTCACGATATCCTGAATCTGAGACTCGTGATACCCCAAGGTGGTGAGTGCAGTGGGTATGCTTTGATTGATGATCTTGAAATAGCCTCCACCGGCCAGTTTTTTGAATTTGACCAGCGCAAAATCCGGTTCGATGCCCGTCGTATCGCAATCCATCACGAGCCCGATCGTGCCCGTTGGAGCAATCACCGTGACCTGTGCATTGCGATACCCGTAGGCAGTCCCTAACTCAAGCGCACGGTCCCATGCACGACGCGCCGCCACGAATAACTCGGGAGGACAGTGCTCCGGCTGGATTCCTATCGGCGTCATCGTCAAACCTTCATATTCTTCCGAAGCGGCATTGTACGAGGCTCGCCGGTGATTACGAATGACACGCAACATCGCGTCGCGGTTTTTGGCATAGCCCGGAAAAGGAGACAGTTCTGCGGCCATTTCAGCCGATGTGCCATAGGCCTCGCCGGTCATGATAGAGGTCAGTGCGCCACAGATGGCCAGCGCTTTGGGAGAATCATACGGAATGCCTTGACGCATCAGCACCGTGCCTAAGTTGGCATAGCCAAGACCCAGTGTTCGGAACTCAAAACTCTTCTCGGCAATAGAACGGCTGGGAAACGACGCCATCAGTACGCTGATTTCCAGTACGACCGTCCAGAGGCGTACAGCATGGCGGAAATTCTCCAGCTCGAACTGGGCGTCGGACGAGAAGAATCGGGCAAGGTTGAGCGACGCCAAATTACAGGCCGTATCATCGAGGAACATGTATTCGGAGCAAGGATTGGAGGCATTGATGCGGCCGTCCTCTGGACAGGTATGCCATTCGTTGATGGTGGTGTCGTATTGCGTGCCAGGATCCGCACAAATCCAAGCCGCCCAGGCGATCTGATCCCAGAGATCTCGCGCCTTGATGGTTTTGGAGACTTTCCCGTCGATCCGTCGCTTAAGTTGCCAATCGCCATCCGCCTCCAGCACCGCAAAGAAATCATTGGGAATGCGCACGCTGTTGTTTGAGTTCTGACCGGACACCGTCTGATAGGCCTTGCCGTCCCAATTCGTGTCGTACTCGTGAAACACAAAATGCGTGAACCCTTGCTGCGCATAGGAGAACATCCGCTGGATGTAGGCCTCTGGAACCGCATCTCGCCTGGCGGCTCCCATGGCCTCCCTGAGGATCGGATTCTGCTTGGCATCGATCTCGATTTTCATCTGACCAGCTTCATCGACGACGTGGCAGGCCTTGAGAACAGCATTGAGGCGCTGTGCGCAGACTTTTGAACCAGTCACCATGGCGGCGACTTTTTGTTCTTCCACTACTTTCCAATTGATAAATTCCTCAATGTCTGGATGATCCAAATCGAGACAGACCATTTTGGCAGCTCGTCTGGTCGTCCCACCGGACTTGATAGCGCCAGCCGCTCGATCGCCGATGCGAAGAAACGACATCAATCCAGACGAGCGTCCACCGCCGGACAACGGTTCGGCATCGCCGCGAAGCTTGGAAAAGTTGGTGCCGGTCCCTGACCCGTATTTAAACAGACGCGCCTCCCGCACCCACAGATCCATGATGCCGCCTTCGCTGACCAGGTCGTCGTCGACGGATTGGATGAAGCAGGCGTGCGGTTGCGGATGCTCGAACGCATTGGTGGCTTTGACGACTTCACGGGTCTTAGGATCGACGTAAAAATGCCCTTGCGCAGGCCCTGACAGTCCGTACGCATAATGAAGCCCTGTGTTAAACCACTGGGGAGAATTGGGCGCGGCCATCTGATGCGCGAGCATGTAACAGAGCTCATCATGAAAGGCGTCAGAATCTTCGGGAGTCTTGAAATAGCCGAAGTCCTTCCCCCAAGAAGTCCAACAACCGGCCAGCCGCTCAAACACCTGTCGGGAGTCACGCTCCCCTCCCAACTGCGGTTTGCCGTCCGGCCCGATGATCGGATTCCCCTGCTCATCTCGCTGCGGCACTCCGGCTTTCCGGAAATATTTCTGGGCGAGAATATCGATAGCGAGCTGAGACCAGGGCTCGGGAATGTCGATATTTTCCAATTTAAACACGGTCGATCCGTCGGGATTACGAATTTCCGACGAACGCTTCACGAACGGTAGGTCTTCATAAGGACTATGTCCGCGATGTGTAAATCGGCGCTCTATTCTCACGGTTTCCCCCCAGTCTGCGTATAGGATGGAACTGCTTTCGATCCCAAATTGAAATAGCCTGTCTGCATCTTTACTTTCAGTCGATATCCTAAGTGTTTTCGACCCCCTACTTTTGGTGGGTATTTTTTCAAATCAAGCACGGATTATCTATATATAGCGATCACAAAGAATTGTCAACACTAAATATAGTGGTGCGGTTGGGGAAACTGAGGAGTTTCTGTGGATAACAACAAGTGGAGAGAAAACACCGACTTTGGAGAATTCTGACCGACTTATTCACAGAAGTGCGGCCTAAAATAGGCCTCTAATTTATCATTCAGGGAATTCCGCCGTACAAAAAACTAAAACACACGGCGGCCGAGGGTCAGAATGGCTTCATCCACCCCTTCAACGGGAATGAACTGGTTACCGATACCGATCACCACCACTCGAGTGCCCAACACCGTAGTTTCAAACCGACTGAGGGCGCCCCAATTCTGCCGCGTGGTGTGAGGACGCACCATACTATCGAGCAATTCCTGACTATGTCTGCGAAAAATACTTCTAACCACCGCGCCTTCCCGTTGGGATGTGGACTGATCCATTCGATCTATGGCCTTGGTGAGCTCGGCTTGTACGAAACCCAGATATTGGTCCGTAGTGGGATTCGTTAGTGCCAGCACGACACTCACAGCCAATACCGCCACAAGCAGGCTTAAACGCAGGATGCTCATACAGACTCTTTGCTGTAACTGAACCGATGGCACAACAGATTCGATAGACGGAGGTGCAACAGGTCCCCTTTGACAAACAACAGCCGGATGACTAGCCTACGGACTTGAAGTGTGTGGCAGCCACCATGCTGCTCCCGTTGCTTGTACCTGGAGGATTACCATGTTTGTCTGGAGCAAACGCCTTGTCGGGGCCTTATTAGGGGTTTTTGTGGTCATGTTCGGGATCTATCTCTTTAAGACCGCGCCGGACAACACAAGCGACCTCACAACCTATACAACCGGTTGGATAACCCTCAACTATATCGGCTTGATTGTGTGGGTATTTGTTTGGATGATCGATCAAGCCCGCATGCGTGGGAAGAATTTCTGGCTGTGGCTTGTCCCCTTCGTCCTAGCCCCCCTTCCAACATTAATGCTGTTCGTCTTGTTCCTCCAGCGACGCATACAGCCGTCAAAGGTCGGCTGAACCGGCTACGCCTAGCGCGTCGCGACCCACCTCTCGATGCAACTGCGTTCGAAGCACCCATACCAACCAGATCCCTGGTAACGCGACCAGAAACGACCAGAAGAAAAACTGCGCCCAGCCGACCATTTCGACCAACTCGGCCGACGGACGGCCTGAGAAGACTCGCCCGAGCGCTTCCAGGGAAGAGAGTAATGCGAACTGAGTTGCAGTATAACGATGGTCACATAACGACATAATGAGTGCGACAAATGCGACCGTACCCATACCACCCGTCACATTCTCGACAAGAATCGAAGTCGTGAGCGCCATGTAACTCTTACCCATCCAGGCAAGCCACATAAATCCCAGGTTCGAAACCGCTTGGAGCAGACCAAAAAGCAGGAGTGATCGAACCATTCCGAGCTTGGCCATGGCGACACCTCCGGCCAATGCGCCAATAAGTGTGGCTCCGATACCAAGGCCCTTCACATACCCGACCTCGCTGACGGAGAAACCCATCCCTCCAATAAGAAATGCCGTTTGAAGCGAAGCCGCAACGGCATCTCCGACTTTATACAGGACAATCAAGGCAAGAAGCCCGATCACCCCTGGACGGGTAAAGAATTCTTTCAGCGGTCCTCCAATCGCTTCGGCCAAACTCGCCGGAGCCGCACCCGGCTCCGACGGTTCCGGACTGACAAGGATGGTGACAACCCCTGCCGCCATAAGCGCCGCGAGCAGCAAATAGGTGTTTTGCCAGCCAATATAATCGGCTAATAAGAGAGCACCGGCACTCGCAATCAACAGAGCACATCGATAGCCGTTCACCCACACCGCTGCGCCGAATCCCCGTTCAGGACGTAAGAGCACATCGGTCCGATAGGCATCGAACACGATGTCGAGTGAAGCAGAGAGAAAGGCCACCACAAGGGCTAGTATCCCGAGTATTTCCGGGCGCTGGCCAGGCCCGGTCATCGCCATGGCCGCCAAACCGAGCGCGACGCTCATCTGCGTCACCAGCATCCATCCGCGCCGCCGCCCCAGCCAGGGAGGGACCAGACGATCCATCAATGGGGCCCACAAGAATTTCAATGTGTATGGGAGGCCCACAAGCGTAAAAATGCCAATGGTCTTGAGGTCGAGTCCTGCAACCGTCAGCCAGGCCTGCAGAGTCCCGGATGTCAGCGCCAGCGGCAGCCCGGATGCAAACCCCAGGGGCAACATGATGGCGATCCGCCGGTTCCCAAGGATCTGAATGATCGAGCCTGTGTTCATCGAGCCGTATTAGCAGGTTGCGGAAAACTCGGTTTATTCATAAACCGTAAATGGAATCATGCATGTGCGCTGGTAGAAAAATGTCTCAGGATGCTCAAAATGGCCACGGTTCTCCCCCGCCCAGCCCCAGCGCGCCAAGACGCGCCGTTCCGCGGGCAAGGCCGCAACGAGCGAGGAGGCGAGGAGGTACCATCCGCACTTTGTGTGGCCGTTCGCCCGTAGAATGGATCTTGGCGAACGGAAAATACCCTCCAGTGCTTCCGAGCCTCTGAGCGAAGCGAGAACGACGCTGGCGGACTTTTTCAGCATCCTGTTAGTACGCATGAGGGAGCAGCATACCATCGGAATAGAGGGGCAGTGCAGACATTCTCGAAATCAGATCGATCGTGAAGGAAAGGAAGAACGAGTCTAGCAAGCTGAAGGAAAACCATTTTTGCATGTTAGAAATTCAACGGTCGGCACATCTAGGGCAACAGGAGAACATCGAGCAGGATGCTCAAAAAGGCCGCCCAGCAAGGCCGCAGCGAGTGAAGAACCGAGGCGTACCCTTGGGGTACGTTGAGGGTCTGAACGATGCGAGTACGATGCTGGCGGTTTTTTTCAGCATCCTGCTAAGAGGCTTCAAAACTACCCCGCCACGCGCATCGCGTCTCAGCAGGGTTGTCCATTAAAGGTACAGGGTTTATAGCGCAAAATATCGAACTCGATGTGTTCTTGGTAGACCCGTTCGTTGCCGTTCACACCATCCTGCTCCGGATCGTTATACATGGTGTGGTTCCACCAGTAAAACAAGGGAAAGTCCTCCGTTCGGTAGACAGGATTGCCGTAGCTGCTGCGAGAATAGTCTTCGACTAAACGGCCGGTCACGTAGTCAACTTGGCCATTACCTTTGAGTGAATACAACATTAAGAACAACCGTGCCTCGTGATCGTAGAGTTCATCGATTCTCGTCGCGAGATCAGGTTCGAGCGGAAGCACCTCCTTCGTCCACCCGCCGGACACAGGGAGGAGGAGAAGAGAAACCAGGAAAATGGACGCCCCCAACTGCGATGGTGTCACAAAAGTATCTCACATATGGGGTGGGTAGGCCGACGAACTCTACCATGGCCTTCCAAGGCCTTCAACCCAAGGCAGTACGCGATATGAAGAGTAGAAATTTAGAATGTGATCGAACAGATGGCGTCAGAAGCAACCCGCAGGTTCTGCCACGAAGAGGTATTCCTCCTGCCTCACAGTTTTCTACGAGAGGCCCGAGCCGACTTGGCCTTCGAAGCGGATGATGTCTTCCGTGACTTGCGAGCCGAGCGGGTGGAGTTCCGCTTGATGGAGGGGGTACGTTTCTTCGCACGCTTGCGCGCTAACGCTCTGCCACGCACCAGCCTTGGCGCGGCCGGTTCGGTCAATACACGTTGGGCAATCGAGTAGAACTTCTTCCGCTCATCCAGTCCTCGGTTGCCACCGTTGACCCTGTAGCTGATGTACTCCACGGGCGAGAGGTCAAGCACGGCTCCCTTGTGCTTTTTCTTCAGGACATCCGAGTCGGCGTGGTTTGCAATGTCGTTCAGGCCGCGCGTCTTCCAATACTCGCAGGCACTCCAGACTGCGTACTCCGGTTGCTCAAGCAATTCCGGGTTGTCGACAAACATATCCCGGCGGCCCTTCTTGATACCCAACTCTAAATAATTGGCCCTGCCGGTGGTTTGGAAGATCCCACGGCCTTTGAAGCGCACGCCGTCACCCGGTTGGGTGTTGCCCAAATCTTGGCGACCCTCGTAGGCATTTCCAGATGCGTACTCGCGGAGCGTCTTGAAGTGATCGGTCTCGTGGCACGCCTGGGCTAGGAAGTGGCAGTATTCCTGCGGCAAGTCGATCTCATACAGCGGACAGAGGCGATTGAGCCATTCGGCCAAGGCTGGCATGAGCGGGGTGGTCCGGCCAGCAATGGCCGCGAGGTGCTCGACAGTGATCGTGAGCGACATGGAGCTCCTCCCCAGAGGCCTAACCAGTCGGTAGGCAGTGACAACCTATGCTGTTTCTTCCAGTTGTTCAAGACCGCTTCACGCCTAGCCTCATTGTTCATGACGGTTCGTCGCGAAATCGCTGAGCCGCGTCGTGAGACCTGCGCGCGGAGCCGTGAGGGCCCGACGCGTACTCGTGCAGTAAGTTGAGAGTCCGAGGGGCGAGCCCGCAGGCCGAAGGCCCGTCGCAACAGCGGATCGGCGATTGAAGCAAAAGCGTTCATGAATAATGCAGGTTGGGACAGAGCGTTTCGATCCAGTCAATCATCAGCCCACTCAAATTCCCAAAGACATGAAGATTCCCATCAGCACGAGCATAGACAATCGAGAGTTGTCGCTAGACCAGGTGTGCGTCAAGCTGAGCTCAATGCTCTGTCGCTCAAATGATGACAGCGTCGCTCAAAGTTTGTGCCGTAGCATGGCCCAAATCTTATTGAAGTGATGTGAACATGTACGCACTACGTGCAAATGTCCGATGTCGCCCCAAACCGGTCGATCACCGAATTGAAAAGTAGCCATTCAACGCCTGCGTGTTGCGGGAGGGAGGTGCTTCGTTCGTTGGAATGCGTTGGTCACGTTGCGGCACACAGAGGGTCGTCCTCAGCGAGGAGGCCCGTGAGTGCCAGCAAATCCGCGACATAGCCGTGGTCCTTCAACAGACCAGCCCGGCAGAAGCGTCAGCCGGTGTGGCGCTCATCCGAGGAGGTGCTCAACGTGTGGCACGCCTCTACGGGTTCGCACCACCATCGGATCTCGTGAAACCCACGCGGCGACCGAGTGAGGCTAGGCAGGTGGCGCTCTATGGGTTACGCTGGTGGGCCGGGGAAGGGTTGAGCGCGATTGCGCGTCGGATGGGGGTGAGCGCGACAGTGCGGTGAGTCGGCGGGGCACGGTGGTGGCACAGCGGCTCAGGGAGGACGCACAGTTTCGGAGCCGTGTCGAGCGAGTGACACATGTCACACTCAAGACTTGACTCCTGATCGTCACTCTTGCTTTCAGCACATAACAGCGCTATTAATTGAGGCTCATCAATCTTAACAGGTGAACTATGAAGCGGCCGAAAATGGCAAAGAGCCACAAGCGCGAACCCGGCTCATCTCCGAATGTTCGTTTTGAGGGCACGGTCCATGCTACTCGTAGCATCAAAGGGAAGGACTGGGCAAACTCTCTCGACGTAGATCGCGTTCCCGATTCGAAAGGCAGGATCAAGGCAATACTGTCAATTGATGACTGTGTGCGGCTACTGGAGGAGGGCTTTGAATTAAGGCTTCATCGTGCGCAAAAGATAGGTCCCCTTGATCGATCATTAATCGTCACGGACAAGGCCTTTAAGAAGTGGATCGATGGACAACTGTCCGGCATGAAGGATAAGCCGATGCCGGAGCCATTCGCTGAGACAAGAGATACGTAATGTACAGAACAGTTTCACAGCTTGATTCGGTGATGGGAATTCTCGCGGCATTCTTCCCCGATCTATGTTCGCGGGTGGAATTACCGAATCGGTCGATTCAAGGGCGTCCGATCTACGCTTTGCGGATGAGAGCAGGCGGTGGTGGCGCCCGTCGCGGCGTTTTGCTTGTCGGCGGTATGCACGCCCGCGAGCTGATGAATCCGGATGCGATCGTCGAGCTGATGCTCGACCTGGCCCTTTCATATCTGAACGAGACGGGTCGCTCGTATGGCGGCGCATCGTGGTCGGCCCTGGATGTTAAGATAATGCTCGAGACACTCGATATCTGGATACTGCCGTGCGCAAATCCGGACGGGCGAGAGTTTGTCATGCAGCAGGTAGGCGGTGACCGAATGTGGCGTCAGAACCGCCGCGACAATCCCGGCACGCCCTGCGATGGCGTCGATCTTAACCGCAATTCTGATTTCGTCTGGGGCGTGACGGGCCCCGCGACTAGTTGCAATCCCTGTTCGAGCACCCGGAGTTATCTCGGACCCACGCCGTTTTCTGAACCGGAATCAAAGAATATCGAATATCTCTGCGACACGCATAACATAAAGGTGTTTGCCGACGTTCACTCATTCAGCGAATTCGTGCTGTATCCTTGGGGACACGCCCCGACCCAAACCACCGATTCGACTAAAGTTTTTACAGGCCTCGCGACTGGCACCTGTGCGCCGCTCACTCCCGCTGGCTACAAGGAGTATATGACGCCGCGTGATTTTTCACGGTATCGCACGGTTTCGCAGCGCGTCGCCGATAGGATTCGCCAGGTTCGCGGACGTAATTACGTGTTGAAGTCTGTCTTCGAAGTGTATAACGGCACAACGACCGGCTCGTGTTCCGACTATGTGTACAGCCGACACATAGCAAATGCGTCAAGAAACAAGACCTACGGATTTGCCTTCGAAACCGGCCCCAATACCGGCAACGACGTGCTTTCCTTTCAGCCCACCGATCCGGAGCCGATCAAGCGCGACGCCAAAGCCGGCTTGCTCGCTCTTATCCAACAATCAATTTGTGCCATCGACTTTATCGGTACTTCGTTGTTTGGCTTATCCGTCGAGTCTATCCGTACTATTCGCGATCGCATGCTCGCGAACACGGAAGCGGGCCGTGGCTGGATCAACCTCTTCGAGAGAGTGCAGTTCCCGCTTTTGGGAATCGTGCTTTCGGACAGAACACTCACGAAGGAAGCTGCGACACTCGTCCGTCGTGTCAAAACCCTCACCACTCAGCATAAGAAGGCGATCGTCAGTAAAGAAGATGTCGACCGCGGCATCGCGTTTCTCGATGAACTTGCCAAGCGAACCACGGACAAGAAAGTAAAAATCGATCTATCGACGGTACGCCGTTTTCTCAAAGGCGCCGGCGGTCAGGACGTTGAGAAGGTCATCGCTAAACTCGGCAAATCCAAACCTGCTCCGAACAAAAAATAGTTACTCACGCTTTTCCAGCAATATGCGCGTGACGCGAGCCATCTCGACGAACACATCTTCGTCCGACGTGCGAGTCTTTTTTAGAATCTTGTAACTGTGGTCGGCGGTGTCGAGCAAGTGAAGCGTTGCCT
>NEWT02000033.1:37433-60633 GCA_002869925.2 Nitrospira sp. CG24A
TCAGTGCTGCATTCCTCATAGCACATCACCAACGGGGAATAAATCAGACCTTCCCAATATTGTAGCAAGCGTCGCATGACGCATATTCGTGCTCGCGCCATGCCCAATCACCAGCAAATGCATCGCACCTACCGGCCCCATGAGTAAAGCTGAAACTTCACCGTTGTCAGGCGTAGCAATAAATTTTGCCTTTTCTAGAACCACCCTCCCGCCCCAATCAGACACCGAACGTCAGATCGAGCTTGTCCTCCTTCGCCAAGGCTTCGGAGGACACCCGCTGCGCATCCTCCACGGCTTGATCCATACTCCGTAGCAGACTACTGCGGAGGACGGGCTACCGTGGCTTCCCCCGTAGGCGGGTGAAGAACTCGCGGGAGATCCTTGCTCCCACCGCAATGACCTCCCTATAATGCCCCGACTATTATGAAACGGGCCTCTCTCCATACACTCGGCTGTCGGCTGAACCAAGCAGAAACTGCGGTGCTCGCCGCTCGCTTGCAACGTGATGGCTACCATGTCGTCGAGTTCGGTGAGCCGACTGACTTATTCGTCCTAAATACCTGCTCCGTGACAGACGAGGCGGAACGTACGTGTCGTTATGTCATCCGCAAGACCTTGAAACATTCCCCCGGTGCCTTTGTGGCGGTAACCGGCTGTTATGCCCAGACCGGCGTTCAAGAGTTGCGCACGATTCCCGGAATCGATCTGATCGTGGGCAATCAATTCAAATGGGACTTACCGGCATTTCTTCCGGCCCCCCATGATTTAAAGAAGCAGCCGGACCCGGAAGTGCTCCATACTCGCACCCTCGACCGGGAGGATTTCTCCCTGCCGGAGTATGGCGAACCGGACTCAACCAGAGCACTGCTCAAAATCCAGGACGGCTGCAATGTCATGTGCAGCTTCTGCCTCATCCCCTTCGCGCGCGGCCATGAGCGAAGCCGCCTCCTGGACGATGTGATCCAAGAAGCCAGGATACTTGCAGCAGGAGGCTACCGGGAAGTTGTGCTGACCGGCGTCAACGTCGGGCAATATCGCCAGGGCGAACTCGATCTGGTCGGGTTGATCGCAGAATTGGAAGAAGTTGAAGGACTCGATCGAATCAGGATTTCCTCTATCGAGCCGACGACGATCACGGACGACTTGCTAGCTCGGATGGCTTTATCGTCGAAACTCTGCCCCTATCTCCATATTCCCCTACAGAGCGGTGACGACAACATCTTGTCGGCCATGAATCGTCCGTACAGCGTGGACGAGTATGTCCGGCTGGTCCAGCGCGCGGGCGCGAAAATTCCTCAACTTGGGCTGGGGACCGATTTGATGGTGGGGTTTCCCGGCGAAACCGACGACGCATTTGAGCACACCCTGCGCATCGCGCAGGAACTGCCCTTCTCGTACTTCCATGTCTTTACCTATTCGCCACGACCAGGCACTGCTGCAACGAAGTTGGCCGATCAGGTGCCGATTGCAGTCGCCCGGCAACGTGCAAAAATACTTTCAGAACTATCCCGCCTGAAACGCCTGGCTTTTGCAGAACAGTATATCGGCTCTACCGTACCCGTTCTCTTTGAGTCAGGAGTACAGGATGGTTTCAGGTTAGGGGTGACAGGAAACTTCTTGAAAGTGGGCGTGTCATCGAACATCGACCTCACAAATGACCTAAAGGAAGTTCGGATTATCGGAGCATCGGATCGTTGGGCGGTGGGTCAGCTGACAGAGAACCGTCAGCCTATGCGAGGAGTGCCTGTTCTATGACAACTCGATCCACACCGGCTCATGTGCATCTTGAAACCTTTGGCTGCCAGATGAACGAGTACGACTCGGAGCTCGTTCGCTCCCTGATGAAACAGGATGGTTTTGTCTTTACCGACGAGCGCGAGCGCGCAGATGTCATTCTGATGAACACCTGCGCGATTCGAGAGAATGCCCACAATAAGGTCTACAAACACCTATCTGAACTGAAGAAGCTCAAGCAGCAACGCCCGTTAGTCGTTGGCGTCCTTGGCTGCATGGCGCAAAACCTGAAAGAGGAGCTGACGGATATTCAACCGCTGGTCGATGTGCTCGCCGGCCCCGATGCCTATCGCCAGCTCCCGATGTTGATCCGCAACGCGATGCTTTCTCAAGAAGAGGGTCAGGATCAGAAGGGACTCGCGGTCGATTTGTCGGAATATGAAACCTATCACGATGTGGTACCCGATCGAACCGACGGAGTGAACGCGTGGATCGCCGTGATGCGAGGCTGCGACAATTTCTGTAGTTTCTGTGTGGTCCCCTACACTCGTGGGCGGGAACGTTCCCGCGATCCTGAAGGCATTGTCCAGGAGGCTCACCGGATCGCCGAGCAGGGATTCAAGCAGATCACACTCCTGGGGCAAAACGTCAATTCCTACCAGTTCGGCGACTGGGATTTTGCACGATTGATCACGGCCGTGGCGGATGTACCCGGCATCCAACGTGTGCGGTTTACTTCCCCTCATCCCAAAGACTTTCCACTCCCGTTGCTCGAAGCCGTGGTGGCACATCCCAATATCTGCAAGCAGATTCATTTACCGCTTCAATCCGGCAGCGACCGCATCCTCGGCTTGATGAATCGCACCTACACCAACAAAGAGTATCGTGCCTTGGTCGAGAGTATCCGCGCCATGCGGTCTGACATCGTGCTCAGCACCGATATTATTGGTGGGTTCTGTGGGGAGAGCGATGCCGATTTTGCCGAGACTTACCGGCTTGTTGAGGAAATACGGTTTCACTCAGCATTTATCTTTAAATACTCTGAGCGAAAGCACACCATCGCGGCCCGCAAGTTTCCGGACGATGTGTCAGAAGGCGTGAAGACTGAACGGGTCACGCGGCTCTTCGACCTCCAGCGAAACATCTCCCACGAACGCAACCGGGAATATTTGAAGACGACCGTTCCCGTCCTGGTCGAAGGGGACGCGAAGCGATCCGCGGCGCAAGGAATGGGGAAATCGGACGGCAACATCACCGTCATCTGGGACAAACGTACGATATCCTCTCGACCGGGCGACATAGTTTCCCTTGCCATCTACGATGCATCGTCCACAACCTTGTATGCAGAAAGTCCGCCGATAGCGTGACTCGTGGGAGCCCATCCGACTTCTCCAGGGACATTTCTGTAGAAGACGCTCCAAAACGAACACCCGTGCACAAGTTCTGTTTGTGATCTCCCCTTCCTCCCCACAGCACTCAGGAAATACTGTGAGGGCACCATCCGTATAATCATCCATCGCGGACCAGGTGGTTTCCACGCGACGTTCAAATAATTAACCCGGTGAATCCTGCGACTAATCGCTACATTATCATGTACATAGGCTCAGCCACTTCCTGTTTATTGTCATCCGCACTTAGCGAGTAATCATTCCTCTCCTCTCCTAGATTTTGCTCTTGTACATCGCGGAGTTGCTCCATCTCTCCAAAGGCATAGTCCTTGCTATCCAAAAGGATCGCAACTACGTACCTGAACACTTTCACTCTTGGAGATAGTCATGATCGAGAAGCAAGAGGCCCGCGTAAAAGAAAAAGCCGCTCCCTCCATAAGCCTAGAAACCCTCATTGCGTTGGGAATCTTCGGATGGATTGCACTGAGCATGGCGCTCATGGGCCTGGGAATCTGGTAATCCCCTGGCATACGGCAAGGCGCCTCGCCACGGATCATCGCCTATACGCCTGGCCTGAAAGAAGGAGTGTCGAGATGAGCAGCTGCTTCCCGCTTGTGAATAAGAATTGCCCGATGATCCAGAGCCTCGCTGGAATCGCCGCTGCATGCGCCCTTGTCATCAGCGGTTGCGCGAGTGGAACAGAGACAACCCTCAGTCAGAATACAAAAGGCACCGTCTACTTGGAAGAAGTGGCCAATTGGTCGTTTGACGCCAGCCATCCCGCTGTCATCGATCAACAGACCATCACAAAGATCGTGAAAGGATTATACCGCAAAGACGACATGGGCAAATCTTCGGGAATGCCTGTTGGTGGCAGCAAGCCGATGAGAATTTTCAGCGATGAGGATGCAGAATATCTCTCTCCCCTGCTCGCGCAAGGCTTATCCAAAGCAAAACCCGCACAGCTTGTCGGGTTTAACATATCCTCATCGGCAGGGTCAGGCTCTGAACCCATCACGGGCAGTATTTATGTGCAGAAGGGATCGATCTATGTGACCATTGAAGAAGGCGCCGCACAGACGGGGTTTATGCCTGAGTCGGTGGCGCGCACCGAACCCGCTCCGGCCTACATCGCCGGCGATGCGCCCGGCGCCATGACGATGATCATCGACTATCATGCGCTCGCCAAAACGCCGATGCCCGAGTCCATGCCGATCGCAAAAGCTTCCCCAAGCACTACAATCGCCTCCATGGCGGCATCTACCCCGGCAAACGCTCAGGCGGCCTCTGCGAATGCGGAGCAGGAAATCGCACAAGACGAATTCTTGGCCCAGAAACTCAGTGACTTGAAGGTGGCAAAAGAGGCGCTCGCCAAGAAGAACTCCGAGATCGCTATGCTTCGCAAAGAGTCCCAATGGATGAAGCGAGAACTCCGGGACCGCGACGAGGAAATTAAAGCGCTCAGACTGACCAAGGTCTCCGGTAAACCGGCGCCGAAGAAGAAATCGGCGCAGGCGACGCGAGTTCGCTAGCCGTCATCAATCGACACTCAGCAACTCCGGCTGGAGCAAGACCACTTCACTGGACAGAGGCTGTCGAAAATTCATCCGGCAATAACAGGCATAGGTCACATAGGTATCTTGTAGGCAGTACCGAGCCAACTCTTGCCCCTGTCCCCGTCCCCACATCTCAGCCACCTGAGCGCCACTGCCCGATTTCGTTTCGACATTCAGCGCTCGCGCCAGCACGTCGAGTTTCACCCACCCACGCGTATCCCAATTGCTCCAGATTGCCATGGTGTCATATACCGGCTCTGTACGAAATTTGGCGAGGTTGATCTCCAGGCTCGGTTTGACTTGGTGAACGATTGATCGTTTCTTCATGAACGGGAGGTCGAAGCCCAGGCCGTTATGGGTGATGAAGAGCGACGGGCGGTTCTGAGCCAAACGGCTCCAGAATTGTCGCAGCAACTCCCGCTCATTTCCGCCGTACCAGGCTACCGCCCCACGCGGTTCAAGCTGATCGGAAAACTCCAAAAGGCCGATACAGACAATCTGACTATACGTCGCGTCAAAAGCCGACTTTGCATATTGTTCATCTTCGGCAAGTCGTTGAGCTTCAGCCGCCCCCGCCGCAAACAAATCGTAGCCCTCGCCTGCCGGCCTAGGCTCTCCGCTCGACGGAAGCTTTCCCACCAATCGCGCCCATTCTTCCCGTGGCGCTTGAATCGTCTCGATATCCAGGACAACTTTCATAAAATCTGCCCCAACCTCTCCCGCTGGAGGGCCTCAATGATAGGACGGTCCGCTGGAGGAAATTCAAAGTTGCCCAACTCCTGTGGCCAGACCCATCGAATTTCCGCGCAGTCGATGGCCGTGGCCTGTCCGGTCTCGATTCGGCAACGGAAGAAATGCAGCTCCACGGTTTTCTCCTCGTATTCATGCCGAATGATTTGAAACGGTATAGGCACGTCGATGCGAATACCCAGTTCTTCAAACAGCTCCCGCTGTAGACACTCTTCCATGGTTTCACCCGACTCACATTTCCCGCCTGGAAATTCCCAGAAACCTGCCAAATGCACACCAGGATTCCGACGGGCGATCAAGTAGCGGCCATCGCGATACACAAGACCGGCAGCGACTTCAACGACCTTCATACCGCACCGTGACCCTTCATCCCTTCGGATCGAACGGATACGTCTTACAAAACGATTTCATCGGGCATTTCCCGCAAGTGGGATTTCTTGCCGTGCAGCAGGTCGCCCCAAAGTCCATAATCGCTTGATTGAAATCATAGCCCTTCCCGCTTGGAATGAGGGCTTCCGACAGTTGCCAGAGCCTCGGCTTTTGAGCCTTGGGATCGCCCTTCGCAATGAATATGCGGTGAAGGACACGAATGACATTTGTATCCAGAATCGGCGCATCTTCGTTGAAGGCAAACGAGCGGATCGCGCCAGCCGTGTATCGTCCAATCCCCTTGAACGACAGCAATTCCTCCGCATCGCTCGGAAGCTGACCTCCATACCGCTCGACCGTCTCGCACGCGATACTATGTAATCGCTCAGGCCTGATATTGTAGCCAAGGGGGTACCATGTCTTCTTCACATCCGAGACCGGAGCGTCGGCCAATTCTTCAAAGCTTGGGTAGCGGTCCAAAAATTCGTGGTACTTCGGAATCACCCGATCGACTTGTGTCTGCTGCAACATCACTTCAGAAACCAGAATGTGATAAGGATCGGAGGTCCTCCGCCAAGGCAGGTCACGGCCATATTTCTCATACCACTTGAGTAGTCTGGTTTGAAAACGGCGTTTCAGCGAGGCATCGAGGACGAAGGACTTCTTCGAGCGCTTCTTCTTGCGTTGTGAGGTTGTTCGGGAGCCAGAGATGGTGGGCATGCAACATCAATCCAATGACGGCATTCTAGAAGCGTGACCGGTGAAAATCAAACCGCTTTCAAACGGAACAGGCGCTGCCGCCGATGTGTCAAGATCGGTCAAAAGATCGAACACTCCTCTGTCATGTCTGTTTCAATCGCTCAACTACCCTAGCCTCCCGCATCATGTGCGCCATAGTTTACTCATACGAACGCCACCCATCTGGCCCTACCGATGTCCTCCTCAATCTATTGGAACTTGCAGTCTCCAAAGATCGCATTTTCTTTGACAACCGCCTGCTCACCGAATAGCCTTACCTATGACGAACGCATAGTCGAAAACGTCTCATCCCCGATGCACGATTGAGAGAGAGCCTTCTGAGGACAATACTGTGACGGAACAGAGACAACACGTTCGCTATCACGTGGAATTCCCAGCGATATTTGCGGGTGACCCCTCTGGGGTCGGGATCGTCTACAACCTCGGGATGGGTGGCTGTAAGGTCGTCAGTGATCTTCCAGTCAAGATCGGCACACGCTTCACAGTCCACCTCCAGACACCCGAACAACCAATCGCCATTACCATTCAAGCCGCTACAGTGCAATGGACCCTTAAACACGAGTTTGGCGTAGAGTTTCATGAGATGCTGGAGCAGGAACGAACCCGCCTGGGACAGTTCCTCGCAACCCAAGCGAACGTCGTTCCATAGAAATCTCTACGGCACAACCATGGTCACCCGAAAGCATCTCAGATTTCCCGTGTCGCTCTCCTGCACCTTGGTGCATCAAAATCGGTTTCGCCATGCAGGATCAGTCAGAGACCTTTCTGCCAAAGGATGCTGTGTGGAGAGCATCATCAGCCCATTTACCGGCATGCAACTCGCCGTCCACCTCCATATCCCCGGTGAGTCCAAACCAATCCTCATCGACAATGCCGCAATCCGCTGGTCCGGATCAGCAGGCATCGGCCTTGAATTTCTGACGGTATCCTCCCCGCAACAAGACCGGCTGGATCGAATGATCCAGCGGCTAATCCAACAACTTCAGATCAAGCCCGGGCTCTAGCCCGCATGATTCATGACAGTTCGTCGCCCTTCGACTTGCTCAGGGTCCCGAGCCCAGTCGAGGGACGAAATCGCTGAGTTGCGTTGCGAGAGCGGCGTGCGGAGCCCTGAGAACCTGAGGCGTACTCGTACAGTACGTTGAAGGTCAGAAGGGCGAGCCCGCCGCCCGAAGGCCCGTCGTAGCAGCGGATCGGCGATTGCAGCAGAAGTGTTCATGAATCATACGGGCTAGGAGCCTGTCCGAGTAACGACTGGCACTGCGCAACGAGACATATTTTCTCGGCTAGGCACGGCCACGAGAAGCGGCGATTCGTTCAGCCGTCGCGGTGGCATGTGGCCGATGAGCGAGCCGACGGGCGGGATGTCGTCCCGGCTTGAAGGATTCATCTTCTCGCTCTGGCCAGTTTCAACACATTGTGGACACTACAGACCCAGCTCCACTCACTGGCGAGCTGCGACAGGCCCCGCAACAAGAATTGTCTGAACCCACGCGCCTGTTTGATCTGGCCAAACACCGGCTCGACCACTTGTTTTCGTAGGAGATAGCGACTGCGATGTCCGGCTCGTCTCAGGCGGATCTTCATCGCATGCACTCGCGTCCTGGGGACGGTCTTGAACGCGCCGGTGGCCGAGGCCTCACCGTGCGGTAGCCGACCGGTTGCCACGAAGGTCTCGCGTACCAGCTAAGTTTTCCACCGCTTGTCCGCAGTCACCGCCGCAATGTTGCCGTAAATATCCGACAGTCCATAGTACCCTATGGACATGCAGACACCTGGTGAACGCCCACCCATCCCCCTTGGGTAATGTCAGGGAGGCCATCGACCACGCCAAACAAGCGATGGCCCATGGCAAAGAGGGGCATGCTGAGGAGCTTGTGAAACATGCGGAAACGTCGCTGCAGTTTGCAAAGATGGGAGGTAGGGGCTTGCATTTGAGCGAAGGGATTGATCATCTCAACGAAGCCATAGAACATGGCAAAGCTGGTCACGCCGACGTGGGCACCGAACACGTCGAAGCCGCCCTACAGCATTTGTTGTCTGAGGTCGAATGACGGACATTCTCACGAGCGCATGCAGGGGGCGGTAGAATTCCCTCGGGGGATACAAAGGGGTCAGCAGCACTCTTGTCCAAAATAAGTTCTTAAAATGCCTCCGGCTTGTGAGTAGGATGGGTGGTTCATCCACACCCGTCTACGGCGTTGCCACGCCGTGTCACCCACAAGCCGGAGGTATTGTATGGTAGCCGTGGCCAGTTGTTTTGCGCAAATCCTGTCCCTGATCGATCGTGCGGGATTCGCTCGTGCCGTGCAGCAGCACCAGGCCGAGCGAGCGGCCAAGGGATTCAGCTGCTGGGATCATTTCGTCGCCATGCTGTTTTGTCAGATGGGCAGTGCGCATTCGCTCCGAGAGATCTGCGGCGGCTTGGCGACGGCACTCGGCAAACTCGTGCATTTAGGCGTGCGACGGACCCCCACCCGCTCCACGCTCGCGTATGCCAATGCCCATCGACCCTGGCAAGTGTACGAGACTCTCTTCTACCAGGTGCTGACCCAGTGTCAGGCGGTGGCGGCTCTGAAGCGCCGGCGATTCCGGTTCAAGCATCCGCTACGGACCCTGGATACGACGATCATCGAATTGTGTGCCACGGTATTCGACTGGGCACGGTTTCAGCGAACGAAGGGGGCCATCAAGCTCCATCTCCAGCTCGATCACCAAGGCTGCTTGCCCTGTTGGGCGCTCGTCACCGAAGGCGACGTGAATGATGTCCGCGTGGCGCAACGGCTGACGTTTGCGCCGGGCACCATCGTCGCAATGGATCGCGGCTACCTCGACTATGCCTTGTATCAGCGCTGGACCACGGCCGGGGTGTGGTTTGTCACGCGCCCGCGCACCAATATGTTGTACGCGGTGCTGGCCCAGCGCCCCGTGGCCACCCGTGGCCCCGTGCTCGCCGACGAAGTGATTCGCTTGACCGGCCCCCATGCTGCAGATCGATGTACGGCTCCGCTCCGGCAGGTGACGATCTGGGACGAGACGCAACAACGGCCGCTCACGTTCCTGACCAACATCATGCACCTCGCCGCCAGCACGATCGCGGCCATCTATAAAGAGCGGTGGCAGATCGAGCTGCTCTTTAAAGCTTTGAAGCAACATCTCCGGATCAAAACCTTCGTCGGGACGACTGAGAATGCGGTGCAGGTCCAAATCTGGATCGCTTTGATTGCGATGTTGCTGCTGAAGTTCCTGCAGCTGAAGTCCACCTGGCCGTGGAGTCTCTCGAACCTCGCGGCCTTGCTCCGCTTCAATCTGTTGACCTATCGGGATCTGTGGGCCTGGCTCAATGCACCCTTTGGACGTCCGGGGATCCCCCCGATGCCGATGCAAGCGACGCTCTTTGCCACGTGATCTTGGACAGCAGCCGAGGCAACCTCATCGGAGAATCAGCCCTAAAGCCGTCTCACACACAGGATTGACGCAGGGAGGACCCTAACAGGGAAATTATTTTGGACAGCAGTGGGTCAGCAGTCTTTTCAATTACACTATTTGAAGGCTTGTCCAACAACCCTCCTTCGCGGGACGAAAACGAACTGCTCAACCCATCCACCGCTCAAACCCCTCACGCATCTTGCGCCTCCCCCCCACTGACACCGGTTTGACTTCCTCCTATGAGAAGGCGCAGCATAGCGTCCATTATTCATAAAACACAGAGGTGTATTGTGACTCCTTGCTAGTTTCGCCCAATCCAGCCACACAGAATCGTTCAAGAGCTGAATCGCGCCCTCTTGGCAGGCTTCGCCATGAGGGCGTTGTTGTGTGTGCAACAGCACTGGCCACCGGCATAACATCCCGTATCTTTACCTTATCGAAATGGAGATTGTGATGAAACGATTAGCAGCCCTTTCCGCCGGACTGATCCTCGGGTCGCCCACCCTTGCGCTGGCAGCAGAACATAGCGCGGGATATCGGGGTATCGGGCAGCTCTACTTCACCTTCATGGCCGCAATCTTGATCTATGGCGTCTACGATAGTTTCGGCAAGAAGGCGATGTATGTCATGGCGCCGATCATAGTGATCGGGCTCTATCTGATGTTGCCCGCGGAGTAGATACCAAGATCAGGATACGATGGAAGAGAATGGGCCTGCTTAATCAAGCCAGTCCTTTTCTTTCAGTTTCCGTGGAAGATATTTTTTCGTGAGGTATTGGAAGTCCTTGTTGGCGAGGGCGTCCAGTTCATATTTGAGTCCGCTTGCGAGCATCCGTTTGATTTCAGCCTGCCACGCCGGTTTCTGAAACCACTGATAGTTGAGGAGTTCTTTCGCCCGGGCAATGTCCTTCTCGTTCAGTTTGATGCCGACGTTGCGCGGAAGTTCGTATCGTTCCGGGTCGGCGCTGGATAGACCGATGAACTTGGCTTTGGGGATCGCCATCCGCTGGCTCTCGAATGCGAGATTGATCGAGCCTTGCTTGACCACGGAATAGATGTAGTACCCCCAGGGGTCGTTATCGACCAGGACATAGACCGGGAGTTTATATTCCTCGTGTAGTCGCCTGGCCAAACGGCGCACCCCACGAGGCGGTTGCCCGTTTCCCGTCAACAGCACACAATTATAACGACGCCAGAATTTGTCTTCTGAGAGGCGATTCCACTGGGTGCCTTTCTCAACCAACAAGACAAAGTCAGCCGTACAGCGGCGGATCTCCACATACTCCGGCTCGACAATCGACGGAACCGAGTAGCCACCTTTGCCCAGCTTGGCGCAATCCACGCGGTCGCCATCGTCACCGAGTACGAGTGGGCCGACGACACTTCCTCCATTTTCTGCGCGGACATGTAATTCCTCACGGAGTGCCACGAGCGACACTTCCAGGTCCTCGATGATCGGGTCCGATTCGTCCTGGGTATCGAAGGTATTTTCGTGCGAGTCCTGAATGGTGTGTTTCGTCCGGTAATAGATCTCTCTGAGCGAGGTCGTCAGTTCGGCACGCTGCAGCTCGGAGAGGGCATCCGCGACCAATATGGTCTGCATAAACTTCTTGGCCATGCCGACATTGAAAAATGAACGGGCCTGTTTTTTGTCTCCCATTTCGAGCAAACCCTTGCGCGGATTAAACGTCACGTTAGAAAGTGCACGGAGCGGAATCTCCATGGTTGGATCTTTTGCTCGCTGCGCTGACGCGATCACCATATCGGCCAGTCCGACTAATTTCTTTTCAACAACCCCGTTCTTTGTGATTTTCGTTTTTGCCATGCGCCGTCCTATTTTCTCTTCTCCGTCCGGTGAGTCTTGCGACCTGTTCCAACCATGCCTCCACGGTGCTGTGAGGAGGAACCTTTCTTCGGAATCGATGGGACGGCTGTGGCCTCGCCAGCCTTTTTCTTGGCAGACCCTGTCTTTGCCGCCTGTCGCCGTTCAGATTTCGGAGCAGCCGGCTGCTCCTCGATTGCTATGTCATCGGAAACAGGAGCCACCAATGGAGCCTCTCCTTCGATACCTTCCGCTGTGACAATAATGGAATGCGGCAGGCCCTCCGGCCCGGCGCCGGTTTTGCCGAGTGTTTCATCCGTCTTCATGCCACCGGTCCGTGAGGACGCAATCTTCTGCAGCTGCGCTTTCAACTTCTCAACGGGGAGCTTCCCACCCTTTAATCTGTTACAGGCTTCGGCAACCTCCTCGATATAGAGTTCAAAAATATTTCGCCGCCGGAATTCGCTCGCCGCTCGCTCACGTCGGCGCAGAAAGAGCCCAAGCCGACGCCCGCACTCACGAAGCGCGAGGGTAATTTCTTTATGGATCTCGTCATACTCAGCAATCGCCTCTTTCGATTCACTGGTAAAGGGCACCCAGACGGAAGCAATGTGCACGAAGATAGCCATCGGACCTGTGGGAAGGGCCCCGCGTGATTGGCTGATTCCATAGTTGCGCCAGGTTGTCGCCAGCACCGCCTTGAAAATGGCGCACGCAGACTGTTGATAGAGCAGCGGCACCCGGTTGGCATAGCGAATCACGCGCGCGAGTTCTGAATCTCCTTCTTCCTGCTCCCCTTCTGCCAACGGCATCGTCGGCTTCTCTGTCTTGGTTTCGCTATCCGGAGCCTTCCCGAAAGCCAGTCCTGCTTCAATAATGAAGGGATTGCCACGATAGACGGAGGGAGGCCGGCTCACCGCCGTATAGAATTCTCCTTTGATCTGTTTATACAGACCTGAGAGGATGGCCTTTTCGCCGATCGGTGACAAGCAATTGGTCGGCGGCGCCATGATCTTCGTCGCTTGAATCGCATGATAGAGCGTTTCGGCAATCGCCCCGCGAATGTCGCGAGGCCTTGCGTTGGGCGATACCTTCGCCGTCTTGCACATGTCATCCGCGAGCGCCGGTGTCACCCGGCAGAAATCGCTGGACAGAAAGCCTGAAAGAGTCTGACTCTTCGCCTCCTGGAGCATCTTGAGAAACATCCCGAACTCGATACCGTAAGGGTGGGGCTTGATTTCTTTCGGCGAAGGCGGGAGCTCATGATAGGCGCGTGCATATTCCTTCGTCTCGCCTTCCGGCGTTCGGTAGATGAGCTTCACATGCGCGTTGGCAATTGACGTCTGCTCGAGATACTCATCCACCGATGCGCGCCCCTTCTGGTAACGGCCTTCAACTTCAATCGCCACCTGTGTGCCTCGAGGCTGGTCCCACTCGATTTGCTTATTCTCATGGACCAGCGGTTCATTCTTCTTCGTATCGATCTGCACCTCGAAATAATGGGCCGACGCCTTGGGGCCGATACGCGAAATGATCTTGACCGGTTTGCCGGTCGTCAGTTGGCCATACATCCCTGCCGCCGAAATGCCGATCCCCTGCTGACCGCGACTCATGCGCAAGCGATGAAACTTGGATCCGTATAACAGTTTCGCAAAGATTTTCGGAATCTGCTGGCGGACGATTCCAGGGCCATTATCCGTGACCGTCACTCGGAAGCGCGTGGCCTGACTCGCAGGCGGTCTTGCTGACGATCCAACAGCCACAACTTCCAGCTGGACCGTCACCTCAGGAAGAATCCCGGCTTCCTCACAGGCATCCAGGGCATTATCGACCGCTTCTTTGACGCAAGTCAGCAGGGCTTTGCGTGGGTTGTCGAAACCGAGTAAATGCCGATTCTTGGTGAAGAATTCGGAGACGGAAATCTCGCGCTGCCGCGCCCCCATTTCTACCGCCGTCACTGCTGAAGCTGCACGGGGGCTTGTATTCTTGGACGTGGATGCAGGTGACTTATGCGTGCTCATTCATCTTCTCCAGTCAGGGGACCATACTGGACAGCTTCGACACACACTCATTGCCATCTCGAACGATGGAGATGGCACAGCGGACCTCATCACGGTTGTGAGAGGAACGCGGCTGCACATGGCGGGGTGATGAAACGGGGAAAACCGCCAACCGGAATGAGCGGGCAATTAGGGTGGGAGGAGCGCGCACCTACCGAGGACAGCATAGGTACGACGGAGATCTTGGCGGGACTTTAGGCTTCCCGGTCAAGCCGGGCTTGCACACCATCCCGACGCTCGATCCCCTTATGAACCATATTCCCTCGGGGCGTTAAGCTCCCCCCACAGAGATACGATATTCTTCCAATGCGAGCGAGTCAAGGATTGACTCACTATGCATGGCCGTAGCCTTCTCCCTCTTCATAGTCATCAATGAGCTGTTCGATCTCATTACGTTTGACTGATCCGATTTTTTACACGAGATCCCGAATGGATCCTCTCTCGCCCATAGCATGGAGAACTCCACTAGCAGGCCGTTGATAAAGTCCGCCCGCATCGTTCTCGCCTCGCTCAGGGGCTCAACGTACGGCACAGAGTACGATTCGCCTCTTCGCTCGCTGCGGCCTTGCTGGACGGTCTTTCTGAACAGCCTGCAGGCCAGTGAGCTTCCATCGATGATCTCGGACGTGGTGTCATTTCGGGCATCGTCATCCACTTTGTCAACACACTGCTAGCCCGCATGATTCGTGACGGTTCGTTGCCCTTCGACACGCTCAGGGTCCTGAGCCAAGTCGAAGGACGGGCACTCGGAGGCGTGAAGTCATGAGTCATACTCGTGCAGTATGTCGAAAGGCTGAACGGCGAGACTGCCCGTCATAGCCGCGTATCCGCGCGTGCAGCAGAAGCTTCACGAATCATGCGGGCGAGTAGGCCACGCAGGAGTTGCATTTTAGGCGTTCGCCTCCGTATCCTTCCTCTCCATGGACTTCTCTCAGCTTTCACAAGAACAATTCAAACAACTTGTGCACGGGATCGTCGACGATCGTCTACGCGATCTGCTGGGTGACCCTGACCTCGGGCTCCAGCTCGGCAGTGGCTTACACGCCCGGCTGAAAGAGTCATTGGCAAGTACGGAGAGACTGTCCGGCGAGGACATTGCCGACCAACTCGGTCTACGCTGGTAAGGACAACATGGCCTGGTATCGTCTTGCTTATCGCCCAACCATCCTCCAAGATCTTGGAACACTTGAACCAACCATGGCACAGCGACTCTTAGATAAGACCAAATGGATTGCATCCAACGTCGATAACTTGCGCCACGAGGCCATCGCACCGGATCTACCAGGCCTGTCCAAATATGCGGTCGAAGACTGGAGGATTTTCTATTCAATCGACCGTGACAGTCGCCTGATCGACATTCACGGCATCGTTCGCCACACAGAGGCCCCTGTATGATTGCTGTGACTCTTGCCGCCATCACAAAGCTGAGAGCAATTCAAACCCATCATCCTGAGGACCCGATCGTCAGGATTTCTGTACGCGACGTGGATGATTCACGGTTAAGCTTCAGTATCACGTTGGAAGCGACCACCCAACCTGACGACGACGTTCAGCAGATGGATGGACTCACTATTGCAGTGGATCGACGAAGCGCGTCACGGATGGAGCGGGTAACAATCGACTATACTGAGGCCAGTGGGTTTCGCTTCCTCCACGATGAAGAGGGCCACAGCCTGCCCCTGCTTACGATTCCCACACTCAATTGATGGAGCAGGATACTGAAAAAGCCCGCCAGCGGCGTTCTCGCATCGTTCAGGCCCTCAACGTACCCCAAAGGGTACGCCTTCGGGCCTTCACTCGCTGCGGCCTTGCTGGACAGACTTTTTGAGTATCCTGCGGGACTAGGATAATCGGTCCGGCAGACTGGCAACATGCACCTGGAACTCGCCCCTGGTCACATCATCGACATAGCGGCGCAGGACATCCTTTACCACGGGAAAGGCAATCTGGTCCCAGGGAATCTCAGAGAGTGAGAACAACTGCACATCGAGGCTTTCCTCACCTATCCCAAAATCCGGCGAACCCATCGATCCTCGGAATACCAGATAGGCTTGGCCGATGTGCGGAAGACTAATAACCGCGAAGAGGCTGATACGCTCCACCTGAGCCTGCGCTTCCTCCAAAGTCTCACGAACAGCCGCTTGCTCAGTACTCTCGCCGATCTCCATAAAACCGGCAGGGAAGGTCCAGAGACCGGACTTGGGTTCGATGGCGCGCCGGCAGAGAAGAACGTGGCCGTCCCATTCCGGAATACAGCCAGCGACAATCTTTGGATTATGGTAATGAATGGCCTGACAGGTCTCGCAGACGAACCGGGGCAAGTTGTCGCCGACGGGAATCTTTTTCGTAACCGGAGCACCGCAGGCGCTGCAATAGTTCATAGCATACAGGTATGTGGTGACACGTCGTTGTAACGCGAGAGACGCGCGAAAATACGATGAGCATGGATAGCACAAAACTACGGTTCTTTGCACCCTGCCCGAGTGGGCTGGAGGGCGTCCTCGAACAGGAACTCCACGACCTTGGCGTGCCTATGACCACAAAGACGGACGGCGGAGTCGCCTTCCTGGCTCCCTGGTCCAGCATGTATTGGGTCAATCTCAAGAGCCACATAGCCAGCCGCGTGCTCTGGGAAGTCGGCCAAACCCCCTATTTATCGGAAGACGATGTGTACCGCGCAGCCTATCACTTGTCCTGGCCGGACTGGTTCACGTCGGCGCAGACCATCAAGGTGAAAGTGAGCGCACGCCGTTGTCCACTCACCAGCCTGGACTTCATCACGCTGCGTATTAAAGACGCGGTCTGCGATAAGTTTATGGCCGTGCGCCATAAGAGACCGAATATAGACACCCATCATCCGAACATCCGGCTTGACGCGTTTCTCGATGAGTCAACAGTGACGTTCTATTTAGACACCTCCGGCGACCCGCTCTTCAAGCGAGGCCATCGTATCGTGTCTGTCGAGGCACCATTGCGAGAAAACCTGGCGGCGGGCTTGCTGCGGCTCGCTGGATGGACGCCGAACGACGTGCTGCTCGACCCCATGTGCGGCGGTGGAACGATCCCCCTTGAAGCAGCCCTGATGGCGCGCAGAATCGCACCCGGGCAGTCCCGGGCATTTGCGTTTGAGCACTTGATTATCCACGATCCCAAACTCTGGGGCCATCTGCGCGAAGCTTCCCGGGTGAAACAACTGGCAGAGGTGCCGGCTGCCATCTATGCGTCCGACCAGGATCCTGCCGCAGTCAAGATTGCGCAACGGACATTTCAGGGCGCGGGAGTCGCGATAGATATTCGCCTGAAGCAGAGCGACATACTCGCCCTTGAAGCTCCGGCTGAGCAGGGCGTGCTGCTCATCAATCCTCCCTATGGCGTCCGGCTCAACAGGCCCGAAGAACTTGATGCGTTCTATCCCAAGCTGGGCGACTGGTTGAAACAGCGCTTCAATGGATGGCGCGCCTATATCTTTACCGGCGATTTGCGTACGCCCAAACTCATTGGCCTTGCGCCATCGAAACGCATTCCCCTTTTCAATGGTCCGCTGGAGTGTCGATTGTATGAGTTCCTCATCGTGTCGGGGTCGATGCGCAAAACGATCCCAAAACCTGACAAAAGAGGGTAACATCTCCCCATAGGCTGTGGACACAGACCATGAACCGATTCCTGCTGCTTCTGTTCAGCGCCCCCCTGCTCATATGGCTTCCAAGTTGCAGTGCGCTACAGGGTCTCTACGCCTCGACCGATTCCTTGCCCGCACCCCACAGTCATATGCGCCAATCGGCGCTCGACCGGCTGACGCCGACCGTCCGAAAGGATTTTGAGCAACTCACCGGATCGCGTCATAGAGACCTGCGTGCTGAGCATGCAACGGTCGAGAAGATCCCGGCGCAATTCAAACGTCGTCTCGTAATCGAGACCCTCAAACAGCCCTGGGATGGTCTGACGGAATTAGAGCGCCAGGGACTCGCATTGGCCGACATGGCAAAAGGAGGGGCCATCAATCTTCCGGCCCTTCTCGATGCGCTCGAAGCCGGTATGGATCGCACCTCCGCCTTCTCTCAGCCGGTTCCCCTGCCGACAAGCTTTACTCATGAAGACCTCCTCGCCTTCATGATCGGAAGCTTGGAGCAGGCATCGCTGCACCGCGAGAAAGCACTGACAAATCTGACAGAAGCAGAGAGGCACTTCTTATTTCTGCATGCACAATCGATAACAGAACACTTCATACCACAGATTTCGAGCCTGTCGAACCAGGCAAGCGCGCAAGTCAAAGCTAATCTCCGATTTGCCGAACTGCTTGAGAAACAGGTCGACTATGCCAGTCTTCTTGCATCCGCCCAAGTCCTCGCCCGCCTTGCCAATGAACCGTGGCTTCACCAAGCCGCTGCAACCTGGACAATACCACTGCCGGTTTCTGCTGTTCCTCCCGGCGTCACAGGTGACGTGCTGTTGGTCCAAAAGACATCCTATGGACTGATCATCATTGGTGGCCCAGGACCGAATACCTATGAGATTGAAGAGAGAGTCGGCCTGATTATCGATCTAGGCGGCAACGATCTTTACCGGGGCAAGATTGCCGCATCTGCACACGAAAGTCAGGGCAATGCCGTCGTCATCGACCTCGCAGGGAACGATACCTATACAGGGGCTCCGCTTGGACTCGCCACCGGGCGGCTGGGAGTGGGGCTGTTAATCGATCACGATGGCGACGATGTTTACCAGCTCGACATGGGGTCGGGAGGCGCTGGATTCGGCGGACTCGGAATCTTGTTCGATGCGAAAGGTAACGACGTCTATACGGGGAATCGCCTGACTCAGGGCGCCGCCATTGGAGGACTCGGCCTCTTGCTCGATGGGGCAGGAAATGACCGCTATACCAGCCATGGCTTCGCGATCGGATTCGGCGGCCCCTTGGGGGTCGGCGCCGTCATCGACATTGCCGGCGACGACCACTATCAATGCGGTGACACGTATCCCAGTGCCTATAACTCGCAGGATGCTGCGACGGGGAAACCAGGCGACCCTCTCTATCAATACGACTGCTTCGGTCTGGGCGCCGGATCGGGACAACGAATTCTGACAAAAACGGTGGAATGGCAACCCTACAACCTGGCCGGCGGCTTAGGGATCTTGTTGGATCTCGAAGGGCGGGATCACTATGACAGCGCCAACTTCTCACAAGGGCAAGGCTACTTTTTCGGTGCCGGCATGAAATTGGACTTCGATGGCGACGATGAGCACCAGGGCGCGCGCTACGGGCATGGCGCTTCCGCCCACTTCGGGGTCGGCCTCTTCATCGATCAACAGGGAAACGATCACTACAGCTCTTCCGGCCCCTTTTACAACGGTGGAGTTGCCTGGGACCATAGCGTGAGCCTGATGCTCGATGCAGAAAAAGGCCGGGACATCTACAGTTTCGAGCGCTCGACCGGTCTTGGTCGAGCCGACCATGGAGGCTGGGGACTTTTCATCGACGAGGGAGGAGAAGACCAGTACCTGGCCACATCAGGCTTCGGCGACTCCTCGGAAAAAAGTGTCGCCGGATTCTTCGATCTCGAGGGTAAAGACATCTATACTTCACCATCCACATCATCAACCCCGGCCGACGCTCGTCCCACTGACGGCAGACGCATATTCTATCCCCAAGGTGGCGCCTTTGTAGACCGTTGAAGATACCCTAATCCTAATCTAGCCCTATCGTTGTGAGCAGTTGTCGTGCCCCCTCCCCTTGACTTGTGCTTGATAGAAACTATCTTCTTCCTTAAAGCCGTCGTGGGTTTCTTCACCGACTGAGCGGAAGGATACTTCCACATGAATAATGAAACCATGATTATCACGCTGCCGGTCCTGCCCATCAAACGCACGGTCCTGTTCCCTGGAATCATGATGCCCCTGACAGTCGGGCGAGAACGATCGATCGCTGCCATTGAAGCAGCCATGAAAACAGAAGAGAAGACGATTCTAGTCGTCGCACAGCGAGAGCCCCTAACGGACGAGCCGAGGCTCGATGACCTCTTCACGATCGGCACCAAGGCCGTCGTGAAACAGATCGGACGGTCAGAAGACGGCACCATCCATGTGCTCGCGCAAGGGCTCGAGCGTGTCGCGTTGATCAAGGCCGAACAGGCAACGCCGTTTCTACTCGTCCAGGCCCGGCAGCTTGATCATCCAACGGGCGAGAGTACGGAAGTCCAGGCCCTCCACCGAGCCATCCAGGGATTAGTCACAGATCTGCCACAATTAATTCAAGCCCCAGGTATTCAGGAAGCCGCGACAGCCTTTGGTAACGAGGACAATCCCGTCGCGTTGGCCTATCGCGTGGCTTCGCTCCTCAATCTCACCGTGCAGGAGGAGCAAAAGCTGCTCGAAAACTCCTCCACAACCGAGTTGCTGCGATCGCTCTATGGAGCACTCTCGAAAGAAATCCAGATCCTACAATTGCGGGAAAAAATCACCAGCGAGGCTTCAGCTAAAATCGGTAAGACCCAACGAGAGTATGTCCTCCGTGAACAATTGAAGGCCATTCAACAGGAACTCGGCGAGGGCGAGGGAGAGGAGAACGAGGTCTCCGAACTCAAGAAGAAGATCCAGGAAGCCGATCTTCCTGACCCTGTGCGCAAGGAAGTGGAGCGGGAGATTGCCAAGTTAGCTAAAGTGCCACCCTCCTCCCCTGACCATCAAGTCCTCAGAACCTATCTCGAACTGGTGCTGGAGCTCCCCTGGAAGAAGGCCTCGGAAGACCGATTGGAGTTGAGCAAGGTTCGTCAGGTGCTGGAAGAGGATCACTACGGCATTCAAGAAGTGAAGGAACGAATCGTCGAGCATCTGGCCGTGTTGAAACTGAATCCCACAGCTAAGGCGCCCATCCTCTGCCTCGTCGGACCACCGGGCGTCGGCAAGACCAGCCTGGGCCAATCAATTGCCAGATCCATGGGACGGACCTTCGAACGTCTAAGTCTTGGCGGCGTGCATGATGAAGCGGAATTGCGCGGCCATCGCCGAACCTACGTCGGTGCCCTGCCTGGGCGGATCATTCAGGCCATGCGTCGAGCCGGTGTGAATAATCCCGTGTTGATGTTGGACGAGGTCGACAAGATGGGCCGAGATTTCCGTGGCGATCCCGCCTCGGCACTTCTTGAAATCCTGGACCCGGCGCAGAACCATACATTCCGCGACCACTATCTGGATCTCCCGTTCGATTTATCAAAGGTGTTCTTCATTACAACGGCGAACACGCTCGACACGATCAGTCAACCCCTATTAGATCGGATGGAAATCATCCGCCTTCAAGGCTACAGTGAACGGGAAAAGGCGGAGATCGCCCGTCGGTACCTCTGGCCGCGACGACTCAAGGAAGCGGGTCTGGATGCCAGCCAAGCCCTGCTTTCGGACGATGTCTTGAACCTGGTCATCAGCCGCTATACCAGGGAAGCGGGGGTTCGCCAGCTAGAACAGATGCTCGGTCGCCTAACCCGCAAGGTTGCGCTGACATTTGCGGAACTCCCTGAAGGCCAGGAACGGACTCCTGTATCCATTCAACCCACTGCCCTTCCAGACTGGCTCGGGTCCGAGCGTTTCATGCCGGAAGAGGCGCGCAAGCTGTTGCCTGCCGGGGTGGCCACAGGGCTCGCCTGGACTCCGAGCGGGGGGGATGTGCTCTATATCGAAACCACACTGCTCCCCGGCAGCCATGAACTGACGATCACCGGTCAGTTGGGAGACGTCATGCAGGAATCTGCAAGAGCTGCACGAAGCTACCTCTGGTCACACGCTGAAAGTATGGGACTCGATATCTCCCGTTTCAAACGGAATGGGTTGCATATCCATGTCCCGTCCGGAGCTATCCCGAAAGATGGGCCTTCAGCAGGGGTCACGATGGCCACGGCTCTTGCCTCTTCGTATATCGGGGAAGCCGTGCGTAGCGACACCGCTATGACCGGCGAGATCAGCCTGAGCGGATTAGTCCTTCCGGTCGGCGGGATCAAAGAAAAAGTGTTGGCCGCTCATCGCGCCGGCATCAAACGGATTATCCTGCCCAAGTCCAACGAAAAGGACTTAAAGGATGTGCCACATGAAGTGCGCGAGAATCTGACCTTCATTCTGGTGGAACGAATCGAGGAGGTCCTCCCAGCTGCCTTCAACCATGACACAGCGGGGTACGGAAGCTTCCGTTTTGGAACGGGCATTGCCCCAGCCTCAGCCTAACCGACGAGACTCCGGAACAAGTATTCCGGAGCCCCTCGCTCCACTTCAATTGCCCTGGCATTTTCGGAAAAGCGATCACGGCTCATAGCAGCACGCTCCCGTAGGATGCTCAAACAGTTCGTCCAGCAAAGCCGAGAACGCTGCTGGTGGACTGTTTCAGCATCCTGCTTGTGCCTTGCTCCTCGACCAATCCATGTGTAAGGATACTTTGTCTTCTCCGACTCATTGTGGAAAAGACCAGCCAAGAAAGGAGCCACACGATGCCGCCAAAGATTGAGATTCCTCAGATTATCAAAGTTGTGAAGACCGACGAGGAATGGAGGAAGCTCCTCGCGCCGGAGGCCTACAAGGTCCTGCGACACGAAAGCACCGAGCGCCCCTTTACCGACAACATGCACGATAACAAGAAAGCAGGTATTTACTATTGCGCGGGCTGCGACCTCCCGGCCTATTCGTCGGAGCACAAATTCGACAGCGGCACGGGCTGGCCCAGTTTTTGGCAACCGATCAACCCTAAAGTGGTCGAATCCACGACCGATTACAAATTGATTTTCCCACGAACCGAAGTCCATTGCGCCCGCTGCGAGGGGCATCAAGGACATATCTTTAAGGATGGTCCCAAGCCAACAGGGTTACGGTACTGCATCAACGGCGTGGCGCTGAAGTTTGTTCCGGCTTAGAAGGAGAGGTGCGTGAGCGAGTTCGGTCGCCGCATCCGTCCGTACGTGGAGCAAGAGATTCTTGCTGCCTATCAAGCCGAGGCACGAGGCCAACCGGACGTCGCCTTCTCACACCTGGAGCGTGCCCACATACTTGGGCAAACATCCACGGTTGAGCATGTTCGCGTGCACTGCCACATGTTCCTCTGGGGTATTCGTCAACGTAATGTTCGAGAGAGTGTTGGTCAGTTACTACGCATTGTCGGGGCTACGATAGGCACTGCTTTCGGTCTGGTACCAAAGGGAAACACAGGTGGCACAAACGTCAACTCATTCAAAAGTATGCCGATACCTCCTGAGCTCGCAGTGCTGATCGAAAAAGCGCGTCTTTCTAGAAGATGACATCCTTCCAGTTCGCTAGACGAATTTCATAAGGTCTGCCTCCTTGAATTAACGTTAATGTGCATGAC
>NEWT02000033.1:60733-96394 GCA_002869925.2 Nitrospira sp. CG24A
CGTTTCTCAGCAGGGCGGCCTGTTTGGGCTCCCACTGCGCGTGTCGAACGAGCACTGTTTCATCGTGCGCGTTCCACGAGCAGTGGAGATCAACTCCCCATTTTCTCTCGACCTTCTATCATCTAACGGAAGGAGGTGGATGGCTGTGGTGCTCCTCACTGCGCCCATCGAGGGAGCACTGTTTCACCGTGCGCACTCTGGGAGTAGTGAGGAGCACCCAGCCGTCGCACCATCACAACTTCTTCCGCACCTCCTTCCACTCCTTCGCCACCTTCGCCTTCCGAGGCGCCTCGCCTTTGGCCGGTTCCGGCACCATCACAGCGTCGAGGCGTCGCTGGAGAAACGCTTCGGCAAAAGCCTTCGTACGCCCCACCCCTATTTTGAGCGTCTTCCAGCCAGCGGCATGCAGTTCATCGAGTTTCGTGCCCCAGGCCTCTGGACCAGACGACAGCACGATGATATGCCCGACCGGAAACTTCTGATCCTTGAGCCATTGCCTGGCTTGCGCATTCATCTGATCGTTAGTACCCACCGCCTTATTCTCCGTCATCACATAGAGCACGTTGTAGTAAAACTGTGTGAGCTTACCGAGTTCAGCCGCGGCATCAGGCATCGGGTGTCTGCCTTCGGCGTCCTCCATGAGTGCTGCCACCTCCACCGCCATCATCGGACTACGACGTTCCCACACAATCAGATTCGCCCCGGCTTCGACTCCCGCCATGCTCGAAGTGGTTCCAATGCGCACGGCAAATAGGATCACCCCCTTGGCCTTCGGGGTATACGACAAGAAAGCCCGCCCGTCGCCGCCGGTCATCGCGGTTGCGACAACGTTGCCGGCGACAAGCAGTTCAATCGGTTCTCCTCCCAGACCAGCCTCCGTCAGGAGGCCCTTTCTCGTGAGGGTCGCTTCAATGCTGGCCGGTTGGTTGGGAAAAGTGAGACTATCGTGAACCGTCAAGCTTGTGGAAGTCTTTTCAGCAGCGAAGAGGGTGGTAGTCGCAGTCAAAAAAAAGAGGGCGGTGAAGAAACCGGCCCTGCGGAAAAGAGCACTCATAGGACGCACAGCCACACAATGAGCCTAGGGAAACACTATTATGGTGCGACGGATCGCCCATACAGCTAAAATTAAAACCTCGAACAAGACGCTCAAAAAGTCCGTCCAGCAAGGCCGCAGCCGATGAAAGCACCGGAGGCGTAGCCTCTGGGCTACGTTGAGGATGCTTTCGAGGGGAGAACGATGCTGGCGGGCTTTTTCAGCGTCTTGTAAAGTTAGGTTTTCAGGGCTGCCAAAACTTCAGTAACATGGCCGCCCACCTTAACCTTGCGAAAGATCGCCTTCAACTTGCCGGCCTGGTCGATCACAAACGTACTGCGCTCGATGCCCCAATACTTTCTGCCGTACATGTTCTTCTCTTTATAACAACCGAAGGCCTTCGAGACAGTGGCTTTTTCATCGCTGAGCAGTGGGAAGGGCAGATCGAACTTCTTGATGAACTTCTGATGAGACTCCTTGCCGTCCAGGCTCACACCGAGAATCACGGCTCCCGCCTTCTTGATCGATATCTCGGCATCGCGAAAGTCACACGATTCCGTCGTACAGCCAGGAGTATCGTCTTTAGGATAAAAGTACAGCACCACCTGCTTGCCTGTAAAATCTTTCAGGTTGATAGATTTTCCCGTTTGATCGGGAAGCGAGAGAGCGGGAGCTTTATCACCGACTGTGAGTTCCTTTGCCATCTCCAATGACTCCTTCTTCAGTTTTCTAGTATCGAGGAGCAACGCCAGATCTGGTGGGTGCACCAGGAAATTGTTTGTACTTTCTGGGAGACTCCGGATCTCCATACGGACGAAGCGCAGGCGAATCCCAGATTACTTGATCTCCCGGAGCCAGGTTCGCCGCTTCCATGAATTGTTGGCGCGCTTGCTCCGTATCGCCCAAGGCATACAAGGCCAAGGCATAGTTATAGTGTGCGGGACCCGATTGAGGAACCTCGGCCACCGCTTTGGAAAAATACTGCTTCGCTTCGTCGAATTGCTTCGCATGGTAGGCCAGCGTCCCCTGTTCCGTCAGGGTCATGACTTGGGGTTTCACTCCAGATTCGAGTGCCAATGGGACCAAGGGCTTCGCTTTGCTCGTCCAGGAACAGGAGACTGATGCGGCGAGCACGAGAATCACCCCGAGCATAGGCAGACATGTTCTTACGGCGTTACGCTCCCGCAGTGGCTTACCCCTTCGCATGTTTCCGCGTCTCTTCCTCGAATGTCTTCCGATACAGGACTTCCCATTCCGCGCTACCCTCGACAATCCCACGTGAGTAGGAGGCCAGCTTCGCCTTAACCTTTCGATCAATGTCTTCTTCTTGCGCTAACTCGGATGCGAGCACCCGCTTGATCTCTTTTAACACTCGCCCCTCATCGGCCTGCACTGTCACCAGTGGGCTTTTCTTGACCACTTGAAGAATGACGTGTGAAAGGTGGCTGATTTTATCTTCGCTCAACATATGGAGCCCGTGAAAAGTAAAAGGTAAAAAGTGAAAGGTGACCCGCACGGCGCCAGGCGTTCAAGCATTTCCCGTTTCACGTTTTACCTTTCACGTTTCACGCCCTAAAGAATGATGCCCCGCTCCCGTGCCAGCTTACTCTTCACCAACGTGAACATCCGCTGATAGTCCACGTGTCCCCGCTCGATATCTTGTTCGTAGACCTTTAACATTTGGCGCACCTCGGCGTTCAAACGATCTTCCACAGACAGTTCCTCAAGAATGGCATGATCGATCTGCTCGACGAACGCCTTGTGATCTCCAACTATTGCCACCTGCCCCTCCTGCTGCAGCTTAGTGGCGAGAGACTCCGAGATGTGGCGAACTCGTTCTTTCGACAGTCTCATGGTGATATTCGGTCGATTCGAATGGTCGGTACATCCATCACTCGCCTCAGTACCGAGGCATCCCCGAGAATGCGGCCGATGACATTGACGCGGTCGGCCGGAACGGGATCCTGCCCCATGCTCATCGGTGTGCGACCGAAGAAAATAGCCAGGACCTGTCCTGCACCCCAGAATGCGACATCGCCGACTTTGACCTGATTCGTTGCGGTCTCGCGATGGTCTTTCACCCCGGCCAGCTTAAAATAGAATTCTTCGCCCCACGTATTGACCGGGCTTTCTATCGGTAAAGCCGCATAAACTTCTTGCGCCGTTTTTGTCGACTTGAGTTCCGCGTCAAGCTGTACGGATCCAACGGTAATGCGAATTTTATTGAGAAGATCAGCCATGGTGTTCGAGTGTGGACTCCCGGGGGCCATCAGGTGAAAACCCTTTCAGGACGCGGACTTTAGCTTGTTTATTCGGTGAAATCAAGGCTACAATCCCTCCAACATATGCTCGCGTCATCCTTCGTGCTTCTCAAAGGCATCGGCCAACATTCCGAACGCCGTCTCTGGCAGGAGGGCGTTCTCGACTGGACATCATTCATCCGATCTCCAACCCTACCCGGCATCTCCTCGACCAAAAAAGAGTGGTACGACCGCGAGCTCGCCACGGCCCAATTGCGCCTGGAAGAAGGTGACGCGCACTTCTTCGGCGCCTGCTTGAAAAGTCGAGAGCACTGGCGCCTTTTCGAAACATTTCGCCCCCGCACGCTCTATCTAGACATTGAAACGACAGGAATGTCCGCGCGCGAGGGACATGTCACGGTGGTCGGACTCTATCGAAACGGTCACATGACCAGCCTCGTTCGTGGAGAAACCTTAACCGAGGACCGATTGCACGCAGAACTGGAACAGACAGACCTCTTCATTACATTCTTCGGCAGCGGGTTCGATATTCCCTACTTGCAGGCAAAATTCCCCCGATTGAATTTCAAAAAACCGCACTTCGATCTCTGCTTCGCCGCGCGCAGACTCGGCCTGCAGGGAGGACTGAAACGCATTGAACAGGACATGCACATTACTCGCGAGACCGACGTAATGGGACTCGATGGATGGGAAGCCGTCCGCCTCTGGCACCAGTGGTGCGCGGGAAACGAGGCCGCACGCGATCTGTTACTGAGATACAACGCGGCCGACACTCAAAATCTTGAACCGCTCGCTGCACGGCTCTATGACCAGATGGTCGCCCGATTCGGCCCGTCTTCTGTAGGATTTCCACCGACCCGTTCCCAAAAACCGATCGAGGTCGCGCCATGACGAACCCCCAGCGATGGACCGGGATCGGACGAACTGAGACTGGGCATGTTCGCGCGTCGAACCAGGATGCACTGGCTCTTCTGAATGACTGTGGCGTCTGGATCGTGGCAGACGGCATGGGAGGACACCCGGCAGGAGATGTTGCGGCCCAGACCGCCGTGGCCGTGGCCACAGAGCGGGCGCGAGAGCGAGCATCCTGGCTCCATACGCACCCCGACAGTGCTGCCGAGTTCGTCACAAACCTCGTCACGAGCGCCAACCGACGAATCCATGATCTCATGCTGGAAAAACCCTCATTGCGAGGGATGGGCACGACCTTCGTCGCCTTGACCATCACGATGACACCGATACCGGTCGCACATATCGCGCACTTGGGCGATAGTCGAGCATATCGCTATCGGGCAGGGCAACTCACGCAATTGACACGCGATCACACCCTCGTGCAACAACTTGTGCAGCGTGGCTTGATCGATGAAGCCACCGCGCACGTACATCCTGAACGCCATGTCTTGACCAACGGTTTGGGAATGGGCGCAGATATGGAACCGGAGCTGACCTCGATACCGGTCATCCCTCAGGATATGATCGTACTGTGCAGCGACGGACTCACGAAAATGTTAGAGGACGCAGCCATTGCATCGGTACTCTCCTGCGCGAACGACGATCCCCGCCAAGCCTGCCACAATCTCATTGAGGAGGCACTGAAGAGAGGGGGGGAAGACAATGTGACCGTCATCGTCGTGGCGGCGGAAGCATCTGCCGACACGGCAGATTAATCATTGACAAGACTCTCTCAGGCCTGTAGCCTCAGGTTCTAGCCAGGCAGTCTTTTCTCCCGTTTCCCTTGGAACTAGGCCGGAGAATTATCATGAGTGGTCTCGTACTGTTTCGACTCATTGTGCTCCTGCTCATCGGAGCAGTATGGTGTGTCCCCACAGCGATGAGTGCGCCCGCAGATAACACCGGACTCGAAGCCACAGTTCGCGCCCTCGTGCGAGCGAATGCAGAGAAGGATTTGTCCACCTTGTCCAAGCTGATGGCCCACGACGCCGATATCGTCAGCTATTCCATCGGGGGCCGAAAATACGTGGGATGGCCTGAGCTTGAACGGGATATGAAAGAGGAGTTTGCCAACGCCACTGCGCTTGATCTCCGCATCTCCGAACTCAAAGTGTGGTCGAAGGGGGATATCGGGTGGTATGCGATGGAACTGGCCTATGGGCGTATCCTCGGCCATGGACCGGACCAGCAACGAACCGTCCTACCGTTACGGGAAACCGGTGTACTCGAGCATCGAAACGGCCAGTGGGTTCTCCTGTCCTGGCATGAGTCCTTTCGAAGTGTGAGCGACGCGTTGCCGGTCGATGCTCGAACGAGCGGGGCAACAGCACACACCGTGGCTTCATCAAGCAACCAACCCGCTGTCCTTGACGTGAGCGGGGAATGGGACATTCTGGAAGTGGAGGACGACAAACGTTACCGGGCCACTCTCGACAAAGCAGGCAACGGTCCTTATACACAGCACGGTGGACAATTTGTGACCACGAAATTTACGGACCGTCTCTGGCAAGGCACCTGGCAACAACCCGGCAACGACCGCGAAGGAGGATTTGAACTCCTCCTCTCAGACGATGGAACCCAGGCCAAAGGTGTATGGTGGTATTCTCGCGTCGGCACCCAGAAGAATATCCCTCCTCGTGAACACGGCGGCACCTATCTCTGGAAACGATTGACTCCACCACCACCTGCACGATGATATCCGCATATCACACAGACGCATACGACCGGCCAGCAGCATATTCACATGACCACTTTTTATTCATGGGAGGTTTTATGCGTCAGGTAGTTCTTACTCTGCTCGCCGGCATCTGTCTCGCAACCCCTGTGTTCGCAGACGGCGGTCACGATCACCATGCTGTTCCGACACTCAACCATCAAACGGAGACGACCGTCTCAGTTCAGGGTAATGTGGTTACCCTCACCTTCGGTCCCATCGATCTCCCGGCTGCTCACGATGGAGACCTGGCAGCATCGATGCCCAAGCATAGTTTTCAGCTTCCTAAGGATATGTATATGGTGGGGTATAAAACCGCAGTCTTCACCAAAGAAGGGAAGCCCCTCCCCAAAAACTATCTCCACCATATCCTGATGCTCAACAACAGCAAGCCGAGCGTCTCATGTGAGGGCGAACCATTGTTCTTTGCGGGAGCAGGGCTGGAGATGACCGAGACGCGTTTCCCAGAAGGCTATGGAGTCAAGCTTGCCAAGAGTGACCACCTGATGTCGATCGTCGCGTTTTATCATAAAGCGCCGGTGACCAAAGATGTCATGGCAACCTTCACCATGTACATGGCGCCCGAAGGCGCACCAGTCAAGGAAATGGACGTGTATCAAGTGGGAGTCAACATTGTGTGCTTCAGCAAGTTCTCCCAGCGAGGCCCAAACCAGACGGATGAAGGGATTGAAATTAACACCGGAGTTCAAGTCCACCGGGAGCCGCTCAAATTCAGGATGGATGGCTGTGTGAAATTCGCCTATCCGCACGGGCATGACGAACTCCTCATGATCGGGCTGGACAATATGACCAGAAAGCAGACTTTGCTGCGAACGGTTCCCGATGTCGACAAAGACGGAACCTTTCTCCAGTTTCAACCGCATCAAGTCTATCAGGACAGTCAGGGGTTTCCTGTGACGAAGGCGGACGACTATGAAATGGTCATGGTCCATCATCATCCGTTACAGAAAAAAGACGCCCAACATGGGATGGGAAACTATTTATTGTATATGACCCCCGGCGCCTGCCCTTCGACGTCCCCATCGCCGCTCGCGTTTAGATAGACACCACGCACACCACGGTACCCGCCGTAGAATCTGCGCGGGTACCGAATCCTACATGTCCCCCCCCCGTTTCTTCGCCGCCCTTTCGGCAAACACCCTTGGGATCCCGGAACTGGGAGATCGCCCCCTTGCGGGCACTTCGCGATGTACACCTTCTCCCCATTCGTCGAATGTAAAGGGTGAGGCCCGATGACTGAGCACGTTGCGGAACAATTGGTTCGTCCATTGAGCATTACCAGAGGAACGCACACAGTCTGTCCACGCATGTGACAAAATTTGCCTCAGTGAGGACTATTCGCCTCTCCCGATCGGAAGCACATGAGGCTGTCACACACGTTGAGAATCATTTCAATCGGCAAAATCCGCGCGTCGGAAGAGCCGAAAAACCTTTGTCCACAATCTGTTAGATGCACCTCTGCCTCCATAAAAAATACGCTTGATTCCTCACATCATGAATCCTTTCTATGCTTAATTGAGATACCCGCAGAGTCATCGCCAAAAGGATAAATCTGCTAGCTGAACATACTCTGGCCGTGTATACTCTCGCCTGTACATCTTTGAACACATAGAGATTTCATGTTCCATCTGCATGTCTGCCAACAAGAGGGATGGTGCTCGCGCACTCTCTGGTCGTTATGACAACACACCTTCCGCAGACCGACATCCTTCCTCATTTGGAACACGAACTCCTGAACATCGTGACGCAGTTTTCCGCCGAACTGGGAGCGATGACCGACCTGACGGCAATCGGGAATCGGATTATCCAAGAGCTCTGCCGAGCAGGCGCCACGACACATGGGGCGCTGTTTCTACTGGATCGCGAGCACGAATGTTATCGCCGAATCAGTATGATGGGCTCAGTCTCTCCTACACTGATGCCGCTGACGCTCGCTATGGATCATCCTCTGCTCCACCACCTACTGACAACGAACAGGATCATCACACGGGACGACTTGACTGGCGATCTCCAAGAAGCCGATGCTGGAGGAGGCCCACATGCGGCGATGGAACACGTACAGGTGACACGCCTTGTGCCTCACTCCATTAAAGACCGCCTCATCGCCTTCTCGCTCCTCGGCACAACAACACCTGTCGCTGAAGAAAACGCACGGACTAAATCTGTACTCGCCGCACTCGCACAAATCGCCACAAACGCGCTTGACACGATCGTGCTATACGAGGATCTTCACCGTTCACATATGCTCATGAAACGCACGGATCGGCTGAAATCCCTTGAAACAATCGCCGGCGGCTTTGCGCATGAAATTCGAAATCCTCTCACATCGATCAAAACGTTTATCCAATTAGCCCCACAACGAAAAGATGATCCTGAATTTATTCATGGATTCAGCAAAATGGTCCTCGACGATGTCTATCGGATCGAACGGCTGATTCAGGAGATTCTCGACTACGCGCGATACATGGAACCCAAGTTGACGGATGAGGACTTTAACGACATCGTCGCCTCGTGTTTGTATTTTATCGATGTCAAGGCCAACCGTCAGGGGATCAAGATCGAAAAAGAGCTGGCGCCTGACCTGCCGCGTGTCATGCTGGACCGGCAGCAAATCAAGCAGGTCCTGCTCAATCTTCTCCTCAATGCCGTAGACTCGATGGCCAAATCAGGTGGGCGGTTACGCGTGCAGACTCGAAAGCTGGCAAAGCCGGGAGGCAATGTGTGGGCCCACATCGAGATCGAGGATACCGGTGAAGGAATTCACGAAACAAATCTCGATCATGTGTTCGATCCATTTTTCACGACGAAACACGCGAGTGGAGAGCACGAGGGGACGGGACTAGGCTTGACGATCGTCCATCAAATTATTCAAGAACATCACGGCGAAATTCGAGTGGAGAGTTCGGTCGGTGTCGGCACCACGTTTTTCGTGAGCCTGCCCGCGCTACCCGCATAATTGTCAACACCCTATAAAAAAAAAAAAAAAAAAACGCGTGTTATTGATCGATGACGAGGCCCGGGTTCGGCGATCATACTGCTGGAAGACGTCTGCTGAGACATGAGGGCTCCCAATCTCGTCTCACCGAGCATAGGATAAGACGTCGAAAAAATCACGCATTGTTCAGTTTCTGCCGAGCCTGCACGCGTGGCGGCTCGCCTCACTGTAAACACTCGCCCAGCAAGATACGCACCTAAGAGTGGCAGAAAATGGACAGGAGGGGCGAACAGGACGATCGCTAGTTCTCTGGAGCTTCGACGATGTGATTCTCAAACCTGGTACAGCCCTCGGCGAGCAGCCGATTGGTCAACATTTCTCCAGGCCACTCGATGGGTAAATCGGCTGTGAAGATCCACACATCCGGAGAAGTCCAGACGGGGCCGTGGTCTTCGGGAAGTTCGGGATCGAATAGGTCTGTCCAGACCGGCATGTAGACGCCGTTCCCACATTGCGTATGGAGATGCACGATTGTGCGGCCACGGACGAGCGGGTCCAGGTCTCGCCACACTGCCGCGGTTTCATCCGCCAACCGATGGAGCCGCACGGCATTTTGCGCGTCGAACATGGCATAGGCGGCGTACACCGGTGCTTCGATCATATCGGGAGCCAATGCCAACTCTGGACATTGTGCCGCAAGGCCTTCCAGAAGCGCCCGGCGATGCCGGTCTTCGAGTGAATCCGGCAATCCTGAATCCGGCACACCGATCAACTCAAAAAAGAGAAAGGCCGTGCTTTCAACAGGCGGATAGAGCCGAGCGGCAATTGACGTGGCCCGCTGGGAATCGACCACCATGCTCAAATGGTCATTCAAGCTCTGGAGACTGAGCGGTTCCAGCGTCGAGTCCGTCAACAGGCGAGCCTCCACACGCACCACCGTCCCGGCAGAAAGCCGAAGATGCCGATGCAATAACTCGGCGGTCGAAACCGGATCGATTTTCAACTTGAGTGGGTGGGCCAGATTGGCTTGGAGAGGAAGTTCCAAGGCCGCCATAATGGCATACGACAATTTTTCATCGGCTGGTCCATCGATGAGGACGGAGCAGGAAGCCTCCGCGAGAAGATCGAAGAGCCATTCCGCCATATCCTCGTCTAACGCCGCCAACACGGTTAAGAGGTCGTACTCTCTCCCTTGCTCCAAGAAGGCTTGCAGCGTATCGATTGCCGCTTCGGTATCGCCATGGTCATGGCGCCGAGCATTGATCATATGGACAAGATCTCGTGTGAGGGGATCAGGGCGAGACCAACTCAACATATCGACACACTCCTATCACACCATCCAACGTCGTAATCCATGTTGCCAAACTTTTCCCGTGGTAGCAAGCGCTCAAATAATTTATTCCCGTCACGTTTTAGACACCGACTGAGTAGCATAGAGATCACGACCCTATCACCTTCACCAAGACGCGTTTTCGCCGTCGTCCGTCGAACTCGCCATAGAAAATCTGTTCCCACGGGCCGAAGTCTAAGCGCCCGTCGGTTATTGCGACCACAACTTCTCGCCCCATCAGTTGACGCTTGATGTGGGCATCGCCGTTGTCTTCCCCCGTCTCGTTGTGCTGATAGACCGCTTCTTGAGGGACGAGCCCTTCCAAGAACCGGTCATAGTCCTTGAGTAGGCCTGGCTCATCGTCGTTAATATAGACACTTGCCGTAATATGCATGGCGTTGACCAGCACCAGCCCCTCTTGGACTCCGCTCTTCTTGATTGCCGCCTCAACCTGCCGGGTAATGTTGAGGTACGCGCGCCGCGTTTTTGTCTCGAACCAGAGTTCTTCGCGATAGGATTTCATGGCCGTCGATCAGTGGGATTCCATTCTGCCGAACTGTGCGCTCCAGATGCAAGCGCGCGACGTCTCTCCCCCACGCCCTGAATAGAAACTCGCTACTGCATCTGCATGAAATTCGGGAAGAAGAATGAATCAGGCAGCTTCCGGTATATAATGACACGATGTCGGGAAAGAAAACGACTGCGCGTCTAGGCCCACCACACTATCCACGGCTTCGACTGTCAGCCCAAGCTAACACCGTCCTTCGAGCGCGCTACCTGGCCAGGAACAGGGATGGGACGATTGTCGAGACGCCGAGGCAACTATTCTGGCGCGTCGCAACTGATATCGCGCAGGCTGAACAACAGTATCCCCCTCCCGGTTGGTTGTCCCATGCGGCCCAACGCTGGTATGAGTGCATGGCCAGGCTCGACTTTCTTCCCAATTCTCCAACATTGATGAACGCCGGGCGACGCCTCCAGCAACTCTCCGCCTGTTTTGTCCTCCCAGTCGAAGATTCCCTGGTCTCCATTTACGACACCTTAAAACATCAAGCGCTCATTCACCAATCGGGCGGCGGCACGGGGTTCTCGTTCAGCCATATACGCCCGCACGACGATCAGGTCGCGTCATCGAATGGTGTGGCCTCCGGGCCAATTTCATTTATGCGCCTCTTCAACCTCTCAACAGACGTTATCAAACAAGGCGGAACCAGGCGCGGCGCGAACATGGGTATTCTCCGTATCGACCATCCGGACATTCTCGACTTCATCGCACTCAAACAAACACCGACCGAAATGACGAACTTCAATCTCTCTGTCGGCGTCACCGACTCGTTCATGCAGGCCCTCGCACGCCGCCGCACCTATGCCTTGATCAATCCCCATACCAATAAACTAACGCGGCGGATCCCAGCACAGCTCGTATTCAATCAGCTCGTCGCCGCCGCGTGGGCCAGCGGTGAACCAGGTCTGGTCTTTCTCGATACCATCAATCGCGCGAATCCTACTCCTCGCCTTGGCGCAATCGAATCGACAAATCCCTGCGGTGAACAGCCGCTTCTGGCCTATGAATCCTGCACTCTCGGCTCCATCAATGTAGTGAACTTCATCGAACAATCGGTTGCAGGCCCCGCCATTGACTTCACTCGATTAGCCGACGCTATTTCACTCGCCGTACGCTTTCTCGACAACGTGATCGATCGTAACTGCTTCCCACTACCTCAAATCGAACAGATCACGAAACAGACGAGAAAGATCGGTCTAGGGATCATGGGATTTGCCGACCTGCTCATTGCCCTCAATATCCCCTACAACTCAGAAGCCGCCCTCCTCACGGCCACGGCACTCATGGAATTTTTTCAATCACACGCCCACTTGTCGTCAGTGAAGTTGGCTGACGAACGGGGAGCCTTTCCTGCCTATCGAGGCAGCCGACTCCAGCCGCTTCACCGACGACAACGACACGCGACCGTCACCACGATTGCGCCGACCGGCAGCATCAGTCTGATCGCTGGCTGCTCCCCCGGCATCGAACCGTTATACGGCGTCCAGGAGGTCCGCCGCGTCATGGACGGCGTCGTGCTGACCTCGCTTCATCCCGCTTTTCTCCGGCGCGCACGTGAACTGGGCCTCAACCTCGAGTCACTGCGACCTGACCTGGCTGCTTCCCCCTCTATTCAACATGTGACTCAGATCCCCGAAGAGGTACGCCGACTATTTGTCACCGCGCACGATGTGTCTCCCGCACACCATGTGCGTATGCAATCGGTGTTTCAGCGATATAGCGACAGCGGAGTCTCGAAAACCATCAATCTGCCTGCCACGGCAACCAAGGCCGACGTGGCTGAAGCGTTTCTTCTCGCCTATCGACTTGAATGCAAAGGCCTCACTGTCTTCAGATCGGGCAGCAGAGAGCATCAAGTCTTTTCCTGCAGCCCGACGCAGCCCTGTTAAAACCTCTTGTACTCGCAGGATTCCTCGACAAAATTGACAGCACTCGACGATGATGATAGCTATTTCTACAGACGAATCCCCGTGCATTGAAGTCTCAGTAGGGAGGTGCTCGATGGGTGCGCTTGTCGGCAACATGACATCGGCGTGGAGTTCTTTTAACTGGACACTTCTCTTTGCCCGCCAACCGGAACCAGATCTGGAGTTCACGGAAGAAGAACTCGATCAAACGAGCACCATGAATGCGAGAAGCCCAATGAGCCCTCGGAAGAAATCCGGGGGAGGAAGCCCGATCCTCTGGGTCCTTGTCCTGGCGCTTGTCGGTGGCATCGCCTATCTCTCGATGGAACAAGACAAGGTGGCTGAATGGCTGAGCCCGTACCTGGGGGAGAGCACTCCACCACCAGTGGCCTTGAAACCGAAGCCGGTAGCCCCGGCACCGGTGCTTGCACCACCACAAGCCGCTGTCACTCCGAGCACCGACGCCCCAGTCACCCCTGTGTCTCCCGCGGTTGTCCCCCCACCTCAAATAGCAGCGCAACCCGTTGCCCCGGTTGCAACGCCTTCCGACCCGATGTTTAGCGAAGGACAAAAAGTAACCATCACCGGAGATAACACGACTCCAGACGGAAACATTACGTTGTTTACAGAATCATCGAGCAATAAGCCTGGGCCAATCGTTCGTCCAGGAGTCTTGCTGACCGTCATGGACGGAGATTTACAGCCCGTGGGCTGGGTCTATTTGGTACGCACCGACGAAGGCGTTACAGGCTGGGTATCGGAGAAACGCCTTCGCTTAAAGTTCTAACCACCGACCTTCTCTCACACGGGCCACCGACAGACCACACATATTCTCGCCTGTTCAGGCGAGATCCCTGTGCTATAATCCCCCCCAGTTTGTATCCCGTAACTACACCCGCACGATCGAAACGGTTCCATGACGACACTCGCAGCGATGATCTTTGACTTTGACGGCGTGATTGCGGACACCGAGCCTCTTCATTTTTCCAGCTTCCGCCACACGCTCGCTGAAATCGGTATCGAGCTGACTGAATCCGACTACTATGCCCATTACTTGGGATACGATGATCGGGGCTGCTTTATCGCGGCACTCACCGCGCACCAGCATCGCACAGATCCAACGACGCTCACGCAACTGATGCAACGAAAAGCCCATACTTATCTCGATTCAGTACGAGACCATCAAGTCATTTTTCCAGGGGTCAGTGAGTTCGTGCGTGAATCCGCCGCCGCTTACCCCTTGGCAATCGCCTCCGGCGCCCTCCGCCATGAAATCGAGGTGATCCTCGAACACGCGGGGCTCCGAAAAGAATTCCTTCACATCACCAGCGCGGAAGACGTGACCAGAGGAAAGCCTGATCCACAACCTTTTCTCCAGGCCCTCAACGGACTCAATCAACAACGCCGTGAACAGGCCATCACCGCCGGATCCTGCTTGGTCATCGAGGATTCGATCCCGGGAATCCGCGGCGCGAAAACTGCCGGAATGAAAGTCCTTGCCGTAGCCAATACACACGGGGCCCAAGATCTGCATGAGGCCGATGCGGTTGTCCAACACCTTTCGCGCATGTGCCTAAATGACCTTCGCGAACAGTTGTGGCCGGCCACGTAAGAACGCATTGCTATGAGAATCTGTTCTCTGCTTCCCAGTGCGACCGAAGTGATTGCCTCGCTCGGCCTTGGCGATGAATTAGTCGGGATCAGTCATGAGTGCGACTACCCGCCATCAATCAGACACCTACCCATCATGGTTGAACCGATGATTCCTTCCCATGGACTGGCCAGCGCCGCCATCGACACACACGTTCGTCAACTTGTGGCCTCAGGACAGCGACTCTATCGGCTGAAGGACCAGCTCTTGCGACAGGCTCAGCCTGAACTCATCCTGTCTCAAGACCTCTGTCATGTCTGTGCCGTTACGCCGGACCAACTTCAGGACGCTATTGGTTCGATGCCTCGACAGCCAACCATCCTTACGTTGAACCCCAGTTCGGTCCTTGATGTGATCAATGATGTCGTACGGATCGGTGACGCCGCCGGTCGGTCAGCGGACGGCCACCGTCTCGCTGCGCACTTACGTGATCGACTCGATGCGGTGCACCGTCGACTTCAGACCATCTCACATCGCCCTCGTGTGGTCTGTATCGAATGGCTTTCTCCTCTCTACGTTGCAGGCCATTGGGTTCCTGAGATGGTTCAAAGAGCCGGGGGCCAGGATGTCCTCGCGCAGCCCGGGAGCCCTTCACGAGTGGTCACATGGGATGAGATCTTGGCCGCAGCGCCGGACGTTCTTCTGATCATGCCCTGCGGTTTTTCCGTTGAAAAAACCCACGAGGAGCTACTCCAATTGATGCAATATCCGGATCAATGGCGCCTTTCCCCTGCATTGGCAGAACACACATACCTGGTCAATGCCTCTTCCTATTTCAGCCGGCCAGGCCCTCGATTGATCGACGGCATCGAACTGCTGGCAACGATCCTGCATCCATCAGACCACGACCACATCCATGAATCCATCGCCCGCCGGCTGGGACCACGACCGATTCACCAACGCCCATGACTTCACTCTCCGTCGCTGACGCGCAAGCCTACTGCACGGCTCTCACCAAGAAGAGCGGAAGCAACTTCTATTACTCCTTTCTCTTCCTGCCAAAAACACGACGAGCCGCAATGTACACAGTCTATGCGTTCTGCAAAGAAGTCGACAATGCGGTCGATGAGCCGCCGGAAGGAAGTAACCCCCAGGAGGAACTGCGACGATGGCGAGACGAACTTGAAGCGGCCTATCACGGCACGCCGACTTTCCCGGTCACCATTAGCTTGGCCGAACACGTGAAGCAACTCGCGATTCCACAGACCTATTTCGATGAACTGATCAAAGGGGTTGAAATGGATCTGACGGCCTCACGGTACGCTTCCTTTCAAGACCTCTCGCTCTACTGCTATCGTGTGGCATCAGTCGTGGGATTGATCTGCCTTCATATCTTCGGCTCCACATCGGCCAGAGCACAAGACTATGCCGTCGCGCTTGGTATGGCGTTCCAACTCACGAACATTCTACGGGATATCGGAACCGATGCGGCTCAAGCTCGCATCTATCTTCCACAAGAAGATCTCCACGAGCATGGCTGCACCGATCAGGCAATCCTTCAGCAGCAAGAAAACGACGCCATCCGCAAGCTGGTCCGTTTCGAAGCCGCGAGAGCCCATGAATACTACGCAAAAGCCCAGGCGGCGTTCGAAGCCTTGCCGGCAGGCGACCGGCGGGCGCTGACTGTCGCTGAAATCATGCGCGCCGTATATTTCAGAATTCTGAAAAAGATTGAGGAGCCGAATCATCGGATATTCGGCCCTCGCGCCCGGCTCGCAGCGAGCCATCGACTGGCGGTGGCCGCTGGAGTGTGGTTCCGTTCCCAATCCTCGTGACCTCTACTAGCGCACAGTCCGTCGTCATTCTTGGAGGAGGACCGGCCGGTCTCACAGCCGCCTACCGTCTCATCCGCCATGGCTATCGAGTCACGATCGTCGATCGGGGTTCTGCGGTTGGAAACGCCCTCTCAGGTGGAGATCTTCAACAGGTCCCTGATCAGTATATCCGGGACAAGCGCCTGACCCAGAAGCGGGCCGCTGAACGTCTTGGCGTGACGCAGCCTCGAATCAGCGACCTCATGCGTGGGAAAATCGCTCTATTCAGCGTGGACACCCTCATCACGATGCTGACGCACGCCGGCCTGAAGGTCGATGTGCGAGTCAGGCGCTCCGCCGCTGCGTGACACAAGGCGTGCAGCAAGTAGGCCGTTAGGCTTTGGACTTGATTGTCGAGGAGGCGTCTCAATCTGAGGCCTCGCCGCCTTCTTCTTCGGCAGGTTTTTCTTCTTCCGGCACATCGAACCAGGACACCAGCATCTCGTCCCACCAGGCCTCGTCGATCTCCTTCCCCGGATCACTCCCGAGAAATGCAACATCGTCCTTCGTCACGTTTGGACCGACCAGCTGAGGTTGAAACTTGGCTCGATCGATGATCTCCTTAGTCGCGTAGCCTCCAATAATCCAGGAATCAGGATCGGCCCGGCGTGATTTGTAGCCCTTGAGTCCGATCTTGAGATACATGAAAATCTGCTGTTGCGCAGGATCTCCGACTCCGGATTGCGGAAGCCCCAATGTCTTCTCAATCTTCTTGCGCCAATGCCGGTCGTCGTATCGCGACGTCACCAACTGGAGCATGGTCTTTCCGGTTTCGACATCGAGTGGCATGGTACGGTTGATTCCTCTTACGACAATCTCAGATGCTGTTTGAAAAATGCTGTGGCACGAACCCAGGCGTCTTTCGCCGCCTCTGGCCGATACACCGTCTTATCCGTGTCCCTAAAAAAAGCATGAGGCGCGCCGGGATAGGTTTTGATCTCGCCGGACTTATGATACTTCTTGAAACCTGCCGCAAGCCGCTGGACATCCGCCTTGGTGATCCAACCGTCATCTTCCCCATAGAGGTACAGCACAGGGGCGGACAATTGTTGCAACGGCGCATCAGGATTCGGCACCTGACCATAGAATGGTACAGCTGCCTTCACATCTTTGTTCACACATGGCAGCATGAGCGCATAGGACCCGCCCATACAGAATCCGGTCACCCCGATTTTCGTAGCATCGACTTCAGGAATGGACTTGAGATAGGTTACCGTGGCATTGAGATCCTTGAGTCCATCTTCCTGCTGGAGCGTATTCATCAACTTGCCTGCCTCACCAGGATCGGTAGTCAGGGCGTTCCCTAATCGGGAATAGAGATCAGGCGCAATCGCCACATACCCCTCAGCGGCATAGCGGCATGCCACGTCCTTGATGTGGTCGGTCAGTCCCCACCATTCTTGAATCACAATGATCGCAGGTCGTCGTTCCTTAGTTTGCGGGACTGCGACATAGGCCCGCATCGTCACTTTGTCGCTAGGATACTGGACCAACGTTTCTCTGATTGATTCAACCACAAGGCAACTCCAACCTGGCGCAATTATGAAGGGGGAATTGTAAATAATGAATTGGAATAGGAGTCCATCCAACACTCATCATTCAGCATGGCAAACGACCGCCAGAGCGATCAGTCGCCCGCCACCATCATCTCGGCAATCTTCACGGTGGGGCTCGCAATGCGCCCGCGGAACACAAGGTCGCTACCGATCATCTCGATTCCTGCAAACATCTCTTTCAAGTTGCCAGCGATCGTGATTTCTTCCACAGGATAGGCCAACTCGCCCCCTTCGATCCAAAACCCGGCTGCCCCCCGCGAATAATCACCCGTCACCATGTTGATGCCGAAACCGATGAGGTCCGTGACATAGAGGCCCTGTTTCACTGTTTTGATAATGTCTTGCGCGGTCTTGGTCCCAGGCACGAGAAAGAAATTCGTGGGGCCGACTGATGGATTTTCCCCGACGCTACGCGAAGCATTGCCGGTCGAGGGCAACCCAAGCTTCCTTCCTGAATAGGTATCGAGCAGGTAGCTCTTCAACACGCCTCGCTCCACCACGGTCGTTTTTCTCGTCGGCAGACCTTCCCCATCGAAGGGTCGAGAACCCAGGCCTCCAACCACCCGCCCATCGTCATAGACCGTCACGTACTCAGGGGCCAACGGCTTCTCTAATTGACCTGCCAGGAACGACGCCCCTTTATAGAGTGAATACCCTGACACCGCACTGCACAGATTCCCCATGAGACTTCCGGCCGTTTCCGAGTCGAAGATGACAGGAACTCGTTGGGTTGCCACTTTCTTCGCTCCGAGCTTTCGAACCGTTCGCCGTGCCGCTTCCAGCCCTACCTCTTCCGGCGAATCCAACTTGGAAAATTTCCGTTGGACCGAGTACCAGGAATCACGTTGCATGGCTCCAGTCTCCGGATCGGTGGCGACGGGCGACACCGACATCGCGAAACTGGAACTTGGGTACTCGCCCAAGAACCCATGACTATTTCCCAGCACCACGCGCACCGAGGAGGAATCGAAATCGCCCCCTTCCGAGTTCGTCACACGCTCATCCATCGACATGGCAGCCGCCTCGACCCGTTTGGCCAATTCGATCTGCTGCTCCGTATTCAGCCTAGTCGAATCGTAGAGATCTAAATCCGGTTTCTCTCCCGCCATTTGATCCGCCGCCGGCAAGCCGGACACCTGATCCTCCACGACAGCCTTGGCCAGAGTGCACGTCTCGGTCACGAGTCGACCCAATGAGTCTGCTGAGAAATCTGATGTGGAGGTGCTGGCGGAGCGTTTTCCGACAAACACGCGCAAGCCGAGATGCTTCTCCCGCGCTTTCGTGAGACGATCGACGGCGCCCAGCCGAACTTGCACTGAAAAGGTTTCACCATCCGCGATAATGATGTCCGCTTCCGTCGCCCCACCACGCTTCGCCTTGGCTAAGAGATCCGTGGCGAGCTGGCCATATCCATCCTGTTGCTGTAGGTGCTGATTCATCGCTGTGTCCCGCCAACAGTGATTTCGTCGACCCTAATGGTCGGCAGACCGACACCCACTGGAACGGATTGCCCTTCTTTTCCACATGTACCGATGCCTTCATCGAGTTTAAGGTCATGCCCGACCATCGAGACTTTGGTGAGGATCTCCGGTCCACTGCCGATCAATGTTGCCCCCTTGACCGGCCTCGTCACCTTCCCACCCTCGATCAAATAGGCCTCGCTGGCAGAAAACACGAATTTCCCGTTGGTGATATCCACCTGCCCTCCACCGAACGTCACCGCATAGAGTCCGCGATCGACCGAGCGAATGATGTCCTCAGGGTCCGACGTTCCAGCCAACATGAACGTATTCGTCATACGCGGCAGCACGACACTCTTGTAACTTTCGCGGCGCCCATTGCCGGTCACGGGAATGCCCATTAACCGTGCATTGAGTTTATCGGTGATAAAGCCGCGAAGAATCCCGCGTTCGATCAGCGTGGTGCGACCGGTGGGGGTTCCTTCGTCGTCCATGTTGAGCGAACCTCTTCGCCCCGGCAAGGTCCCATCATCCACAATCGTACAGACATCGGATGCCACTCGTTTCCCAAGGAGATTGGAAAACGCGGATGTTTTCTTGCGATTGAAGTCCGCCTCAAGGCCATGGCCGATGGCTTCGTGTAACAAAATCCCCGGCCATCCTCCGCCCAATACAACCGGCATCACACCTGCCGGCGCCTCGACCGCGGACAGATTAAGAATCGCTTCTCGTGCCGCTTCACGTGCAAAACGCAGATATCGATCGCCCTCATGATAGAACTGAAATCCGACACGACCCCCTCCACCGAATGAGCCGGCTTGCCGTTGGCCATTCTCTTCTGCGATACAGGTCACTTGTAGCCTCGAGAGTGGCTGCACATCTCCGATCAGCGTACCGTCCGAGGTGGCAACGATCACCACCTTGTACTCCGTATTAAACGAGGCCATGACATTCTTAATGCGCGGGTCATAGCGGCGCGCTTCAGCATCGATGGCGTTCAAGAGGGCCACGCGATCTGCCGTGGCGACTTCGGCCTGTACCCGTTCGATTGGATAAAGATCACGCGTGGGACGTTGACGGACAGGCGCTGGAACTTGCTCGGCTCCGCTCGGAGAATTGGCAATATAACGAGCCGTGTCTGCGGCCAGTTCGAGATCCTTCTTCGTCAGCTCATCGGAATAGGCAAAGCCGGTTTTTTCTCCCGCTGTTGCCCTCACCCCCACGCCCTGAGACACACTTTTTGTCGCACGCTTGACGAGCGACTCCTCCATCGAGACTGACTCCGATACGCAGGATTCAAAGTAGAGGTCGGCATAATCGACATCTCGAACTTTGACCCGCCCGAGCGCCCCAAGTACCTCGCCTTCGGTCAGACCGAAAGACGTCAACTGAACAAGTTCACCCATGTTTGCGAGTCCTCACAACCGTTGACCGTCAAAATAGACGAGGAGTATAGCTGATCGCTTTCAATAGGCGCAACGAAAATTGATCCAACTATTCGCTTTTACAGGACTTTTAGTAAAATTCGTTTGACATTCTACACCCTCACCAGTAGACTTTGCCTGCCTACCGTACATTCTTTCGCAACAGGATCTTTACTGACTGTATTTATACTGCATTTATTGCGTTTATAATGGACACGAAAGACTCATCAGCCATAGAGCAGCTCTCCTTAGAAGAGCTTGCCACAAGACTTGAACCAGACCTCCTACCCAAGCACATCGCCATCATTATGGATGGCAATGGCCGTTGGGCAGAACTGCGAAACCTCCCTCGTATTGCCGGGCATCGGGAAGGGATCAAATCCGTCCGCGAAATGATCACGGTCTGCTTGGAACTGGGCATCCACGCCCTGACCATTTATGCGTTTTCACAGGAGAATTGGAAGCGTCCCATCCAGGAAATCTCTTCACTCATGGGCTTGCTTGAATACTACCTTTCAACGGAACGCTCGAAGCTCATTGAGCAGGGTGTCAGATTACGCACAATCGGACGGCTCGATTCCCTTCCAGCCTCCGCACTCCAATGGGTCCGGGCCGCCGAACAGGAAACCGCCCATCTCGACAAACTCCATCTCACAGTTGCCCTCAGCTACGGTGGACGCGCGGAGATTGTGGATGCTGTGCGTGAGCTCCTCCATGAAGCCCAAGACGGAAAACTGCAGCCGGATGATGTGGATGAATCCCGTATCCAACAATGCCTTTACACCCATGATTTGCCCGATCCTGACTTATTAGTTCGCACCAGCGGCGAAACGCGCATCAGCAACTTTCTCCTCTGGCAGCTTGCCTATACCGAACTCTATTTTGCCCCAACACTGTGGCCTGATTTCCGTCGCCGTGAACTCTTGCTGGCCTTGCTCGAATATCAGCGACGTGAACGTCGGTTCGGCCGTGTCCTCAGCGGTATTTCGTCATAGTGATCGATCTCAACCTTCCCATGCAGGAGTACAAAACCGTCAGCCAGCAGCAGGCTGAACCGCCACGCACGGTAGCGTCCCGATTTGATCCGCGCAGAATCTATACTATTTTGGTCCTCGTGCCGCTCCTTTATGCCGTCATTCGCTATCTCCCGCCTCTCGTATTTTCTGGAATCGTCATCCTGGGAGGAGCGCTTGCCCTCTTCGAGTTCTACCGATTATGTTTTGGCGACCGTAGCCGCTCCTGGATGATCGGGATCGGCGTGATGGGGTTCGCCGCCCTGATTCTCGGAGCACATTGGCCGAGCGTCATCGTTCCAACCCTCCTCGCCACACTTGTCTGTACGATTTCCGTGCCGCTGTTCAGCCGCTCGCCCCTTGAACAGAGCGTAAGAGACGGCGCGATGACCGTATTCGGCATACTCTATTTAGGTCTCACGCTCAGTACGCTCTCGATGACGAGGCTTCTGCCTCAAGGCGAATGGCTCATCTTCTTTCTGCTGATGGTGACCTGGGCATCCGATACCGGCGCCTACTATATCGGCACACTCTATGGACGGCACCGCCTTGCTCCCACGATCAGTCCCAAAAAAACTGTGGAAGGCTTGCTCGGCGGTTTGATCGTTGCCATACTGGTTGCCTATGCGGCGCGTTGGTGGTTTTTTCCCGATTTTTCCGGTCTCGACTGTGTGATCTTGGCAATCCTGCTGACGCTATCAGGTCTCTGGGGCGACCTGACGGAATCAGCCATGAAACGTAGCGTCGGCATGAAAGACTCCGGCGGAATACTTCCTGGTCATGGAGGCATGCTCGATCGTCTCGATAGTCTCTTGTTCACTGCCCCCGTCTTCTACTACTATGTCACGATGGTGAGCCGGCTTCGAGTGATTGAGTGAAGGAGCTACGTATGAAAACGATCGTCATCCTTGGATCGACCGGGTCGATCGGTACCAGCACCCTCGATATTGTGGACAGGTTCCCGGAAGAGTTTCGTGTGGCAGGGCTCACAGCCGGCAGCAATGACGAAAAGCTCGAGGAACAGATCCGCCGCTTCAAACCCCGCGTGGTCGCCTTATCGGATGCGGCCGCTGCCGCCAGGCTCCAGGAACGTTGTGAGGATCTGCCTGTCGAAATATTGTCTGGGCAAGACGGTCTCATTCAGGTCGCCTCTGCCTCTGAAGCAGATCTTGTCATCTCCGCCATCGTCGGTGGCGCAGGTCTCGTACCCACCCTTGCGGCCATCCGCACCGGAACGCAGATCGCCTTAGCCAATAAAGAGCCGATGGTCATGGCAGGGAAGCTCATGCAGGACGAGGCCCGGCGGCATGGCGTACGCATCTTTCCCATCGACAGCGAACATAGTGCGATCTTCCAGTCGCTGGAAGGCCATCGTAAAGTGGACGTCCGCCGCCTGATCTTAACAGCGTCCGGAGGAGCCCTCTGGCCCCTAAGCAAGGAGGAGTTACACGACGTCACCCCTGAACGAGCGCTCCAACATCCCAATTGGAAGATGGGTGCTAAAATCACGATCGATTCTGCTACCCTTATGAACAAAGGGTTGGAAGTCGTAGAAGCCCGCTGGCTCTTTGATATCCCGGAGTCACAAATCGAAGTCATGATCCATCGGGAAAGCATCATTCATTCTCTGGTAGAATATAGAGATCGCTCCATGATCGCCCAGTTAGGATTGCCGGATATGCGAACACCCATTTCTTATGCGATGAACTATCCTGGACGCATGCCGCTGGATCTGCCTTCGTTGGATCTGACCGAGATGGGGAAGTTGACATTTTGCAAACCGGATCACGACCGTTTCCCCTGCTTGAGTCTCGGCTATGAATCCCTTCGGATCGGCGGTACGATGCCCGCGACGATGAATGCAGCCAATGAAATTGCGGTCGAGGCATTCCTGAACGGAGGCATTCGGTTCACCGATATCGCAGGAATCATTCGTGGCACAATGGATCTCCACACCACCAAAGACATCGAGTCGTTGGAAGACGCGCTGGAGGCGGATCGCTGGGCTCGAGAGAAGGCAGAATCGTTGGTAGTGGCGTTGGCACGCTAGGTCTACACGAAGGAGCGTACACCGTGTTCATGGCAATTACCTGGTCCCCCGATACTGTCTGGCTGCTCATGCAGAAGGCATGGTGGTTTCTCATCGTGCTTGGCGTGCTCGTCGCATTCCATGAACTCGGGCATTTCTTGGCCGCTCGCTGGGTCGGCGTCAAAGTCCTCAAATTTTCACTTGGATTCGGGCCGAAACTCTTCGGCAGAAAAATGGGCGAAACCGAATACCTCCTCTCGGCCATTCCCCTCGGTGGCTATGTCAAATTGTTCGGCGAAGATGAGACCGAGGCCACCACACAAGAAGATCGTGCGCGATCGTTTGCACACCAAAGCTTATGGGGCAAAGTCCTGATCGTCGCTGCAGGACCTGGGTTTAACTTCATCCTGGCCTATCTCATTTTTGCCGGATGGCTCGCGACCGGCGCCCCGCTTCCGATTCCATCATTTCAGGATCTCACCCCCGACGTTGAAGCGATGGTGCCCGGTTCTCCAGCCGATACCGCAGGCATGCAAATCGGAGATCATATAAGCGGTGTCAACGGACACGATATTTCGACAAGGGCGGAACTCTTCGACGCAGTGGCGAAGAGTAAAGGGCAGCCGCTGACCCTTGAGATCAAACGAGGAGAACAGAGTAAAGCGCTGACCGTTACGCCCGCAATTTCACCCAGACCACAGCCCGCTGCGCAAGAACCCCTCTACTATCTCGGCATTGAAGACGCGCCGCCCCTGGTCACGTCAGTAGTACAGAGTTCTCCTGCGGCAAAAGCCGGGATTCAAGTTGGGGACCATGTCGTCAAGATCGAAAGCCAAACGATCCATACGTGGTTCCAGATGACTAGCCTGGTAAGAGAGAGCCCCAACCGCGAACTGCACATAGAAGTCTTACGGGATGGACAACGAGTCTCTCTGACTGTGACACCTTCTGCCGAAAAAGAGATGGTCAACGGCCAGTCTGTGGAAGTCGGCAAGATCGGCCTTGCAGGACCGGGCAGCCGGTCACTGATACGCTCCAGCACTCCCTTGCTATCGCTGTATGACGGCTTGAGAGCCACATGGGGCTTGACCGAGCTGACGGTCATCGGTCTCTACAAGATGATCGTTGGGGATATCTCCAGTAAAAACATCGGGGGGCCGCTGACGATTGCAAATATATCTGGAGAAGCCGCTGCGCAGGGCGCCTCAAACGTCATCTATCTCATCGCCATGCTGAGTATCAATCTAGGGGTCCTCAATCTACTGCCCATTCCTATTCTCGACGGTGGACATCTCTTGTTTTTTCTGATTGAGGGCATCCTCCGCAAACCACTCGGTGAGCGCCAGAGAGAACTCGCGCAACAGGCCGGACTCGTGCTATTAGTGGGTATCATGATCTTTGCGTTCTGGAATGACATCGAGCGAATCTTCCTTAAATAGGACAAGAGTTCGAACGTCTCAATGTCGAACTCATTATGCTTGCAAAACATTTCCTCTCTCACCGATGTGTCAGATGCGATGACCTTCAGGCCTGATGACTTTTCCGCCTCTCTCACAACATCATGAGAACATCTCAACTCTTAATCCCCACATTGCGAGAAGCCCCCGGCGAAGCGGAAACCGTCAGCCATACGCTCATGCTCCGAGCCGGTCTGATTCGCAAAGTGGCAGCAGGCATCTACACCTACCTTCCACTCGGGCTTCGGGTCATTCGAAAAGTTGAACAGATCATCCGGGAGGAAATGAATCGGGCGGGAGCCCAGGAGCTCCTGATGCCCATCGCTTCTCCCGCAGAATTATGGCAAGAAACCGGCCGATGGAGTTTTTACGGCAAGGAATTAGTCCGGTTCAAAGACCGCCACGAGCGCGAGTTTTGCTTGGGGCCGACCCATGAAGAAGTGATTACAGATCTATTCAGGCGTGAAGTTCGTTCCTATCGGCAGATGCCGCTGAACTTCTATCAAATCCAAACCAAGTTTCGAGATGAAATCCGTCCCCGCTTCGGACTCATGCGCGGGCGTGAATTCATCATGAAGGACGCCTACAGCTTCGATCAAGACGAAACAAGCGCCAGGGTCAGCTATCAAAAAATGTATGATGCCTATCATCGTATCTTCACCCGCTGTGGCCTCACCTTCCGTGCCGTGGAAGCCGACACAGGCCTGATCGGCGGCAGCTCCTCTCATGAGTTCATGGTGCTTGCAGACACAGGTGAAAACACCATCGTCTACAGCGATACCGGCACCTACGCCGCCAACATCGAGCAGGCTGAAGTGCTGCCTCCTACCGATATAGACACCGAAGTCGCGCGGCCACTTCGCTCCGTCCAAACGCCCCACTGCCGGACCGTCGACGACGTGACAAAATTCCTGAACGTGTCCCCAGCGCATCTGGTAAAAACACTCCTCTATTCGATAGGAACAGACACGGTCGCCGTGCTGATACGGGGAGACCATGAGGCGAACGAGGTCAAGATTCAACGATTCCTACGAGTGACGGATCTTGCGCTTGCAGATCCTGCCGTTGTCGAGCGCGTCACTGGCGCACCGGTTGGGTTTGCCGGCCCCATAGGCCTACAACACGTCAGAATCATTGCCGACCACGCGGTCAAAGCCATACGTAACGTGATCGTCGGGGCCAATCAGCGTGACACGCACTATGTCGATGCCAATTGGGATCGCGACTTTCAGGTCGAGCAGTTTGCCGATCTCCGCAGCGCGTGTGTAGGAGATCAGTCACCGAAAAAAGACGGAACGTTGAAGACGACAAAAGGCATTGAAGTCGGACATGTCTTTATGCTTGGCACCAAATATAGCGAAGCCATGAAAGCCTCCTTCCTGGATCTTCATGGGAACGAGTGCCTCGCCGTGATGGGATGCTACGGCATCGGGGTCGGCAGAACTGCCGCGTCAGCAATTGAACAGAACCACGACGCAAAAGGGATAATCTGGCCTTATCCGATCGCGCCGTTCCATGTCCATCTCCTTCCGCTCACCCAATCAGCACACACCGCCACCATCACCGCGCAGCTCTACGACGAACTGCAGGCGGCAGGGCTCGAAGTTCTCTGGGATGACCGCGACGAACGGGCAGGCGTAAAGTTCAACGATGCGGACCTGATAGGCGCTCCGTTTCAAATCGTTGTGGGAGACAAGGGCCTCGCCGAAGGAGTGGTCGAGGTTAAAACTCGAAAGGACGGAGTAAAACTCAAGCTGCCTCCGGCACACGTCACCGCGCATCTACTTCAACGACGATCAAGCTGAATGCCCTCTCACTCACCAATGGATTGATTGTCCATTTTGCTACTTCCGTCACCATTCCCAGTCTGAAACTGCCTTTTCCTTGCCTTCCAACCTCGATCAGCTACACTGAATTTCAATCCTTGCATCACAGCATGTGGATCACAGACATTCTACGCACGCTTCAATGAGCGTACGACGATCGTCTTCATGGATGAAGGCTGGGAGCCCTTGAAATGGAAGCCAATCCTGTCGCCAAAAGCCCTCAAGACCTTCAGCAGAAAATAGCATTCTCTGAACATGTCAAGCGCATCACGGACCAAATCCATGCGGCGCGCGATCTTGACTATATTCTCCTCGATCTGCGCAAAGAAGTGCTCAGCGTCTTCGATGCCGAAGACCTCACCATCTTTGCGTTCGATCCGGAAAAGAAAGAGATTTTTTCTAAAGCCCCTCACATCGATAGCGTCGAGGAATTCCGCATTCCGATCTCAGAACAAAGCCTGGCGGGGTTCTGCGCAAAATATCTCCGGCCAGTGAGCATCGCCGACGCGTACAATATCGCAGAGCTACAGGGCGTCCACCCCGCACTCGTCCATGACACAACCTATGACAAACGGACCGGATTCAAAACGAAACAAGTTTTGACCTATCCGATCGTCGCAGACAACAAGTATTTGATGGGTGTCCTCCAACTTCTCAATAAAAAAACCGGCGGGCGATTTACACGAAAAGACGAAGAGTCCGTCGCGGAGATTGCAAAAGCACTCGGCATTGCCTTCTTCAACCTTCGCAAAGTCTCAAAGAAAAACCCGAGTAAGTTCGACCGTCTGGTCTCGAACAAGCACATTGCCCAGAACGACTTGGATAACGCTATTGCCGAGTCAAAAAAGGGGCTATCAGACTTCGAGGGTATCTTAATCGAAAAGTACAAGGTGCCGAAAAGCGAGATCGGAAAATCGCTTGCCCAGTTTCACAAATGCCCCTATATCGAATACAGCGAACGCACACTCGTCGACATCGAACTCCTGAAAAACCTCAACGTCGATTACCTCAAGAAGAACCATTGGATGCCTCTCAAGCGTGACCGAACTGCCATCGAAATTCTCACGGATGACCCGAGTGATCTTGATCGCGTGGCGGATATAAAAAGGACGTTCCCTGGCCTGAACATTCGCTTTGCCATCAGTCTTCGTCGTGATATTGCCCAGTTCCTCGGTTCCGCTACAGGACAGGCAGACACGAACCTCACCCGAAAGCTGGACGAAAACGTCTCCGATATTCTTGGCGAGCTCGTCAACGAAGCCCAGGAAGCGGCCACTGAAGACGCCGGAGGCGGCCTCGATGAAAACGATAACGCTATCGTGCGACTTGCCAATCAGATCATCGCAGATGCGTACCGACAAGGCGCCTCTGATATTCATGTCGAACCCTATGGCGAAAAACGTGAAACTCTTGTCCGATTTCGAGTCGATGGAGACTGTTTCGAGTACATGAAGATTCCGCAAAGCTATCGACGCGCCATCGTCTCGCGCCTAAAAATTATGGCCAGCCTCGATATTGCAGAACGGCGCAAACCTCAGGACGGTAAGATCAAATTTAAATTGTCGGAGAGCAAGGACATCGAGTTACGTGTCGCGACCATTCCAACTGCCGGATACAACGAAGACGTGGTCATGCGCATCCTCGCCGCGAGCGAACCCTTGCCACTCGACAAAATGGGATTCTCGGAGCGAAATCTGACCGCCATCAAGGAGATCGCTGCAAAACCCTACGGCATTATTCTCTGCGTCGGGCCGACCGGATCAGGAAAAACCACAACTCTGCATTCGGTCCTTGGCTTCATCAATACGCCGGACATCAAGATCTGGACGGCTGAGGATCCCGTCGAAATCACTCAATACGGTCTCCGGCAAGTTCAAGTTCAGCCAAAGATCGATTTCACTTTTGCCAAAGCCATGCGCGCCTTTCTTCGGGCCGATCCTGACGTGATCATGGTTGGAGAAATGCGAGATAAAGAAACGGCAGAAATCGGCATTGAAGCCTCATTGACCGGACACCTCGTCATGAGCACCCTCCACACAAATAGTGCAGTAGAAACGGTCACTCGACTTCTCGATATGGGCTGCGATTCGTTTAGTTTTGCCGATGCAATGTTGGGAGTTCTCGCCCAGCGGCTCACTCGCCGAATTTGCAAGGACTGCAAGGAGCAGTACGTCGGAACAGCGGTAGAATACGAAGAAATCCGCCAGGGCTATGGGCCTAACCATTGGGATAAGCTTGGAATCCCACAAGACAATACGTTCCGTCTGGCCCGAGGAAAGGGATGTGAAACCTGCAACCGTACTGGGTTTAAGGGACGTGTCGCCCTCCATGAGCTGCTTCTGGGATCGGACACGCTCAAACGCTTGATTCAGAGCAAGGCGAGAACTGAAGAGATGCTACAAGCTGCCATTGAAGAGGGCATGACCACCCTTTTGCAGGACGGGGTTCAGAAAGTCCTACTTGGCCATACCACGTTTAAAGACGTCAAATCGGTTGCCATCAAGTAATCTGGCTCAAAGTACTCAGGTCACGCAGAATAACGAATGCATTACTCCATTGTTTTCATTTCATACGAAACACGCCCGCCCCATTACCTTCGCCCCATCACCTGAATAGATTTTAGCCTACGAGGCTTCTAACGCCTCCTCCGCTCTATGGATAGCGATTCGCAGTCGTACTCGAAGCGTCTGTATTTCAGAAAAAAAGAAAACTTTCATGCTTTGGATGGTTCTTCCTGAATCATCAACCTTGTTCAAGGACTGATACGCCGTGAAACAAGAGCATGCCATGGACCTGAAGAATTCTGTGTCTCGGTCATACCACAAAATGTACTTGCACTGTACTCTGTGAAGAGACGCGAGACAGAAGCATGAATCGTTGAGTGACGCGCAAGTCCCACCATTCACCTCAGCCAATCTGCCTCTCACCTGCGGCGAACCAGTTTCTGACAGGCTATCTGCCGATCTACAATCAGCGCGTCACTGTTCCGCCACCCCAGGTCGCCGATCTGCATCGCCTCCGTCCTGCGAGCTGCGATCTGGACCGGAGCCTGTGGCTCAAGACCCCACGAGGCCGCGTCGGGATTGGACGGTGGCCCACCACGGGTACCTCTACCAGGTGCGGACCAATGTCAGGGCGCCCCTCGTGCTCGTGGAAGAGCGTGTGGATGGGGACCATGCGGATCACGCACCAGGGTCGGCCGCTCGCCTTTCACGCGATCATATCACGGCCCGTGAAGGTGGTTGAGGCCAAGACGGTTCACTCACCCCGGCGCCCGGTCACGCCGAGGCCTGACCATCCGTGGCGCAAGCGCCTGCGGCCAGAACGCACAAGCCACGCGGCGGCGGCCGGAACATAACACCGGACATTTCTACTTGGGGAGGAAGAGGACATTTCTATTTGGGCTTGACACAAGCTAACTACACCATTTGACTCCCACCATGACCCATGGTACTCTGATCCACACTAACAAGTTAACACTAGCCTTAGTGCGCATCGAGTTTCATTTAATGATTTCAGCGCAACGACTTGTGAATAGCCAGTGCGCTTTCGATCCTTCGCATTCAGCGCATAGATGCCAGACGAATAGATGGACGGAACATGGTATTTCCATCTGGTCCCTCTGATCTCAATCGGATGGTATTCCACAATGGAAACAACCAGTTCCATAAAGGAGCATGTATGAAGCTATCCTCTGGATGGCGAGCCGACAAAACGAGAAAGAATCGTGCACGGGCGACACGAAAGCCAAAGATTCGTTGGGAGGTGCTTGGCCTACCCAATCCTCTTGATAACAGCCTAAGGACTTCAATGGAAGATATCCGTCGGCAAGTGTCAAACATGGCAAGCCGTGGGTTCGGCCAGGGTACCCGGTCACGCACAGCTGAGCGAGAAGCTAAGACTACTGGCCATGCTCCTGACTCAAGCAACAAGAGACGGCGTGGTGTGGCAGAATAATCCTAGTCCTCAATGAAAAGAATTTGCTGGAAACCCTAATAGACAGCAAGCAATTGGCGATTTAATATGAGTTGCTAGACCAAGGAGGACACCATCGGACGAGCAGGGAAAACCACCATCGCAAAACGTGACCGCGAGAAGGCAAAGCAAATTCAGCGGCGTGAAAAAGATGCCCGTCGAGAACAGCGTAAAACTGAGAAACCGGTTCGCCCATTAAATACAGATGCAGGGGAAGATCCAGATTTGGCAGGGCTTCAATGGGGCCCCCAAGAGCCTCTGTATTAACGGTAACGTAAGCATAAGTCTCATACTTCACTCTCCCCGTGCTCGCCTTATAAAATGGTTACCAGCTAACCGTCGTCTAATGTTGTTGAGTCGCTAGTAGGCGATATCTGCTATGCTGTTGCGTCAAGTTATCTCTCAATAAATTTGTGCAAACAGCCTGGCCTCAATCGCCTATATCCAGCCTTCATATCTAGCGCAGAGCGTGAGCATTTTTGATGAGGCATATCCACTCTGTTTGATCTCCTCTAGCCGTACGGTTCTAATTTTAGAATTACGTCATCCTCCGATACGACAGAGTCAATTGATGCCCGCTTTGGTCTTCCTCTGGTAGCCCCACTGCGGACGATCACCTCTTGGCCGTTCAGTCATTCTCACGTACGACCGATCAAGAAGGCTGGGGCTTCCCTCCGCCAATGGCAGAGAGTTCCCCAACAACGTTTCGATCGCGCAGAGCTGATCACGATCCTCAAAGGTCACAAAACTTGTGGCTCGCCCAGTCATCTTCATTCGAGCTGTCCGTCCAATGCGATGGATATAGTCCTCCGGGCAGTTTGGCATATCATAATTGACCACGTGGCCAATATTGGCTACATCAATTCCCCTGGCTGCAATATCCGTCGCAACAAGAATTCTGACCTGCCCTCGCTTAAATCCGTCGAGAGCACGAAGGCGTTGAGGCAGACTTCTGTCTCCATGAATGACCGCAGCACGATGACCAGCCTGCTCAAGGGCCTGACCGAGCCGATCGACCCGACTCTTTGTCCGAGCGAATATCAGGACTGTCCCTCGTTCCGTCGCCAGCAACGATACCAACAGCTTCGTTTTCTCCTGAGAACTCGTATGATGCACCGTCTGCGTCACACCTTCAGCCGTCGTTGAGGCAGGTGTTATCATCACACGAACAGCTCCGCGCAAGCTTGTTTGAACCAGGTGGGTCACATCTGTCTGAATCGTGGCAGAAAAAAGTAAGGTCTGTCTCTCTATCGGCAATGCGTCAAGAATCTGATTAATCTGTGGGGCGAAACCCATATCAAGCATACGGTCGGCTTCATCGAGCACCAGAATCTTCATCGGAGCCAAGTTGACCGTCCCATTCCACATATGGTCCAGCAAACGCCCTGGCGTGGCGACCAGAACATCGGGCCGTTGGCGTAACCCTCTGATCTGCGCCTGCATGTCGCTCCCCCCTACGATGACCGTAGCAGAGATGTTGTGGCTCCGACCGAGCTTCTCAATTGCGCCAGAAATCTGCATGGCCAATTCTCGCGTCGGTGCGAGAATCAAAGCTTGCGGTTGACCTTTTGGCAGGGCTGCAAGCCGTTCGATCATGGGAATAACAAATGCAGCAGTCTTCCCCGTACCCGTTTGTGCACATCCAATGACATCCCGGCCCTCAAGAGCTGGTGGAATCGCTTGAGCCTGAATTGGAGTGGGAACCACCAGGCCGGCTGCGGCTAAATCCCGCAAGAGCGGTTCAGACAGACCAAGGGTATGAAAACTCGTGTGAACAGAAGTATGCAATGCACTATCCTTTCAGTGTGATCGCATGAAGACAGGATCAGAGAATCAAGGGGAGAGAAACCGGGAAGGCATCAACTCCGACAGGACCTAGTCGCGATGCGATCGCGAAGTCCGTTATGGTGTATACCGCGGTGTCGCCGGACTACTGCAACAATCACGTGGAAGTCATCGTACAGTAAGCCCTCTCTGTCGTCAACTTTCTTGAAAAGAAGCTTCGTTAGCACATGATCTGTCCGCTTTAGGATACGCCACAAGGAGGGTCACATGGCGGGACCTGGTCCTATCGCAGGGCCAAGAATATCCGCAGGATGCCGGACACTTGGCCTAAGCCCATAGTAGAAACGACAGCACAACCCATTGCCGGACATGATGTGATATGAGGATAGCGTACCCCTGTGAGTTTGCATACGGGAATCGCCGTGTGGTCACGTTGATGCAACTCAGTTCCGACTTCTACATGCTGGAGGCCAAGGCTGACCATCACATTGGCGATCGGGCATATAACAGTGACGGGCTCGAAGACGGTCTCAAGCAGGACGGCGTGAACATGACCGGCCCACCCGGAAGCTCAAGACGCGAAACAGGCGCCATCTCCGAGATATCAACGCCGCTGGCTTGTCGAGCGCTTCTTTGCATGGCTGCAATGGAAACGCCGCCTACTCGTTCGCTGGCAATATTGCGCCTCAAGCTTCCTTTGCTTTGTGCAGCTCGCCTCGACCACCATGTTTCTCAGTAAATTTTGAGATAGATTCTCGCCTCTTGATCGTTACCGTTCCACTCTTCTCCCCCATTGGCACCTCGTGTCTGCTAACGGCAAACCAGCAAGCTGTCGCCCTTATGCCAGGGAGACGCTTTACCTGTGAGTAATTATTGTAGACCGAGAACACCACGGTGCACGATTGTTACCACCAGATACGACTTTTCGCCAAAAGGGATGAACGATTGATACATGAGGATCACGAAATCGAGATCGAGTGAACGACCCGTATCTGGCTCATTTGTGTCCTGGAACACTGACAGGTTCGCTATACCATGCGGTCTGTGTTAAACTCCGAACACATATAGTTGGGTCAGGCCCTGTCCCTCGCGCCTTCACTCCCTCCTTCTAAACTCTGCGCGATCGAAGTTCTAATTTTTGGTCGGTTCTACACCTACGGCTTATAAAGGAAGCCGTCGGGCATCATGCATCTGTGCCCCGCTTGCCCCTGCCAGCTCATTAAGGATGAAGAGGGCCCATGAACCAGACAAAACAGCAATCTGAGAGTTCACAATCACCCACATTTGCCATCACTCCCTCAGGCGTCGCGATCAGGATCAACAGTCGTCGTGGCATCTGGACCGCCCTTATCTTTTGCTCAATTTCTGCTGGCGCAATAATTGGGGTTCCCCTCTATGGATATCTGTACCACTACACATGGATCGATTGGTCGCTATTTGGACTGCTCTATGTCGTCAGTGGATTAGGCATCACCGTCGGCTATCATCGGTTGATGGCCCATCGGAGCTTTAACTGTCCAAGCTGGGTCAAATGCACACTCTTAATCGGAGGTGCCTGGGCGCTACAGAACTCCGCCATCAAATGGGCCGCTGATCATCTGCGTCATCACGCGCATTGTGACGAGGAGAAAGATCCATACAATGCACAACACGGCTTCTGGCACAGCCACTGTGGATGGCTCTTTATCACCGATCGATACGCCGAGCCAAAGTATGCGACGCGTGTCGCAACCGATCCCGTGGCCATCTGGCAACATAGATACTACCCCCTTCTGCTCCTCGCGGGCCTGGCCGGCACGTTTCTCGTGGGCTTTCTCTTCAATGGCATGATGGGTGGAATCGGTTGTTTTCTCCTCGCCGGCGTCGGACGCACATTCGCCGTGCTGAATTCGACGTTTTTCATCAACTCCATCTGTCATCTATGGGGACGGCAGCCGCACAGCACTTCAAACTCCAGTAGAGATAGCTGGCTCGTGTCCCTCGTAACATTTGGCGAGGGGTACCATAACTACCATCACATGCACCCAACCGATTACCGGAACGGTACACGCTGGTACCACTTCGATCCCTCAAAATGGGTCATCCACGGCCTCTACTCACTCGGTCTTGCCACATCATTGCGGACTGGCTCGTATAACGAAAACTCGTTGGCTCGAACGAACTGACCCATGACAAAGGACATCACGATGGGAAAACGAATCCTATATGTGGGGGGACTTCCGGAGAGCATTTCGGACTGCGAGTTACGCGGCATCTTCACCTCTTACGGTCTCGTTGCCAGAGCGTACGTGGTCAGATTCAAACATACAGGAAGATCCGCCGGGTATGGATTTGTAGAAATGGGGTCCGGTGAACAGGCCTTAAACGCCGTGGTCGCTCTTGAAGGAACGGAATGGGATGGGCACCTCCTTAGACTGTATGTCACTCCCTACGCAAACCAAGCCGTATAAAATTAAACACGTGATGGAAGGGACAGATATATGAGCCGTACCAACTTGGACCCCATCGTCACGTTTCCAGATGGATCACATCTATTGATCAGCACTGCCTGCTCAAAAGAAGGAAGTTTTTCATGTGCCCTCTACATGGCAACCATCGCAGCAGATGACCGTGGGACCTTCCACGTCATCTCCAACCATCTCGATGCAGCCACGTGCCTCGTTGCACAAGAAGACGCCTATAGTTATGCCCAGCGTCTCTACCCGCGATCAGCGGAGACGATGAAACGGCCCCCCTATCTCATCTGGCCTGGCCCAGGCCCCACCGGTAATGCGGATGTATAAGTTGGCGGTCTGCCCCACTCGCACTGTCTGGCAACCTCAATCCTGCCCTCTCATATCATTCATACAATCTATCTTTCATCGGGCAGGCACTTCACAATGAGGAAATCCTAAGTCTACGCAATGTTGCCGTAAATATCCGACAGTCCATAGTACCCTATGGACATGCAGACA
>NEWT02000033.1:96494-140642 GCA_002869925.2 Nitrospira sp. CG24A
CTTCGATTGAAGCGCCCCTTCATGTTTACCACACCCCTCCCATCTCAGATTCACGTTATTCTAGCGAACAATTCTCTGTCTGTCGCAGCTCAGACCTAATACACCGGCAGACCTCCTGAATTGTGTCATTGCCGCACTCGAACACTGTTACAACCACAGTGACACTAAAAAAATCCTGCCTCATCTGTGCCATACGGAGCGCCACAGGCTGCATACAGGCTATGACCATAGACGAGAAATCTTGGAGGAATCGTCGAATCGTGTCACACTACTTTTTAATGACCGAGAGACCGCACATGCGATGCAACCAACGAGCACGCTTTCTGCACCTGATCATTATCCTCGGATTCACCACAGTGTTATGCACAACACCGGGCTTTGCAGGAGACATTACCCTCTTGAGTATCGGCCCTCGCATTGGCTTCGGTGAGAAAATTCCCTTCATGGGGAAAGAGCAAAAATACTATTTTCACCTGTACGACGTCGCAGCGCTCATCAAACTCCCCTGGTCCTGGCCGCTCGGTGGAAACACATGGGATCTTGAGACGAGACTGATCGCAAGCGCGGGGCTACTAACAGGGGCCAATGAGAGCGGTCTGATGATGACGGCCGTGCCTGTTCTCGCGCTGAGCGGCTGGAAAGGACTGGTTACCTTCGACACTGGAGTGGGGGCAGGACTCTTCAGCAACCATACATTCGGGGTGCAAGATTTCGGGGGGCCTGTTCAGATTGTCGCAACCTTGGGGGTTCAAGTCAGTCCATTTTCACACACCTATGCCGGCGTTCGTGTCCAACACTTCTCTGATGCTGGGCTGAACGGACCTTCCAGCCTAGGCGTGGACATGTACATCGCAGAACTTGGATATCGATTCTAATCCGAACGTCGCCGGCCTGGCGGTCCTTTCTGCAAAACAGTATGGCCTGCTCGTGCGACCTAATAGCAATGCGTTCCTGCAGGATGCTCAAAAAGGCATCCAACTAGGCCGCAGGTGAGTCAAAACTGGATGCGTACCCTCTGGGGTACGTTGAGGATTTGGACGAACCGAGAACGACGTTGGAGGGCTTTTTCAGCATCCTGTTACAGCTTCCACCCTGACAGCACACATCGCTGTGCTATGAGCGGCCTGAAGCTTTCGACATCTTCCGAGACCCTAGTCATCACTTCATCTGCCAAACGCTGATCCTCAAAACACTCATACGCATCGTCGAGAAAGCCTCCACGAAGCAAAGGATGGTGAAGGAACGTCTGACCGCTTTCCGTCGTCACCTCCAGCGGATACTCGGCTACAACAACACGGGAGAGATGAAGTCGATCCAGCCATCCTCGAGCGTCTGCGGCTGACGGACGTTCGGCAAGATAGGCTTCCAACCGACGGCGTTCCAGCAGGAGACCACGAACCGCCATCTCCTGATCGATTCGACGCCAAAGCGATTCGAATGTGCCGAGAGAAGGAAAGGTCAACACCAGTTGACCGCCTGGATTGAGATGATCCAGCAAACCCTGAACAACTTCGAACCGATGGGGGCGGAAAAACATGACGGAGAGATTGCCGGTGATACGTTCGAAACAAGGCAGGTGCTGAGGCAGCGCTCGCATATCTAAGCATTCAAACCGCAGCCATGGAAGTTGTACGCCTTGGATTATGCGAGCACGCGCGATCTGCCCCTCACTATGATCGATAGCCAGAACCTGCCCTGTAGGCCCCACCTGCTCCGCCAGGTAGAAAGCGGGAATCCCGTGACCGGAGGCAATATCGAAGATGGACGCTCCAGGGCAAAGATCGAGATGCAGCAGCAACGATTCGGCAAAAGGAGTAGACCAATAGTCGTGAATTGGGAGAGGCCAGCGACGCCGCACATCATTGAGGCATTCGGTCACGCGGCTACTCCCTATTGCGGTCTCGACACAAACTATTCTGCCGCCAGCCAATACTCATCAGCCGTTTCCTAACGCCTCACTTATACGATGGTGGGACGCGAGCGAGGCATGAATGTTCCGCACGCTTTTCCTAGAAGCGGCAGAAGAGGTGACGTCACCATACATTCGTCCGATCGGACAACACGAGGCCTTGCTTCACCCCGGAGCCTTACCGGGAAGACTTCGGCTGACGTTTTACATGAAGGCCCTTGTCACTCTTGCTCATCGGCCTGCTGGACTCACCCTCAGAAAGAATGTCCTCAATCTGCGATTCGGTGCACGTCAGATCGCTCTCGGCTGGCTTCCGCGATGGAGCGCTAGCTGGCTTGGCTGCAGGATGAATCTTCTTATCTTCTCTATCGTCCGACATAATAGCGGTACTCTTTCTTCCTTGAGTGTATCGGGTTTGTAAGACGCATTATCGACAGCGATTGATGGAATATGAACCGCCCGTTGCCAACTCGCTGATCGTGCGCTGTAAATTGTCCAGATGCTGCTGCATCTCCGCGAGTGTACGATCAATCTTCTTGCTGGAACAGTGCCTCAACAAATGGCGGCTTGCTCCGGTCCAAAGTTGAACTGTTTTTCTTGACGGTACGTTTAGCCTTAGCGCAAAGACTAGTATCGCGTTCTTCATACGATCTTCCCTCATGCCGATGCCCTATGGCCTAGACAGCTCCTTGACACATACCCAACCGACTCGCCCTCATCCTCTCAGATTGCGCGAGAGCGAACGAGCCCCTTATTCAGGCAACATTATGATCGTATATTCAATCTGTACTGACGCCACTACGCCCCCACCGTCGCGGGCACCGCGCTCTGAGAAGGCTGAATGGCTGCGACCGGTGCCGTCTGCATGGACGCCTTCAGCTCATCAATAGCCCTACCAACGTCTCCCTCCGTCGATCCAAACCGGTCGCTCATCACCTTAATGGCCTGAGTGATCGCTTTCTTCATCTTCGCAATCTGTTCTTCTGGTGTCATCGCATCTCTCCTTATAGTGTGGGGCCTGTACCGAGAAGTTCTCTACCTGTCCGCCGACTCATGCGTCCCTAAGGACCTAATCCGACTCAGTCCTGGTAGTCAGGGCCATTGATCGCAGCACGTCAGAAACGCTCTGGCAGAAGAACGGCGGAGACTGAAACATTCCACGCGCAGGAAAACGTTCGACGCGCGAGAGCAAGAACAGTCAGCTGAGGCTCAAATAACTCAGCGTTATGCTAGACGCCATGGAGGCTGCGGTCAAGGAGTATTACGCGCACCCGGGATCCTGCATGGAGTCTAGAGGTTTTCCCTCAAAAAGACACTCGATCTCAGTGCGCAACGCTTTCTGATTGCGGTCTACAGGGTCACGCTCAATGAACCTCGGTAGCCGGTACGTGTACCTCAACCGAGTGCTCCCGACAATCGTCCACCAGAGGAATAGTCTTATTCTGTTGCTCGATGCCATCGACGCTCACCTTCGTATCACCATTCCCAGCACGCGTCTGCAGAACGGTGATGTGGTACACCGTTTCCCGGTATCGATAGTGTAGCGTAAACCCTTTCCAGTGCGCAGGGAGGCACGGAACAACGTGTAGCTTGTCTACTTCAAGCCTCAACCCAAGGAGTGATTCCACGATCAGCCGGTACATCCAGCCTGCCGAACCGGTGTACCAGGTCCATCCACCGCGGCCATTATGGGGCGAGAGAGCGTAGACGTCGGCGGCGGCGACGTACGGTTCTACTTTATAGGTCGCAACGCCCTCCGGAGACCGCGCATGATTGATCGGGTTGATCATGGCCAACAATTCCCAGGCGCGCCGTCTGTCTCCCAACGCAGCAAATGCCATCGCCGCCCAGATGGCCGCATGCGTATACTGCCCGCCATTTTCTCGTACTCCTGGAACATACCCTTTAATATAACCAGGGTTCAAATGTGACTTGTCGAACGGCGGATCCAACAGTTGGATCAGTGCATGATCCCGGCGCACCAGGCGCCGATCCACCGCGTCCATACCCATGCGGGAGCGAGTGGCGTTCCCTGCCCCTGAGAGAACCGACCAGCTTTGCGCAATCGAATCAATCTGGCATTCGGGATTACTCGCCGACCCAAGGGGCGAGCCATCATCAAAGTAGGCACGGAGATACCACTCTCCATCCCAGCCATGCTGCTCGATATTCTGGCGCACGTCAGCGGCCTCACTCTGGCAACGTTGAGCGAAGGATAGATCTCCACGCAGTCGTGCAACCTTCGCGAACTGCATGAGGACGTCATAGAGGAAAAATCCCAGCCAGATACTCTCTCCTCTGCCCTGTTCGCCGACCATATTCATGCCGTCGTTCCAGTCGCCTGAACCGATAAATGGGAGGCCATGCTCACCACGCGCAAGACCTTTCAAAATGGCCCGCACACAGTGTTCGTACAAACCGGCTACTTTTTCAGACCGTCCCGGCAAATCGTAATATGAGTCCTCCTCCTGATTGACCGGGCGGCCTTCAGCAAAGTGAATGGGCTCATCCAAGACCCCGCTATCCCCTGTACTCAGCACATAGCGGCAAGTCGCCAAGGGTAGCCAGAGGTAATCATCTGAACAGCGTGTACGCACGCCTCGGCCTGAGGGAGGATGCCACCAGTGCTGGACATCGCCTTCCTGGAACTGTCGGGCGGCGCAAAGGAGGAGGTGTTTGCGCACCAGATGCGGCTCGGTATGGATGAGCGCCATCGAATCTTGAAGTTGATCGCGGAACCCGAAGGCGCCACCCGATTGATAATATCCGCTCCGCGCCCACAGACGGCACGCGAGCGTTTGGTACAGAAGCCAACCGTTGGTCAGCATGTTCAGTGATTCGTCCGGAGTCTCCACATGCACCGCGCCAAGTGTGTGCTTCCAGTACTGCCAGACCATTTCGAGCGCACTACGTGCGGCGGCAGGTCTCCGAAAGCGGCGAACCATGTTCCGAGCATCTTCGGCATCTCGCCCAACTCCCAGCCTGAAAATAATCTCGCGCTCTTGCCCATTGGCCAACTCAAATGGAACCTGGATCGCACCACAGGGATCGAGCCCGGCCCCTACTTTTCCCGACAGCCGCAACCTGGTCATTGCAACCGGACTACGAAGCGTGCCGTTCCGCCCAATAAACTCAGTCCGGTCGCCACTAATTGTCCGAGTCGTCTCGTTTACGTCAAAGAAGGCAGTGCGTCCGGCGAACTCCGTGTGATAGGGATTTCGCGCGAAGAGAGAGGCGCTCTTCGAGTCCAGTTCAGTCACGATATGCATTGCCGATTTTGGCCGTAGATCTCCCAGCACCCATTCTACGTAACCCGTCGCGGAGAGCTTACGCGATCGGCCTGACTCGTTCCTTACTTTTAAGACCATGAACTTTATCGGTGCATCCAAGGCAACGTACACCCACAACTCTGAGCGGATGCCGCGCTCCATATGCTCGAAGACGCTATAGCCGAAGCCGTGCCGGCTGACATACGGTGTCGCCCCGCGGCTAGGCAGCGGCGTGGGAGACCAGAAATGTCCCCTCTCTTCGTCACGGATGTACAACGCTTCTCCGCTCGGATCGCTTACCGGGTCGTTGTGCCACGGGGTGAGGCGGAACTCGTGAGCGTTCTCGCTCCAGGTGTAGGCCTGACCACTTTCAGAAATGACGGTGCCAAAGTGCGGATTCGCCAGTACGTTCACCCACGGCGCCGGCGTCACATCCCCCTGCGCGGTCGTGATGACATACTCGCGTCCATCGGGCGTGAATCCCCCCAGCCCGTTGAAGAATCTGAGATCGTGGCGTGGCAACGCAGCGGATGGCACAGGCTCGGAGCGGTGGGTTCTGGTTGGTGCGAGGCGCGGCACAGTGATGTCCACATGGCCGCGACGAGTGATCTGATCTGCCAGCGATCCTCGACCGTCGGTGATGATGGCACGGGCGACCGATTGGAGCAGAATGCGGTCCTCGTTTGAGATCTGATCCGAAGGACGCACGAAAATGCCGCCCGGTCGATCCATCACATGTGCTTCAAGGCCTGCAGCAATCAGCCCCATGATTTGTTCGTGGAGTAGTTGCCGATACCCGGCACGATCTTCATTCCAGATCACCAGGTCCACGGCCAACCCCTTGGAGCGCCAGTACGCGTGGGCCTGTACGAGCTGGCGCACCAGATCGATATTGGCCGGATCTCCGATCTGCAGCAGCACGATCGGCAAATCGCCTGAAATGGCGTAGCCCCACAGCCCGGATTGCCCGCGGCGGTTTTTGATCAGATCGCTCGGATCAGCCCGGAGCGAGGAATTGGCATAGAGGACAGAGCTGGCCAAGCGCCCATAGAGTTGCGCGTCGGCCTCGGTGGCATTCAACTGCCGCATGACCACCTGGCTATGGGTCCACGCCAGATCGAAGACCCGATCGGCGAGACGCCGATCCTGGTATTTCTCAACGAGAGCCAGGCAGACGTTGCGGGTATCGCCGATGCCGGACACCATATCAATCGTGGCCGATTCTTCCGGACCGAGAGTGAGCCGACACCGGATGGCAACAATTGGATCGAGCACAGAGCCCTCGCTGCCCGAGAGTCCCCCAGCATCGTGTGTCCCTTGTCGCGCACTGGAGCCGCCCATGGCTTGTGGATCGGCGGCGGTACGACCACGACCGATGAACCGTGAGCGGTCCGTCTCGTAGGACATCGTTCCGATGTCCGCTCCATGGACGGTCATGAGATGACACATCCATGGCGAGTGCTCGGCGAGGGAGCGGGGTCGTCGCGTACACAGGATCGCTTGCCGCTCGCGAATGATCTCAGTTTGGACAAAAAGATTGCTGAATGCCGGATGCAGCGCGTCCGAGGCAGAGGATGCGAGCACAACTTCCGCATAACTCGTGATCTCGATCGTTCGGCTGGTCCTCGAGCCGTTGGTGATGCGGGTTCGACGCAGTTCGATGTCGTCTTCCGGCGACACCACGATCTCTGTATAGGTCTCGATATCGTGGTCACGCCGGCGAAACTCTGCCCGTCCCTCAGAAAAAATGACTTCGTAATTCTCCGGAGACTTACACGTTGGCTGATAGGCAGTAGACCAGAACTCTTTGCTCACCACGTCACGGATGTAACAGAATGTGCCCCAGTTGTCGCAGGTACTGTCTTCGCGCCAGCGCGTGACGGCGAGGTCCTTCCAACGGCTGTACCCACCGCCCGCGTTCGTGATCATCACGTGGTATCGGCCGTTCGATAATAGTTGCACCTCCGGTATCGGCGTGTGAGGGCTGTTGAACCGGCGCACCGGCATCTCAGCATCACCAAAGGTGGTACGTAAGTCCGAGAGCTCCACGCTGTGCGAATAGGATGCCGTCGCCTTTGGAATCCGCTCCTGAAGCAACAGCATGGTCGCCTGGAACAATGGATCCGATTCGAATCGCTTCTGCATCGGACGGTCCAGGAGCAGATAGGCCAACGCAAGCAAACTCATGCCCTGGTGATGGGCCATGTAGGACCGAATCACTACACTCGATTGTCCGCGAGGAAGACGGGAAGGCGTATAGTCGATCGCTTCATATAAACCGAATGGACCTTCGAGACCCGCCGCAGCGAGTCGCTGCAGATTCAGGCACGCCTCCTCGGGCGCCACCATCAGTGCAAGCGCCGAGGCATAGGGCGCAATGACCACATCATCGGCAAGCCCACGTTTGAGTCCCAGACCTGGCACACCAAATGCGCGGTATTGGTAATTCAGATGAACATCGATCGTGTTGTAGCCGGATTCAGAAATGCCCCACGCGACGCCGCGCTGCCCTCCATATTGGATCTGTCTCTCCACCGCCGCTTTACAGGTCTGGTCAAGCAATGTGTGTTCGTATATCGGCATCACCAGCAGCGGCATGAGATACTCGAACATTGACCCGCTCCATGAGATAAGCACCGGCCCTCCGCCAGCGGTTGTAAGGAGACGCCCGAGAGCAAACCAGTGCTCCTGCTGCAGTTGTCCCTGTGCAATCGCCACGAAACTGCACAATCTCGCTTCCGAAGCCAGCAGATCGTAGTAGCTGGAGTCCCTCCTGCGCTCGCCGACGTTGTAGCCGATCGCCAGCAGATGACAGCCTTTGTCGAACAAGAAATCATATTCTATGTTGGCGAACTGACTGGCTTGACCTGCCAGTCCTTCGACGGCCGCGATTCTTTCTCTGGCGCGCTGGCTGGCTTTCACAATGAGCCGTTGAAGGCCATCAGCCCATGTGCGGTCCTCGTGCCTCGCCTCTGAATCCAACCGTTGTTCGATGGCCTGCCGACATACCTCGTCAAGGTGTGCCAATTCACGCAGCGTAGGGATCTCATCGATATGGTCATATTCGCTGAGTCTATCCTGTGAGGCCGACAGCAATGCCCACGGTGCGAGAAACATCAAGTCATCAAGGGCGTCCCGGCATTGCCGGGCGAGGGCACGCGCCCACCAGGTCGCTTGGCTCTCCGGAGCAGCCGTCACGCTCGCGAGCACCTCCTCGGCAGTCGTGGCCAGCCGGTCAAGGCAGAGCCGCGCTGCCGTGAGCGTAGTTGGCTGGGATGCGTAGGCAGATTCCAGATACTTCTGAAAATGAGCAAGTGGAGCCGGACTGGACTCCCCTGCAGCATCCTCGAGGACCCTCACTGTGTCGCTAAGTCCGTCAAAGAATCGCGGCACCAGGATCTTCTGATCCGGGAGTGCGAGCAAACCCGGCCGCAGTGTCAGCAGATGGCCCGCAAGATTTCCACTGTCCACCGTCGACACATAGGTCGGCAGCAGCGGTTTCAGAGATTGCGTGTCGTACCAGTTATAAAAGTGGTGTCGGTGACGTTCCAACTCTTCCATCGTGTGAAACGCTTTCGTCGTGCGTTCGATAAGTTGTCCGGCAGATAAGTAGCCGAAGTCGTAGGCGGACAAGTTTGCGAGCAGCGCAAGCCCCATATTGGTCGGCGACGTGCGATGCGCGACAACGGCAACGGGATGCTCCTGATAGTTATCAGGCGGCAGCCAATGATCGTCCGGGCCGACAAACTCCTCGAAGAACGCCCAGGTCTTTCTGGCAAGCTTCCGGAGAAAGATCGTCTGGTCGCCCGTCAGATGCACTTCCCGCCGAGTCATCGGTTGGCTGATCCACCACATGATCACGGGGGAGGAAAACCAGAGAGCCAGAATGGGCAGCGTCACATCCAACGCGCTCGGCTCCGACAGCGTCAGATAGATCACTGAGGCCGTGGCAAGTACTGGCCCGATCCACATTGTCCGACAGTAGGCAACGACGCCTGTGCGGCGATCGCGATCCTGATTGCTTGACGGACTCCATTCCAACAGTCTTGTATGCGTGACCAACATTCGCCAGATCGTGCGCACAATCGCATCCAAACTGTAGAACGCCTCGTAGGGAAGGCACACGACTGTCAATATCGTCTGAACGCTGTGCCGCCCGGCCAAGCGTAGCGCAGCGGCGACATGCTGCTCCGGCAACACATCCTCCGGCTTCTGAAACAGATCCAGGATAGCGGCAAGCAACGGAGGAATCAGGATGATTCCGATCACCGCCAAGGTCCACAACCAGAACGGTGACAAGACTGTCCAACCGAGCAGCAACATAAGGGTCAACGCAGCCGGGACAAGGCTGCGCCGAAGGTTGTCGAAAAGCTTCCATCGGGACAGTCCAGAGAGCGGGTTCTTCTGACGCTGTGCTCCTGGACCGGGGACGCGCGGCAAGAGCCACCCAGCAAGCTGCCAATCCCCACGGATCCAGCGGTGCCGCCGGCTCACATCCACGCTGTAGCATGAGGGATTCTCCTCATACAACTGCACATCGCTCAGCAGCCCCGCCCGCACGTAGCACCCTTCAAGAAGATCGTGGCTGAGAATCCGGTTCTCGGGACAGCGACCCGCGAGTGTGCGTTCGAACACGTCCACCTCATAGATCCCCTTGCCGATGAACGAGCCTTCACTGAACAGGTCCTGGTATACATCGGAGACGGCGCGCGTATAGGGATCGATGCCGGGTTCACTCCCATTGAGTTGCGCATAACGCGACTGATTCGTGCCTGGGAGGCTTACGCCGACACGTGGCTGCAGAATGCCGTATCCTTCGCAGACACGCTGTTTGTGCTCGTCGTACCGCGGACGATTCAGTGGATGCGCCATGGTTCCCACGAACTGACGCGCCGCATCACGCGGCAGTTGTGTATCCGTGTCGAGGGTGATCACGTATTGCACCTTCGACAGCACCTCAGTCTCGCCGACGATGAGGGAGAAGCAATCCCGTGAGCCGCCTCGCAGAAGTCCATTCAAATCCGCAAGCTTGCCTCGTTTGCGTTCGTGCCCCATCCAGATCCGTTCTCCAGTGTTCCATCGGCGCGGACGATGAAACAAAAAGAACGCATCGCCTGTCGTCTTTCGGTACTTTCCATTCAACTCTTCAACCCTTTTCTGGGCCAGCCGCAACAGGGGCTCGTCTTCCGGAAGGGTTTCCTCGTGTGCGTCTTGCAAATCGGTCAACAGGCCGAAATGCAGGTGGTTGTCCCTATTGGCCAGGAACCGGACTTCGAGCGCCTCGGTTAGCTCTTCGATGTTTTCAATGCTGCTCAGCATAGTCGGAACCACAACAAGTGTACGCGATTCCTGGGGAATGCCTTTGGAGAAGTCCATTCGCGGCAGCGCATGCGGCGTCACCAACACTGTCGCAAGCCAATTCACCAGCGCGACCGCCAGTTGACTTGTACAGATGAGGGACAGGAGGCCGACCAGTGCGAGGAACCAACCCTCCTCATCATCGGCATAGGCCAGTGCCAGTAAGCCGCCGGTGAAGACCCCCGTCATCAAGACAATCGTGCCGACATAGAGGAGCAACGGAAACCGGCTGCTCGTTCGCTGAAGCGTGTTAGATGTGGAAAGGCGCACCTCCCCCGCTCGTTCGAGCTGTGGCACGCCCTTGTCGATCAGATAAAAACCAACATGGGCTTCTCGATCGCCGACACCTTTCCTACTCGCGCCTTGCTGCGCCAGATGAATCGCGTGCCGCGCGATTTCTCGTTCCGAGAGGCGGCTGCTTCTCGCCATCCTCTCCACCGCGTGGCGGTAGCGATCGCGAGTGGCAAAATCCATCTTGCCGTAGGCTGCAGCGGGATCCTCAGTCATCGTCCGCTCGACCACGCTCATCGTCTCAACGAACGTGCGCCAGTCCATCGCGCCCAGAAACCGAAGACTGCCGATGCTGTTGCTGATGGAGACCTGATCGACGGCCTGCTGTTGGTTTTCCGATTGCACCGACTGCTCAATGGTCAGGCCGGACTCGGAGAGCCGCTGTTCGATCCAGGTAAGCGGCAACGCCAAGTCGGGGCTCTGTCCCTGCAACCGCCGCGTGAACTCTGCCACGAACGCACTCGCCATCGGCGGGCTCGACCGCGCCATGTCCGCGATCACCAGAATCAGACTCTTCGGATCCTTCTCAGCGATGTCCATCATCTGATCCGCCCAGTAGTCGGCGCGATTGCGGTCGATCCTGTGGGCGGCGATCCGCGTGGCCGCGCGCCGGAGGTTCTCGATCAGCGCCAGACGGAGCATGATCGGGATGGCCCATAGTTCGCCTAACGTGAGATCGGTGATAGTCTGGTAGGCGGTCACAAAACTGCTAAGACTTCCCGGATCGACTCGTCCATCCCCATGCGAAATCGTTTCAAGCGCGATGTCGTATACGCGGGGGAGCCCGATCGTCGAGCCATTCAGTAAGCGAGGAAGCTCCCGGCTATATCCCTTGGGCAAGTGTCTCTTGGCCGTGCGAATCTGCTCTTCGATGAGATAGAAATTATCGAGCAGCCATTCCCCAGCCGGCGTAACCCGACGGTTCCCCTTCACCGCCTCTGCCAACAGATCGCGGACTCCGATCAGGACGCCTTCATTTTCAGCCAGTCTGCTCAGAAGCTGGTCCGGAGCCTGGCCCGGACTCAATTGGTGCAGACCAGCTAGGGTCCTGCCGTGTTGCTCCATTTGATCGGTGCTGAAGAGCTCCGAACGAAGCGGGGGCTCACCACCGGCGTACTGTTCCGCTAAGTCGTTTTCGGGGAAACTTGCCCTGAAATGGAGCAAGCTTCCGAGATCGATCTTGCTACGTACCTTCACGTGTGAGGTCTCTTTCTTATAAGCAAGGTCTCGCGAACCAGTCTGCGCTCACGATGGCGTTTTGGGTTGCCCCTCTTCGGCGCTTCTTGCATAGAGCACCGCTCGATTCGATACGAATGTCGCAAGGCCAACGTGTGTATGTGTCGAAGTCCGATGCGGCACAGAAGATCGAGCGTCGGCGAGCAGACCGGAATGAGCAGTCGATCCTGGCTGAACCTACCCAGTGGGGGATTCACGCCAAACCGTCAAAATCAAAAAATTCCTCGTTCATCATGGCCCGGTATGAGGGGGGAGTCTCGACAGAGTACCTACCATATCGGAGGTGTGATACAGCTCGCGACTATATCGTCCATCTGCGCGAAATCTTCGATTAAATCTATCCAATTAGATCGATGATTGTCTGGTCAAAATTGCTCAGTTTTAATGGTCTAGTCGGCAGGCGACTTCACGTGTGCGCTGGTCAAAATACACCAAGCCTCATGAAGGGGGACCTAGAGGCAGCGGAAAACTATTGTGACGACCAACAATACAGCAGTTTCCTCGACGACTACAAACTGGTTTTTGGAAGAACTGATGCATGGTTGTCCCTTTGCAAGGCTCGTGTGCCTTTCCTTGACAAGGCAGAGAAGGAGTTGGTAGAAGGTCTTGGGGCAAGGGTAACAGCGGGCCCGGCCCGCACGGAAGGAACCGATCCGTGTCTGATGTATCGCCTCTGGAAACAGAAGTTGCAAAACTCATCGTGCAGACACTCACACTAAAAGTTGATCCAGCACAAATTCGACCAGAAGAGCCACTCTTCGGTGACGGCCTGGGTCTTGATTCGATTGACGCGCTCGAACTGTCTCTTGCGATCTTTCAATCCTATGGACATCAGATACGTTCAGATGATCCAGACTCTGTCGCCACCTTCGCCTCACTCCGGTCACTCTGTCAGTCGATCGAGAAACATCGCACGAAATAGCAGCAGGTGGCTCTATGAACCGCGCCGCGTTGCTCGGCCTCTACCACACTGACCGAGTGTTGGCTTGGGAGAACGGCCGCTCGATGACCTATGGCCGATTTCTTTCCGATGTGGAAAACCTTGCTGACTTGCTTCCTGAGAAACCTACGGTCATTAACCTGGCTGATGACCGTTATCAATTTCTGGTCGGATTCGCCGCTGCCTTGGTCCGAGGACAGACCACGCTGCTTCCTCCTAGTCGCGCACCTGGCGCCTTAGCCCAGATGGCTCGAGAATATGGCAACAGCTATTGCCTGGTAGATGGCACTCAACAAGTTGAACCACTCCCCTCCTTTCAAATCCCGAAAGGTACAGGGAGTCCAACCGGCACGGTGAAGGTTCCCCAAATCCCCATTGACCACCCGGCCATAGTGGCCTTTACGTCAGGCAGTACAGGAAATCCTCATCCACATGTCAAAACCTGGGGCTCCCTCGTCGCAATCGCTCGGAGCACTGGGACCCGGCTGGGGCTCAAGACTTCCGATCAGATGACCGTCGTGGCGACAGTTCCTCATCAGCACATGTACGGGCTCGAAGTCTCTGTTATGCTTCCCATTCAACATGGGATGGCGTTCTATACGGGGCGTCCGCTGTTTCCTGAAGATGTACGATTAGCATTGGCGGAGGTGCCGTCGCCGCGCATGCTTGTCACCACGCCTTTACATATCCGTGCTTGTGTCACCGCTCGCTCACGGCTGTCTCCAATGGAGTGCATTCTTTCTGCAACCGCGCCCCTTCCTAGCTCGTTGGCCAAACAAGCCGAGATTCTGTTCCAAACCAGAGTCTATGAGGTGTATGGGTTTACGGAGGCTGGGAGTCTCGCCACAAGGCGAACTGTCGACGAGAACAGCTGGCACGTGTTGGATGGCATCACGCTGCATCAAGAATCGGCCGCGTGTTCCATGTATGCCTCATACTTGCGTGAGCCCGTCCCCTTTCCCGATCTTGTGTCGCTGCAAGGCCCGCATCGGTTCGTGTTGCATGGACGTGGCACGGATCTGGTGAACATTGGTGGGCACCGGGGTTCGTTAAGTGACCTGAGTCAAAAACTGAACGATATCGAGGGCGTGCAGGATGGCGTGTTCTTCCTCCCGGATGAAATAGGAACCGCCGTCACACGTCTAACCGCCTTCGTTGTTGCGCCTGAAAAATCTGCTGAACACATTCTGTCGGCGCTTCGAACAGTCATTGATCCAGTGTTTCTCCCCAGACCACTTCACCTGGTTCCTGACCTGCCCCGTAACGAAACCGGCAAGCTCACGCGAGAGGCGTTGCTCGGACTGCTGCGTGAGCTTCATAAAAAGGAGCAGCATGGGTCCTGAGCGGATCGTCACAATCGGTGCGGACCATCCCTCGCTGGCTGGACATTTTCCCGGCCATCCCGTGGTCCCTGGCGTCGTGATACTGGGAGAAGTTATGAATGCCATCGGCGAGATGGCCGAACAGAACATCGAGTTTGTGGGTATGCCGTCGGCAAAATTCATGTCGCCCCTGAACCCAGGAGAGCCTCTTACGATCAGGTTGGATCAGCAGGGCAATAGCGCAATGGAGTTCACCTGCACCACCGGGACTCGACTCATTGCGAGTGGCTGCATGCTATACCGCATTGTCGCCGATGATTCCACGGGTGATTTGTGAGTGCGGGGTGGTTGCGGCAACGCGAACGCGGCAGTCGAATCGCGTCACGATTCATGATCTGGATGGCGTTATCCGTAGGCCGTCCCGCCGCGCGGGCCTTGCTCTATCCAATCTGCGTCTATTATTTGGTATGTTCGAGGCAGTCAAGTCGCGCTATCCGACCCTATTTGATTCGAGCGCTGGGACGTCCAATCGGCTGGCGTGACCTGTATCGGCAGTATCATCGTTTTGCGGAGACGCTTCTCGATCGTGTCTATCTTCTTGCCGGGCAAGGCAACCGCTTTGACATCAAGATACGAGGACTCGACTTGCTCAAGGACCGCGTAGCTCGTGGCAAGGGATGTATTCTGCTCGGGTCACATCTGGGAAGTTTCGAGATCGTGCGTACCATCGGGCTGACTCAGCAGGATGTCGAAATCAAAGTCCTGATGTACGAGCAGCATACACCGATGATCCGAGACCTCTTCCGCGACCTGAATCCTGCGTTTGCCGATGCGATAATACAGACCGGCACGCCGAACACGATGCTGCAAGTCAAGGAATGTCTGGACCGCGGAGGAATGGTGGGCATTCTCACGGATCGTCTCGTGAAGCAGGATCAGACCACGCCCTGCACGTTCTTCGGCAAGCTCGCACGATTCCCTGCAGGCACTATGTGGCTCGCGAGCATCTTGCAGGTGCCGGTCGTTCTCTTCTTCGGGATCTACCGAGGAGACAATCGCTACGAGATTCATTTCGAGTTGTTCGCCGAGGAGATCACGATCGACCGGCGGCATCGAGATCAGGAGGTTCAGCAATGGACCCAACGCTACGCCGACCGTCTCGAATACCACTGCCGCCTGGCGGCCGACAATTGGTTCAACTTTTATGACTTTTGGGAAGAGCAACTGTAAATGGTCGTTGAGACTGCTTACCCTATTCCTCATCTGGTTGTTCTTGCCGGGTCCTACACCGGTGTCCTTGGGCCAGTCGTCGCCACAGTCTGAGCGTGAGGCAGGATCGACTGACTGGAATGTGGACCAGCTCATTGAGGACCTGGCCAAGCATCGGCAGTCGGAGGTACGGTTTGAAGAGACTGCTTTTTCGCACCTGCTCACCCAGCCTTTGAAGACCCAAGGCATCTTGCGTTTCACTCCTTCGACGGGACTCGAAAAACATATTACCGCTCCATATGACGAACGCTATCTCGTTGAAGGCGATACGGTCCTCTTCGAGAGCAGGACGAAGGGTACGAAGAGGAGCCTTTCACTGCACGACTACCCTGTGCTGCAAGCATTTATAGAAGCCTTTCGGTCAACTCTGGCCAATGATGTCGTGACCCTGAGGCGTTTCTATAGCGTGACATTGCAGCGTGGGCCAAGGAGATGGGTCTTGATACTGCATCCACTGGACAAAGCCATGCAGGAGCTGGTGGAGTCCATTCGGTTCTCCGGAGAAAGAGAAGACGTCGACAGCATTGAGATCCAAGCCCCAGACGGAGATCGGTCTGTCATGGTCATCACAGCGAGCGCACCGTGAACAGACAGTCTTGGGTCACCCTACTGATCTGGTGCCTGGTACTGGGGTTCGGAGCATGGTTTGTGGCTGCGCGTGCTCAAGTGGAGACCGAACTCTCCCGTTTATTGCCGGACGGTGCCACACCAACAGAACGCCTCCTACTTACTGAACTGCGAACAGGCGCGACCGGGCGGCTCATTCTTTTAGCTTTGGAGGGAGAGGGTGCCGATCGGGTGGCAGAGGCCAACAAACAGTTGGCGACCTGGATGCGTAACAGTGGTTCGTTCCACTATGTCGGCAATGGGGAGCAAGCCTGGACAAAGGAGGAGCGGGAACGCCTCTTTCAGAATCGGTATATGCTCAGTCCAGGCGTTCAGGAGTCGGCATTCAGTCGAGATCATCTCCGCAACTCCCTTGAGCTGCGGCTGAATGACCTCACCTCTCCCCTGTCACCAATGATCAAGGAAATGATCCCAGCCGATCCCTCTGGCGAGTTCATGAAAATTCTTCAAGCCTGGATGACCTCGACGGCTCCCGCACGACACCAAGGAGTGTGGTTCTCGTCGGACCAGCGGCGCACATTGCTCGTGGCGGAAACGCACGCGGCCGGTTTTGACATGGAGGCCCAAGAACAACTCCAAGGGCAAATTAGAGAAGCCTTCAGAACAGTCTCCGGAACTTCCCCTGGTGCAGCTCCCATTCAGTTGGTGATGACGGGGCCCAGCGTCATTGCGGTCGAGATGCGGCAGGCCATTCAAGACGATGTGTGGCGGTTGTCCTTGTATGCGACATTGCTGGTCACCACGTTTCTCTTCGTGAGCTATAGATCGGTCTCTGTTCTTGCTCTCAGCCTCCTCCCTTTGGCGAGCGCGATCCTGGCCGGAATTGTAGCCGTGAGTCTTGTGTTCGGATCCATTCACGGCATGACCTTGGCGTTTGGGATTACGTTGTTAGGCGTGGTAGACGATTATCCCATCCATCTGTTCAGCCATCTCACGAAGGAGAGCCGGGCGCCGGCCGTGATGAAAGAGATCTGGCCGACGATGCGCCTTGGAGTCGTGGCGACGGCTCTTGGCTTCTCGGCATTACTCCTAAGCGGGTTCCCTGGCCTATCGCAACTAGGGCTGTTCGCGATGGTCGGCTTGTTCACGGCCGCATGCGTGACCCGCTGGGTTCTTCCCCACATCGTTCCCATAGGATTTCACACGAGACGCGAAGGGCTGCATGTCGCACGGTGGGTCGATGCGCTGACAAGAGCACGACTCGTAGTCCCGCTGATGGTGGTCATAGCCATCGGCTCCTTCATCTGGTCAGATACGTCCCTATGGGAGCAGGACATTGCCAATCTGAGCCCGATTTCGACCGAGATGAAAGAGCGGGATCAAGATCTTCGCAATCAACTCGGGGTACCAGATGTCCGAGACCTCATCGTGGTGGAGGGCTCAAGCGAAGAGGACGCCCTCCAACGGAGTGAGGCGTTAGCGCTCGCGTTGGATCCGCTCGTGAGAAATGGAGAACTGGCAGGATACGATCTCGCTGCTCGCTATTTGCCCAGTCGCAAGACGCAGCAGGCGCGCCAAGCATTCTTGCCTGATCACGAAATCTTGGAACGGAATCTCACCTCGGCCATGAAGGGTCTGCCATTCAAGCCCAGTCTGTTTCAGCCCTTTCTGGACGCAGCAGAGAAAGCCAGGACGCAGGAGCCGGTCGACATGCAGGCGTTCAGCGGGACGGCGCTGGGCCTCAAACTGGACTCGCTGCTGTTTATGCATGAGGGACGCTGGGTTGCGGTCATGCCATTACGTGGCGTCTCTGACAGGCAGAAATTCCGGGATTTTCTGACGCCCTGGAGTGAGGAGAAGATTACCTATTTGGATTTGAAGGAAGAATCAAACCGAATGATCAGTGTGTACCGAAATGAAACGCTCCGACTGTTGGGGTGGGGGGTCCTGTCCATCGGTCTCGTGCTGCTGGTCGGGCTCCAGGCTCCCATCACCGTGTTACGAGTGATGCTCCCAATCGGGAGCGCCATCGTGGTGGTAGCTGCTCTACTGCACCTGCTAGGTGAACGGTTCTCGCTGTTCCACCTTGCGTCTTTTCTGCTGGTTATCGGTCTCGGGTTGGACTACGCGCTGTTCTTTAACCGGAGACATGGGAGCCTGGCGGAACGAGGACGCACCGTCTATGGCCTGGTTGTGTGCAGCACGACTACAATCTTGGTATTCGGAGTTTTGGCCCTCTCGCAGATCCCCGTGCTCCGAGCCATCGGATTGACCACGGCCTTGGGATCGCTGGCCTGTCTGGTTTTTGCCGCGTTCCTAGCTGAGTCGCCCAAGAAACCACCTCTTCTCGCCGCGACTTCCCCCGACTGAGCAGTTTTGCACAGTCGGTTTCCCCGTAATCTGATAATTTTCTCCCTGGCGGGTTTGATCGCCATCGTGGAGGAATGCCTGCATGCCACAAGGTTTGGTTCATGAACCCATAGCGAAAGACCTACCCCGTCTCGTTGAGAATCGCCGCTCAAATCAGGCCATCGATGATGGCCCTCACGATCCTCAAGACTACCAACACACAGTTCCTCAACATCAGCAAGTTGGGGCACGATTGATGACGCCGCTCATTCTCACCCGCTACACCATCGTCTCTGCACTGGGGAAGGGTCTCACCGAGACCTATCAGGCCTTGCGGAATCGGCGTTCAGGGTTGCGGCCCTGCGACTTCGAGGATGTGGGAATCACCACCTACATCGGCCGGGTCGATGATGTGGAAGACGTGTTCCTCGGCGGTGGTGCGACCTCAGCGGAATTGGAACGGTTCGACTGCAGGAATAATCGGCTCGCGCTCCTCGCACTCCAGCAAGATGGATTCATCCAAGCCGCCATAGAGGCCCGGGAGCGCTACGGCGCCCACCGCGTGGCGGTGATACTCGGTTCGAGCACCTCGGGTATCCTGGAAACGGAACATGCATATAACCGCCGTAACCCTGCTACCGGCGCCTTGCCGTCGGCGTACCTGACGTCCCATCGATATACCCATAACATGTTTTCGTCCGCGCATTTCGTGCGCACATACCTGGGGCTGCGGGGACCAGCGATGGTCATCTCCACGGCCTGCTCGTCGAGCGCGAAGGCATTTGCAACGGCGGCACGATTCATCGAAGCCGGATTCTGCGATGCGGCGGTGGTCGGCGGCGTGGATAGCCTCTGTCTGACGATTCTATATGGATTCGCTTCCTTGGGACTGACGTCGTGTGCTCCCTGCCGTCCATGCGATGTGAATCGCAACGGACTGACGTTGGGCGAATCGGCCGGCTTTGCGTTACTGGAAAAATCAGAGGAGGCAGGTCGGCCCGGGGCGGTGGCGTTATTGGGCTACGGGGAGAGTTGCGATGGGTATCATATGTCGCATCCCCATCCGGAAGGGACCGGAGCGATCAAAGCGATGCACGCGGCTTTGCTGCGGAGTGCTCTCACCCCTGGAGACATCGACTACATTCATCTGCACGGCACCGCGACCAAGTCGAACGACAGCATTGAAGATACAGCCATCCATTCAGTGTTTGGCCCCTCGACCCTCTGCAGTTCGACCAAAGGGTGGACGGGACATACATTGGGGGCAGCGGGAGTCACGGGAGCCGTGATTGCCGCGATGTGCCTCACGCACAGTTTTGTTCCCGGGACACTGAACACGACTCGCATCGATCCCAGCTTGTGCAGTCACGTGATGATGGAAAATAGAGAGCAGCAGGTTCGGCGGGTGTTGAGTAATAGCTTTGGGTTTGGCGGCAATAACTGCAGCCTGATTTTCGGAACTGTCTGATGGAATTGTATGTAAACGGGATAGGCCTATTAGGGCCGGGGCTTGCAAATTGGACAGAAGGTCGAATACTGCTGGCAAGCGAAAGCCCTTCTTGTGAAGCGGCCATGCCGGAGCCGAGCGCAAGTATACTTCCGGCAAACGAACTGCGACGCAGCAGCGAAAGTGTGCGCTGGGCTCTCCATGTAGCCCAGGAGTCCATGCAGCAGGCAGAGACCGATCCGCGCGAGGTGACATCCGTCTTCGCAACCTCCGAGGGCGAGACCGGTGTCTTGGATCGTCTCTGCACGGCGCTGGCCGAGCCGCAACGGACGATTTCTCCCACACTGTTCCACCACTCCGTCCATAATGCCGCGTCCGGCTACTGGGGCATCGCCACGGGCTCACAGCAATCGTCAACCGTGCTGGCCTGTTATGATTCTTCCTTCTGTGCCGCCTTGCTGGAGGCAGCCGCCTATGCGCAGATCGAGGAACGGTCTGTACTCTTGGTGGCCTATGATCTTCCGCCACCCCCTCCTCTCTATGCTGCGAGACCCCTGGGAGGAGGATTTGCGGCCGCGCTCTTATTGACCCGAGCCCCTGGACCCCACAACCTCGCCCAACTCGATCTCACTCTTTCCAATGACCTCTCTGAGGAAGCGACAATCATGGACGATGTGCGACTGGAAACCCTTCGGACCAGGAATCAAGCCGCTCAGTCATTACCGCTCCTGGCTGCCATCGCGAGGCAGTGCAATACGCTGGTCCGTCTTCAGTATCTAGAAGACCAACAGATATTGATCCGGGTAGCACCATGCTGAGGATCGGCAAAGCCGCTATCTGCAGATTGATTCCGCACCACGGCACGATGTGTTTGTTGAATGCGGTCGAGCAATGGAATGACACCAGCATTCTGTGTACGACCGCGTCGCATCGTGACGCGACGAATCCTCTCCGGCGGAACAACCGATTGGAAGCGATCTGCGGACTGGAGTATGCGGCACAGGCGATGGCGGTGCATGTCGGGCTTCTGCAGCCGAGGAAGGAGCATCGGCTCGCCGTAGGATACCTGGGCGCCGTCAAGAATCTAATGCTTCAGGCCACTCGTCTGGACAATGTGAAGGCAGACCTGACAGTTCATGCTACCCGTCTAGTCGGTGAAGCGGGCTGTTTTATTTACACCTTTCGAGTGTCGGCTGAGCGACAAGAGTTGCTGGAAGGGCGGGCATCCATATTCCTCAAATACCGCGACCACCAATTATGAAGCGAGCATTAGTCACAGGAGGCAGCGGTCAAATCGGCGCCGCGATCAGCCGGCAACTGGCGCAGGAGCGCCTGCACGTCATTGTCCATGCGCATCGCAATCGTGCTGCGGCTGAAGCGGTGACCGAGCAGATCATCGAAGCAGGAGGATCGGCCAGCGTCGCCTGCTTCGATGCCAGCGATACCCAGGCCACCAATAGGGCCCTTGTGCAGATTCTGGAAGCCGGCCCAATCCAGGTGCTCGTGAACAATGCAGGTGTCTATGACGATGCCCCGATGGCAGGCATGCGGGCGGAACAATGGAACCACGTGATCGCGGTCTCGCTAGGCGGCTTTTTCAATGTGACTCAGCCGTTGCTCCTTCCGATGATCGGCACTCGGTGGGGACGGATCATCACGGTTTCGTCGGTCTCAGCCCTGCTCGGCAATCGAGGCCAGACGAATTATGCAGCGGCCAAAGCGGGGCTCCACGGCGCCTCGAAATCGCTTGCACGGGAGGTCGCCTCTCGTGGCGTGACCGTCAATGTGGTGGCGCTGGGTTTTATTGAATCGCGGATGGTCGAGCAAAGTTGCAAACCCGAAAAGATCGAGGCCTTGGTACCGATGAAGCGAGCCGGGACGCCTCAAGAGGTTGCAGACCTGGTCGGATTCCTGGCCTCCGAGAAGGCCAACTATATCTCCGGCCAAGTGATCGGTCTCAATGGAGGAATGGTGTGAACGTCGATTCACAGTACTGGGTGGTGATCCCCGCCTATAATGAAATGGCAACGATCAGGGACGTGGTATTGCGGACGATCCGACAAACCAAGAACGTGATCATCGTGGACGATGGATCCACCGATGGCACGGCAGAAGTCTTAGTTGACTTGCCCGTGACGCTGCTGAGAAATCCTACGAATTGCGGAAAGGCCACCAGCCTATGGCGTGGCTTTCAACAGGCATTGACTGCAGGAGCCTCCGGCGTCGTGACACTGGACGGCGATGGCCAACATGCACCAGAAGACATTCCACGATTGCTCGCTGAAGCTGCCTCCCATCCCGATCATGTCATCATCGGCGCCCGCCGAGGAGATCAGCGACGCGCGGCCTACTGGCGCTATGTCGCGAACCGTGTAGCTGATTTCTGGGTCTCCTGGGCTGCGGGCTGTTCATTTGCAGATAGTCAGTCGGGTTTTCGTGTCTATCCCGCATCACTGTTGAGTCGCGTGAAGATCACACATGGAAAAGCCAGGAGCTTCGTCTTTGAAAGCGAAATTCTGATCGAGGCCACACGCTCAGGACATCAAAGCCTGGCAGTTCCCATTGAAGCCCTGCGCCGTCCTGGAGCGCGACCGAGTTATTTTCGGCCGGTGTCCGACATCACCCGCATCACCTGTATGGTGGGGTGGAAACTTATGTCTAGGGGCATGTACCCGATCGGACTCTACCGCTCGTTCTTTAAATAGGCCTCCGGCGCGTCGAGCAGCCAATACCCTCCCCCGCTCGTCCTGGTGACTTCGTCTTGCTGAGCCCGGTCTGAGCCACCCTCGCACTAAGGATGTTCCACGATGCCGATGCAGAATTGTGCGCGAACCCCTTAGACGAAGTCGATGAAGCGGGGGTGGATCAGTAATAGAGGTGAATGCCAAGTCCGAACCATTCGGTATTTTGAGTATAGAATTGTCCGTTGGGTGAGGGACCGCCGAAATACTCCGCCAATACCTGTAATCTGCGATCTCCGATTCTCGCGTTCTCGAACTGAAGTCCAGCCATCACGGAGCTGGCGACCTTCCAATTACTTCTCTCGTTGGCCTGGAAATCTGCATATGCCACTGGACGAACCTTGCCGTCCCACAAGGTCCAGGGGCTGGTGAGTTCTGCTCCCGCTTGGCTCGTGCCACGTTTCAGATTTTTCGGATCTCGCCCCACCAGCATACCTCCGCCACCATAAACCCTGAACCAGGAGGTCAGCTCATAGGACAATTTCAGATCGAGTTCTTCGAAGCTCAAATTGATTCGATCGATCGGCGCCCGACTATTGAGGATGAATTCATCGCCCAGGTGTGAACTCTGGTGATGAAGGCGAAAAAACCCTGAGAACGCGCCGGTCCGGTAGCTAGTGAGCAACCCCGCGATATAGTCAGCGTTGACGAGGTCCAGCGAACCGGACGGGGCACTCATATTGAATAGACTGAAGACTCCGGCTTGGACCGCGATTTCCCATTGGCCATCGAAAGGAGCGGCATTACGATAGAGGGCAAACGTTTCGCCAAAACTTGCCGAACCGCTATTCCTCGGCTCCTGACCCAAAGAAACTTGACGGGACGCCATGGAGAAATGCGGCCAGTGCGGGTCGGCATGGAAAGGAGCCACGAGGAGATCGCGCGGAAGGAATTTTGACTCAGGCTTGGGAAGCTCTTGCTGGATCCCCTCCCGCGGCCGAACCCCCGGAACAGCGGGAGGCTCCGCGTCCTCTCGGACTTCCGTACGCACGACACCGGGGATTTTTCCCAGCGCCGCAATAACTTTTTGTCGGTCGGCCTTGCCTAGCGAAGTGGCGATCAGCACTACCACTCCCTCGTGCACCTGTACAATTGCCCCTGGTACATTAAATTCGTGCTCGAGAACAGCGGCGGCATAGCCGGCGATGTAGGAGTCGTCAGCGGCGTTCGTTGCCGATGCAACCCCCAGTATGAGACAGAACACGAAGACCATGCCTCTCGTCGCAATCCTGACGGAGCTCAATATAGAGATCCGCCAGATAAGCATGGAATCATCTCTGACAAAAGTTCCCATCATTACACCGTCTCCTTCACGTTACGGAGGCAGTGCCCCGCTGCAGGGTTGAGATACGGCTGAGAAGAGCGATGTCCATGCAAAGAGACGTTTTGGGGGAAGTCCCGAGCATCTGAACAGGCGCTAGTCTCGACTCCGAGTGTCGCGCCTCTCTCGCTCGGCTACCCTGTTGAAGGACACGTAATCCCGACGAGCAGACCCTCGACTTTCTGCTGTACGGAAATGATTCGCTCACTATCAGCGGATGTATTGATAATCTGAAGTGTGGCTTTATGACGATCTCACGGGCGACGGCCTGCTAGGGCAGTCGCGCACGCATGAACATCTTCTACTGCATCGGGCGGAGATGGCGTATTGCCGTTTGTTTCGCCATATGCAGCACACGCCTGACTCAACGAGTTCGCAAACAAAGTAGGCGAATAGTCTTCCTGCAGCATGTGATCGACAAATCGGTCAAGGACAGAAAAATTATCCGGCGTCATGCCCTGCATATTCCATTTAGACATATTGCGCGGGAAGGATTGCTGATGGGCATGCACGAATTCGTGAGGATGACAATAGAACACCAGCCGCGAAGTACACCGAGAGATCCTGCGTACCATCCACTTTATAATCGGCAGGCCGAGTACCCGGAGCGTCGCCATGTTGATGGGGAACAGGAATGCTGAGGGGGCCAGTTCGATGAGCGAGCTGTGTCCCGGCAGGCGCAAATGAGATGACGAGAGACGGTACGGCTCGCTCGGCGCACGAAAGTATTTCAGGTAATGCACTCGGCCGAAACCGCAATCAAATCGACGCGCCGGCACAGATGAATCGTAACGGTACCCCTCGGCTTCGAGCGCTCGTAAGGTCGTTTCGCCGATCCACAAGCTCGGTGCACGAAAGACGACGGGGCGAACCCCTGCGGCTTTCTCTACAGCCTCCGTGGCTAAGCGGATCCACGTTCGCTGCTGATCATAACTGGCTGACCTGAAATCCTCGTCGGCCTCGAGACTACCGTGTTCCCAGCCATGTGTGCCAAGTTCGTGCCCTCGTCTCCGACAATCATCGATCAGATCCGGATACCTCTCTGCAAATCGCCCGGCAACAAAAATCGTCGCCTTCACCTTCCATCGATCACAAAAATCCAATAAGCCCTCCAGCCCGACTTCGGAGCCACGGACCCAATCCACATCGATGGTGAAGTGCCAGGGCTTGTAGATAGGTGGACGCATGTGATGACGGTGCTGAGGTTAACCCCGAGACTCAGAATGAAATTTGGATGCAATCCTATGACTATACAGCTCTAAACTTATCTGGTTTTGCATGCTGGGATATCGCAGGCTCTTGGATGTGAACACGAGTGGACAACAGCGTATTGTTCACGTTGATGCTCTTTTCTTGACTAAGGATGCCCTCGATCTCCAACAATAGCTCGCTTCGACACATCTCTCCTTGAAGGTACAGAACCTGAGTATGGGAAGGCAGCTGATCCCTAAGAATGTCGCGAACCGTCGCGAAATGTTCGGGGTGTCGAATATAAATCCTAAAGAGGGCATCTCCACACCACTGTCCGCGAGTGACTCCGTGGAGATGCTCGGTCTGTGCGATCAATGCATTCAAGTTGTGGATGATTTCCAGAGTCTGTTTACCCGGATCGTCGATGTGGGCGCTCACATGACCGACCACGCTCGCCGTGCCGGAAATGAGCAGGTGGGACCCGGAGATGGATTGCCTCAGGGTGGCCCTTGCAAAAGACGGGCTGCGCGGACCATAGACAGGAGGATACTCGTAGGCACACACCTGCCGAGGATTCTCAATATGCGTTCCAGACTGTTTAGCTGCCAAGAAATGGATCTTCAGCGGGCCAGACCTCGTCCCAACGGCAGTCCCCGCAGGCAGGGAACGGGGGAAACCTGAAAGGGACTCGGCCAGGGCCTGGTGCCGTCCAGCGCAAAACCGCTGATATCGTTCCAGTCCGCCGGATTCATTGTTGATACGGGGGAAGTAATTCCACACACGCAACAGATGAGGGTAGCCTAGGGCGCGGGCCTGGATGAGCAGATGTCGATAGGCTTTATAGGTCACGCTATCCAACAGCATGCCCGGGACTTCATCCGCTTGAAACGATCCAAAGAGCACTTCACCGTTCATGGCGCAGTGGATACCCTCGGTCAGGTGACAGGTGACAGGCAAGGTGCTCGTCCACAACTCGGTCAACGGAGCCCCGTTTAATTGCGGCAGATCGAGACAGACAACCGGACAGGCGCCTAAACCATTGGACCCCTCGGGACTCCGATCATGACGGACAACACCCAGGACGTTTGATGGCAACGCTTCCAAAAGGGGTTCTAATTGAGCCGCCTCAACGTAGGCGATGCGGAATGCATGGATATTCGAGATTGGGTCGCGTTGAACAGACCTCACCTTCGTCCAGGTCCTCGGATCCACGACCCACCGCTTTGACTTGGCTTGACTCACTTTGTTGATCTCCATGTATACTCGCCGCCGAAACGAAGCCACCTGAATTCACCGCGCTATTCACGAACCTCGATCACCTAACTTAGCATTGAGTTCACTGTATTCGCCCTGGCAGGCCACCTACGCCGCTTCTCCAGAGGTGTCCGTGAAACGAGGCCTGCTCACTGCATCCCCGCATTAGGGGAGAAGCGCATCGCCCGCGACATTCGTAGCAACCGGGGTGAAAATGAACCCCAAGACTGGGATGAGATACCACATTGTGGCCTCATCAGACTGTACGATTCGCACCTTCGTTGCACCGTGTTTTTTGGCTTCATCGGCGAAATTCTGGACTGTCGTGTTCAGTGTGGCGTCTCCCCAGAGCGGTTTAGTCATAAATAGGTGGATCGCGTAATTTCTCGTGTTGATGTGCGTCAACTTGTCGCCGTCCATTCCTTTTATGCCGCGCAAATCGGAAGCTGTGCTGGATATTGAACAGCCAGCGGCAGCGCCCATGATCAATATGAACATCGCCATAGCGAAATATCTCATAGTTTCCTCCTGTGGATGGACACACGCCCATTCGTGTGTAAATTTAGGTTACATCTATCCCAATAGCCTGACGGCAGTCTGTTCAAGATTGCTCATATTTGAAGAACTCATCCGACTGCCCTTCGCCCTCACCCGGCCAGAAATCAACGATGCTTCATTCTTTCTAAACTTAGCCATCAGCCCTTCCGGACGTCTTGTCCAGCCTCTATCCAATCTTGCCTACAGCGATTTGAGATATTCGACAAGCTCGCCCGCTTGCTTGTTGGTCAGCCCCAAGGAAAAGTGTTTGTTGTAATGGTTGACCACATCCTTGAGCGTCTCAAAGCGCCCATCATGGTAGAAGCCACCTTTCTGATGTGCAAAGAGCCCGTTGAGCGGCGTTGTCCGGTAATGCTTGTCCGGTGAACGATTGGCTTGAAAATCGTCGATTCCAATCTCGGCAGGCGTATGCATGTTCCAACCAGGATCCGTGAACAGCGGGGGGACATGACACGACGAGCACTTCCCTGGACCATCGAACACGAGCTGGCCGCGCGTCGCCGCCGCGCCGTCAAAACTTTCCTTGGGGGGAAACCGGCGTCGGGATCGCCAGTTGATAGAACTGGAGCGCGGCGAGTTTCGAGGTGATCAGGTCTTCGGAACCGCGCACCTCGCCGAATCCCGCCTTCGCCGCCACCGGGTACTTGGCCGCGTCCTTGAGTCGAGGATCGTAAAAGGTGCCTTTCCCATGCATGACCAGGTTGGTCACGAAGGCGTTCCAGTAGGTGACAGAGCCCCAGCCGGTGAACGGATGAAGGTTCGCCCCCGCAAGACCGAATGCCGGCGGGATCAATGTCGCGCCCGAGCCGCCATCCGGCCGAATCGCTTTGCCATCCATAAATACTAGGGCATCGAACTTTCCCGCTTCCCATCCAGCGAGCACTTGTTTGAGCGCTTTCTCATCGACGCCGAGCAGTCCAGTCACGGGTGAGAGGTCCGGGGCCAGCGAGATGATAGTGCCCACGTTCAGATCCCGATTCAGCCAACCGTCGAGACGTGCGCCGATTCCGGGCGAGAAGGAGTTTTCCACGGTCGAGTGACAAAGGGCGCAGGTGATCCCGACCGACTTCAAACTCCCATCTTTGTTGGAGGTCCCCTTAAGCCCAACCACATCTCAATCCCGCCGTTCAAGACCAACGTTACGGAGTTACGCAGCATCAGCGACTAGGCGAAAAGGTGTGACATTTGGAGGCGCAGCCAGAGAGAGGGTTACATATTAGAAGTCCACTCCAATCATGAGAGACCATAAGTCGATGCCTGTCGCAGGACGCTGGCTCCCAGCACTCGGCATCCGCCACAAGTCGAGCGATACCTCATATCGTTCATGCTTCATATAGGCTCGGGTGTCTTGTTTAAACGCAATACTAAGCGGACGGATCGGTGTGTCTCTGAACGCATATGGACGCTCCAGGCCTGTGCTGATCAATGACTCGCACGGTGCCAATAAATTTATGGCAAGTATAAAAGAAAGTAGACAGGTCATGGCGATTCGCCTCAGGAGGTGTCGCTGTGGGAGTGTCGAAAGTGAACCGCATGGACATCAGTTCATGTCGATTGCCGACGTGCAGGCCATACATCGAAGCCTGGCAGTCGGACTCACTTATCGAGAGTCGGAGGTGTCCGTCGGCAACGACGCGAAGGCAGGAGCGGTCTTTTCAAACCATTTCACGGTGAGCGCCCTCTGCTTCATCCTCTCCACTAGTCCCAGGTAGGAGTTATCGCGGATAATTTGGCTAAACTGTGTCCGGTAGTTCCTTATGATGCTGGCGCCGTCAATAACCACGTCATACACAAGCCAATCGTCGGACTGGTTCTCTAACCGGAAATCTAACGAGGTATCAATCTTCGGGCCAATCAAGTTGATTCTGACCTGGGCGAAGCGGCCCTCACGTTCTTCATTGAGATAGACAATCTGATCGTCGTAATATTGGTCAATCTTGTTGGCCACCGTGTCTCGTATCAACTCAACAAAAAGACTCACAAATTCCTGTCGTTCTGTGTCGTTGAGTCCCGCCCAAGGAGCCCCCAGTGAGCGTTGGGCCATTTGCCTCAAGTTGACGTGTTCTCTGATGACGTGCTCAATTTGTTGACGGCGTTCCTCACACCGTCCCGGCTGCCTCAATGTCTCATTCCCGAGGATAAAGAGTACCTCGGCGATCGTATTTTTTACGGATTCAGTGGGAGAGTGTGCGGTTGGCCTCACTCGTGTGGTGCTATCCGCGATCGCAATGATCCCCGACTGTTTCTTCAGCAAATATTGGTTCGAGGCATCCCCTGTCCTGGTCCATCTGGAGGATTCCAGCCAACTGCATCCAGTCACTGCGACTACCATCCCAAGAACAAGGATCCACGACACGAGACGTGGTTTCATGGCTACTCTGTGGTATGTGGCGATTGGCATCTTCGTGATATCGGCACTGTCAATACCGGGAGAGATCCGCGCGGCATAGTGCATTGATGTGTCACGTTATGCCTCTGAGGGAATAGGAGTCTGGTCAAAACAGCTCAGGTTGAAAAATTATTAGTTGATGAATCGTGCAAGTGAAATCTATTACACAGATTACTGTTTCATCAAAACTACAGTACGATATTCTGGAACAGACTGACCATCTCGTCGGGATGTCTATGCCGGACGTATCTACGACAGGACCATCAGCGGTACCGTTCATGATGGGGCGAAAGAGGTGCGTCCAGCTGCGAGACCGCCTAGCTGAAAAACTGAGGCGGTATGCGCTGGGCGCTAGAGAAGGTTTTCCACGAAGAGCAGGAAGAGAATGATGCAGATGGTGGCGAATCGATTTCCGCAGTAGAAGGAGAATGTCGGACAGACTCTTCGAATCGAACTCTCGCGCGTTAGGCGGTCTAGCGCCATTCCACAGCGCCGAATCCACTCCCCCCGAGCAAGACATACATCAGGCTCACGCTGCTGATCGTCTGATCCCTAAAGGCGACTTCTGGATAATGCGCATCGCGATGGGACACGGCATACCGGATGGCGATACCATGACGGTCGAAGATGCGCAGGGTGAAGGATCCATCCGCTCGCAAAATATTTTCCCTTCCTTGAGGATCCGCAGAGAGCAGCCCGGTGACATAATACTCGCGTCCCGTGACATCGAGCATCGCCCTGTCGCCAAGAATGAGACGGAGCGAGAGAAGAGCTTGTGGAGTGGCGCCATAATGATAATCCCGTTCATCCGTACGTTGGACGCTGCCAGCTGCGCCATAACCTAAGCCACCAAGGGAAGTCCCCTGAAGCGCCACGTCTTGGGAGAGCCAGGTCTGCCAGGTGGTCCCGAGAGAGAGCGCGGTCGTTGAGACGCGAAATATTTGCGGGGCGATATAGTCGTAACTTCCGTAGAGACCCCAGATACCGCGCGTGGAATCGCCGGACGTATAGCTGGTGCCGATCAGAAGCCCACGCGCCTCAATACTCTGAATCGTGTTGGCTGTGGTACTGGTAAGATGGACGTCAAAGTAGTCGAACGGCCGTGTGTAGGTATAGCCTGGCTTTCCAGGAAGACCGTAGGTAAACGTAATGGCTCCGGTGGCTCCCTGCTCTTTAATGGAGGATGAGACGTTCTGGCTACTGGAGGTCAGCGTTCCGCCGACTTGAAGTCGCAGGAAAGTCGCTGGATTATGACTCGGATAGACTTCGTCGAATCGGTTGCCGAACGCCAGGCGATTAAAGCCTGTGGGGGGAGAGATGACCGCGGCTGCCAGTTCTCGCCAGAATCCAGGTTTGCCGTTGTCGCCGCTCTCCAGCAGCAGGTTGGCCATGCGGAAGAGCGGCTCGCCCAGGAATGTTCCGCCAAAGGTGGTGGTAATCTGGTCGTTGATGGAAGGTAGCGTCTTCTCGCCGGCGACTTCCCAGAGAAAACTGCCAGCGCCCGCATAGAGCCATGATTCCCAAAAATTGAGGCCGGCCGATCGAGCCAAGCCAAAATAGACTGTGCCACCGTAGGGGTGCAAGAACTGATTGACGGAGAACTGGTCCTTGTCAAGCACCCACTTCGAGTCCGTCAAATGTGTGCGAATGGTGTTGCCGGTCGTACGGTATTCATCTTGTGGCTCGGTGTAATGCCGATCATACAGGTTGAGCAGAAAGCCATACGCGAGGATCTCAGTCGCCGGAATGAGATAGCTCCTGCCGGGCCTCACTTCCCAGGACAGAGACTGTTTTGCCCCCTCGGGATCCGGCGGGCCGATGGGGACGGCCTGAGGCGATGCTGGCGGCGTGGGCCCGACGATGGAAGTGGGATCCTGCGCGAGGCCCGTACCAGGCGTCACAAAGGCAAAGATGAGGGCGCCGATGAGGAACAGCTTCACGCGCACATTCAAAATTGAGATGGACATGTGGCACTCTTTTCACCAGATAACGCGATCAAACTGTTAGGACTAGATAGCTCGCCAGGAGCTAGAGGTTAGGCCTTGGGATGAAGGATATGCTGATCACCATAGCTCACGTGTGATCAATTGCCATGGAAGGCCGAGTGACTCGGCACCGTCGGATATCAGCGATGCTAGTCGTGCAAGACGATATTGAGGAGAGAACTGTGCACTTCCATTCTGCCCTTGTAGTGAATGAAGCCCAACTTCCTGAACTTATTCAGAAAGAAACTCACGCGAGAGCGCGTGGTGCCGACCATGTTGGCGAGCGTGTCTTGGCTGATCTTCGGTATGACCGGCTCGGGCTTGCCTTCTTTCCCATAGTGGGCCAGCAACAGAAGGATCCTCGCCAGCCGCTTTTCTGAGGAATTGAAGAGATGATCAACTAAGTCCGCTTGGATACGCGCATTGCGAGACAGCAAATAGGCCATGAACAGTTCGGAGAAGCTGGACTCCTCGTGGAGCACACGGACCATGGCCGCCTTCTCAATGCGCACGATTGTGGATGCGTCCAATGCGGTGGCCGTGGCCATACATGCCCGTTGCCCGACGAGACAGCCTTCACCAAAGAAACTGCCATCCTGCAGAACTCCGACGACGGCTTCTTTGCCCTGGTGCGAGAGCACGGTGAGCTTCACCCGGCCTGCCTGGATATAGAACACGGCATCAGCCGAATCCCCTTGCGAAAAAATCAGCTGTTGTTTGCAGGTCTGCAGCGTCGTCTTGCCCCGACCAACTTTGGCAAGAAAGGTCTTGGGATTAAACGATATGCCTGCTGATCCGGCCCCGGGACTTCTCACTTTCTTGTCAGGAAGGAGCCCGACAACAGTGTCTGCTTTTGTTAGCGAAGTCGGTTGAATTCTTTTCATACGCACTCCAAGTTCTCTACGCAGTCTTTATTTCCATGGTCAGCAACGCTGTTCTGTCGGCTGCCAGTTGGTCCAGGATGGTTGAGAACTGGTCATAAGGTCCCGACAACCGCTCACAGCCTCTAGATGTTGATCCATAATCAGGATAATGGTTCCATCATGTGCAGTCTGGTCACAATTGCTCAGTTCGGAAGAGAAGAAGCTGGCCGCGGAAGCTGACTCTGCCCGAAGGTCCGTGAAATGAAGCTCCCCGTAGCAAGCTACGGAGTATTCGGCGAATGGGAATAAAGTAATCCTGCTGCCGTTCCAACCGGTGTACTCTTCACAAAAGACCCGCCACTACAAATACCCGGTGGAGAGGCGTCTCTCCACCGGGTGTTCGCAGATCAGACTCTCAGTTGATTACTCAGTCTTAGCTTTGAGTTCTTTGGCTTCGCCTTTGATTCGCTCTCCGGCTGCTTTTGTTTTTCCCTTTGCCCGTTCCATTGCACCTGTCATTTTATTTCCTTTGGCCTCTTCTATCTGGGCTTTCGCTTCCCCCTTGGCCTTCTGAGTATTCGCGTTGACTTTTCCCTTCATGTCCTCAACAGCGGCTTTCATCTCATCGGCTTGAGCGGCATGTTGAATCCCAACGAAGACAAACAATAATGCCATGGCCACAATCGTAAATTTTTGCACGTGAACCTCCCTGGTATGAGTGTGAAACATTGTGATCTTGCGTGATGCGCTGTACCACCAACAGTTGATCCTCACACTATGCCTGACGATCCGGACAGAGGCTGGTCAATATTGCTCAGTACAGGGTGAATATGTCTCTGCAGTTTTAGTGTGCTGGAGTGTCTTCGATGAGGGATAGATTTGAAATAGCTGATCCATTGACCAGTTTCCCAGACTTGTCGAATCGCGATCCGTGACAAGGGCAATCCCTCGTTTTTCCTGAATGGTTCCACGCCACGATGCCTTTCAAATAAGGACACACTGCTGACTGTTCGTGCAGCTGTCCAGTATCATCGCAATAGACAACGATCTTCTTCAAACCGCGGAGGACTACGGCGCCGGAACCGAGCGGGCCGTTGTCCGGTCGGTCTCACCGGACACAATCGGGCCATCGTCCCTGACAATGACGGATTTTCCGGCATGCCCCAACAAATAGGCGGTAGTTAATCCTGCGATGATCATTGGGTAGTGCCTTTCCTCTGGTCGAAATAGATTCCTTATTCCATGACTCAGCGGAGCAACAAACCAACGACGTTGTGATTATTGCGAGATCACAGTTCCCTCCTCAATATCGTACTGCATGATTCTCTTGCTCCTGCTGATCTTCGCGCAGGGGACCCGTCATATTGCCTGGCTCATCAATTTCCGAAACTGAGCAATTTGGATCAGCTTCCATTCAGCAAGAGGTGCAGGATGGTTGTGTGGTTTAAGGGGGGCGCGATCGTTGCGGGCAGGTGAACAGTTAGCACGGCTCTCGAATAGAGCGAAGAGAAGGACTTATGGCGCGTGCACGATGCGGCAGGTTCCTGGTGAGCGAAGCCTGGAGAGGTTTCGTCGACAATGTCCGTGAGAAGGATCTCCAGAATATGCGATGTGTGAACTGTGAGTGCATTGACGATTCCATGATTCTCGGAAATCGTCTTATTGAAAGGAGTTCGATATGTTGTACTACGCACTGATGTTTTTGGTGGTTGGAGTCATTGCCGGTGCCCTGAATCTGGCCGGGGTGGCCGCGGTGGCGGTCCAGATTTCCTGGATTCTGTTCTTGATCGGGATCGTGTTGCTTGCAATCCATCTATTTACAAATCGCTCCGTCCGGGTACCCTAACCGGCAGGAGTTTCTTGAAATGGAGCGGCGCACTATCGAACGCAGGGGCAGATAGGTGCAGTGGGCACTCTCATAGTCTGCGTGCTGAATTGATTGTCCTTGCAGTAAGCCGTATGAGGCACGCGCGCATTGGTTTGGAACTGTATAGCCTGATCAGACGCGCAGACCAAGCCCTCGCGATCATCAAGACGAATGTCCCTAGTCCCTACTGCGCCTCGCACAGGCCGGCAAAAGATTGCCGGCCTGTGTCAGTTTTTGAAAGTGAGCTCTTTTGATCAGATGTGTATTCCTTCCTAGGTGTAGCATTCGACATAATCCCGTATCATCACGCCTCGCCCATTCACCATGTCCTTGCGTGAATAATCTGACCGTCAGGAAAGAACCGATAGAATTTTCGTTGATGAGTTCTAAACTTTAACAAGGAGGTACTTCTATGAACCCGATCCGATATCTAGGAGTTGCGTTAGTTTTTTTCGTGTTGGGCTGTCAGGGCATGCCGACGGTGACGAGGAGTGGGGACGTCAAAGACATCATTATTGGAGATAATCTGGCGTTAACCGAAACTGCTGTCAATGCAGGTGATGAAGTTCGGTGGATCAATAAAAGGAACGCGCCTGTCCGAGTCATCTTTCTCGACGCAGTGTTGGACAAGCAGTTGTCATGCAAGAATAATGTGGGTGGGTGGATGACTCCTAGCGACACAGCCCAATTGGCCACGAACCAAACCGCCAGCGTCTGTTTCCGGGATCCTGGCTACTTCCGGTATATCGTCAGGATGGAATCTGCCAAAACGACTGGTGATATCAGCGTTCAGGGAGTGATCAAGGTTGGAGGACAGGGCGGCCAGGCCGTTGGTCAAACCAGCGATCAAAACCGTGGCCGAACCAGTGATCAAAAAACTGGACACACCAGTGACCAAACCGGTGATAACACAAGTACGCCAAGAAGCTCAACGTCGACCACTACCAGTACGACGACGACCACTGAGGGGACAAGTGGTCAGACCAAGTCTCCTCAGTAGGTAAATGAGCCATCGAGAGCAATTGGGGGCTTCCGATGAAACTGGCGGACAAAAAACAATGATAGCGCCGGAGAGTCCCCGTTGAAGGTCCTCCGCGCGCGAGAGTTATTAAAGGAGCTCGGCCAAGGCTGGACACTGAACGGGCGAGGGCATTTGAAGCGGCACTACACCTTCAAGAACTTCGCGCAGGCGCTGGCGTTTGCGAATAAGGTTGGCGCTGTCGCGGAGGCCGAGGGCCATCATCCTGATCTATATCTGGCCTGGGGAAAATGCAAGATCGAGATCTGGTCACACAAGATTAAGGGTCTCACTGAGAGTGACTTTGTCTTAGCGGCCCAAGCCGAACGGAAGTTCAAACCGTTTCGTGCGCCAGCATAACCGACAGAAGTCCTGGCTCCTGGGTGAAGAGGGGGCGAAGATTTCACTACCGGACACTCCGGTCATAGCGTCTCGGCGAGAATCTTATCCTAGAGACTCATTCCTGAAACGTTCTTGGCCCCTCGTATCGAAGGCGGAAGAATGCATGGTATGGCAGAGCATAGTGAAGGCTTATTAATCGGAACCACGGCGCAGTTCCTGGCGTATAGCTCATGTGACCGTACGACGTCGGTCGCTCGATCTCGGGCTTGGTGGACTCACCCAGTACTTGAAGCGACATCGTCCGAAAATCCTCATCGATCAATTGGTTCTTGAGGAACTCTCCGTACAGATTCGGTCCGCCTTCACAGAGCAGAGTTCTGATGCCATGTTCTTGTCGGAGCAGTTGTGTGAAGGCGACAAGATCGACCCGCGTTCCTTCACCCACGGAGAGAATTTTAATCGTTCCCTCCCGGCCTAACATGTTGATCTGCGACTGGAGATTCCTTTGTCCTTCACGAGCGGTGATGATCCACGCTTCAACTCTCGGAGAGCTGAAGAGGCGAAGAGTAAGATCGATGTTTCCGGAACCGCTGAGAACGAGGACTTTCTGCCGGTCGAGCTTGAGCGTGTCCTGTCGATATATCCGCAATTCCTCATCATTGATACCGTAGTCCCAACCCTGCCCCTCAGGGTTCAGCTCCTCACGGAGCGTGCTTGCGCCGATCAATTGCGCATCATGGTGCGCTCGAAGAAAATCCATGAGCCAGCGATCTTCTCTGCTCCTTGAAACGATATTGCCATCGGCGAGGTCCTCCAACTCTCTAAACGAAGCTCTGCCGTCAAGCCCCATCACAAAGTTGGAGGAGATATAAGGGCGACGAGCGTCAGCAGGTGCGGGAAATCCAAACGGGCCATAGCGTGCCCTGAAGTGTTGAAGTAAGGGAAACGTATCCTCGCTGGCAGAATAACAACGCTGTAGATTCATCGGCGCCTCCAAAAATGACAGTATGCCTCCACCATCCGGTAATTGATCACAGGTCTGAACCGCGATGCATGACGTCATGCACAGATGCACTAGTGGATATCCTGGCCTCATGGCTTTAAAAGCTGGACATACCACTGTCCCGGTTGCTGCCCTGATCTTTCACGAACATTATTCCAACTTGATCGTGCAGGCGTCTTCTCGATACATGCGACCCATGTGCGTATTCTATTCCGAGTTCACCAATACATCTTTGACGGACCTTCATTGATTGAAGACCTTCACTTCTAGCAACGGAGCAAACTATGTCCGTTAGCGCGTTTAATAACTTCGCGAAACACAGTGCTGCTGTCGTGGGATCCCCGTGGGCATTTGTTCTTGCTGTCATCATCGTCATGACGTGGGTAGTGACAGGACCTCACTTTGCGTATTCAGATACGTGGCAACTCGTGATCAATACCGGTACGACCATTGTGACCTTCCTGATGGTGTTTCTCATCCAAAATACTCAAAATCGTGATGCCAAGGCCGTCCACCTGAAACTTGATGAACTCATCTATGGGGTGCATGGTGCCCGCAATAGCCTGATCGATTTAGAGAATTTATCCGACCAGGAGTTGGAAGTTTTGCAGCAGCAATTTGAACGCCTGCGCAAAAAGGGTGATCCCCATACCCCGACACGACAAACTCCGTAGAAACATGGCTGTGGTCCGGATAGTGTGTTTAGGAAGTCATTGAAATATACGGCGTCTTACAATCTGCAGACGATGCCACACTGTATGGAGCGGTTCCTTCATTTTTTTAGTAATTCAGCCACGAGATGGAGCTCCTCTATGTGCAGGGAGACCACCTTCGCAATGCCAAGGGTGGGAATTGCGAACAGCGGACCCCGTACCCCCCGGAGCCACCCCAGAAGTGCAATGCGATACATACTGACACTGCATTTACTTTTTCTATTTGGCCGGGCATCCAAGTGACGACGAATATGACAATTGTGCATGTGGCTGCGAGAATATATACAAAAGCTGTGGACGGTATCCCGAATGTGGGGGGGGAGGACTGGCGAAGACTGCGGGGATGTTACCGTTTGTTGGTCCAGAAAGTGGGCAACAGAGTCTGGGCGAGACGATGCCCAATCACCGCCATATGTTGGAACGCGTCTTGGCCCTTCTCGTGTCCCGTGCCTTGGCCCCTCTGTTCGGCTCGCGTATCTTGCAGATCATAGGCCACCATCCGTTCAGCTTGGGGCTCCTCCGACTCTGCAGGTTCCCAGAGATCCACTCTCGAGCCCGATATTTCAAAGCGCTGATGCTCATTGAAAACCCGCTCTACGTCCTCGGAACAAGCCATGTGAATGATCCCGAGGCCCAGAGCATGGCCCCAGTCATCCCTGAGAACTTGGGCCAGCACCACCGTTCCAAACGGGGTGAAGGCCTGACGGAGCTTGTCATCGGTGCAAAAGTAGGATAGCCCGCTGATATGGATACGCGTACTCATGTTGAACTTCTCCTGGTGAGACACCGGTCATCGAGCACAACGGCAGTGTGCCTATAGGTTCACTACCCGTCTGATCAATACTGCTCACTTTCGAGATATTCGTTCATCCGCCTCTCCATTTTGCTCGCATGGCGGCCAATTGCCCCTCACCAGTCCAAGATTTGCTCTCACGCTGAAGAAATTCGATCTGTGCCTGGATGTCTGTCAGAACGAGGTCGATCTTTTAAACCGTGATCGCGAGCACACCAGCATTCGGTGAACGATCTGTTGACCTTCCCCACTGTTGATCATGCTCACCGGGGTTTGGGGTAAACCGGAGAGGTCGTTAATTTTTTGGTTCCATCATTGATTCCTCCTCAACTCCAGACTCGTTCTCGTTCCACGGGCAGTTTCTGAAAGAGATGCTTATCGATCCGTAGCTTAACAAATGGTTGCCATGATCCTCTCACATAGCGATGTGCCCCTGGCATTGTTATGTATGAGATGAGTACTCAATGTAGACTCTACCCATGCCTGAGCTACATGCCGAAACTGCATGAGGGCGCAAGGTTAAATCGGTGGAAGAAACACCCTCCGCAAGTCCTTCCTCTCATCAGATGGATGCATACCCTGCAGAGTGAGTTTTCATGAATAGGACTTCCCCCTTCCTGGCTATCCGGCGAGGTACCAGTCGTTTTGCCGAAGGAGAGTGGAGACGATTCGCACGAACCACGGAGTCCCCGATATATCCACAATTGATGCATCGAGTTGCCATACACAGATTGCCTGCTTCCGGACTCAGGCCATCGAAGGTTTCACGGACGAGCAGCCCCTGCAGCGCTGACAGACCATTGGACCTCCTTCTGTTTTCTTTGTCGCTCATTGTGTGAGGTTCATCTTGGTGCCGTGGCGTCAGCTCAGGCGACAGGCTGCTCCCTCATCGGCGATCGTGTCTGGGGTTCCTTCCACGTTCCGCTCTTGACCATGGACTGAGCGCATGTCTGGCAGAGGTGCGGCCCCAGGGCTTTCGAGGTGTAGTACACCTCCAGATCCGGTGAACCACATTCAGAGCAGAAGGCCAAATCTATACGGAGAAGATCTTGGGACAATCGAGCCACTCGACAAGTCACGATGTCACCTCCTGGTCTCAGACAGACTGCGGGTGTGAACGACAGCATACCGAGAAGCCAGGCGGCAGTCTGTTCACAATTGCTCATGCTGAAAAACTTGATGCGGGAAATGCACAGCAATGCTTGCGCACCGTTGAGCTGGTCATTCCAAAGATCAATCCAACACTCGCCTGCTGACATGATCGGCACCACGCGCTCCCCCGCCAGTTTCTTTCTGAAGAAATTCAGAAAACTGGACTTCATGGACGACAACCGTGAATTCCACGTGCACAGTTCCTTCCTCATCATCCTGCATGAAGATGGTCGTATTACCACTGATCGTGCTGCAGAGGCAGCGCCAAGTTGCTACCGAATTAATTCTGATCACCTGAGCAATCTTGACCAGACCGCTGCCGATCTTCTCCCCATAATGGCCAGAAAGAGAGGAGATGACGGGGACAGATCTATACGGACGGAGACATCGACATCTTACACAGGAGGAAGACATCATGAACGCAGATCAACTCAAGGGGAAATGGATGCAATTCAAAGGTGAGCTGAAAGAGAAATATGGCAAGTTTACGGATGACGACTTGAAGCAAATCGAGGGCAATTACGACAAGTTCGTCGGCAAAGCCCAGGAACGGTATGGCGATAAAAAGGATGACCTCATGAAATGGGCGGACCAGTGGCATGAGAAGCCGGAGTCGAAACCCGTGGGGAAGGGACAATAGCCTCACTGAATAGCAGCAATTCGCAAAAGACCTCTGACGACACACGTTTATATTACAGGAGAATATGATGAACACACGCTATGTCCTGACACTTTGTACAGCTCTGGTTGTCGGTGGGGCACTGATCGCTGGATCGGTGCACGCGCTTGACAAGGCCGATGAAAAGACCCCGATCAACGACACGTGGCTCACAGCAAAAACCAAGATCGCCCTCGCTGCCGATGGTCGAGTCAAAGGGCGGCAGATCGATGTCGAGACCACGAAAGGACAGGTGATGCTCCGCGGCAAGGTCGATTCCGACGCGGCCAAGCAGGCGGCGGAGAACATCACCAAACTGCTCGATGGCGTCAAGACTGTGAAAAACGACCTGGAGGTAGTTGCCCCGTCTACACGCGACGCGGTGGAAGACAAGGATGAGGCCATCACAACACGCGTGAAGGAACACATCGCGATGGATTCGCAACTGAAAAAAGCCGTTATTGCTGTTCAGACTAACGCAGGGGTCGTCTCCCTGACCGGCGAGGTCAACGACATCATGACCAGCGCCAATGCGTCCTGGGCCACCAGACAGGTTCCAGGCGTAAAGTCCGTCAAGAACGATCTCACGGTGAAGGAAAAAGCCTAAGACCTTGGGAAACGCCCCGCTCGTTTCAATTCGAAACGAGCGAGGCAACGCGATCGCATGCACAGCATCACTTAAGGAGGCTCCGTCATGAAGAAGCTCATAGGTCTGTTCATATTCGCAGTGATCATCTGTGTCGGAATGGCATCCTACTCCTACGCGGCTGGTGACATGGCCGCGCCAAGCTCACAGACGGTTAAAGGGGACCTACTGAAAATCGATGGAGAGTTTTACGTGTTGAAGGAGATGTCCGGCAAGGAAATCCGCTTGCATGTAGACAAGACCAGTACCTTGGAAGGCTCCATCAATGTCGGCGAAAAAGTCGAGGCCCAGGCCACGGAAAAAAACCACGCAGTGTCCATTAGACACCTACAGCCAAAGCAGTAGGTTCCTTATACGAAAGTAGAAGCTCAGGCATAGAGGGTGGGCCAGTCCTCAGGGTTAGCCCCCTTGAAATTAGTGGAGTTCCAACAACAGGAGGATTGTATCATGCGTATCATCACGTTGAAGGGCCTCATCGGGGCATTGGTTCTGGCAAGTGTCGGGCTAGTTGTATCTGCCTGTAATACGTCCAAGGCCACGGTCGATACGTTCGCCAAATTCACATCGAGCACGAGTCCTGGGTCATGGATCGACGCCGACGGCGTCATACAGAAAACTCAAAAGGCGCGTCTGTTTGCCGCAGTTGCGTTCGAGAATCTGGAACAGGACATCGCACGTGGCAATGGAGAATATGTCAGGTCGTTGGCCGTCTTGATGAACATTCCTGCCGGTGAACAGGACGAGTTTAGGAGGCTCTCACAGGGACAATATTCTCAACTCTTTGCCTCTGACAGGCGAACGGCGGAAAGCTTGTTGGCCACATTGATCAGCAACAGGAAAGATCGATGAGCTAATAGTTAATAGTAGGAGTGTGGCACGGGCGAGAGAGCATTCTCAATTACAAAGCTTGGCAAGGATGAGGTGTCTTCCACGTGCAATACGAATTCTCTTCAAAAGGAGACACTATGGTGTTGTTCAAATTGTTCATCGTGTGTGGAATCATCGCCGTCGGAGCGCTGTCTGTCGAGGCTGCGGACATGGAGCTGCAGCTGGTCGATAAGAATTGTTGGATAGAGATTTTTGAAGACGATACCTATGATGCCGATGATCCTCATGTGAAAATTCAAGGGCCGAAGGAGTTTGCGACCATGACGAATCTTGAGGGCAAGGATTGGGCCGATGATATCGAAAGCGTCATCGTCGGTTCCAACGCTTCAGTCCATGCCTATGAAGACAAGGACTTCAAAGGCACAGAGATTACGTTCGCGCCAGGCCAGCGTGTGCCGAATCTTGGCAAGCTCGACATGGCGAACGACATCGAATCGATGAAGATTAGCTGCCAGAAATAACCATTGGCGGAGAATCCTGGGGATGGGCATTGCATGTGCTCACTCCATTGTTCATTCATGGTCAACCTGGCCGGCAAGATGGCAGGGTTCAGAGCCACGACGGGTGTCGTCAAGGCACACATTCCCTAAGAAGGAAAAAATAGACCGTATGGATTTACGATCTGGACATCCGTTTTGGCGCTTGAAAAACGGCCTGCTTGCCGACTATCCCTCGCTTAAACACGATGAATCCTGTGAGGTGGCCGTCATTGGCGGCGGGATCACGGGAGCCCTAGTCGCGTATCATTTGGCGCAGGAAGGGGTGGAGACAGTCCTTGTGGACAAACGAGATATTGGCGCCGGCAGCACTGCCGCCAGCACTGCACTCCTACAGTATGAAATTGACACGGAACTCCATGACTTAATTGACTCCGTAGGAGAGGCGCACGCGGTGCGTAGCTACAGACTTGGCCTGGAAGCCATCGATACGGTGAAGCGCCTCTGTGGTGAATTGAGCGACGATTGCGGGTTTGAACGGAAGACCAGCCTCTATCTGGCCAGCAGAAAATCAGATGTGTCTAAACTTCGGAAGGAATATGACACGCGCAAGGCCTTTGGTTTCCGCGTAGAGTATTTGGAAGCGAAGGAAATAGAGTCCCGCGCGTCATTTACCGCTCCAGGAGCGATTCTGTCCTACGGAGATGCACAGGTCGACCCGTATCGTTTGACGCATCAGCTGCTTGAAGCAGCGAAGAAGCACGGGCTACGTGTCTACGACCGCTCCGAGGTATCCAAGGTGGAGCCTTCCGATGACGGTGTCGTTCTCCACCTGGGGTCCGGCTCTCGAATCAACGGACAACGAGTCGTGTTTGCGACCGGCTACGAGTCCCAGCAATACCTGAAGCAGAACGTGGGCCTCCTCAAGAGTACGTTCGCGTTGATTAGTGAGCCGTGTGACAGTTTCGAGGGGTGGCCAGACCGCTCACTGATATGGGAATCGGCGCGGCCCTATTTTTATCTTCGGACCACATCAGATAACAGAGCAATCGTAGGCGGCGGAGATGTGCCCTTTGCTACGGCTCACAAGAGTGATCAGCTGATTGCCAAAAAGACCCGAACACTACAGCGTCGCTTTTCCGATATGTTTCCACGAATTGGCTTGGAGGTCTCATACACATGGGCAGGCACATTCGGCGAAACCAAAGACGGCCTGGCGTACATCGGCCAGACTCCAGAATTTCCGCATGCCTATTTTGCGCTCGGCTACGGCGGCAATGGCATCACGTTTAGCGTCATTGCGGCGAAGATCATCACTGACCTTCATCTATGTCGACCGAATCCTGACGCAGATATCTTTCGGTTCGATAGATAAACCGTCCGGCCACGGTAGAGTCGATAGGCGCATGTTGTCCGAGATCGCTGGAAAGGCCTTATGACGACGATGGCCCTCGTCTCTAACACTTCTGGACCGTGCTGGCACTGATCGGGTTGTTCGCGATGGCGGGATGCGGAGTAGCAAAGTCCGTTCATGTCATCCCACTACGAACTGTCCAAACTCTGGTGGACGACGTCACGTGGATGGCGGAGTGGGTGCGCACACGGTTGACGGCGATAGATATCTTGGCCTGCCGCAGTCTTCTGAATAAACCAAGAGTCCCTCTGCGATCCTCTTGCAGGTTTTGAGCTGATGACTAAACGACAACTATTTACCATGACCTTTCTGCTGGTGTTTCTTCTGCTCCTGTGGGAGCTGGGTCTCATTCTTCGTCCGTTCTTCTCGCCGATACTCTGGGCGGTGATCCTTGCGACCACGACATATCCTGTGTACCTACGATTATTGGCGCGCGTGGGCCATCGCGGAAATATTGCCGCCGGGATTATGACGGGGGGGTTGATCATCACGGCGGTAGTGCCTGCCGTGTACGGCATGATCCTCGCCGGCCAGCAAGGAATGGAGGCCTACGCACAGGCTTCAGCGTGGCTGCAGAGCGGCCATTTGCAAGACGTTGGTGGGATGCTGGCCACGGTACCCGGGGTAGGAGGGCTGAGCCAGGAACTGATAGGTCGTCTCATCGTGAATGGTAGCGGGCAGGTTGAGGCCTCCCTCCTGGAAGGCGGAAAGGTCGTCAGCACCTTTCTGCTTTCGCAAGGGGTGGACTTTGCCCGGAATGCGCTGCTCCTCGCGACAGACTTTCTCATTATGCTCTTCACCTTGTTCTTCGTGTTCCGCGACGGCTCTCAGACGTGCGACACAATCCTTCGAGCGATTCCCCTCGATGAGGAGCACAAGGCAAAGATCTTCGACCGGCTCACGACGACCATGAAGGCTGTCGTGAGGGGCACGTTGTTGAGCGCCGTCGCCCAGGGTG
>NEWT02000033.1:142439-156716 GCA_002869925.2 Nitrospira sp. CG24A
CGTAAACGTGACGCCCTCTCCCGGTATCAACGTCAGTAGCGGACGAACCGTATCCTCAATCTGTTTTAAGATAAATGACGAGATGGTCCGTGGAATGGCAAGCCCTGATCCGACGCCCACGATGAAGGCAAACGCGTATCGTGAAATCCAGGCTGCTTTCGGGACATAGCGCGTGAGCATCAGCATCCCGATGCCGACAGGAATCAACAATGCCCACTCCCCATGTTCGACGATCGGCTTCCAGATGAGCTGCACAATCACCGTGTCGTAGGTCTTGACGATCGTGTACCCGACCGACACACCGACGTAGAGATTCTCCGCCAATTTGAACAGCGGGTTATCCTTATAGAGGAACGTGAAGATGAAAAGGGTCAACCCCGTTGCCACCCACGCCCCGATAATCAATTCAATCGACATCGTTCGTTATGCCCCAGCCTGCCCCTGCTGTCTGGCTCTGCTGCGCGATGAGAAATAAAACAGGTTACACATAATGACCAGCACAATGATGGCGAGATGTGTGGCCGACTGCGCATCCATGCCGGCAATCGCTTTCCCCTTCTGATCCATCAAGGTTTCGTATTCTGCTGCGCCTCGCAGACCACCGATCAGGCCATTGATCTGCCCACTACGCAACAGCGGATAGAGTCCCGGCGCCATCACACCCGTGCAGCCCCCGCCAAGTTCGAACTTGTATTTGTCCCGGCCAAACACGTACCACTCTTCCACCCCTGGCCTGCCGGCGCCCAGACTGACGGCATAGTTCACATCGCGCAGACTCTGGACGCCTTGCAACACGGGTAAGCCCTTCGTGGGTTTACCGTTGTAGTCGGCTGGGAACGCGCCGTAGAGATCCTGCCCCATGTTGATGATGACGGCGGTCCCGCCAGGACTCCAACCCAGGAACACATAATCCTTCCCGTTCTCCTTACCCATTTCGCGGGCAACCTGCGTGACCACTTGATCGGCCATACCGGTTCCTGAAACCCAGAGCGTCAACGCGATTACACGAAGTTTTTTCCTGAAGGCATGGTGCAGCAACGAAATCGATTGAGGATGCAGTTCAGGCTTCGACGCCGGATCGAAGTCCAGCGAGAGCAGGAACGTGGACCCCTCAGGAAGCGACTCGATGTGGTCGTAGACCCCACGGACCTCCTGCGAAATCTTGATCGGCAAGCCGACGGGGTAGAGCAGCGGCAAGAGCGTGCAGAGGCCGATCACGAGGAAGATGATCCGCCGGTCGATCTTGAGCATGCGTTCCGTGAAGGTCACTTCGTTGCCTCGTGAAAGGTGAAAAGGGAAAGGTGAAATGTTTCAAGAGGGCTCAAGAACTCAAGCATGTTCTCCTGATTCATACCTTTTACGTCTAACGTTTCACCTTTCACGCCTTACTCCTTGCCGCCGCCCAAATACGACCGCTCCATGCCGAAGATAATCTTGATGGAGAGCGCGACCGTCCCAAGGCTGACACCAATCAAAATCGCACGCCGCACCGACGCGTTCAGCACGTTTAAAATCCACTGAGAGAGGTCGCCGCTGAGCGGAATCAGGTATTCTCCGAGAGGAACGCGGCCCATCATGACGATCACGGCCGCAATCAGCAGCACGGCCGCCTCCCGGCTCCTTGCGCGGAACGATCGATAGGCTGCCGAAGCGATGAAGAACGCAAGGATGGCGAACATCGTACTCTGCAGGGGGACCATCATGAAGTTATAGATCCACCCGAAGGCCGTCATGGCGCCGTCGACGGCTTCCTTGCCATTCGACCACAGGCCGATTGCGATGGTCCCCAGCATGCCCACATAGAGCACGAAGCTATAGCCCCATCCCGCTTCTTTGCGCCTGATCTTGACGGCATGGACGTGGAACAGGCTGCTCACACCCAACACCAGCGCAAACCCCCCGATAATCTGGAGCCACTTGGTCACTGAGGTCAGCATCTGCTCCGAAGCTGGATGTGGCACATAATATTGTCCCGCGAACACCAGCCCGGTGATGAGCGTAATCAGAAGCGGGACTTGCCGTCGAAGGAAGATCATTTCACGTCTCTGAAAAAGTCCAGAAATAATTTCGGCCACTGCGCGTCGAACATCACCCCGAGGGTCGCCAATACGGTCCCAACACCAATGACACCGAGGATCAGCGCTTTGCCGATGTCCTGTCCGCGCAGCGTGCCGACTTGCACCGGCTCTCTGGAGAGATAGGCGCTGGCCGCGTAGAGTTCCTCCCCGATCAAGGTGTAGTCGCAGGTGGTGACGAAGAACGGCAGCTGGTGATCTGCGTCTGTCCCGGCGATTTGGATCGCGCCGGTACTCGCACCCGTTTCCGTCAGCAGTAACGCCTCGGCAAAATAATGCCCCATATAGAAGTTCGCCGCCGGCTTTTTGCGCAGCATGATGCCATCCACCGCCGCGGTATAGCTGAATTGATCCGACGTAATGAAGAAATTGGAATCTTCCTTATAAAGATCGGGCTTGCCTGCCTCCAGATAAGCCTGTTTCGTAATTTCCTGGCACACCGCCATGGTAATCGGCTCACGGTGGGGGACGAGTAAATCGGTCTCATAGGCAGCCGTGCGTTTAGCCACACGCCCCAGAATCACCGCTGCCGCAATGGTGGAGGGATCGCTCATGTCATGCGCGCCGGTCATGTATAGGATGGGCTTGCCCAACTCTGTTGCGCGGCCGATGGCCTCATCCACCGCATCTAGGCCGGGAATACGCCGGAGGAAGATCTCCCGTTTTCTCGCCGTACTGATGGCGTAGAACACGATGCCGCCGAACAGGAGCCCTAATAGGAGGTTGTTCATCTGATTCCAATTGATCCAGTTCGGTTCCGGTGTGGCCTGAACCGGCGGGGCAATGACACGATCCCCGTTCAGCACGGCAGCCACGGTGACGCTGTAGGCGTTCCCGTTCTTGAGCTCGACCCCATTCCCATTCTTCAGCGTGAACTGGTGCTGGTCTCCGGTCGTCGGCCTCGTCCACCAGGGCCACTTGGATTCACGAACATAGCGCTGGTTCGCGGGAAACTCCGCCACGACTTTCATCGCAGCCAGGTCGGCTACCGCAGTTCCCTCGCTGAGTAAGACCTGATACTTGCTTATGGCACTATCGTAAGAAGCGGGCGCCCAAAGCACGGTCAGGCTCCCGCCTCCATCACTCGGGGTGTCGAATACACGCACATCTTGTGGCGGTGAGAGGGTCTTCGTCGTCTCGGCTGTTTGCGCAAACACCGGCAACCATGACTGACTCAGAACAGCCACGAGCAGGAACACCAATGCCTTCCATAAGGCGGGATGCTCAAAACGGCTGTCCAGCAAGGCCGCAGGCGAGTCGAAACCGGAGGCGCACCTCCCGGGGTACGCTGAGGATTTCGAAGAGCCGAGAACGAAGCTGGCAGACGTTTTCAGCATCCCGCTAGGCCCCTTCGATCAATTCAATGTTCGTCCGCGGAATAACGGCCTTGGTGCCATCGGCAAAGCGGACTTCCATCACCCGCACCTCACTCTCGGTCGGAATCTTCTGGAGGTCGGCAGGCAGGCTCGCGACTTCGCCGATCTTGCCGAACAACGGATCTCGAATAATGCGCACCTGGTCGCCGATCCTAATGCCTTCCCGCTGCGGCATAGCGGCTATACCATGATCGCCCGCTGCGCCGGCCTGTTTGGGAATGATGATCTCCGGTCGAATGACGCCGGCCCGAATCTGCGTGGCGCCTGAGATAGACGCCTGTTGTCCCGCATGGGCGGAGAGCAACGCGAACGTTTTACCAGCCATGGGAATGGAACCGAACCCTTCAGTGAGAATCAGGGTAAAGCCGACTTGTTCCGTACCGGTGATAGCCACACCCAAGTCGTAACCTAACAGTGCGCGCAAATCCTTATCGTGAATGCCCCCGATCACCACACAGGCAACCCCTACCTCTTTTGCTCGTGCCAACGCGTCGGAAGAGATGAAGGAGCCGCCCACAACAACTTTGGCTTTCATGTCTGCGGTGAGATGGCGCGGCGTGAGCGCTTCGTCCGGTGACGTCACTGCGATCACAATCTCTCCCCCGGTTTCACCGCCGATGCCGAAGATGCCCTGCACCAGGCTGCAATCCGTTTCAACCACGACGCCCTGCTGCGGAATCACCTCGACGATGCGTCCGTCCACATAGCCCAACAACTCCAGCACACGCGGCGGCTCCCGCAGCAACACCTGCCCCGTGACCGTAGACGCAGACTCCACGACGCCGGTGATCGGCGAGCGGACTTCTGTCTTGAGCCACTTGATGAGCGGTTTGTTTTCGGCTAGGACCTCGTCCTTCCGCACTGGATCGCCGGCCTTCTTGATCAAATATTCGTGGATCTCATCCGGCGCCACGCCCAGCTGATTGGCGAGATTCAGAGGATAGACCTTCCCCGGCAGTTCCGCGCGAGCGACCGCCTGATTCGCACGCACTTCCTCCCCGGTTGTGACCAGCACCGTGCCAGGCAGCGACAACATCCGTCGACGACGGACCGTGGTGTGCTCTGTGACGGTTAAGCCTGGGGTATAGGAATGAGCCATAGATCAGTTATGCGTTGTAAGTTTTGAGTGCTGAGTCCATGAACCAACAACTCAAAACTCATCATTCAAAATTTCTAACTCGCAGTCGGATACAATCCGACTGCGCTGTACCATTTCGTCAGCGCTGCCACCCTGGCTGCATGGTCGGTCGGCAATTGCAACGGGCGCCCGCGTCCATCGAGCATGAGACCCACCACACCCCCTTGCACCTCTCTTGTGATCGACACTCCAGCTCCTGCTCCGAGATTCACCTGCTTCACCGGTTGGATCGCGATCGAGGCCTTTTGATCACCGGCCAGGGGAATCAGCCGTAAGTCGCCAAATGCGAGCTGCCCTTTATCTACTCGTCCATCTGGAAATGTGATGACATAGTCCGCGCACCGTTCCCCGTTCTTTCCCTGTCCTATTGGCGCAACACACGTTCCTAGATAAACCATACAATCACGGACGAAAACATCGGTCGCGGCCTTCTCGTCAATCGTCGAGAGCACACCGAGGTGCGGCATCATGAAGATGCTGTCCACTGAGAGCCTCGTCACCCCGAGCGGTTCATAGGCATCTACCATCATCAGCATCGACTGCACACGGCGTGGCGCATGGGACAGAATCCCGCCACTTCCCACGATCAAATCGAGCTTGAGCATGTCGATCAGCGTTTTGCCGGACTGCTGCTGCTCGAATACATCAGAAATCGTGCGCTCTTGTTGTATGCCCTTAAGGGCCGTCGCAAGAGATTTGTGATGGATCAAGGCGAGCCGGAGCGCCTCGCGGGCAATCGCATGTTCGATCTGGAGCTCATCCAGCGTCTGCGGAATCGTCGTCGGCCGGACCATCTTGTTCTTGATCCGGTTTCGAAGCGTCTGTTCATCGATCGAGAAGGGCACCCAACGCATGATATTGGCGAGCCCTGCTTCCGCCAATACATTGGAAATACTGTACGACATCCCAAGGTTCGCGCTGACCGTCCGATTGAAGAGTCCCTCGAAGACCGAGAACACGTCCGTCGTCGCACCACCGATATCCACCCCAATCAGGTTCAGGTGCTCGCGCTTGGCGATCGTTTCCATAATGACGCCGACCGCCGCCGGTGTCGGCATGATCGGCGCACCAGCCATCTCGATCAGTTTCTTGTAGCCCGGCGCCTGTTGCATAACATGTTCGAGAAACAGGTCGTGAATCTTGTTCCGTGCCGGCGCGAGATTCTCCCGTTCCAATACCGGACGAATGTTATCGGTCAATACCAGCGCAGCTTTCTCTCCCAGGATCTTCTTCACTTGCGGCTGCGCGTCTTTGTTGCCCGCGTAGATCAACGGGAGCTTGTACGTCGCCCCGAATCGGGGGCGTGGCTCCGCAGCTGAAATATACTCGGCCATCTCGACCACGTGGGTGACCGCCCCTCCATCCGTCCCGCCGGACATCAAGATCATATCGGGCCGCATCGTCCTGATACGCTCGATCTTTTCATGCGGCAATCGACCGTCGTTCGACGCCAGCACATCGATGACGATCGCGCCGGCTCCGAGTGCCGCCCGCTGCGCGCTTTCACCCGTCATGTTTTGCACGACTCCGGTCACCATCATTTGCAACCCACCGCCCGCACTGCTGGTAGAAATATAGATATCGACACCGGTCTTCGCGTCACGGCAGGGCGTGATGATCTGGTCGCCGTCGAGGATTTTCCGCCCGGAGAGTTCTTCAATTTCTGCAATCGCGTTCAGCACCCCGCGCGTCACATCTTCAAACGGCGCTTCCACCGTCGTCGGCGCTTCGCCGCGATAGGTTTGCCGGTATGCGTCGCCGACTTTCTCAATCAAAATGGCTTTGGTCGTGGTACTGCCACAATCGGTGGCCACGATGACGTTGAGCGGATGGGAGACCACGGGCTTAATCGGTGCAGGATTCGGCACACTCATTGAGCGGAGGCTCCCTGAGGAGCCTGGGGAGGAGCTTGAGGGGTGGACTTCGTTTCAATAAGAGTAATGAGACGGGAAATCGTATCACGTCGTTCAAGTAACCTGGCCACTTGTTCGACTTCCTTCGTCTGAAAGGCCCATTCCACGATGGGGGTCAGAAAATACAACGCCTGACTGCCGAGAAAATTCATAGGACCGAGCGATTCCAGGAACACCGTAGCAGGAGCAGCCATGCCCCGTTTCACCACCGCATCGGCTACCCGTTCAAGCAGCGCGAAGTCTTCGGTCGTGAACACCTGGACCTCGGACGTGGTCGAAAAGGCGTGGGAGAGTTCTGCACGAACCTTCCCCCATTTTTCCGCCACTGATGTCTTGGGGAAGAAATCCATAACTGTCTGGAAAGGCAGAAAAATCTACAATCGAACGGCATTATATGGAGGGGTCGAAGGAGAGTCAATAAATGTGCGGCGAGGCGCACACAAGGGTCAGGCCTTGGAGGAGTGCGATCAAGCAGTCGTGCGCCGATCGCCTTCTCCTAATTTTCTGGCAAAGAGCTCCAGCGCCATGCCGTAACAGATCTGCGCCGTAGACGGATCGTAACGAGGACCTTCATCGCGAAGAAAGGCATGCGCATTGTTGAACTCATGCCACTGGAAATGTGTCCTGGCATCGCTCAGCGCGTTGTAGATCAGTGCTCGCCCCTCGCGGGGAATATGTGGGTCCTGTCGGCCCCAAATCATCAACAGCTCGCCCGTGATCTCCCGGATCCGGTCCAGACTGTTGTCGCGCATGCCCTCACCCAGGCTGCGCTTGTGAATATCAGTTGCGTAGCAACAAGTGGCAGCCAACACATCAGGCTGCATCGCCGCGCGAAACGCCAAATGTCCCCCAATGCAGATCCCCATGACGCCCAGCTTACCTGTGCAGTGCGGTGAAGACCTGAGACAATCCAGCGCGGCTCTTGCGTCGCCGTCGTAGCTCGACAATGTCTTGGTGACCTTATGCCGGTTGCCACGCTCGGTGCCGGCCTCGTCGTAGGCCAGCACGGTGCCGGTCGGTTCCAGTTCATGGTAAATCTCTGGAACCGCCACCACAAATCCGTGGCTCGCCAACATCGCTGCAGTGCGCCGAATCGGCCCCGTGACCTGAAAGATCTCCGAGAACAGCACCAGGCCTGGATACCGCCCCTCCGCCATCGGCCGAAAGAGATACGTGCGCATGAGGTCCGTAGGAGTGTCGAGATCAGCGGACTCACTATCTGTGATGATCATCCCGATCTCCTCTTTGTCGATACGAACGATTCCTTGTCAGTCGCACATAAGGGAAGCCCGTGGAATCAGGTAGACGCGTTCAATATCCTCGCCCGGTACTGCCACCGCGCCCCATCCGATCAAGCGGGAGCGCCTCGTATCGCGCCTTCATGTCCAGATGCTCGTTGAGATAGCCTTTGACCGCCGCGTCATCGGCGAAGACCTCCGGACTGTGCTTTCGATACTCCTCGACCGTCAGATCATACTTTTCCAACAGCTTGCCGAGTTTCGTGTGGATGTCCGCACCCATGTCCTTCATCTGTTCAGGCGATGGCCTTTGTCCATCTTTGAACATCCCTCCACCCTGAAAATAGTTCGTCATCATCTCACCGATCTCGACGCGGGCATTCACAAACTTCTCCACCTTAGTCTGTTTTGCGGCACAGCCGATCCCTGAGAACAGCAGAACGACCAACGAGATTCCGATGATGTGACGTGCCAGATTCATGGGCATGAACTCCTTGTAAAAATTGGATAAGACCTTCGTTCTGCGGAATAAGACCCATCATACCATCCCGGCAAGACGAAAAAGGAGGGGGAGGAGCGGTCAGGGGCCTTTCTTGCTCGCGGAACGCGCACGATAAGAATGTGCTCGCTCGACGGCCGCACTTCGACCAACATGAGTGCCCTTCCAGGAGAGGGAGGGCAAGCGAGCTTGGAGGGAGCATTGATAGAAACGTGTCGCTCGATGCGTGCGATACAGAGCGGCCTCATCTACCCCCTTTGCACCGCCTCTTAATCGGCCTCTGCATCCCCAGGGGTACATGCAACCGGAAGGTTCTCGAATAATAGGTTTTCATGGGGTTATTTCTGCTAGGATGGTGACGTGTGAATAGATGACCTCTGACATCGATAGAAAGGACGCTACCATGAACCATACGAAACTCATTGCCGCGGTAATCGTCATCGCTCTGATCGGGCTCCCGTCCCTTTCCTTCGCGAGAGCACGAGGAGGAGGATATGGTGGCGGATATTCCAGCGGGTCAAGGAGCAGTAGTCCCTCCGGCAGCATAGGCAGCCGCGGATCACGCACCTATGACCAGAACGGCGCAAAACCGATTGAACAGTCGACAACACCCAAGCCGTCCGCGGCCACTCCACCGTCAACGTCGAACGCCCCGTCTGCTACAGCCCAGCCGGCACCAGCTATGCAGCCCTCGTTTATGCAGCGCAACCCCTTGTTGACTGGCATCGCTGCCGGCCTCGCCGGATCATGGATCGGCCATATGCTGTTCGGAGCGACAAACAGTAATGCTGCGAGCACTACCGAAACCGGCGAGACCGGCGCGGCTGCTGGGGGTTCCAGTTCCACCGGGATCCTCCTCCTACTCCTGCTGGCAGGTGCGGGAGCCTTGTTTTATTTCCTAAAAGTAAGGCGACCCGTTCCTGACTTTTCCGGTATTTCGCGCAGTAGCGCAGTCAGCGGCAGTCTGCTACAAGAACCTTCCGCCGCGACCCTCAAAACCACGGCTGTGGTCAGCGAAATCACCTCCGCCGACAAGGCTGCCTTTCAACAACTACTGACCGATATTCAAACGGCCTGGAGCCACCAAGACCTGGTCGGACTACGGCGATTCGTGACACCGGAAATGCTGTCGTATTTCAGCACCGCCTTAGCCGAACAAACCAGTCTCGACATCGCCAATCATGTTGAGGACGTGGTGCTGGTACAGGCAGATGCCCGGGAAACCTGGATCGAAGACACGACGCACTACGCGACGATCGGACTTCGCTGGAGCGCCCGTGATTACACCGTGTCCTTGACCAAGCAGCGGGGAGAACCTGGCTATCTTGTCGAAGGCAGCGAAGAGACGCCGACCGAGTCCAGCGAAGTCTGGACATTCATGCGATACCAGAATGGAAAGTGGTTGCTCTCCGCGATTCAGCAGTAGGAGGGGATGGAGCCTGCTGATCTTCTGTGCTCGCGCAACGCGCGGCCTGAGAAGGCCCTCGCTCGGGTTACTGGCACGTCTCGGCGTGCCAGTGGGTGGGCGGAAAATGCGCGCAGTGGAAGACTCTGTCAGCCCCCATCCCTGGAGAGAAACGAGCAAGCTTGGAGGGAACATGCATGTCGTTCGACGGCAGCACGTCAAGCAACATGGGTGTCAGGATCCGATTGACCATTATGCTCGCTACCATATTAGCTATAGCTGGTGGGGGTGTGCTACAGTAACAAGTTCTTGCTGGCGCGCGTTCTGGATCGATTCGAGGCCACGTGCGAGAGAACGGCGCCTCAACCTCTCCGCAACGGCGGGGTGGCAATGAACAACCGGAGTGACGCTTCACTCCTTAACAGATTACAGGGAGAGATCATGACCACGAAACCCATAAAGCCCGTGCATGCAAGACCAGACACGGCTTGGGTCCGCATTCCTGATGGCACGAAGGTCAAACACCGGCATGAAGGACACATCGGATTCATCGATGGGCTTACCGAGATCGTCAGTGGACCGAACCGGAATCCTGACGGGAAAACGCAATATCGCATGAATATCGGGGCGCCGGATCGACAGCTCGTGACCGAGAGCGATTTATCTATTTTGATCGATGATGAAGACCTCGTCATCATGCTACGGCAAAAGGCACCCTACCGCCGCGCGGTGACACAATCATTGCACAGCGTACTCGCACCCGATCGCTTCGTAAAGCTGGACTAGCGGTTCTCGAAACGTGATTTGGAGCCACCCGATATTCCAGATCATCGCGGCTGGGACAAGAGAGAACGTCCCCGTAATGTGCTCAAAAACTCCTTCCAGCTGGGCCGTAGGCAAACCGACACCGCGGAGGAGGACCGACCGCCTTTTGTTCGGCGGCTAGCCCATATAATAATGGATGGGCGAACGGACCCCCCTCCGGTACTTCAGAAATCCGGGAGTCAAGCGAAGCTGGAGGAATGTGTCAGCGTCCTTCTCGAATCGTAGGCAACCATGACAGAAACCTGCTACGCCAAAGGCAAAAAAGTCATCTTGGTCACCAGCCAGATCAAGAACGGTAAATGGCTATGCACATTTTCTATTCCTGAGTTCAGCTATCTTGACGGCGGCCTCCAAGGCCAGGACCCGTCGAAAGGCCACAAGACAGAATGGGACGCGAGAAGCAACGCGTTTCAGCGTGCCAAGTTGTTCCTGGATCGGTCACAGGACATGACGCAAGGGCATCCTCTAGAGAAGACCTAACCCGCCTCACTTATGAAGGCTCGTCGCAACCTGCCCGAGTATGCGTTCCTCGTGAAGTGCATCTCGCATACAACGATCAGACGCTCCCATTTAAACGCGGGCGTTACGCTTCATGGGTGTCAATCATGCCCCTGGCAGTCGCTCGACATGACGCTCCTCGCAGGATGCTCAAAATGGCCGTTCAGCGCGGCCGCAGCGAGCGAAGAGGGAGGCGTACGCTTCGGTACGTTGAACCCCTGAGCGATGCGAGAACAAAGCTGGCGGACTTTTTCAGCATTCTGCTAAACCCAGGTCCGGTGAACTTCACTCACGTGCTCCACCCCACCCACCGCGCTAATAATCCATCTGACATCGTCAGGGATCGAGACCACCCGCAACTCTGCACCGTGGCCGTTGGCTGCTCCTCCAAGTTCCTCTACGACTTGAGCCAACTTTAGATCATCGCGTGGGATCAACATTCCGCACTGATTGAGACTCGGTTCATTCGGCGCCGCTGAGTCTGGCCAGTACGCGCCAAGGTCTGTTTCTGTAAGCGCCTCCTGTTGGCCCAGCTCACGCAATCGCAGAAACGCCTGATGGCTCACGCAAAAACTGTTGTAGCTCTTATTGATCACAATCTTTTTCATAGCCCAATCCCTTTCTCTTTTCCGTTACCGTTCTGGATGTCCCGTACGCATCAATGGGCTACGTATCAGATGCCCTCTTCCACGCGATCGGGTCAAGCGACCTTCGCTGGATCCGCGTAGGCATTCGTATAGTTTCCGGACCAATGGGAGTAACGCCGGTTGGCCCAGGTGTTGACCTCACCATTCTGGGTTGTGCCGTATCGCTTCGCCAGCACAGCGGTGAACGTAGCCAGGTTCCCCCCGATCTCCAGAAGATCGGCATCCGTGATCTTCTCCCACTTCGCTTTGAGTGGCGCCTTAAGTTGGATCCAAAACGCTTTGAATTGCTCTTGATTCATGTGGCACTCCTTTCTCACGTGACTGATCGTACAGGTAGACACAGCGTGACTGCCCTGTCCTATCGGTTGAACACCACCCCTGCACTCGTCAGAGACAGCAGTAGTGGGCCACACACACGTGGCAACCAATGGCACTCAGGCGTAGAAGCGGCGGAGACTGGAGAATCAGACGCACGGGGACGTAGGAGAGAGTGCTGTGCGAGAGATGGGACAGTCGGCGTAGCTCAGAACGTCACTTATAATTTACAGGGCACAGAGGGGCGGAGTCAATGCAAAGGACACAGGAGCTGGCTATGGCGCAAGAGCAGCTCGCAGGATGCTCAAAAAGGCCGTCCAGCAAGGCCGCAAGGCGAGTCGAAACCGGAGGCCTACCCTCAGGGGTACGTTGAGGATTTCGATGAACCGAGAACGATGCTGGCGGGCTTTTTCAGCATCCTGCTAAACATCTGGAATCTGCCAATCAATAGGTGGCAGATTAGCGCCCTCAAGGCCTTGATTGACGCGCGAGAAGCACCGGCATCCGAAAAACTTCCTGGCTGACAAGGGCGAGGGGTGTGCCGTTGCGACCACAGTATGATGCGATTGCGTGATTAATGCCCGCTTCTTCTGAGCTTCTCGTCCCCACAGGACGAAGACCACCCGAGTCTGCTTGGCGGCAACCAATTCGATAATTCGATCGGTGAATTGCTCCCAACCGCGTCCATGATGCGAATTGGCCTGGCGAGCCCGGACGGTGAGAATCGTGTTGAGCATGAGAACGCCCTGCCTGGCCCATGGCTCCAGATACCCGTTATTGGGAATCCGACACCCCACATCGTCATGGAGCTCGCGATACACATTTCGCAACGAGAAGGGCAGCGGCCGAACGGTGGGTTGCACGGAAAAACAGAGGCCATGGGCATGACCAGGCCTGGGATAGGGATCCTGCCCGACGAGCAACACACGGACCTGGTCATAGGATGTTGCGTCCAAGGCGTTGAAGATATCCTCGCGGGCCGGCAAGATCGTCTGCCCACCAGCCAGTTCCTTTTCAAGAAACGCATTGAGCGCCAGATAATAGGGCTTGCGCGTCTCCTCTTTGAGCAAAGATCGCCAGCCTGGAGGGATTGGAGGCAGCATGGAGAAACTGATACCACACAGCAACCTGTAATGCTTCTTCAAAATGAAGCCGCCGGAGTTGGAGCAACCCCCACTAGCCAGACCGAAGCCAATTACAGCACTCGACCATTCCCTGTCTGCCTCAAGAATCCGTATTGCATTTTCAGTTCTATCAGGCTATACAAGCAACCCATGAATGACGCGCAGGTTGAGGAAATCAAGCGACACTTTGGGGTAGTGGCAGAAGCCCTTCGTAGTGACATCCGACAAATTGCGGAAGGCCATTCAGGGATTCGGCATGAGTTGCAGGAGATACGAGATGAATTCAGAGATGAATTCAAAGAGATGCGCGCTTTGCTGCGGCTCTCATTCTCACAACTAGACCAGCGGATTCGGACACTCGAAACCGATATTTCTACCCTTAAATCCCGCATGGACCGCATCGAAACCCACCGCGTCTAGCTCACATCATTCTATCGGTCTTCAAACACGATCCGTTCTACCTCCTTCTCAGTGAGCACACCAGTTTTTCGAACACGGCGGGTCATTTTCCGCTGAAGCGCGACAAACTCTGCCTCCTCCCGCTCCGCCTTATAGGTGGTCACCATGCGACGAAACAAGTCGCTCTTGGTCGTCCCCTCACGCTCCGCGAGCCGTTCGTACTCCTTCGCCAGAGCCGGGCTCACCGAGAAACCCAATACTGACGTCTTGCGCGCCATGATCATCCCCTCCCTCAGAGTTTAACTGAGTAAAACTCAGTCATGGCTACCAAAAAGCCGCAAGAAGGGCCAACTGGTAAGGTGACCAAGCCTCAAACGATGCATGCGCCACTGATAGCGACTCCCCTCGCCTTTCCATCCTCCATTTCATCAGCACTCCTCAGCGGAGGTGAATCAGTTTGGATTCATCCCTGAATCGAAAAGGATTCACCCCCGAACTACGTTTTGTCCTGTGCGATTCAGAATTCTAGATTTCCAGCCATGAGTAGAGGCCATTAGGCGTGGCTCGCAATTTGCTTTGCATATCAGACATGTATCACAGCAATGACAACAGTATGCAACAGACACACGGCATCGAGACTGTCCCGCACATCACGGATCATCAAACGATTCTTGATGCCCTGTCACATCACACACGATCATCAATCAGAGCGTTACAAACCTTCCTCGGAATAGCCATTCTTGCCGGCAGCTGCACCCTGCCTATCACTCCGCTCATATTCGCCTCCGAGCTGTTTGATCAAGGTGCTGCGATACGAGCCAAGGT
>NEWT02000033.1:156816-157943 GCA_002869925.2 Nitrospira sp. CG24A
CCATGGCCATTGGCAGCCACACCGAGTTCCTCCACCACTTGGGCCAGCTTCAAATCGTCGCGGGGAATCATGACTCCGCACTGATTGAGACTCGGCTCTCTCGGCGTCGCAGCCTCAGGCCAATAGGCCCCGAGATCCGTTTCCTTGAGCGCATCCTGCTGGCCCAGTTCACGCAATCGTACAAATGCCAGGTGACTGACAGAAAACTTATCGTAGCTCTTATTGATCACAATCTTTTTCATAAACTACCCTTTCCTCTTCCTCGTCAGATTTCTTAACATTGCACTCTTCACGAACCAGCCCTGTATCGGGCACCTCTCCCTACGCGACGAATCAAGCTACCTTCACCGGATCCGCATACTTACTCGTATAGTTCCCGGACCAATGAGAATAGCGTCTATTAGCCCATGTATTGACTGCGTCATTCTCAGTTGCGCCATAGCGCTTAACCAGCACAGCGGTGAACGTGACCAGACTCCCTGCAATCTCCAGGAGATCGGCATCCGTGATCTTCTCCCACTTCGCTCGCCATGTACAAGATCTTGATCGGTAAAGGTCGCGCTCGGCACCGTGAAGTTGAACGGCGCATCTTCCAGCGTCGTTTGATCGGCCAGCGAGACGGCCACCGTCGGGGCTTCATTCACATTCTGGACGGTCAGGGTGAAGACATCGGAGGCCGTGAGGTTGCCGGTGTCCGTCGCGGTCACGCGCAGATCGAGACTGCCCACGTGCGCATCGTCCGGCGTCCCAGTGAACGTCCGGGTCGTGGCGTTGAAGCTGAGCCAGGTCGGCAGCGCGCTGCCATTGGCGAGGCTCGCGCTGTAGGTCAGCGTATCGCCATGGATCGCATCTTGATCGGCAAACGTGTTGGCCGGGACTTGAATGCTGAATGGCGCGTCCTCCGAGACCGTCTGATCCGCCAGCGGAACGGCTACCGTCGGCGCATCATTGACATTCTGCATGGCAAGCACGAACGTGTCGCTCGCGCTGAGGCCGCCGAGATCGGTGGCCGTCACGGCCACGTTGAGCGTGCCAACATCGCCGTTCAACGGGGTGCCCGTAAACGTCCGGGTCGCCGGATTGAAGCTCAGCCACGAAGGGAGCGCGGCCCCGCCGGCCAGCGTCGC
>NEWT02000034.1:0-83543 GCA_002869925.2 Nitrospira sp. CG24A
TTCGAGGATGCATCGAAAATGCGCAATTCCGCTCTTGACTGGAAAGACAGTTGCTCCGGTCTTCACTCGCTGTGGCCTAGCTGGGCGGACTTTTTGAGCATCCTGCTTGATTCGTTTACGAGAACGCATGTTCGGAGATTCTACTGGTTCACAAACGACGCATGGCTAGAGACGCCGTGCCTTCTTGCGCCGACCGGCCTGCGGGCGTATAGTTCGCGGCTTACCTGCCACGTGAGGATGTGTCATGAGCACAGATCAACCGACTCGCCGGGTCATCGCACTTGCACCGATGCCGCCCGAGAAATCAGCCTACGCCCTGGCCCGCTACAGCCGCTCGCCCGACTCGATCGAGGATAGCCTCCGTTGGGTACATGGCCATTCTTCTGAAAAGTTCTGGGATCAATTCTACTTTGACTACGGCCATGCCTCGATTGCCGATCTCGGCCATGTCATCATCTGCTTCGAGGATATCTCAGAACTCGCGGCAATTCGACTCGAAGACGAGCCCTTATGGGATGGTCAGGCGAAATCAAGTCGGTATCAGAACTTTGCATCCGGCGGATGGTTCGTGCCGGATTCCATTCGGGGGACTGAAACGGAGGGCACCTACCACGGCATTCTCCGCAGTCTCGCCGAAATCTATCGGCTCTTACACCAACCCCTCACCCAATTTATTTCTGAACGTGAGCCGAGGCCCGAGTCGATGAAACCTGCCGATTACCAACGGACGATCGCCGCGCGCGCGTTCGATGTGACGCGGTATCTCCTACCCCTCGCGGCCAGGACAAACGTCGGGCAAGTTGTCAGCATCAGGACGCTGGAGAAGCAAATCACCAGACTGTTGTCGTCGCAACTACCGGAATTACGATCGATCGGAGACGAACTCAAGGATGCCTGCCAACGGTCACCCGTGAACCTCTGGGGTGAACTGTGCGGTCAACCGGGCGGCACGCACGAACCCCTCGCGCCGACGCTCGCGCGCCATGCCACGTCGAACGATTATCAAGCCTCGGTGTACCAGGACCTCGCCAGATACGCCAAAGATGCGCTCCGCGGAACCGGCTTGGATCAACCGGCCTCTTGGAGTGAGCCAGTGCCCGTGGACCTCATCGAACCCCACGATCCGTTGGACGAGCTTGTCACCACCTTAGTCTATCGTGTCTCCCATGCGCCCTATCGGAGCCTTCTCGCCCTCGTCCGCACCTGGACGGAGAAACAGAAACAGGAGGCCATCGACGTGGCCATGAGCACACGAGGACCCTACGACGAACTCATCAAGGAGTTCCGCAGCGGCTACGCCTTCACCTTCGATGTGCTGATGGATATCGGAGGCTGGCGGGACATGCATCGGCATCGGCGCTGTCAGCAAATTCAGCAGAACTTTACGACGCTGCATGGATATGAAGTTCCCCCGCCGCTTGTGCAAGCGGGGCTGGATCAGGAATATCGACAGGCGATGGACGCGGTCCGTTCGGACATCGAGCAGCTGAAAAAAGCGAGCGCGGAGGGATCGCTCTATGCCACCCCGTTCGGATTCAAGGTACGGTGTCTCTTTAAGATGGACTACGCCGAGGCGGAGTACATCGCCAGGCTTCGTTCCGGTGTAAAAGGCCATTGGTCATACCGGACCATCGCCTGGTTGATGAAACAAAAAATTGCGGCGCGCTATCCCGCACTCGGAGATCGCATTCAGGCCACCTCACCGGATATCGAAGACACTCTCACCAGATAGTCAGACTGTCTCCGATGACCGACTACCAAGCCCAATGTGAAGCGAGGCTGTTAGAAGGCCAATGGGATCAGGCTCAGCAAGCCGCCCTGGCCTGGGTGCGCCACCCTAAAACCGGTAAAGACCAAGACCCTCAACCCCATTTCGCTTTGAACATCGTCTACCTGCTCCGAGGGGAGTTTGCCCTGGCCTGGGATGCTCATACGAAGTGTCTGGAAGAATCCGAAGACATTACCCAAGTCAAAGAGTGGATCGAAGGACTTGTGGCACGACAGTCTGAACAGGCCAACGCCCATCTCATGATGGGATTGTTTCTGGCCCAATCAGGTCAATCAGAACAGTCGATAATTGCCTACAAGAAGTCGATCGCACTCGCGCCACAGTCCGCCCACCCTCATTATTTTCTCGCACAGATCCATGAGCGGGCCAACCATCTGGAAATGGCCATCAAGGAATACCGCGAAGCGGTGCGCCTCGATCCTTCCTATGTACCGGCGCGTACCAACTTAGGCGTGGCCTATCAAGAACAGGGCCGTCTGGAGATGGCGATCCCGCAATATCGTGAAGTGATCAAGCTGAAGCCACACGATGCGACCGCCCACGCCAACCTGGCCTGCGCGCTTGCCGAGCAGGGCAAGTTCGAGCCGGCCTTGCAATCCTACAAGGAGGCGTTGCGCCTGAATCCTAAAGACGCAGCCGTGCATTTCGCTCTGGGAGATTTTTATGAAACCAGAGGACGTCTGGACCTGGCACAAAAAGAATATGACGCAGCTCTCGTCGCCGATCCAAACTTCGGTCCGGCGCATTCAGCTCTCGGCTGGTTAGCGCTGGGCAGACAGCATATGCAGGCCGCCTACGAAGCCTTCAATCGAGCCCTCAAGTCCAACGATCAAGACCCTCGGGCCTACCACGGCATTGCCGAGTACTATTCCCAAAAGGGAAAGCGCGAGAGCGCCCTGGATAATTTCACCAAGGCGCTGAAGTATTACAAAGATCCCGAAAAGAGGAACATGATATTGAATCAGCTGTTTCAGGAAGGCCAAATGGCGGATTAGTAGCAGGCTACTGAAAAAGCCCGCCAGCGTCGTTCTCGCATCGTTCAGATCCTCAACGTACCCCAGAGGGCACGCCTCCGGTCCTCACTCGCTGCGGCCTTGCTGAACGGTCTTTTTGAGCATCCCGCTAGGGACGGAGCCATATTTCTCTTGAAACGCTTAAATCAAAACCAACGATTGAAGTTGCTCGGAGTTGCGGCCCTATTCGCGACCCCACTCGGTATCATCACGCTATACTTTTTGTGGACTATAGGTCACGTCGTTGATTGTTCTCGGACGGAACGATTGCTCGACCGCACCGCTTGCTTAATCGCGAAAGAACTCGATTCTTTTTTGGCACGAAAATAACACCCATGCTGATCCCTTGCTCCCGGAGCAAGAGAGATGGAGCCTGATGGTCTTCTGTGCTCGCGCAACGCGCGGCCTCAGAAGGCCCTCGTTGGACGCGCGCAGTGGAAGATCAATCAGGCCCCATCTCTCGTGGAACAAAAAACAAATCCAGATTGACCAAATCCGGCGCGCTGAATTCTAAGGGGTGGATGAAGCAGGACCGGTCGTTGTACTTTTGTCTAGAACTGCTCTTGCAATCCCGATGGACGCGTAGGCTCTATCGAGTCTTGATGAGAGCTCCGATGCCCACTTCATCACACCTTTTTCGCCATCTCTTCTAGCCCAATCTTCCGCGATTGTTTGATACGTACGCGCTCTAAAATCATGGCTTCTAAAGCGCTTGCTCGTCCTGATGGCTGCCTCAATTTGTCCCTTTCCTGTGTGGACCAAAGTCACCGATTTGACGACCTCGTCTCCGTAATACGCGGTCGACTTTTTCAGCTTCTCGGCAGTTTGAATTGCGAGGCCAAGATCACCCCGTTGGGCTTGAGCAATTCCGATACGAGAGACAATCTCATCCCTGTATCCTTCGCAGATGTCGCAGGCAGACATTTGCCGCGGGATGAGTTGAGCGGTTGAGAGAGCCTCTTTGTAATATCCCTTCCGGGCCTGAACTTCTGCTATCTTACCGATGGCTCGAAAATGGGTTGAGGGAGAATCTTCATATCTATGCATGGGCGAGGGGATGGATTTCGCTATCTCAAGCGCCTGTGAGAACTCACCGTAATTCGCCAGCGATTCAGCGATGTGACCCAAGGCAAAATATCGGAGCTGGCCTTTCAGTTTTGAGGCAATCTCTTCGGCCTTTTGAAAATGTCCAGTCTCCGCTTCTACATTTGAGAGTGTAAGCAAGGGCCACTGGTCATTGATCTTTGAGGAAAATGCTGTTGCGGTCTCATGCGCAGCCTCAATGTCTCCTTCGTGAAATTGCGCGCGCACAATCATAGAGATGACCTGACCTTTGGAGTGATCATCATCACGATCTAGCGCAGCCTGTATCGCATCCCGCACACGGCCTGCCTTGACCATTAGTGGAATAATTTCGCCCAAGGCGTATTCCGCCAAGGGGCTGGATTTCATCTCCGCAAGGGTTTCTTGCGCCGCTTCAAAATGTCCCTCTTCTGCTTGAAAGCGGGCAATATCCGCCTGAGCCCACCCTCGCTCTTCTTCCGTGATCAACGTGGCCAGCTCAATACCCTGATCAAGGTATTTCCCCTTCAGTGATCCGCGCACAGCCGAAATCAGCACATTATCTCTTCCCCTTTTTACGTTAAAATATTCTGCAAGTCTGTTCGCATCCGACGCAGCGCCCATTGCCGCAAACTCTTCCGCAATAGTCTTGTACAGATCAATCTGAATGCCAGGCGGGTCTAATTCAGCTCCGAGTTGAACAGCTTGGTGTAAGAGTTGTTTGGCGCGGAGATTACCCGGGTCAGTCGTTGCAGCCAGGACATTCTCACCGCAGATGCAAGTAATAGCAGCAACTATGACCCAAAGAAGTTTGTTTCTCATGTACGACTTCTGGAAGATCGAGGTTCGTTCACATTCACAAATTATCACAACTGTGCGTTGGGCTATAAGGAAAGCGTTCTTCTTGATGACTCTCGACCAGCCTAGGACTTGATCGGCAGGTTACACAGGCCTTCGAAAGCGTCGCCGCAAGGAGCGGGATGACTGAGGCGCACTCTTGCGGTCCATCGCTGGGAGGCACGCGACTGAAAACGCAGCTTGGGGAAACGGCACGTTCCCGGGTGAAGTGGCTATCTTGGCAGACTCAGGCGGGTGAGTGAGAATGTCGGAGTTTTCAGCGGCCGACCAGAGTTCGTGCAGGACACCGCCAGTAAATTCGGGAACTTTCTCTACAGCAAGTGAACCAAAACCCGTCTCCTACTATTCAATCTCTTTCAGAAGGTGTTTGTAGCTCATACAACATATTGACACACAAGATGTTCATCCACGATATACCATGACCTACTATTTTTACCATTATTAGTACATCTTGACATTGGCCACATACTAATCTATAAAAGTTTAGTACATTTTAGTATTTGGTGAATAATATGCCTCTTGTCCTTACTCCTCCAAATTTCTCCGAGACAGTCAAAAGCCCTGAGCGACTGCAAAAACTTTTTGAGTTGGGGGTTACGCCAGAGTTTCAAGAAACGATTCAGAGAGCCAACGAGCGCTACATTCATTGGCATCGCTTCAGATATGTCCCGATACCAAATGGATTAACTCATGAGGAGGTATGGGCGCTATTAAAGCTTGGAAGACGGGCGAACTTCAAACAGGCTCCGTTCACAGATAAGCAAGGAGTCCCATTTTTGTACTGGATACCTGATGCTCTTCAAAGATATCTCCACGCCATCGATGTTTGGGCTGGAGGCAACATTGTCTCAGAGCATCCAGGTCCGTTGCCGGGGAAAGAGCAGTACATCATCAGATCGCTCATGGATGAAGCGATCGCTTCCAGTCAGTTAGAGGGTGCCGCAACCACAACCAAGAAAGCCAAAGAATTACTACAAACAAGACGAAAGCCAAAAGACAGAAGCGAGCAGATGATCCTGAACAATTGGGAAACGATGCAGTTCATTAGAGAGAATAGGAAAGTCAGTCTCTCGAAAGAGCTCGTGATCGAAATCCATCAAAGAATTACCGCAGACACGTTAGACCATCCGGAAGATTCAGGTCGTCTCAGGGTTAGCAATGAAATAGTGGTCGAATACAAAGGAGAAACCGTTCATATACCCCCTGATTTCAAGTTCCTGCCAGAAAGATTGGAGGCATTCTGCGAATTTGCCAACGAAGATAGTCAGAGCAAATGGGTCCATCCAGTCATAAAGGCAGTGATGCTCCATTTCTGGTTAGCCTATGATCACCCGTTCAGTGATGGAAATGGAAGAACTGCAAGAGCATTGATGTATTGGTATCTCCTATCTCGCGACTATCTGCTTTTTGAATATTTAGCAATATCACGATACATACAAAAATCGCCTGGACAGTACGTTCATGCCTATGTTCATACAGAAACTGACGAAAATGATCTCACATACTTTCTTCTCTATAACCTAAGAGCAACGAAGCTAGCCTGCGAAGAGATACTAAGTTATATCGGAAGAAAGCAGAAAGAAATTGCTGGATTGAGTTATGCCTTGAAGAAATACCCGGACTTAAATATGCGCCAGAGAAGTCTACTGTCTCATGCCATTCAGCACCCTCATGAGATTTACACATTCGATACCCATCGAACTGCTCATGGGGTTGTCTATCAGACCTCGCGCAACGACTTGCTTGAGTTAGCAGAAAAAGGTTTTCTCAAGAAAGAAAAGCGAGGAAAAGAATTTGTCTTTATACAGGCCGACAAAATGATGGACAGGCTGAGAAGTGCCGCAAACGCATAGCTCTGATCAAACAGTTACAATAATGATAGCGTTATGGAGTCATTTTGCAGGAGATCACCTATGGTGACCTTGACCATCAAGAATATTCCTGAGTCTCTGGTCAAACGGCTGAAGCAGCAAGCGGCTGCCCATCGACAGAGTGTGAGTCTCGAAGCTATCTCCTGTCTTGAACAAATGACACACAGTGTGCCGGTTGATGCGAGTACTTTACTGGTAAGAGCGCGAGCCCTTCGACGAACCTCCAAACGTGTTCGAGTAACGGATCGACGACTCAATTCGTTCAAAGGGAGACTCAAAGGTATGTCGAAGGCGAATGTGCGAGAGAAGCAAAAGAGTGGATGAAATCAGAGGTTTATCTGTCCGTGGTCTTGGCGCCGGCTTGTTCCCGGCGTGGGCTGATTCCGATGACGGCTGGGAGTCCAATGTGCGTGGTGAGGCTGCCTTCTAGCAGAGGAATCCAGCTGTGCGCACCGGCCATCTTCGACGTGGCTTCCCGGAGTGAGGGGTTGACGGCGACGTCGGAAGAGGATCCTCCATCCATGGCCATGACTTGGCGTAGGGATGGATAGGCATCCCGCAGACATTCCGCAAGGGCATAGAGGGATGCTGTCTCCGTAGTCTTCAGGACAAGGAGGTGCCCGTCGCCTTGTTCTGCGACGAGGGTCTGATGTGCGCGCTTCCCGGTATGGCGCACACGGACTTTGCCGGTTCGGTCGAGGAGCATGAGCGATTGTGCGACTTCTCGATAGGGAACGTGTTGCTCGTCAAAGGTGTCGAAGGTCAAGTCCAACACCCTCGCACGTCGCAATGAACGATCCGCCGCCGGCTCTGCCGCAAACAGTCCCAGCCATGTCGTGTGACGCTTGCTCCCCAACGAGCGGCCGTTTCCGTACAGCAGACCGAGATACGCATAATTCTCACGGAAGAGCCCGGCATTGAAGACCAAGTCGTGGCCGGTTTGTTCTTGCCATTGGCGAATATCGGGCGGTTCCGAGAGGCCGTGTTGCTGATACTGATGTACAGTGAAACGATAGCGGTCGGGATCGATCTCGATAGCGACCAATGGCGCGACGTCGGGGCACTGCGTGTGGGGATCCCAGACGGAAATTGATAAACCGTTCCCGAGTCGATCCCCTGTGATGGTCTGACCCATCGTCGTCGATGGTCCGCTGAGCATGACGAAGATAATACCCAGTAGAGGGAGGGCGATAGAGGTGAAAGAGAGAGACCGGTAGAAGCCGTTGTCTTGTACCATAGTATCTCAGGGCCGAGTATAGAGGGAGCCTATCTGTAGCGTCAAATCAGTCGAGGGAGATAGGTCTCGACCACGAGGGCGTCTTGCGTGGGGGTAAAGGACAGGTACACAGTGACAACACACGATCCGGGCCCCTGCTGGCCACTTCCTGTCTGGACGGAACACATCGGTCCTCAACAGGGCCTTCGTCACACGCTTGCAGGAACGCGACCGCGCTGGTCAGAGCCCTCGGGTGGCGGTTCGTTGATCACGCCCCAAAACACACCGAGTTCTTTCACGGCGGTGATGAACTGGTGAAACTCGACCGGCTTCACGACATAGGCGTTAGCACCCAACGCATAGCTTTGGGATAAATCGCACTCCTCGCGCGAGGAGGTGAGCATGACGACAGGAATCGGTTTGAGATTCACGTCGCTCTTAATGGTTTTCAAGACCTCGAGCCCATCAACCTTTGGCATCTTGAGGTCAAGAAATACGACCGCGGGATTACCCTGCTGCCTGGAGGAAAAGGTTCCGCGGCAATAGAGATAGTCGAGGACTTCAGCCCCATCGCGGCAGACCACCACTTTGTCGGCGATGTGATGTTCTTCCATGGCGGCCATCGCCAATTCGGCGTCACGCGGGTTATCTTCGGCGAGCAGGATGGGCTTGACAGTGGTCATGAGAGAGACCTCGCGAGCGGGAGTGAAAAGTAGAAGGTGGCTCCTTGGTCCAAAGCGCCTTCGGCCCAGGTTCGTCCGCCATGCCGATGGATGATTCGGCGCACGTTGGCGAGGCCGATGCCGGTGCCTTCAAATTCGTCGTTCCGATGCAGGCGCTGGAATACACCGAATAACTTGTCCACATACTGCATATCGAATCCTACCCCGTTATCACGCACGAAGACTTCAACGTCGGTGGGGCCTTGTTTGGCGATACCGATTTCGATCTTGGCTTCAGGCCTGGTGGCCGTGAACTTGAGTGCGTTGGAGATCAGATTAACGAACACTTGGCGTAACATAGCCGGATCTCCCGATACATTGGGTAGTGGATGCATTGTCCAGGAGATCGCCCGCCCTTGCAAGTCAAGACGTAAATCGTGAAGGACGGTCTTGATGAGTTGGTCCAGGCTCACCGTTGTGTGGAGCATGTCCTGGCGGCCCATACGGGAAAAGACGAGCAGATCGTCGATGAGCTGCCCCATCTGTTTCGCGGAGCCTGAAATCGTTTCTAGATAACGGCGCGCTTTGTCATTAAGCGTGTCACCAGCCGCCTTGGACAACAGGGCTGCGTATCCGTCGATATGCCTGAGTGGGGCCCGCAGGTCGTGCGACACGGAATAGCTGAACGCTTCCAATTCTTTATTGGCGGCCTGGAGTAATTCGCCCCGGCTCCGCAATTCCTTCGCGACGCGGCGTCGCTCGGTGACATCGTGATGGATCAGAACATAGACAGAGGCTAAGAGGACGAGCTGTAAGAACGCGCCAAGGCCGAGCAGGGCGATGGTATTTTGTGTGCTTCCAGCGGATTGTGCCACGCGAGCCTGAAGCGCGCGTTGTTCGACTGTGTCGAGTTCCGTCATGAGACGACGGATATCATCGATCTCGTTTTTCCCTGCCCCGGAGAGCGCGAGGTGACGGACGCCCTCATAGCCGTGTTTTTTTCGTTGGGTGATGGCTCTTGCCTCCGCATCCAATTGCCTGGTGATCAGCTGTTCGAATTTCGCCACGCGGTCCTGTTGTTGGCCTCCCTCGTTTGTGAGTCCTTTCAGATACCGAAGGTATTCGGGCATTCGCTCGACAACAGTCCGGTAGGATGTGAGGTACGACTCGTCGCCGGTGACGAGATAGCGCCGATGGCTGCTTTCAGCGGTACCGAGTGTCTCTTCGACGGAGCCAAGGAGTTGTACCAATTCGTGGCTTTTCGTATCGAGCTGGCTGTTCTCGATCAAAATGGTGGTGTTGCGGTAGGAAATGGCGCTAATGACCACAATGCCGGCAAAGACGAGCCCAAACCCCACAAGGACTCGCCGCTCGATCGACCAATGGTCGAACCACTCCATGAGCCAGCCTGTCTTGGGAGCCGGAGGAAGACTGCTGTCGTGAGTTGGTTCTGATCGAACGGGTGCGAGTGTAGCCGGGCGTTCCTGCGTGACGGATTCCATGGTTCGTATATGCGGCGCGAACGTGGACGAAGACAACGTTGTAGAAACTGTACCCTCCTCCTGAAAACCCTGCAAGAAATACTGCGCATTGGACGCTGAGGCTCCGGCGTCACAAGAGGGCGTCGTTCATGTGGGGGGCTACGATGAGCAGTATCGTCGAAGAGTGCTAGCCCCCGAAGGGGATGACAGCAGGGGGGGCGGGAAGGGCTGCGGTTGGATCAGCCACATCCGAAAACATCATGATGGCCGAGACAACCCAGTCGGTGACAGGTTGGGGATAGATGCCGATCGCGAGGGTGCCGGCCAGACAGACGTAGACTACCACTTTGATCGGGCCAGATACTTTAAGCGGTGACCGGTCATGGGGTTCGCTGATGTACATCTTCTTCACGACGATGAGGTAGTAGTACATGGAAATGACGATGTTGATGAGCCCGACAGCGATGAGCACGTAGAGCCCTTCCTTGATGGCCGCGACAAAGATGTACAATTTGCCGATGAAGCCGGCCAGCGGGGGTACCCCGGCTAGAGACAAGAGGAAAATCAGCATCGAAAAGGCCAGAAAAGGCGACCGGCGGCCCAGGCCGCTGTAGTCGTCGATTTCCTCGCTGCCGATGGCCTCGCTGACGGCAATGACAATGGCAAAGGCACCGAGATTGGCAAACAGATAAGCTACGAGGTAGAACAGCATCGCATCGCTGCCCATCTTCGTACCGGTCGCGAGACCGATCAGCACGTTGCCGACCTGGGCAATACCGGAATAGGCCAAGAGCCGTTTCATGTTCTTTTGGGCGATGGCCACGATGTTGCCGTAGGTCATAGACAAGATCGATGCTGCGACCAGTAACAGGGTCCAGATTGGTCTAAACGTCGCCAAGGAGACGAGGAACATTCTCAGGAGGATGGCAAAGGCCGCTCCCTTCGGGGCGATCGAGAGAAATGCCGTCACCGGCGTGGGCGAGCCGTGATAGGTGTCCGGAATCCACGAGTGAAAGGGCACAGAACCAATTTTGAATCCCAGTGCAGCGAAAATGAGCAGGAAGCCAATGGCCAATCCCGGCGAGGCCTGCGCGGTCTTCATATCGGAAAACACCAGTTTGCCTGTTTCCCCGTAGACCAAGCTGATGCCATAGGCGAGAAGGGCGGCAGCGAAGATGCCCAGGATGAAAAATTTGATACCCGCTTCATTCGAGCCCATGTCTTCTCGGAGATAAGCGACGAGAACATAGAAGCCGAGAGTGGAAAATTCCAGCGTGACGAAAACCGACAGAAGGTCGTTCGCGGAAGCCATGAACATCATTCCCAAGGCCGACATGACGACAAGGAAATAGTATTCTCCGCGGAAGAACTTGAACCGATGAATGTAATCGACGGAGGCTAGAATGACGAGGATTGTCGATCCAACGATGAACATTTTGAAGAAGAGGGCCATCCGGTCGAGGGCAAACATGTTCGCAAACAGGGTTCCGGTAATACCAGCGACATCGAACCAGACCAGGCAGCCAAGGGTGGCGACGAGCCCCGCGATGCTGAAATAGGCCAATTGTTCGTTGGGCAGCCTGGGGAAGGAGAAATCAACAATCAGGATAAGGCAGAGCCAGAACGTGAGTACGATTTCCGGTAACAGCAAGAGGAGATCGGAGGGAGACATCGTGAACGAAAAGGTCATTGATCGCTCCGTGACACGTAAGGCGTGAGGGGTGAGTCACCAGGGAGCGCTGCCAGGTCTTGCGGGGAGGCCGCTCTCGCCTCATGTTTCACGGCTGACGGTTCACGATCGTGTGAGGCCACTGGGACCACGCGGGTGATCTTCGCAATCAAGGGGTCGACGCCGGACCGCACCACATCATAGAGGTGCATGGGGAAGAAAAAGAACCCGATGCTGACGCTTATCATGATCAGGAGCGGGAGGCGATCAGGCAGGGAGACGGCATCATGCGCGTGGCTATACTTCTGGTCCATGGGTCCGTAGAACAGTCCACGCATCATTTTGAACAAGTAGGCCAGGGTCAAGACGATCCCGACCACGGCCACGATGACTTGGAGCGGATACTTGTTCCAACTCCCGACGATGATCATGACTTCGGCAATGAAGTTCACGGTGCCGGGTACGCCGATTGAGGCCATGCATCCCACCACAAAACAGCCGGAGATGAACGGCATGCGATTTGAGAGTCCGCCGAGCGAGGGAATGTCGCGGGTATGCGTCTGATCGTATACCCACCCGGCCATGGCGAAGAGCATGCCCGTAGCCATCGCATGGGCGAACATATACATCACGGCGCCGGTCAAGCTGATGTAGTCCAGAGCCGCCATACCTAAGAAGACATAGCCCATGTGGCTGGAACTGGAATAGCCGATGACATACTTGGTGTCTTTGGCATAAAACGCTACGAACCCGCCATAGACGATACTGAACATACAGAGCACGGCCGCGATGGGCATAAGTTCTCTGGTCGTCTCCGGAAGAATCTCAAAGGCGACGCGGATGATGGAAAAATGGCCGAGCTTCATCAGCACGCCTGCGTGCAACATGCTGGTGGCGGCCGGCGCGGCGGCGTGGCCGACGGGGGACCAGGAGTGTAACGGCCATAACGGAGCAATCGAGGCAAAACCGAAGAAGATCAAGATCCAAATAATCTTGTCCAGCGTGGTGCCCAGGACCGGAATATTCATCAGCTTGGCCTGTTCACGCAGAACCAAAATATCGAAGGTGTTAAGCCCCGAGTACTTGTAGATCAACAAAATGCCCATCAACGCCGCGACGGCAAAGGCTGAGAGAAAGAGCACCAGCTTCATGGCGGCGTATTCTTTACTGTTGGACCCGAAGTTGAAGATAAAGCCGACCGAGTCTCGCAGCTTCAGGCCTTCCGGATCCGTCATTTCATTGTAGGTTTTCGTATGGCTCCCCCACATGCCCAACAAGAGATACATGGGGATGACGGACATTTCATAGAAGAAGAAGAGAAAGAAGAGGTCCAAGGACATGAACACGCCGATCGTCGCGGCGGCGAGGATGAGCAGCCAGATATAGAATTCTTTCGTCCGGTCCTTGATGTGCCAGGACACGAAAATTCCTGCGAAGAGCAAAATGCTCGACGCCAGTACCAGCGGGGTGCCGATTCCATCCACCCCGAGATGGAGCGAGATGCCTAGTTGGCGAGACCATTCGAATCGCTGGACAAATTGGAATCCACCCTTTACGGGATCGTACGCGTAAAACAGGTAGAGTGAGGCGAGTAAGGAGACAAAGGCCGACCCTGCCGCAATCCCTCGCACGAGCATTGTTTGCCGGTTGGAGACGAAGATCAGCGCAATAGCTCCCGCAAAGGGGGCGAACAGAATAAAGAGCAGAGTGAGATCACCCATACGAATTAATCCACGCGTATCGGCTGTTTAGACTCAGCCGACGCCACGGTTCCCCCTTCTAGTCGATCCACCAAGGCTTGCACTGATCCGTTCATCATTTTCAGGAAAGGCGCAGGATAGAGGCCAATCCAGAGGATCATCACGGACAAGGCCGCCGCGATGAGTATTTCACGAGGATGCAGATCGCTCATGGACTCTTTGACGGCTTTTCCAAGGGGTCCCAGCATCGACCGCTCGTAGTACCAGAGAAAATAGGCCGCGCCGAATATGACACCGGTGACCGCAATCCCCCCGTATAACCAATTGGCTTTGAAGGTTCCCAAGAGGATGAGGAACTCACCGACGAACCCGTTGGTGCCCGGCAAACCGATTGATGCCAGCCCAATGAATAAGAAAAAACTCGCGAGCAAGGGAGTCTGTTTAGCCATACCGCCAAATGAGCTCAGCTGGGTGCTCTGTTGCCGTGAGTAGAGAAAGCCCGCGATAAAGAATAACCCGGCTGTGCTGAATCCCAAATTGATCATGGTGAGCAAGCTGCCTTGCAGGCCCTGGTAGTTGAGAGCAAACAGCCCGATCACCACGAACCCAAGGTGGCTGATGCTGCTGAATGCGAGGAGACGGCGAAAATCTTGCTGGATCAGGGCCATGATGGCCCCGTAGAGAATCGCTGCCAATCCCAGGGCCATGGTGACCGCGACGACGGTTTGACTTTTCGATGCGTCAGGGAGCAACGGAATACTAAACCGGATGAAGCCGAATGTCCCAAGCTTCAACCCGGCCAGCACCACCGCCATGCCGATCGGGCCCTCGAGGAGCGCATCTGGAAGCCAGGTGTGAAAGGGGAACACCGGGGCCTTGAACGCGAAACCGAGGAACAACAGCCAGAAAATGATGACTTGCTGGTTGAACGGGATCGGAACAGAGAGCAGCTGCAACAAGTCGAACGAATAGGTCGGCTCCATATGGCGGAGCATCGCCCACTGGTGGTAATTAATGTCAAGGAGGGCGATACCGACCAACATGAAGACGCTGCCGAGCAGGGTGTAGAGGACGAATTTCAACGCGGCATAATGTCGTTCGGCCCCTCCACCCCAAAGTTTGATCAAAAAATAACTGGGGATGAGCATCAGTTCCCAGAACACAAAAAAGAGGATCAGGTCGATGGAGAGGAACACCCCCATCGTAGTCGTTTCCAGGGCAAGGAGCGCCATCATATAGAGCTTCACTTGATGGCGGACGGTGTCCCACGAATAGATGATGATCAGGACAGCGAGGAATGCGGTGAGTCCGACGAACAGGACACTGATGCCATCCACCGCGAGGTGGTAACTGACCCCGAGGGCGGGAATCCACGGCACGTGTTCGGAAAACTGCATGGCAGCCGATTCGGGAATGAATCGTAAGAGCACGAACACGGAGAGGGCCAACTCCATGAGCGCAACTGTCAAAGCGGACGTTCTCACCATGTCCTCATCGTCGAACAGCCACAGGACGACGGCCCCAATGACGGGGAGAAACAGAATGCAGGTGAGAATCGGGAACGTTGATGCCAGTTCTTCTAACATGTCAGCGCACTACAGTTGCATGATGAGTTGAACAATGACGGCCAACAGGAAAATCCCTGCCACAATGACCGCGGCATAATGATGGACCATCCCGCTCTGCAGCTGCCGCCATTGGCGTGCGGCGAGATGGTTGCCGTAACCGATCGCATTGAGACCCCCGTAAATCACGTACTTTTCTGCCCATGTCGAAGCGGCTGCCACCAAATCGGCCAACTGCGCGACGGCATGAACGAGGCCGTCGATCACGACGCGGTCGAACCAATCGAGCCAACGCCCCACTGTCTTGGTCGGCTCCACCCATATCAAGTCATAGAGCTCATCGATGTAGTACTTGTTGAGCAGGGTTGTGTAGGCAGCCCTGAATTGTTCCGCCAGGCGATCCGGCGCCGAGAGGTTCACGCTATAGAAATAGTGCGCGAGGGCCCAGCCTAACAACGCAATGCCTGTCGCCACCATCATGAGCGTCAGCACGAGTCCGGTGCTCACGGCATGCTCTCCTCCGAGACCTGCGACCGGTTCAAGAAACTGATGGAGCCAGCCGTGTTCAGGGGGAAACCCCAGGAACCCGCCGAGAATGGACAGCACGCCTAACACCATAAGCGGACCCACCATCACCATTGGGGACTCATGGACATGTTCCTCCGTGTGGTGGTCCATACGAGACGTGCCATAAAAGGTCAGATACATCAGGCGGAACATGTAGAAGGAGGTCAAAAGCGCGCCGAGAGCAGCCATGCCGTACAGCAGATAGTGGTGATGCGTGAAAGCATGGGCGAGGATTTCATCTTTACTCCAGAAGCCTGCCAGTGGAGGAATGCCTGCAATGGCGATGGTGCCGATCAGAAACAATCGATGGGTCCAGGGGATTTTCGAACTGAGGCCACCCATCTTTCGAATGTCTTGTTCACCAGAGAGCGCATGGATCACCGATCCGGCCGTGAGGAACAAGAGCGCTTTGAAGAAGGCATGGGTCATGAGATGGAAGATGGCCGCCGTATAGGCCCCAATCCCGCACCCGAGGAACATGTACCCGAGCTGACTCACTGTCGAATAGGCCAAGACCCGCTTGATATCTGTTTGCACCAGGCCGATCGTGGCGGCAAACAACGCGGTGATTCCGCCGATGATGCCGACGATCGCCATGGCCGTCGGCGACGAATCGAAAATGACATGGTTTCGCACGATCATATAGACGCCGGCCGTTACCATTGTCGCCGCATGGATGAGCGCGCTGACGGGTGTGGGACCTTCCATCGCGTCCGGGAGCCAGGTGTACAGAGGGATCTGGGCTGATTTGCCGACTGCTCCAACGAGAAGGCACAGGGCAATCGCGGTGGCCATCTCCGGCGAGAGCAGGCCGATCTGGGCAAAGACTTTCGTATAATCGAGCGTCTTGAAATTGACAAACACGAGGAAGATGGCCAGCAGGAATCCTGCATCACCGATGCGGTTGACCACAAAGGCTTTCGAGGCGGCTTTGGCGGCGGACACCTTGTCGTAGTAGTAGCCGATCAGCAAATAGGAGCAGAGTCCTACCCCTTCCCACCCGATGAAGAGCACCACATAGTTGTTCCCCATGACGAGCAGCAACATGGAGACCATGAAAAGGTTCATATACGTGAAGAATCGGGTGAATCCACTTTCCCCGTGCATGTAGCCGACGGAGTAGATGTGGATCAGGAGTCCGACTCCCGTGACGACGAGCAGCATGATGCATGTCAGAGGATCCACGAGATAGGCGAGATTGATGCTGAGGTCTCCGCCGAAGATCCATTGATAGGCAATCACTTCATGAGACGTGCCGGTTCGCAGGATGTCGACAAAGACGGCGATCGTGCTGAGAAACGAGAGTCCCACCGATCCCCAGGCGAGCCGGTGCGCAGTCTCGTGGGAATACCGCCTGCCGAGAAACCCGTTCAGGATCACAGCCAGCAGGGGAAACAGCGGAATGAGCTTGATGAGTAGATCGGTCACGTTACCACTTTAAGAAGTTCATCTCGTCCACGTTTGTGGAGATCTTTCCACGGAACACGACGATGATAATGGCGAGCCCAATCGCCGCTTCTCCGGCGGCAATGGCAATGATAAAGAGAGCGACCATTTGGCCTGCCATAGATTCCAGATAATGGGAAAAAGCGATGAGGTTAATGTTCGCCGCGTTCAACATGATCTCGACAGACATCAGGACGATGATGAAGTTTCGTCTGATTAAGACACCGAGCAGGCCGGTGATAAAGAGCGCGGCACTGACGGCGACATATGCGCTGAGTGGAATCATCGTGACTCGTAATCCGTGACTCGTGAGACGTGAGGCTCGCGAACCCATATCTTTTCTGTTGTCGCTCGCCTTTTCACGCCCGATCCCTTACACCTTACGTTCTTTGCTGGCCGGTTTCGGTGTTTTGGCCAGGACGATCGCCCCGATGACGGCGCCGAGCAGAAACACCCCGACGATTTCGAACTGCAACAGATACTCGCTGAACATTTTGATTCCGACGGCGTGGGTATCGCCCTTCTCGAGTATCGCTTCGGTCGTGGCATCGCCTTTTGCGCCTCCGAAGGGTGAACGGACGAGGAGGGCCAACACGAACAATGATCCAATGGCTGCCGGAACGAGAAAGTACAGATATGAGGAGTGAAAATATCGGTCGTCGGTCTTCAAGTTCATGAGCATCAGGACGAAGAGATACAGGACGAGGATTGCGCCGGCGTAGACGATGATCTGTACGGCCCAGAGGAATTCGGCATTGAGGAGGATGAAGAGTCCGGAAACATGGACTAACAGAGCCAGGAGGGCGAGACCGCAATGCACCGGGTGCTTGAGCGCAACGGTCAAGACGCCCGCAGCAATACTGGCCAGTGCGAAATAGGCAAAAAAGACTAAAACCATCGTGTGCTTAGCCTAGATGCTTGGGTGGTGGTTGGGTCGGCTTGAGTACCGACTGCGGGAAGTAATACCGGTATTCCCGGCTTTCTTCAACGTTTTTTTCCTGATTGTGCGCGTACAGATACTTTTTCGCGTCCTCGAGATGTCGCTCGCCGATTTCGTACAGCCTTTTCTTGTCGAACAGCAAGGTGCGTTTGTCGTGGGTCGAGAACTCGTACATCTTCGTCATCGCCAATGCATTGACGGGACAGGCTTCGACGCAGTAGCCGCAAAAGACGCATTTGGTAATATCGATGTAAAACTCGCTGGCAAATCGCTGCAGCGGACGCGACGCATCTTCTGAGCTGATGACCTTGATGCAGCGGGAAGGGCACGCCGCTTCGCAGAGGTCACAGCCGACACAACGTTCCTGGTGATCGTCGTAGCGTAAGAGCGCGAGTGCTCCACGGTGGGTGTCGGGAATGGTGCGCTGTTCCCGTGGATACTGGAACGTGATGGGTTTGTGGAACATGTGCTTGAACGTCACCTTCATGGCGTCCCAAATTTCATAAAACAATGCGGCCTGGAGTATTTGCTTCGTCAGCGCGGCAACACGCATAGGCGTTTTCCTGTTCTCTCCTATACCTTTTCGATTGTCACGCGGGCCTGTTTGAACGTGGGCACGCCGGTCGTCGGATCGACATGGACCGACATCAAATCCTTCACCGGCGGCTCATTGAAATGTTCCGGGAAGAAGCAGGTCTGCGGGGCGATGGAGTGATCGGATTGCACCGCCAATTGCATCGAGCCGCGGTCCGACGTGAGGCGCACCGTTGTTCCTTCACCCACGGCGAGGCGTTCCATATCTTGGGGATTCATCCTGAGCCGACCGGTATTGGGGGCGATCGTGATCAGTCCGATGGCTTCGGTAGACAGCTTCCCCGAATGATACAAGACTTGCCCCATCAATAACGCGAAGGGTCGACCGTTCTTGGCTTCTGACGAAGCAGACGCTCGATAGCGAGCCGCCACATCGGCGGCGTACCCGTTAGAGAGATAGCGGTCTACCGCCGGCACAACCTTGCGTGGCTGTCCGAGATTGTAGTATCCGGGCAGCAGTTTCATGATTTCGGCTTGAACATCGTTCGAGGATTCGTATCCCCATTGACAGCCCAGGGCGTTGGCCAGCGCCGTCATGATGTGCCAGTCCGGTAAACTTTCCCCGATCGGATCGATAGCCTCACGGACGCGGAGAACTCGACCTTCCAGATTAGTAAAGGTGCCGTCTTTTTCCGCAGAGGTGCAAGCCGGCAGCACGGCATGTGCCATCTGTGCCGTCTCGGTCAGAAACGGATCCTGGACGACAAGTAATTCCAGCCGATCCAGCGCGGCGCGGACTTCCATCGATGCGGGCAATGTGGCGAGCGGATTTTCTCCGATCACATACAGGGCACGGATCCGGCCAGTCTTACAGCCCTTGAGTATCTCGACGAGATTCGCTCCGGAGCCGGCGGCTGGCAGCGTGGCGTCCCAGGCCTTGGCGAAGCGATCGCGAGCCGTCTGATCGTTGAACGAGACCTGACCAGGGAGAAATTCTGGCGCGGCGCCCATATCCACGGCGCCTTGTTCGTTCGGTTCTTCTGTCACGGTACTCACCCCGCAACCTGGTTGGTCCAATTTGCCGGTGATCCAGGCGAGGTCGATCAGTTTCAAGATATTCTGATACCCATCGGGTCGACGGACAATGCCTTCAGCACAAAGAATGATGGAACGGGATGCTTCGGCGAAGATGGTCACAGTATCTTGTAGCGATTCGACCGACATGCCGGTCTGGGCCGCCACCTGTTCCAAGGAGACGTGGGTCACGGCGGCCTTCAGCGCTTCAAAAGCGTGCGGATGTTTCTTGACGCTGGTTTCGTCGATCAGGTCTAACTCCAGGGCGGCCTTCACAAGTCCGTCGATCACGAGTCCTTCTGTTCCCGGTGCGATCAGGACTGGGTGGGATGCGAGCTTGGCCATGTTCGTGACAGCGGAGTCGATCACCACCACTTGTGCTTTATAGACGCGAATCGCCTCTTTGATGCGCACGGCCGTCAGTGGGTTTGTCTCCGTGAGGTTGGAGCCGATGAGTATCACGGCTTTGGCTTTTGTCAGGTCTTCCCAGTCGTTCGGACTTCGCCCAATCCCCAAGGCGTGCTGAGAGGCATGGACGAAGTTGAGATGGCCGTAGCGTGCGCTGCTGTCGAGATGATTGGTCTGGAACCCTGCACGCATGAGCTTTTGGAAAAGATACAATTCTTCGTTGGTGCAGCGCGCGGTGATCAAACCGGCTATGGCATCGGGTCCGTGCTTACGTCGGATTTCGGAGAACCGATCCACCACCAGGTGCATGGTTTCGAGCCAGGGAGTTTCGACCAGTTGATTGCCTTTGCGAAGGAGCGGCTGCTTCAGACGTGTGGCACTATCGATGTACTCGAACCCAAACCGCCCTCGCACGCAGAGCCCGCCATGCCCCTTGGCCGTCTCGGTCCGGTCGCCCCATTTATTCTTCCAGGAGAGAGGCGAGGTCACGCGGACGACTTCCGCGTCCTTGGTCTCAAGGTACATCTGGCAACCGTCTCCGCAGTAGTTGCACGTCGTCGTGGTTTTCTTCATCTGCCAGGGCTTGTAGAGGTATTTAGAGAACTTGTTCGTGATCGCGCCGACCGGGCAGACCGCGAGGCAGTCTCCGCAGAACTCGCAGGACAGCGCGAGGTCCCCCTTCGGGACGACTTGATTGAATCCGCCCTTCTTCATGAACTGGAGGGCGTCGATCATCAACACGTCTTTACAGACGTTGATGCACTCCGCGCAGGCGATACAACGATTCATATTGAAATCGAGGACCGGGCTGCGCGTATCTTCCGGAATGAGTTTCTGCTTCGCGCTGGCCAGGTTCGTGACCCCGTGCTGGAAGGCCATGTCTTGCAGTTCGCAATGGCCGTCGGCGTCGCAGACCGGGCAGTCGAGGGGGTGGACGGAGAGGTGCTTTTCCACTGCTTTCTTTCGGGCTTGAAAGAGTTCGTCACCCTCGGTTTTGATGATCATGCCGGCCGCGGCTTTGGCGGTGCAGGAACGGACAGGCGCTTTCTTGCCTTCCTGCATGACCAAACACATCCCGCAGGAACCGAAGGGGTCGAAGGTGTAGTGGTAGCACATGGCCGGGATGATCTTGCCGGTGCTCGAGATCACATCGTAGAGCGAGACCCCGCTCTTTGCCGTCACGGACTTCCCGTCGATCGAGAGTTCGATCGTGACAGTTTCCGCATCAGGATTGGTTCCCGGCTTCAGTCCCATATTTCTTCCTTGTAAAACGTAAAACGAAATTGCGCGCTACCTTTTACTTTTCACATCTCACGTTTCACGTCTATCGATCGCACTCCCCCATCACAATATCGTAGGTTCCAAAGATCGTAACCGCATCGGAAATCATATAGCCTCTGGACATATGGTCGAATGCGCCCATGTGAATAAACGAGGGGGCGCGAATTTTCAAGCGATAAGGTTTCCCACCGCCCGCGCTGACGATGTAAAATCCCAGCTCCCCCTTGTGCGCTTCGGTCCCGCAATAGATTTCTCCCCGAGGAGCGTCAAAGCCCTGCGAGAACAGCTTGAATTGCTGGATCATGGATTCCAGATTCGTAAAGACTCGCTGTTTCGGCGGCAACGTGACGCTGGGCACATCGGCCATAATGGGGCCGTCCTGCATCTGCTCCAGACATTGCCGGATGATTTTCACGCTCTCATACAGCTCCAGGACGCGGATCCAGTACCGATCGTAGGTGTCGCCGTTCTTGCCGAGCGGCACACTGAATTCGCATTTTGGATAGGCTGAATAGGGCTGGGCTTTACGGAGGTCGTAGTCGACACCGGAGCCACGGAGCGTTGGCCCGCTCAGGCCGAAGCTCACGGCGTCTTCCGCCGAGATGATGGCCACCCCCTTGGTCCGCCCGATCCAAATTCGGTTTGTCTCCAGGAATACCTGGTACTCATCGATTTTCGGCGGAAAGTAGTCCAGGAACTGCTTTAATTTATCAAGTAGCGAGGCTGTGAAATCCCGTTCGACGCCACCAATGCGATACCAACTGGTGGTGAGGCGGGCGCCGCAGAGTTCATCGAACCAGTCCATCAAAATTTCACGATCACGGAAACAATAGAAGAAAACGGTCATGGCGCCGATGTCGAGCGCCTGGGTGCCGAGCCAAAACTGATGGCCGATGATCCGTTGAACCTCTGCCACAATCGTGCGCAGGTACTCTGCACGGTCCGGCACGGTAATATTCATGAGTTTTTCGACCGCGCGACAGTAGGCGAAATTGTTATACATCGCGCAGACGTAGTCGAGCCGGTCGGTATGGGGGATAAATTGGTGATAGGTGCCGTCTTCCGCAAGTTTCTCCACGCCGCGGTGCAGGTAACCCAGGACCGGCGTAGACTTGACGAGGCGTTCCCCTTCCAATTCGAGGATCACTTTCAGCACTCCGTGGGTAGCAGGATGCTGGGGGCCCATATTGAGCAGGAGTTCCTCCGTGCGCAGAGTCGGAAGGGTCTCGCTCTCCGGATGGGCCGGGTCGATTTTATAGACGGTCGTTCGTTGATCTTCGAATGCCATGGTCTGTCCTACCGAGCCGTTTCGTCCAGGAACTCGAATGTGTCACGCCAGCCCTTGCCACGAAGCGGAAAGTCTTTTCGCAAGGGATAGCCTTCGGTATAGTCGTCAGGCAAGAGAATCCGGCGGAGATCCGGATGGTTCCGGAAGCGGATTCCCATCATGTCGTAGACTTCGCGCTCCATGAAGTCCGCGCCTTTCCAGATATCCGTCAGAGAATCCACCACGCAGTCTGATTCCGGCACCCTGGTCTTGAGCCTGATTTGATGTCGTTTCCTGATCGAATAAAATTCATACACGACTTCAAATCGTTCTTCGTCGTCGGGCCAGTCGACCGAACTCACATGCACGATATAGTCAAAGTCCATAGCCGGGTCGTTGCGAAGGAATTGTGCGACCTCATGGAGCCGATCTCGCATTACAGTGACCGCAAGCTCCCCACGCCACTCAACGGTTTTGACGAGCGCTGCGGAAAAATCATCTTGGAGTCGGCTAGCCAATTCCTGCAATAACATGACGCATGACCTATATTTTAAGACCGGACTTCACCTGATCGGGCTGTTTTAAGAACACACGTTTCAGCATGATTCGTTCTTGTAACTTGAGAATGCCGTCGAAGAGCGCCTCCGGTGTTGGAGGGCAACCAGGCACATAGATATCGACTGGCACAAAGCGATCGACACCTTGGACGACACTATAGCTATCGTAGATATTTCCGGACGTTGCGCACGATCCCATCGCAATGACATATTTCGGTTCGGGCATCTGATCGTACAGTTTTCGGATGACAGGGGCCATTCGCCGGCAGACGGTTCCGGCCACAATCATGAGATCGGACTGGCGTGGTGAGGCCCGGAAGACGCCGGCGCCGTAACGATCCATATCGTACCGTGACGAGACGGCGGCAATCATTTCGATTGCGCAGCAGGCCAGGCCAAACGTCATGGGCCACAGCGACCCCTTGCGACCCCAGTTGACGGCTTTTTCCACCGTCGTAGTGATGATGTCGGATGTGCCATCCTTGTCATGACGACCAAGTTGAATCAGTCCCATTCCAGGGCTCCCTTCCGCCACGCATAGACATAGGCCACCAAAAACAATCCGATGAACACCAGCATTTCAATCAACCCGATCAACGCAATCTTGGTAAAGACCACGGCCCAGGGATAGAGAAAGATGACCTCGATGTCAAAGATCACGAACAGCATCGCAAAAATATAATATCGAACCGGGAAGGGCATCCGCGCATCCGAGAACGGTTCCGCTCCACATTCATACGTCGAGAGCTTCTCCGATTCTGGATATTTCGGATGAACGAGATAACTGATAATCAGCGACCACAGGCCGAACGTCAGCGCGATAATGACAAAAAACAGAATCGGAAAGTATCTGGTCAGATACTCGAGAAGTAACTCGGAACCACTCATGGGGCTGACCTTTCAACACCTTGATATGTAAGGAAGGCTGGATTTTAGACGTTGGGGAACAGGGATAGCAAGCGGCCAAAAGACCTGTAGTGTCGACCCGAAAGTCCTAGGGCCTATCCAACACGACCTTGGGACGATGTGTAGACAGTGTATGCGAAATACAAGACTGTCGGCTGAAGTGGGCCAGGGCAGAATAGCAGGGGCCATCAAGGGTGAATGTCGGTGCTGTAGCTCCTGGATTTTCATGGGTGTGGCAAAATGCGCCAGATGCCCGGGCTTGTGGGCTCTACTCAGGCGGCCTGCCCAACGCTAGGTCCATGTAATTCAGTCAACGAGGCCTCGATGGCAAGCGCTATGGCCCATATTGTTGCCGGAAAGCAGGTGTCAGAGGCGAAAGGTACCTGTTTGGGCAGACTGATTTGGACCAGATCGTTTCAGACATACTTATTAGGTGTAAAAGAGGGCTTGACCATTATGGAATGGTCTGCGACAAGAAAGGCGCAATGCGTGATGAGTGATACGACGATGGACCGAGATCTCAACCAGCGAATGGCCGCCTTAGCCCACTCGGAGATTCGAGCGATGACCCAGGCCTGTGCTCAGGCGAAGGGTCTCAATATGGCGCAAGGGGTCTGCGACACGCCGGTTCCACTGGTAGTGCTACGATCCGCCACACTGGCAATAGACGGCGGGAAGAATACCTATTCGCGATTCGATGGATTGCCCGAACTGCGGCAGGCGATTGCCAAGAAGCTCCTACAGTACAACGGCATCGCGGCTGATCCTGAAACGGACGTAACGGTCAGCGCGGGGGCCACCGGAGCTTTTCATTGCGCTTGTCTGGCGCTGCTCAGCCCCGGCGACGAGGTGATCCTCTTCGAACCATACTACCAGTATCACATCAGTGCGCTGCTGGCGGTTGAAGCGGTCCCTGTGCGGGTGAAGATGCGGGCTCCCGACTGGACCTTTTCCTCGGACGAGGTCGAGCGGGCGATCACGCCTCGAACCAAGGCGATCATTGTGAATTCGCCCGGCAATCCGTCCGGGAAAGTGTTCAGCCGGCAAGAGCTGGAGAGTATTGCCGCGATGGCGCAACGACACGATCTGTTCGTGTTCACCGACGAAATCTATGAGTACTTTCTGTATGACGGTCGCACCCATGTGAGCCTGGCGACCCTGCCAGGCATGGCCGACCGCACGATCACAGTCGGCGGGTACTCCAAAACCTTTAGTATCACGGGCTGGCGCATCGGTTACAGTGTTGCATCAGCACGGTGGGCACAGGCGATCGGCGCCATGAACGACTTGCTCTATGTCTGCGCCCCGACGCCGTTGCAGGCGGGGGTGGCGGTGGGCATCCAGGAACTTCCAGGCTCGTTCTATCACGAGCTCGCACGCGATTATCAGCGGAAACGCGATCGGTTCTGCCAGGCCTTGGCCAACGCCGGTCTACCGTCTTCGATTCCACAGGGCGCATACTATGTGTTGGCCGATGCGTCGCGCCTGCCTGGCGCAACGGGAAAAGAGCGGGCGATGTTCCTCCTTGAGACGATCGGCTTGGCCGGCGTGCCGGGGGAAGCTTTCTTTGCGGGGACAGACGGGAGGCGGTTCATTCGATTCAGCTATGCGAAAATTGACTCCGATATTGATGATGCATGCCGGCGGCTTGCGAGGCTTGGCTAACAGGCTCGAAGGTTGACGCTGAGGTCAACGTTGAACAGGAATGAATCTCATCTTCCGTCAGCCTTGGTTTTGAGCTCAGCCTGATTTGCACCTCTTGCTCGACGGGCGGGTGAACAGTCGCTATGATTGGAGGAGCAGGCACTTCGAGACACACAGGAATTGCCGCATGATCCCGCAGGCACCATGAAGAGCTTCTCGCGCCAGAGCCGATGATCGGCAGGAATTCTTATGGAAGGACGTAAGCATACCCGTTTTGCGGTACAACTTCCTGTCTCGTTTAGCGGAGACAGTTTTTCTGAGGAGGGCACGATCTTGAATGTGTCCGCGGAGGGTTGCGCGATCACGTCGGACACCGTCCCTGCCGCCGGAGTCTATCTGCAATTGACGATGTATCTCCGTGAGCGAGAGGAGCCCATCCAGATTGATCTGGCCGCGGTCCGATGGGTTTCGGCAGCGAGGTTCGGTGTTGAGTTTATTAAAATTCGTCCTGAGGCGGGTGAACAGTTAAAGAAATTCGTCAAGGCGATGGAATCGACGACCTGATCGGAGAAGGCCTGGCCGAGATTCGAGCGGCTATTTCATGGCGACGCTTCGAACTTGTTCATAGGTGGTCAGGCCTGCGAGTATTTTCAGAATTCCATCCTGGACAAGTGTCACCATCCCTTCCTTTGCGGCCAGGCCTTGTATCTCGGCCGTTTTGGCGCGATTCTGAATCAGGTTTCGCAGATCCTCCGAGCCGCATAAGAGTTCGTGTATCGCGACCCGACCCTTGAGGCCGGTCTGGTTGCAGGTCTCACATCCACGGCCTCGATAGAGCTGAAAATCTTCGCGATAGCCCACTCCGAGTGTTTCCCACGCCTGCTGACCATACCCATGCGCCAACCGATCGTACTCTTGCACTGCCGGGTGGTACGGTTCTTTGCAATTAACGCAGATCCGCTTGCAGAGGCGTTTCGCGAGCACTCCTTGCATGGCATCGGCGAAGTTGAAGGGATCGCATCCCAGGTCGAGGAGGCGGACCACCGTCTCGACCGCCCCGTTCGTGTGTAATGTACTCAAAACTAAGTGCCCAGTCAGCGAGGCCTCGATAGCCACATCGGCAGTTTCCTTGTCCCGCATCTCACCGATCATGATGACATCCGGGTCGGCGCGTAAGAACGACCGCATGGCGGCAGCAAAGGTAAACCCGATTTTTGGATGAACCTGCACCTGTCGGAGGCCTTCCTGGGTGATCTCTATAGGGTCTTCCGCCGTCCAGATTTTCCGTTCGTCTGTGTTGAGATGGCGGAGCAAGGCGTGCAGAGTCGTGGTCTTTCCGGATCCGGTAGGGCCCACGCACAAGATGATGCCGTGTGGTTTCTCCACGATTTCCAACAGCTTCGTGAGCGTGGCTGGAGCAAACTCCATGGCATCGAGAGGGAGGGGTTCTTTCGCCGAGAGCAACCGCATGACCACGTCTTCATTGTTCCCGGCGGTGGGCACGGTCGCCACGCGCAGCTCGATTTCCCTATCCTGGTTCAGCTTGAACCTGATTTTCCCGTCCTGCGGTTTCCGGCGTTCGGAAATATCCAGATTGGACATGATTTTGATGCGGGATACCAAGGCTCGGCGATAGATCGCGGGAATCCGCATGTAGGTGGAACAGGTGCCATCCACGCGAAAACGAATGGCCGTTTCCTTGCGATCCGAATACGGTTCGATATGGATATCGGACGCTTCGTGCCGGTAGGCTTCGACAATGATCTGGTGCGCGAGTCGAACGATCGCAGAATCGTTCTCGTCAATCCCGTCAGAGTCGGTGTCGCCCAGCTGTTCCTGGTGCGCGTCGTTGACCAGCTCGCCCAGTGTGTCCGAGATGGATCCGCTGTCGGTGTCTCCGATCGTGGCGTTGAGGAACCGTTCGATGTCACACCGCAGGCCCAAGGCATACCGAATCGTCAGGCCAGGGAAGGCGCGTTGGATGTCATGACCTCTACTGAGGTCATGCGGGTTGTCGATGAGGACATCCAGGATGTCACCTTGCTGCTTCAGTGGGAGCCAGTGATGCTTGCGAAGGTAATCGTGACTGAGATTATTGAGGAGTTGGGGGTTTGCCAGGGTCCGTTCGTCGTAGGGAATATAGGGGCAATCGAAAAACGTACTCAATGTCTTGCCGAGCGCCGATTTCGGGACTCGATACTTTTTGATCAACACACCTTCTAAATCGGTCTGTCCCCCCTGAGACTCCTGAACCGCTTTCACCAGATCTGCCTGACGGATGAAGCCTTCATGGATCAAGGGGTCGTAGGCACGCGGTTCGATGGTTCGGTGGGCCAGGTTCTGCATGGTTCCTATTTGTATAGACGCAGGAGTGAGTAAGCGCCTGTTCTCACTCCTGTCAGTATAGAAGTATTTTGATCGTTCTCAACGAATATCAAAAAAGAGGCGAGATTCTTAAGCTCTACGTGGGCATAGGCGTCGGCAATGAGCGTATGGAGGGAATGATGCGCTAAGGAACGGCTTGTTCCCGATCTGATGTTGAGCCGGCACGTCCGGCATGAGCCTGGAGGGTGGCGTGCAGGTTCTTATCGGCGGCAGCGATGGCTCCCCGAAACCTCGGCGTCGGTTGATTGAAGACAAAGGGTTTTCCGTCCGCGTCGGTGACGCTCCCGCCACTTTCTTCGACGAGCAGGACTCCCGCCGCGAGATCCCATTCATTGAGTGGCTCGATGGTCAAGGCAGCTTGGATGCGGCCCGAAGCAACCAGGGCCAGCGCATTGGCGATGGAGTGCATGGGACGGCACCGACTGGTCTCGGCAAGCGTTGACCATCGGCCGATCCGGGACTCCCATGCATTGACCAGGATGGCAGGATTGATGTCATAAGCGGGAGATGGGGTGACACGCGTGCCGTTCAAGAACAATCCGCAGCCGCGCACAGCTGTGAAGAGTTCGTCGGTTGAGGGGTTCAGGATCGCGGCGACGACCGGTGCGCCTCGTTCTATCAACGCGACTGAGATGCAAAATTCCGGTATCCGATTTACCAGGGCTTTTGTGCCATCGATCGGGTCCACGATCCAGACTCGTCTGCTGGTGAGTCGAACTGGATTGTCGGGAGACTCTTCCGAGAGCCAACCATCGAGTGGAAACTCCCTCTCTTGCATCTCGTGCAGGATGCGGTCGACCTCGTGATCCACGGCGGTGACCGGCGAACGGTCTGATTTCGTCTGCACGTCGAATCCGACCTTGACCAGTTCACGCACCTTTGCGCCGGCCCTCAAGATCGATTCGACTAACGTTGTGAGTTCTCGTTCCAAGTTGAATGCCTCGCAGCGTGGAACACGAAGAGTAGCAGGTCTCGCCGGATCGACAAAGCAGAAAGTCGACATCCGCGCCCAGCGGCGGTGACCCTCTTGACCATCGCGGAGAACCTGCGTACAAGCAGGGGGTACTGAGAGGTTATCCATCGATGAGGCTCGTCCAAAAGCGCTCCAGAAAGACAGGGCTCCCTCCCGGCACGCTCGTTCATATCGGCGAAAAAAAACCGGCTAAGGTCACGATCACCGCCTTCAATTATGCGGGCGCTCGCTGCGACGAGCTCCAAGATCTGTCACCCAATGCGCTCTCGCCACCGACAGATGCGTCCGTCACGTGGGTGGACATCGGGGGCGTTCATAACATGGAGGTCCTGGAATCATTGGGCAAGCAGTTCCGCCTCCATTCACTGCTCCTCGAAGACATTGCCAACACCGATCAGAGGCCGAAACTCGACGACTATGAGACCTGTTTGTTCCTGGTGGTGAAAATGCTGTCGGTTACGGATCGGCAAGATATCGCCGTTGAACAGGTGAGTCTGGTCCTCGGGCCGAACTTTGTTCTGTCCTTTCAGGAAAACGGGGCCGATGTCTTTACTTCTGTGCGGGATCGACTGCGAGGGGGGAAGGGCCGACTGCGGCAGTCCGGGGCCGACTACCTGCTCCATGCGCTGGTCGACGCCATTGTCGATCGCTACTTCGAGGTGTTGGAGGTGTTAGGTGAAAAGATCGAAGCGCTCCAAGATCTCGTGGTCAGCGATCCCAATCCGGATACGTTGCACCAGATTCATTCCCTCAAACGGCAATTGATGTTTCTGCGTCGAGCGGTGTGGCCGCTCCGTGAAGCGGCGAACAATCTCTCCCGATCAGAATCCCCGTTTTTGCATGACTCGACGAAGGTCTTCTTCCGCGATGTGTACGATCATGTGATCCAAATCGTGGACACCATCGAGACGCTTCGCGAAATGGTCTCAGCCGGTCTGGATATTTATCTATCGAGTATCAGCTATCGATCGAACTCAGTCATGAAGGTGTTGACGATCATTACGACGATTTTCATGCCGTTGACGTTCATCGTCGGTATATACGGAATGAACTTTGAGCATATGCCTGAGCTGAAGTGGGAATGGGGCTACCCGCTTGTGTTGGGTGTGATAGCGGTGATCGCAATTGCCATGCTGGTACTTTTCAAACGAAAGAAGTGGATGTAGGAGTCTGTCCGAGTCATGCCATTCTACTGCGGCAAATGATCTGCATGCATCTGCGTCGCTCTCAGCTCGAAAACATCCTCAACGTATTCCAGCGAATACGCTTCAGGTATTTTCGAGCCTGCGGCCTCGCATCTACCAGCAACTCCTTTGCCTCGCAACGAAGGATGACTCGGACAGACTCTTAGCCCGCATGACTCATGAGGGAGCGATGATGAGACGGCGGGTTCTCACCGTCACGAGAGGTGCATTGGCGTTTGTCTGGCTACTCCTGGCAGGCCACGGCAGTGCAGAGTCGTCTGCAGGCGAACAAGGAAAACCAGCAGATCTTCCGGGCGTCACTCATAGTCGAGACAACGCTCTGCCGACGGCACAGCGGTTCGTTATCCTGCCGGCCTTTGCGAACGACGCGGTGTTAGACAAGAAAACCGGCTTGGTCTGGGAAAAGTCTCCACAGACGACGAGTGCCAGATGGAGCGTCGCTCGACGCACCTGCGCTGAGAAAAGTGTCGGAGGCCAGAAGGATTGGCGGCTGCCGTCCCTGGAAGAGCTGGCCGGTCTGGTCGATTACTCTGTTGCTCCTCCGAGTCTGTCTCTTCCGCCTGGCCATCCGTTTCTATCTGTCCAATCGGCCGTCTATTGGTCATCGACGAGACCTGGAGATGACCCCAAGGGTTCGTGGGGCGTGCATTTTGGGCTGGGTGGCGGTTCAACTTTTATCAATTGGGCCCACAGCGTCCTAGCCTGGTGTGTCCATGACGGCATGAATATGAATCAGCGTTGAGGCGTTGGCAGTTCGAACGAGGTGGGCTGCTTACGGCTTGGGTAGCCAGAAGGACAGGAGGGGTTACTCAGCGACCTCGACGCGATCGACAAAGTAGGCGGTTTCTCCGAAGCACGTGGTGGGAATGTAGCGATATTCTTTGTAGTGCAGGACCAATCGTTTTCCCACAATCTGTGAGAGTTGTGATGCCACTTTCGGGTCTGTGACGGAAAAACTCCACAATACCGGAGCGACGCCCGGCACGGTCGTCATGGCCAGTTCCCCTTCGTGTGTCTTGCAGACCCAGCCTTTGTTCGAGAATTTCTGAATATAGCCGGCCCTGTTTCCATCGGAGTAGCTGTAGTTGAAGGCGATGAGCAGATAGGCTGCGCCGATGAAGAACAAGAACAGTACAATCACCTTGATCATCGGGCGTCTCCTAGGTTACAGGAACCTGTCTGATGTTGACCGTTTTGTTGAGACGAAGGCAAACTCAGACAGCTCCTAGCGAAGATCCGTGAACAACCAGGGAGCCTCGGCCTTTCGTCGAGTTTCGTAGGCCGCGATTGCGTCCTTGTGTTGCAGGGTCAATCCGATGGCGTCGAGCCCTCGGTATAAACAATCTTTTCGAAAGGAATCGATCTCGAAGCAACAATGAGTATTGCCCGGGGTGGTGACTGTCTGGCCTCCGAGGTCCACGGTCAGTTGATACCCGGGCGTCGCGAGGACGTCTTTCATCATGGCCAGGACCTCGTCGGCTTTCAGCACCACCGGCAACATGCCGTTTTGGAAGCAATTATTGTAGAAAATGTCGGCAAAGCTCGGTGCAATGATACAACGGAACCCTTGGTCGAGGAGCGCCCAGGGGGCATGCTCACGTGACGACCCGCATCCGAAGTTATCGCGCGTCAGGAGAATCGTCGCGCCCTGGAAGCGCAGTTGATTCAAAAAAAACGACGGGTCTTGTGACCCATCCTTCTGCTTGCGCCAATCGTAGAACAACCCTTCGCGGAGCCCGGTTCGCTTGATCGTCTTCAGAAATTGCTTCGGGATGATTTGATCGGTATCGACATTGACCCGGTCTAACGGCGCGACCAGACCCGTCATAGTGGTAAAGGGTTGCATAGATCCTCTATCTCCAGGTTCGTATATCGACGAAATGTCCCTCGACGGCGGCAGCAACCGCCATTGCCGGCGACACGAGATGGGTCCGGCCGCCGGCCCCCTGACGCCCTTCGAAATTTCGATTGCTGGTTGAGGCGCAGCGCTCTCCGGGCTGAAGCATGTCGGCATTCATCGCCAGGCACATACTGCAGCCGGCTTCCCGCCACTCGAATCCGGCTTCTTTGAACAATTGGTCGAGCCCTTCCTGTTCGGCCTGCTGTTTGACGAGACCGGAACCGGGCACCACCATTGCGTGAACGGTCTTTGCGACATGCTTGCCCTTCGCCAAGCTTGCGGCCAGGCGAAGATCCTCGATCCGTGCATTCGTGCAAGAGCCGATGAAAACCTTGTCAATTGCGATCTCGGTGATCGGCATGTTCGCGGTGAGGCCCATGTATGCCAGCGCCTGCTCGGTGGCCTTGCGGGTGTTCTCATCGGCCATCGTGCGCGGGTCCGGGACCTTCCCATCTACGCCGATGACCATGCCGGGGCTGGTACCCCAGCTCACTTGCGGAGCGATATCTTCTGCCTTCAACGCGACCGTCGCATCGTAGCTGGCGTTCGTGTCGGTTGTCAGCTGCTGCCAGACTCGCACGGCCTGCTCGAATAGCTCGCCCGTTGGTGCCAGCGGCCGTCCCTTGATGTAGGCGATGGTCTTCTCGTCCGGCGCCACCATGCCGGCGCGGGCTCCGGCCTCGATCGACATGTTGCAGAGCGTCATGCGCCCTTCCATGCTGAGGGCGCGGATCGCCGAGCCCGTGTATTCGATGACATAACCGGTACCGCCGGCTGTCCCGATCTTTCCGATGATGGCCAGAATCACATCTTTTGCAGAACAGAGACTCGGCAAAACCCCGTCGACACGGATCTCCATGGTCTTGGGTCGCTTCTGTACCAAGCACTGGGTGGCCAAGACATGCTCCACTTCACTCGTGCCGATGCCGAAGGCTAATGCGCCAAACGCTCCATGTGTCGACGTGTGTGAATCGCCGCACACGATGGTTGTCCCCGGCAGGGTGAAGCCTTGTTCTGGTCCGATGACGTGCACGACGCCTTGGCGGATGTCGCTCATGCCAAAAAGGGTAATACCGAAGTCTCGACAATTGTCCTCCAGCGTCCGAATCTGTATCGCACTGAGGGGATCGGCGATGCCCAGGGTCCGATCGGTGGTCGGGACGTTGTGGTCTGGCACCGCCAATGTGGCGCTGGGACGTCGAGGACGACGGCCCGAGAGCTTGAGTCCTTCAAAGGCCTGCGGCGACGTCACTTCGTGGACGAGCTGACGATCGATATAGAGAAGGGTGGTCCCGTCCGGCTCTGCGCGGACGACGTGGGATTCCCAGATTTTGTCGAAGAGGGTCTGAGCGGCCATGGTGACTCCTCAATGATCGGTGTCTCTCGGAGGGTACTTCCGGGAGGAAACACATTATACAGAGTCCTCCTATGGTTTTTACAACAGTGATCACCATATTCTTGCGTTGACCGAACGGACGTGGTACATCGCCTGGGCATTGAGCGTGAGGCCCTTTCCCAGCGATTGCGCCGGAGGATTGTGCCGTGACTTCTCAGATATGGACCGATCCCGCCATCGTCGAATGGTCGCAACTGCTCCTCAACAGTTTTCGTCACTGGACCACCCGTGAACTACTCGAACGAGTGGGAGATCCAGATTGTCAGGCCCACAAACTCTTCCATTCCCCTTTTGTTGTCGTATCCCACGGGATGGAAGAGGACCCTCTCCTCAATTACGGCAATCAAGCGGCCTTGGAGCTATGGAAATTGAGCTTGGAACAACTCGTCAAGACACCGTCGCGGCTGACGGCTGAGCCAGTCAATCGAGCGGAACGGCAACGGATGCTGGAACAGGCCGGCACACGTGGCTATCTCGACACATACAGAGGCGTGAGAATTACTTCAACAGGACGCCGCTTTCTCGTCGAGAACGCCTTGATCTGGAATGTCGTGGATGCAAAGGGACAAAGAGTCGGGCAGGCCGCCACCTTCTCACAATGGTCGTGGTTGACGGAACACAATTAGAACGCAAAAGAGATATCAAATCCTCCGTAGGCGCCGCTGTGGAATGTGGTGCTGTGCTGGTATCCGCCCCTGGCGAGTACAAATACCTTACCGACCTGAATTCCGCCGACGGGCCCCGTCATAACCCCTCGAAAGTCGCCACTCCCCATTCCGGTCATGTCCCAGCCGGCATAGGTTGCGCAACAACTCTTCTCGGGTTTATAGACTAGAACTTTTCCTCGCAGCCGGCTCCAGAAGAAATTATCGAGGTCGGCGTACGATCCTATGGCGAGGAAGTTCCATCTCTCATGCCAGTAGAAGGCTTCAAGTTGGCCATACACGCCGACCTGATAGTCGATCGTATTACTTGCATTCAGACGCTGTTCTTCGATTCGGCGTAGCTGAGGTCCGGTGAGAGCAGAGAATGTCCAATCACCGATGGTTTTGGTGATGCCGAGCGAGGGGACAATGGACTGGACGTTGGCATCCAGGATTTGCCCGTTTGTCTTAGAGCTGTATCCGAGCCCTGAAGTGGTGGCCTGAACAAACACATATGGCCCTCCCGGAGTCCGCACGATCGGAGTTCTAACGCCAAGGTAGATAAAGTACTGGTTCTTATTGTCGATCTGAAATCCTGTAAAGGCATCCCCCGCCCCGCTCTCTAGAGGCAGGCAGGCGAGGATCCACGCCGTCAGTAAGAACAGAATCAGTCTCGTCATCGTTCTGTTCTCTCCTGAACGGTATGAACATGAAACTGAGTTGGCGCATATAGTCATTGATGCGCTACGCCGATTGGCCTTGCTGTCGCTCGATGAATCTCATTCGCAGGATCCTACTCCAGAACTGACCCGGGAGAGAAGTTGGGAAACTGCACCGTCCGTTTCGAGTAGGACAGATCATGGGTAAGCATTTGAGTGTCAATTTTGAGGTGGAGAATTGTACAGGCTGTTTGAGTCGGGAAATCCGAGATTCGACTGATTGGGCTTAAACCTGAGGGGATCAAGCAGGTAAGGATGGTCTGTGAAGGCGTTGGTTATGTCCGGAGATCGAGAGGGCTTCGGTGGACGATGGCACGGAGAATGTCGCTGGTTGTCAAAATGCCGATCGGGTGACGGAGATTGTCGATGATCGGAATCGCATTAACCTGTTCATCGAGCATGGCGTGGGCGATCTCTCGGATCTCAGTCATCGGAGTGGCGGACAAGACCTGACTGCTCATGATACCTGCGAGCTTGTGCCCGGCGATGGGTTCCGTCGAATTGACGGATTCCAACTGATGTGAGTAGGGCAGCAGGTCGTAGTTTGAAATCATTCCGACCAGCGCGCCGTGGACCGACGTCACGGGGAGATGGTGAATCCCCTTGTGTTGCATCACGGTCCATGCGTCGAGCAGCGTACTGTCGGACGGCAAACATGTGACGGGAGAGGTCATGATATCCTGTGCGAGGAGAGCCGGTTTCGGTGCAGGATCCTGCCGTACCTGTTGCTGGTACGCCTGTTGCGCGAGGCGTGTTGCGTGGTCAGCAGTGTGGTGTTCCTGACCCTTTGAGCGATCCTCTCGACCAGCCTCCATAACCTGAGCGGCAGGTAGGCGTGGAGAGACCGCTAGGACAGGATGCATTTCGGTGATGCCTTTGACTGCGTGGATAATCGGCATGATGGACCTCGTACCGTCTCTATCGGAGGATAGCGGTAAGTACTTAAGCTCGGACGGCTTGGACTGAACGACCGACGGGGAAAGGTGGGGAATGAGGATCGGGAACGAGATCGAACGATCTTGGTGGCCGCTAAGGGACAGCAAGGAGCTGAAACCGAGGACAAGAATGACCATCAACGATCACGGTTTCCAGAAACATCGCCATTGGTCTGATCCATAGGCCTCGGGCACCATAGAGTGCCCGATAGACCACATACTCCTCTTCCGTTTCTGAGTGTCGAGCCACGCCCAGTACCTCATATTCCTGACCTTTGTAGTGGCGATAGCGACCGGGTTGCACCATCGTGTATCCTTCCCTTCCTGACGTCATACTATAAAGGGAACGCACAATGAAATCACAGAGTTTGACTTCAATGCGCATGACACATGATGTGATCGTGATCGGCGGCGGGTCGGCAGGCTATGCCGCGGCACGGACTGCACACGACGCCGGCGCCGACGTGGCCATTGTGGATCAGGGGCCGCTCGGCGGGCTCTGTATCCTGCGTGGCTGCATGCCGACAAAGGCCATCCTGCGTTCTGCCGAAGTCGCAGCTCTTCTCAGGCGGACGAAGGAGTTTGGGCTCTCCCCGGTCTCAGCCCATGCCGATCTGTCGGCGATTGTGGATCGCAAGGATCGCTTGGTCCGTGAGTTTGCAGACTATCGCATTCAGCAGCTTCAGGATCCGAGGTTCACCCTGTATCAATCGCGAGCTGTTTTTCTGTCGCCCCACGAGGTCACTGTCGGAGACAGCGTCCTGTCGGCCGGCTCGTTCATTATCGCCACCGGGTCGAGGCCTAGTGAAGTTCTGATTCCGGGTTTGGCCCAAACCGGATATTTCACGAGCGACACGATTTTGGATCTTCGTACTCAACCGGGTTCGTTGATCGTGTTGGGCGGTGGGGCTGTTGCCCTTGAACTCAGTCAATTCTTTGCTCGACTGGGGACGAAGGTCACGATCCTTCAACGGGGCCCCACGCTCCTTTCCGAGATGGATGAAGATGTCGGGCGTGCGCTTGAGGCTGCATTGACTGACGAGGGCATCAAAGTTGTGACGGGCACGCAGTTGCTGCGTGTCACTCGTGACACAGCAGGGAAGGCGGTATGGGCCATGAAAGACGGACGTGAGCGATGCTATGTCGGCCAGGAGATTCTTCAGGCCTTAGGCCGGCAGCCCAATGTCGAAGGGCTACGGCTCGATCTGGCGGATGTCACGGTCGATGGCGGACGGATTGTGGTTGATAGCGCCATGCGTACGTCGCAAGCACATATGTATGCCGTGGGCGATGTGAACGATGTCACGCCCATTGTGCATCTTGCCATCCAGCAGGGCGAAGTTGCCGCGTACAACGCCACGCATGCAGATCGACCTGCTAAAACGATCGATCATCGCCTCGATACGGAAGTGGTCTTTACCGATCCACAGGTGGCGGTGTTGGGGCTGAATGAAGTGCGCGCAAAAGCCGACAAGATTCCTTATCTTGCAGCCTCCTATCCGTTTGCCGACCACGGAAAAGCGTTGTGTCTTGGTGCGGCACAGGGGTTTGCGAAGTTGCTCGCGGCGCCTCAGACCGGTGAAATTCTTGGCGCGCAGATCGTCGGCCCGGAGGCAGGTGAATTGATTCACGAGCTGATCGCGGTCATGTACTACCGTGGGACGGCAGCCGATCTGTTACGCATGCCGCACTACCATCCCACGTTGGCGGAAATTGTGACCTATCCAGCAGAATCCATTGTTGGAGAGTTGGGTGCATGAAGAAGAGGAGTTTGCGTACTCACGGGAGTTGCGCGCCGAAGACGTTCGTGCGAAGTGGAGTTGAACCGGTTGCGCTATCCAGTGTAGCGTATCCCCACGATGGCCACGCGCGATGGGTCGACATCTCATCACTTGCGGACGAAGGGAATGATCGCACGATTTGTGGGGATCGTGTTGATTGCGCTCGGGTTCGTCGTGGGGATGTACGGATTGGAAGACGCGGGGGCACAGTGGATGAAAACGGCGCTGGGCTTGCTCGTCACAGGAATGTTGGCCCAAGGGTATGCGCTCTACTGTTCTGTGAAGCGCATGCAAGAGGTCAAGGACGGTCCTAAGTCATGAGATGGCCACATCAGTATATGCTGACGGTTGGGGTGTTCATCCTCTCAGGGGTGATGCTCGCTTGCGTGGGGCCGTGGCGCGACGGTTATTTTAAAAGTGGTGTGGATCGGCTCACACAAGATGAGGTGGAGGAGAAGCTCGGGCCGCCCCATACGGCGAAGAAGCCGGCTCTCGGAGGGGATACGGTCTGGACCTATCGTGTTCCGATCAGTGACAAAGAATTGGCGTCGATGGGCTTTTCCCACATTACCAACAAGGCGCAGCAGGCCGCCACATCAATCGTAGATGGCCCCAAAGCCATGTTGTATTGTTACCGCTATACCCTGGTCTTCAACGAAGAGAAGATTCTCAAGCAGTGGAAACGTGAAGAATGTGTGCCGGGAACCCATGATACGCTCAACGCCAATTAACGTGAGACAGTTCCCGCATCTCACATAATCGGACGCTCCAACAAGAACTTCGTACGGAGGCTACTCTCAACACCTTGAGTGTGAGGCGCACTCGCCCAATACGGGATCTAGAAATATTTTGCAAGAGTCGCAGTTTAATGGTCTGATGCGGTAATCCATGTCAGCTTGGTTACCGCACATAGACAGTTCGGCTCTACTCGACGGGCTTTCCTCGCTGCTCCTGCTGTTCTTCCTTTTCATCGTGCGGATGGTGATCGTCCGGGCGATCTCGAAAAATCCTACCCTCTCGATGGAAGCGAAACGTCGATGGGTGGTCTCTGTCCGCAATAGCATGGTGTTTGTTTTGCTGGTGGGGCTGCTCGTTATCTGGGCGCACGAACTTCAAGCCTTTGCCGTCTCCCTCGTAGCGGTCGCAGCCGCGCTTGTGCTGGCGACGAAGGAGCTCATTCTCTGTTGGAGTGGAGCCGCGCTACGGGTGGGGGGGAAGGTCTACTCGGTTGGCGATCGCATTCAGATCGCCGGTCATCGCGGTGTCGTCTTGGACCACGACATCTTTGCGACCAAGCTCCTTGAGATCGGACCGGGCCAAGCATCGCATCTCTATACCGGCCGTACGACCGTGTTTCCGAATAGCTTGCTGTTTATGAATCCCTTGGTCAAAGAGAATCCAGACCAGGAATATGGGCTCTATATTCTTTCGATCCCCCTCAAGGAGACTGAAGATTGGCGAAGTGCCGAACGGCACCTGCTTGATGCAGCAAAGGCAGAATGTGCCTCGTTTATGGGTGAAGCCAGCCGACAGATGAAGTTGTTAGAACAGACCAATTTGCTCGAAGCTCCATCGCCTGAGCCCCGCATTACCATCCAAGTCATCGAAGGGGGGCATATCCAGTTGGTGCTACGATTTCCGGCGCCCGATCGTGGACGTTCACGAGTTGAACAAGCTATTCTACGACGGTATTTGACTGCGGTTGCGTCACTGGTTAACAAATAGGACGCTCCATCTGGCCCACCAGCAGTTTCTCACCCCCCACTCTTCTTGGCAGGGTTCATAGACGATAGTCTCCCACAACGCCTTGATCGGCTGTGGTAGTACTAAACGACAGCGTTGACCATTCTGTATGCCATTGAGACTGAGCACTATACCTAGAAAAGGCTATTCCATCTGGCTGCCTGTAGGCATGGGCACCCACCACCGACCTTGCTGCCTGCATAGGGCATCCTGAGCGCTCTTGCGTCTGGTCCTTGAACTTCAGTATGATGCGGCCCTTGTTTATCCATTTCATCAGAGGAAGGGAGGATTCGGTCATGAAACGGATTGGTACAGGGATTGTCACAGCGACGAGTACGGTTTTGCTGGCCAGCGTGTCCTATGTGCTCGCCAATGAGCCGAAGGAAGGCCCCCCTCATCCGCTTGAGCCGACCGTTCTCGTGCTCCAGTTCTTTCAGCCGTTTGATATCGGAGGCCTCGAGGCCCCCATACTTGGCTTTCCACTTGTAGTACGTGGCCGAACTGATGCCGTAGCTCCGCCAGATCTCGTTGACGGGGCGGCCGGCATCGGCCTCTTTGAGTATGGACACAATCTGCGTCTCGGTGAACTTCGACTGGCGCATGGGAACCTCCTGGCTAAGGTGACTATTGTGCCAGAACGTTCTCCTTATGGACCGTCTCAGATTGGGGGAAGCTTACGCTGGTACCTAGCTCGCTGCGCTGATTCTTTCTAAAGTCGTCCTTAGTGACCTGCCCAAGATAAATCTCCGTCACCGTCATAGGAGCCCTATCCTTAGCCGGCTCCGTGGAGTTGTCCACGTCATAGACAAACACACACATCCATTGATTGCGTGCCCCATGAGTGTCTACGGCACCTCCGGCCTTCCGAGTCGCCTTGATTTCCACACCGTCGGACCCAGCCTTAACTTTATTGTCAGGGTATACGCCATTCACAACGAGGTCTGGGTGACCGTTGTGGTACAGGTTGACGGTCAGACTTCTGGAATGTTTTGCCAGGCTTGCTGTGAACATGTCCGATAAAACTCCTGACATAATCGCGGGCCGTAACATGTCGTCAAGTCGCTGAAGCCCTCGTTCGATAAGGCGAAGATTCACGTCGTAGAAAAAGTCGTAAACATCCTGCATTGCCATTTCGAAATCCTTCAAACGGAGGCCAAAAGGCAATTCGGCATTCCGATTAAAGCATTTAGTAGTTACTTCGTTTCGTACGAAAGACATATTTTCTGGGGGGAGTCGCATCTGTAGTTCGTCGATACTAAAGATGGCAGCACATCATAAGGGCTTCGGTTTCGTGTCGCAACTACTAGTCCTAATCGGGAGTGAAAAACCGGGGTGTTAGGGCCTCTACCAACTAATGGTATGAGTGAAGCGCAATCTATAAGGAACAGAACCTGTTCCACTCATTGACTTCTATTTTCCTGCCGGATTAACTTATTTAAGAGGGGTTTTTGGGTTTGTTTGGCGGGGTAGGCGCCATGCGGTTTGACGGCATGCGGAGATGGGAGGGCAACGCTTGGTCGATAGAATCCCATTCAGACTCCAGAGCCGAGAAGGCCTTGGCTTTTTTGCGTCGGTGAATCTGGGTCTCGATGCGGGGACTTTCTTGGCCTTGAGCCTTGGAGGTTGGAGGCTGATCGGAACGCATGTGGTTGCTCCTCTCCGAGAAAGTATTGTTCTTGTCACCATAGCATCGGGTGAATTGGGTGGTCAATGACGACAAGGGCTCAAATTCTTGACAATACAGGGCTATTTGCTATGGTTGACACAGCAACGCTTGTCTCACATGAAGGACAAATACCATGGCTCACCATTCAATGAATTCAGCCGTCTCTATCATGGTCTGGACTTTGGCTACACCGTTCCTTTCGGTAGCCTGGGCAACAGACGACATCAATGCCATCCGATTCGGAGAAGCGGCTCTGGCCTATTCGTCCGGCTCCATCCAGCACACCACGCCGCAAGATGGGTTTGTGAATGTGGTTACCGGCGACAATCAGACCACCGGAGATCATATGATATTGGGAAGCAGGGATGTCCTGTATCTCCGCCTCAAGAACCCCGGTAATGTTGCGCTTGGGGATCTTTTCACGATCTATAAACGTCCGCACAAAGTATTTCATCCCGTGACCGGTCAATACATGGGGCATTTGGTCAATCGGCTTGCGGTGGTTCAGGTGAATGAAGTTCACAAGGACCTGACCACTGTTCAAATCGTGCGGGCCTATGCCGCTGTCTCGCCGGGCGACCCGGTCATGAAGTTTGCTCTTCCGGCTGACGAGGGGGAAGCGGTTGGCCTCCCTTCCGGAGGTGATGCGGAGGGGCGGGTTGTGGAGTTCCAATCCAATCTGGGCGTCATGAACATGGCGGCGCAAAGGAATATCGTTTATCTGGACCGGGGACGAGAAGACGGGGTCAGGCCTGGGGATCGAATGGACATCGTTCGGTCCGGCGGGAGTCTTCCTCAACGGGTCGTGGGCGAATTGAAGATTTTGTCGATTGAAGACCGAACGGCCACGGCGCTGATCACCAAATCGATCTCCCGCATTCTCAAGGGTGATCGCTTCAGGACGAAGGGTCATGTCCACGAGGCCATGCCGATCTCTCAATCACCCTTGGAATCACTGGGCGGATCCCCTGCTCAGAATGTCTCCCCTGCGGCTGTTACTTCTCAGAGCAAGTTGCAGGTCAAGAATGTCGCCGGTGACACCCGGGTCAGTCTCAGTGAATTGATGAAGCAGCTTCGATTTGAATCGGGCGAAGCCACCATCACGTCCGAGGGCTATCAGGTACTCGACGAACTGATCGCGCATCTCAAGACTGATGCCGGCGATCGGTTGATTCGAGTCGAGGGTCATGCGGATAACATGGAAATCGGCCCTTCGCTGAAATCACGCTATCAAACGAACTGGGATCTCTCGAAAGCTCGGGCTGGAGTGGTCCTTCATTATTTGCTCGAGAAGGGCGGGATCGATTCGGAGAAACTTTCGTCTGTGGGCTACGGCGATACAAAACCGATAGCAGGCAACGCCACTGAAGCAGATCGGCAGAAGAACCGTCGCGTGGATATCGTACTGTATTCATCGGAATCGATTGGTGAACGGCCTGAGCAGGCTGCGAAGCCAACGGAGACAGGCGATGTCAGCTATAGCGTGTCTCGTCTCAGTTCAGCGGAAGGCGGAGCTCCGAGCGCTGCCGTGGACCAGGCGACTCCAACTGGTTCGTCCAAGGAACAGCCCTCCTCTATCCCTGCAAGCCCTGCTTCGGTAACGAATCCGGCATCAGTCGGTGAGGGCAATTCAGGCCAGGTTCCCGCTCCTCCGGCTGTCCCCCCACGGTAAATTCATCGAATGTTGTGCGGAGGGTTGACGTTGAATCGTCAACCCTCTTCGATTCTCCTCAAGAACCTTTCCATCATTTCTCTCTCGTTGTCCCCCCTTTTCCTGTGCTGCTACAATACCGCATGATATCGACGCAGGCAGACCCTTCCCCTACAGAGCCAGAGACCCTCTTCGCCGATGTCATTGTGCCACGACATCTGGCAGGTTCCTTCACCTACACCGTACCCTCGTCGCTCCGACACACACTCCGTATCGGACATCGAGTGCTTGTGCCATTCGGACGGTCGATTCTTGAAGGAGCCGTGGTCGCCCTCGTTCACGTTATTCCTCAAGGTCTTAACCGGGCACGCCTCAAGGAGATTCGCTCGTTGATTTCTGAGGGGGCCGCGACAGACGTGTCCTCAAGCCTCTTTCAACTCTCACGGCAGGTGGCTGAAGCGTACGTCGCGCCATGGGGGCAATGTCTCCGGCTGGTGTTGCCTCCAATACCCAAACCGCAGGCACCGGTTGTTCATGTCGAGCTGACAGAACAGGGACGGGCCGCACTTGAGTCTCGCGCACCCTGTTTGGTGAAAGAGCGGGCGTTGCTCACTCGTCTTCGAAATAAACCGTTGAAGCTCCGCCAATCATCTCGCCGCCCTGCTTCTGCCGACCTATTGCGCGATCTGAAAGCTCGTGGGTGGGTCGTGGAAGTTCGGGACATACCACCTACCTCGGCCGCGCCGCCCCCTCTCACAACTCGACGGGAGAAACAGGGCAATTTGGACCGTACCGAACCATTCATCCCTGCCTCGGCAATGTCTTGGGCGGAGCCACTGTTCGATGCGATGAAAGACCAAAGAGCGATGCAGGTGCTGGTACAGGCTTCCTGGGCCGATCGACTGAGGCTGTTGCAACAGGCCATTCGTTTTGTACTCGAGCGAGGACAGACGATCCTCCTCATCGTAGGCGAAGCGGAGCGAGCTGAATGGGTTGCCGGCTTACTCCGTGATGACGAGGCGGGCATTTCCCCGATCTGCTTCCATAGCGGCCTTTCAGACCAGCTCAAAACCAAGATGTGGGATCAGATTCATCAACAGGTCGTTCGCGTGATTGTGGGGACGCGATCGGCTATCTTTCTCCCATTGACGGCGCTTGGGGCGATTTGGGTCGAGGGAGAAGATGATGCATCGCTCAAAGAACCACAAGAGCCTCGCTACCATGCACGGGACGTGGCGTGGTTGAGGGCACAGAATGAACAGGTTGTGCTGGTCCTGAGTTCTGCCCACCCCTCGCTTGAGAGCAGAGCGGCAGTGGAACAACGAGGGATCGCGATACAGAAGCTCATGCCTCCTGGGGCTCGACCGAATGTCCAGGTCGTTGATTTACGCGAGCACGGTCGGGGCACGGTACTGAGCCGACCGCTTATTCTGGCCATGGAGGAAGCGATCAGTCGCCGGGCCGGCGTCCTGCTGTTTCTCAATCGGAAGGGTTATGCCGGAGCCCTTGTCTGTCGTGATTGCGGCCAGGTGCCCCGCTGTCCCGCCTGTCGTGTCGCGCTGATGTACTCTCGGCAAACGAGCCGCCTGCTTTGTTCCTACTGCGGGGATATGACCCCCCTTCCTGAAACTTGCGCCTCCTGTTCTGGTCCTCGTATGCAGTTGATCGGGGAGGGTACAGAGCGAGTGGAAGAGGATGCGAAGCGATGGTTTCCTCACGCGACGGTCATTCGGCTCGATGGCGACACCATGCGGCGTCCGGAGCAGGCCGAAATTCTCTGGAGGAAAGTCGAGCAAGGGGGGTGGGATATCATCGTCGGGACGCAGTTGCTGCTACGCCGAGGGTCCCTTCCTGCGATGGGCCTCGTTGGGATTGTGCAGGCAGACGCGGGACTCACTGTGCCAAATTTCCAATCCGCCGAACGTACCTATCATACGCTGCTCGATGCGATCAGTCTTGCCGATTCTGCAGAGGCTGGCGGCCAGGTGATCGTGCAGACCAATCTGTCGTCCCATCATGCGATTCAGGCTGTGGTCAAGAACGACGAATCCGTCTTTCTCACGGAGGAACTGTCCCATCGGCGTGCATTGGGGTATCCGCCCTCGGTGCAGTTGATTGCCCTCCTCGTGTCCGGGACCGATGAGAAAATGGTTCACGATGCGGCAGCGGCCTGGGCATCTCGGCTTCTTGCACACTCGTCACCGGCTGTGGTCGGGCAGATAGCGAGGACAAAGCCGCTCTCGTCAATTCAATCGCCCGATCGACTGGACGGCCTCACGGTCCTGGGGCCGATTCCTTCTCCGGTTCCGAGACTCCGAGGGCGGTATCGTTGGCAGATTCTCGTGAAATCGTCCGAACGGGGTACAGGGCTCGAAGCGGTGCGGGCCACAGTCAAGGATATGGAACGAACATATCAGAGACGGGCCATCAAGTTCGATGTCGACGTCGATCCGATCGAGATGTGGTAGGTGTTACTTGTTTCTGCGGGAGCGCCTTGACTGCGGCGCAGGTGAAGGGTTCTGGATTGCATCGACCGATTCAGCGGGGATGGGCTGGCGGGCTCGTTTGAAGAACCCATAGGAAAATGTGATCCAAAAAACAGCTGAAACGAGCCCCGTCAGAACGGCTGAGAGCATCGTCCCCAACTGTTCGTCGGTCGGCTCCGTCGTGATGGAACGGACCTGAACCATTGTGACGATGGGCCAGGCAAGACTCTCCAGGCCGAGCAATAGGGTTGCCCAAGCCCAAACAAGTCCAATCGTCCGACCCTGCCACACCAGAAATCCTGCGACGACTCCTGTAATGAGAAAGACTCCCCAGGCTGGAAGCGAGTCCCACGCAAGCCACGCTCCTGCCGCGACAACGAGGCTGCCAAGCAGGGCATTCAGTTGAGGGCTCCACCATGTGGTACCCATACTAGGAATCTCTCTCCAGGGACGAGGGGCGGGTTAGTGTGCGTTCAGCCGGCGTGGTTGTCAATGGAGGTGTCTGTTGGCTCACCATGCAAGACGCTCTATTTTCAGGCGAAGAATGTTGCTCTTCCGCCATTGATGAAGGAACCTATCGCGGCTGCGCGAGTGTGTGCTTCTTGCAGCGCTCTCCTGCTCTACCGTCCTATGGCATTCGGTCCGTCGTTGCATCGTAAGTCGTTCGTTTCCGGGTCACCCTGCATGGCGGTCATCTTGGCTGCTGCCTCGTCCGATCGCTTGAAAGAGCCGCGCACGTTCCTCTCCGGTGAGAGGCTTCCACTGTCCCGGGGCCAGTCCATCAAGCGTAATATGCATAATACGAACGCGAAGCAGCGTGAGCACTCGACACCCCAATACTTGGCACATGCGCCTGATCTGTCGATTGCGCCCCTCGGTGAGAATAATACGAAACCGTGCGGGGCCGAGTCGTTCAATCCGGCAGGGTTTGGTCGACTGGTCGAGAATGACAATTCCCTGGGCCATGCGATTGATGAACATCTGATCGAAAGGATGATCGACTGACACCTCATACTCCCGTTCGTGTCCATGCTCCGTTCGTAAGATCTCGTTGACAATGTCCCCGTCGTTTGTGAGCAGGATAAGGCCTGACGAGTCCTTGTCGAGTCGACCGATCGGAAAAATCCGTTCCGGATGGCCGATCTCGGCAATGATGTTGCGAGGCACGTGCGACTCACTGGTCGTTGTCACACCCACAGGCTTGTAGTATTTGATGTAAAGCGGGACCGTTACCCAGGGAATCACCTGTCCATCTCGTGCAATACTGTCACCAGGGCCGACCTGATCTCCCAGGCAGGCGATTCGCTGATTGATGGTCACGCGACCGGACTCGATCAGGCGATCGGCTTCGCGCCGGGAGCAGATGCCGTGCTGGGTGAAAAATTTATTGATGCGAAGCTGGTCGGTCACAGGCAGCAAGCTATTTTAGCAGGTTGCGGAAAAGCTCAGTTTATACGCAAGACTCCGTTGGAATCTTACACGCGGTATCAATATAGTCTCAGGATGCTCAAAAAGGCCGTCCGGCAAGGCTGCAGCGAGCGAAGAGGCGAGGCGTACGCTTCGGTACGTTGAGCCTCTGAACGATGCGAGAGCGCCGCTGGCGGGCTTTTTCAGCATCCTGTTAGTGGACGCGGCGGCCCGCTTTGATCCGTCCAAGCATGCGGTAGATCAAACGGGCGATACAAAATTGTGGCGCGACAAACCCTTCGATTGGAGCGATCTCGCTGATATCCATCCCAAGGATACCAGGACCATCGGCCAGGGCTGTAATAAGATGCAGCGTGTCGTACCAGCCTAACCCACCGGGTTCGGGAGTGCCGAGCGCGGGAATCAGCGAGGCATCAAGCCCGTCACAATCGAAGGTGAGATAGACAGGACCGCCGCAGGCCTTCACCACTTCGGGGACCCAGCGAGCGGCCTTGCCTTCATACGGCCCTGAAGGATCAAGAATGTCGGCGGCAAAAAACGTGGCAATTCGGTCGGTACTCTGAATGCGATCGATTTCCTCAGGAGAAATGGAGCGAATGCCGATTTGGACGAGCGGCAACCCGTCGTCGACCACTCGGGCCATGACGCTGGCGTGGCTATAGGGGTTCCCTTGATAGGCCTTCCGCAAGTCGCCATGCGCGTCGATTTGCACCACGCACAGATCGGGATAGCGCCGGGCATGAGCTCTGATGGCTCCGAGTGCTCCCGTATGTTCACCGGTCAAAGTGACGATGAACCTCCCGGTGCCGACGTGGGGAGCGACAAACGCGTCGATCGCATCTACGGCCTGTCGATCGACTTTGCCGTCAAGATCGAGGGAGCGAGCTGTAGATACTCCTCCCCATTCGCGATATGGCTCGCACCGGAGTGTTTCGTCGTATAACTCGACTTGTTGAGACGCCTCAATGATGGCCGATGGGCCACGATCTGACCCCGGCACATAACTCGACGTGTGTTCGTAGGGTGCGGGCAGGATGTAGACACCCGCCTGATCGGGGTGGCACCAGGGTTCATCGAGGCCGAGAAAATTCTGGTCGATGCCCTCCCAACCAGCGGGAAGTGTCATGGGCGTATACTCACGCAGCTGGGCTATCGACGCCGCTTCGGAATATTTTCCTCTGGGATAAACACCGCTAATGCGATCACCGTCGTCCAGCGATTGGGTTTTCCAATAGCGGACTGAGTCATGTTTTGGGTTCGAACGATCTGGCCAGCCATTTTGAAGACTTGCTCCCGTTCTTTCCACGCGATGTCGGGATCGAATTCGACTCCGAGCGTCGTCGCCAACATCTGTGCGGCTAAGTCTTCTGTATATTCACCGGTCTCCTCATCGGTTTCGCCATGCGCATGGTGTTCGGACAGATATCCGTAGGTTCGACGATCCGTAGGGACTGCCACCCCAATCGATGCGGAGATCAGGCGGTTTCGCTCATTTGTCTCCGATCGCGCCATGACACAAAACGTGATTTCACCGGGATGCAACAACTTCTCTCCGCGAGTGCGTGGAACAATTTTGCAATTCGGTGGAAGAATCGACGACACCGTGACGAGGTTGCAATAGGCGACGCCGGCGCTGCGCAAGGCTTGCTCGAAAGAGGCCAGCTTTTCTTTGTGGACTCCGACGCCTCGCGTCAGAAACATCTGCGTAGGTACCATCGTTTCTTCTCCTTAGTTCGTTCAACCAACTGAGTAATGGGCGCCTCGTAGGCTGAAAGGCTTTCCCATGGTAATACCTCATAGAGGCACAGAATCGCTGTTGTACCAAGATTGGCGCCGCTTCGCAATATCCTTAGACGTTTTTCTCAAGCAGAGCGCTGAAAAGTCAGCCGATTTTTCGGGAATGTTACGGCTAGGTAAATTAGTGATTCAAACGGACGTGTTCATGAACTATGTAGGCTAAGTCCCTGCCGGCGGTTTGAGGTTCAATACGAGCATGCGAGGCTCGGTCATATCCTCAATCGCGGCCTGAACTCCTTCACGTCCGACCCCGGAATCCTTTACGCCGCCATACGGCATATGGTCGGCGCGAAATGTCGGAATTTCATTAGCCAGCACCGCTCCAACTTCAAGATGACGGAAGGCATGAAATATTTTATTGACGTCCTGGGTGAACACTCCGGCTTGAAGTCCATAGTCGGATTGGTTGAGCGCCGTGATCGCTTCATCGAAGTGTCGGTATGGAGTCACAGTGACGACAGGCCCAAACACTTCCTGACAAGAGACTTTCATCGTGGGCGTGACATGCGAGAGCACCGTCGCCTCCATCACCGAACCCATGCGTTTGCCCCCGAGAAGCACACGCGCTCCTTGAGACACCGCTTCCCCAACCCATGCCTCCACACGATGAACAGCGTCTGTGTTGATCAATGGCCCGACGACGGTCGAGTCGTCACTCGGATCTCCGGCCTTCAGACGTGCCACTTGCAACAGGAGCTTCGTGGTGAAGAGGTCTGCAATGGAGTGATGGGCAAAGATTCGTTGCACGGAGATACAGGTCTGGCCGGCATACCCAAACCCACCAAGCGCGCAGCGTTGTGCGGCAAAGTCCAGATCGGCATCGGGCTCCACGATGACGCCGGCGTTTCCGCCGAGTTCCAGTACCACCTTCTTCTTCCCACACGTGGCCTTTAACATCCATCCTACGGCGGCGCTCCCGGTAAAGCTCAGGAGTTTAAATCGGGGATCGACGACAAGCTGTTGGGCCACCGTATTGTCGCAAGGCAGGATATTCAGTGCGCCTGGAGGAAGCCCGACCTCCAGGACCACTTCGCCTAGCAGCAGCGCGGTCAGGGGTGTCTGTGGCGCCGGCTTGATGAGAATGGGGTTGCCTGCGGCCAAAGCCGGCGCAACCTTGTGGGCCACGAGATTGAGGGGAAAATTGAAGGGAGTGATTCCAATCACTGGACCGATCGGCACTCGACGGAGAATACCGAGATGGGAGTCGGTCCCCGGCGTCCAGTCGAGAGGGATCACCTCACCCGGAATGCGCTTGGCCTCTTCTGCCGCAACGGTAAACGTTTGAATAGCCCGATTGACTTCTCGCTTCGCGTCGGTGATCGGCTTGCCGGATTCAGCCGTCATCAAGCGGGCAAATTCATCACGCCGATCATAGAGCCCACCCGCGATCCGTTGCAATGCCTGATAGCGCGCGTGGGATGGCAACGACCCCATTGCAGCGGCCGCCTCGACGGTCGATTGAATTGCCGCCTCGGCATCTGCAGAGCTCGCGCTCGATACCTCGGCAAGAAGCCGCCCTGTAAATGGGTCGTTGACGGGGATGAGGGTCTCCCCCCGCCGCCACAGACCTCCAATCAAGAATGGACGTGGTTCCTGCACGAGAGATGCCCCGTGAATGGTAAAGACTCAGTCGATGGAATGGGCTGATGCCGCAGAAGCCGGCTCAAGGTTGGCAGCCTGCTGGGCGAGATCGGCTTTGGCGACCAAATCCTCTGTGCCCCAGTCGCGAATCGCTTCAAGCGTGAAGGCTTCATACGTTGAGACCCCATGGCACGTTGGGCAATCGGGCATCGGCACCTTGCGGTAGAACACTTCTGACAAGCACGACATGCACATCCAAAAGGGCGGTTCCCCATCGCGTTGAGGAACAGACCAAAACGATTGTATTGCAGACATAGGTAATCCTTAGTGAATGATGAAGGGACTGTTTTGTGCCACTGCCGTCGATTTATGAGATTCGATCGGTTCTCCCTGCGAGCGCGGGGCCGTAGCCAACATGCGATCAATCTCCTCGGCGAACTCGTTGAATGGAACCGCGCCGGGAATCGCGACTGCCGGCTCTTTCTCAGTGGGCCCACCAGCCGTTCGCATCAGAATAAAACCAGGAGTCCCATGAAAGCCCCAACGGGTCGCCTCTTGGCGATCCTTGAAAATGGATTCGAGATACTGCCGTTCGTCGAAGCACTTGGCAAATGCCGTCTGGTCCAAGCCGATTACCTTAGCGTACCCTTTGAAAGATCCTGAGTCTAGACGGCCTCGTTCGCTGAAGAGTCGATCATGCATCGGCCAATATCGCCCCTGAGCTCCGGCACAGCGCGCCGCCACCGCCGCCTCGACGCCGACCCCTTGGTCAGCTCGAGGGTAGTCGCGATAGAGAAATCGCACTTTGCCCGTATCGATATATTTGGCCTGCAACCGAGGCAAGGTCTCCTGAAAGAACTTCGCACAGTATCCACAGGTAAAGTCAGAATACTCGATCAAGGTGATCGGTGCGTCCGCGCTTCCTCGTATTCGTCCATCGTCCGTGACCGTCCCGGCATTCGCCTGAGTCAGTTGTACAAGCAACAGTAATCCCGCCGCGGCAATTGTGCGAACGAGAGACGGGGTCGTCATGCGCGGGGCGCGCCTTTTGCTTTGATGCGCTCCAGCAACCCCACCATAAGGAGAGGCCAGACAATGGTGGCATCGGTCAACACTTCAGCAAACCGCCCTCCTGCTTCCGGCAGAACAAATTTTCCCCAGGAAAGTCCTTCCTGATAGGTGCAGCCACTCAATCCGCCAAAATGATCCGGTTCCGGACAGATGCGCACCCCATAATGAAATCGAGGCGGCTCCACGTTGACCCCGAGCCTGGTATTACAGACTTCAATGTACGGACCGACTTGTTGTGCCCAATTGCGAGGGACTCCTCCACCGATCGTAAAGATCCCCCGCCGCTTCGCCGAAATGACATGGCTCGCATAGCTGTTGAGGTCGAGGTAGGGATTGAACGTGGGATAGGAGCGAAGAATGGTGCGGAGCACCTCAAGATCCCCGTACTCCTGTTTTTGCGCACGAGCCTGATCGAGGTTTCGATTCATAGCCCAGGTTCCAATATCCAGCCCCATTTCGGAATCGGTAAACGCAGGGATGAATACGGGAACATTTTTTAGGTAGGCGCTTTTGAGAATACCTGTTCCGTCATATTCTTCGGCGAGGGTCCTGCCCAGCTCGCGAGTAAAGATTTCAGAGGAAAGAGATTGATCCTGATCCATTCGCTTCATCGTTCGAGCAACAACCTGCTCAACATAGTTGAGGTTCGACTCCATCTCCAGCGTGTCATAGACCCGATTGTAGCCTTTCAGAAACAGCTCTTGATCGGACATGGACGGATGGTGCCGATAGTGTGTTTTCCCAACCGACTCACTTAACCCGTGGGCCATCAACGCTCCGGTCGAGACAATACATTGCACCATCCCATAATCGATCATCGCGGTGATAATCTTGCCCATCTTGGCAATGGTCATTGCCCCTGACAGCGTCAGCACGACGGAGCAGTCGGGATCTTCGATCATCGCCCAGAGTACTTCATAGGCTTCGCCGACTCTGCGACCCCCAAAGGCGGTCTTGCGCATGGCAGTCAACAGCGCGTCGATTGATCCGATTTGTTCCGGGTCGAGAGGCTCAAGCGCTTCGAGTCCATCTTGCGCCCCATCGTGGAATTCACGTGCACCCATGGAAAGACTACCACCTTGTAAAAATGAATGAAGATACGGCGCATTCTTTATACACAACCAACGATAGAGGCGTCAACGAACTAGCGCTCAGAGGAGTCTCCTGCCGCATCTTAGCCCGCATTATTTATGAAGGTTCGTCACGAAAGCGTGCGGACGCGAAGCAAGGCGGGCGCCCTGAGGCATACTCGTGCAGGATGTCGAAGGGCTGAGCGGCGAGCCCCCCATCTGTAACCGCGTATCCGAGTTTGCGATAGAAGCGTCATGAATCATGCGCGCGCGAAGTATTCATCGACTTAACACAAAGAGTAACTCACCAAGATCAACGGGATCCTGATGATTGAGAGACGGGTGCAATTAGGTGCCAGACGTATGCACTGAAACGTAGCGGGGCCGGCATTGCGACAGAGCAAAATGGAAATATATACCTAGATATTATATTGTTCCACGCGTATTTTGACGGTTCTGTGGCCTGCATGGAGATAATGAGGGGATTTGCAGGAAAGGATGTGTCCCGTGCGCTTATCGGCGATTTGCGAACGAAATAAACACGCTTGGTGTTGGTGGTCCCAACGGGATTTGAACCCGTGTTTAAGCCTTGAGAGGGCTTTGCTCCTGACAGCGTTAACACAACGGAACAGTCAGGGTCTTCAATCATCGTCCACAGCACTTCGTAGGCTTCACCCAGTCTGCGGCCCCCAAAGGCAGTCTTGCGCATTGCGGTCAGCAGGCCATCGAAGGACTCAATCTGTTCCGGGTCGAGAGGCTCAAGCGCTTCGAGTCCGTCTTTAGCCCCATCGTGAAATTCACGCACACTCATGGAAATTCTACCCATCGTAAAAGTGAACGGAGAAACAACGCATTCTTTATACACAACGGAGGATGGAGGCGTCAACGAAGTTGCAGCCCAGGGAAGCTCTTCGCCGCGTCCAGGTTCATGCGGACACATGGCCACAGTTATCGTCCGTCACGGCAATCGTGGCGGACGTAGTCGGCTGAGCGGTCTGCATCCCTGAATGTGGCTGCAATGAAGATCTTACGAAAGGAGTTAACCTTGCACCAGGCTCGATTCGATAGCTCAGGGCCGCGTAAGCGGAATAAGGAGGAATATACTACCTAAGGTCATATTGATGCTCGATTGCTCTGATCATGTGCGCGCGTTTGTCCGAGCGTTGGTGTTGGTGGTCCCAACGGGATTTGAACCCGTGTTTAAGCCTTGAGAGGGCTTGATGCGCTGATACCGAGAGGTGAGATAGGGTGCATACCGTTCGGCGAGTGGTCCATCCGTGAAGAATTCGATCCATCCGCTGGAATCCAGCAAGACCTTCACAATCGGTCCTTCTTCTCCCGAAGATCCGTCTTGGACATGCCCTTGAGCGTTCCCTTGAGTGATTTTAGGGGAACTTCCGGCACCAGGGTGATGACCCCGCCTTTTTCTACGACCTGCAAACGTTGGCTTGGCGTAAGGTGGAGTTTTTCCCGCACTTCTTTGGGAATCACAATTTGAAACTTCGACGAAATCGTCGTCATGACCATTGCGGGCCTCCTTACTAATGCATGAGCGATTTTCGTCTCGTTGTACGCCGTGAGTCAAGGCAACCACATTCCTCCGCTGCCTCACAAAATCAACGATCCGTTACGCAATAGAGGACTATTTGTCCTGTACTGTCCCCAGCTGTCCCCAACTGCCTAATTCCATTCTCTTCCTCATTGCGCTACGCTCCTCATCACGCTGAGCGGGTGCAGGGCTGACCACCTGATCACGATGACATGCGCACGAGAGCGCACCAGAGGATACATCTGCATACATCTGCCTAATTCCCAGGGCGGGATCTCTGGAGTAGGGTGAGAGAACATTTGAACCAAGGGGGGTCCATGAAGACATCAGATCTGTCGATCAAGGAACTCGCGGCCATCATTGGCGTCAGCACGGATACAATTCGGCGTGCTGTTCGCAAAGCAGAGATCCCATCGACACGGGTCAGGACTGCGTTACGGTTTGATCTCCAGAAAGTCCTCACGTGTATGCGGCGGAACGCGGAGGCCAAGTTTGGGGCACGTTCAGCCTGCGCGCCGGGCGGCATTGCCGGCCGCGCGCAGGCGATCAGCCCCCGCCTGGTAAAACGGGGGCGCAATTTCTAGGCAACGGATCATGAATATTACCAACCGATTAGACAGCAACCCTGTTCGTCAGAGAGTACTCGCATCGGGAAATGAGACATCCATAGCACTGCGGCAGCAAGTCTGTCATCGGTGCGGAAAGGCCTGGTGGCCTCGTCGCCCCAAAAAACCATCCCGATGTCCCGGGTGCAAAAGTCCCTACTGGGATAAGCCCCGCCGCCTGAAACACTCGATCATGCCCTTGAAAGAACCCATGAACCAAGGATCACTGACGATGGCTTTAGGCCGGAAAGTGGCAAGGACCTTTGGGAGGGGAAGCGAGCACGAGAAAGATATCGAGGACCGTTCCTTGGCGAAGGCACTTCACGTACTCAAGGAGATGAAGGCAGCCGGAAAGACCTGGCAGGAGATGGGAGCACGGATGGAACAAGAATTCGGCGCAAGCCTGGAGAAGGATCAACTGAAAGCACTCGTCCGATAAACACTCAATTCCCTGCCCCCCACCACATCCGGGGCAGGGATCAATCCGAGTTGCAGGGCGGGGCACCTCGCAGCGGTCGGGCCTGGAAGGTGCCAGGAAGGCAGGACCGATGCTCTGTGGCACCGCGCTGCCACCACAGAGACGCTGGCGTGCCCACGCGAGCGCAGAAGGGGGGTAAGGGGGTGTCGTCAGACTCCCCCTGCTCAGGACCTGGATATGATGTTAACGGTCAAAGAACTATCAGGTTGGCTCAAGATTAAGCCATCGACGCTCTACCTCTGGGCCACAGAAGGGAAGATTCCCTGCCGACGTATTCACTCCTTGATCCGATTCGAGCAAGAAGCCATCCAACGGTGGCTTGAGTCCTTCCCTGATCCACACCCCCACCCACTCCCGAAGCTGACAAAGAGTTCCGTACCAGCCGACCTGAAAGCCCTCATTGCGGCTGCCAAAAGGGAGTCCTATACTCTCCCGCATGGGGAAACCAAACCGATTTCAAGCCTCATCGAAAAGGAGGATGTGGATGGGGCTATTTAGACGACATAAGGTGTGGTGGATGAGTTTGATGTATCAGGGCCGCCAGGTGAGACAGTCCACGGAAACCACAGACAAGCGGTTAGCCGAAACCATTCTTGCAAAGCTGAGGGTCAAGATCGCTGAAGGCCGCTTTCTCGACATACTCGAAGAGAAGGATCGGACGTTCAACGAGATGATGGACCGCTATCTCACCGAACAATCGGTGACAAAGGCTCCAGCAAGCCACCAGCGAGATGAGCAATGCCTCGGTCATCTGAGGCCCGTATTTGGGCCGCTCAAGCTCATTGAGGTGACACCGAAGCTCCTGGCAGCCTACAAAGCCCAGCGCCGGCAGAAGGCCAAGCCGGCGACAGTCAACAAGGAACTCGGACTGATCCGGCATGCCTTCAACATCGCCATACGGGAGTGGGAATGGTGCCGTGATAATCCGATGCGACGGGTGTCGCTAGAGAAAGTCCGCAATGAACGTGACCGGTGGCTCACTCCCGACGAGGACACACGGTTACTTACTCATTCGGTTCCTTGGCTCCAAGACACCCTTGTGTTCGCGTTGAACACGGGCATGCGGCGGGGTGAGATTCTCGGTTTGGAATGGCGAGCCGTCGATCTGAACCGGCAAGTCCTCGTGGTGATGAAAAGCAAGGATGGAGAGAAGCGCACCGTGCCGCTGAACAGTTGCCTTGTGGAGCTTCTACGCCACAAGACGGCGACCAACGAGAAACACTCCTTTGTATTTACGACTTCCTGTGGGACAAGGATTGATGCTCGAAATCTGACGCGGGCATTTTATTCGGCATTGGAGAAAGCCGAGATCACGAATTTCCGTTTCCATGATCTGCGGCACACCTTTGCCACGAGACTCGCGCAGGCTGGGGTGGATCTGTACAAGGTGCAGCGATTACTGGGACACAAGTCGCCGATCATGACGCAACGGTATGCGCACCACTATCCGGAAAGTCTGCGGGATGGCATCGAAGCGTTGGATGTCGGGCGGGGAGTTATTGGTGTTGGTGGTCCCAACGGGATTTGAACCCGTGTTTAAGCCTTGAGAGGGCTCCGTCCTAGGCCAGGCTAGACGATGGGACCAGATCATCAATAACTAGGGATAGACCTGGCACAGTAGCACAGGGACTTTTCACTTTTCAATTCTTAACGAATCGGGGTTGCGATGAAATCTCCACGCTGATCTTCAATCACCACTTGACAGAGACAGTCGTATAGCCTACCTTCCGACAAGCACGGCGGCGGGCCTCTGGGAGAGGGGATTCTTCGGCGGTGGCCTCCGTTTCCCGTCGGTAAACTCATGGTGGAACATGAACAACACACTCCAAATCAAAACTATCGGAATCACAGACTCCCCGGAACTCATCGACATCGAGATGCCCGAACAGGGCCTTGAGCTCTACGTCGGCTCGAATGTGTTTCGAAACACAAACGGCGTCGTCAAGCTTCAAGGCAAAGAACAGATGGTGTTGGAAACACAACCCCAGCCATTGGCGTTACTCTTGACGATGGACCTGTACGACGAGCAGGGGGTCCGGGTCGGTCATATACGACGGAATGCGCTCTCGGTACATAGTACAGGCCGATTCATGATACACGCCAAGGCCAGCGGCGAGGCAACCCCAGGCGACCCTCCATCAGTGACAGTCACAGACCGAGCAACAGGGCACACGGTCTTCGAAGCCTGTCTCATGCAGAAAAGAAAAATTCGCATAACCTCGGCCCGCTTCTGTACCCATAAAGGTGAAGTCGTCACCGTCAGTCCACACTATTGCCGTATCGGCACCGGCCTCACAATGTTCGGCGATGTTGCGGAAAGTCGCGGCAACGCGGCGGTCATCGGATAATCGGCTTCCAGTAGACTCCAGCTTCCATCCACGTGTACCCGCCTCTCTACAATCAATCGAAGGAGGCGCGAGCGTCGCGCCACCCTGAAGCCATGTTGAAAAACACATCCTTTTTGACAAGACCCAAGACTCCCGTACAATGGCAGTATGTCAGACATCGTGAAACCTAGTGTGCAAGCCTTCTTGGTCTGTGATCAGGTCATTGAGGATAGTGTCACCAAGAAGAAAAGCCTCATCGGTCTCTTCACGCATTTACAGGCCGTGAGCTTTCCTTTTCAACACTCACAAATGGGGCTGTACTTCTGTCTCACCGATGCCGAAGGGACCTATCACTTCGACATCGACTTGACCTATCTTAACGATGAACAACTCGTCTGCCGGGCCGCCCTTCCCAATATTGTCATCGGCGACCGCCTTCAAATTTCCGATTTCGGGATCAATATCCCCTCCCTGATCTTTCCCACTCCTGGGCGTTACGAGTTTCGTCTGCGTATGGAAGGACACCTCATCGCGCAGAAAGATTTCAGTGTGATGCAGATGCCGACCCACCAGACTGCGTAGTACCCGATTCGTTCCGGCGTTCTTTCTTTTCCGATTAAGCCCTTCTCCCGTCCACCGCGCGTGTGATAGAACAGCCCCAACGATCTCGTTCAAATGGTCTCGCCCGGAAAGGAGTCATTGCTCTATCGTGTCTGAACCGAGTAGCGCATCAAACTTTATCCGCGACATCGTGGCCGCCGATTACGCAAGCGGCAAACACGGTGGTCGAATGGTCACGCGATTCCCACCTGAGCCCAACGGCTATCTTCATATCGGCCATGCGAAATCGATCTGCCTGAACTTCGGCTTGGCAAACGACACTCCAGGCGGCATCTGCCACTTGCGATTCGACGATACCAATCCGACGACCGAAGATCCTGAGTACGTCCAGGCTATTCAAGACGACGTCAGGTGGCTCGGGTTCGATTGGCACGAGAAGATGTTTTTTGCCTCGGACTACTTCGAACGACTCTACGCGTTCGCTGTACGGCTGATCCAGAAAGGTCTTGCGTATGTCGACACGTTAACGGCCGAAGAAATGCGCATCTATCGTGGCACACTGACTCAGCCGGGAAAGAATAGCCCGTCTCGCGAACGTTCCGTCGATGAAAACCTTGACCTCTTTCGACGCATGCGCGCTGGAGAGTTTGCCGACGGAACCCACGTCCTTCGCGCCAAGATCGACATGGCATCACCCAATATCAATCTACGAGACCCGACTCTGTATCGTATCAGGCACACGACCCATTATCGAACAGGGAGTGCCTGGTGCCTGTACCCGTCCTACGACTATGCGCATCCCCTCTCGGACGCGCTTGAAGGAATCACGCACTCAATCTGCACCTTGGAATTTGAAGATCACCGGCCTCTCTACGATTGGGTCGTCGAGCAGGCTGAAGCGCCGCACCGGCCGCAGCAGATCGAATTTGCTCGTTTAAACCTGACCTATACCGTCATGAGCAAACGGAAGCTGCTCGAGTTGGTTGAAAAGAAACTGGTGAGCGGGTGGGATGACCCACGGCTGCCGACGATCAAAGGCCTGCGTCGACGCGGGTATACCCCTGAGGCGATTCGGGCCTTCTGTGACCATATCGGCATAGCCAAGCGTGAGGCCATCGTCGAGATGCAGCTGCTCGAACACTTTGTTCGCGAAGATCTGAACAAGCGATCGCCGCGAGTGATGGCCGTATTACGTCCGCTCAAAATCATCCTCACCAATTATCCCGAGGGCCAGTCCGAAGAATTGGAAGCCGTTAACAATCCTGAAGATGCGTCCGCAGGGACGAGGAACGTTCCCTTTTCACGCGTGCTCTATATTGAGCAAGACGATTTCCGGGAAGATCCGCCCAAACAGTTCTTCCGGCTCGCTCCAGGACGCGAAGTACGGCTCCGCTATGCTTACATCATCAAATGTGTCGGAGTGACCAAAGATCCGCAGACCGGTGAGATCACCGAACTCCAGTGCACCTATGATCCCACAACTAAGAGTGGCGCATCTCAGGAGCAGCGCAAGGTCAAGGCGACAATCCATTGGGTTTCAGCGGCTCATGCGGTGAAAGCGGAGGTTCGACTCTATAATCCGCTGTTGGTGACCGATCTGGCAAAGGTGCCGCCAGACCACGATTGGACAACCTCTCTCAATCCCCACTCATTGGAACGCATCACGGGCTGCCTGGTTGAGCCCAGTTTGCGGCAGACAGTGCCCGGCTCTCGATACCAATTCGAACGCCTCGGATATTTCTGCACCGACCCTGATTCGGCCTCCGGCATACTGATATTTCACCGCACGGTGTCACTCAAAGACGCCTGGGCGAAGATCGAAAAAACTCAGCCGTCCAAGTAGTCACACCGGTACGTTCCCCCGTGTGCCTCCTGAATATTCTTCCCTCCGGCCCTCTGTCATACCGTTTCCAAGTTTTACTTTACCGTGGCGCTGGGATTGCTACACTTATCGGAGCCCGAGGTGCCGGTATGACGAACACGCTCGAATCGTATGGAGGACCGCATGATAGAGTGTCGAGAATATCCACGAATTCCCGTTGACATGCAGGTGTTCTTCTCCAGCACCAACAAGACAAACATTTGCGAAGGCACCATGTTCGATTTATCCGCCAGAGGGTGCGCCGTCACCAGCATGTCGTCAATTCAGCCAGGCTCAGCGGTGAGAATTCTCATCAGGGCGACCGATTTGGGTTCGCCCATTACCATCGAGTCCGCCGCGGTTCGTTGGAGTGGAAGCGGGGAGTTCGGCGTCGAATTTCTCGGTCTCTCGGAGATCGATCAGCGCCGCCTGCAGCGATTGCTGAACGTCTCGACCACTCACCACGCCCCCTAGAGTTGACCGCTGGCCGATCCTGGCATTCACCATGGTACAATGCCGGGCATGGTCTGCCCCCTCTGCCACCAGCCCAGCACCCGGGAAAGCAATCCCTGGCGTCCCTTCTGTTCTGAGCATTGCCAAATGACCGACCTCGGTGCCTGGGCAACGGAACGGTACCGCATACCCGGCTCCACTCTCACGATGGATACCTCGCTCCCCGACTCGTTGGAGGAGGACGACGATACAGCGACCCGGCAACACAGTTAAGCAACAGCCCTGGGACAGATCGTCCATCTTCCCGTAGGACGCAATCAGCAATTCCCACCCATAATTCCCTGGCAGCACAATACAACGACGCGCAAGACACACGGCCTTGTTCACCTGTTTCCTGCTTGGCAAGCCCAAGATATCTTGCTATGGTCACGGTCGAACCAAGCCCTCATACAAGGAACACAAGCCATGTTGCCGACTAAAGGCTATGCCGCGATGACCGCCAAGACTGCCCTGCAACCCTTTTCCTTCGAGCGGCGCGATGTCGGCCCTCAGGATGTGCTCATTACCATCACCCACTGCGGCATCTGCCACTCGGATATTCATCAAGCCCGTGACGAATGGGGCGGATCGATTTTCCCCATGGTGCCAGGTCATGAAATCGTCGGTACCGTGGCACACGTTGGGTCTGCGGTGACGAAATTCAAAACAAACGACCGAGTTGGCGTCGGCTGCTTCGTCGATTCCTGCCGAACCTGTGCGGCCTGTCGAGAGGGATCAGAGCAGTACTGCGAGGCCGGCATGCTTCTCACCTACAGCGGCCGCGATAAAGACGGCCAACCTACACAAGGCGGTTATTCCACACAGATTGTCGTAGATGAAAATTACGTGCTGCGGATTCCCTCAGCCCTGTCGCCTGCCGGAGCAGCCCCACTCTTGTGCGCAGGAATTACCACATACTCTCCGCTTCGCCACTGGGGCGTCGGCAAATATCACAAACTCGCGGTGGTGGGATTAGGGGGGCTCGGTCATATGGCCGTAAAGATTGCTAAGGCGATGGGCACTGAGGTCACGGTTCTGAGTACATCCGAACAGAAACGGAAAGATGCGGAGCGATTGGGTGCCTTCGAGTTTGCCCTTACCTCACAGCCTGAGACGTTTACTCGGCTGCAGCGGCGCTTCGACTTTATTCTTGACACTGTCTCCGCCTCGCACAACTACAACGAGTACGTGAATCTGCTCAAAACCGACGGGACCATGATTTTGGTGGGCGTCCCGGACAAGCCGACGCTACTGGAACCGTTCCCACTCATTCTGCATCGCCGCCGCATCGCGGGCTCTGTCATCGGCGGCATCCGAGAAACCCAAGCCATGCTCGATTTCTGCGCCACGCACAAGATCGAGTCCGATGTTGAAGTGATCCCGGTCCAACACGTGAACGAAGCTTACGAGCGAGTGCTCAAAGGCGATGTGCGATTCCGGTTTGTGATGGACCTGGCGTCGTTGAAGTAGCAAGCGGGATGGTACGGGAAAGTGGCTGGGGGACTAGGAATCGAACCTAGGTAGCCGGCTCCAAAGGCCGGCGTCCTACCGCTAGACGATCCCCCAGCGCGGTACGAAACCGAGGCATAGTTCTGAAAGTACGGGCGGGAAAACGTATTTGGCTGGGGGACTAGGAATCGAACCTAGGTAGTCAGATCCAGAGACTGACGTCCTACCGCTAGACGATCCCCCAACCGGCATTCACAGTAATATATGGCGTGTGATTCCGTCAAGATCGACGCGGGTTTGCTCGCGGGGGCCGGCCAATTACCCTGAGGCCCGTTCGACCCCCTGGCGAAGACGAAGCAATGTCCGGTCTCTTCCCAGTATCTCCATGACATCGAAGAGGCCAGGGCTAGCCGTGCGACCGGTCAGGGCCACGCGGACTGGCTGAGCCAGCTGTCCCATTTTCATCCCCTCTTCTTCGACCATTTGCTTGAAGGCCTCTTCCCATGGCTGTTTTGAGAAAGAAGGGAAGGCCTCGAAACGAGCAAGCAATTTACTGAGGATCGGTGCCATGGCCGGCGTCAAAAACTTCTTCGCGGCTGCTTCGTCACATATCACGGACTGTCCAAAGTACGGCCTCACCCACTCGACCATTTCCATGAGCGTTTTTGCCCGTTCTTTCACAAGTATGACGAGTTGTGCGAGCCAGTCGGCCGAGACAATCTGGACTTCGTCTTTTAATCCCGCTGCTTCCAGGAGGGGCACCAACGCCTGGGCCACTTGGGCTGGCGGGATGATCTTGATGTATTCCGCGTTCACCCAGAGAAGTTTCTCGGGATTGAACACAGCTGCAGACGTTTGGACGTGCTTCCAGGAAAACTTCTCGATCAGCTCCTCGCGGGTGAAGAGCTCCTGGTCCCCATGCGACCACCCAAGCCGAACGAGATAATTCACCATCGCATCCGGCAGGTACCCCATGTCTTTATAGGCCATAATCGAGGTGGCCCCGTGTCGCTTGGAAAGACGGGCTTTGTCCGAGCCCAGAATCATCGGTAGATGCCCAAATTGAGGGGCCGAAAACCCGAGCGCTTGGAAGATCGGAACCTGCCGTGGCGTATTCGTCAGGTGATCGTCCCCTCGTACCACATGAGTAATGTTCATCAACGCATCATCAACCACCACTGAAAAATTGTACGTCGGATAGCCGTTCGACCGGAGAATGATCAGATCATCCTGCACCGCGTTATCGAAGACAATCTTACCTTTGATCAGATCATCGACCACGGTCTCTCCCTCTTGCGGAGCTTTGAATCGCAGGGCTGCGTCGCCGGCCGGATTTGTGAGGCCACGATCACGGCAACGGCCGTCGTATTTTTGCGACAGTCCCTTGGCCTCGGCTTCTTTGCGCCTCGCGTCGAGCTCTTCCGCTGTGCAGGCGCACCAATAGGCATCGCCCCTTTCAAGAAGCTGCATTGCATGACTGCGATAGAGGTCCATGCGCTCGGTCTGTCGATAGGGCCCTTCATCCCAATCGAGCCCCACCCATTTCATGCCGTCGATGATGGCTTGGATCGATTCGTCCGTCGACCGACTCTGATCCGTATCCTCAATACGAAGGATGAAGACGCCCTTCTGCTGGCGGGCAAAGAGCCAATTGAACAGCGCCGTGCGGACTCCTCCAATATGGAGAAAACCGGTCGGGCTGGGTGCGAATCGCACTCGGACTTGAGTCATTGTGTACTCACTGATGTGATACGAAAAGGTCGGTATCTATAACATGCAGGGAAAAGTCTTGTACAGGAAACGCAACACTTCCATCTTGTCGTCGCTTCTGTTAAGAGGAAGAAGGAGATCGTGATGGCCGAATTCACGCAAGCAGCGAGGGTGCTCTCGGTGAATGATCTCACCACCCACACTCGCCAGCTCATACTTCTTCCTACCGTTCAGAACATTGTGTTCCAGCCCGGCCAGTGGGTTTCACTCAAACTGCCGGTCGGGGCCGCACCACCGCTCAACCGGGCCTATTCGATGGCAGCGCCTGGCACGCCGTCAGGCGAGTTGACCATCATCTTCGATCGCGTACCGGACGGTATGGGATCCAATTATCTCTACACACTCAAACCCGGCGATGTCATACACCTTTCAGGCCCCTATGGAAACTTTACGCTCCCACAGCAGCTCGACCGTGATCTTTTATTTGTTGCTCGATACACGGGCCTTGTCCCAATCCGGTGCATGCTGAAACAGCTGTACACACAGCGACAGATCGATACGATTCTTTTGATTGCAGTCGCCCCCGCAGAGGATGAATTCCTCTTTCATCAGGAACTGTTGACCGTGGCTGTGACGTATCCAAAGTTTCGCTATCTCTCGTTCGTGGCTTCGGAAGGAGCGCAACAGGCGGTCGATCTCGTGCGTCCCATGCTCAGGCCGTTGATTGAGAAAGCGCCGAAAATGATTCCGATGTTGTGCGGCACGAAAGGCTTTGTGCGACCGCTGCGATCCTATCTTGTGGAAGCGGGATATGACCGAAAAGAAGTAAAAACAGAGACCTATGATTAGTGGCCTTCCTTCACGAGGTTCTTATTGACCGCCGGGATTTCGACCACAATATCTTTTGTGCCATTTGGCACACATTGGCAACCAAGCCGTGACTGCAGAGTAGTGATTGGTGCTTCTTCCAGTTGATCGAACTCATCGTCCGTGCCTTCATTACAGCTCTCAAGCCCCTGTTTGACGATGACATGACAGGTTGAACAGGCACAGACCCCCCCGCAGACATGTTCCAACAGAATTCCATTGCCCATTGCCACGTCCAGGAGGCTCCCGGGGAGCCCGGTTGGGCCATAGGGAATCTTGGCCGGGTCCACCTCAACCTTCGTCTCCACGCCTCCAGGGGCAATAAATGTGACGGTATAGGCTACGTGCGGAAGCTCGTAGTCAGCTTTTTGAATATAAGGGTTGGTCCCGCCCATCTACCTGTTCCTTTCTCTACCAGAATCAGCCATATTTTCTGTTGTTGACAGTTTTGAAACTTGCGTGATACTCTTAATCCGACCATATTGATCGGAGATCATTATAGTCTCCGACTCTGGAGATCGGCAATAGCTAATGTTGAAGATTTCAAAAAAAGCAGATTATGCCCTCATGGCCCTTCAGCATATCGCGACTGTCCAATTTGGCGATGTAACGCCTGGGCGCGTGATAAATACGAAGGAGATTGCGGAAGAATATAACATCCCTCTCGAGCTACTGGCCAAAGTGCTTCAGACCCTTGCCAAGAACGCACTGATCGAGAGCCACAATGGCCCCAAGGGTGGATACGTACTGGCCCGACGCGCGCACCAGATTACGATTGCGCAAATTCTCGAAAGTATCGAGGGTCCCCTGGGTATTACCGACTGTTCACACGAGAAGGACGGAGAGTTCTGCATGCAGCGGGAAAATTGCCATATCCGCACACCGCTCTTAAAAGTTCAGGACAGTATTGCCCAATTGCTCAATAGTATGACGCTGCAAGACATGATGGGCGGCACCCCCCTTATCACCATTCAGTCCCCTGCCGTACAAGGAGTTGAACGATGAAACTGCCGATTTTCTTGGATAACCATTCCACGACGCCGATGGATCCACGCGTATTGGACACCATGCTTCCTTACTTCGTCGAGAAGTTCGGAAACGCAGCAAGCCGCAACCATGCGTTTGGGTGGGCCGCAGAGGAGGCTGTCGAGCAGGCCAGAAAGCAAATCGCAAAGCTGATCAAGGCCGACCCGAAAGAGATCGTGTTCACGAGCGGCGCCACTGAGTCGGACAATCTCGCGATCAAGGGCGTGTTGGAAATGTACAAGGAGAAGGGCGACCACATCATTACATCGTCCACCGAACACCGCGCCGTGCTCGATACCGTCAAATCGTTAGAGGGTAAGGGCAAAGCGGTCGTCACCTATCTTCCCGTCGATAAATTCGGGATGGTGAATCCTGAAGATGTGCGGAAGGCCATTACAGACAAAACAATCCTCATCTCCATTATGCTGGCGAATAATGAAATCGGCACGATCAACCCTGTCAAAGAGATCGGGAAAATCGCCAAGGAAAAGGGCATCCTCTTTCATTGCGATGCGACGCAAGGCGTTGGCAAGATCCCGGTCGATGTGCAAGATATGGGAATCGATCTCATGTCCTTCACGAGCCATAAGATGTACGGACCCAAAGGGGTCGGGGCGCTTTACGTGAGAAAAAAGAATCCCCGGGTTCGCATTGCGGCACAAATGGATGGCGGCGGGCATGAACGCGGCATGCGTTCCGGAACGCTTCCGGTACCATTAATCGTCGGATTCGGCAAAGCCTGCGAACTGTGTGAGCAGGAGATGGCAAAAGACACCGCGCGGTTGATTGCGATGCGTGATCGTCTGGAGGCCAGCATCATGAAGGCCCTCGAAGAAAGCTATCTCAACGGCCACCCGACCAATCGGCTCCCCGGCAACCTCAATATTTCCTTTGCCTATGTGGAAGGTGAATCGTTGTTGATGGGCATGAAGGATATTGCCCTCTCGTCCGGTTCGGCCTGTACCTCGGCCACGTTGGAACCTTCCTACGTGCTCCGCGCGTTGGGTGTCGGGACGGAGTTGGCGCATTCCTCGATCCGATTCGGTCTGGGCCGTTTCAACACGGACGATGAAATTGACTATACAATTAAAAAGGTGATTGAGATCGTGACCAAGTTGCGAGAAATGTCTCCCCTGTACGAGATGGCGAAAGAAGGCGTTGATTTGAAATCAGTCCAATGGGCTGCCCACTGACCCGGATAGTCAAGAGGAGGATGAACCATGGCCTACAGTGACAAAGTTGTCGATCATTTTAATAACCCCCGCAATATGGGGAGTTTCAAGAAGGACGAGGAAGGGGTCGGCACCGGTATGGTTGGCGCGCCGGAGTGCGGCGACGTGATGAAGCTTCAAATCAAGGTGCAAAACGATACGATCGTGGATGCGAAGTTCAAAACCTTCGGCTGCGGATCCGCGATCGCCAGCTCGAGCCTCGCCACAGAATGGTTGAAGGGCAAGACCATCGATGAAGCCCAAAAGATCAAGAACACCGACATCGTGCAGGAGCTGAACCTGCCGCCGGTGAAGATCCATTGCTCCGTGCTCGCCGAGGATGCCATCAAGGCTGCCCTCGCGGATTACCAGAAGAAAGCCGATGGAGCACTGATCGACGCGAAGTAACGTGAACAAAGGGAGTGTTGCTATGGACACCACGAACGCAGTAACCCAAACTCCGGTGATTACGCTCAGCGAGTCGGCACTGAAAGAAGTGAAACGCCTCATCAACGTGCAGGGACTCACGGAAGGGGGGCTCCGTCTCGGCGTGAAAGGCGGCGGCTGTTCAGGCCTTAGCTACACGATCAATTTCGATGAGAAGATCGGACCGCATGACCAGATCCAAGATTTTGACGGGGTGAAAGTCATTGTCGACGCCAAGAGCGCGATCTATCTTCAAGGTACGCAGCTGGATTTTCAAAAAGACCTGATGGGCGGAAACTTTAAATTCGTTAATCCGAATGCCGATAAAACTTGTGGTTGCGGAGAGTCCTTCTCGGCATAGGAGCCTGTCCGACATTGCCATTCGTGACGAGGCGAAAGAGATGCGACCAGATGCAAGGCCGCAGGGCTGAAAAAATCGGAGGCGTATTCACCGGAATACGTTGAGGATTTTTTCAGGCCGAGAACGACGCAGATGGTTGCGGATCGTTTGCCGTAGTAGAAGGGGCAATGTCGGGCAGGCTCCCAAGAGCGTCAGCAGTCTATTGACAGCATCCACGGGCATGGCAGGTTGCCATGCCCGTCTTGTCAGAAGAGGTGGCGGAATGAACCATCAGCACATCCACAGCTCAAACCCTCGTGATCTGCAGATGGCTCGCAGCATGTGCTGGCACTGCCAGTCTGAGATGTCCGGTGAATATTTCTGTGACCGATGCGTCAAAGTCCAGCCGGTTTCGAAAGAGCTCGATTACTTCACCTGTCTGGGCATCCCCCGCCGCCTCACGATCGACCAGCACCAACTCGAAACCAAATTCTACGAACTGAGCCGCGCATTCCATCCTGATTTCTATCAGAACAAAAGTGCGGCTGAGCAGACCATCAGCCTCGGCAATTCAGCCATGTTGAATACCGCGTACCGGACGCTCCGTGACCCGATTGAGCGGGCTGAGTATCTTCTCGATCTTGAAGCTGGATCGGTGAAACAGATTCGGAATTCCCCTCCCGCTGACCTCTTTGAGGAAATTCTTGAACTGCAAGATACATTGAATGAGTACAGAGCTGCCGGGCGGACGTCAGTAACTGAGTCAACGCTCCGTACGAAGCTCCAGTCTGAGCGGAATATGCTTGAACAGCGGCAGCGGGACATGGAGGCTGCGCTGCAGCAGCTCTTCGTTCAGTGGGACGCACTCCAAGATCGCGGGGAAGCCACCAGCCAGGCGAGGGCCGAGCGCGACCGGATATTGAAAGAGATGCGAGAACATCTGTCCAACCGAACTTATGTCAAGAACATCGTGAGCGATCTCGTCTCAACCATCGGATAACCACCGCCATGGCACGTATCGTCGGCATCGATCTTGGTACAACGAATTCGCTTGTGGCTTATATGGCAGACGGACGTCCCTGTGTCATATCAGGCCGAAACGAACGGGCGATGGTCCCTTCTGTTGTCGCGATGACCGACAATGGGCTGATCGTCGGCGATGCGGCGAAAGAACACCTGACGCGCAGCCCGGAACGAACTGTCTATTCCGTGAAACGATTTATGGGAAAGAGTCTTGAGGATGTACAGGGCGAGCTGGCGTACTTCCCGTACCACTTGACGGAACAGGGCGGAGTCATCCGAATCAAGCTCGGTGAGAAGACCTATTCGCCCCCCCAAATCTCGGCTATGATCCTGAAGGAACTGAAGCAACGGGCCGAGGCGCATCTCGGAGAGAGCATTACCAAGGCCGTCATCACCGTCCCCGCCTATTTTAACGATAGCCAGCGGCAAGCGACGAAGGATGCCGGCATGATCGCCGGGCTCGAAGTGCTACGAATTATCAATGAACCGACTGCTGCCTCGCTAGCCTACGGGCTCCAACAGAAGACTCAAGGCACGATTGCTGTCTACGACCTTGGCGGGGGAACCTTCGATATTTCCATCCTGAAACTCAAGAACGGTATCTTCGAAGTCCTGGCGACCAACGGCGACACCCATCTCGGAGGCGATGACCTCGACCGCCAGCTCGCAGATCTTTTTCTCAAGGACATCCGCGAACGGTATGGTCTCGATTTGAGTGCCTATCCCGACCATATGCAAGCGGTTCGACTCGAAGCAGAACGGGCTAAGGTCAGACTCTCCGATGTGATGAAGACAACTGCCACGCTCGATCTGCCTGATGGAAAAGGGCGGTACGAGAGAGACCTTACGCGCGATCAACTCGAATCTCTCACCATGAATCTGGTTGAGCGCACGCTCGGGCCATGCCGTCTCGCCTTGAAAGATGCCGGCCTCACTCCGAACGAGATCGATGAGGTGGTTCTCGTCGGCGGCTCGACTCGTATGCCGCTTGTTCGGCAGCGTGTCCAGGATCTCTTCGGCAAGGTTCCCCATTGCGAGCTCAATCCCGACGAAGTCGTCGCGCTTGGCGCGGCAGTGCAGGCCGATATATTGAGCGGTGGCACCACCGACATGTTGCTGCTGGATGTCACCCCGCTATCGCTCGGCATCGAAACGATGGGCGGCGTAATGAGCAGCGTGATCCGGCGGAATACGACCATTCCCGCGGGCGCAAAAGAGATGTTTACGACCTACGTTGACGGCCAGACCGGTGTAGACATCCATATTCTTCAAGGCGAGCGCGAGCTGGCGAAAGACAATCGAAGCCTGGCGCGATTCAGACTCAAAGTGCCACCCTTACCCGCTGGTGTGCCACGTATCGAAGTCACGTTCTTGATTGACGCAAATGGCATTCTCAACGTACTGGCCAAAGACATGCGGACAGGGCAAAGCCAGTCTATCGAGGTCAAGCCGTCCTACGGTTTGTCGGATAGTGAAGTGGAACGAATGATCGAAGATTCATTTAAATTTGCCGTGGATGATGTCTCAGCCCGCAAGTTGATTGAAGCACGACTGGATGCCGGCGCCTTGATCACGACGACGGAGAAATCCCTCCTGGAAGGAAGCCATCTCATCGCATCAGACGACATCGCTGCGACTCGTACCGCGCTGGCGGTGCTGACTGCTGCCAAAGACGGGACAGACCCACGTGCCATCCGTGCACGCATGGCGGACCTCGAACAGGCCGCAAAGTTGCTGACCGTCGCACTCTTAAATGATTCGCTTACAAAGGGGTTGCAGGGGAAAAAGGTCTCGGAAGTCACGTAGCGACGATGCCGTACCGATGACGTGGTTGACTTACGACGGTACATGAGGAGTGGATATGGATCTGAAGTGGCAGGATACTGAGGATATTGCGATCCGTTTGGTCGAAGAACATCCTGAATCAGACCCACTCACGGTTCGATTCACCGACATGCACTCTTGGATCACGGCGCTTCCTGATTTCAAGGACGATCCCAAGAAATCGAACGAGAAAATCCTCGAAGCGATCCAAATGGCTTGGCACGAAGAATATCAAGACTCGAAGTCCTAACCCGCCTCAAAGTCATACCGCAGACAACGAAGACTGTCTTGGCCGGACTGAATTGCTGGCGGCCACCAATAGCGTTTTCGTAGGCTGAGCGTCCGCTTCCGTCTGTACACCATTGTCTTGCTAAGGCCAGGCGTCTCTCATTGTAAAAACAGAGTTACCCCCCCTTTGGGGCATTGTAGAATAAGAGAGAATTCAGCGATAAATGGGGCGGCAGGTCTGATGATCGAGCTGGAGCCCCTTCAATGTCCAAGATTTTGAATCTGAGTGCACACACGAGTGAGGAGGAACTCCAGCACATCACAAGCTTGCTGCTTTTTCACTTCGTCGAGCAATCTGGCGGGGACATTCAATTTAATCTGGAAGATGCCAATCGGGTTCGTGAAAGTCTGACGACCAAGATGATTCAAATGCAGGTGGGAGAAGAAGTGCGCTTGCGAATTATCGATCGCCTGCCTGAACTTTCCTAAACTTCGAATCGACTTCAGTTATCATTACGCCTAGCCAGAGGCGGATCGCCTCCGCGTCTCTCAGAACGATCTATTCTGACTCTGCCAGGTGGAATCCTTCGGAAATTTCCTCGCGGACTCGGTCAGTGTCCTTTTCCTTCCTAGCAGAGCCTCGGCTGGTCCCCGTTCTTCCAGCAACGTCGGCGGTCTAGTCTCTCGGCCGCCAGGTAACTGTGAAGCCAAACATACGAAGTATTCGCAGCCTCCTAAAAGTTTCGACTAAAACGGAGTGGTGGATACGCGCCAGACTTTGCAGTAGACTCCCCGAACCACGGATTGCCGAGGTTGTATTTCTGTGTTGCAACGGCACTCCGCCGCAGACTTCCTAGTTGAGGAGAGTGAGAATATGACGAGTACGGAAAAGGCCATTCAGAAGGCCATCGAACTGGTAGATGCCTCCCCCTCGGGAAAGCGATACTCCGAGTTGGTCAAAGAGATCTCTATCGCATTTGCCAATATTCCGGTTAATACAATACACGGCTCACTTCACAAGTTCAGAACCGAGTTGCCCAAGACCATCTATCAGCCAAGTCGTGGCCTCTATCGCGCCGTCAAGTATCAAGAGGAGGGAGAGAAGCAAGAGGCGGAAGCAAGCAAGAAGCTCAAAAAAGAGAAAATACGAGAAGAGGACTTTTACGAGGCCTTTGGTGAGTGGTTGATCAATGAACTTGAGGAATGCACGCGAAGCATCAGTGTCGGCGGCAACCGATTCAAAGACAAGTGGGGTACACCAGATGTGGTTGGCGTACGGGAAGCGAGGCGGTCAGATATCATCAAGCCACCCACTGAAATCGTGTCGGCCGAAATCAAACTCGACCCAGCCAATTTGATCACTGCGTTTGGCCAGGCTTGTTCATACCGGCTCTTTTCTCACAAGTCCTACATAGTGGTCCCGGACAACTCTTCTGAGGACGACATCGCTCGGCTCGATGCCCTGTCCAGGATATTCGGTATCGGCTTAGTCATTTTTAACCCATTGGACCCGAGGAACCCGGACTTTCGAATTCGGTCACGTGCGGCACGTGAGGAGCCAGACATGTTCTACGTCAATAAGTACCTAAAACTGGTCGAGGATGAGTTATTCACATAGGGTCATGACAACAGTGTAAACCCGCCGTTGGATGATTGCAGAGCAAATGGATCAATCAATTACATAGCCTCAATGCTACACATTTCATCACACGTCATCATCCCGGATTCTGAAATCGACATCCATGCGATGCGGTCGCAGGGAGCTGGCGGGCAGAATGTGAACAAAGTCTCGTCCGCGATCCATTTGCAGTTTGATATTGCCGCCTCGTCGTTGCCCCCGTTTTACAAGGAAGAGCTGCTGAAATTAAGAGATAGTCGGATCTCGCAGGATGGCGTCATTACAATCAAGGCACAGCAGTATCGGAGCCAGGAGGAGAATCGAGAGGATGCTCTTACCAGACTGAGCGAACTCATTCGGAGCGTGGCCATCCCGCGCAAGAAACGCAGAGCCACAAAGCCGACGAAGGGTTCGAAGGAACGACGGTTGGAGGGCAAGACGAAACGCGGGAAGTTAAAAACCCTCAGGCGGACGCTTGAATAGCCGCTAAGCAAAACCGTGAAGTGCAGATTTCTGGAACCGAGAGGCGAGATTCAGACAATACGTCACTCTCAAGGCTGGTCAAAAAGGCTGTTCAGCAAGGCCGCAGCGAGTGAAGACCGGAAGCGTACCCTCTGGGGTACGTTGAGGATCTGAACGATGCGAGAACGACGCTGGCGGCCTTTTTCAACAGCCGTCACTCGACGGAGGCGAGTGAGCCTAGGATATGATACCCGCCATCGACATAGATCACTTCTCCGGTAATTCCACGCCCTAGCGGACTGACCAAGAATAACGCCGTGTCGCCGACTTCGCCTTGCTCTGTGGCACGGCGGAGCGGTGCGAATTCCCGGTGGTGATCCACCATCTTGCTGATGCCGGACACGCCCCGGGCGGCGAGGGTTTTAATCGGACCGGCTGAGATCGCATTCACACGGATGTTCTTGGGGCCGAGGTCATGGGCCAGATAGCGGACGCTAGCTTCTAGCGCAGCCTTAGCGACCCCCATGACATTGTAGTGAGGCACGACCCGTTCCGCTCCAAGGTAGGTGAGCGTGACAACGGAGCCGCCGTCGGTCATCAATGGCACAGCCGCTCTCGTGACAGCTACAAGAGAATAGGCGCTCACGTCGAGCGCTGTTGCAAACCCTTGGCGTGTAGTGTTGACGAACTGGCCGGTGAGTTCCTCACGCGGGGCAAAAGCAACGGAATGGACAAGAAAGTCCAATCGGCCAATTTCTTTCTGAGTCTGCTGCATCAATGCGGCAATCTCGGTATCGCTTCCCACGTCACAGGGAAAGGCTCTCGCACCAGGCATGGTGGCGACCAGTTCTTCGACGTTCTCTCGTAGCCGTTCGTTCTGATAGTTAAAGATGAGCTGTGCCCCTTGGCTGGTGGCGGATTGCGCAATCGCCCAGGCGATGCTGTGCTTATTCGCTACGCCAATGATCAGTCCCTTTTTACCGTCGAGTAACATGGTGTACTCCTGACAGGATGATAAACATCTGTGAAACATGTTTGTTGAAGTGTGAAGCGCAGGCGTTGTCTTGTGAAGAAGGGTGCCATACGAACGATGCTTCACGAACGACGAGGTGCGGTTTCATTCTGGGGGCTCAAGATAGCATGATTTCATGCCTGGTGCCAGAAAGGCAGTGGGTAGAGGGGGCTAATTTGCTTTGGCAGCGCTGGCATGAAGTTGAGCCAACACTTTCTCCGCTTCAGGAGCGAAGTCATCCCACCGGTAGGTTTGAATAAGATCCAGGGCTTCGAAGGCGAGCGAAAGAGCTTCGCCGTGGCGGCCGTCGGCACAATAGCTCTTGGCCAGGCTGAGTCTGGCATTGACCGATTGCGGTGATTTCAGGAGCACGTACTGAAGAAGCTTCTCCCCCTTCTCTCTGTCCCCCCCAAGCAGTGAAGGAAGCCTGAGAAGGAATGCCCCTTTGGCTGACAGGGCGTCAAGATGATCAGGTGCAAGTTCCAGTGTCCGGTCGAGCTCCTTCGTCACGCGGTGGAAACCCATGACCGATGTGATGCTCGGCTCACCATCGATCCGCATGAGTTCTCCTAAATTACAGAACAGGGCGAAATGCGCGCCGGCAGATCGATCGTCCACTGCCACGGCTTGCTCCGCCAGTGCCTGGCCTTTCTCAAAATGGCTGACTCGGCTGGCCCTATCTTGAGTGACACGACCCGCAGAGCACTCTGCCATTGCCTCGTGGGCTAATGGTTGGGACGATTGTTGCGCCAGGAGGGTACCAGGGTTTGCTACGATCCAGCAGCCGAGCAGTAGAAGGAATGTGCGCTTCATTGTTCCCTGCCAATTGAAGGGGAGCGTACAAGCGGGACCTGCGAGATCCAGCAACACATATACCGATTCCAGATGGTGTGTATACCATAGCGTGTGAGAAATTTACTACGGCCGACTCGGAGGCCCTCCCGCGATCGTTCCCTTCGTCATACCTCGAATGGGTATGTCTGTCACCATAAGTAGCGTACAAAAAGCCTTCAGCATCGTTCGATATGAATAATGTGCATTCCGTCCGCTTGGATTAGGCAGGACAAAAACAGGCCGGCCAGCCAAGGTTTTGGCTTGCAACCCGAGGCTGATTCGGCCAGATCTGTATTCTGGGAATAACGTGCGATAGATTGTGATGCCGAGTAGGGCCACAGCGTGAGGACGATACCGTTTCACTGTGGCGATGAGCCGCTTTTCCCCAGCTGTATACTCGTGTGGCTTGAGCGTGCTCACCCCTGCGCTGGGACGCTGAATGATGTTTGTGAGGCCAAGCCCCCAATCCGGAAGTCGCCAATCGTCTTGGTGTGTGAGCGGCTCGGACACCAGCTTTGACTCGAAGAGGAGATTCCAGAAACGGTTTGAGTGCCCGGCAAAGTGGTGCCCGGTGGCAGCTGAACGAAGGCCTGGATTGATGCCGACAAAGAGGATACGGACTCCTGGCCTAATATGGTCAGTGAGCCGTTGGTGAGACGGAGTCCCTTGTAATGGTTTGGTGACAATCTTTCTCACTGGATTTTCCACCTGAAATGGAACCCTGTGGCGTGGGCAGTCTCGATCTCGACAGAAAGGTGCATTCCAGCGATGGGGCGGTTTAGCCGACCTCAAGCCATTCCGCCACAGAAAAGCAAAGGTTCAGCGGTGAAGTCTAGTTCGAATAGCATACATAACACATTGATAAATATATAGTGGCATCGATAGCAACGGTTCGGCATCAAGCTTGCTGAGTACCCACAGCAAGTGCCGATGGATGGCACAATATTAAAACATTAACGGAGGGTGATTGATTATGAAGAGCATGTTGATGGCGATCATGGCAGTGGCAGTGGCAGTGACGTTCAGCGCCCCAGCTTTCGCGGGCGAGGAGAAGAAGGACGAGAAGAAGGGCGGCCACGTCGTTGTGTACGGCGAAGAGAAGAAAGATGAGAAGAAAGGTGGCCATGTCAGCACCTTCGGCGAAGAGAAGAAGGACAAGGGCGGCAAGTACACCGATACGTTCGGCGAAGAGAAGAAAGACGAGAAGAAGGGCAAGTAATCCCTTTTCTTTGGCGAGGCTAGTGAGCTTGAGGGGTCTCCTGCCTAAGGCGGGGGACCCCTTCGGCGCTTTTTCTACCTGCTACGGTTTTGAAGATAGACCGCCTGTAATCCCACAATCGACTTTGCATCCCTGATCGCCCCAGCTTCAATCATCCCGATCGCTTCTGCGAGAGGCATCTCGATCACGTCGAGGACCTCGTCACGGTCGAGCTGTTGCCGTCCTGTTGTGAGCCCAGTCGCCTTGTAGATGTGGATCACTTCGTCGGTGAATCCGGGCGCGGTAAAGATACTCGAGAGCAGTTGAAGACTGCCGGCTCGGTATCCTACTTCTTCTTCAAGTTCTCGTGACGCGCAGACTTTGGGGTCCTCGCCAGGATGAAGTTTTCCCGCCGGGATTTCGTAGATGAATCCTCCTGCCGCATGGCGGAACTGCTTAATCAAGATGACTGTGCCATCGTCTTTCAGCGGCACCACCGCAGCGGCTCCAGGATGTCGCACGACCTCCAAGTCGACGGTGATACCGTTGGGCAGCGTGACGGTATCGACATTCAAGTTGACGACGATGCCTGTATAGATGTTCTTCGTCATTTCATTTCGTGAGGGGTAAGGCGTGAGGCGTCAGGGGTTCCGATAAACACACACTCCCCACTCGCCTTACGCCTGACGTTTCACGCCTCACGCCTTCTTGCGCTTATAGAACGGCGGTTTCACCACGATGGCCGGAACCATCTTCCCCCGAATGTCTATGGCGAGAGACGTTCCCGGATTGGCATTGGACACAGGAACGTAGCCCAAACCAATGCCCTTTTGTAGGAGTGGCGAGAGATTGCCGCTCGTGATGTGGCCGATGGGTTGGGAGTTCGTAGGGTCGAGAATTCTGAATCCGTGGCGAGGTACAGCTTTCTCAACGAGTTCAAAGGCGACGAAACGGCGGGCGACTCCGGCTTGTTTCTGTGCCAGAAGCGCCTGGCTGCCGATGAATGTGCCTTTCTGAAAGCTGACAGTCCAGTCCGCATTGGCTTCAAGCGGCGTCGTGTCTTCGCCCATGTCATTGCCATAGAGCAGGTAGCCCATCTCCAACCGGAGGAGATCTCTCGCGCCGAGCCCAGCCGGCTTCAGTCCCCAGGCTTGTCCCTTGTCGATAAGCAGGTCCCAGAGGCGCCCGACCTTGTTCGCGTCGATGTACACCTCATAGCCCAGTTCACCGGTGTAGCCCGTTCTGGCCATCAAGCAGGGAAGATCGCCTATCGTCGCATCACAGGTGTGATGGAGCTTGAGTCCCTCAAGCGTTTTCGCGCCAAGACTCATGAGCAGCTCGCGCGACTGTGGACCTTGAACAGCCACTTGGGACAGTTCGACTGACCGGTCTTCAAGATGAACCACCTTGCCCTGGGTAGGCTGGGATTGGAGCCACGACAGGATCTTCTCGCGGTTCGACGCATTCACGCACAAGAGGAACTCGTCCGGAGAAAGCCGATAGACAAACACGTCGTCTTTGATGCCGCCGGTTTCGTTGCAGACCATGGAGTACTGGGCTTGAGACACGGCGAGCTTGCCGACATCGTTGGTTGTGACGTGCTGGAGGAAGGAGGCGGCGCCGGTTCCGGCGATTCGCATCCTTCCCATATGGCTCACGTCGAAGAGCCCGATATGGGAACGAACAGTATAGTACTCGTCTACCACACCGCTATACTGAATAGGCATCTCCCATCCAGCGAAATCGACAAGTTTGGCACAACTTGCACGATGTTGCTGGATGAGAGGAGTCTGTCGCATCATGATTGTGCTGACATACGAGTCGGCTCAATCATCGGACACCGAGCAACTCAACATCGAAAATTAAGGTGGCATTCGGTGGGATAACGCCGCCGGCACCCTGTGCGCCATAGCCGAGCTTGGAAGGAATGGTCAGCTTTCGCTTCCCGCCAATTTTCATTCCTTTCACGCCCTCGTCCCATCCTTTGATAACTCGCCCAGCACCCAGTGGAAATGAGAAAGGTTGGCCTCGGTCTACGGAGCTGTCGAATTTCTTTCCATTTTCTAGCCAGCCAGTGTAATGCACGCTGACAGTCTGCCCCGACTCCGCCGTTGCTCCGGTTCCGATTGTGAGTTCGACATATTGCAACCCTGATGACGTCGTGACTTCATTCCCTTTGGCACCTGCTTCCTGAAACGGCATGACGGTTCCTTTCTCGATCGTCGATCACTCAACGACAATGACAGACGACAACTATGTAGGGTCATTATTGTGCACCGAAAACCCTGCCGACATTTCAGCCGACAATCCTGCTTGAGTATCCTATGAGCCTGATACCTTCACGTATGTTATGTGCGAGAGTCAGGCTCGGAGAAAATAACCACACTCGCTGTGTAGCCATGCAGAAAATTGCGTCCTCCGACGGGACCGAGCTCGCCTTGCGCAAAGAATCCTGCTGTCGGGATAGGGCCAAGCCGTTCTTGCACGGCTGCGCTATCGTGATGGGGCTGGTTAAAGAGCCCCTCTCCACGTCCGCAACAGCTGAACAAGAGAGCCCCGAGAGGGGGACTGTTACGCCTCGTGCGGTCCGCTGCCAGGAGCACATGTAAATCGTCGCTCGCAGACTTCGCATCGCGAAGATGGAACTGCACGGTCTGGCCTTCCTGAACGACATCCCCGATCGCAACGGCTCCAGCCTGCTGGTCCGCTCCGATCAGGTTCCTGACGAGGAAGTCTCCTCGCTCGAAATGGCTCCCATGCTCGTCGATCACGATGCCCAGATGCAATGCGCGGTGGGCATTGCGGCGTTGCGGTCCCCCCATGGATTCGAAGACATCCTGGAGCCGTTTCAGGGCCGAGACGCCACCCAATTCATAGATGAGATTTTGCTCCGCTCTCGTCACGACAAACCGTTCACCGATCGGACGACACCCTTGTGATGTCACGGTTCGCACGGTGATAGCTCCAGCGAGTTGCACCCCTACCACGCCCCCGTCGAAGACCTGATCGTTGAGGAGCAGCCGGTTTTCTCCTGAGTCCTGGCCTCCACCGACAAGGCCTCCGACGACTTTTCCATGGGGGTATCGGTCGGTCATGAGGGACAGGACTTCCTGCATCGGCGTAGAAAATGGATCGGCAAAGAGGAGAAAGGTCGAATCGTCGAGCCCAGGTTCCGGCCATCCTGGCATGCGGATTTGGTCCTGCAGCTGAGAGACGGAGAGCTGCAGAGGAGTCAGTCTGACATCGGGTAGGCATGCCGCCAAGACCGTCATGGCGGCTGCGGTTTCAATCTCTTCGGGCCCGGCGATGACCCCTTCACCGGAGCAGCCCAGGAACACTTTCGCTCGCAACTCGCTCTGCAGCATCGCCGAAATCATAGAAGCATTGGCCGCATGGTGGACCGAAAAGAAGACGAAGGCCAGATCGATGGGAGCCGCGCCAAGTTGCATCGCGATGGCATCCGCGAGGTCGCGAGTGGCAGCTTCGGTATCAGTCTTGCGCGAGAGTGCGGTCGCGAATTGAAGTGTCGCTGGAGTGGTTGTCCCTGTGGAATGAGTTGTCATGGTACGAACGTGTTGCCCGTCAGTCGCTGATATATTAGCAGGATGCTCGAAAAGGTCGTCCCACAAGGCCGCAGCGAGTGAAGGGCCGACGCGTACTCCCTGGGGTACGTGGAGGGTCTGAACGATGCGAGAACGACGCTGGCGGACTTTTTCAGCATCCTGCTAGACCCCTGGGTCCATCCGTTCCGGACGGTCCTTCGCCAGCTTCTTATAGTAGCGCCACAAGTAGGAATGGTAGTCATCGAGTTGCGCCAGGAGATAGTGCAGTTCCGCGGGATCCTGTGTCTCTACGGCATGGGCCATGCGGGTTTGTAAAAACTCAGCGAACGCATTGGTTTTCCCTAGCGCGGTGATCAGACTTAAGCTGCCGCCGAGTTGGTACTCGTTCATGCTCGTCCTCCAGCTGCGAGAAAGTCGGGAAAGGATAGCGAGGTATGAGAGAGAAATGCAAGTGAGGGAGTCCTCGGTCTGCAGAGCCCCGGTTCTCCATCGTTACTTCGCCTGGTGATCGAGGATGGCGCGGAGTCTGGAGAGGGAGATCTCCTCGATGCGATGGCTGTCTCGTCCCACCACGGTTGTCGCCATAGTCAGCGCGTTGAGGATGGCCTCTTCGGTGGCGTCCACCGTGGCGGTGATGAGCGGATTCAGATGGGTGTCGGCGAGGTGCGTGTGCTGAAACGTCGGTTCTTTTGGGTAGTGCGGAATTGTATTAGCCGTGGAGAATGCCAGCATGAAATCTCCACTTCCATGGCGCGCGGTGGAGCCTGTGCGCGCCAGCCCCAACGCGGCACGTTTCGCCAGCCGCGTGAGCTGTCGACTATCGAGGGGAGCATCGGTGGCAATAATGACAATGATCGAGCCCTCGCTTTGGCCAGGTGAGAACGGTGCTGCCATCGCCTGAGGCGCTTCATACAGTTTTCCGACCGGTACTCCACCCACAACCAGCTCAGGCCGCCGGCCATGGTTCGCATTGACGAGTACACCGATCGTATACCCGCCCTCAGCCTCTGGTAGCCGCCGCGACGAAGTCCCGATGCCTCCCTTGAAACCGTAGGACACCATCCCTGTTCCGGCGCCGACCGACCCTTCCTGTACAACCCCAGAGGAGGCACCGTCGAGCGCCTGGCTTACGTCCACTTCCGAGACATGCCTCCCTTGAATATCATTGAGTCGTCCGTCGTCGCATTCAGCGACCACGGGCGTCAGCGTATCATCGGTAATACCGATTTCCGGATAGCGCGCGATCATCCAGCTCATCACCCCGTTGGCCACACGCGGCACGTTCAACGTATTGGTGAGGGCAATCGGATACTCCAGAAATCCGGATTCAGTCACCCACGCAAGGCCAGTCATCTCGCCGGTTCCATTCAAGACGAACGACCCGGCTGGAACTTTTTTATGCCACACATCGTCGCGAGGGATCACGACGGTCACGCCGGTCCGCACCGGGCCAAGCCCTGGTTTGAGCGGCCCGTCTCCGGAGATGAGGGTGGTCTGGCCCACAGAGACGCCGGCCACGTCGGTAATCGCGTTGAGCGGTCCAGGCTCATAGGAGCCGACGACGATTCCAAGGGCACGAGCTCGCACTCGGGGTTCATCCAAACTTGCCTGGGCAGGTACGACGGGAGCGAGGTAGCTACAGCCGGCCAGGATCAACAGCAGTATTGCGAGAGGGGCTGTGCTGTTAGGAGCCTGTCCGACACTGGCCGTTCTACTGCGGCGAATGATCCACGACCATCTGCGTCGTGCTCGGCCTGAAAAAATCCTCAACGTATTCCAGTGAATACGCTTCCGGTTTTTCCAGGCCTGTAGCCTTGCATCTGGCCGCGCCTTCTTCGCCTCGTTGCGAAGGCCAATGTCGGACAGGCTCCTAGACCTCAAGGGTCGATCCAACATGGGGAACAGCGACCTCAATGTTTGGGTGTTCTGCCTGAATGGCCAGAGCCAGGGAGAGCGCTTGTTTCTCTTCCCCATGGACGAGAATGACCTTACTCGGGCTTGGCTGGATGGCGCGCACGTAGGCTAAAAGATCCCGGCGATCCGCATGGGCCGAAAGCCCATTGAACTTGACGATCTGTGCCCGGCGTGGAGTGGGCACGCCGAAAATCGGGACGACATCCCACCCTTCGACAAGTTTCCGGCCGAGGGTATGCTCGGCTTGAAAGCCCACGAAGACGATCACGTTCGCTTCGTCTTGAATCGCGTGTTTGAGATGATGCACGACGCGACCGCCTTCGCACATGCCGGAGGCGGAAATGATGACGCAAGGGCCCTTCATGCGGTTCAAACGCTTGCTGTCTTCCGGCGATGAGACAAAGTGGATATAGCGTGAGGCGAAGGGGTCGCCCGAGGATGTGAAGGTACGGGTAGTCTCTTCATCGTAGCACTCCGGATGGCGGCGAAAGACCTCTGTGGCCCGTGAGGCCAGCGGAGAATCGATATAGATCGGAATAGGATCGAGTCGCCCTTCGCCGACGAGCTCCTTGATCCTCATGACCAGTTCTTGGGTCCGTCCAACGGCGAATGCGGGGACGATGATCTTGCTCTTGTGAGTCTTGGCATGGATGAGGAGTTCCAGCGCTTTCTGTTTCATGATTTCCCCATCGGCTTCGTGCAGGCGATCGCCGTAGGTCGACTCAAGAATCAACACGTCGCAGGGCGGAGGGGCTTCAGGGTCTTGAAGGATCGGCATGTGAGCGCGGCCAAGATCTCCACTAAAGAGCACGGTGGTGGTATTGCCGCGCGCCGCGTATTTCACCCGAATGGCCGCCGATCCCAAGATATGGCCGGCGTCGTGAAAGGATGTGGTCACACGCGGGGCAATCTTGAGCAGATCTCCGTATCGTGCCCCCTCGAATCGTCGAACGAGCTTACGAACATCCTCGGTATTGTAGAGCGGCTGGACACAGGTTTTTCCCCTCCGCTTCTCCTGCTTATTGACGTAGCCACAATCGCTCATCTGGACACGAGCTGAATCTTCGAGCATGAGTTCCGTCAAATCGCCAGTTGCTCTAGTGAGGTACACCTTTCCCGAGAAACCGTGCTTCTGGAGCACCGGTAAGGCACCGGAGTGGTCGATATGGGCATGGGAGAGTAAGACCGCATTGAGCGACTTGGGGTCGAAGCCAAGATCTCGGTTCTTCCGGTAGGCTTCATCCCGGCGTCCCTGGAAGAGCCCGCAATCCAGCAGAAGTTTGAAGCCTGGGACTTCCAGCATATGGCGGCTCCCCGTCACTGATCGCGCGGCCCCATGGAAGGAGAGTTTCATGATGACGGTACTCCATTGTGGCGGCTGATCAGGTCCCAGGCTTCCTGAGCTGTTTCGGCGTAGCAGAACAGCTGAAGATCCTTCTGGGCGATGAGCCCGTTCTCAACAAGCCATTGCCAGTTGATCAGACGCTCCCAAAAATCCCGCCCGACCAGCACGACCATGACGTTTTCGGTCTTGCCTGTTTGGAGAAGCGTCAGCGTCTCGAACAGCTCATCGAGCGTGCCGAACCCTCCGGGAAAGGCGACCAACGCTTTGGCGCGTATTAAGAAGTGCATTTTCCTGATGGCAAAATAACGAAACTGAAAGCAGAGCTCAGGTGTAATGTAGGGGTTCGGATGCTGTTCGTGAGGGAGAGTGATGTTGAGGCCGATGGACTTTGCATTCACATCCGCCGCCCCGCGATTTGCGGCCTCCATGATGCCGGGTCCTCCGCCAGTGACGATGACGTAGTCGCAGCGTCCATCGATTTGACAGGTCGATGACACCAGTCGTCCAAATTCACGCGCCATGTCATAGTATTTTGAGAGAACAAGTTGTCGCTGACTGATTGCAATCTTGTGCCGGCACGTTGAATCCTGTAAGGTTCGAGCGGCCTCCATTTCAGCTACGTGGAGCGCCTGTTTCGCGGCGGCTGGTTCTTGCAGTCTCGCACTGCCGAACACCACGATGGTCGATTGGATCCCCTGTTCACGCTGAATCAACTCCGGCTTCAACAGTTCGATCCCGACACGGAGGGGGCGGAGTTCGTCCCGCTGGAGAAACTCTGTGTCGCGATCGGCAGGAATGTAGGAGGAGGATTCTTCGGGGGTTTTGGTCGTATCTGAATCAGATGGAGAAATCATACAGGTGCATTATAGCGGGTGCTTAGACGTCCAGCAATTCTGGACATGACGCCCCGGCCTAGAATGGCCAGAACCAAACGATCGGCTCATCTGCGGATTTTCGAGAAAATCCGTAGGCGCGCACGGTCCACTGGGGATCGAACACCACTTGGAGTTGCTCAGGTGTAATTCCAATCTTGTTCAGCCTCATCGTCGGGGAGTAGGGTAAGAACAGGCGGCCGATGGCGCCGAAGTCCAGACCCGCGGACTTTGTATCGCTCCAATAATAGAGGGCCACAACCCCGAAATCAGATTCAGTCACCTCATCTGGGGCTCCGATGTGATCAGCTAATTCTCGTATTGTCGTCTGTCCGACGCGAATAAAGCTGACCTGTTCCGGAGTCAGGACGTCGTTGAGCGTGGCTCGGCGGACACTACATCCAGCACAGAGAAGAAGGATGCAGAGCGCACCGACAATGAATCTGACCGAGTGGAAACGCGCTGTCATGTTAGTCGCCAAAGGGCCACAGTCTAAATCGTGTGCGGTCGGTGCGTTTGCCGTAGACCACTTCTTCAGCTATCCCATCCCTGTTGAAAAATACATAGAGATTGTCGCTCTTGATATCCATTCGGATGAAGTTCAGCAATATGAGCATCATCGCCGGCGATTTCCCGTCATAGTAGTAGTAGTGAAAGATCTCTCGATCGTTGCCTCTAACAATCCGATCCGGCGCACCGATCGAGGAGACAACTTCTGCCATGGTCGTTTTGCCTTTCTTGATAGCCGAGACGGCTTCTTCTTGAATAGGCTCGCCGACCGTTCCTCTGGTCACCACGCAGCCCTGA
>NEWT02000034.1:83553-123133 GCA_002869925.2 Nitrospira sp. CG24A
AAGGTCAAGACAATGACAATGCCGGCCAGCGGCTTGAAGAATAACATGATGACTCCTTTTGCTAAGCTTCGGTTGGACAATCCATTAAACCATTTTGGCGTGCCAGAACAAAATCGGTTTCAAAGATGGCATAGGAGGACGGAGTGAGCCCCACTTTACGGTACACTGCTTGCGCGACGCTGTTGTTCTCTTCGACGTACAGGCGGATCCCACAGACATTCGGGTTTGTCTTGGCGGTAGCCATTACGATCTGATGCATTTGGCGAAAGACGCTCTGTCTACGCCAAGCAGGAAATACGACAGAGGGAGCGATGACTCCAAAAACATCAGGATGCTCAAAAAGGCCGTCCAGCAAGGCCGCAGGCGAGTCGAAACCGGAGGCGTACCCTCATGGGTACGTTGAGGATTTCGAAGAGACGAGAACGAAGCTGGCGGGCTTTTTCAGCATCCTGCTAAGGAGGACGATATGAGTCTTGCCGACAACAAATGTATTCCCTGCCGTGGCGGTGTGCCGCCGGTTCCAGCGGATCGCGCGCAGGCGTTGCTGAAAGAACTGGGTCGCGGATGGTCGTTGAACCAGACCGGACATCTTGAGCGCTTGTATACGTTCAATGATTTCGCCAAGGCCTTGGCCTACGTGAACAAGGTGGGGGCCGTGGCAGAAGCAGAAGGCCACCACCCAGATTTCTATCTGGCCTGGGGCAAGTGCAAGGTCGAGATTTGGACGCACAAGATTAATGGATTGACGGAAAGCGATTTCTACATGGCTGCCAAAGCCGATCGTGAGTTTGAACCATTCCGGGTAGGGAGTTAACCCGCAGGATGTTCAAAAAGGCCTTTCAGCGAGGCCGCAGCGAGCGAAGAGGCGAGGCATACTCTGTCCCGTATGTTGAGCCTCTGGGCGATGCGAGAACGAAGCGGAAGGAGTTTTTCAACATCCTGCTAGGAGGCAGCAGATGAGCGACAACGCCCAGGTTGCGCTTGTCAACATGCCGTTCAGCTATTCGAAGTTTCCCTCGATCCAATTGGGCACACTCTCCGCACTGCTCAAGTCGAAGGGCATTCCCGTCGACTGCCATCATCTGAACGTGCGTTTTGCTCACACGATCGGCGTGCCGCTCTATGAATCGATCTGCGAGAAGCGGGCGTTGTTCGGCGAGTGGATTTTTTCCTATCTGCTGTTTCGAGACAATCCGAAGCGCGCTCAGTACCCCCGCCTGTTCAAACCGGTGTTCGAACAAGTCGCCAAGGAGAGCGGACATCCAGCCTCATTCTTCGAAGAGATGGCGTCGAGAACCGCGCCACAGTTCTTGACCTGGGCTTTGACCGCCATCGACTGGGGACAGTACAAAATCGTCGGATTCACCTCCACATTCGATCAAAACGTCGCGAGCCTGACGATGGCGAAGCTCATCAAAGATCTCTATCCCGACGTGACGATCGTCTTCGGTGGTGCAAACTACGACGGCGAGATGGGGCTGGAATATTTTCGGGCCTTTCCCTTCATCGATCATGTCGTGGTGGGAGAGGGGGAAGAGGTGTTCCCGCAATTGGTCCGCTACATTCTTGCAGGAAAGGTTGGAGCCGTTCCCGGTGGCGTGACCTACCGCGAGGGGGCAGCAATCGCGTTTACTCAGAACCACTCGCTCTTTTCGGACTTCGTGAAGACCGGCCCTCCCGATTACGACGACTACTATCATTTACTGGCAGAGCTGGGCGAGGCGGCGCAGGGTCTCGATCGAATCCTGTTGTACGAAGGCTCGCGAGGCTGTTGGTGGGGAGAAAAACATCACTGTACATTTTGCGGGTTGAATGCGCAAAGCATGAAGTTTCGCGCCAAATCGGCCGAGCAAGCGGCCCGGGAGATGGCCTATCTCTCCAGCCGCTACGATACGGGGCGATTCCGTTTGGTGGATAACATCATCGATCTCAAATATATCGAGAACCTCTTTGGCCGATTCGCCGCAAATCATTGCGACCTCGACGTATTTATCGAGACCAAGAGCAATCTTCAGAAGAGTCAGATTCGAACACTCGCTGCCGGAGGCGTCAAGTGCATGCAGCCTGGCTTAGAGAGCCTGAGCCTCAATCAACTGCAAGCCATGGATAAGGGCGTGACGCCGATGCAGAATATTATCTGCCTCAAGTGGAGCGCCTACTATCATGTCGCCGTGTCCTGGAATATCTTGCTTGGATTTCCCGGTGAAACGAACGAGGACTACCAACGCCAGATCGACTTGATTCCCTCGTTGTTCCATCTACACCCGCCTGAGGCGACCGGGAAATTCTGGCTGCAACGATTTAGCCCCTACTACACCAAACCACACGACTATGGCATCCGCATCACCGGCCCCTGGGCAGCCTACGAGTATGTCTACGACGCGCAGCAGGTAGATGTGGAGAAAATCGCCTACGATTTTGAGTATGAGCTGGACAATTGGAACGTGGAGCAACAGATTTACCAAGAATTGGTCGACCTGGTGCAGGAGTGGCAACGACTGGCTGGATCGAGCGATCGGCCGTTTCTGTATTATTCGAAGGCGATGGACTATGTCACCGTCTACGATGGTCGGAACCCAACATCGCCGATACGACGGCGCTACAATTGGCCTGCGGCTGGAATCATTGAGATTTGCAACGAAGCGGCGAAGAGCAAAAACCAAATCCTAACATTGCTAGCGAACAGACCTGAGAGCGGCGCAACGCTCGATGGAGCAATCGATGAGGCGCTCGGCGTATTGACTGCGGCACGAATTCTCTACGAAGAACGCGGCAAATACTTCACGCTCGCCATTCCCGAAAACCCCTACCTCTAACAGGGCAGGATACTGAAAAAGCCTGCCAGCGTCGTTCTCACATCGTTCAGGCCCTCAACGTACCCCAGGGGGTACGCCTCCGGGCCTTCACTCGCTGCGGCCTTGCTGGACAGGCCTTTTGAGTATCCTGGAAGAATACCCGTCTCAGTAGACTTTCCTCAAGCTGCAACTAAATCGAAGCACCGATCTCATCACATCGACAATTTCTCTGTGACATTACGCATCTGGATACCGTGCACAAGGGAAGATCCTCCTCGGATGGCGCAGGCAACATGAACGGCTTCCGTCATTTCTTCAATGTTCGACCCTTTTTCAAGAGAGGCCTGCGTGTAGGCATCGATGCAGTAGGGACATTGGACCGCGTGGGCGACGGCGAGGGCGATGAGGGCCTTCTCTCGCTCCGTCAACGCCCCTTCAGCGAAGACGGCGCTGTAATAGGCCATGAATTTTTCCCAGAGATCTTTGTTGCCCTTGCCCATCTCAGCAAACTTACCCAGATCGTGCGGATGATAATAGGTCTCCATACGAGGCTCCACATTGTGACTGTTCACTATCGAATGCTGAAGCGGGGCCCGCTCAGCATTCACCATTCCTCATAACCGTTCACTACGCGTTGCTGGGCGGTTCAGGCTCGGCTTGTGCGAGGACTTGCGAAAACCGCGTGCCGACGATACCAGTGACCTTGGCCATGAGGTCGGCGACCTCTTGCCATTCCTGCGGCAGAAGATCCTGTTTCAGTTGAGGATGAATGGCCCATTGGGCATCGACTTGTGTTCCTTTTCGGCTCACAAGCACTCGTAGCAGTTCGACATCCTTGGTGCGTGATTCGGCTCCTGCGGCTTGAGGCGGACTTCCGTGTGAATCTCCTGATGGAGGTATTGAGCGTGCCATGCTGTCTATCTCCTTCCCGCTTGTAGGAAGAGATCATACTGCATCGTCATTCTGTCTGTATATCTCGCCCGAAAACACGTGCCTCGTGAAGTGTCCCTGACCACTCGCCCTCGCTCGGGTTCGAGCCTGAGCCGGGTCGAAGGCTCGACAAGCTCGGGATACCCTGAGCCCGTCGAAGGGCGTATCTCGCGTGGACGATCCAACCACTCATTCTGTCCTGCGCTTCACGCTTCACGGGCGGCTGATGAGCCCTGCGGATTTAGGGGGATCTTGTGTCTTCCTGGAGGAGGTCGAGCATGGCTTGGTGGATAAGCCCGTTACTTGCGACCAATTCTTGCCCATAAATCGAGTGTGACGCGCCTGTGAAGTCCGTCACGTGGCCACCGGCTTCGCGGAGAATGACGACTCCCGCCGCCATGTCCCAAGGGTTCAGCGTCACCTCCCAAAATCCATCGAACCGGCCGGCTGCGACATAGCACAGATCCAGCGCTGCCGTTCCGGTCCGGCGCAGTCCCTGTACTTTTAGTGCGAATCGCACGAAGTGATCTAAGTTATTGTTCGGGGTCTCACGAATGTCGTAGGCAAACCCTGTCACGAGGAGCGCACGATCGAGATGGTCTGTGGCGGATACGGAAATGGGAGCCCCATTCAGGTATGCCCCATGCCCGACTTGTGCCGTGAACAGGTCATCCCTGGTCGGGTCGTAGACCACCCCGATAATTCCACATCCATCGCATTCCACCCCGATGGAGACGCAATAGGCTGGGAACCCGTGGGCGAAGTTGGTCGTGCCATCAAGCGGATCGATCACCCATTTGTAACGGGAGGGAGCCTGCTCGGTGAGCCCACGCTCTTCGGCAAGAACAGGATGGGTTGGGAACGCGGCCTGGATCACGTCGATGATTCGTTGTTCGGCCTGATGGTCGGCATTCGTGACAAGGTTGAGGAGCTGCTTGTGTTCAATGCGAACACCGCTGCGCGAGCATTCAATGAGAATGGCGCCGGCCTTGCGGGCCGCATCAATGGCAACAGTAAGAAGCGTGTCGAGGGATATATCTTGGTCATGGGGGAAGGACATGGGGCGCCATCATAACACGAGGCGGCACGTCTACTCCGCGGAAGTGGCGTCTTTTGGTTCACCAGCCAGGGATTCCTGCCTGACCGTTGGACTCAACTATTTAAATGGAAAAGAGTTTAGCTTGCTGAGACAAAAGTCTTGCTTGTTTATGGACATGCTTTATAAGCGAGCAGATGTCATTACTAACAAGCAATGTTCAGTTTTAAAGCTATCAGGACATGCAAGCCACCATTGTAATTTAGCTATTGACTTGCTTTGCAAGCAATGCTATAAAGCAAGTATGCTTCATCTGGGGGCAAGATCGTGGAAGAACTCACCGATATATTGGTTGGTCTTGAACAGCGGATCAGTGCCTATAAGAACCGGCTGCAAGAGCTTGAAAAGAAGCGTCGTCGTTTGGACGACGAAATCGCCACGATTAAAAAATACTTGGAATTGGCAGAAACGCTCTATCGCGTTGAAGCCGATAAGGCCAAGCTCGCCAGTCTCTCCAGTCAATTCTATTCCGACGAAAAAGGCACCCGACAGCGACCAAATACAGATGTCACCGACCAGTCCCGAGAAATCCTCATGGGGCGGAGTAAGTATTCTGGGAAAAGCGTGTCTGAGGCCGCCTACGAGATGCTCCGCGAGGCCAATCGATCGATGCACGCAAAAGAGCTTGTGCAGCGGTTGGTTGAGGGGGGGCTCCAGATCAAGGGAAAAACGCCATTGACGTCAGTCGCCACGTCCTTAAAACGGGACAAGCGGTTCAAAAAAGTCGGTCCGAACACATTCGAAGCATTGGAAGAGTCCCTGATTCACGCAGTGTAATGGGCCCAAGTGTGACCTCAAGATACATGAAAGGGGGTGAGAGTCTTGGCGACGAAGAAAGCAGCAAAGAAGAAGAAGAAGTAGTCCCCTCCTTGATTCTAGCGTCGGGGGTAAGGCCACTTGCTCCCGACGTTAAATCATACCTCAGTGACCCCACATCACACGTGTTCGTCCCAATCGGCACAACCATGCGGAAACGTTCATTCAAGAGGCGAAGGGCCGCAGCCTGCATGCTTCATGAATATTTTGTCGCGCAGACGAAGCGAGACGAACCATTGCACCCGCGTTACGCGCTTGCAGCTGATGAAGCATTTACGAATAATGCGTGTTAGGAGGCTTGGAGAGCCACTAGCGATGCGGATCGTGGTGCGGCCATCGCAGAACGAGGCTCAGACGCAGTAACCGTTTCGTCGGCATTGAGCAGCACCCAGCTATCCGGGTGAGAGAGAATCTGTTGAACCAGGCGTGTGTGTATCGCGTGCCCAGAACGCTCAGCGATCAAATGCCCAATAACCGGGACACCGAGTAGGGAGAAATCTCCGATCAAGTCCAGGATCTTGTGTCGCACAAATTCATTCGCAAAGCGAAGACCTGATTCATTGAGAATGCCATCTTGAGAAAGAACGATCGTATTCTCTAAGTTGCCGCCTTGGCCAAGCCCGCGAGCCCATAGGGCTTCCACTTCTTGCAAAAACCCGAATGTCCTGGCATTCGCGATCTCGTGCTCAAACGCATGGGCAGAGTGCTCATAGACGTAGGTCTGAGTCTGGATCAACGGGTGATTGTAATGAATGGAGTAGGTGATCTTGGCAGTCGAAGAGGGCTCAATGCGAACTCGACGAGCTCCATCCACAACTTCGAGAGGCCTCGTGATCTTCAGATAGGGCTGCCGCCTGCCCTGGGAAGCAATTCCAGCTGACCGAATCAAGCGAACAAAGTGTGCTGCACTGCCGTCCATGGCAGGTGCCTCACCCGCATTCAGCTCCACATAGGCGTTATCGACATTGAGCCCGGCTAAGGCTGCCAAGACGTGCTCGATCGTCTTGACCTGGAAACCATTACCACTAATAGCGGTGCAGAGCTCAGTAGGTACCACATGCTTAATAGAAGCCGCGAGGGACGCTCCGTTGTGGCCATTTCGGTTGATAAAAACGACGCCTGTACTGATAGGCGCAGGCTTCAGCGTGAGGGTGACCGGCTGTCCAGAGTGGAGCCCGACCCCTGTACAACTCACTGCATTTGCTAATGTTTGCTGAGTTCTCACACCATCACTCCAATTAACACACGGTCGTTATAAGCAACACGCATGCCAGTTCATAGCATCGAGATAAATGCATGTATATATTTGAAAAGACAAGATAAATTAACTTATGTGTCGGTATACACTCATGTTGTAAAAACACGACACCTGTGACTTTTCAAGGATTATTGAATCGAATTGACCATCTTTACCCATGATAGGTCGGCGCGAGCGAACAATAGCTCACAGGCTCTCTGTGGCCAGCAAGAAAGCGGGGTCATCCATTGGTTTAGGCGGAACAGGCAAGTCAGTCGCGGGACAAACTCGTTTCCACTCAGCAGCCTAAACAACTATGGCCGGGGATCTAACTCAATAAGTCCTTTCCGTATGGCCAGGATCGCCGCTTGCGTGCGGTCGTATACTTGTAGCTTATGAAAAATATTGCGCACATGATTCTTGACGGTCTTTTCGCTCAGGTCCAAGTTATTGGCGATTTCCTTGTTCGTCTTCCCATCTGCGACCAAGCGTAAGACGGTGATCTCTCGTTCCGTCAGGTCGTGCTCGACCCATCCAGGCCTTTTCCCCTTCTTCTGAGACATCAAGGAAAACTCCGCCAAGATCTTACTCGCGACAGACGGATGGATCAGTGACTCGCCTTTGTAGATCGCACGAATCGCGGCGACGATCTGGGAGGACTCGGAATCTTTCAAGAGATATCCCGTGGCGCCGGCACGCACCAAATCAAAGATATATTGTTGTTCGTCATACATCGTCAGAGCCACGATTCCGATGTGAGGAAACTCACGCTTGATTTGTCTGGTCGCTTCAACTCCGCCCATCCGGGGCATACTCACATCCATCAGCACAACGTCGGGGACCAACGTCCTCACCTTCTCGACTGCTTCCATACCATCCTGAGCCTCGCCAACAATATGAATGTCGTCTTTCGTCTTGAGGATTGCGGCCAGTCCTTCGCGTACGACGCGATGATCGTCCGCGATGAGCACCTTAATTTTCTCCATGGGACATCATCTCCTTTTTCGCCAGGGGAATGTCAACGACGATGGCCGTACCACGCCCTTTCTTCGACTCGATCTTGGCTTCACCACCCACGAGTCGAGCCCGCTCCATGATTCCGCGAATCCCAAAATGGTCCCATTTATTGGGATCGCGCAGCACGGTGTCCATATCGAATCCCACGCCGTTGTCCTTGATGGTGACCTTGAGACGTTCGGGATCGATGTCCAGGCCCACAGTGACCCGGGTCGCTTTCGCGTGCCGTTCCACGTTGCTCAGAGCCTCTTGCACAATGCGAAATAGAAAGATCTTGGTACGCGGGAACAAAATCTGTTCATCGCCGGAGACGCGGAACTGCGTCTTGATATGGTACTGGGTCTCATACGAGGTGAGATAGTTGGTCAGGGCCGGAAACAGCTCCATCTTGTCGTAGTGGAGGGGACGAAGATTGAAAATGACTTGCCGCGCCTCCTGGATGGCCAACTTCAGCTGGGCCTTACTCTCCCTCACGGTGGCCAGGCCGACTTTCGGACTTTTTCGAATCTGTTGCAGGGCCAGATCCAGCTTGAAATTCACCCCAGCCAAATTCTGCACGAGGCCATCGTGCATCTCACAGGCAATGCGTGTCCGTTCCTCCGTCACTGCCACACCCGTCTCCTTGACATACAGTCGATAGAGCGATTGATATTTGTTCAAGGTTTTTTCGATCTCTGCCGTGGCGCGGATGCGGGCTTCGATGAGTTCCCACATGAACTTTGCGCTGGCCCCACCGATGATGGTGACGCCCATCCGATGGAAATCCTGGAGCAGCTCCCAGACCTTCGCGTTACCAGACACGTCGATAATGAGATCGACGCGCTCAAGGTCCAACAGTCGCCGGTAATCGCGAGTCACAGGGATCCCAAGCCGTTTCGCCAGTGCGACGCCCGGAGCATTGACTTGGATCTCGGCTACACACACGATTTTGACCAGTGGGTCTGTCGCAAAGATCTCGATCAGCGCCTTGCCGCCGCGGCCTGCGCCGATGATCGCCACATGCGTACCGCTTGGCGCTCCGGTCTTGCGTAGTTGCTTAGGAGGCTTGGATTCGATTGTCGGCATCATGACGCGTACTCGCTGAGCCAGTGCACCATGTTACAACCCACACGCACCGGAAGGATAAGGAGAAGACGATGGGGAGAAAGGAGGCGATCTACGGCCCTCAACGATCACGGCGTTGCTGAGCCAACGTTTTCAGCTCGTCCATGAACTGGTCGATGTCTTTGAATTCGCGGTAGACAGAGGCGAAACGAACATACGCGACCTGATCCAGTTGATGCAGCTCTTTCATCAACTCTTCACCGACGATCCGGCTCTCAATTTCGGTTTCGCCCATTTCCTGAATACGTTTCTCGATACGATCCGTCACGTCTTCGATGGTGGCGGTGCTGATCGGTCGTTTTTCGCAGGCCTTCTTGAGGCCGGAGAGAATTTTGGTGCGGTCGAACGACTCTCGACGCCCATCCTTCTTCACGACCATGGGGAGGATTTCCTCGACACGCTCGTAGGTGGTGTAGCGACGCTTGCAGCCGAGACATTCGCGGCGGCGGCGAATCACCTCGCCTTCCTTCGCCATGCGCGAGTCGACGACCTTGTCTTCGAGTTCATCGCAGAACGGACATTTCACAGGTGGTGATCCTGCCCCGACTGACGGAGTTTAGTAGGCATGAAAGATCGGGAAACGACCGCAGAGCGCTTTGGCTTGAGCGCGGACTTCGTCAAGAGCCGCAGGGTCTTGCCTATGCTCCAGAACCCGATCGACTAAGCCCACAATCTCTTTCATCTCAGCCTCCCGCATCCCACGGGTCGATACGACGGGAGTACCCAGTCGGATGCCACTGGCAACGGCCGGCGGCTTCTCGTCATAGGGCACGGCATTCTTGTTCACGATAATCCCGGCAGCGCCCAAGGCCGCATCCGCTTCTTTGCCTGTAATACCCTTGTTGGTCAGATTCATCAGCATCAAGTGCGTATCGGTGCCGCCCGACACAATTTTGTATCCACGGTCGATGAGCCCTTGTGCCAGCACCTTCGCATTGGCAAGTACTTGTTGCTGGTACCGCGTAAAAGCCGGTGAAAGGGCTTCCTTGAAGGCGACGGCCTTCGCCGCAATGACATGCATCAAGGGTCCGCCCTGTATTCCCGGGAAGAGCAATTTGTCGACCCCTTTCGCATACTCAGCCTTACACATCACGACGCCACCCCGTGGTCCGCGCAGGGTCTTGTGGGTGGTCGTGGTGACAAAATCGGCATAGGGAACAGGGTTCGGATGGAGCCCTGCTGCGATGAGCCCGGCGATGTGAGCGATATCGACCAGTAAATACGCGCCGACCGACTTGGCGATCTGTTGGAATCGTGGAAAATCGAAGGTGCGGGCATAGGCGCTCGCGCCAACGACCAGCAAGCGTGGCCGGCATTCCTCCGCCACCTTCTGCACTGCATCATAGTTAATGGTTTCGGTCTCACGTTCTACGCCGTACGAGAACACACGGAACAAGATCCCTGAAAAATTGACCTTGCTGCCATGGGTGAGGTGCCCCCCTTGGGCGAGGTCCATGCCCAGGATGGTGTCGCCGGGTTTTAGCACTGACAGGTAGGCCGCCATATTGGCTTGCGATCCTGAGTGCGGCTGCACGTTCACATGTTCCGCGCCGAAAATCTGCTTGCAACGCTCGATGGCGAGATCCTCTACGGTATCCACATGCTGACAGCCACCGTAGTACCTCTTTCCCGGGTACCCTTCGGCATACTTATTGGTCATGATGGAGCCCTGAGCGGCCAGGACGGCCGGACTCGCGAAATTCTCCGATGCGATCAGCAGCAGCCTGTCGCGCTGCCGCTCTTCCTCGGCGATGATCGCGGCATAGACATCCGGATCTGTGGCTTTGAGTGCGTCTAAAGAACCAACCGCATCACTCATGACAGCTCGCTCCCTTTTTAGGCCTCAGCGGGGGCGGTTTCAGCTTCCTGTTTCTTCACGACATGGACCACCACAGTGGCCGTCACGTCCCGTGGAAGTTTAATCGGTACAGTAACGGTGCCGAGTTCCTTAATCGGATGATCCATCTGGATTTTGCGCCGATCTACAGTGAATCCCTGTTCTGCTAATTGTTCGGCTATGTCCTTCGACGTGACAGACCCGAACATCTTGTCGTCCTTGCCGACCTGAGCCTGTATGGTGATGGACACGGCCGAGATGCTCTTGGCGTGGGTTTCGATTTCCAGTTTTTCTTTCTTCGCCCGTTCGCCAGCCACGCGCTTGATATGCTCAAACTCCTTGATGCTCCGACTGTTGGCCAGCACCGCTTTTTTTCGTGGAAGCAAAAAATTCCGCGCGTACCCAGCTTTCACATCGAGGAGGTCTCCGAGATGTCCGACTCCATCCATCGTTTCTTGTAGAATGACCTTCATACCCCTAACTCCTTCTGTTGGAAAGGGAAAGAGGATACTGGGGGGGCAGCAAAAAGTCAATTCGCAATGTATGGAAAGATCTTCGCTGAACCACGGTCGTGAATCGATCATGAACGAATACATACGCTCACTGGAATGCTGGACAGGCATAAGAACTCGACCGTATGATGGTGCGCGAGACGCAGGCAACATCTCCAAGAATCTAATGACCGCGCGAAACCTTCTCGAAGTATGGGCCCTCCGCCTTGAAGCCGAACACACACGAGCGCGGGGAATAGCGCGTGACCAGCCAATTACTCAGGTCGCAGGCAGACTTGTACGCACAATCGGCACATTGCACCTCTATGAGTTGACACTCCCCCAGGGTTCGTCGATTGAGCACGATACACCCGTCTCGATCATTTCTTCAGACGACATTGAGCCAATCGAGGGCATTGTGCTTGGAGGGCAAGACAATGTGGTTCTCGTACAAACATTCGATGCCTTTGGACAGTCCTGTGCCGACGCAACCGTGGTTCCCGATCGAGCCGGGTTTCTGGCCACCTCAGCCAATCGATTGCGCAGCATGGTTGCTCAGCCGGATGCCTATCGACTTGGCCCGGCAGATCGCTTAGCCCCCCTCCTCAACCTGGCGACAGGAGGAGAGGAGCCTTCCAGGTCGGGCACCGGATCGTCAACACTCACGACCCTCTGGGAGGACGAGCTTCCGGCGAGACGAACGCGATTGGCCATGCTAGCAATCGAACTGATTCGCGCGAATAAGCGCATTCTGGTGATCTGCCCTCATCACCAGGCAGCGGATGCACTCATCGGGACCATCGCACGTGCCATGAACGCTGCAGGGCTGATGTATAAAACGTGGGTCAGTCGCTACGAAATGGCATTGGCTCAACAGGCCGAAGGCATCGGGATTCAGGAGCTGGGATTCGAAGCGCAAATGCACCAGTTTTATGCCAAGTCTCGCGCGGATAAAGCCGCACTCAGACGAAAGTACGATCGATTCCGCGAACTCACGCCCATACTGGCCTATAAGGGGCAAAAGCAAAAGGATCTCGATGAAGTGCGTCTCCTGGAATGGCGATTGCTGACGCAGGTCAGCGACCTGCAGGCCAAGATCAAAGAGGCCAACGCCACGCTAGAAGAATATGAGAATCTTCCTCTCCTCAAACGATTGAGCCTGCAGGTCGTCGGGAAAAACGTGGAGTCGCTGCATCAATATGTCGAGCTGTACGAGAATCAGTGCGTTGAACTGAGGAGAGAGCTCGATATCGCCAAAGCCCGCATCGATGGACTCGTGCCGGAAGCCGCCGTACCCAAAGATATGCGCGCAGAGTTTGCCGAACTCAAAGAGGAGATTGTCCGGCTTGGCGGGACGAAACAGATCAGGGAGCTGCTTGCAGCCGAAGAAAACACGAACCGCCAGGCCTTCATTCAGAATCGGCGTCTCGTCGTCACCACGGCATCGCGAGTGCTGAGCGATCCCCTATTCAGTCGCATCCGGTTCGATGTCTTAATCGCCGATGAAGCGCCGTGGATCGCGGCGGCCCCATTGCTCGGCGCCGCCGGGCTCGCCCACGAGAGGATCGTGATCAGCGGCGACCGGCGCGACATTGCATCATCTGGACTGTGGGCTTCACCTGAACTTGAGCTTCGGTGATTGGGAGCACTTGCTTGACGGCGACCTCACGAATTCAGGATAATCCTCTTCCACCTCGATGTGCCGAAGTGGCGAAACTGGCAGACGCACTAGATTCAGGGTCTAGCGCCCGCAAGGGTGTGCGGGTTCAAATCCCGCCTTCGGCACCAACCTCTCTTTCCCTTCTCCCATCAAGGCCTTTGTGCGGTCTCACACTCATGTGACTAATGTGACCCGCGGAAATGCGTTGCCACTCCTGCACAACCACCATACTGGCCGTATCCGTCTCAGCGGCATCGACTGACCGGAGTAGGGCCAAGCCTACGGGAAGCGCGCCATGCAAGCTGCATCTGAGTTGGTCTTTGGCCGGGAAGTTACGCTTCAGGCCCACGGCCACGGTAAGTACAAGCACACCCTTGCCGATGGCTCCTACCGGATGGTTTCGAACGTCAATCACGCGCTCGCCAAAGACGGCTCGTACTGGTGGTATCGGCAGTATGCGCTGGGAGATACGGTGCTGGAAGGGCTAGAAAGCGAAGCGTGAGAGAGGCGGAAAGGTTTGTGTGCCGACTCGAAACCGATGCCGCCGTGGAAGTGGAGTCGGGATTGTGTCTGTCCGGTCGAACGAGATGTTCATGCGCTTCGAAAAATTCTCGATTTCGAGCCGCCTGCCAGGTCTTCTTGACAGGTTACGGAAATGCTGTGCTAGGGTGCATTGTAGATTTCCGACGGTCTATTTCGTCAGTGAATTCTAACCATGGATGGGGAGCAAAAAGGATCTTGTGCGCTCAACCATTTTATGACGGACACCACAGACTAGACAGGAAGAATTTCACGTTCACATACGTTCAGGAGCGTCCCAATGAATCCACGAAGAAACTTAAAGCAACCAACGAAAGGAGCCTCAGATGCCCATTCAAGTAGGTGACCGGGTGCCGTCTGCCACGTTCAAACAACTGACCGCCAACGGCGTGACCACTATCGATACGGCAACGCTGCTCAATGGTAAGAAAGTCGTGCTCTTCGGCCTACCAGGTGCGTATACGCCGGTGTGTTCAGCCTACCATCTTCCCGGCTTTGTCGCCAAAGCCGATGATCTGAAGGCTAAGGGCATCAGTGCCATCGCCTGTATCTCAGTCAACGATCCTTTCGTCATGCAGACGTGGGGCAAAGAGCACGGGGCCGACGGGAAGGTCTTGATGTTGGCAGATGCGGACGGCGCATTCACTCGCGCGATCGGCCTGAGTTTTGACATGCCGGAATTTGGCCTAAGCGGGCGCTCGGAGCGCTATTCGATGGTGGTCGAAGACGGCGTGGTGAAATCCATCAACATTGAAAAGAGTGTCCTTGATCACGGCATCAGCAGCGCTGCCACTTGCATGCTACACACGTGAGGAATTGATCTCTCCTCTTTGATAGTGCCAAGATCCGTATGAGGGTTGAGCCGAAATGGAAGCTGTGACCACATCATTCTAGGAGCGCTACGACCGCCCGACGGATACAAGGGCGGTGGATGTGTAGAAATTCTCGCGCTGGACGATGAATCACGGGACGATAATGGAGCGATACAGGTGCGAAGGATAATAGGAAGGATCCGTGGATTGCTATTGCTGCGTGACGAACTGTCGCCCCATGGTATAACTAACCAAGAACCAAGCCGGAACTTACCGACCGATAGCAGCAGTCCCTTTCACGCTCTGTAAGGCTGCCGACTCACGACAGACCACAGCACTCAACAAGCGCTGTTCCCAGCTCTGTCTTGTATGCCGAGGTCTACCTCGGCACCTGTAACAAAAATTTAATATGATTGGAAATCTTGACCGATATCCGAGCACCTAAATAAAGAAGAAGATGCGAATGCGCTACGAGGCCATTTCACAATGGTGCTCGAACCTCACGTTAGGAGTTCCTTGGGGAGACAATACAAAATCAACGCGCTGCCCCATCAGCGACACAAGGTTCAAGAATTCTGACGAATCTGTACTTCTTTCCTTCTCACAAAGCATGAATGCGCGAAAGCCCTGCAGCCACCGCGCCTCTTGCCCTGCATTTTGGACCGTTGCTTGACTGTTCAAGTAGCACACTTGCCTGTGATTTATCCGGCTTGGCCTTCTGTATCAAATACGGTAAAACGAAAGAGGTCTTGCACTCTCTTCCACCGTGAACACATCCACCTCCTGCCCTGATACCCACACCAAAGACGCGCCACGCTCACTCGTACGAATGCGAACACGCACATTCCGGCATACCATCATTTGTCATACGGGAACCATATAATGATAGCCGCCCCTAGCACGAACACGCCGACAAAGGCACCAAACGCAATAGCAAGTTCCACGATAACCTCCCTGGGTTGATGATGTATTTAGCTACAGTTCCTCTGAATCTACCGATCTCGCAAGCTCATATCTTTGTCATACGGGAACCATATAATGATAGCCGCCCCTAGGACGAACACACCGACAAAGGCGGCAAACGCAATGGCAAGTTCCATGACAACCTCCCCGAGTTGATGGTGTATTTAGCTACGACTTCCCCCTGAATCTATTGATCTCGCAAGCCCAATGACGGTGGCATTAATACCATAAGAGCCTGTTCAGGGCAACTAGTACTTTAGCGGTGCATAGATAGCTCATTCATTGTCCGTTTTTGTCACACATGATCGGTTCGGGTAAAGGGGGACGCCCTCAAGAAGGGCTACAACGAGAGGGGGACGGGTACGTTATATGGTGCAGGACAAGGTCTCGACGCGTTGATTTTGAGAGATAATACAGACCAGAACCCACAATGGAGAAGAAAGTGGGGGATGCTCGGGGTTACGGAAAAATCCTTTGACCACTTGAGCGGTCGGTATGACGTGGCTGGGAGGCACCATTGGCAGATGATCGACCGGATCTTCGCACACGCAGGCCCCGCTATTGTTTTCATGCCCCCCCCGACGCTGACCCATTGGCTTCTGCTGGATCGTGCTGTATCCTGAGGTTCGGTGGACATACGGGGATATGCAACGTAAGACATAGGAAGACAGGCAAACCATGCACTGAGCTCCCTTCAGAGTCTAGCGTCCTCATGGGTACTTGGGTTCAAACCCTGCCTTTGGCACCACCACTTTCAACTCCTCAATTTTAGCGGACGAGACGTCGCCTTGCTATGTCCGATCTCTTCCTGACTTACTTGATGTGAGTCCATCAGGAAATAACACTGTTCTGATGATGTATGGATTGAATTGGCAAGAGGTATCTGTCGGATGCTGAACCATTCCAGCAGAACATTGATTCTTTCTTCATTGGTCTGCGTGATAGTCATACTCCAAAGCGTCTGGAGCCTTGCCGGCAATCTAGATGTGGTCGCGCATGAAGACTCGGCGCAGGCGGAGTCAACGGTGACTGTTCACCCCAAAGAGATCAAGGATGTGCTCTATAACCCAGGGATGGGACTAGCCGATTTTCATTTCGGATTCGAACATCCTCCATCGGCTGATGAGTATCCACGACAAACCGGGGCCTATTTCCGGTGGTCGTGGTCTACCCTTGAGCCTGAAGAGGGACAGTATGCATTTGACTTCGTAGATCGAATCATCAGCCAAGCCAAGGCGAAGGGAGAGACTTTGGCCTTTCGCATGATGACGGAGTACAAGGCCGGCTCGCCAGAATGGTTACTCCACAAGGGAATTGGGAGTGTGGCGGTCGACGGAGGAATCTTTCCCGATTACAACAACCCGACTTTTCTCCAGTACCACGAAAAGCTCATCAAAGCCTTCGGAGAGCGGTACGCTGGTTCACCGGATATCGATCATGTTGATATCGGCTCGGTTGGCTGCTGGGGAGAATGGAATATGGCCTGTTGCCAGGGAGTCGAAGCGCAATGCAAGCACTATTTCCCAGCTGAAGACAATCAGATCAAGATCACAGAATGGTACCTCAAGTATTTTTCCGGCACGCCTCTCGTGATGCTTCATGGGGGACAGCTCAAGTATGCCGTATCTCGAGGCGCCGGCTGGCGTGCCGACTGTTTCGGAGATTACGGATTATTCGGTCCTACCTGGAACCATATGGAGCATGCCTACCCCCCAGTGCTTCAGGATCCAGTCATCGAACGTGCGTGGAAGAATGCTCCGGTCCAATTCGAGGTGTGCGGCGTGATGAAGAACTGGTACGATAAAAGTTTCGATATCGATCTGATTCTGGCCAAAGGGCTGGAGTGGCATGTGTCGGTCTTGAATGCGAAGTCATCACCAATCCCCAGTGAATGGCGACCGCGCATCGATGAATTCCTTACCAAGATCGGGTATCGATTCGTTCTCCGGCAGATGACTCATGCTACAGAAACACAACCTGGACAGAAATTGTTTCTGCGCTCTCACTGGGAGAATGTCGGTGTGGCTCCGATCTATCACGAGTGGCCGCTCGCCTATCGTTTGAGAACTGCCGAGGACCAGGTTGTCGCGCAGTGGGCCAGCACCGCTCAACTACGCCGGTGGCTTCCGGGGGCACAACATGAAGTGGAGGATGCGGTGGCTCTCCCGGAAGGGATACTGGAGGGTTCGTACGCGCTGGATGTGGCAATTCTGGACCAAACGGCGCGCGCGCCCTTCGTTGATCTCGCCATTTCAGGAAAGCGCCCAGATAGATGGTATCCAATCTCGACTGTCCTGATCCGTCGTTGAGTGTGGACCGGCAATGAGAAAGATTTGGGAATCGCGTTCTTTCGTCTCTTGCCTCTTGTCTCTAGCCCCCCTAGAATATCCCTCCCAGCGAGACGCCCATTCCAAGACCACGGTACGGTGCTCATCTCTCGTGAACTGGTAGACGCCTCTCAAGAGAGAGACCGATGCGTCCGGAGGAGATCCTCGCACTCGCGGTACGCTGCTCGAATGCGTAACATACTCAAGATCTATGAAGCTGCTATCCCATGGTCACGATGACAGAAGTTTGCGCGAGAGCATCTTGCAACTAAGCCGCACAGGCGTGCCTCGCCTCAGCAGGACGTCAATCAATTCATCCGGGAACCAGCAAAGAGAGTCATATGCGTGAAGATCGGCGATTCATCACGCTCCGATTGTCTGTCGCGCTGGCGATGACCTGTCTCGCTGCGCCAGCATGGGCGGAGTTTCAAGTCGGCATGGACGCCTATAACCGTGGAGACTTCAAAACAGCCTTGCGTGAGTGGCAACCGATGGCCGAACAGGGAGACGCACGAGCACAATTCTACTTCGGCTTGCTGTACGAAAATGGAGATGGCGTTCCCCTAGATTACGCGAAAGCACGGCAGTGGTATGAAAAGGCCGCCGTTCAGGGGGACGCCAAGGCACAGCTCTACCTCGGCCTACAATCTTCCTTCGGCCAAGGCGTACCCATGGATCTCGTCGACGCCTACATGTGGTACAGTCTGGCGGCTGGAAACGGAAATGCACATGCGCCAGGATACCGCGCTGATCTCAGCCGGCAGATGACACCTGCCCAAATTGCCGAGGCGCAAAAGCGGGCGCGGGAGTGGAAGCCGAAAGGCAAGTGAGCGCCGAACAACTCACACTCGACTCATGCCCACCGAAGAACCGGCAGAACCATGCGCGCAGGAACGCATGAAGACAGACACCATGGCATGCCACAACAATCTTGTCTCAGCGCAGACTTCATGTCACATCTGGCCACGCATGGTTTGCATGTGTACCCACCGAGTCATCGCACCTCAAATCTCTATCGCCCTGGTCCTGTCAATTGTGTTGCTCGCGGCCCCTGCATGGGCGGACTTCAAAGCAGGCGAGAAGGCCTATCAAAGTGGGGACTACGCCACAGCCTTGCGTGAGTGGCAACCGTTGGCCGAGCAGGGCCAGGCCGGCTCACAGTACCAACTCGGCCAGCTCTATGCCAACGGAAAGGGTGTCACAAAAGACGATGCCAAAGCGCGGCTGTGGTACGAAAAAGCTGCGATCCAAGGGCATACGGAAGCCCAAGTCAACCTGGGAGTCATGTTGATGTATGCACGGGGTGGCCAACAGGATTACAAGATGGCCGTGTACTATTTACGCCTGAACGCCAATCAAGGCCACGATTTGGCGCAGCGAAGACTCGGCGAACTGTACCAGCGTGGGGAAGGCGTGCAGAAAGACTTTGTCAAAGCTTATATGTGGTACAGCCTCGGGGCAGCGCACGGAGCGGAGGCCGGGGCAAGGCTGCGGGATACGCTCGCCAAACAGATGGATCCTGACCAGATCGCCGAAGCCCAGAAACTAGCTCGGGATTGGAAACCCAAAGCAAAATAAGCAAAGAACGCAACCCCCCATGGCTGCGACGCGCGGTGGAATGAGAGGGACTGGCTCATGGAACAACGTCAGGATCGGCGCGGTGCATGATCTCTTTCGATACCCAATCAAATCCATGCAAAGCGAGCGGCTCCACGCTGTGGACATCGGTGTGCAGGGTATCGTGGGAGACCGTGCCTGCGCACTCCGTGATTTGAACGCTCGTTTCGCGACCTCCAAGAAGTGGCCCACTATGGCTGGCTTGACGGCACCCTCGAAATGGGTGAACAGGTCCAGCCTGTGCAAATGCGGCCCACGCTACGCTGCGTCATGACCACACACTGCCAGGCCGGTCTTATGGATCAAGACTCCCCGCGTAGCATACGACCATGAGATGAAGGCCCGGATCTAATCCGTGGGGAATGGGTCCCTCCAGCCCGTCCCGAAGGTCAACTTCTGGCTTTCGACAGCAGGGATGGGGATTGACCCCTCTCGGGTTCTTTGGTACGTTGCGACCCACTCGCCCTTTACAATTCCTAATCCCTGTCCGCAAGTTCATTGACGCGCCTAGGAGGGGAAACATGCATAAATGTCGTTTTACTAACACATTCAAGAAATCATGGATTTCAGTTGGTGCTTTGGCCATCTGTCTCGTATTTGCTCAAGGATGTGCTGAGTACCATGTCGCGATGAAAGATGCAGATCCAGCAGAATTACCCTATAAAGAGAAAATGATTCATTCCTTGGGATGGGGCCTATTATATAAACCTCAGCAGATCACGACCAATTGCAATACCGAAACAGGTATTAACGACGTGGTTGTCAAAAGCAATTACCTCTATAGCCTGGTGGCTGTCTTGAGCTTAGGGATTTGGATGCCGATAGAAATCGACCACCGATGCCAAGCGGGACCAGGTGAGGAGATTCGATTGGGCGACAAATAAAGACGGCAATCGCTCAACCAGCGCATGGCCGTTCTCAACGGATACGTAGAGGAGAAACGCATGCCCCAAAAATCATTCACCCCTACAGACTTCTGGGAAGGAAGGCATCAGTCCTACCATCAGAACATTGATGGGTATTATACATTTGATTCGTCTGCGAAGGGGGAGGGCCTGGCAGGCTATCGGAACGCATCGAAGGAGTTTCAGGAAATTATTGCGGAAGCTGTTCAGAACAATTTTACGCTACGGGCAATGGGAAGTTCCTGGTCCTTAAGCAAGTGTGGAGTCACCAACCATCGTTTGATTAGTTCAAAAAACCTTCGCCGATTCTTCGGGGTAAGCGGGAGTTATGTCGACCCCAGCTATAGCAAGGACAGTACAAAACTCCTCTTTTTTGAATGTGGGTACACTCTGAGCAAGATCAATATTGAGTTGAAGAAGAAAGGGTTATCTTTGCTGGCCTGTGGGTCGAATAATGGGCAAACATTACCGGGGGTGGTTTCCACCAACACGCATGGTTCGGCCTTTAAATTTGGAGCCACACCGGAGATGGTGGTCGGAATCCATTTGATTACCGGCCCTTCCTCCCAGGTGTATCTCGAACGAGCATCCGATCCGGTTGTCACCAAAAAACTCACGGATGAGTTGGGTGCAGAACTGGTTCGCGATGACGCGTTATTCAATGCCGCCCTGGTGAGTTTCGGCTCATTTGGCATAATCCGTGGGTTGATGATCGAAACTCGGGATCTCTTTCTTTTACATCTCTCAAGAAAGTTTAGACCGTTCAATGCGGCCCTAGAGAAGGCCATTACATCATTGGACTTTTCTGGCTTCACGACCTATTTCAAAGAATTAGAGGATCGGGCTACGGATCGCAATCATTTTCCCGTCACCTTCACTGAAGAAAGTCTCTATCATTTTCAAGTGACGTTCAGTCCAAATTCAGCTGAAAAAGGGAAACGGCCTCAAGAAGCCGCCGTATTTTTTGGGTTTGCGGGTCCCTATCGTGACGATTACACGCGACCTCCTGAGGAAGAAGGGAGCATTGGTCCTGGCGCATCAGGGATTGAACTCCTTGGACATCTCCTGGAGTCTATACCGGGACCACTCAAGAAATTTGTCAAAAAACAGTTGGATGCCCAGGTCAAGAACCTTTTTCAATATGAGTATACCGGGACGTTTCAAGAAATCTTTCGTGATGAGAGCACGAAAGGGAAGGTCTTCGCCTCTGGAATTGGCCTATCTCCATCCAGAGCGTTGGAGGTCGTGGACATGGCCCTGCGAACCTATGAGGACTTCGACACGATTATGCCCGTTCTCATTACCCTGCGGTTTGTGAAAGGGACCAAGGCCACGCTGGGATTTACAAAATTTGCACCAACCTGCGTCATCGAACTTGATGGCTTGAACACTCCCAATATGCAGGAATATACCAACTTAGTGTGGGCGCGTATTGAACAAGCCGGCATTCCTTTCACGATGCATTGGGGAAAATTCAATGACCATTTGGACGACACACGGATCAAGGCGATGTATGGCGCCAATCGGGATCAATGGATTCAAAGCCGCGAACAACTTCTCAGTCCGGAAGTCCGCGCAGTCTTCACCAACGATTTTCTTCGCCGTCTAGGCTTAGCGACTTGATACGAGCGGCAGGCTCGCGTATCACTGTGTTCCATTCAGTACCAACAGGCAGTGTTACCAGCCTGCAAAGATCCCCAGAGTAACTAACCAGCTCGGATCATTCCACCTCAGAAGAGAAAACTCTTTTCTGAAATGATCTGGGCAATGGACAGGCACGATTCCTGGATTTCTGATCCCGTGGGCGATCGTAAGAGGGTCTTGCAGCAGAGCGATTGCCCACCTATTCCATCTCACTACTCTCACGTCTTCTCAAATCCTAAGTCTTTGACCTCCTGAGTCAATCTCTGCGAAACCCGCCTCAGCATTGATCGTGCTGATTTGCGCACAAATCAAACCCCGGCCTCAGCACAACTCCTTCCCTTTCCAGACATCTATCAGGAATGACTTCTCGGCTTGGATGCTATTTGACACCCTGCACCTTCCGGGCCCTTCGCTGATGATGGGCTCACATCATGCCGATGTGCGCGTTCTTTACTAAGAGCGAACGGCGTGCGCGTGTGCGGAAAGAAGACTCGTCAGGCGGTTGTGGAGTGCGGTGAGATCATCAAGCAGTTCGATCTTGGCATCACGCAAGCGATCGCCAATGGCACGGGCCCCCTGGCCGCCGACAGCCACAGACCAGCGGGTGGCCAATAGCTCAAGCTCCTTGAGTTGTTGAAGCGCCATGGCCTCGGGCTTTACCTCGGTGAGAGAGAGCAGTACGAGATCGGGTTTGATCGTCTCGCAGAAGGTCATAAGGTCTGAACTGGGAAGGTTCGGGCCGAGGTAATACACGTGGCACCCTTTGGTCGCGGCGATGTAGGCCACGGCTTGGGCGCCGATCTCATGGGTTTCACCTTCCGGGCAGGCGATCAGGATTCGTGGACCGAATTCATTCACCGAAAGTTGATTCATGACCGAAAACAACTTCTGTTGGACGATCTTCGTCACATAGTGTTCGACGGCAGTATTCAATCGATCTTGGTGCCACAGTTCGCCGACCCGCCGTTGCAGTGGCAGCAGAATCCGCTGGACGGCCTCTTCAAAGGGAATAACGGCCACTGCGCCGTTCAGTCGACGTTCGAATCCCGCCTTATCGAGCGGATCAAGCGATCCCATCAAATCATCTAACAGGCGCTCATGAGGCTTCTGATCCTCGGCAGAGACTGGAGTCGCGAGACGCATACGCGCGACAAGCGAATCGTGCCCCTCCACTGCGAGGGAACCAATTGTTGCGCCTTGCTCCATCTGAGCCTTCACAAAACGAAGGAGTGCCACCTCTTCGTCGCTATATTCTCGATAGCGATTGGAGCTTCGTGAAGGTTTGACAAGCCCAAATCGTCTTTCCCAGACTCGAATGACATCCTTCGAGAGGCCTGTGAGTTTCGCAACTCTATGAATTCTATGAATATTCATATTTATTTTTCATTGTAATACGATGTTCAATGTTTGTCAAATATTAAAGCAATAACACTTGACACATTGGACAAAATGGTTTATACGTTGGACGTACATGAAACAAACATTGAACAGTCAACCTATGGAGCAGATTATGGCAAGAGCAATCACAAATAAAACGAGAGCTGAGATGCTCGGAAGTCACACATACTCTTCCGCAGTCCAATATGAATGGACGTGCACCCGGTGCGGAGGACTCATGGTGAACGACTCCTACATGGACTTACTAAACAACGTCGGTGAGTCGAAATTTTCCGCGAAGCGCTGTGTGCAATGTGGTGAGGTTGTTGATCCCGTCATTCTGCGTAATCGAGGAACCCGGCAAGAGCCGATGACGGCTTCTTCGGCATTGGTCTAACCGTTTCAACCAAAAAGGGGGCGTAACGATGAAGAGAGTTTACAAATTAAAACGGTTGCTGGTTCTTTTAGCAATGGGGATTGCAACCCTCATGGTTATCGGTTTCGATGGGCGATCCGTTGTTCAGGCTACAGATCAGGGTGAGATGCACATCGACATTATGATCACGGACCTGGGGTTCAATGTAAAAGGCCATACGATACCCGATGCACTGACATCGATCATCGTCCGCAACGATGGCACCATTCCCCATGGGATCACTTCCACGGCGTTCGCGACGGGAGTCATCAAGAAGGAGGGCGATGGTGTGGAGATGAAAGATTCGAAGGGCAAAGGGTTCACGGCCTATCATCTCGCACCTGGGAAGAGCATGACTTTGCACTTCGCTAAGAGACCTTATACAGATCCGGGGACCGGGATGAGGGAAACGACACAGATCCCCTTCTGGTGTGATATTCACGCCCACATGAAGGGGGAATTCCTGGTCGTGGAAACAAGGGGTGAGATGTGAGGCCGCCGAGTCGCTCTCAGCGCGATGATCGCACGACCCGTAGATAGACTATCGCGTTTCATATTGGAATTTGCCGTGAAACGCTGTGTGCAATGTGGCGAAGCTGTCAATTCCGTGATTCTGCTCAATCGGCAGCTTAGGCAATACCCAATGACGGTCCAACGTGCAGGGAAAATGTTGTCGAACCATTGCGTGACGTAAGGGCCATATTGAAGGTGCTTTCAACCAACCAGGGTCGTCCTGGTGTTCCTAAACCACAGGGGGGTGTCCTATGAGGAGTTACAGAGTACTTCAGGTCGGATTGGGGGTGGCATTGATGGCGGGAGCTATCTCCGTCGCAACAGCGGCGGACATGCCAAGCAGCGATAAGGATATGGTGCTCATCCCAAAGGGTGAGTTCACCATGGGAAGCAACGAACATTCAGATGAAGCCAAGCACCAGGTCGTGCTCGATGCCTATCTAATCGACAAGTTTGAAGCGTCAAACAAACGGTACAAAGAGTTTATGAAAGCCACGGGTCACCCGGCCCCAGCTTATTGGGACGATCCTCGACTCAGCAAGCCCGATCAGCCGGTGGTCGGGGTAAGTTGGACTGACGCGAGCGCGTTCTGCACGGCGGAAGGTAAGCGGCTTCCGACTGAAGCAGAATGGGAGCGAGCGGCCAAGGGTCCGCAAGGCGACAACCATTATCCATGGGGCCATACAGTCGACCAGAAGAAGGCCAACTATGGACAAAATATAGGCAGGACCATGCCGGTGGATTCCTACCCAGAGGGGGTCAGTGGGTTTGGCGTCTACAACATGGCAGGGAACGTCTTCGAATGGGTCGAGGATTGGTATGACCTGAAATATTACAAGGAAAGCCCTGCTCTGAATCCTCGTGGCGCCGAGAAGGGCTACAACTTTGCCAATCAAGGCCCGGTGAAGGTCTTGCGCGGCGGTTCCTGGCTCGCGCCGGAAACCTCCCTCCATACGAGCCATCGGTTCTGGAATCAGCCGGACAATAACTCCTATGGGGTCGGCCTCGGATTCCGTTGCGCGAGGTCGGCCCAGACGATATCTGATGACTCCTTGCAGTCAGGCCGCGATGCGTTCATTCAGGCATTAGTTGCGATGGGCGCAGAGAAGAACGCCGAGGCGATGGCCGCCATCGAGAAGGCGTTGGCTTCTGAGCCCGACAACAACGAATACCTGGCGACCCGCGATCTGATCAAGAAGAGCATGAATAAGAAATAGTTGAATGACGGGAGGGGGGACGGCTGACACCCCCTCCGAGAGCCCCAAGTCTTACTGGAGGCCTGAAGTGAATACGTCTGAAACCAATGTGCCGAGCAAATCGACAGCGAGCCCCGCGGCAGTTCCGGAGAAGTCCCTCATTCTTCTCACAGGCGCCACCGGGTACGTTGGCGGGCGCCTCCTTCGGTCGCTGGAAAGTCAGGGGTACCGTGTGCGCTGCGTGGCCAGAAATCCGGAAATTCTCAGACCGAAGGTTGGTCCCTCAACGGAAGTGGTTGCGGGTGACGTTCTTGATCGAGCGAGTCTCGACTCCGCATTACGCGGAGTCGACGTGGCCTACTATATGGTGCACTCCATGGGTTCGACTGGTTCTTTCGAGGAAACGGACCGGCAAGCGGCGCAGAACTTTAGCGAAGCGGCGAAGGCAGCGGGTGTCAAGGGCCTCATCTATCTGGGCGGCTTGGGCAGCGACGAAGAGGAACTCTCAACACATCTGCGCAGTCGGCACGAGGTCGGAGAGATTTTGCGGCAGTCGGGCCTGCCCCTGTGTGAGTTTCGCGCGGCGGCCGTGATTGGCTCCGGCAGCGCCTCGTTTGAACTGGTTCGCGCACTGGTGGAGCGTCTGCCGATCATGGTCACGCCAAAATGGTGCAAAGGAAAAACGCAGCCTATCGCGATCGACGACTTGCTGGACTACCTGGTGGAAGCGCTTCGGATTCCCATCCCCAAATACCGCATGTATGAGGTCGGCGGTGCGGACCAAGTATCCTACGCAGACATGATGCGTGCATATGGGCGGCAACGCGGGCTAACGCCTCTGATCATCCCCGTGCCGGTCCTCACCCCTTGGCTGTCTGCTTTGTGGCTTGGTTTGATCACGCCGTTATACGCCCGCATCGGGCGAGCGATTATTGAGAGCATCGTCCATGTCACAGTGGTGCGGGACCATGCCGCGCTCACAGCCTTCTCTGTACGTCCGGTGGGAATCGATGAAGCCATTCGACGGGCCATAGCCCATGAAGAAAAACATTTTGCGGCCACGCGCTGGTCCGATGCGCTTTCCTCATCGGGCAAGTTGCCGTCGTGGGGAGGGGTGCAGTTCGGCACGCGTCTGGTCGATTCAAGGACGTTGACCGTCGAAGCGCCGGCTGAAGTGGTCTTTAAATGCATTGAGAGAATCGGTGGTGACAATGGTTGGTACGCATGGAACTGGCTCTGGCGGGTGCGCGGTTTCATCGACCTACTCGAAGGGGGCGTGGGCTTGAGACGTGGACGGCCTTTCGCTACGACCCTTCACGTCGGTGATACGGTGGACTCGTTTCGCGTGGAAGCAATTGAACCGAACCGACGCCTGCGGCTCAAATCCGAGATGCATTTGTACGGACGGGCGTGGCTGGAGTTTGAAGTGACGGGGTCCGGCTCTTCAACAACGATCCGGCAGACTGCCATCTTCGATCCAGTGGGGCTGATCGGACAGATCTATTGGTATACGCTCTACGTGCCGCACCAGTTTGTGTTTAGTGGGATGTTGTGTGGAATCGCAGAAGCCGCGTTGCGTGAGATGAGAGACCTCGATAAGGCGAAGATACCTAATGGACAGACAGCGGCGCCGCACCGCCGCTAACCCGGGCGCATAGGGAGCGGCGAGGCCGCTCCCTATCAGGAAACCGACTTGTCAGGGAGGTCTGCAATGTATATGGCACACACCATTGTGATCGTGGCACTGGCGGCAGGGCTCACACTATTGACCTCACCAGTCCATGCAGAGGAGCCCTTAATCCCGAAAGACATGCGGTACATCGGGCAAGGGGGATCGATGATGGGGCTCGACAAGGAAGAGCCTGTGGAATCAGGCAAGACACTGACGAGGCTTGAAAAACATATGAAAGCTCCGTGGTCTCTCGAGGCGTTCCGTGATGAAGGTCCAGCCCATATGGTGTTCTTGGATTCATACCTCATGGATACGTATGAAGTCTCGAACAAGGACTATGGCGAGTTCGTCACGGCGAAAGGTCATCCGGCCCCGGCCTACTGGGACGATCCCCGCTTGAACAAGCCACAACAGCCCGTAGTCGGGGTGAATTGGGAGGAAGCCAAAGCCTTCTGTGAATATAGAGGCAAACGCCTTCCAACGGAAGCGGAGTGGGAAAAGGCCGCTCGTGGTCCCCAGGCCTACCTCTACCCCTGGGGCAACGACTTTGATCCGGCGAAAGTCAATTATGGCAAAAATCACGACGCCACCATGCCGGTGGATTCCTATCCAGAAGGCACGAGCTACTATGGCTTGTATAACATGGCGGGCAACGCCTTTGAGTGGGTCTCGGATTGGTATGACCCGCGATACTATGGGCGGCTTGAAACGATGGTCAATCCGACCGGGCCGACCACACCCGCATGGGTAGGTGGAACCGGCACCTATGTCGACCGTCAAGCGCTCGGTGCAAAGCGGATTATTCGTGGCGGATCGTGGGTCGCACCTGAAAAGACGGTCAGGACAACGCATAGATTTTGGAATGGTCCGCTGAACAACAGTTACGGAGTGGGTCTGGGTTTCCGCTGCGCCAAGACCGCTCCACCCGAAATTGATCAGCGAATCAAAGATGCCTCCATCGTGGCCTATGTCGAAATGGGACGAGAACGGTTTGAGGAGGCCCAACAGGCCGTCGCCCAGGGACTGGCCATTGACCCAAAGAATGTGGACCTCTTGGAGCTTCGACAGTTGATTGAACAATCCATGAAACGGCCGTGAGAGAGAGTTGCTAGGGTTTTTGTCAATGGTTTGATTGTGACGGAGGCGCACCTATGATACACAACAAAATTCTTTTCCCAGGGATTGTCCTCATCGCGCTACTCGGAGCCTCACCCCTGCAGGCTGATCCCATCGATCCGGCTCGGCATCCGCAGCCGGATAAGGCCCAGACGGTGCATCAGGCCGAGCATGATGTGGACCAAGCGTGGGAGATCTATCATCGCGCCGCCTTAGGTGGGACGGTCGCGTCCCCTGCCCTTCAGGCGGACATCGAGCAGCACCTGCACGAAGCAAGAACCCTCATCACCCAGGCGCAAGAGGCAGCTGAGCTGGGAGATGAGCGTCAAGTGCAGACTCTCATAAGCCAAGTGAAAGTCCATACCACCATGGCCATCGAGGGGAGCAAGGAGCAAAAGAAATGACGAAAGGTCTGAGGAGAAGAGGGACTCACTGGAGCGCGATTGCAATGATGGCCCTAGGCTGTTGCATGGCCATCGCGCCTGTCGTCGCAGCATCGACGGCCTCAAAAGAGCTCGACTCGGTCGTCATGGTGACGATTCCTGCTGGAGAATTCTTGATGGGGAGCTTGAACGGAAAAGGCCGGGCCGACGAGTGGCCGCAGCGATCGGTGTACCTCGATGAGTTTGCAATCGATCAAGTCGAAGTGACGAATGCACGGTTTCTAGCCTTCGTTGCGACCACAGGCCATCGAAGCCCTCCGAATCCCTATGGCACCGGCCCACTCGTGTCCGTCAAGGGAATCGAGCAGCTTCCGATCGTGCAGACGACCTGGTACGACGCCAAGGCCTATTGTAGTTGGGCCAAAAAACGGCTCCCGACGGAAGCGGAATGGGAGAAGGCCGCTCGTGGTATTGACGGTCGTCTCTTTCCCTGGGGCAATGAACCGGCGACGTCGAAGCGGGCGAACTTTGACCGTGAGTGGGAAGAGGAGCACACCTTGCATCCCGTCGGGTCTTTGCCAGACGGAGACTCACCCTACGGGGTGAAGGATCTGTCCGGTAATGTTCGAGAGTGGGTGCAGGATTGGTATGACGCCGAATACTACCAGCATGCGCCGGATCGGAACCCGCAGGGTCCTGAGAAAAAAGGCGTGGTCCGATCGATTCGCGGTGGATCGTGGCATAGCCCGATCTCGGACATCACGACGACGGCACGCGGGCGAGGCGGATTCGCGCTGCAGACCCATGGGACAGGCTTTCGCTGTGCACGGGGTCTCGAGGGCCAGACCCAGCAGAAGTAGCCTGTCGATATGGTGAGACGATGAGCGTGGATGACTACAGCAAAAACCTGACACTTCGACGATCGCAGAAAGATGTGATGACTGTTTCGAGCCCGAACACGAATAGGTCTGGACCGCCTCGCTTCACATTCGATGAGGATTTCAACTGTACGGCCAAATTGTCTGCGATAGACAAGGAGGAATCATGGCAGGGAAATTACGGCAATACTTGAGCCTGTCCGGCGGCTCTCTGCTTGTCGGCGCACTGATTGTGGTCGGAGCGATCGCCGTGGTCTTCGGCGGGGAGCACGCCCTCTCCAGGACCGAGTTCTGCGTGAGCTGCCATTCTCAGACCTACCCGTATGAGGAGCTGAAAAAGTCCTCGCACTATGGCGCGCTCGGGGCCGATCCTGGCTGCAAGGACTGCCATGTCCCCCAGGGCTTGGGCAACTTCCATCTGGCCCTGTGGACGCACGTGTATGACGGGACGCGGGCCGTGCTCGCGGAGATGAAGTATGACTACTCGACGATCGAGAAATTCAACGAGCGCCGGCAGATCATGGCCCACTATGCGCGCATGTCGCTCAAAAACTGGGATAGCGTCACCTGCCGGGATTGCCACAAGAATACCAAGCCGCCTGGCGCATCGGCGAAAGCCGCGCACAAGAAGATGGAAACGGAGGGCGCCACTTGCATCGATTGCCATCAAAACCTGGTGCATAAGAAAGTCCCGGAGATGGACCTCAATGCCAGTAAAGCGCAGGGCATGATGGTGTTGAAGGAGGAGAAGAAAGAGAAGGGCTGACATAGCCCTCTTAACCGGTCCTGATGCGATCTAAACACTCTCCGATGAGCACATATCAATAGGTCTAGTTGTTTCACATGTAACCGAGGAGGTTGCCATGTCATCTGTTCCTAAAGTAGTCGGTGTCATATCTTGTGCTTTCTTGCTCTGCCTTGGTCTGTCTGGTACTGCGGCTCTCGCTGCAGACGACATGCAACTTGGCAAATCTGGCGAGAGAATAGGCGGTCAATCTGGCCACAGAGGCGATGAAGATAAGCTCCGAGGCGGAGCAGGCGGCTCTTCTGGTAAGAGAATGGGCGGTCAATCCGGGCACAGGGGCGATGAAGATAAGCTGAAGCGCAGCCCCACGAAAAAATGACGTTGGTCCTGTTCTGAGACAGATCTTCACTGATCCGGATAAAGGTGCCAGGAAGCGTTTTCGCCAGATCGGTCGGTGCATGGGGTGGCCACTGACTAGGGAGCCAACGACAGGCTTGGTCCTTCTGCAGATGGCGTCAACTCGCCGAGGGTGGAACAATAGATAAGGGAACGGTGAAACACCTCCGCCTTATCTATTCCGCTTAATCTTCTCCTTGATCTCGAATGAGCATTTCCTGGTAAGGAGACCTTTCATGATCATGATCACTCAGCAAGCAGGGCTGTTTCGCTCATGCCCCCTTCTACGTCAAGGACGGAGCGGAGTGACTGCTGAAGCAGCTGGGAACCAGACGAGGGTGCTTGGAACAGCCAACGACCCTTGAGGAGTCCCGCAAGAGCCTGATGATGGAAGCCGAAGAAACAAGGAGCTCCGAAATATGACGCCGGTGTTCCGTCGGCTTCTCATCGTGGGCGGGGTTACACTGTTTGCGGTTGCGGGAGTGCTCCTCTTCGGAGTGATCTTGACTCCCATAACGATCCTGTCTTTTGGCCGCACCCCACAGGGTCAAGTCACCGGATGGATCGGCCTGGCCATCATCCTGTTAGTGTTCGGGTACCCCATCCGGAAGAGCGTCCATCAGAATCGCCTATGGCCACATAGATGGCTACAGATCCATATGGTGGCGGGAGTGGTTGGCCCCCTGATCATCATACTGCATGCGGGCGTCCTCCATATGCATGCCGTAGTACCGATTCTCGCGATGGTGGCTATGGGCATCGTCGCGCTGAGTGGACTTATCGGACAGCACGTGCATTATCTGGCGTTTCGAACGCTCTATACGAAGCGGCACGAACTCGTGGGGCGAGGTGTCAGTCCGGAGGAGGTTGAAACAAGTTTGCTCGATACAGTCGCACGAGAGAAAATGTTTCGGGTATGGCAAATGATTCATGCTCCTATGACGCTCCTGTTTATTGCGCTGGTGGCCCTACATGTCATCGGGGCACTGTATTTCGGGGGGCTGTATAGCCCATGAACTATGTGCCTCTTCCTCGCGCGGTCGTTCCCATTGTCGCAGTGGCAGCCATCGTCATTCTCGCCTGGGTGGGCTGGGAATCAATCCTATTCCCGGAAACATTCTGGGCTCCCGGTGACTTGAGCCAGTACCATGCGAGCGTGACCCGCTGTGTCCATTGTCACGAGCCCTTCCAAGGCCCGAGCCCGGTCAAGTGCCAGGGCTGCCATTATGCAGAAGACTTTGCTGCTCGCTCTGAACCGACTGTCCGCGACCATCACCTGAGGGTGATCGACCAGCGGAAAACATGCGTAGCCTGCCATACGGAACATCGAGGGATGCTGGCCGAAATTACGACTGGGGTACTGCCGGCTTCAAAGACACAGGCTGAGACACAGGAATGAAACTGGAGGTGGGGCATAGAGCGACGCAAGCTTACGTGAGCGGTCAAGCTGGACGAAGCGCAGCCGATACACGAGCAGGGGGAGGGGGGGGTAACAGAATCAAGGAGCACCTCGGGCTGAGCACAGGCCTGTGCAAGGGATAGGCAGCCATAGACCGAGATGAGGCTGCTGGTATTAGCGTGCCCGCGAGGGTCAGGCCTGTAAATGACGAATGAACGCAACGGTGGGGATATGAATACAACGCCGACAATTGAAAACGGGTTGGGAACATTGATTGTTACCGGCAGCAGTGGGCTGATCGGCAGCGCGTTTCTTGATCGCATTGGAGAAAGCTACACGGGGATGGGCTTCGACCGCAAAGGGCCGCCTCATTCTCCGCCCAAGACCGCACACGTCATCGCGTGCGACCTCACCTCGGATGAGAGCGTCTACGCGGCGTTGGACGAAGTTCGTCGGTTCGGGCATAGGCGGATTGCTTCAATTCTCCATCTCGCGGCGTACTATAGTTTCGCGAGTGAGTCGAGCCCCCTGTATGAGCAAGTCACCGTGCGCGGTACCGAACGGCTGCTGCGCGGGCTGCGCGACTTTGAGGTCGAGCAGTTCATATTTGCCAGCACTATGCTCGTGCATGCGCCTTGCAAATCGGGAGCGCGCATCAACGAAGATTGGCCGCTCAAGCCGAAATGGGATTATCCCAAGTCCAAGGTCACGGCGGAGCAACTGATCTTGCGTGAGAGGGGCGACGTGCCGGTGGTGCTTCTGCGCATCGGCGGCGTGTACGACGATCGCTGCCATTCGATCCCTCTCACGCAGCAGATCAAGCGCATTTACGAAAAGCGGTTCATCGGCCGTATTTTTTCCGGCGATATCACGCATGGAGTGGCTTTCGTGCATATGGAGGATATGGTCGAAGCGTTGGCGCTCGCCGTCGAACATCGCAAGGAGCTTCCACAAGTCACGACGCTACTTATCGGCGAATCGGAAACCCTCAGTTACGATGAGCTACAACGCGCCATCAGCCGCCAGCTTTACGGCAAAGAATGGAAGACGTATCACATTCCAAAGCCTTTGGCCAAGCTTGGCTGCTGGCTCCAGAGCTTGTTGCCCGGCGCAGACCCATTCCTCAAGCCCTGGATGATCGATCTGTCTGACGACCATTATGCGTTCGACATCTCCCGCGCCCGCACGCTGCTCGGCTGGGAGCCGCGCCACTCTCTGCGCAAATCATTGCCAACAATAATCGACAAGCTGAAGTTCGACCCAGTGGGCTGGTATGAGGAAAATAATTTGAGGGCGAAAACCAATCCGGAATAATTTTCGCCCCTCTGCTCCACAGACGCGGGGCCACTACGCAGCAATAGAAATGTGGTCAGAGGCCGTCGATTCACGCGATTCTCGGCAAGTCATGGCCACTCATTTCTTTAACGGCCTCCACTCTCGCGCCAGTTGTTGCCCCTCGGCGATCTGGGCAGGGGTCATCTGTTTGGCCAGATCATTGCGGTATCCGGTCGAGATTTCGTATCCGCTTCCTGCCGCCAGACTGGACCACATGTAGGCCTGGCCAAGTCCTGGGATCCACCCAGCCCGCTGGCATAGAGCTGCCCAAGATCGCTCTGCGCACTCACGCTTCCCTGCGCGGCGGCTTTCTCCCACCACTGTCGTGCCCTCGAGTAATCCTGCGGCACCCCATCCCTTGCAATGCAGCGTCCCGAGGAAGTCCTGCGCATCTGCTTCCCCTTGCTCGGCCAGCGCTTGCCATTCACGCAAGGCTGTTGCGTAATCTTTACGGTTATACGCATCCATGGCGGTTTCAAAATCGGCCCACGCAGGCAGGACGAGACAAACAATTGACAGCACAAGGACTAGAGGGAATCGGAAAGGTATGGGCCGATCGTAAATCACTGACAATCTCCGCAGGTTCCCCGGACCGACCGTCACTGCCGGGTGCCTCAGGCCTAGCAGGGTTGCAGCGGTCCGTCAATTTGGCCCTCGCACAACGACTGAGGAAAAAGAAGGGACCAGCTTAGAGCAGAGTCATGTGAATCGACTCCAAGCATATTCTGAAGTCCGCTTCCAACCGCAACAGCAATTCGAATCGGAGGGGGTCGGTCTGCCTCTGTTCATTGTGACGCTTGCCAAGGTCCATGGTGCGAGTTCTTCGCCATCGCCGCATCTTAGGAGATATACACACAATAGCCCAAGGGGTATTGTGACTGTTAATGTCAAACCGTGGCAAAGGGCACGTTTCACATCGATCAGGCCTTTGTGGGATTCGGCAATCCACGAACAGACGGCGAGGGCCGAGTCCTATGGAGCTGGGCTGCCGTGCGATCCTGCCGGACCCTTCGGGAGTTTATCGCTGGCCACCCGCGTGATGGAAATTTCGCGAGTGTCTGCCTCACCCTTGACCCCCAGCTTCACGATGGTTCCTGCTTCTCCTCGGATCATTTTGATCACTTGCTCATAGCTTTTTCCCGTCACCGCTGTCCCATCGACACTCGTGACCTCATCTCCATGTTGAATCCCTGCTTGTTGAGCCGGTCCCTCTGGACGAACCATCCCGACATACAGCACCGCTGGATCACCGATACGCTCCGCCCCGACATGCAGTGACAAGCCGATCACGCCATTCGGCAGTGTGGCCTCGTTTCTATGGGCATAGGGCGCCTCGCTTACTGGTTGGTCAGCAGCCCCAGCGGCAACAGTCAACAGAAGGCCCATCATCACACCTGTCGCAATATGGATGCTCTTAATCCTCATGTGTAATCCTCCTTGTGAACGATCATTGATCTACCTCTCCCGTACTATCAATCCCGTGAAGAAGCCAAGCGAGTCTACAGAGAGCGAACGTTGATGCAAACCCTTCCATGCCGCTTGCACAGAACAATCAACAGCACCATGTTGCCCCCTCGTTCATTCGACCCCTGATCGCGTTACTCTTCAGCGTCAGCGGCCAACGGAAATAGGCTTCGGCTGTCCGATGCGCGACAGCGCTCGTCGCTGAAACGGTTCGATGAACCAGCTGTTTCATTGTCATCCTCTCATCAAATAAAAACGGCTGCCGTGTATGGATTTTAAGAAGTAATAGGAACAGCGTAACAGCCGGCGATGAGAGATGGATTAAGAGGGTATTAAAAGATCCTCATCCGGTCTTGATACAACGGGTGAGTGAGCGAACGGAGTGGAGCGGACATTCGTAACCACGAAAGAGGCGTCAACAGCCTAGGCACAACCAAATCTGCACCGTGACATGAGCCACGAGAGAGTCATCGACGGGCAATCGAATACCTCCGTGCGTCTGTGACTTCCCACCTCCAAGCTGGGTAATGCCACTGCGGCCAACTGAAGAAAGACATCAGTTACTGGGCGGCTGTGAGACCAATGTTTGAACGTACACCAGTTCATCTTGCTCGCCGAGGCCCAACACATTCTTGAGGCCTAACGGTTCGACTATAATCAGTGCGGCCTCACAGCCCAATCGGGCACCTGACCCCAAATGAGTTTATTAAAAAACCTCAGACCTTACAGTCTGTCGAAGAGGCCGTCTGCTCTGGTTAAGATCAGTCTCGGAACAGGACCAACGTCAGAAGCCAGAAGTTCCCTTGTGAAACGGTCTTCTTAACAGGGAAGCTTACGAAGCACAACACAACGCTGTGTCTGCCTCAAAATCGATCCCCTAAAAGAAATTTTCGTGGCGTATACGGTCAATATTCATGCCTTTATGGATCAGCAATCGTTTGGCCTCCTCAATCATTGGACGCCCTCCACATAGATATGCGTCGGTGTTTGAGGCTTCGTCGGTGGACACCTGTTCATTAATTAAGTCTGTGACACGACCTCGCAATCCGGACCATCCCATCGGGTCAGGTTGTGAGAGGATGATGGTCGGTTCGAACCAGGGGTGCGTCTCTCTTAGATCGCTCAGCATGGTGGTATAAAAGAGATCAGAGACATTCCGTAATCCGAAAAACAATCGGATACGGCGCGCGCCCGTTTGCCCAAGGAGAGACAACAGCATCGACTTGATGGGGGCGATACCGGTTCCCGTCGCAATCATCAGAATGTCTCGCTGTGATCCACCGTCCAACCGAAAGTCACCGTAGGGGCCTTCAACTTTGATACAGTCCCCGGGGCGGAGCCGATGAATGAAATTCGAGCAGAAGCCACCGGAAACAGCTCGTACACAAATCTCGAAATGTGTCCTGTCGGAAGGATGTGACGAAATCGAGTAGGACCGCCTAATGACGTTGCCGATTCCCGGGACATGAACGATCATATATTGACCCGGGGAAAAGGTGACTTCCCCAGACTCGACTGCAAATCTCTGCTCACAGACCGTCAAGGTAAGCGGGCGATACTCTTTGACGCGCACCGTGCACACACCGAGTGGGGCTGTCGCGTGTTGCGGTTTTGCGCTCGCCCCTAGAGTGAGCGTTCCATGAACGTCCGCCAGGCACAAAAGTCGATACTGCGCGGGATCCAGCCCATTGCTTTCCAGCGTACGAATCTCTCGGGCTCTCTGGGGCCCTAAGCTCTCTGCGCCTTGTACAACCTGTGTCGCACAGGTACCACAGGCCCCCGCTTTACACGCGAACGGGACAGAGGATCCAGCAGCCTCGCACACGTCATAGAGCCATTGTCCCTCTTCCGCATCGTAGGTAATCTCGTCCTGCTGGAAGGTGACGCGGTGCATTGTGCTCATTAAGTTATGGGGCGTGAGAATTGTTAATCACGTACACCAACGGCGCGGCATGCGACTGAAAACGGTGACGAGACGTTACTTCGCGATGGTAATCGCAGGCGCAGGGGTTTTTGTCACGGCCTCGCTCACGCTCAGTTGATACATCGTATGAAGCATGGCAAACGCTCCACGATTCCAAGACTCGAGAGGGATTGTTGATTGTTCGGCGTGTGTCAGCCAATAGTAATTCCCCTTGTGTTTTGTCGAGACGAATGCATTACGTGGAAGGCTGTCTCCACTATGGAGCAGCAACGTCCCAGCGGGATTAACCTCCTCAGCCGCAAGTTGTTCGGCGATGATGCCCGTGCGAGGGTCAGGATCCACCTGATATTCGACCTCTGGACCGAGCCCTTTCGCGAGAAACCGCATCGTTTCATAGAGACCCCTCAACCGGAGGATTGCCCGTATGGGATAGTCACCGCCAGGGGAATCAGCTTTGATATCTATCGGAATTTCGTTGATTCTCAATCGTCTTACTTTTAAATCCCAATCCCGCTTTTCCTCATTGCTTAGATTCGCCAGGGGATAATTGGTCATGACCGTTCGTCCATGAACGATTCTGGTCAGCACATATCCCGATCCGTCCTGCTTTTTCTCGAACCGGTCCCCGCGTTCCAGGCTTCTCTCAATGAGGGCTCCAAGGTCCAAAATGTTGTCCGAGAGATCGATTCGCTCCTCATACACTATTGGGCCGATGTACAGGTGGTGCGTTGAATATAAGTAGGCCAGGTGGAGCACAAGACGACGGAATTCCTGATAGTCTTCCCGGTAACCGGGCGAGTTGGCGATCACTCGCTGGCCGGCGGTCTCATCAGTCACGTCGATCTCGCGCACCGCTATTCGAAGCAGCGCTGACAGATGGTACGGTTGATGCGCCAAGAACTCAAATCTGCCGTGGTCAAGCGGCAACAAGACTCTTCTGGTGAATTCCTCTCCCTGAACCGGGATAATGGTTGCCGTGGGGTTCTCTGCCGCTTCGCTTCCCAAATTTATGCCTAAAAAATCCTCGTGCAATGCTTGTCCGATGAGTCCGCCCCTGACCCGGAAGTCGAATGTGGCGGCGATGCTCGACATGATCGTGAAATGTGGAGGTTCCTCATCCCTCATTCGCAGGAGGTTGATAAGGAGCAATTCGTTTTCTGCCTTGGTGACACTTTGATCATACGCCAATACAGCGCGATTGATCGCCAATGGGCTGACACAACCAGATTGTGTGCAGATCAGAAATGTAATCGCAATTATCCACCCGGCGAACAATTTATCTATTTTTTTCTCTGGCTTTATGAGTGGATTTATCCTCGTGGAGTCTGAATTGGGACTCTGTTGGCTCAGAAGATAGGCACTCATTATTACTCTCTATCGGTCGCGGTCACACAGAATTTTTTGCGCGAATGGCGGCAAGCAGTTCACAGATTGTGCCGGCGTGAAAAGGTTGATCCGCATACGTCCCCAGTACATGCCTGCGAACGACCGGTGAGCCGCAAGCGGTTACGAGCGAACCAAGCGTAGGCTTTCAGGACAAGTGGCTCGACTGGCGAAAGATGACTGAGCCTAGCCAAAAATCCAAGGCCGACTGCCTCCCACATGGCTCGGAACACCTCGACACCGGTGATCACACTCCCATCAGCCCAACGGGCGTGAATCACTGTGGCTAGATCCGCTGCGGCAAAGCCGCTGGATGCCGCATCATATTCCTTGGCTGAGAAGTCGCAGAATTCCAATTGTCGCCGCCGATCTAATCGTCTCATGAGCGTAATCTCTCGATCGCAAATAGGGCAGGCTCCGTCGAAGAATACGGTGAGCGGATATTGCGTCATCTGACTGGCCTCTCCTTGCTACCCTCGGGATAAGGACTGCCTCATCAATCGATCCAGCCTGTGGTCTAAGTCGGCAAAATCCTCCAGGACCGTAATATTGTATTTCAAGAAAAAATCTCGCATAGCGAGTGCGCCATATCCTCCAACAGCGAGACTGGAGACGGGACTCACTTCATCCGCAAGGACCCGGACTAATTCCATGTCCTTCTCATCGCGTAGTGCGAGAGAAAATGACATGATCGTCAAATCAGGCTTAACCTTGCTGCTCCCAGGAATCTCTGTAACGCAACATCCTCATCGGAATAATTATACGATTGGTACCTCTGATCGGTTTCTGGATTCCAAATCGCCGCTCGCATACCCGGATGACATCTCTCGAGATGCTCATGAGTTTTCCAACTATATGAACTTTATGAGTATTTATATTTACAGTTTCATTATATTGCAATGTCTAATGTTTGTCAAATATTTACCACTGTAACACTTGACACATTGGACATAATGGTTTATACAATACGTTAGACATACTTATTACAAACGGTGAACCAAAACCTAGGGAAGCCATCATGGCAAGAGCGTTCACGAAGAAAACGAAGGCTGAACAGTCCAGGAGGCACACGCTCTCTTCTGAAGCCTCGCATGAATCGACATGCGCCAGGTGCGGCGGACTCATGGTGACCGACTTCTGGATGGATTTGCTGTTCTGCATCGGCGAAACGGAGTTTGCCGCGAAACGCTGTGTGCAATGTGGCGAGATTGTCGATTCCGTCATTCTTCGCAACCGAGGAACTAAACAAGAACCGGTGACCACTCTGTCCGCAGGGAAGAAGGTACCAAACAATTGTGTGACGAAAGGGCGCGGAGGATTTGCGCTGCAGACTCACGGGACAGGCTTTCGCTGTGCTCGTAATGTGGAGAGGGTCAGCCCCAACAGAAGTAGACGAAGTGGTAGTAGGATGAAACCAGATGACCACAATAGAAATACGGAGGCCGGTTTCTTTTCCTCATTGAGGAGGGCGCCGCGAATCCGCACGGCGTCTCCCGCTGAGGTAGATAGGCCCCTCTCTACACCCCGGAGGGGCCTGTCTGCTCGGTGAGCAACTGGGCTGGTGACAAGATGGAAGAGTGGGATGGTCAGGGG
>NEWT02000035.1:0-44983 GCA_002869925.2 Nitrospira sp. CG24A
TCATGAACACTTCTGTGACAATCGCCGATCCGTTGCTATAACGAGCTTTCGGCTAGCGGGCTCGCCTCTTGCGCCATCATTCCATGCTCTCCTACAATACGCCACCCTGCGAGGACCCTATGCCCTTCTCGGTTCGTCCCTTCCGTCGTTTCCATGTGTCGGCATTCCTCAATATGCCTTAACCGATATGGATATTCTTTACCACTACTGCTCGACTGCTTCGTTCCATGCAATTATTCAATCGCACGCTCTATGGCTTTCGTCGTTATCTCTCTCGAATGACACGATGGAAGGAAAACTCGTTGCCAGCACTATTGCTCGTCTGGCAGAGAGGGATTCAATTGACCAGTATTCCGTTCGCCGCATTCAGGACGCTTTAGGAATCTTTGAGGAAATTTTTGACGGTTTGGGGTTTTGTCTCTCTGAAGACGGTGATCTCCTCAGTCAATGGCGAGGGTTTGCAGCCAATGCGACTGGAGTGTCCATCGGATTTTCTACTGAATACCTAAACTGGCTCTCCGAAGCGAGTGCGAGTCATGATCGCTCTGGCTTTACTCTCAAAAAGATAGAGTACGAACCTTCCGTCCACGAATCTTGCGTCGATCCGGTATACCTTAAAATCAAGGATTCCATGGCTGCTGGCGCTTTCAAGACACTTGGAAGACGGAGTCTCCTCTTTGATAGCCGTACCGACGAAGAAATTCAATGTGATGATTCCAGCATTCGGAGCGCGCATTCGAAGCTATTTGAGGACACGCTACAGCTCTTACCAGAATTGTTTCGGTTAAAGGCTCATGCGTTTCGAGAAGAACGAGAATGGCGGGCTTTATCCTATCTTGTGAAGGGTGGAGAGGACGACTGTTCGCATCGCGTCGTCCACGACCGCGTTATCCCTTACCGCAAAATCGAACTCATTGAGTTTGAGCGTCACCCTATCGTCGAAGTTATCCTTGGCCCTAAACATGGGACGCCAACGAAGGTAGTCGAAGACTTCTTAAAGAAGCAGGGCTACGGCGTAGTGAGCATAAAGAGTTCCGTGGCGAGCTACCGATGAGCAGGCCTATGTAAAAATGCGGCACGCGAAGGGTTATCCGCCCCCTTGTGTCACCGTGGACCAATCGCGTGAGCAAGCAGGCTCACTGCTTCGCGTTGGCGCGCTTCAAGTCAACCTGCGCCACTCTCAGCGAGACGCGAATTGTGGAGCAGAATAAGTTCGGTTGATCGTGCAGAGAGTTGGATACAACTGGGCTACTGTCGGGGCGGCCCGTCACCATGAAAACGCACGTCAAAACCCTGTCCGAATCGCGTAGAGGCTGTTTCGGTCCGTTGCCGCCCGGTTGGTCATCTCATTTCAGGTAGAGATCGCTCACATGGTGAGCGAAGACCGCCGGGTCCGTATAGACCTGTGAGAGCGCCTGGATCTTGCGTCGTGCGTCCGACTCTTGGTCTTTTCCGATATGTAACAGCTCCAATACGGAACTTAACGATTCCCCGCTTCCCTTACTGATATCAGCGATCAAGCTCGTATAGCCATGAACAATAAACTCACGGGCTTTCTCGCGTGAATTGGCTGAGGTTGCGCGTTCGATCGGGGTCGCGGTCTCAGGAATTAGCGTCACGAAATACTGGCTCGGAACATACTCATAGATGGCACCCGAGATGCCGTCGGTGGTGGACCCGAATAATCCCCCCAGCAGAATGTTGCCCCAAAAGGCTCCATTTATGGTGGTGGTAAGATTCATGGTCAGGGGCTTGAAGCCCTCTTTCGAGAACACGATTTGTTGCCCTTCTATCCGATCAAGCTGGAGTGTAAACGGGGTTTTGCCCAGGATACGCATCTCGTCTCGCATGGGCGTCGGCGACCAATCACGACCTGTCTTTTTTGTCCAATCGCCTTCTTCGTCGAGGGCAGGAACGCTTCGGATCAGCGAGACGACCACATTCTCCGGGTTGGTTTGAAAGCTCATTTCCTGGGTGGTGCCACTGGTCATCGTGGCACAGCCACCTAATACGGCAGTACAGATCCAGAGCGTGAGACCGAGTATTCCCGTTTTCATCGAGTCCTCCGATTAATAACCTCTGTGAACTGAGCAAAGTGCCACTCATGACCATCCTAGCCCCTCAGGTTTGCCTCGCCAATTACCCTAAGGGGGTATTCCCCGGCGCTGGAAGCACGGGAAGGGTTTATTGCCATGGGAGTGGCGGAAATAGGCAGGCTTATGTCCTGGCGTTGGCCCGCTGGGCTTCAGCCTTCATTGCTCTCAACGAGACGCGAATGGTGGGGCAGAATAAGTTCGGTTGATCGTGCTTACTCAAGGACTAAGTATGGACTGACTTGGTGAGCAGTATTTGATGGCAGGCCCGCTTCGGAGAGAAAGATTCTCAGACGACGATTCCTCGGCTATTTCAGGACCGACGGGGTGCTCCTCTTGTGGAACGATCGGTCTGGCAGGCGTTCCCACTTGGTCACCAATCAACGCCCGTTGATTCATATCTGACTCTTTTTTTGTGATGCCTCGACGGGGTAACTGACAAACGGACATCGCGGGATGGCAATTCTGGCGATAGGTCGGGATGGGTGAATTTTTGTGACTCCAGTCGCCGTAATCCCGTGGAGCCAGTGCATCCGGCGAAAGGCAAAGCCCCACGAGTATGACCACTGCCATTCCATCCATTAAATAACATTGTCTCCTCTACCTAACGACCCGTCAACGGATAGACTCTTTTTTGCCTTTCTTCGCTTCGGGGTGTTCGTAGCGGCACCCGAATCGGTGGGATAAAATAAAGCAGGTTGTGGGTGCCCTCCACCAAACCAAGCTCGCTCGTGCCGGCGGCTCACCAGGCGAAGCCTCTCTTCATTGTTGCCGCCAGATAAATCCCTCCAGCAGTCATTTCAGAGATTATGCTTACGCGTGCCGCGCGCTATTCTCCCATCGTTGCGCGCGGATAAACCCATCCGGTCTCCGTATTTTCTCTTCCGCATGGTTTTTCCTTCTTTTACCTCCGATACACCCGCGTTTCCTTATCCCGTCCAGATGACGATCCGGGACATCTGGGTACTTATTATCGGTCTGTGTTTTTATTCCCTCCAGCAGACGTTGCGCAACAAAATCGTCCTGAGAACTGGCCGCAAAGGTAATCCACAGCCGGTACCGATTTGGGAATGGCGGACAGGACCTCACGGTATGAGGCAGGCATCATTTCATGGCATTGGCCTGCCTTGTTCTCAGCAGGACGCAAATCGTTGGTTTAGATAAATCAGTTAGCGGAACGGAATTCTACTGAGCGGGATGCACATGCGTATGAGCTCGGCAGACCTGAAGAAATGAGAGGTTGTTTTTCTGATCCGGAAAGCCCGACATCGGATACGCACACAACAGGGAGAAGGCGTGTTGGGATGCCAACTCATTCCCCAGTTCCTCCAGACGAATGGCCGCCCGCGTCTTTCCTTCTGCCCACAGTACCGCCGCCATTTCACCAAAAATGCGGACTGGACCTTTCAGAGAGGCCCGTTGAAGGAGGGGCCCAACCGTCGAGATGAATCGTGTCTCATTCGGCCAATCATCCACCATGAAAGTTGATAATAGCTCAACAGCATCGATGTATGTGATCGAGGAAGTGCTTGCCGCCTGCAGGGTATTGCGGAACTCCTCACGATGTTGTGCCGTCGCTATCACGATAATTGCCCCGTTTTCCTTGAGGCCAGCTGTGATGAAAGCGGATACAGTATCAATCAGAAACACGTCATCGTTGTAAAATTGAACCGCATGGGGTGGAGTCATATCTCGTCCCTTAGAAGCAACTCCGTAACATATTTAAATTACTAATTCAAATACTACTATACGATCCTGCCGCGAAAAGATGCCCGCGCGATTGCTCCGGTGACGCCACTTCAACCGCCGGATAGAGTTCTGAGCTGTCCCCTATAGCACGGAGGACGATCTCTTTTCCGAACAGCTCCCGCAGCAGACCGCGTCGGAGTTGGTTTCTTGAAAAGACGTCACACGCCAAACCTACAAGTCTCATTAGTTCAAGCGTACCCTTCCTGATGTGTTGTTACCGGACGGGATGAACATCAATCAGGAACTCGTCAAACAAGGCTGGTGCTGGAGGTATCGGCGCCATGTGCCGGGGGATACAGTGATGGAAGGACTAAAGAAGGAAGCGCGAGAGGCGAGGAAAGAATTGTGGGCCGATCTGCAACCGTGTGCCCCAGTAGGGTATTGCGGAGGGCACGAGTCTCCACCTGTTGAGACGTTATAGGGATTTTCTCTGCTAATCTCCTTTGCGCCTCTTTTGCTTCCCGCCTATGCGGTTGCGCTCCTGCTCGTAGCCTACGGCGGCGTAGTACAGCACGCGATCGAAGAACCGACCGAGCAGGTACAGCAGTTCCAGCTCTCCATGCAGTTCCATGGCGCTCTCGGACAGACCTTCGCGCTGGACGAAGTCGCGCACGTGTTCCCTGGTGGAGATGATGGCCCAGACGAAGTGACTATAGTCCACGCCCTGCTGAGCGCGCGCCGCACCCAACTCGGTGTAACGCCGCTCCAACTGTGCCTCGCCCTTATCCATATCCAGCAGCCATTCGCTCAGATTACGGTAGATCTCGCGGGTGCGGGCTTGGAGTTCGCTCGCCGGGACTTTGCTCAAATCGCTGCACCGGGGAGAGTTCCACACCTTCTCACTGAGGTCGCGGGAAAGTTGTTCGATGTTACTCTCGATAAGTCGCACCAATTTGACGGCCAGCATTGCGCACCTCCAGGTGGAACAAGCGTCTGCGTAGGGGAATTCGCGGACCCCTCATTCTGGGCGAGACATTACTAGATCGCTGGCACCGACGTCAATCACTCGCTCGTCAAAGAGGGCCGGTACTGGAAGGACTGGAGAAGAAAGCGAGAGAAGCCAGGAAAGGCCTGTGGGCCAATCCACAGCCCGGACCACCGTGAGAAAGCGCAAGTTTCTTTCTTAGCGTTGGCGCTCACCAGCGTGGCTCTCAGAGGCACTCGGATCATGGGGAAACATCAAGCCGGCTGCGCCAGCCTTCTACCAAACCACGCTCGCGAGACGCGGAATCCATACGATGGTTCTTCGCGACGAGATACGCCCCTCCGAGGAGAGAAATCTATGCCGGATTATTTTCAACGCAGTCGCACATAAACTCTTGCACTGTCGTTCGTACCATTCTAGAATGCCCGCCTACGAGGCCCCCTATGCCCTTCTCGATTCGCCTCTACTGTCGCTTCTACAGCATCGCATTATTCATCGTGTGCCTACTCAGCCTGAGCTCAATGGTGAGGGCTGACAGTCTGTGGAGTGGGGCATGGGTTCTGCGTGAACCTCCGCAAGGAGGTCGTCTCATCATGACCGTAGAGGAGGTGGACACCGGATGGAACCTGACCTACAAGGTTGTCGGTCCGGATGCGCCAGCAAGCACTGTCTCGACCATCCAGACACCGCTCAACGGCAAAGAGGTCCCTCTCTTGGTCAATGGCAAACCATCGGGCCAGACGATGGGAATAAAAAGGATCGACACGCACCGCACAGTCACTGTCTTGAGGTTTAAAGGGAAGGAGACCGGTGTCTCAAAGGCGGAAGTGTCACCCGATGGCAAGGTCCTCAAGATCGAGACCGATTATGTGAGCTCAAACCCCATCGGGAAAGAAATCCAATACTGGGACAGGCAGTAAGGACTCTCGCCTTGCCGTGAGATCAACGACAGCGAATATGTCCAATGCTCCATGTTCATTCGGAGTTATGCTCAACACCTCACGAGAAGCAGGATTAGGTTTTTCTCCACTCCCTCCAGTCGCTGGTCGTCACATCTGCCATCTGTTTCGCAGCCCGATGCAGCCATTTGGACGTTCGTGTGGCGAGGTCTCGCTGGATCGCTCTGATCGCCTTGTGGGTTCCCAGATGCACGTTGGCCGTCTCCCGTCCCATCGCGTACAGGAGATGGTCCTCCTCTCGTTTCCTCGGCAATGTGGCCAGCTCAATGCGCGAGCAGTAGGGGGAAAGCCGTCGTACAAGCCAGCCACCTTGTACCCGCACAAAAGGATCTTGGCCCCGAACAGCCTGGTCCAATATAGACTGATAGAAGATGGTGTCGGGTCCATCGTGCGCTCCCGCCCACACACAGGCTGAGAGCCCCAGGGCTTTCGCCTCACGGGCAATCTTACCCCCTTGCCAATCGGCCAACGCGATAAACCGCGGGCGCCCCAGGCTTCCCAACCCTGACACCCGCCGCTTCAGGCGATATGACAGACCAGATTCCGGCATCAGATGGTCGAGGGCTATCTTCACACTGTGAGGAACAGCCCCCCTCACTGGCGGCAGCGCCTCCATATTCCCCCAAAACTTGACTGGGTCACGGAGTGCGTTGGTGGCAATGTCTCGCAACCACCAGTGCTCCTCGGCCAATACAAACGGTTGGCCTCCAGAATTCAACCCGTCTGTGTAGCCAGTCAGGAGCGCGTCACAGGCAGCCTTAGGCTTGATCACCAGCTGCTTCGTATCGGAAGCCAACGTCGCGCTGACGGCTAATCGCACCAGATCGTTGGTGTACGGGAGTGGATAGGCCTCGTCAAAATCATTGGTTCCCCAAACTAAGCGGCCTTCACTGTCACGCCATGTTCCGAAGTTCTCGACGTGCGCATCGCCAATCGCCAAGAGCAACGGTGCCGTAACGACGTCACGACAGACTTCTGGCCACACCTGCATCCATCGGTAAAATGTAGATCGGAAAAAAAGAAAGGCATCCCGTTTCATTGCCTTGTGCTTGAGGGCAAGATCGCTGGGGACAAGATGGATCTGTTTCGCCAGCCAGGCTTCATAAAGGTGGGTGGCCCGATGGATCTTCATCAGCAATACGGCAGTCGGATGAACTGGGCTCGCACAGAGCGCACCAACAAGGCTTGTCTATCGAATAGACGGAAGGATACGTCAATGCGCGAGAAATATCGACCTGAATGTCCTCTACCAACTGAGTGGTCCCATGTGGGCTGGCCCTCGCTCAGTCGGTAAGAGCACATCGGCAATGATGGTTCATCCTTGCGCCAATCGGAGATCACGCCATCTCTCAGTAGCCGGTGGCACCTGTTCAATGCTAGGATTCAGCGTTTCGCATGCGTTGACCCGACGCAAGAGCATAGATAGTTGGAGGATGTCAGTTGGCTGTCAAGTTTTGTACCGACATGAAACGGTACAGGATCAGCGTCAAGAAGGGAGCGTATGAAAACGTTTCAGCTGCGACAAAGCATTCATTATGATCTGATGATCGCCGCGGGCTCGGAGCAGGAAGCGATTCTGAAGGCCGGAGGGATCCCGTTGACTCAGTGGGAAACCGAAAAGACCGAGATCACAGCCGAGTTAATCGATGAAACTGAAGAAATAGACGATTACTGACGCCCACACTGCGGACTGTTCTCGTCTTGGCTCTGTTCTATCTCCACGACACTCACACGAGGCAGAGGGTGTGTCGTCAGTCCTTTTGACACGCAACTTTCCACACGATGTGACCAATACTGCCGGGCGCGACTGGTAGCCATTTACCAACCTGGGAATTGGTATACACCACGGTTCCGCTTCCCATATTTCCCGAGTACTCCTTGAGCCCAAGCGATCGACTGCGCTCTTCAACGCAGTCGAATTCCCATTCTTCCTTGTTACTTAAAAACCTCGTGCCTCCCACCGTTTGTACCGTCTTATAATCGAAGAATTGCCACATCTTGACCAGATTGCTGTTACGACGTATGGTGGCAGGATCCATATAGACCGTCTTCCCCGCCTCGTCGCGATCACTCACTTTCACCCACTCCGCATACGCGGCGCTGCTATTCAGGACCAGGAGTGTGAGAAAGATCAGTCGTACCATGTGAATCCCTCGATCAGCCGAAATCTCTCGTGTATCTTCCACTGTCTATTCCCCTGACGGATTATTCGCGTCGATACTCTGAGCAGGAGCTGTTGTATACCCATTGGTCTTTATCTCGACTCTGGTCGGCAACGTCCATCTGCATGGCACCCATCGAGTTGGCCGATGCGATGTTGTATCACAGTATACACGCACATCATCCTGATCCTGTATAGGCCACATCGGAATTCATCGGATGCTCCAAGGTTGTTCGATACAGTGGCCTTGGGCGAGCGCGTTCTCGTACCATTGCCTCACCGAAGCATCGTATTGTGGGGTGCCCTGCTTGTTGGCAAAGAGAAGGACGCCTTGTCAGAACGCGGTGAAGGAGGAGACCAGGGGCGAGGGGTATGGTGGGAGCGATTCCAGCGAGCGTACACAAGTCACGAGTTGATGAGCCATTTGGCTATGCTGCCAGTACAACCACTCGGATGTCAACGCAGAGATGTGGGAGTACCCTTAATTGATCGCCTCCCCTCCATGTCGCCCACAGAGAGTATGCGATGCATGCCGCATAGGTCTTTTTCCTTATCGCTGGTACACCACTGTGACCCTGGCAAGAAAATCGATAAGTTCGGTGATATGGCGGCGTATTGCGCTCGAGTCTTCTCGTGCTGCCGCTTGCTCCAAAGCGGTCCCCATCATACTGATGGCGTCGAAACCGTACCCGCCTCCATCCCCTCTCATCCGATGTCCAATGATTTGAATCTGGACCAGATTATTTTCTTGCAATGCGGCTTCGAGTATCTGCACATCACGGCGACGGTTTTCTAGAAATCCCGGGATAATTTCTTCAAGCCCTTGGTCGACATACACGGTGATGATGTTGTTGGCGTTTCTGTCTGGTCCCGTCGTCATGATATATGCCGTCCTTTGCAAGCCCGGAGAACCTCCAGGAGGGTGTGTTTCTTGATGGGTTTCGTCAGATGCGCATCGCAGCCGGCATCGAAAATCTTCACTCCGTCCTCTTTTAGCGCCTGGGCAGTCAAGGCGATCACCTGTATGGGAAAGAGATGATGCTCCCGTTCCCATGCTCGAATGGCTCGTGTCGCCTCATAGCCATTCATCACCGGCATTTGCATATCCATCAGGATGAGATCGTAGTCGCCGGCCTTGAATCGCTCCACTGCGATGGCGCCGTGATCCGCGATATCAAGGCAATACGGAGTCTGCTTCACATAGGCACGAATGAGCATCTGATTATCTGTGGAATCTTCAGCGAGTAAGATGCGAAGCGTCTTGAGTTCAGTTGGAGTTGTGGACGCCACTGATGAGAACCCAGCCGTCTGTTGAATCCCCTTCGAACGGTCGAATGCGATGCTGATGGTCTGAATCAGATCCGATCTCCTGATAGGCTTGATTAAATAACCGCCTAGTCCCATGTCGTAGGTGCGGGCGATATCGTCGGCCCAATGACGAGAGGTCAGCATCACAATCGTCGGCCCTTGGGAAGGGTCGGCCCGTTTAATCTGTTCGGCAACGTGAAACCCATCCATCTCCGGCATGCGACAGTCGAGAAGTACAAGCTGGTAGGGTCGCGACGACTCAGCAGCTCGCCGCCATGCTTCGATGGCATCGTGACCGGAGGCAGTATCCGTTACCTCAGCACCCAAGGCCGCCAAGGATTCGTGAAGAATCAAACGGTTGATGGCATGGTCATCGACGACAAGAGCTCTGATCCCATGAAGATCGAGCGGGATGTTGTTATGGGTTGTGGTCTGGCCGGATGGCACCGCAAGCCGCACGCAGCAATGAAAGGTGCTACCCTCTCCTAGAGTGCTCTCCACCCAGATTCGTCCCGCCATGCGTTCTGCTAATCGCTTTGAAATGGCCAACCCTAACCCGGTGCCCCCATACATGCGCGTTGTCGAGGCGTGGGCTTGCGTAAAGCTTTCGAATATGGAGGCAAGCTTATCCGATGGAATGCCGATCCCTGTATCACTCACTGCGAATCGAATGGCGCCAAGGGAGGGGACGTCAGGATCCGGCTTCACCCACACCATGACGGACCCGCTGTCGGTGAATTTGATCGCGTTACTGATGAGATTCAAGAGGATCTGGTGGAGCCGGTGCGGGTCTCCAATCACCGCACAGGGGACATCAGGGGAAATATGACAGGCAAGTTCGAGGCCTTTTTCATTGGCCCGCAGGGCGAGAATCTCGATGGCCTTTTCAATCAAGTCGCTTAAATCAAATTCGGTTGATTCCAGTTCCAGATGGCCGACCTCGACTTTCGACAAGTCGAGAATATCATTGATCAGATTTAATAGATTTCCGCCGGCACGGCGGAAAATACGCAGGTATTTTCGTTGCTCTGGCACCAGATCTGTTTCCCATAAGAGATCAGCCATACCGACAATGGCATTCATGGGCGTGCGGATCTCGTGACTCACGCTGGCAAGAAATTCGTTCTTGGCTGCACTCGCCTTTTCTGCTCGTTCCTTGGCCTGGCGGAGGGCTTTCTCCGACTCCCGACGTTCCATCGATTCCATCGCAAGCGTCACCATCATGGCTAGTGATGTGGCAACAGTCATGTCATGGCTGGTCCATGTGCGGGGTGAGCCGAGGTGTTCATGACACAAGACACCCACCGTCTTTCCTCTATGCCTGATCAATGCATCGAGCCTTGCGCCGCTTCCAAATGGCGTGAGATACGATGATGAATGTTCACGGGTACGTGAATCTACGTGGGCGTCGAGGGCCGCACGCGTCTGTTCTTCCCGATCCAACGCCTGAAGATACGACGGGAATTGGTCGGCCTGGAGAACAGCTCCAGCACTGTGCTGACAGGTGGAAGCCTCATACAGATCCTGCATCTGGACGGTTGAGCGATCTTCATGGAATAGCCAGATACTGGCGCGCTCGACCGCCAACACACGGCTCGCTGTCTCGGTGATAGCCTGAGCCGCAAGGTGAAGTTCTCCTGAGATAATCGCCTTGTTCTGAGTCAATTCGAGCAACCCGTCCTGATACTCCTCGAGCAAACTGGCGCGCCGGATTTCTTGTCCGGCAATTCGCTCATTGAGGTCCGTCATCAGCCGCTTCCGCTCGACGGCTGTACAGAGAGCACGGCAGATCGCTCCCCCATCGTATGGCCTCTTCAACAGATAATCCTGCGCTCCGCTCTGAACGGCTAACGTCGCAAGAGGTTCGGCATTCGGATCTGTGAAAAGCACGACCGGAAGCTCCGGCGCCCGCGCGTGCACGCGTGCGAGCGTGTCGAGGCCAGCGCTGTCTGGCAGGTTAAGGTCCAGGAATATGGCATCGAACTGCCTGACGGCTAGGTAAGAAAGCGCGACTGACAGCCGATCCGCATGCTCAACCAGAATGGGAGGATTCCTGAAATTAAGGAGTGCCTCTCGCAGCAGAGCCATCTCCTGCGGGTTATCCTGGATGGCGAGGACAATCATAGACGCGTTCTCCTTCGAGCTCTTCTAACAGATACCTAACCCTACTTCACGGCTTCAGGGAGTTAACCCCTCCCGTATGGCTGAGAATGGCTTCCAGCAAGGCAGCTTTCTTGATGGGTTTGGCCAAGACGCCATTGCATCCGACGGCTTTGATTCGTCGCTTGTCTTCAGGGTACGCGTACGCCGTCAACGCAAGAATCGGAGTCGGCGGAATGCCCTGTTTCATTTCCCATTCCCTGATGGTCGCAGTCGTGGTATAGCCATCCATCACCGGCATATGGATGTCCATCAGAACCAGATCGTAGCGGCCGACGGTCACCATGTCACAAGCAATGCGACCATTTTCCGCGATGTCCACCTTGTACGGCGTCGCTTTCAGGTAGGCCTTGACCAAGAGCTGGTTATCCGTCGAATCCTCCACCACGAGAATTCTTAGCGCTCGGTGATCCACCAATGCCACGGGTGCCTCAACCTGCCTTGGCAACGGAGACAACCCTTGCGTTCGTCTATGAGCGATCGCAAGTGCGCGGCGGAGCTCGGACCGCTTAATGGGTTTCTCCAAATATCCGGCCAAACCCAGATCATAGGTGCGAGCCACCTCACCGGACCGGTGGGTGGACCCGCCAAAGTCCGATGTGAGCATCAAGATGGCCAAGTCTTGTAGGGACGGATCCGCTCGAATCCGTTCGGCAACCTCGAATCCGTTGAGATCGGGCATACGGGAGTCGAGCAGCACAAAGTCATATGACTCACCGGCCTCGCGCGCCCGTTTCAGTTCAGTCAACGCGGTCAGACCGTCCGGCGCTTCCCCCGCCTGCATGGCCCAGGCGGTCAGAGCCTCCCGAGCGATGAGTCGGTTCGTCGCATTATCATCGACAACCAGCACGCGAAGTGCATTCAAATCCGCGAGGGCGGAAGGTGGAGCCTCCGGGGTCTCCAGCTCGACGTCGAATCGCAGTGCGCACGAGATGGTGCTTCCATGGCCAACTCGACTCTCAGCCCAGATGCGGCCGCCCATCAGGATGGCGAATTGCTTGCTGATAGCGAGACCCAGACCCGTTCCGCCGTATTTGCGCGCAGTAGACACATGCGCCTGCGTGAAGCTTTCGAAAATCGATTCCAGCTTATCCGGAGGAATGCCGATTCCGGTATCTGTGACAGAGAACAGCAGCGCGCCCGGTTCTGAGACCTCGGGATTCGGCACCACACGCAATTCGATGGAGCCCTGGTCGGTGAATTTGATGGCATTACCGACCAGATTCACCAGAATCTGCTGGAGACGGGTTGGATCACCATAGAGGAATCGAGGGACCGCAGGGGATACGTAGCACGTCGGCTCTATGTTCTTATCTCGCGCCCGCAAGGCCAGTAGGTCGATCACATTGTCAATCACGTCCTGCAGATCGAAGCGGATCCGTTCTAGCTCAATGTGCTTCGCTTCCACCTTGGAGAGATCGAGAATATCGTTCAACAGGGTCATGAGGTTCTGGCCCGCATTTCGGAAGATACGGACATATTTACCCTGTTCGTCGGTGAGAGAAGTCTCCCCCAGCAAATCAGCCATTCCGACTATCGCATTCATCGGCGTGCGGATCTCATGACTCATGTTGGCCAGAAACTCGCTCTTGGCCCTGGTGGCTGTCTCAGCCGCGTCTTTCGCCTGGAGCAAGGCTTCCTGAATTCGCTTCCGCTCCGTAATCACTTCCGTGAATATGATGATCCCGCCGATGACGCCGTGTTCGTCATGCCAGGGACGCACTTCCCAGCGCAGCCAGTCGGTGCTACCGTTTGCGCGCACGAAAAGATCCTCTTCCCGCCGCTCAATCGCACCGGCCAGGCATCGTTGATAGATATCCTGCCATTTCCTCATGTCACGAATTTCAGGAAACACGTCATAATGATATTGCCCGATGATATCCCGTTCGCCAAGCTGGTAATCCTGATACCAGCGCTGACTGACAGCCACATACCGAATCTGCTGGTCTAGCATCGCAACAGCGACCGGTGCGTGTTCAACAAAGGATAGGAACAGCGACCGGCTGTGTTCAAGTGACTGCACGACTCGCGTGCGCTCCTGCTCCGCCGCAATGCGCGAGGCAAACGCCTGCAAAATCGGGATCGCCAACTTCCCGTCCGGCATCGGCTTGTTGTCCATGAGGGCGATATGCCCAATCACCTGCCCTGTCCTGTCCGTAACTGGTACCCCACAATAGCTAACAACCCCTAAGTCGGCGATCATGCGGACATGGGGATAGATGGCGTGAAGTTGATCCGGATGGTAGACGGCCTGCCCTGTTAACACTGCCTCGCAAGGACTGCCCATCGGCACCACAAACGGCTCGATGAAAGCGCCTGCCCTCCATGCGGCGATGGACCGAAAATACGTGCCTTCAGCATTTCTCTCAGAAAAATAGGCGAACTGGACATTGAACGCCGCTGCCATGCGACGGACCAAGGAGGAGAAAAAGTCCTCCCCTGTCTGTGTCGCGACCCCTTCGACCACAGCCAGCAGCGCGTCCTCTCGCTTTTTTCGTTCAGTGATGTCATTGGTCACGGCTAACTGTTCGGTGCACCCGGTGACAGGGTTTCTCAAGGGCACGGCCTGAGTCTCCATCCACCGGCTGGAGCCCTTGAGACCATGAATTTTAAACTGGACTGTTCGCTCGTGACCAGCTATCACGTCGTCATGCATACTCACGAATGCGGCGCGATCCTCAGGGGCCACCAGGTCGAACATTGAAAGGCCGATCGCATCCTGCTCGTTGCACGCTTCAATGAATCGTAGTCCGACAGGATTTATTTGCAGCAATGTTCCATCGGAAGCAACGCGGGTGATGCCGCTAGGTCCGGTGCTCAACATAATCATGTTGAGCAATTCCTGCTCCCCCCGTTTCTTAGCTACGTGCTTGAATGCGGTCACGTCTTCGCAGGCAATGAGCGCGACTGGAGTGTCTACGCCACGCGCTATTCGAACGGTCTCACTGACCCAGGTCGTCGTTCCATCCTTCTTCACCATCCTGAATGTCCACCAGGCGGTGCTGGAGGGATGGCCGAACGCTTCAGCCAACTTTCTGACGACCGCATCCCTGTCCTCTTCATAAAAGACCGACAAGATAGAACGCCCGATTAGCTCTTCCAGTGTGTATCCCAACTGTGTCGCACCAAAACTGTTGGTGGAGAGCACCGTGCCTTGTTGATTCACAGTGAAATGCATGAACGGAGTTTCGTCATAGAGGGCACGGAACCGTTCTTCACTGTCGCGCACGGTCTCTTCCATGCGCTTCAGGTCCATCCTGTCGCGTAGGAGAGATTGATGGGCAGCCGCGAGCTCAGCCGTACGGTCGGCAGCGCGCGCCTCGAGATCCGTCAGCAACCGTTTCCGTTCAATGGCAGTGCACAGGGAGCGGGAAAGTAGCCCTCCGTCGTACCCCCCCTTCACGACGTAGTCCTGAGCTCCGGCTCGGATTCCGTCCATCGCCAGCCGTTCGTCATCCATGCCCGCCATAATCACCACCGGAATCCCCGGCGCCGACGCTTGCACACGTGCGAGCGTATTGAGGCCGGTGCTATCGGGCAGGTTGAGATTCAAAATAATCGCGTCAAAACGCCCCGCAGCTAGACAGGTAGATGCAGCTGACAGCTGATCCACATGCACCACCCGAATGGGGACGTTCGTGACAGCAGAAAGGGCTGTTCGCAGCAGGATCATCTCCTCCCGGCTGTCCTCAATGACAAGGATGATCATAGGTCGCTTTCCACTTCACGCTCCTCTGAATAGGAGGATGGGCTACTTACTGACCCGAATCGAAGCAATGAGGTTCTTGACCAACGTGAAGATCGCTCTCACACCGGAATCCAGGTCTCGTGTGAGACAATAAGAGTTTCTGGAACCTGAGAGCGAATCGTTTTGTAGACCTGCGTGAAACGATGGACAGACCTTGAGGCTATATGTGAAGACCGTCAGCATGTCGATTGTGTTGAGGCTCCGCCGCTATAACAAGGAGCGGCCACTGCGACTTACCCCACGATGCGAGGGATCTTTTGCATCGCTCAGACGCCAATTGACGATAACCCAACAGCCGTCAACGACCCAGACAATTCGTCATTCACGCGGCCATCGTCCGATCGCTGTCATGCGAAATGAAAATTGAGTCCTCACGATTTTATCGCCCTCCGCAGTCAACGAGAGCGGAGGAACGGCTGGCATGGGATCGTACAGAGGAGAGCGAATCGGCAATACACGCGAGTTACGAGGGGTAGCGGAGACTTGCGAGATTTAGCGGCATGATTTTGTCGTCTCACGCCCGTCTAGCGAAACATTGATCCCTTATTTACAGCACACTCTTAGGATCGTTTGATCGTATGAGCGGGTGACTCCTGGCAGTCGGCTCGATGTAGGCATGGAGCCGCCACGATTGATCGCCGAGGTGCTACGTGTCACGAGTGTTGGGGACAAGAGAGAGCGTACCGGCTTGTTTAGCCCGATTGCGGCCTTCTTGCTTCGCTTGATACAGCGCTTGATCCGCCGCCTTGATCAAATCGGTGGGAGAGTTATTCCGGCTGGGAATCGTACTGGCGAAACCTGCGCTGATAGTGGTGCAGCCACCGTCGGAATGCGTAATACCCAACGCCTCAATTTTTTGCCGAAGCGTTTCCGCCACCTGTGCCGCGCCGTCCGTACGGGTGCCGGGGAGCACCACCACGAATTCGTCCCCACCGTACCGGGCAACCAGGTCTCCAGGTCTGTTGACGGCACCCGAAATTGCAGCCGCCACCTGCCGAAGACACTCATCACCCGATGTATGGCCAAGGGTATCGTTGTAGGATTTGAACCGATCAATGTCGAGCATAATCAGAGAGAGCGGCGTCAATTCGCGGACAGCTCGTCGCCATTCCTGGTCCAGAAAGTCGTCAAACTGTCGACGATTCGTAATGCCGGTAAGGCCGTCAAGACACGACAGTCGCAGCAACATCTGGTTCGCTTCCTGAAGTTGACGCATGACCTCAAGAAGCTCCTGCTCATGTGTCCGCCTCCGTTCGATTTCGTGAACGAGCCGCAATACCGACCGGACACGAGTCAAGATCTCGATTTTATTGATGGGTTTCCCGATGTAATCGAGTGCACCTGCGGCAAAGGCGAGCTGGAGATCGACGGGATCTGTTTTTACCGTCACCATCATAATCGGCGTATCGCGGAATCGTTCGACCGCCTTGATTTGGCGGCAGGCTTCGATGCCATTCATGCCCGACATGACTATATCCATGAGGATCAGATCGACTCGAGAAGCGGAGCTGTGCTTCCCGTCATCAAGACCCAGCATGCGGAATGCAGAGGCAGCCGAGTCAGCGATCAGCAGGTCATCATAGCCGGCAGCTGAGAGGATCGACTGCACCAAGAGGCGGTCGTCCGCCGAATCATCAACGATCAAGATGCTCATGTGCTCAAAATCCTCGCAAGCCGAGTGAAGCGCATGAGGAATCGTAGCAGCTAGTCCTGGTAAACTCCAGGATAAAGCTTTTTGACGCAAGGTTGACAGATACCGTGGCTGAATTCGGCCTCGGAATGTTCGCCGATGTATTCTTCCAACTGTTGCCAAAACCCTCCGTCATTGCGAATCTTTTTACAGGATGCGCAGATAGGGATGAGTCCTCTGAGGACTTTGACATCCCGTAGAGCTTTCTGCAGCTCGTCGTTGCTTCGACGAAGCTCTTCTTCGCGCGCTTTGCGGCAGTCCATTTCTTTTTTCAGCGCAAGCGCGGAAGAGGCCCGTGCCAAAAGTTCCAGGCTATGCACCGGTTTGGTAATGTAATCATTCGCGCCCGCCGCAAAGGCCGCTTGGAGATTCGAACGGTCGTTGTTGGCCGTCACCATGATGATGGGAATATCGCACAGATGCGGTCGGCGCTTGATCTGGCGGCAGGCCTCCACTCCGTCCAACTCCGGCATGAGAACATCCATCAGAATCAAGTCAATCTGGGTAGGCGTTGTTTCGCCATCCATGTCGAGCATGGAGAACGCCATCTTTGCAGATTCAGCGCTCAGGAGATCCGGATGGCCGGCTTGCTTAAGAATTGTGCGAAGGAGCGTCTGTTGGTCCGGGGAGTCATCGATAATTAGAATGCCCATACCGGTTCCTGCCAGGCGTTCGCACAGATGGGGCGAGCGATTCTCCTTCAGTATAGCAGATGCCGGTTGGGCTATTGGAACTTGGCACGGACGAGGTCGCTGATCAGTTTGCCGTCGATCGGTTGACCGACCACGCGGGCCATCACGGCTTTCATCACCATGCCCATCTCCTTCAGTGATTGAGCGCCGGTTTCCTGAATAACCGCATCGACAACGGCTGAGAGCTGTTCAGGAGAGAGGGCCTGAGGGAGATAGGACTCGAGAATGGTGATTTCCTGTCGTTCCTTCGCAGCAAGCTCTGCTCGGTTACCTTTTTCAAATTGCTCGACGGATTCCCGGCGTTGCTTGATCATCGTCGTCATCACACGGCTCATTTCGGCATCGTCGAGATCTTTCTTGATTTCCATTTCCTTGTTCATCACGGCGGCCTTGATCATACGAATCACATCCATCCGCAATTGATCACGAGCCTTCATGGCCAGTTTCAGATCTTCGGTTAGCCGGTCGTGCAAAGACATAAGGCCTCGAGAAGGAGCGTGATTGCGAGTACGAAGAATACCCCTTCATTCGACCCCAGTCAACGTGCGAACATCACGGCGTAACGCTCTAGCTCACGTGGCTTTCATGCCGAACAGAGAGTATGATATTGCGAAAGTCATATTGCGCCTCAACGCAAGATGAGAAAACATTGGAAGGGCCGACTCGCAGCTCAGTGATTGTGCGGATGACTGTCCTCACAGCGACAGTGTTTGTTGTGAGCCGCACGTGATCAACAATACGGACAAGAAGAGGACGCGAATGAATCATCGACAAAGCCTGATGCAACAACGTGGAGCCGCTATGGTCGTAGGTGTCTTTGTTCTCTTACTCATCACGGCTTGTGCTAGCGACCAATCCAAACCTCTTCCGCAATCGACTCCAGACCAAGTACGGGGCCATACCGATCGGGCTTTCGAGAAGCTCAAACAAGAAGAGCAAGAGCGAGGCGCCCAGCCGCCGACGCCTCGTTACTAAGTTACTGAGCTGGAAACCTAACGATTTAGTTTTGGCAGGGTCCAGGCTACAAACTTAGCAACCGGTTTCACAAGCGGCAATTCCCAGAGAAGTTGTCGCCGAGACGCCCGTTCTACTTGACGCGCTTCATGAAAGCTGCCGAGAAGACTGGACGAAACCAGCAGCCGCAGGACGCCTGAGAGAAAAAAGACAAACGGCAAATTTGAGGCAGGCTGGAGAACGACCCCTCCCCACTCGATGCGTGCAGGAAGGTGCTCGACTAGCCAGCTCCCAAACAAAGCTCCCATCGACCACCCTATTGCATTGACCGTGCTATACAACGCAATAGCTTTTGCGCGATCCGCTGGCCTGACCGAATCGAACACATAGTTTTGCAGCCCCAATCCCAAGCCGGCCCAAATGACGCCGCCCAAAAAATTGACGATCAACAGAAAGCCTAGATTCGTGCTCACAAGGTAGAGCATCGGCAAAAATGGCACCGTGAAGCCGGTAATAGACAACAACGCTTTGTTTCCAAATCGGTCCCCGAAGTGACCCCAGGCTTGCAGGGCAAGAAGTTGACCCAGGAGGCCGGTAGCCAACCATCCACCGTATCCGATATAGGACAGATGAATATCTTGAAGGAGGTACAGCACGAAAAATGGGCCTGCGATCAATACGGACGCATGCATAAGGCCTGAAAAAAGCAGAAAGCGGCGGAAGTCCCTTGTCGCGCCCTGCCGGAAGAAACTGCGAAACCCTTGCAGCGCCTCACGGTGAGCGGTTGGATGTCGATCTTGAACTGGTGACAAGGCCAGCGCCGAAAGGATGCGCGCAGAGCGGAGAAGTCGTCTATCACAATGTGGTATCGGCGCGGGCAGACGAGCCTGAGCGATCCGCTTGGTCACTCTCAGACAATGTCGACTATCACCGCTGGAGCCGCGAGGCATTAGACCGGAGCATCAGGCAGACGGTCGACGATTTGCATCGCGCATTTGATTAACTGTCCGTACAGGGAGCTCGCACATGATTCATTGCCGGAACTGCTTTCAGCAACGGGGGGCCGCTATTGCCGGGAGTCTGTTTATCATTTGGCTGGTCACGGCTTGCACCAGCGACCAATCTAAACCCCTTCCACCGCCAACGCCGGACCAAGTACGGGGTCATGCCGACCGGACCTTCGAAAAGCTCAGGCTAGAGGAACAGGAACGAAGCGGTCAGCCGGCGGTACCACGATACTAGCCCGCATTATTCAGGACGGTTCGTCGCGAAATCGTTGGGCCGCGTCGCGAGAGCGGCAGGCTCGTCGTAGCAGCGGATCGGCGATTGCAGCAGAAATCCCCCTGAATAATGCGGGCTAAACTTAGGCCTGCCTATTTGATCTGGACAGTGTCCATCCCACAAACTGGACAAACGGTTTCACAAGCGGTAATTCACAGAGAAGTTGCTGGCGAGATGCCCGCGCTACTTGGCGCGCTTCATGAAATGTGCCAAGAAGGCTGGACGAGACCAGCAGCCGAAAGACGCCTGAGAGAAAGAAGACAAAGGGCAAATTGGAGATAGGATGGAGGACAACCCCTCCCCACTCGATTCGGGAGGGAAGATGCTCAACCAACCAGCTTCCAAGCAAGGCTCCTATCGACCATCCTAGAGCATTGACCGTACTGTACAGCGCGATGGCTTTCGCTCGTTCCTCCGGTCTGACCGAATCGAACACATAGTTTTGCAGGCCTAAGGCCCCGATGCTGAGGAAAGAAGACCGGTTCAAAGAGTTTCGCTCCTGGTACCGCAAGATTCCCGCGCCGCAATTGAAATCGGTGTTTGAGGGGTTGTGGCAGACGAGTTTCTTTACCCACTCGGAACTGATTGAGATGGCGTCGGATACCTTACGTGTCATGGATCGTGCGGTGGATGTCGAGGGAGGCGAGGTTCCGGAAACAGAAAATAAAGTCATGCTGATGCCGGGATTTCCCTGCCCGCTGTGCCGGTTCCCGACTTATTCGTGGGTCGAGGATATGGGCAACAAGCTCGAGTCCTATGTGCTCGATTTCATCCGTGAGAATCACCCTGGCTGGGACATCGAGTTCGGGGCCTGCGATCGTTGTGTCGAGGTCTATAAGCTGCGTGCCGATGGTGTTATGTAACGGGGGCATCATTGTGGCCACCGATCCGATCTATGGGCGTCGCGACTTCCTCAAAGACTCTGTGGTGTCCGTTGCCAAAGCGGCACAAGAGTTTTCCAAACACCAACATGCTGCACCGGAACAACCGGCTCCACCCCCGGTGCGAATCGATTGGCTGCGCCCGCCAGGCGCGGCTGACGAAGCGTTATTTTTAGAGCGATGCACTCAATGCGGTGACTGTGCCAAGGTCTGTCCGTACGGGTCGATTTCCTTTCATCCGCAGAACGGGACCCCGATAATTTTTGCCGATCAGATGCCGTGCTATCTCTGTGAGGACGTGCCCTGTATTACGGCCTGTGCGACTGAAGCGTTGCTTCCGGTCGAAGGGCCAGAGCAGATACGAATGGGCCTCGCAGTGGTGTCGCACCGTGTCTGCACGGCAGGGCAAGGCTGCCATGCCTGTGCATCGAAATGTCCCACGGATGCCTTATCGATGGACTTTGATCAACAGCGTCTTGTGGTGAAAGCTGAACATTGCGTGGGATGCGGGTTGTGTGAACAGGTGTGCCGGACCGTGAACGATCGCGTGGCCATTCGGGTTACACCCGTGAGATTATTGGCGTCAGCGCATTGATGATTCACAAGGCCGGTCTGAATGTGAGAGGGGAAATCTTGAAGAGATGCCGCGGCTGCTGAGAGAAAATATTTTGAATAATCCTGAGTTGAGATTATCTCTTGTGAGTGGGAAGATCGTGCTTGACAACCCTTGAGCCGATACCTACGATACGGGAGTTTTATGCCAATGGTTTGGCTCGCATGTTCGGGAAATATTCCGGGCATGAGGGCAAACCGAGGAATCGATTCGCATGACGAGTAAGCAGCCTGTACAAACACATTCTCAGGCCGGGGTCATCCCGGCGTCGCCAGCCTTGAAAGATTCACCCGCAGTCGAACGTGCGCTTAATCGCAGTAAGCTCTATCTCCTGGTGTCGTGGAGTCAGTTGTATCCGGAGGATGAAGAGTTTCTCGATTACGTGCAATGTGGAGAGTTTATTGAGGATGGACGAGCGGCGCTCGATACCTTAGATGCGACGCTTGACGGCATCGGCGGCGAGAGGGCCAAGCTTAAATTGGTATTGCTGCGTAAACAGTTCGATCAGATTGAGAAAGTGATCGCGTCGGAATGTGTCAACTGGCAACTGACCGATCTACAAGCCGAGCATCGCCGAGTCTTCAGTAACGTCATCACGCTCGATTGTCCTCCTTACGAAACCCTATTCGGAAACGACCACGTATTCGCACAATCGCAAGTGATGGGTGATATCGCCGGGTTCTATCGTGCGTTCGGTGTGGAGTTATCTAAAGATATCCATGAGCGACTGGATCATTTGAGCGTCGAATTCGAGTTTATGCATTTTCTGGCCTACAAAGAATCGTATTCCCGCTGCCACGATGGAGCAGACAAGACACAGATTGTCCTGGACGCGCAGAAAAAATTTGTCAAGAATCATATCGGTCGATGGGTCCCGCTGTTTTGCCGGATGTTGGTCAAGAAAGCCGGGTCAGGGTTTTACAAACACGTGGCGGACTTGATGGCGGAATGGATGGATTTTGAAGTGGCGTTCCTCGGCGTCGCGCCTCAGCCCTACTCAGAGACCGATTATCGTCCGGCGACGTTCAATTCGCCGGAAGGCCAGACCTATGAGTGTGGTGCGCAGGATCAGGGGAACGAGCTGAGTCTGTTGTTGAACGAAGTTGGAGCAGAGTCGTTCTTGGACAAGAAGGATCAAGGCAAAGACAAAGAGGGAGAGGGGCCAGTCGGTACGGCCTAACCCACGTATCAGTTCAATCGACCCTCGTATTGTGTTATATGATGACGATTTTTGGGCCGCCGCTCTTTATTTTTCATTAAGAAGAGGCGTATTCTATGAAAACAGAAGAGAAGCCAAAGCCTCAAAGCAACCGTTTAAGAATTGGTCTTCTGGTTGTGTCGGTGATCGTGGGCGTACTGTTAGCCATTTTCTCTATGATGAATGATCCGCGTTAATCGTCGGCCTGACATTGAGCAGTCTTTTTTTACTTGAGAGGAGGGGTATCCTATGAGTGTAGTGCAGACACACAGTAAGGGTGTGGTGCTCGGCATTCTTCTCTCTGCGTTGATCGTGGGCGTCATGCTGACGATTGGGCAGGTTCCGTTGGCTGTCAGCCAGCCGGTCACCATTCCGGCGAAGATGGTCAAGGGTGCGATTCCGATGGATGGCGCCAACCCGGTATGGGAGGGCGTGCCTGGGGTGATCGTGCCATTGAGCGGTCAGTTGATCACCACGCCGATGCACCCGAATATTTCGGTCAAGTCGGTGTTCGTGAAAGCCATGACGAACGGCAAAGAGATGGGTCTTCGTATCGAATGGCAGGATCAGACCAAGAACGATACCACCATCGGTCCCCAGGATTTCAGGGATCAGGCGGCGGTTATGTTCCCGGTCAACACGGCTGGCGCGCCACCATTCCAGTGCATGGGTCAGTCAGGCGGTACGACCAACATCTGGCGGTGGAACGCCGAGTGGCAGAAGGATATCGGCAAAGATAGCGCAGGTATCTGGGACGTTGACGACCAATACCCAGGCATTTTCTGGGACTATTATTTCGAAGAGCCGGCGGGCGGCGTGACCTATCCTGACCGGATCGGCCGAAGCCTCGGGCCCTTCAATCCTGGCATCTGGTCTGGCAACATCATGTCTGATCCGACGTTGCGTGTGAGCTCGGTTGAGGATCTGAACGCCAATGGGTTCAGCACCCTCACCACGCAAGCACATCAAGATGTCATCGGAAACGGTGTGTGGGAACCTGCCGGTTCCATCAAGGGCGGTGGATACAACGGTCCAACGTGGCGCGTGGTCGTGAAGCGCACCTTGGAAACCGGCGATGCCAACGATACCCAATTCAAAGCGGGAATGTCTGTACCTATCGCGTTTGCGGTATGGGATGGGAACAACATCGAGCGTAACGGCATGAAGGCGCTCTCCACCTGGTTTACTCTGAAGCTGTAGTCGTAAGGACGTTGGTCATGAGAGGCTGACGCCCTCTAGAGTTCAGAGCGATACACAGCGAAAGCCCCAGTTCGGCGTCAAGCCGGGCTGGGGTTTCTTATTTGTGTGCCGACGGAAGAGGGGATACTAGCCCGTATTACTCATGATGGTTCGTCAAGACGTCACGCCGTCGCTACGCATAACAGATGCGCGAGTGGCAAGAACTATGTGGCCGGATCTTGTAATATAGTACTGCGCAATTTCTCCCATTCGATCTTTGTGGCTCGACTCCACGCTCACCTCGTTGACACGCCCTGTTTCGGACAGTAACCTCTTTTGACATGATGATGGGATTGATGATTGTCGGGCGGACTCGACTGCGTGCCCTGTTTGAACGTCCAGCGTTGCTTGTGCGGGCAGGAATGGTCTGCCTCGGCATAGCAATGATACTGTGGTTAGGCGGTGCGCTGGCGTTTGCCCAAGGCCGCTTCACGGATGTGTTGGTGTCGGTCGTCAAAAACAAAGTGGTTGCAGTCAATGGAGTGGGGCCGTCCGAGATTGACCTCGGAGTGGGCGAAACCGTTGTGAGCACCAAGGCATTCGGTTTGACGGGACTGGCAATTACTTCCACGAGATTATTGGGATTCTCATCGCAACTTCGCCACTGGGGCGAACAGTCACTGAGCGTGGACGAGCATGTCAACCGGTCGGAGGTCCTCCGAGAATTATGCGTTGTGGCTACGGAGCGGAGCCTCTATGGGTTTCAGGAAACCCTCGCGCATTGGACGACTGAGGGCTTAGGCATGTCTGAACGGGTTCAGGAGCTGCGTGCCCATGGCCACGTGGCGTTGGTTGTGACGACGGAACGGTTAGTGGCATTCTCGGCGTTCATGAGCCGGTTTCACGCGATGCCACTTCAAGGAGAAGAACTGGTACAGGGCATTGAGAACACCGGCGATGCTGTTCTTGTCAAGACAAGCCGACGGACGTTAATGTTTCGTAGTCGTATTTCCGGCTGGACCGAAATGCGCTGAAGGTGGGTGGTGTACGCGACGAACACGTGCTGCTGGATCGCATGATTCATGATCGTTCGCCAGCGAGATCGCAGAGCGGCGTGCGGAGCGCGTCCGCGCATGTTGCGATTGTCGAATGGCTGAGGGTGCCATGTGCTCGCGTTGGGCTGTGGGAGGGAACTATGAAGCGGATATACATTATGGTGGTTGCAGCGGTGCTCTTGGCCTCGTCGGGAGCTTCGGCTGAAGTTCAAACAAGGGAAATTGAATACAAAGAGGGCGAGACGGTTCTGCAGGGGCTCATGGCCTGGGATGACGCCTCGAAAGCTCGACGTCCCGGCGTGCTCGTCGTCCACGAGTGGTGGGGCCACAACGAGCATGCGCGGCATCAGGCGAAACGACTTGCGGGGGCCGGCTACGTTGGCTTTGCACTGGATATGTATGGGAAAGGCAAGGTCACCACGCATCCGAAGGACGCCCAGGGTTTCATGGCCGAGGTCAAGAAAGACCCTATGGTGATCCCGGCGAGATTTCACGTGGCGCTCGAGCTCGTCAAACAGGATCCCCACGTCTCGGCAGAGAACATTGCCGCGATCGGATACTGTTTCGGTGGGGCTGTGGTTCTTGACGAGGCACGTGCCGGGGCCGATTTGGATGCGGTGGTCAGTTTTCACGGTGCGCTCGCGACGAAGAGTCCTGCGGAACCGGGTAAGGTTCGGGCTCGGGTTCTCGTGCTGACCGGCGCAGCCGATCCGTTTGTTCCGAAGGACCAAGTGGAGGCTTTTACTCAGGAGATGAAGGCGGCGAGGGCGATGTTCCGCGTGGTCACCTATCCGGGCGTGAAGCACGGATTCACCAATCCGGATGCCGGCGAGGCAGGGATGGATGCCCTCGAGTACAATGCGGAGGCCGACCAGAAGTCTTGGACAGCGATGCTGGAGCTATTGAAAGACGTGTTCCATTGAAGACGTCCATCCGTGTGCGGGGGATATGCCGTTCATCGAATAGAGCATCAGTCGGAGCCGGTTAGCATGAGGCGGTCGTGTCTCGGAATTCTCCAGTGTGGAGTCATTCTCCGCGCAGGAACGTCAATTGTGCCAACGGCATAATCGGAGGCGACGGATGAACCCGGGAGAGACCAAAAAGGCCGGGCCTATCACAGACTTTCTGGTGAAAGACCATGGGCGACTGGAAGGCCTGCTGCAATCGGCTATGGCTCAGGCTGGTGCTGTCGATCAGAACACGTATGATCAATTTCGAGCCGGACTGCTCCGCCACATCGGTATGGAGGAAAAAATTCTCCTGCCCGCCGCCCAGCGGCTGCGAGGCGGGGCGCCACTTTCTATTGCGGCCAAGCTCCGGCTGGATCATGGGGCCATCGCGTCGTTGCTCATGCCTCCTCCCGCGGCTTCCGTCATTGCGACGATCCGTGCTGTTCTTAAGGTCCACAATACAATAGAAGAAGGCCCTGGAGGCCTGTATGAAACCTGCGACGAGCTGGCCGTCTCAGAATCTACAGAGCTTCTGGCCAAACTCCAGGCGGCACCGGAGCTGGCTGTGCTGCCCTGCTCCGATAGTCCCGTCGTGATGCCCGCTGTTCAGCGGGCACTGGAGCGAGCTGGGTATGGCTTCATCGAAGGTACAATATAAAAGATTCCAGCGAGGTAGAAGCATTCCTGAAATCGCCGTTGTCCGTTTCCTTAGGAGGTCACCGATGACCGCATTGTTGCCGACCATACCATCGCAGTGGTTCCTCGTCCGGGCTGCGACATTACTGGTGGTTCTTCTGTCGCTCTTCACAAGCGGATGCATGACGTATCGAGTCAATAGTTTGGTGGATGCGCCGGATGCGAATCCCGGTGACCGCGCGTGCGCACGGGCGGTTCCTCCTGGTACGGAGGCCGGAGTGCCGGGCGGCCTGTGTACGCTACGCGCTGCTGTGATGGAATCGAATGCTTCGGTGTGGAAAGACACAATCGAAGTTCCCAGTGGGCTCTATCAGCTGACCCTTCCGGTGGCAGAGGGGGGAGGGCATCTCGCAATCACGGATGGCCTCAAGATTCAGGGTGCTGGTGCCGCCACCACTATCATCGATGGCAACCATGCCAGTCTGGTGATTCGAGTTCAGAGCGAGGGCCTCGAGTTGAATAATGTCACGATCCAGGGTGGTAATAGCCAGTTTGGGGGAGGGATTCGCGTCGATGCCGGTACGTCCGAATTCAATAACCTGGTTATTCGGCAAAACGAGGCTTTTACTGGGGGAGGTGGACTTCTAGTCGATAGTAGCGCGACGCTTCGAATGCGGCGGAGTGCCATTATTGACAATATAGCCACGGGTGCGTTTGGCGGTGGCATTTGGAACAAGGGGGAACTGTGGGTGTACGATTCGACGATTGCCAACAACAATTCGAATCGGGCTGGAGGGGTCCGCAATGAAGGGCAACTGAACCTCCGCAATGTGACCGTCAGTGGCAACAGTGCCCATTCACCGGACGCGGGGACCGGAGGCATCTCTCAGAATGGGTTTGCGGTGCTGTATAACGTGACCATCACGAATAACACCGGTGTGGGGAATAATGCGGGGAGTTTCCGTGGCGGAGGCATTCAAACCTCGTCAGGACAGACGACCGTGCTGAAGAACAGTATCATTGCGGGGAATCACGGCGGGAGCGGCCCCCATGATTGTGTAGGACAGGTGAGTGGAGATAGTAAGTACAATCTGATCGGCGACACGAATGCGTGCACAATCCCCTCCTTTGTCTCGACTTTCCTGCTGAATGTCGATCCTCTCCTGGGACCATTAGCGAGCAATGGAGGCCCCACGCAGACACATCTTCCGGCGGCGAATAGTCCAGTCCTCGAGGCGGGCTACCAGTTTCCGCCACCTGCTGCAGACGGTTGCGAGGTGCGAGATCAGCGAGGGGTGCCGAGGCCACAGGGTGGAGGTGTGTGCGATATGGGTGCGGTCGAAGTCACGAACGCGAATACATTCGTGACAGGTTTTATTCTCGTGAATGCGGCGTCAAATACCGACATTCGTCCGGTGCTCCACGGAGATACATTGGTGCTGTCCGAGCTTCCACCTGAGTTATCCCTCAGAGCTGTGGTAACGGGAGGAGTCGGAAGCGTGGTCTTCGGGTACGATGACACGCCGTCTATTCAAACGGAAAATATTTCTCCCTACGCGCTCGCCGGAGATAGCCCTGCTGGTGATTACATTCCATTCAACCTGAGTGCGGGCAGTCATACACTCACCGCGACACCATTTGCCTCGATAGGGGGAGGCGGGGCCGCTGGTGGGAGTCAGACGATTACGTTCACGGTTCGTAATAATTGAAGCTCAGGGAGCGCTTGATCAATTCTGAACCGGGCTGCGTTGCCACATTGGTATGGTGGAAGCAGGGTGATGCTACATTTTTTATCGCCCTGCTTGCGCACGGTGGCCACATTCCATCCCGCATGATGAGACTCTGATTCTTCTCCTTATGTGCAAGAGCCTGGAGGGTACGATTTATCGTGAACGACTCTCGTGATATCCAGAGCCAACTTCGTGGGTGTAGTCGGCGGCAGTTTCTCTCGTCGGCTATTGCGCTGGCGCTTCTCCCTCTGGCTCGACCGTCGCTTGTCGACGCGTGCAGTTCCCATCCTTCTCCTGCCGGCACATGTGTTCCGAACTCCTGGTTGGATGGAGGGCGACTAGCCGTCGAGGGGTATACCGATCAAAGAAGCTATCTGCCGGGGGAACGAGTCACGCTCTTCATGTCGTCGCAGGCACGCACCAGAGCCACAGTGACCATCCATCGCCTTGGTGTGCAGGAAGACTTAGTCTGGTCAGCGCCGGTGTGGGTGCAGCCGAACGTGATCCCAGCTGATGCGTCTGAACATGGGTGCAGATGGGAACGTGGAGAAGACGGGGCGGTGTCGTTTGAAGTGCCGGCCGTATGGCTGTCGGGATTTTACCGTATTACGATGAGGGCGCCGTCCAGCGGCGACCGTGAACGCGATGGTGAGGCGTTCTTTGTCGTTCGTTCGATGAACCCCGGTCGGCAGTCGAGGATTCTTCTCATGCTCTCGACCAACACGTATTGTGCCTACAACAATTATGGTCTGACGGCCACGCCTGGGCTCGCAACTACCCATGGGAGCTTCTACGACCAGGTGCGTGTTGCGTCTTTCCTTCGACCCCTCCCGTTGGGATTTCTCTCGTCGTATAACTGTGGCGTCGGAGAGGCGCGGAGTCGACAACAACGATATGCGGGGTGGGACAAGTGGGAATGGCCGTTTGTGAAATGGGCTGAGCGGGAAGGTCTCGCACTCGATTATGCGACGAATGAAGATCTCGATAGGCATCCCGATCTCTTATCCTCGTATCGTGTAGTTCTGAGCGTCGGCCATGACGAGTATTGGTCTGCCGGCATGAGAACGGCACTCGATCAATACATCCGCGCTGGAGGGAACGCGGCATTTTTCAGCGGGAATGTTTGCTACCGACAGGTAGGGATGGATCTGCCGGACTCGCGGCTCACCTTAGAGGGCGATATGGACGGTCGTGCGCTGTGGAGTCATCACCAAGGCCCGAATCGACCGGAGAATCTGTTGACCGGAGTGAGTTTCTGTTACGGGGCGATCCATCCCGATCCAATTCCGTACACGATTTACCAACCTCAGCATTGGCTGTTCGAGGGGCTCTGGCCAGGCGGCGGCAAGCCCAAACAGTTCCCTCAGGTGGGTTGCATCGGCTATGAGTGCGACGGCTGCGATTTCGAATGGGTCAGTGGTGCTCCAGTGGCGAGCCATCGGGACGGTACGCCTGAAAATTTTCAGATCCTTGGGCTCGCCTCAGGGCGGATGCGGGAGTATGAGGCGGTTGTGCATTCAAGAGCGCTCTTCGGTCGCGATGACGGGTTCACGCCTTGGGGAAGAGATCTGCGACAGGGGGCCGCGGTGTTGGGTGTATGGACCGAAGAAGGAACGGTCGTGACGGTCGGATGCACCGAGTGGGCTCGGCACCTCGACGATCCTCTGGTGGCCCAGATTACGAGAAACATCCTCGGACGATTGTCGCAGTGATCGAGGGTTGAAGAAAGGGTTGCGCCTCTGAGGTGTGCGTTGAAGTCAGTATGCGGGATCGGGGCGCGGGGATCCCTCAGTGCTTGGCCTGGAGGCGATGCGGGCGATTGAGCACCGGCGGCGCCCCAGTCATCTCGACGTCATTACACGACTCTGCGAAGATGTGTTTTTCTGCGCGTTAGGATCTGCTGCTCAGCTTGTAGCCAGTATTCGAGATCACGACCACCCTGATAGCCTCCTTCGCAGTATAGTTGATAGGCAAGAGATCGGATCTCATCGTCCAACGATTCACGCGTAGGCGATGATGCTCCCGCTGCTTTGTGCTGTTTTGCCATGGCCTCTCCTTCTTTGTTGTGGGAATCACACTAACGAGTGTGTTGTTGAACTATAGCATCTGACTTCAGGGTCGGCGAGAAAACATGGATAATCGACTTCTCTGATCGACTCGCCCGCGTGCGAGCAGTCAGCCCTGGTGATGATGGAGATGTTCCTGGCGTGGGATGGTTCCATCGAAATCCCTTTCAAGCGCGACAAGTTTTGGTGTGAGCTTGGCATCGACAACGTCTTCCATCGGTTCTCCGCCCAGTCTGTGCGGGGTATCAACTGCCAAAATGCTTCTGAGGCGATACGTCTTGAGGTAGGCTATGACCCATGGCAAACATTGCCGGGATTGAGTAGAGAAGTAAAACGGTCGCGTCGTTGTTGGCTCGCCTGCCCGCACGGGGCCGTTCGCATCGTATCAGGGGCTATTACTCATAGAGAAAGGCGCGTTCATGAAAGGGATCATTGCCACTCTTGCGCTGCTGACGATCTTGCCGTGCTTGGTCGCGGCCGACGAATGGCCGGCTGCGAAGGTGCAGCATGTGTTCAGTGGAAATGGACTGCACTTCGTCCGGATTGTGCCGGGGGAGGGTTATGGCGATACAGTTGGATTTAAAGGCTCGAAGATGGGAGCGTATGCGCGAGGGGAGTTCTATGAAAAGCAGCCTGATCGATCGTACAAGTTGACGGCAGATGTAGTGCTGCAGAATCCAGTGGCTCCTGTGGACATGCTGCTCAGCAACCGCGGATACTTGTTGACGTTCGACAATTGGCACAATGCGGGCTATGGAAAAGTGGTTGCGATTTATAGACCGAATGGTGAACTGGTCCGCGCGTATGAGGTTGATGCGCTGTATCCCGCGAAACAACTAGAGACGATTCCAGAATCCGTGTCGTCGCGTTGGTGGCGATGCCGGCCTTTCGGTTTTGTCGATCCAGACGAGCAGACGAAGGTGTATGTCTTTGAATACTTCGGTGGCACATTCGCCTTTGACCTTTCCACGGGAACACATGAGTACCAAGCAGGGCGTTCAAAGTGCCAGACGAAGTGAGCCGGTCGATGTACAGCTCTGTAGGCGCCTCGTCCACACGGCGAGGCTCTTGTCGGTCTCACGTTCGCGTCCGACCGATTAGACTGTCGTAGGATAGCGTTCGGGGGTCGCGACTGATTCAATGGTCATATGCACCGGGATATTCGGTCGTAATGTAAACAGAGGATTCGGAAGGATGGCCTGTCCGTCTACTAATCGGAGTCGAACCTTTGAGGCCAAGGTTGCTATAATCAGCAGCCCTTCTAATTCCGCAAACGATTCGCCCAGGCAGCGGCGCCCACCTCCGCCAAACGGAATATAACTGAAGGCCGGCCGCGCCTGTTTGGCTTCCGGCGAGAAACGGTCTGGATCAAATCGATTGGGATCAGGAAACCACCGTGCGTTCCGGTGCATGCTCCAGGGGCTGATGAACACGATAGCGCCGGGAGGGAGCAGAGCCCCGGATGGCAGCCGGTCCTCAGCATGGCCCACCCGAGAATGGAGTAGCCAGGCAGGAGGGTAGAGACGAAGTGCCTCGTCCCAGACCATTTTGGTATACACCAAGCGAGGCACATCTGCTGCTGTCGGGAGACGGTTGCCCAGCACAGTTTCTAACTCATGAGCCAGGCGTGCGCGCACGGTTTGGGATTGGGAGAGGAGAAACCATGTCCATGTCAGCGCATTGGCCATGGTTTCATGGCCGGCTAAGAGGAACGTGACAAGTTCATCCCGAATTTCCTTGTCGTTCAATGGCTGGCCTGCCTCGTTAGTGGCCGCGAGTAAGAGTGCGAGCACGTCTTGGTCCCCGTGATGCCCCGCCCTCCGATTCTGAATCATTCCTGTGATTCTTCCATCCATAAACTCCTGGCCACGAGAAAATTCTCGATGCCGTGCCGTCGGAACCCACAAGGGCGTGATCCAGGCGAGCAGGGAGTTGTATTGCTTTGTGATGAGGTGTTGCCCGGTGGTGACGGCCTCCGCTATTTGCGCGGCGTCGGAACTCACGTCCTGCCCGAAGAGGAGGCGCCAAATGACCGACAGAGTGAGCGTCGTCATCTCACGTTCGATGTCGACGGTGGCGCCGTTGTGCCAGCTTGCGACAAGGGCGCTTGTTTTTTCGGTAATCAGACTTGTGTAGGAGGCCACATGGTCTCCGTGGAAAAATGGGAGAAACAGCCGTCGTTGATGGTGATGGGTCTCGCCCTCCGTATGCAACACGCCTTTTCCAAAAATACGGGCTTCAACAGGAGGGACTGGATTTTTCGTGTAATGATGTTGGTTCGTGACCAGAACGTGTTTGACATCCGCCGGATTGTTGAGCAGGTACATTGCGAAATCCTGCTGGCGGAAGAGCAGCTCGGCCATTCTGCCCATCGGGAGCTTCACGACGTCGCCGTAGGAATGACAGCGTAACAAAAAGCCGAGGCTATCCTGTCGAAATTCAGGAAAGAATCCAAGCCAGCGAGATACAGGTGGGCTGGAGAGCGATGCGGTAAAAATGGCTTGTTCCGTCATGCGTGAAGCACCTCTTTCAACCAACATACTGCAGTGACAGTACGGGTTGCCAACAATCTTGCGAGGGAAGGAAAAGAGAATAGACGTGCTGCTGAACGATGGCGTGGCCTCCAGTAATGGATCAGCGCTGCGACTGAATCGCCCTGCCCCGTAATAGGAAACCCGATTGACAGCGGTCCACCGTATCCCATAGGCTGAAAACAGAAGGAGGGCTCATGATGCCAATTCTTCTGACGCTCATTCTCCTCTTCGCAGTCGTCACACACGCAAACGCCTTGGAGGGTTCTCAGCCGACTGCCACGTCTTCGGTCAACGGTGATGTGCTGTATTGGGAGGGCGAAGAGGTGGTTGTGAAGGAGATCTCTGGTCGGGAAGTGCGCCTGCATGTGACCGCTGAGACGAAAGTTGAAGGAGTGGCAGGGGGGCGATTGAAAACCGGTGATAAGATCGCGGCGAAGGTCGACTCCGATGGGCAGGCCCTCTCCATCACACTACAGATTCACGACAGCGGGGCCGGTGTCACCCCGCCCGGCTTGCGCTAACAGCGACACTCCGCATTGGTTTCGCTCTTGAGGAGCACCATGGCCTACCTTCGATATTCACCAGACTGCGATTGGCATGTTTTCGAGGACGCCATGACAGACGAGGGTGAGAGCCGTTTGGCTGTCTGGCACAAAGATCATGAGGCTGAGGGTGCGTCCTATACGGTGAGCATGATTCAGACGATGTTGGAGTTGGAAGATTACTCCGGCATCCCCGGGTACCAACCGCACCATAGACGCATGCTCCGTGATGCGTTTGAAGTTTGGCTCGACGAACAGTCAAGTGCGGAGATCTAGCCCGCATTAGTGATAAACACGTCTGCTCCTATTGCCGCCGCTGCTCGTGCGTGTGAAGCGTGACGCGCATCACAGAATGAGTGTGTCTGATCGTTGCATACGAGATACGGTCCATGCGCAACGCCCTTTGGGGAGATGTTGCGACGAATTGTCACAAATATTGCGGGGTAACAGACGCATCACTCGAATTCATCCCATCCGCTTAAGCGGCTTCCGAAGACGAGTGTGCGGGTGCTGGTGGTGACGATGATGAGGCCTTTCTCGTTGTCCAATCGCGTGATGTCCTCGTGGATGCCGAGTGCCTTTGAGGAGAAGTCGCCGAGCAGGGAGGCAAACCCCACGAGCCGTTCGTTCGTGACGAACACCGCCCCATAATCAGTTGTGTGAGTGACCTTGACTGTTTCTCGCACCCCGAGAGGTTCATCGAGCCAGACTCCATTCGCTCCACGAAATCCGTACAGATGCTTATCCGTTCTCACCACGCTGAACGTGGGCAACAGCCGCCGCTCGAGTACCTTTTCATTGAGATCACGATCCGTTTCACTCCAAGACAGGGTGCGGCTGGAAAAACCCAGCAGTCGGCGCGAGGTGACGACAATGGCGTTGATGCCGCTCGCACTTGAGCTGATCACGGTTTCATGCGCGTCGAGAGGGATCGTCCGACGACCGCTCAACTGACTGGTGGCGACGGCTTGGCGCGGCTCGATCAGGACGGTGACCTCGTTGCCGTAGTCGGCCGCTTCTGTGACGTTTGGACAGAAGACCCAGGCAAGTGTTGCCAGCAGAAGCTGGGCGGTGAGGAACGTCCAGTGCTCTCCGCGGGTTGTAGACATAGTTGGGACGATTGTACCGTACACCCACGCACAGCGGTGGTTTTAATTGTCCGGGGCCAAGGCCGGTTGTGCAGGCCCTCTGTTTCGAAGCGTGAGTAGGATGGTGAGGGACACGGTTGCGCACAAGCTCAAATAGAAGGCGGGTGCCAAGACGTTGCCACTCCATTCGATGAGGAACGTGGCAACTAGTGGGGCGGTGCCGCCGAACAGGGCTGCCCCGATGTTGTAGCCGACTGAGAGGCCGGTATAGCGTTGCGATGTGGGAAACAGCTCGGTCACAGTGGCAAAGAACGGCCCCATGTAGCAGGCGACCAGTAGGGTGAGGAGTACTTGCGCTGCGATCATACGGGGCAGGTGATTGCTCGTGAGCCAGAGAAAGCATGGATACGCCAGGAGTGCAATTCCCGCGGCTCCCGTTATCAGCAGAGGGGCCTGTCCGATCCGATCAGACCAGGCGCCCATCAAAGGGATCAGCAGAGCCAGCAGTAGCATGCATCCCGTATTAAGCACGAGTAGGGTTGCGAGGGGAACCTGTGTCACGGTCGTCAGATAGGTCGTGAGATAGACATACAGGAGGTAGAACGCCACTCCGTGCAGCGATACGAGACCGGCGAGTTTTGCCACGGCAAGCCGCTGTGTCATGAAGACGTCACGAATGGGGGAAGACGCGAGCCCCCCTGCCTGGCGAATGGTTTCGAAGGCGGGTGATTCTGGAACCCCTGTTCGCACGTACCATCCTACCACGGCGATGAGGCCACCCATCATGAAAGGGATTCGCCAGCCCCACTGATGGAGTGTGTCGTCAGCGAGGTTTGCGGCGAGCACCGCTCCCACGCCGGATCCTAACAGTGCGCCGATCTGAGCACTAAAGCCTGCCCAACTCCCAACATAGCCGCGTCGCGAAGCGGGTGCATGTTCGACGAGAAATGTGGCGGACCCGGTGAATTCGCCGCCGACTGACAATCCTTGGAGAAACCGGCAGAGCGTCAGGGCGATGGGGGCAACCACTCCAATGGTCTCGTACGTCGGTAGCAGCCCTACCAGGCACGTCGGCACAGCCATGAGGAGGATTGCCCAGGCCAACGCGTTGCGTCGTCCCAGTGTATCGCCCCAATAGCCGAACAGCATGGCCCCCAGGGGCCGTGCGAGAAAGCCAATAGCAAAGACCCCAAACGCGGAGATCAACGACAACGCGGGAGAGTCGGAGGGGAAGAACAAGGTCGCGAACACAGGCGCGAAGTAACCATAGAGTGCGAAGTCGTACCACTCCAGCACGTTGCCGACTGCACCGGCCAGGAGTGTTCTCTTCTTCATCGCTGAGGTCGTGGGCATACCCATGCGGTGCTCGAGACTCATATGTCGGAACCTTACGGGTCGTAACGTGCGATAAAGTTGATCGCCGAAACAAGTCTTTTCTCGGTGCACGACATCCGACCGCATGATTTCCATTCTGTGGACGAGATTCTTATGGGCGTCGGGGGGCACGGATTATTGCGATCGGCCTGAAAGCGAGAATGGTTTTGCGCTCCGTAGCCGGAAAGTTTCCTTGGGGGAATATTCCTCTCCGATATGCAACGAGAGGACATACAACAGAGACCTACCCTCAGCCAGGGTGGGTGTTATATGAGTAACGATAGATCCAATTCGCAGTGAGCAATATTGAACAGGCAGAAGAGAGGTTTTCACCTATGATGATATTATCTCGCAATAAGGGCGAAGTTGCTGACGGCGATATTCGCACTGAGGGGTTTGTCGTCTACTGAGGAATTTGACTGCACCGATTACCTTTCTCGGTAAAGAGTAGCGCGCACAGGAGTTCAACGCGAAAAACGGAGGTGCGTATGTCTAAAGATCGTCTGACCCAGACAAAGCATTATCAGGAATGTATTGCCGCCTGTTTCGCCTGTGCCCAGACCTGCGAGACGTGCAGCGACGACATGATCGGCATGGACCATCATGGTGATCAGAAACTCATGGCACAATGCATTCGGTTGTGCCGCGAGTGCGCGGATATCTGCGTGTTGGCCGGCCAATGGATGAGTCGAGGCTCCGTGATGGCTGATCGACTGTGCGGCCTCTGCGCCGACATCTGTGACGCATGTGCCGAGGTCTGTGAACAGCACGCCCCCCATCATGCTTTGTGCGGACCCTGCGCTACAGAATGTCGTCGGTGCGCAGAACTGTGTCGAAAAATGATACATGCGGCAGCCTAGCCGTCGAGGTAAGGAGCCATCATGAAACGCGGAATGATCGAGTTGATGGTATTGTCGGCGCTTTTTCTCCAGGGACCTATCGGCAATGCGATTGAGACGAGTCAGTCCATCCGGCCCGTGTCAGGCCCGACAGATCCTTTACCGCCAAAACCGTTACCCTCTCCACCGTCACCAGGGCCCACTGAGCCGAAGCTGCCGAACCAGGTTCTGCCGCGTGCCTAAGGAGATATTATGTCCGTGAAGATAATCGTCCTGCTTGCCATGCTACTCAGTGTTCCTTTTTTATCGATGACGATGGCAGCGTCGCCTGAGCATACGGGCCAGGGTACGCATGTCGTCATCGGGACACTTGAGGAACTCGATATGTCCAAGATGAGTGGAAAGATTAAAACAGATCTAGGCCAGCCGGTCGTATTCACGGTGACGAGGCCGGACTTATTTAAGGGACTGTCGGTAGGAGAACGCATCGCCGTCCGTCTGGATGATCAGGGACACGTGATAAGGGTCATGGATACGACCGTTCCGGAACTGCCAAGCCCTGAGAAGTAAGCCGATCAATCACGACTTATCTCTCACCATGCCTGCTCCTTCCTGTGATCAAGCAGCATCTACAGCCGCATTAATAGCAAGATGGGGATGGCCGGCTGGGACAGCAACAATCTCATCAGAGAAGCGCTGCGTCCTCAACAAACCTATTCGAGGGTCTTGGCGTCGAAGCTAGCGAGGGCGTCGTCTTGAACGGTATAGCTGATCTCGATGGGGGTGCAGCAGACCTCACAGTCCTCGATGTAGGTGTGACGGCTTACTGAGAGATCCAGAACCATCGAAATCTCTTCCCCACAAGAGGGGCAGGTGAAGGTGTGTTCCATTGACCGAGAATGGTACTGCAAACCCATGTGGATGACAATAAAGGTCGCCGGACCCTGTGATTCTTCGCTGACGTACTACCCAACCTCTCTGGGTTCACAGACAGAGGTCCGGGTTTGCAATTACGCATGGCGGAACTCGTCTATGCGCAGCTCTTCGATGCCGAGGTTTTCTGCATGAGAAGTCTGCTGCCCTGCATAATGGTGGGATCGGATTGGTGCGCGGTGTGGTTGAAGGGCGCGGTCGCCACGGTGATCCGCGGGTGGGCTTTGAGCTGTGGCCCGGTCACTTCGCAATCGTGATGCTGGGGACTCCAACGCGAGGGACTTCGCTCACGGTCATTTGAAACAAGAGATACAGCATTTGGAAGGCTTCACGGTTCCAGCGGGCCAGTGGTCCGGTAGTGTTCACGGCGTAATAATTACCGTGGGACTTGATCGATACGTCGGCTCCTGGCGGCGCTGCATCCGATAGCAGGAGTTCCATGGTATGGACGGGATTTTCATGAACTGCCGGGCTCCGCGGATCCTTATCGACGTGGTATTCGGGTTCTTCTTCGAGCGAGCGACCCAGAAAGTTGAGAATGCTATTGAAGCTTCGCAGCCGGAACTCTCCCTTGAGAGGGTATTCACCCCCGATATGCCCTGGGCGGATGTCGAAGGACACATCGCTGAGTTGCCCTTCTTCCGTCTCGTCGATCAACCGAGCCCGTTCATCGGGCGAGAGTATATTGGGGTCGTAGTTGGTGATGAGAATTTGCCCCGTGATCTGTTTCCGAAGGGTGTAGCTGTTGTCTTTCTGGTTATAGGTGACGAGATACTCTTTCTGTAATGCTTGAAAGCCTTCGGCTGTCACCGAGTTGGCGGGAATGGTCCAGGTCCGATCGTAGACGAGCGGTTCGGCATACAGCTGGTTCTCGTCTTGAATGGCTGAGAGGTGTGTCACTACCCTGCGGAATTTCTCGTAGCCTGTTCGGTCTGCGGGGGTATTGCGGTAGGCGACCTCCTGGCCATGCTCCTTGATCCGCAGTTCCTGCGCCATCAGGCGGAGCAACAGATCGATGTCGTATCGCTGCCGGAGGAGGAGAAGAAACTTGGTTTCCTGAAAGGGGGTCAAGAGCCGCTTGGTGAACTCTTCCCCTTCGATCGGCGCAATACTGATGGTGGGGTTTTCCGCCACGCTCCCGCCGAAGATCGGCATGAGTCCTCTGCTCGCCTCTCCTGTGAGTGCTGGAGTGGCGCCGGCGCTGACACGGAAATCGAAGGTTGCGGCGATATTCGAGACGCCGGTGAAGTGAACCGGTTGATGCTGATGGGCACGGGCGATGTTGATGAGCAGTTGTTTGGAGATGGCATCCGTGATCGCCTCATCATAGGTCGTCACGGCTCGATTCAGCGTGATGGGGGAGAGGCAACCGGTCAGGGCAAGGCTGCAGAAGGTTCCCCCGAGGATCAACCGCGTGAGAGATTGTGAGCGTAGCCTCATTGCCATATGAACAACCTTCGTGCGAGCCCGGCCATCCTCCGGCAGGTTTGTAGCATAAGTGGCACGAGAAGCCTAGCGAGTCGCATGCACGTCGTCTTAAAAGAAACGAAAGTGGACGAGCGTCTTTGCTGAAGGGTATGAGATCGCTAAGGACTGATTGATGTGGAGGGAAAATATGGAAGTGTGACGAACACCAAGATGGTCGGAAGTCTTTTCTCGCCTGCTTAGGGCAATGAAGACTCCCGACCAACTTGGTTGCCGCATCTATTGCAGCGGTGGTACCACTTCGTCCAACGGGGGCACCACATCGGTCGGCGAGGGTTCCACCTCGTCCAACGAGGGCACCGCATCAGTCGGCGGGGCCAGCACCGCGTCCAGCGGCGGCACCACGCCGGCAAAGGTCAACAGATCGGTGATGCGAAAATCACCTCGTCTCGCAGCGGGCAGCACCGGTTTCCATCTTGGTTGAGCGGACAGATAGGATGTCTCATCGGCTTTCAGCAGGCCGATAAACACTTCACCGACGATGCGGCCCCCCACCGGTCCTAAGCGGAGACCATTCTCCATGAGCTCCGCCTCTTTCCAAATGTAAAACAAGAGCGGCGTGCTTTTCTCCATGTCAAAGGGTTTGAGCATATCCAGCTGTGCGGGGGTCAATGCTGGAACCCCCATCCTCTTCGCAATCGCCTGGCCGGACGGCATCCCGACATTGACGTGGCGCATCAGACTGCGTGAGGGCAACGATTGTACTCCGTCGGCAGGCAGGCCCGGAGCAGACCCACGTGAACCTGGAAGCAACATCAGCACGCTGGAAAGCTTGCCGTCAATCTGTTTGTTGGGTCGGAAATTGCCATCGCCGAAATTGAAGAAGGTTTGCCAGTCGACAAACCGACGCGGTGCGCGTTTCCCTCCACGCATATCGTCTGGATCCGGGTTGTTGGGGTCTTGCGTATCGTCGAAGAGAAAGGCGAAGACCGGGGATCCGCCAGTGGGGCCGAAGTTCAGACGATAGCTCGGACGAATTTGCGAATGACCGAAGCGGTAGGCGGCCACTGAAAACTCGATGGGGATCAACGGATCCTTTGAACGTCTGGCGCGCCGACCGTCTGGACCTTCGTCTACCTGGTAGAATCGGGGCCCCTTGTTGAGGATGTCAGCGACGCGTGCCTGCCCAATCGTCAGCGGCAGGAACTCATGCACGATGATCCACTGATAGTGCCAGCGGACCTGGCGTTGGGCCAACTTGAAGATCTGCTCAGCCGATTGAGTCGCGCTCGCGGGGTCCTTGCGTAAGTGGTCGACGACCGCGTTATGAAAACGCAGGAATGCCGTGTGAAGCTGAGCAAGGATCACGTGTTCATCGTTCCGGCTGTCGCCGAGAATGGCGGCATTGTTTGGGTCACGCGGGAGGTCAAAACGGGGCGCTCCATTGCGAGAGACGGCCTCTGCGCCTGGAATAGTCTCGACCTTCAGCTTGATCTCGCCGGAACTCAGGTCATACAACTCCGGGGAGCCTTGAGGCCCATTGCCGTACACGCTGTCAAGATCGAATGCAGCGGTGCGGAAGTTCGTCGTTTTCTTGGGGTTGCTTGGTTCGAGCAACGGGGATCTTGGGTCGAGCGTGATATCGTGGTCCAGGAACTGACCCAGGAAGGTTACGCCAGCCGTCATGTTGGGATTGTCGGGATTGTTTGGACTGAATACCGCGGGATTCGTGATGGATTGAATCGGATCGGTCAGGTTATCCAACGCGTCGATGACGCCTCCTTTTTCGCCCAGCTTTTTGGCCTGGGTACGTGCCTCATCGGTCGGCGGGGCGTAGGGGGGTAAATCAGGAAACATGCGCGTAAAGGTATTGTTCGGAGTCTGAGGCCGTTCCCGCAAGCCGGGAAGGTTTAAATTGTTTTTTCCGCCAGCAGGTTGAGCCATGGTGAGACCAACTAGTGCGGTAGAACACAGCATTCCTGCTAGACCGGCCGATAGATATTTTTTGCCACGACGCGACATTCGATATCTCCTTTAATAAATAATAGTTAATGTATATGTTATCCATGGACGCATCCATGGCTCTCTGTCATGACGTATGCAGTAGGGGCAGGCAAGAACTGTTCCATGGAGTGCGAGTGTTTTGTCGCGTACATATCTTCTTGGGAAGAAAGAGAAGAGCTTGTGGGAGTATGTCCTCGAAAGGATACAGTAGGCGAACGGATACAGTAGGCGAAAGAGTCCATCGATTCTCATAGACATACAGTGTGGCCTTTCATCGGGCGTAGTCGAACGAGAGGAGCGCGGGTCTATTTGGTCTGTCCAATTCAGCCAAGCACATCAATCAGACCAGATGCACAAGAGAGAGCCATCTGCCTTTACATGTCACGGGCCACGGTCTCTATCGTTTGCGGACTCTTGCCGTAATCTGCTGAAGATGGTGACCATTTAATATATTGATCGGGAGACCGATCTCTTCAAGGGGTTGGCTATCTGGATGGTCTGTCGTAAGGCCGACTATCCCATCTTGTTCTGGCAATGATGAAGTTTGGGTTTCTCGGGATGTTGGGGGCAGTGTTCGTGAGCGATATGTACTGCGCACGCTTCTTTCTCTGCTGACTTGCTCTCTACGCGAGCCCAGATTTTCGTAGGGCCTGCCACACCGAATGGCTCTGCCGGCAAAACCACACCAACTAATCGAGATTTCAAGAATGGTCTACGGCGCGGTTTACTTGTGCTGCCCATTCGGCGGTAAAAATTTTGAGAGCTCGTGAGTGTGTCTCCCGTCATTCATGAGGATGATTGCTAGTTGATGTGAAGGATTTCTTTGCGGCTGTATGTCCCAGGATACACTCTGAAGGCTTCTGTGAAGTCAACTGGATGCACGAACTCTGATATGGGCGATGAACTCATTTCCCTTCGGACAGGATGCGCCTCCTAAGTGTGGAGAGCGAGGTCACACATTAGAAAAGCCTTGCAACTACAACGTTGCTAGTTTTCATCATGCTGAGGCGCGATGCTTGCTCTTCCGTATGTATGGAGTTCTAGTAGGCTAAGGAAATAATGAGACTGGAGGTTCAGTCATGGCGACACACATTAGTGATAAAATGCTCTCCCATTTCGTCCCCGTTACTCCACGAGAACAGGACGTAGAAAATAAAAAGGATGCCGGCCACGCGTCTGCTGTGATGCCGCCTAAAGCGAGCTTTTCGCAACGGCGGTGTGAGGAGCGTAAAGACTATCGGTACATGTGCTCGTGTGCGATACGTGAGGCTATTGGAGGGGAGTTCGTCGTCATCGGGGAAGCAGGGGCTTTCGTGGTCAATCGAAGCAAGGAAGGAATACTTCTTCTCATGGCTCTAGCGCCTCAGGCGAAGCAGTTAATTGAAGTGCACATCTCTCACTCCGGATGGCGTAAGACCCTCAGTATCTTTGAGCCCCGATGGACGAAACTCCGACAGGTGGAATCACACGGAGATATCTACCTGGTGGGATGCCGACGGAAATTCGGCCCCTGTGCCTATCTGTCTTTCTAGCATCTCTACGAAACGAACAATCGATTTTCTTTGTGGAACACACGAAGCATAACGTTTCCGCTTGCCAGCCACGCATCCTCACTTGCCCTCACTGATCTAGAAGGGTAAAATTGGTACCCTCACTCACCCCTATCGACTAGGAGGTGCTATGGCCATCCGCACCACTCCCTCAAAACCACGGGTTTCTCTCGACAGAAGCATCGAGCGGATGCGGAAACAGCTCGCAGAATTCGCTCCGTTCTTGGGCAAGGGTAGGCCGACGCGTAGTTTGGAAGAGTTCGATCTGGAAGCCGAACGCCTGATTGAGGAGCTGCTTGGGCAGACGTCCGACTTGCTCCACGCCTATGAGTATGCTGAGCTGGGTGAGGCGGCAGGATTGGTGAATATGACGGACGAGGCGCCGGAAGGTACAGGCATGGATAGTGAGCGGCAAAGTCTGCTGCAGCGAGGCCGTGTGTTGGAAAGCTGCGTGGCAGAATTGGAGGCGCGTCGGTCTGCTGGGCCGAAGAAGTCTAAGGTCGGACGCACTCTCATCGGCCCGCAGATTGCCGAGCATATGTCTTCCGAGATCCGGAACGTATCGCAGGATGCCAGTCTGCGACAGGCTGGGCAGCTGATGCAGCAATGGAAGCTCGGGTCTTTGCTTGTCACAGACCACCAATCATATGTCGGTGTGATTACCGATTCGATCTTGGCCCGCGAGGTGGTAGCCAAAGGTCTGGATCCCAGTACGACCATTGTCAAAACCTGTATGCGGACTCCGGTGGCAGCCATTGAAGGTAGCCGGCCTATCATCGACGCAGTCCGTATGATGAAGGAGCGGGCTACCCGGCATCTAGCTGTGACGCAAGATGGACAGATTATCGGCGTGATATCCGTCTCCAATATTCTGCGGTATTACTCCGGCATCGTCTGACAATACCTTGCGCATCGTCTGCATGGCGTGTTCTGAGCCGTCGGTTAATAGAATCTTTGCTTCCTGTAGAAAGGGAGGTGAGAGAGATGGGACCAACCAAAGCGATCGTGAAAGAGAATACACTCTTTGAAGCGGTAGGGGGAAAGCTGATTAAGGACGGGTTCGCCAGCCGGCAAGAACTTGAAGACTACGTAAATCATCATTATGTCACGTTGCCGGTGGTCGACAATGCAGGAAACCCGTGGTTGCTTGATGGAAAGCCCGTATATTGTCTCCGCGGCACGCAATACGAAACTGTAGACGATCAGAGAGTCCACCTTGCACGCTGTTCGGATTGCGGAGGCATGGGAGTCAGATCTGACGAATTTACGGTCGAATCGGATTGCATTCGTTGCACGGTCTGTGGGCATGAGTTCGATGCGCGGTTGGAAATGATGGAAACCTAAAGGGGGCAGCTTGGTGGCCCCTTACGCTCGCAGAGGCGCACGATCAGGATATGCATCCCTCGATGCTCGCGGTGAGGGGCCTACCAAGCGGCCCCCTGGAGGAAGAAGGGGCAAGCTCGGCAGGATCATTTATATGTTTGCATGCCGCACGATGAGAGTATGCATCGATCGATACGCGAGAGGTGGTTCCATTTGTGTTGTGGATAACAGTGATCGGGCGTAAAAGATCCCCCAGTTAGCATTCAAATCATACAATCGAGGGTCAAGTGCAGATACTGTAAAGATGGTGGTGTTCCTCTCGATGGCATTGTATGTCCAAGCGCTTTATTCTTCGTCAGAATCTGTGTGAGACACAAGATATGCCCATGTATTTCTGGGAGAAAATTTGTATATGGCTGTATTGACACATAAGTTAAAGAGAGTTAGGATTTCACTATCGATGAATCAGTAGAGGGGTGCCTAGGCCTACAGGGTAAACATAGGAGGCTTCATAAACGCATAGGGGTGGGTCTCAATCACTTAATCAAGGAGGTCAGTGTATGGCGAGTACAACCACATGGGGGGCTAGCGACAAGAGCGGCTATGACATGTCGCTCTGGTACGATTCCAGGCCCCTCAAGATCGGCTGGTTTGCAATGTTGGGGGCGGTCGGCGCCGAAGTCGTCTTTCAGCGCGTCTTCGGGTATTCCCATGGGCTGGACTCCATGACGCCGGAGTTCGAGACCGTCTGGATGGGCCTGTGGCGGTTTAACGTGATTTCCAACATCATCTTCTCGGCGGCGACGCTCGGGTGGATCTGGCAAACGCGCGATCGCAATATCGCCAATGTGGATCCCAAGACCGAGCTGAAGCGGTACTTCTACTGGATGATGTGGCTGGCGATCTATGTGTTCGGGGTCTATTGGGCCGGCAGTTATACGCTGGAGCAGGATGCGTCGTGGCATCAGGTGATCATCCGGGATACGAGCTTCACCGCGAGCCATATCATTGCGTTCTACTTCACGTTCCCGCTGTACATTACGTGCGGCGTGTCGAGCTATCTGTATGCGATGACGCGGTTGCCGCAGTTCAGCAAGGCGGTGTCGTTCCCGTTGGTGGGGGCGATCGTGGGGCCGATGATGATTCTCCCGAACGTGGGCCTCAACGAGTGGGGGCATGCATTCTGGTTCGTCGATGAACTCTTTGCGGCCCCGTTGCACTGGGGCTTTGTGACCTTGGGCTGGTGCGGGTTGTTTGGCGGGACGGGCGGCGTGGCGGCACAGATTGTGGCGCGCATGTCGAACCTGTGCGATGTGGTCTGGAACAACGAGAGCAAGGACTGC
>NEWT02000035.1:44992-70712 GCA_002869925.2 Nitrospira sp. CG24A
TGGCGCGCATGTCGAACCTGTGCGATGTGGTCTGGAACAACGAGAGCAAGGACTGCTTGCACGTGATCCCGTACTAAACTGTACCGTTGGTCTCGGTGGGCTAGCCCTGCGTTCAAGATTCAGAGAAGTAGGGCTGGCCAACCAGTCAGCTAATATAAGGGAGAGGACTGATGTTCAGAACGAGCGAGGAGGAGATAAATGGCACTGTTTAGAACTAAAGAAATTATTGCGGCGAGCAAGCTTCCGCCAGAAGGCGTGAAGCTGTCAAGAATGATAGATGCGGTGTACTTTCTTCCCATTGCATACTTCGGGGTATTCGCAACTTTTCATATGCACTTCGATTTGTTAGCAGGAGACTGGGATTTCTGGGTCGACTGGAAGGATCGGCAATTCTGGGTCACGGTCACACCGATCGTAGAGGTGATGTATCCCGGTGCGATCATGTACTATTTCTGGACGTTCTACCGGCAACCCTTTGGTGCAACGTTGAGCATCACGGGGCTTCTCGTCGGGAAGTGGATCACAGTTCTGTTTGCCTGGTACTGGTGGGCGAATTTCCCAGCGAACTTCGTGATGCCTGCTACGATGGTGTCCAGCGCATTGATCCTCGATGCCACCTTGCTCTTGACAAGAAGCTGGATGCTCACAGCGATATTTGGAGTCTGGGCGTTCGCGATGGTATTTAATCCTACAAATTACGCTCTATTCGGGTACAGCCACCAACCGGTGGTCGTGGACGGGCAGCTGCTTTCGCTGGCCGACTACATGGGATTCACATTTGTGAGAACCGGAACGCCTGAATACATCCGAATCATCGAGGTAGGATCGCTCCGTACGTTCGGCGGACACACCGTTTGGATTTCAGCGTTCTTCTCGGCCTTCATCTCCATGTTGATGTTCACCATTTGGTGGCAAATTGGTCACTTCGTCGGCCAGGCATTCTTCTGGGTCAAGGGTAGACGTGGCGTCATGTCACGCATGAATGACGTTATGATCGTTGGCACAGATGAGTTTGCACAGAGACATGGCACGCCGGATGGTATTGCCCCAGGGCACAGAGTGACGACAAAGACTGCGGCGACTTCACTATCATAGGGGAAAACATGAACGTCAAAAACATTTTCAAATTATGCGTGATCGGCTCCCTTGGGATGGCGACGCTGGGGCTTACCCTAGCTTTCAATGTCTCAACCGCCGCCGCCCACGGGGAGCGCTCTCAGGAACCGTTCCTGCGAATGCGTACCGCGCAGTGGTACGACACAAGATGGAATCCTCAGAAGACCAATGTCAACGAGGAAGCCATGTTGTCCGGCAAGATCCATATTTCTGAAGACTGGCCAAGGGCCGTTGTTAAGCCCAACCGTACCTTCATAAACGTGGGAAGCCCAAGTTCAGTGATTCACACGTCTCAGCTCGAAAGTGAACGGAGTTCCGATGTTCACATCGGGGCCGGTGGAAATCGGTGGGGACTACGAATACGTGATTAAGCTGCGGGGCCGGTTGCCTGGTCATCACCACATCCACCCGATGTTAGCCGTCAATGGGGCCGGCCCGATCGCCGGACCAGGGGGCTGGATGGACATCACGGGCAATTATAAAGACTTCACCAACCCCATAAAATTGCTGGTTGGCGGGACTGCCGATACAGAGGTCGCTGGCTTGGCAGCCGGGCTCTTCTGGCATGTCCTATGGGGCAGCCTTGGATTTTTCTGGATCGGCTGGTTCATGGTTAGGCCGATGTTCCTCATTCGTGCGCGTGTGCTGGCGCAAGAGGGAGGAGACGAACTCCTCAACGATCCAGTTGACCGCTATTTTGCCTTTGCCATGTTAGGAGTCGTTTTTGCTTTAATTGCTATTGGTTTCTTCTATACAGACAGTCAGTATCCGTATACCATCCCACTCCAGGCTGGTGAACCAAAGATCAAGGCCACTCATTTGAAGTCGGACTTGACAGTTAAGGTGCTTGCCGCAGACTATGACGTTCCTGGACGCGCTCTTCGTATGACCTTGCAGGTCACCAATAGCGGAGAACAGCCACTCAGGATTGGAGAGTTTACGACAGCAGGCATTCGGTTCCTGAACAAGGTCGGTGTAGCTAACAACAACGACCCGAGCTATCCAGCTGAAATTATGGCGCAAGACGGCTTGCATATCGAAGATGAGTCCCCGATCATGCCAGGCGAAACCAAAGAAGTTAAGCTCGATTCAAGGGATTCGCTTTGGGAAATACAGAGATTGATGGACCTCGTCCACGATCCTGACCAGCGTTTCGGAGGGCTTGTAATGTCTTGGGACGAAACAGGTAACCGGCATATCAACAGCATTGCCGGCAACATCATCCCAGTCTTTACAAGGGCCACCGCTGGATAAAGTAGGGGTTCGTCACGTTTGAGAGTGACACTGATCCGCCATTCTGTCGAAAGATGGAATGGCGGATCGGTTTTTTGAAGGCACACGCTAAATGAGACAGACTTACAGGTCATATTCTACGTCAACTCTATATTTTCAAACAAACGTTCACTGCCTTGTTTGCTTGCCTTTATTCCCTCTGCTTCGCGCGAAACAATCCAGGCTCTGAGCCTTTTCCTCCCCCCATCCGCTCCACTACCTCGTAGAGATATGATTGCCAGCCTGCGGAGAAACACTTCTCTGTCGCGATAATTCTGTGGGAAGAGTGGCCCATCGAAAGGCACTATCCTGTCCCAAATGAAGCTCCCCGCATGAAGCTGCGGGGTATCACAGAACTAAAACATTCGGAGCTGCCCGAGATCTTCTCGAGGCTGTCCTTGCCGCTACACCTACCGTTCGACCGTCTGCCTATTTGCCCCGTTCCCCTACTGTGGCCACATAAGTACCCGTCGTGCCACAACTCCCCACCCCACAGTACCCGCTTCACCGCCGGCTTTCGGCGAAAAATCTCCCGCGCCGTGAGGCTCTTGAAGATCTGCACAATACGACCTGGCGCCACTTTCGGATGCGCACTGCAGAGCAGGTAGATATAATTCTTGTCCGTCCCAATCCCTTCCATCTCGATCGGAAACCGTTCCGCGATCTCGGCAGCCGTCTCCTGGATGATTGTCGTCACCGCCTCATCCAGCAGCGCCTTCCGGTATTTCACCGGAAACACTATGTGGTAATGGATTTGCCACGCACAGTGCGCGCCCTTTCTCACTGCTCCGTCCCTCTGGTCCGCCATACTCCGGAAGGGAGCAGAAACGATTGCCCCCGTAGCCCAAGCTACGGGGAATCACAAGTTGAAGCTCTCGATGAAGCTGCTCTCGACCGGTTTGCCTGGCCGAAAAAATCTAGTTGGATCCCATGCCGGCAAGCCCAGGCATTCATGACCCGACTGGCAAATTCGCTGCCGTTGTCCACGGTGATCGCACGCGGTGCGCCACGTTGCATCACCACCGGCTCTAATGCCTGCGCCACCTTCTCTCCGGTGAGGGACTGATCAGCCATCAAACACAAGCACTCCCGCGTGAACTGGTCCACGACGGTCAGAATCTGAAACCAGCGGCCATCCGCCACGCGCTCGCTCATGAAGTCCATACTCCACCGCTGGTTCAGGGCGGTCGCCCCTGGTTGCGGCACACGGACTCGGCCCGCGGCCTTCGTGCGGTGTTGGGTCCTCACCGTCAGCCCTTCGTCCGTCTACAGCCGATAGATCCGTTTGGCGTTCACCTGCTACCCTTCCCGTCTCAGCAACACCGTGAGTCGCCGATACCCGAAGCGTACTCGGCTCGCCGTCAACTCTTGCAACCGCATGCACAACGCCTCCTGCGGCTCACGGCGACTCCGATACTGTAGGAGGCTCGCGCCATCGGCAACAGCCTCGAGACCCAGCGCTCACTGATCTGATAGGTCGTCTGCGCCCAGCGTGCCAGCACACGCCGGTCCGAGGCCGTACAGCTTTTTTCGCACAATCTCCTGCAGCATATGGCGATTGAGCGAGGGATCCTCCACCAAGCGTTTCAACTTGGCATTGTCCTCACGGAGCTGCTGCAGTTCGCGCAGTTCACTGAGGCCCAGCCCCGCATACTTGCCTTCCACACGAAACCGTCTGCTCGCTGATGCCGACCTGTCGGTAGACGTCCACCCCGGTCGTGCCACCTTCTGCTTCCCGCAGGGCAGCCAGAATCAGTGCCTCGGCATGCCCTCCTCAGGTCCTCCTTCTGGGTCAAGAAGACCACGTCGTGGGCCGGGTCCTCAAGCTCCCGCTGGCCTACTTTTCGGGTTTTTGGTCACAGGCTCATTTGGGACTAACAGAGGACTTGACTCTTAACCGGACACTACGATATCAATTAATACATTTGGTTATGTTATTATTTTCCTCACACACAGGCGAAGTGCCAGTGAGCCCCTCACATAGAAAAGACCAGTTGCTCATTTGCCTGGAGAAGTTCGCCCAACCATTTCAGAGAGGAGTTCAACCATGATGAAAAGACAATCACCTCAACTGATGGCCATCGCAGGGGCCATGATCCTTGCGATGGCCGGATTGATGGGATTGCCATCCGAGGCATCTGCGAAGACCCATGATGTCAAGATGACCGCCATGGAAGTGGAAATCGTGACGGAAGGAACGGGAGAGAAATATAGGGCCTGGACGTTCAACGGCCAGATGCCGGGGCCGGTCGTGCGGGTCACGCAAGGTGACACGGTCAACTTCACGCTGGAGAATCCCAAGACCAATGTTTATCAGCACTCCATGGACTTCCATGCGGCGGAAATCGATTTCCTGAAGAACTACCGGGCCATCAAGCCGGGAGAAACCATTTCCTACACCTTTGTGGCGAAAAAGCCCGGCGTGTTTTTCTATCATTGCGGAGCAGCGCCCATGATCCAGCACATCGCGCGCGGCATGTTCGGCGCGATTATCGTCGATCCCAAGGATCCGAAGGTCTGGCCGAAAGCAGACCGGGAGTTTTTGTTGGTCCAATCAGAGCTCTGGAAGAACCCCGACGATGTCGAGGCCATGTTCGCCCGAAAGTTCGACTATACGATCTTCAACGGAGGAATCTGGAAGTATCATCCCTTCTTCATCGGCGGGGAAGCGCTGGAGGCAAAGCCGAATGAGCGGGTCCGGATCTACTTTGTGAACGCGGGCCCCAACGAGTTTTCCTCGCTCCACCCGATCGGCGAGATTTGGGACAATGTCTACGAGAGCGGGAACCCTTCCAATAAACTTACAGGGGTGCAAACCTATGTTGTGGGACCCGGAAGCGCCGCCACATTTGACTTGGTCTCCGAATCACCCGGGGTCTATCCGATTGTGACGCATTCGCTTACTTCAGCCCTTCGTGGAGCCATTGCCGCGCTGACGATTACACCGGTAGCCAAGAATGCTCCGCTGATGCCACTGACGCCCTGGAACCCTTAGACGACCAGAAATATGATAGCGATGTGCACTCGAAGGAAACCCTCATTTACCTCTCAAAAAAGGAGCGCCTTTCATGAAACAACTTTCTCGCGCCATCAAGACTATGCTGACCGTCACCTTACTGTTGATCTCAGCGCCGGTGTGGGCAGCCGATGCTCCATTGCCCTCACTCTATGAACGGCTCGGCGGAACAGGCCCTATCACGGCCGTCGTCGGCAAGTTCGTCAGCATCGTGGGCGCAGACAAGCGCATCAACGGGTATTTTGCCAACGCCGATCTGCCTAAACTAAAAAAACAGCTGGTCGACCAGGTCTGCCAAGCCAGCGGCGGCCCCTGCACCTATGAGGGGAAAGACATGAAAACAACGCATGCCGGCATGAAAATCACGACGGCTGCCTTCAATGCCCTGGTTGAAGACCTCGTCAAGGCATTGGATACGTTCAACGTGCCAGCCAGGGAAAAGGGCGAACTCCTTTCTGTGCTGGGTCCTATGAAGTCCGACATCGTCGAAGTGCCGTAAAGGGCAATGGGCAGGCGGTGAGATCCTCGCCGCCTGCCCATGAACGTGTTCAAGAGAGGAACACTGCAACCCAGCCGAACCGGAGCTTCGCATAGTCCGACAACTCGCATCACCGTCTACCATGAGATCTTAAGACAAATCGATAGATCTACCCAGGGGCTTCGGATCGCCTCCCTGCAGACAGGTATTCCGATGACACGAACAGCTCATCGCAGATACGCAAACCGAACGCAGACGCCCTTCGAGAAGAGCGTACCCGCAACCTGCTCACAGCCTCATGTAGTCGGCAAGGCCACGCTCAGGCACAACCGTCTGATGCTTGTGATGGCGCTCATCGTGGGTCTTGCCGTATTTCAGCTGGCCAACACCAGCCACGCTGCCATGGAGAGAGTTCCCCTCGCACTGACAGGACCTGGCTGCGACACCCATGAGAACGAGCTAAGCAGGGCGTTGCTCACCTTGCAGGGTGTGAACGCCGCACATTTTCATCGCATAGCCGATCACGTCTTGGTGGATATCACCGTTGGCATAATCGTGCCAGAAGAACTGGTTCGCCATCTCAATACGGTGGCCACATCATGGCAATGCCGCGCTGAAATTATGCAGTCCTGCATCACGGCAGACCCGGCCCCCCATACTCAAATACACGCACCGTGAGTGGGCGATTGTAATCCCATCAGTTTTCGCACGCTATGCGGGATCATCGCCGGGCTGATGTTTCTCCACGAACAGCCACTGCAGTAGCGCGCTTCGGTCAGCTCCTGAAGCAGACGTTGGCGGGCAATTCATCTCAACTGTTCAAGAGGTGAACGCCGCCCAAGCTCATGAGGAGTGGGCGGCGCGGGAGAGTTTATTTTGTGATGTGTTTCGCAGCTTCCACAATCGATCGTGCTCCGATACCAAAGTGGTCGATGAGTTCGTCCGGTTTCCCGCTATGCGGGATTGTACGAACTGCAAGTTTATGCACCTTGATACCTTCAGATCCAACCGCACTGAGCACCGCATCTCCGAGGCCGCCGTGCGCATAATGATCTTCAACGGTAAGGATGCGCCCCTGCGTAGCCCTGGCACAGTCCAGCAACGTGGTACGGTCGATCGGGGCAATACTGTAGAGGTCGATGACTCGCACAGAGATACCAGCTGTTTTCAATATGTCGTACGCCTTCAGTGCTTCGAACAGCGTGACACCGGCAGCGACGATCGTAAGAACATCCGATGCATGTTGACGGAGCACCTTGGATCCGCCGATCTGGAAGGTCTCATCAGGCCCGTACAGAACCAAACACTTTGGGCGACCGGCCCGAATGTAGACCATCCCTTTGTGCGTAGCAGCTAGTTCAACGAGCCGATACGTACACGTTGCATCGGACGGATACAACACAGTCACTCCCGGTTGTGCAGCCATCATCGCAATATCTTCCAAGCCCATTTGCGAGGGGCCGTCTTCCCCGATGCTTACACCGACGTGTGTACCGACGAGTTTGACGTTCGAGCCGCTGATGGCCGCCATACGGATGAAATCGTAGGCCCTGGCAAGGAAACAGGCAAATGTCGCCACGAACGGAACTTTTCCGCAAGCCGCGAGGCCGGCTGCTGCACCGACCATGTTTTGCTCAGCGATGAAATTTTCGAAAAATCGGTTAGGAAACTTCTTGCCGAACTTGTCCGTGTAAGTCGAATTCTTGACGTCCGCATCGAGTCCCACAACCAGTGGATTCGCTGTACCAAGGGCTTCCAGGGCAACCCCGAACGCTTCACGCGTTGCGGCAGCCTCACCGACTTTGTAGGGCGAAGGTGGGAGAGGCTTGATAGCCGAGGGTGCCTGAGCCGGCATCGATGGTTTCTTCAATGAAACTGCGGTACTGCTTGGTTTCAACTGCTTGCTCAACTCATCGATCGCCTTCTGAGTTTCCTCTCCTTTCGCCACCGGTTTCCCGTGCCAGCTAGGATGGTTCTCCATGAAGGAGATGCCTTTACCCTTAAATGTTTTCGCAAGCAGCACAGTCGGTTTGCCTTTGGTATTTGCAGCGATATCGAACGCCCCGAGTAACGCCGACATATCGTGCCCATCGACCACCAGCGCTTGCCAGCCAAAACCGGCCCAGCGGGAGCGGTACCCCTCCATGTCATGTTGCAGCATGGTGGGATCGCTTTGACCGAGTCGATTGACATCCACAATGGCACAGAGATTATCCAGTCCGTGATGGCGTGCGACTTCAGCTGCTTCCCATACCGATCCTTCAACGGACTCCCCATCGCCCATCAAGACATACGTTCGGTGATCCAGCTTGTCGACGAATTTTGCATTCAGAGCAATGCCTATACCAACCGGCAGTCCTTGCCCGAGTGAGCCTGTGGCCATGTCCACGAAAGACAAGCGAGGAGTCGGGTGGCCTTCAAGATCGGACGTCAGCGTTCGGAGCTTGAGCAGTTCGCTCTTGGGAAAGAGACCGGCTTCGGCCCAGGCAGCATAGAGCAAAGGCGCAGCATGGCCTTTTGACAACACAAACCGGTCGCTATTGTAGGCTTTCGGATTGTTGGGGTCATATCGCATGACGGAGAAAAAAAGAGCTGCAACAATATCCGCGGCGGAGCAGCAACTGGATGGATGTCCGCTCCCCGCTTCGCTCGTTGCACGAACACTCTCGATTCGAAGCTGCGTGGCTTTGTTCTGCAAGGCAGCAAGCAATTCTGGTGAGGTAGTTGCGCTAGCCATCGGAACTCCTTTCGGGATTTGACGACAAAGATGTTGCCTGACTCTTCTCATCTACTCTATCGGCAGTAACCTGGCGGGTCTTGAGGCTAACAAAACACAATGAGGGAGTCAATCAAACTTCACAAGTGTATCAAGCCTAGTATGTGGTATCTACATACACGGCTATAAAAATCGGCAGGGCTTCTATCGTGCGGCATGCTTGGGTGGTGATGAGGGCCTTCGTGCAGGCTCGCCCCACTGATTGACCCTTCTCTTCCACCCCACACGATGTGTGAGGTGGAGCAGAATTGCTGGCCGTGATCCCTCGCCCTGAAAACCTCTTTTTCACTTTTACCACGACATAAGGACCATGAACGGAGGGGCTTTTGCCCTCCCGCTACGTCCAGCGTCGCTCAGGCCATAGGACATCACAGAAATTGTCTTTTTTCCTGAATTCTTCTTCAAGAACAATAGGATAGCTTGACATACCACTGGTCTTCGCGCAGACTCTCGTCCATGCATGAGCTAACAGAACAGACCATTCTGGCCAGACTCGCAGAGCGTGCCGGCATCGCAACTGACTATTACGATATCGCAGGAACGCTTCACTTCACCTCCGATGACACCAAACGCGCTATTTTGACTGCCATGGGCTTTGCGATCGATACAACTGCATCGCTGATACAGACACTACAAGAATGGGATGACGCCCCGTGGCAACGCCCGTGCGATCCAGTGCGGATTCTTCGCGATGGGGAGGCGGGAGGCCCTCTGTCCTGTTATCTGTTGCTCGAAGACGGAAAAGAAGGGTCCCTCACAGTGGAATGGCAAATTCGTGACGAAGTAAACGCTGTGGTGCAAGAAGGCCGAGCAGGACCTGGACTCACCGCCGCCGAGGTTCGTTTTATCAAAGAACAACGACATGTGCGGGTGGAAATCCCGTCCCCGCACGGGCTCTCACTGGGGTACTATACTGTGACGATACTGGCCGAGAGCCTGGTTGGGAGCGTCGAAGGATCGATGCGGCTCATCGTCGCCCCCCGCCAATGCTACATCCCGCCTCCGCTCGAAGCACACCAACGGCTATGGGGATTGGCCTTGCAGCTCTATTCATTGCCCTCCGATCGTAATTGGGGATGCGGCGACTTCACCGATCTCGGGCGGATTGTCGAGTGGGCCGGGAAAGAGCTCGGCGCCGGAGTGATCGGACTCAATCCATTACACGCACTGCGGAATACCTCGCCCTATCACATTAGCCCCTATGCGCCTTACAGTCGGCTCTATCTCAATGAACTCTACATTGATCTCGATCAACTTCCCGAATGGCATGAGTCGGAAGAGGCGCAACAGCAGTTCCTGGATCCCGAATTTCAGGCTGCGCTCCAGGCGCTACGACAGACGCGCCATGTAGACTACAACGCCGTGGCAACGGCCAAACGCACCATGCTCGATCTGGCCTACAGCACATTCCTCGCAGAATCCTACAGCGGAGAGGAACCACACCTCCAGCCAAACACGGAGCGCGCGAGGCGCTTGGAACGGTTTATCCAATCCGAGGGCACACCCCTCGAGCTATATGCCACCTTCCAGACCTTGGAGGAAGAACGCCGGCTGATTCAATCTACATCAACCACATGGCACGATTGGCCCAAACAATTTCTGATGCCCGGTCAACCGGTCCATGAATATGCCAAACGGCACCGGAAGCGCATTCGTTTCTTTCAATACATTCAGTGGGTGGCACGCGAACAGCTGAACGAAATCCAGCGGACGGCTGAGCAGCTGGCAATGCCAATCGGCCTGTATCATGATATGGCACTGGGCGCCGATCGGAATGGAGCCGAAGCCTGGATCTATCAATCTGTGCTGGCGCTAGGCGCCGACTGTGGCGCCCCGCCGGATTCGTTTGCGCCCGAGGGGCAAAATTGGGGCCTCCCTCCGATCAACCCTCACGCGCTACGCGCCAATGGCTACGAGCTTTTGATCCAGCTGCTGCGGAACAACTTCCGATCCGGAGGGGCGATTCGTCTGGACCATGTGATGGCATTCTTTCGTCTCTTCTGGATTCCGCGTGGGAGGCCCGCGTCCGAAGGTACGTATGTGCACTACCCGTTTGAAGACTTGTTGGCCATCGTGGCATTGGAGAGCGTACGATCACACACCCTCGTCATCGGAGAAGACCTTGGCACAGTCCCCGATTGGGTGAGAGAACAATTGGCGAAGGCACGAGTACTCTCGTACCGTGTGTTTTACTTCGAGCGCCACGCAGACGGCGCCATGAAACCGCCGGGCCACTACCCCGCGCAATCGTTGGCTGTCACGACGACACACGACTTGCCAACTCTTGCTGGGTTTTGGTCCGGCGAGGATTTACAGGTACGGTTGAAATTGGGCGCCTTTCACGATGACACGGCGCACCGTCAGGCTTGGGAAGAGCGCCAGCGCGACAAGGCACGCATCCTCAACGCGCTCCAGCACGAACGCCTCTTGCCAACCGGTGTGACCGAGGACCTGGCCACTGCACCTGCCATGACGACTGACCTCGGCCACGCGATTCATCTCTACCTGGCTCGTACGCCGGCCTATTTGGTGTTGGCAAATCTCGAAGACGGCCTTGGCGAACTGTCGCAGACCAATCTTCCAGGTACGATTGACAGTCATCCGAACTGGACCCGTAAGTATTCAATTCCCGTCGATCATATGCTGCACGATGAGCGTCTACGGCAGCTTGGGGCCGTCTTGCATTCGGCCCGCCCGCTAAGGTAAGACCCTCTACCCGAATGCTGAAAAAGTCCGCCAGCAGGGAGGGGGAGCGGCCAGGTGCCCTTCTTGCTCGCAGAACGCGCACGATAAGAATGTGCTCGTTCGATGCGCGCAGTAAAGGGCCGCCTCGACCACTCCCCTAAAAAGAAATAGAGAGCATTGGACGAACCTTGCGGGATGGCCTTCTTGAGCATCCGGCAACTGTGGCACAATACTCATTTTTTGCAGCTCTCCAAGAAACCGAACCATGGTTCATCGGCAATCAACCGGTCGCCCATTCCCATGTTAAAACAAAATCGCATTGTGCTGGCGATCGCAGGGACAGTATTCCTGGCGATCGTCGTGCTTGAAATGGTCGCCCCAGCCAACGTGGTCGGCGCCTACGGTTTTGTATTGCCGATTCTATTGGTTGCAACCGTGCGCAGTCGCAGCCTGATGTTCGTAACAGTGGTCGCCTGTATCGTGGCAACCTACATGGGGTTACTGCAACCGACCAAGCCGGGGCGGTTGCAATCGGCAGTGATTAATCGCAGCGTGGTCGCCGGAGTACTCCTCGTCGTGGCCTATATTGGTATGACATGGGAAGAACGCAAAACCCGAGAAGCGGCGGCACGTGCCGCGTTAGCCCGAGAGACCGAAAATCTCCTGAAGGCTAATACGCAGCTGGTGGATGCAAAAGACCAGCTGAATCGCTCGGAACGCTTAGCGGCAGTGGGGCAACTGGTAGCGTCCGTAGCGCATGAGGTTGGAACGCCACTGCACTCGATTGCCTGGCACGTGCAAGCGCTGGCGGAAGAACCAGGCGTCACGCCCGAAATGAAGAAGCGAGTCACCGTCATCGATGAGCAGCTGACACGGGTGGTTCGGATCATTCAGGATTTGCTGTCCTCAACCAGACAGCGCCAACCTGAACCGGCATGGTTGCCCGCGGACAAGGTCATCAGCCCGGCGGTTGTGCTGATGGAGCCCGCCTTCCATGCGAAAGAAATTACCACGACTGTCGAAATTCCCGGAGACCTCCCGCTTGTATGGGCCGATGCGGAGAAAATACATCAAGTGATGGTGAACGTGTTCGCCAATGCCTTATCCGCCACCCCAGCGCACGGAGCGGTGAATGTACTGGTGAGAGCCCGTACGGCCTCACCCGAGGAGCTTGACCGCGGCCGCCGGGTTACCGACTCACTGTCACCTTTGGTCCTTACCATTGAGGTCCGGGATACAGGATCCGGCATGCCGGAGTCCGACGTGCAGAAAGCGTTTGAACCGTTTTTTACAACCAAGGCGGTTGGCAAAGGCACCGGGTTAGGACTATTCTTGAGCCGCGAGACAGTCCTGGCCCATGGGGGGAGTCTTGTGCTCGAAAGCGAAACTGGGCGAGGCACAACCGTAACCATCACTTTACCTGGATTGAAGACTGAGTCCACGGACATGACGGAGAAAGCCTGATGCAACCAGCGAGTATTCTCGTTGCCGACGATGATATGGTCGCGCGCGATCTCTTGGCAGAAGCCTTAAAGAAAGAAGGCTATGCCGTTGAAGCCTTCGCCAGCGGCGAAGAAGTGATTGCTCGAGGGCGTCAGGGTCGAGTGGACCTGGTGCTGACAGATATTCGCATGGGAGCGGTTGATGGGCTTACGGTCTTGCGTGAGTTTAAACGTATGAGCCCTGACACGGCAGTCGTGATGCTGACCTCGTTCGGTTCCCTTGAGGGTGCCATTGAAGCCATCAAGCAAGGCGCCTATGACTATCTTGCCAAGCCGTTTAAGAAGGACGATATCAAGTTGGTCGTCAAACGGAGTCTCGACCACTGCCGACTCATCAAAGAAAATGCCCGGTTTCGTGAAGAGTTGAAAAACAAAGATGAATGGTCTCCGCTGGTGGGGAGCAGTCCCGCCATGCTGGAAGTGTATAAGCTGGTCGCGCGAGTGACCGAGAGTAAGAGCACCGTGCTCCTGCAAGGAGAAAGCGGGACGGGCAAAGAACTGATTGCGCGGGCCATCCACGCGAATGGGCCTCGTCGAAACAAACCGTTTATCCCGGTGAATTGTGGGGCATTGCCGGATACTCTGCTGGAGTCGGAAATGTTCGGGTATGAGAAGGGAGCCTTTACCGGCGCGGCAGGGAACAAAATCGGCCTTTTTGAATCAGCCAGCGAAGGCACGCTGTTTCTTGACGAAATCGGTGAAATGGGCCAGGCGCTCCAAGTAAAGTTACTGCGTGTGATGCAAGATCACGAAGTACGCCGCGTCGGCAGCACGACATCGACAAAAGTCGATGTCCGTATCATTGCCGCGACCAATCGAGATCTCGAACAGCTCGTCAAAGAAGGAAAGTTTCGAGACGACTTATTTTATCGGCTCAATGTCGTGCGGATCACTCTGCCGTCGTTGGCGGAGCGGAGGGAAGATATCCCGATGTTAGTGCATCACTTCTTGCAGAAATGTGCCGCCGGGGAATCGCATGCTGTGCGCGGAGTGCTGCCGGACACAATGGAGCTATTGATGCAGTACCGATGGCCCGGCAATGTGCGCGAACTGGAAAATGCCATCGAACGAGCGGTCTCGTTGAGTCACGGTCCCCTCCTCACGCCGGAGGATCTCCCTGCGTCGCTGCATCGAACTGAACTGCCGACGAAAGAAACCGGCAGAGCAACCGACCACAACGATGAGGGATCTTTATCGCTTGAGGAAGTCGAGAAGCGTCATCTTGTCCGCGTGCTGAAGGAAACGAAGGGGAATAAAGTCAAAGCCTCAAAGATTCTTGGTATCGATCGGCGCACCCTCTATCGGATGGCCGACCGGTTTGGATTGGACCTTGGTGAGGATGCCGACAACGGAGAGCCCGAGTAGGAGGTGAGTCGTCTCCCGTTATGAGACGGCTTCTCCTACACGGGTAACGAGCGTCACGTCGCTCACGTCCTGCTCATGAATGAGAGGAGGCCAGCATGCGTGGGCACGCATATGACAAGCCTGATTCAAAAAGATTGTGCGTCATTTAGCCGTATCGGCCTTCAATCGATAGACAAGATGCGTGTCGGTTTGTTGGACACCGTCAATCTCATGAATCCGGCTCAGCACCAATTGGGTCAGGGCATCCTGGTCTGAAACTTCTACCACCACGATAATATCGGGCTTGCCCCAACAAGGATCGATCGTCTTAATCTGCTTGATGCCAGACAACGCCCGAACCACATCGCCCGTGCGACCTGGCTGCACATTGATAAGGACGTAGGCCCGATCCGACATGATTCTCCCACCATCGACTGGAGCGTGAATCGTACATGGCACTGCAGGAATCGTGGGGTCTTTGTCAACGTAGCGAATGCTCGGCGCCTCTGTCAATGCAAGAGCGCCTGCAGACGAGTTAGGACGCGTGACGACGGCAGATTTGGGTCTTTTCATGTATCACCTCATTTCGGGGCAACCAGTACGTCGACAGTAAATGAATCGTTCACGCTCGTGAGACTCGTTTCGAAGCCTTGAGGGTTCCCGATACGGCCATCAGGATCGTACATAAAACACAATAGCGTGGTACAACGGCCGTGGAATCGATACCGGGCTGCATCAACCCGAAGTTGATCTGTAAGATCTTTGGCCGTAAGGCCAGGCCTGGTTTTCTTGACGATCACCGCAAGACGGCTCTCATCCAGCAACAATGTCGCGCGCAGGGCTCCGCTCGAATAGCTCGGCGTCCATTCATCCGTGTCGATGTCATTAAATTGAACCCGTAGCAGCGCATGCAGAAGATCTTGCGCATCAACCTCGTCTTCCACCTGTAGCGTCGCCCGATGTTCCCCACGAAGTCGCAACTGCCTGACAACAGCATGGAATCGGCCGCAGACAACCTTCACGAGCGCGACAGGGTCCGATGCGGCCTGAGCAAGCTGACCTCCAGGCTCCAGAGGCGGGAAAGCGCTGGGTGGTACTACGGGAGGCTGCTTCGAACTCTGAAGAACAGCACGGGCTTCCTGCATTTTAGGCTGTGGGCTGGCCATGGGATGTTGGTGCACGCTGGGCTCCAGTTCAGGTTGTGACGATTGGGCCGACTGGCCGACTAAGGATCCATCGGCTTGTGCAGTCTGTCCCGCTTGTGATGGCGGTGGCTCTGGGCCGACTGGAGCCGCTTGCTCCAAAGATGAAGGGGCATGCGGCATCACCATCACAACCGGTGCTGGTGAAACTGGTAATGGTTCGGGTACAGCCATCGATGGGATCATGGCCTCAGGCTTATGCACAGGAGCTGGAGAAACCGAGAGAGCCGAAGGTGGGCTCGGGACAATGGTGGCTGAGGCCAAGCCGAGTTGTGGCGGTGGAAGCTTGGGCTCCGGAGCAACTGGAGCCACTGGTTGCGCGGGGAAATGGGTCTGCGACATCGCCATCGCAACCGGAGCTGGTAAAATCGATGATGGTTCAGGCACAGACGTCGATGGACTCAGTGGCTCAGGTTTATGCAAAGAGACCGGAGGAACCAAAGAAACCAGAGGTGGATTCGGAGCGGCGGTAACTTGGGCCACGTCGAGGTTCGTAGTCATGGTCATCGGCGAGGGCGACATCGTTCCCGTTTGCGTCAGGGGCATCTGCACGGTCGAGATCGATGCCGGCACGACGGTCATCTGTGGGCGCACGGGGGCAGACAGGGGTGAGACCGGCGGCGCTGGAGGGATTTGCTGAGGTGGCGATCCTCCTCGCAGCTCACGTTTTTTTCGCTCAAGCGTGGCAATAAGGGTTTTAATGAGGGCGATACTCTGCTGCGTACCTTCAGGGGTATCCATGAGAAGTCTGTGATGGCGATGTTCTTGGAACTCGGGGGATTTCTCGCCAAACGTACGGCGAATGCACTCGCGGAATTGTAACTCTGTTCTTGCTCTGGCCGCGTCGAGATAGGGGAAGCCTTCTCGGCCCAGATCTTCCACCTGTGCGAGAAATTCCTGTAGGTTTTCGACGCCGCGGGTGAGATCTTCAACTGTGGCGGTTTTGGACCGCACGCGAGACGGTTCTGATGTTTTTGCTCGTGCCATAGAATCTTGAGGAAGTCTAGCCCAGCCTCCACAACGTGGCAAGAAAACATAGGAAAGTTGACGAGAATCTTCGAACCCGCCTCTGAAACAGGACGGCATATCCCCCACTCACACGGCGACTCACTCATGGCCCAACTGATGAGGCTACGACGCCTACGATGACATCGAGATGATTCTAGATGCCATCTTCTGGCCTGGCTCTCGTACAGTTGAGGCGACGGCAGCTAGCCCCTGCCCGAGTCGATTACGCTCCATCACGGGGTCAAGGACGTGTCCGCAGTTGAGGCAGCGCCAACCGGCCAGCCACATATCTTCCGCGCTCTCCATGAGATCTAAGAAGTGATCTTTCGCCATATAACCCTGACAACGTGTACAGGTCATACTGCCCTCCTTGTGTTCCAATCTAGTCACAAGAATACCTGATCGCTCTGAGTTGGTTAGACCGAAAAGAGGTAACTCAAACGAGAGGGGACGTCACATAGCCCGCATCGCTCATGACGACTCGTTGTCCTCTGCTGTACTTCCGCGATTGTATGGGAAAGAAGGAAAGAGGAAGCGAGACTGCGCCGCTCAAAACTCGATCAGAGGAAAATAATTTTTCTGCGGCCTGTTAGGTTGGTGAGCCCTGGTAGACCAATAGAAGGTCGTGGAGTCGCGCCAGCACTGATGGCTCCATCGGGCCAAACTTGACTCCGAACTCTTGATTGCGCGTCCATCGCACATAGGCACAGGGAATCTGAATGGGTGCAGCAGATTCACCAACCGATAGTCGGAGGGCAAGACGCATACCGACATGAACTGAACGGGTGCCGAGGATCTTCATTCCATCGCCAGAAAGATCCGTCATCGTTCCCTGCTCCGTAAAGTTCGGCCCAAGGTATTCCACCACGCACGGGTTGGCAAGGCGGCTTCTTGGCTTCAAGGTGTTGCGCTTCGACACGGTCGCTCCCTTCTCAAGATGGTTCGCTTCTTCAGACTGAGTATACCCAACCATACGTGCTGGGCAAGCGAATTTGAACTCCGTATCGATGAGAAAAGATGTGCCCAGTGCGCACAGGGAAGGGGCCGACGGCACGAGCGATTGTTATTTGGTGCCCCCGATACGAATTGAACGTACGACAAACGGTTTAGGAAACCGCTGCTCTATCCAACTGAGCTACGGGGGCGTGGCTTGAATGTAGCCTACTCATGGTTGGATTGGAAGGGGCGATTGGACGGAAAGATACATGGTGACCCGTCCACTCTTCTTCACGTCGATGAAGTAGGCGTTGATCGCCTGATTCGCTCCAGGTTTATGGGCCATGAATTTGTCTGTCTTGGTGTACAACTCTGTGTCAGAGTCCTGATCGAGATCCGTTGCAATCCACCCTTCAGGCAAACTGTTGCGCAACCGTTTCACGATGTCCTTCACCGCTTCGTCGGCCTCCGACCTGTCTGAAAATTTGAACGTACAACTCCACCTGGCTCCATCGGCATCGTCCTTATCTCTCACCAGACATTGCTTGGCGCCGGCAAAGGTCACGTTGGGCCGCCATGTTGTCCCGCTATGATCGACTGATTTATGCCCGGTGCGTAAGGTTTTGAAGTCTCCGGAGGCGGCAGCGAGTACGGACTGAATCACCTCACGGTCGTCTTTCCCTGTATTGCTACCCTCAGCGTGGAGGTTGTCGGACGGACAACCCTTCCCACTACAAGTTAACCTGTACATCGTATGGATCCACTTGATCTTGGAGCGAAATCGTTCGAAACCGACCTCATATTGACCGTCATTGTCTTCTGACATGTCCATGTTTGGTTGATAGGGATTTCCAATCCAGAGAAAGCGGTCGTCTTCAAAGGGAAACGGATCATTCACAATCAGCTTAAGATTGCCGGAGCGATCGTCGTAACCAACGATAAGAGCCGTATGTTGAGAAACTCCATCTATCTTGAACCCGGACGGGGACACTCCGGCAATAATCGGGCGGCCCTCGTTGATCTCTTGTTTGACTTCTTCTTCGGAAAGACTGCCGGCCTTCGATTGGGCTGCGAGTGCGACATCTCCAGCCGCACCACCCCGCGTAGCCAGTGATGAGTACTGTTGAAGCATATTCATCATGCTGGACTCATCGCCGACCGGGAGATCGCATTTCACGCAATTCGGTATCCCTGCGCAAAGGTTTCTCGTCTGCACAATCCCACACTGATAGTCTGTCCGATCAACAGCGGGTACATAATAATACTTGAAGACCATCTCTCCCACAGCTGCCCAGCACCAACTCGGGCGTTCCTGAAACACCGGAGGAATATGGAGCCTCACCTCTCCCGCGATGGTCGGAGCGATGGGTGCCATCAGAGAAAGACAGAGCCCGACTCCGAATGCTGTCATTCTGTGTTTCACTGGTTTCCACTCCTTCGTTCTTGATCCGTCTTACCCACGCCTCAGTTCCCTTCTCAACACACTGATTGCTCCCATTTTTTATACATGCGTCGCTCCCCTCGACACCCTCTCCTGTCTTATTATATTCGATAGGGATGCGGCTCCGATAGCCATGGACTCTCGTGTGGAGCATAGGTAGCTCAAAGGCACGCCTTCACCTGCACGATTCAGAGCGTGCTACAGCAATCGCCGATCCGCTGCGACGATACGCCTTCGGTCGACCGGCTCACAGTGGCGTGCAACGAATCGTCGCCATGGATGGTGTCGATGAGGAATGATTCCACTGAGATGGGAATCCGGGGTTCACGGGACGTGGACCGTGAAGCTAGTCATACCACCGAACGTCTTGTTTGGCGGGCGACTTGACGGCGGCGGAGTCGACACAGGAAAGAGGAGCCGAGGCGAGCACCTCATGCACCAACTGCATCATGATCTCAACAGAAAATGGCTTCTGGAGAAAGGGCACCTGATCGGTAATGGTTTGATACGCCTTCCGTTCATGATACGACAAGCTCGACATGAGGATCACGCGCAATGTCTTCCTTATCGCCAAGGCGCGCTGGATGACGTCGTGGCCATGAACCCTCGGATATGGGTTTTGAGTAGAGGTGAGTTGAAGACCAGGCGGAGGCAGCATGAGATCGGTCAACAGAAGATCGATGGGCTCCTGGTAGGTCGTCAATACCTGTAATGCCTCAGAGCTACCTTCCGCCTCAAGGACTGTAAACCCTTCCGCACGAAGCGTTTTGACACAGATCAACCTCATCGATGGATCGTCGTCGACGACTAAGATCGTTTTCGCAAGGGATGGGGATTTCGGTGTCTCTGTGTCCATGCGGACCTCCTGAATTGGATGGGTACTGAACCGTCTGAACTAACGTGTGTGTCCATCTGTAGACGATGCTCTGAGTCTGTATCGGTCTGTGCGTCAGAAACTTAACCGAGGAATCGGCAGACTATGGAAAAACGAGTGGCAGGATAAAGCTTCGATGGTCCTAACGTGCAGCCCGGAAAAATCCCCCCAGGATGCTCAAAAAGGCCGCCAGCAAGGCTGCAGGCGAGTCGAAACCGGAGGCGTACCCTCTGGGGTACGTTGAGGATTTCGATGAGCCGAGAACGAAGCTGGCGGACTTTTTCAGCGCCCTGCTAGGCTGAGAGGAGTTGTTTGGTGTCGGTAGGCGAAAGGCGACGAAACTTTCTGCCGTCGCGGGTGCGATCCAGGACCGCCACCTCCAGACTCTCCAGTGAGAGCTTCTGTGTGCCGATCTGTTCGAGTGCGGTGAGGCACAGAGTGAGGGCAGCCTTGAGTTCAGGAGGCTCCGTCAAGCCTTTCTCCTTGAGCAGGGCTTGCGCCGCTTCGGACTTGCCTCCGATAACTGCAAAGGTGCGTTCGTCGATAATGCTGCCGTCGAAGGAGATGCGATACATCTCATTCGAATGGCCGTTGTGCCCGACCTGCACCACCAGGATTTCCACTTCCAGCGGTTTCATCTCCTGGCTGAAAATAGTACCGAGGCTTTGGGAGTACCCGTTCGCGAGTGAGCGGGCCGTGACATCTTCCCGACTGTACATGAATCCTTTAAGGTCCGCATGTCGGATGCCGGCCTTCCTGAGATTTTCGAATTCGCTGTACTTGCCGGCCCCTGCAAAGGCGATGCTGTCGTAGATCTCGGAGATTTTATAGAGCGACGCGCTGGGGTTTTCCGCGACAAGCAGAATCCCGTTCACATATTCGAGGGCAATGATGGAGCGGCCTTTGGCGATGCCCTTCTTGGCATACTCCGCCTTGTCCTGCATCATCTGCTCGGGCGAGACGTAATAGGGCATCGGCATGCTTAGTTCTCCTTGGAGCGGCGCGTGGCAATCAACCCATCATAGACGCCGCGGATCTGTTGGTCTAACACATCGGTAATGCCGCTCGCGCTCACGATCTTCGCCGTGGGGTAAATGCCCCGCACGAGGTCCGGCCCCCCGGTCCCAACGTCATCATCAGCCGCATTGTACAAGGCCAGGAGAGCCAGCTTCAGCGCGTCTGCTTCAGCCAAGCCTCTGAGGAAATGCTCCCGCATCGTATTGCGCGCATCTTTCCCCCCCGATCCGATGGCATGGTAGTCCGACTCTTCGTACCGCCCCCCCGCGAGATCGTACTTGAAGATGCGGCCTTCCGAGCGCCTCAGATCATAGCCGACATAGAGCGGCATGACGACCAGCCCTTGAAAGACCATCGGCAGATTGGCCTTGACCATCTGCCCGAGCTTGTTGGCCTTCCCTTCACAAGACAATTGTACGCCCTCTAACTTTTCGTAATGCTCCAGTTCGACTTGGAATAGCTTGGCCATTTCAATGCAAGGGCCGGCAGCACCGGCGATCGCCATTGCGGAATACTCGTCAACTTTGAAGACCTTCTCAATCCTGCGCTCGGCGATTTGGAACCCTTCTGTCGCTCGACGGTCTCCGGCAATGACCACGCCCTGTTGATACTTGATCGCCAGCACAGTGGTCGCATGGGGGACACTGATCGGCCCGGCCCCGCGCATTGGATCGCCTGTGGCCTGAGGCAATAGGGATCCACTGCGGCCAATCGGAGTCAGCCCAGGATGGTGTTCGGTCAAAAAATCGAAGAAACTCGAGTCGTCGTGGTTGGGGAAGAATGGCAATTTCATGGTGTTCATCGCGAGAGAAGGTTGTTCTTCAGGCCTTGAGTTTCACCAGCAATTCATCGACGGTCTCGACCTGATCAAGAAGGTCACTCGTCAGCGAGGACGTGCCTCGGAGCGGATCCATCAACGGCACTCGTTTCACCTGGTTGTTGCCGATATCGAACAGGACCGACGTCCAGCTGACACCGTAGACAGACTTCGCGAACTTGCTGACACAACGCCCCCGGAAATAGGCGCGCGTCCCCGGAGGCGGGGTGAACTCTGCTCGTGCAATCTCGACATCTTGCACAATTCGCTCGATCAAGTGGCTGCGTTCGAGCGTAAAATACAAACCCTTCTCAGGTCGGATGTCGTGATACTGCAGATCCATCAGCCGGATCCGCGGGTCGTCCCACCCACAGCCCTTACGCTCCATATAGGATTCCATCATCTGACGCTTCGCCACCCAGTCCAACTCTCGCACCAAGAGCCGAGGATTTTGCTCCAACTTGTCCAGCACATCCTCCCAGCGGACGAGAATATCTTTCGTGACTTGAGACAGCTCGCGGCACGCATAGTATCCCATGGCGGCCTTCAAATAGGCTCGTTGAATGTCCACTGCCGTCGTCGAGCGGCCTCCCGTGAGTGTGAGCAGCGCCTTCATCCCCAGATCGCGCGACACCTGCTTGATAGCTCGAACCGGATCATCCAACTCGAACTGCGGCAGATCGGCGCCGGCATCGAGCAGATCCAAGACGATCGACAGCGTGCCGACCTTGAGATAGGTCGACAGTTCCGCCATGTTGGCATCCCCGACGATCACATGCAGCCGCCGGTATTTGCCATACTCCGCGTGCGGCTCATCGCGTGAATTGACGATGGGGCGCCGAACCATCGTATTAAGATCGACCAGGCACTCGAAGAAATCCGCGCGCTGTGAAATCTGGTATTCCGTTGAGTCGGTCTGATTTTCTGCGCCGACTTTGCCTGCCCCTGCAACAATAGGCCTCGTCACAAAAAATGGCGCCAAGACCTTCACGATGCGGTCGAAGGGAACCGTGCGCGACAAGAGATAGCTTTCATGATAACCGTAGCTGTTCCCCTTGCCGTCCGAGTTGTTTTTGTACAGCACGCAATGATCCCGCCCGGTGACACGTGCCATCTGTTCGAGGCATTGAGCGAGGATTCGGTCGCCGGCTCGTTCGAATGCGACTATTTCCCGTGGATTGGTACACTCAGGCGTAGAATATTCTGGATGAGCCCCGTCAACGTAGAGCCGCCCTCCATTCGCCAACACCTTATTCAACTGACGATTGTATTCCGGGTTGGGCCGCTCTCGCTCCCCTTCAACTTCGAATCCACGCGCATCGAGCAACGGGTTTTCATTTTCATAGTCCCAGATGGCCAGAGGAGCCGGTAGACCCGGATAGTGCCCGATAACGGCAATGGAATTGGAGACGGGATCTGAGGCGGCAGGATCGCGTGACGCGATCCCGAATTCCGTTTCTGTCCCCAGTACACGGGGAGTCGGCGGCGAGGTAGGTTCCTGCATGGCTATGATGTTCTAGAGATAGTGCCCTGTCGTAACTGTTTCAATCTGACGCGACTCGCCCGGGCCTCCGCTGATCGTCCGAAGATGCACGATCTTTTCGCCCTTCTTCCCGGAGATCTTCGCCCAGTCGTCAGGATTGGTCGTATTAGGCAGATCTTCGTGCTCCTTAAACTCCTCCCGAATGGCGCGGATCAAGTCCTCAGACCGAAGGCCACGGCCTTCTTTCGCGATCGCCCGCTTCACGGCAAACTTCTTGGCGCGCGACACGATGCCTTCGATCAGGGCGCCGCTCGCAAAATCCTTGAAGTAGAGCACTTCCTTTTCACCGTTTGCATAGGTGACCTCGATGAACTTATTCTCCTCAGAGGACGCATACATCGCCCCGACTGTGAGATCGGTTATCTGTTCGACCAGGGCTTTTGCGTCGCCGCCGTGGCGTGTCAAATCTTCTTCGGCAAACGGCAGGTCGATGCTCAGATACTTCGAGAAAATATCCTTGGCCGCCGCGGCATCAGGGCGACCCACCTTCACCTTCACGTCCAATCGTCCAGCGCGGAGGACAGCCGGATCGATGAGATCCTGGCGATTGCTGGCTCCGATCACGATCACATTGCGAAGCCGCTCCATCCCGTCAATTTCCGAGAGAAACTGCGGGACGATCGTTGACTCGATGTCGGAAGAAATCCCGGTGCCTCTGGTTCTGAAGAGCGCATCCATCTCATCGAAGAATACGATGACGGGATTCCCGTCCTCAGCCCGCTCTTTTGCTTTCTTGAAGACTTCGCGGACCTGGCGCTCGGACTCACCGACATATTTATTGAGCAACTCAGGGCCCTTCACATGCAAGAAATAACTCCGCACTTCTTTACCTGTGAGGTGGCCGAGTTTCTTGGCAATTGAATTCGCCACAGCCTTGGCAATCAAGGTTTTTCCGCAGCCCGGCGGGCCATAGAGTAAAACCCCCTTGGGCGCGCTCAACTTATATTCTGAAAACAAAGTTGGATGCAGGAACGGCAACTCCACCGCATCACGGACCTGCTCCAACTCATGCTGCAACCCGCCGATGTGCTCATAATCGACATCCGGCACTTCTTCCAAGACCAACTCTTCCGACTCCGATCTCGGCAGCTTTTCAACGACGTAGCCGGAACGAGGATCGTAGAGCAGATGATCGCCGACGCTCAATCGTTCAGCCAGCAGCGGATCACCGAGTTCGGCAACCTTTTCTTCGTCGAAGTGCAGCGTGACCAAGGCGCGGTTACCTTCTAGCACATCTTTGAGCCGCACCACTTCACCCTGGATATCGAAGCCCTTCACCTCGATCACATTCAAGGCTTCATTCAGGAGCACTTCCTGCCCCTTGCGCATCGTCTTCCCATTGATCGACGGATGCACACTGACTTTCATTTTTCGTCCGGAGACATAGACATTGCCCGTTCCATCAGTATTAAGACTGGAAAAAATGGCATAGGCTGACGGAGGCGCGGTTAGTTTTTCAACCTCGACACGCAACGCTTCAATCTGCCCCTTCGCTTCCTGGAGGGTGGCGACGAGCTTTTCGTTCTGTTTGGTGGCTTGGTCGAGCTGATAGCGGGACTGGTACAGCCGGCGGATTTCTTCTTCCATCGACTGGATCTGCACACGGAGCTTTTCTACTTCGCGAACATGTTCGTCGTTGCGTGAGGCCACGTCCGTTTCTCCTTCTGTCAACCGCTTCGTGATCTGCGTGACGGAATCTCGGAGAGACCGGAATCGACTCGGACTATCTTTCTTGCCGTCCATGCGCGACTCGAAAAAATCGAAACCCTTTGCTGAATCGAGAAGTCCTGGTCTGCGCGGATTCTAACACCCGTTCCTGGGGTGGTCAACCTGACGGCCTCATCCAACAGCGTGATGGTCATGTGTCACGCACATTATTGCACGAACGTCACAGCCTCGAGTAACTCTCGCGTCGCCGACTCCACATCGTCCGCACCGAGAATCGCCGTGATCACCGCCGCACCGAATGCTCCGGCATGCCGCATCTCACGCGCGCGCGCCGCCGTCACTCCACCAATCCCGATAATCGGGATGCGAATCAGTTCGCAGGCCTTTTCAAGAGTATGAATGCCGAGCGGCGGACCGAATATCTGTTTGGACGGCGTCTGATAGATCGGACCAAGCACAATGTAGTCTGCGCCCTGCGACTGTGCTAATAGTCCCTCTTCGACCGCATGCACGGACATGCCCAGAAGCCATTGCGGCCCGAGCATCTTGCGTGCGACTGGCAGAGGCACACTATTGCTCCGCAAATGGACGCCGACTCCTTCCAGCGCCAACGCGACATCGATCCGATCGTTGATAAGGAGTTGAGACCTGCACGAAGCTGTGACGGCCTGCACCTCACGCGCAAGCCCCACAAGTTCCCTGACAGAGAGATCGCGTTCACGAAGTTGAACGGTCAATCGCCCGGCTGTGAGTACTCGCTCCAGAAGAGGGACCAGCGCACGCCCCTTGGTCTGATGACGATCCGTAACTAGAAGAAGACGGCTGGAGAGTGTCGGCATCAGGAAAGTACTGAGTCAAAAGTGCTGAGCAGGATGCTCAAAACGACTGTCCGGCAAGGTCACCGCGAACGATCAATGATGATCCTTCCAAGCTTGCTCGTACACGTCCAAGGATGGCTCGGATGAGTCACCCACTGCGCGCGTCCAACGAGGGCCTTCTGAGGCCGCGCGTTGCGCGAGCACAGG
>NEWT02000035.1:70721-86561 GCA_002869925.2 Nitrospira sp. CG24A
CCCACTGCGCGCGTCCAACGAGGGCCTTCTGAGGCCGCGCGTTGCGCGAGCACAGGGGACTCACCGGGCCATCTCTCTCCTGCTGGCGGGCGTTTTCAGCATCCTGCTGCTAAAGCATGCCTTCGATAGGGCTACTCGCCGTCGCATACAATTTCCGCGGGATTCGCCCGGCCTTATAGGCAAGCCGCCCAGCCAACACCCCATATTTCATCGCCTCGGCCATAGCAATGGGATCTTTTGCTCCGGCGATGGCCGTGTTCATGAGTACCGCATCTGCCCCTAATTCCATCGCAAATGCAGCATCGGACGCAGTCCCGACACCAGCATCGACGACGATCGGCACCTTGATCATTTCCATAATGATTTTTAAATTATAGGGATTGCGGATGCCGAGCCCCGATCCAATCGGCGCCGCCAAGGGCATGACCGCTGGACACCCAACGTCAACCAGCTTCTGAGCCACGATGGGATCGTCATTCGTATAGGGCAGCACAATAAAGCCTTCTTTAACGAGAATCTTCGCCGCTTCGATCAACCCAGCCGTATCGGGGAAGAGGGTCCGCTCATCACCGAGCACTTCCAGTTTGATCAAGTCCGACACGCCGGCGGCTCTGGCCAAACGGGCATAACGCAGAGCGTCTTCCACGTTGTAACAGCCGGCGGTGTTGGGAAGAATGGTGTACTTCTTCGGGTCGAGATAATCGAGCAGGTTCTCTTTGGAGCGATCAGTAATGTTGACGCGCCGCACCGCCACGGTCACCACGTCGGCGCCCGACGCCTCAATGGCCTTCTTAGTCTCGGCAAAGTCCTTATACTTCCCGGTTCCCACGAAGAGTCGAGATTTGAACTCATATCCCCCGATAATCAGTCGATCATCCGCCATACATGCCCTCTATGAATGTATCTATCTATGCGCTCGTCAAAGACATCATATACTATGAGCCGCCGCCGATGAAGCTCAAGATCTCTAGCCGATCCCCTTGCTTCAGCCGTCGTTGATCGAACTCTTTACGATCGAGGATTTCCAGATTCAGCTCCACCGCCACACGCTCGGTCTTGATGGCCAGTTCGCGCAGCAAGTCCCCCACCGTAGCATCGGCCTGACAGCCTCGCTGTTCGCCGTTCACCTGAATCTGAATCCCCTCCGCCATCGTCACGTATCCTAGGGGACCAGAATTCCTAATGTCAATAAAGCCCCCATACCATGCTACGCAGCCTGTCCAGCAGTGCCACAGCGAGTTGGAAACTACACCTCACCCATAACCCCTCACGCCTTACGGTTCACGTTTCACCTTTCACGTCCGATCACTGCCAGCTGGCCGCCAGCACCGCCTGCATCTCTTGCGGCCGCTGATCGATGGCCTGATCCCACGTGAGGCCGGTTTGTGCGGTGAACCCCGCCATCGCTTGAATCAACTGATCGACCTGCGTGCTGAGCAAGGTGTCCCCAGTGCCCGCCTGGATTGTCTCGATTCTATTGGTCGTGCTCACAAACCAATTCTGTACCGTAATCTGATCGGACGATCCGTGGATTGCCACGCGCAAGTCGTTCGCCTGGCGGCTGATGATAAGATCCAATGGGTTGATGCCTGCATCGTAGAGCAGCTTGTCCGCCGTCCCGCTGTTATCCTGCACAAGATCTTGCCCGTCGCCACGCCCAAACAGAAACGTGTCGTTACCGCTGCCGCCATTTACGGTGTCGTTACCCAGACCGCCGCGTAGAGTGTCGGCTCCGTTGGCGCCGTTCAAGACGTTGTTGGCGCTATTGCCCGTGAGCACGTTCGCGGCGCTGTTGCCCGTGCCGTCGATGGCTGATGAACCGGCCAATGTGAGGTGTTCGAGGTTCGATCCAAGCGTGCACGTAACGGAACTGTGCACGGTGTCCGTTCCGCTGTTGGTGGATTCGACGACCGTATCACCCGCGCCCACGACATAGGTATCGTTGCCGGCCCCACCGGTCAGCCGGTTGGCCGCACTATTGCCGACCAAGACGTTCGCGAGCCCATTCCCCGTACCGTTGATCGCGGCCGCCCCTGTGAGAGTCAGATGTTCCAGATTCGCAGCCAGAGCATAGGTCACCGCGCTCTGCACGGTATCGATGCCATGATTGGCCAACTCCACCACCAGATCGCTGCTCCGGTCGACGACATAGATGTCATCCCCGTCGAGCCCGGCCATCACATCAGCTCCTGAGCCACCATCGAGCGTATTGGACGCGTTGTTGCCGGTCAGGCCATTGTTGAGACCGTTACCCATGCCGTCGATGGCCGATGAACCAGTCAACACAAGGGCTTCTACATTGGCGCTCAGTGCGGTGGTGACATCGGCAATGACTGTATCGAACCCTTCGTTCGGCAATTCCGTCACCACATCACCCGAAGCATCGACCACGTAGGTGTCGCTCCCGGCGCCACCGAGCATCCTGTCCGATCCCTCACCGCCATCCACCACGTCATGGCCCGCCAACCCGCTCAGCGTGTCATCTCCACGGCCACCCGTGAGCACATCGTTGCCGGTGGTGCCGATGACAGTCTGCGGCAGAGGCCGGGTCACATTCACGGTAAACAGCGCAGTCCCACTCAACGCCTCCGCATCGGTCGCCGTGACGGCAATTTGGATGGTGCCTGCATCGCCTGCGCCGGGAGTACCGCTGAAGGTGCGGGTGGCGGGATCGAACCTGAGCCAGGTCGGTAAGGCGCTGCCGTCGGCCAACGCCGCGCTATAGGTCAGCACATCCCCGTGGATCAAATCCTCGTCTGCGAAGGCCGCACTGGAAACCGTAAAGATAAAGGCCGAATCCTCCGCCGCGGTCTGATCGGCGAGCGGGGCCACCACCGTCGGCGCATCATTCACATTCTGTACAGTGAGGGCGAAGGAATCGGTCGCGCTGAGGGCTCCACCATCCGTGGCCGTGACATCGATGTTGAGGACTCCCACATCGCCGTTCAGCGGCGTGCCGCTGAACGTGCGGATGGCGGAATCGAAATTGAGCCACGAGGGCAACGCGCTTCCATCGGAAAGCGTGGCGCGATAGGCTAACTGATTCCCATGCACGTGATCCGCATCAGCAAAGATACTCGCCGGTACCACAGAGTTGAAACTCGCGTCTTCAGTCGCCTGTTGATCGGCCAATGGGGCGGCGACCGTCGGCGCTTCATTCACATTTGTCACCGTCAGCGTGAAGACATCCGATACGCTGAGGGTGCCGCTATCCGTCGCCGTCACTTTAAGATTGAGTGTGCCCACCTGCGCATCGTCCGGCATGCCGCTGAACGTCGCGGTCGTCGCATCGAATGTCAGCCAGGCAGGCAACGCCATACCATCGGCGAGACTCGCACTGAGCGTCAGCACATCGGCTGCGTCTTGATCAGCAAACATGTCAGCCGGCATCACGAGACTGAACGGCGCATCCTCCGGCACAATTTGATCCGCTAACGGCATCGCGACAGTCGGGGCATCGTTCACATTCTGGATAGCGAGCGCGAACGTATCCGTCACACTAAGACCGCCGAGGTCGGTCGCCTTCACGGCAACGTTGAGCGTGCCGACAGCGCTGTTCGGTGGCGTGCCGCTCAATGTCAGAGTCGCCGGATCGAAACTGATCCATGCTGGTAATGCCGCCGAGTCTACGAGTGTGGCGCTGTAGGTCAGGACATCGCCCGGATCGACATCGGCAAATGTTTCTGTCGGCACCACAAAGCTGAACGCGGCATCTTCCGTCGCTTGCTGATCAGCCAGCGGAGCCGCCACCGTCGGGGCTTCATTCACATTGATCACCGTGAGCGTGAAGGCATCGGAGACGCTGAGGTTCCCGCTGTCTATCGCGGTGACTTTGAGGTCGAGACTCCCCACTTGCGCATCGTCCGGCGTGCCGGTGAACGTCTGGATGGTGGCATTGAAGTTCAGCCAGATGGGCAGCGCGCCCCCATTGGTCAGGCTCGCACTGTAGCTGAACACATCGCCCGCATCTTGATCGGCAAACGTGTTGGCCGGCACCACCACACTGAACGGCGCGTCCTCCGGCACGGTGTGATCCACCAGCGGAACAGCTACGGTCGGTGCGTGGTTGACTGGACCGCTCAGTCCCAGAAGCGCGGCCAGACTTGCCGTGCTCCCATCCGTAAAGGCCAGCGTCTCCACGACCAGCGAGCCATTGGCGCCGGTCGGATCGAAGTTGGTGAGCCGTAATTGGTCTGTGCCGCTGCCACCGACCTGGATCATGAGCGTCCGCGCCGCTTGATCATGCGTGAACGTCAGATCGCTCTGAGTGATCCCCACGCCAAACTGAATCTGATTGCCCTCACCCAGGACCGCCACATCTTCGATCGTATCAAGGCCGTCGCTGAGATTGAACACATAAATATCTTCACCAACTCCGCCACGTAGCGTATCGTTGCCTTGGCCTCCAGTGAACGTATCGGCGCCTACACCGCCGCTCAAGTCGTCATCGCCACTCAAGCCCACGAACCGATCGGTGGTATTCGTCCCCGTCAGGACATCGTCACCGCCTGTTCCATTGATGTCGAACCCCAGCGCAATAAGCTCCTCATACGTCAACACGCGATCGGAAAACTCAAAACGTTGGATCGCCGGTGTGGCAAACACATCGTTCGGATCGAAATCCAGGATATGCAGTTCATCTCCGAGAGCCCCATAACGAATCACAAGGGAACCCAGCGTTAAGCTCGGGTGATACGAGCCATAGCCTCCGGAAAATCGTGCCGTGCTGGAATCCAGCAACAGTTGATAATTGGGAATTTGAATGGAGTCTCGGCCACTCCCAGGCGACAAAAAGAACGTGTTCCCTCCGCTGCCACCGAGGATAAAGTCATTGCCAGGTCCTCCAGAAATCCAGTTGTGGCCGGATCCACCGACAAGCGTATCGTTGCCGGCTCCTCCAATGAGGGCCGTGTGACCACCACCAGACTGGATAAAGTCGTTGCCGGCCCCTCCAATCAACACACCACCGGCAGGACCGCCTTGGATAGTTTGATCGTCGGTTACGAGACCCCCATCACGCAGGTCATAGATATCGACGGTCAGACCGTCGGAAAAGCTGATGGTACGGAGGCCTGGAGAGAAATCCACAAAATTCGGCAACTCAATCCCATCTCCATTCGACCCAACGAGAATTTTCCGAATAGTCGAGTGGACTTCCACGAACGAGAGATCGGAAAGAATAATCCCAGGACCAAAGAGGATGCGATTGTTTGCCAAATGCCCCCCTTGTCCATCGTCGATAAACTCTGCGTCGTCTTCGATGCGATCGAAGCCGTCGCCTAACTGGAAAATATAGGTGTCTTCTCCATCTCCTCCCTGCAGAAAATCGTTCCCCGCTCCACCCTCAAGCTGGTCGTTGCCTGCTCCGCTAGAAAGGCTCTCAGACCCGCCGAAGCCGTTCATCCGATCATCCGCAAAGGTTCCAAACATCTCCCCGTCACTTCGTCCGGTTCCTTGCACCAAGACTTCGCGTTCGAACAGCTGAGCAAACGTGAGTTGCGGACCATCTGCGAAATGAAATGTGTCGATCGCATGCGGCTCAGTGGGGTCTTCCGAGGAAACTCCGAGAAAATGCAGCCCATCCCCTGAGGTGCCAACTCGAACCGTCAAACCCCCTACGCCAAATGTCCCGCTATACGAGACTCGCAACATCTCCGGCGTAATGCCGACGCCGAACTGCACACGATTGATGTCTCCTGCTCCAGGCTGGTCATCGATCAGGTCGAAGCCATCACCCACATTGAACACATAGATATCGCTACCGGTTCCACCGAGCAACACGTCGTTGCCTCCTCCGCCTATAATTACGTCAGCGCCGCCGTGCGCCTTAATGACCTCAGCATTCAATGTGCCGGTCATTGTATCGGCACTGTCGGTGCCGACCGTCGGATTCATCAGGACCAGCAAGCGTGTCTCATAGCCACCGGTGACGTCCTCGACTCCACTACTGAAGGCAATCACCTCAGTCACCAACGACCCCATTGTCCCGCTCGAATCGAAGTTCTCCAACACCGCCCCATCCGCTCCGCCACTATTGGTGATGCGGAGCCATGCACCGTCCTGGACGAACACCACATCCTCTGGACGTATTCTGTTGCCGAATTGGAGACGGTTCCCTTCTCCGGGCAACGCCAGATCATGAATCGTATCGAAGCCGCTAAAAGTCCCCTCCACAACATAGGTATCGTTCCCGGCACCGCCGTACAAGTCATCATTGCCCGGTCCATAGTCGCTGCCGATGCTAAATCCGCCCCAGAGGATGTCGTCTCCCGCACCACCAACCAACACATTGTTTACAGAATTTCCGAGCAATACATTGTCACCTGCATTGCCCTCCCCATGGACCGGATCCGTAGCAGGGAGACTGGTACCCCTCAACCAGAGATTCTCAACGTGCTCTGGAAGCGTATAGCTGATTTGGCTCAACACCGTGTCAATACCTTCCCCCTCGAACTCCACCGCGGTATCGCCTGGATTCTCAACCCAGTAGTGGTCGTCGCCGGCCCCGCCAACCATCCTGTCGGCGCCACCTCGCCCGTCCAGCTCATCGTTGCCTTGCGCACCAATCAATTCATCCCGAAACCCTGTGCCCTCCAGAGAACTTCCGGCAGGCGCAGCCGTGAGGCGCAAGCCTTCGATGCGAGCCAGAATATCTGCAATCTCCCAGTTTGTCCCGTCGGCAAAGAGAATCTGGCTGATCGGCAGCAGGCCAGGATCAGCGGCGCCGAGGAGTGTCAGTTCGTCCTCCGTTCCATTGATCGTCAGCACCACATTGATTCCGTCCTCCGACTGTCGAGCCTGCAGGCGGATCTCTTGGGGACTGACCCCGCTGGTGAGTTGGATCGTATTCGGACCGGATTGTTCGACAGGGGAATCCCGCACGATGTCCTGTCCGTAGCCACGACCGAAGACATATGTATCCCGTCCGGCTTCCCCGTTCAGCACATCCGTACCGGCACCGCCATCGAGCTGATCATCTCCGTCACTGCCAAAGAGTTGATCGCTCTCCTCCTCCCCACGCAGAATATCCGCGCCCAAGCCGCCAACGATAACGTCATCGCCGGCGCCACCGGAGATCCGGTCGATCAAATTCGTCCCCGTCAGGGTATCGACTTCTGCCGTCCCGATGATCTCAATCCCGCGAGCGAGCAATTCTTCGATGGACAGGGTGGCGCCATCGGCAAACTCAAGCGCATCGATGGAGGGCTCAAGAGTTCCCTCGAGCCTCTCAAGGATTTGAATCGCATCGCCAGCTACTCCAGTCCGAACAGATAGAGAGTCCCCCGCACCTAGCCCCAACGTCACGGAATTGACGGATATTCCTGGCCCGAACAGTAATCGATTGCCTTCTCCTGGAGCATCCGATACGCGATCTGAGCCATCACCGGCATTGAAGACATAGGTATCTTGGCCCGCTCCACCGTTGAGCACATCGTTTCCCATGCCTCCGATCAGTTGGTCGTTGCCTCCACCTGATTGGACTAAATCGTTGCCTCCGTCGGCAAAGATCGTATCGTCGGTGGAACCCGTACGGATGACGTTGCTGTCATCCGTTCCTTCGATGAGGCCCCCTGGCAACGGCAACTGATCAGCTAACGCCACGATCGAGCCGTCGGAAAACCTAAGTGCATTCACGGCATAGCGGAACATGTTCGGATCGAACCCGAGCAAAGTAATAGAGTCCGCGCCTCCGCCCACCTGGATCGTCAAGACCTGTGTGGCTTGGTCGTGATTAAAGGTCAGCAAATTCAGCGTGATACCTGAGAAGAAATTGATAAAATTCCCTTCGCCGACCAGTGACGCATCTGTGATCGTGTCCTGTCCATCGCCGAGGCTAAAGTTGTAGATGTCGTTGCCCGCGCCTCCGATGAGGACATCGTTCCCTTTGCCGCCCTCGAGAATGTCATTCCCTACTCCGCCGAGCAGCAAATCGTTGCCGTCATTGCCTCCTAGCTGGTCATCGCCTGTATCGCCGAACAATTCATCCTCTCCAGCATCTCCGAGCAGCAGATCGTCACCGGCATCGCCACCAAGCAGGTCAATACCGTCGCCGCCCTGCAATTCATCATCGCCCTCATCGCCAAATATGGTGTCATCATCGTCTTGCCCTAAGAGAAGGTCGTTGCCGGCTCCCCCGGACAGCATATCGGCTCCCACACCACCCTGCAGTTCATCATCGCCATCACCGCCGTCCAAGAAATCGTCCCCACCGACTGTACCGGCCACAAATTGATTATTGAGGCCATCCCCGAATAACAGATCATTTCCTCCGCCGCCGAAGAGTTCATCAGCGCCATCGCCCCCAAGCATGGTGTCGGCGTCGTCACCTCCGTCGATGACATCATTACCCTTGTCGCCAAACAGCTGATCAAGCCCAGTCCCGCCCGAGAGGGAATCCGCGCCATCGCCAGCGGCTAAGAGGTCATCGCCTGCACCGCCATCAAGGATGTCGTCACCAGGTACGACAAGGTATCCTGTTTCATCGTCACCGAAGAGCTGGTCGTTATCCGCTCCACCAGACAGAATGTCGTCGCCTCCGTCCCCAACCAGCAAGTCATTGCCTGCCTCGCCAAAGAGCACATCGGCTGCGCCGGTAGGGCTGAAGTAGGCCGCCATGGAATAGTCGTGATAGAAACCATCAAACCCAACAATCCTTGCTATCCATCCCTCCGGTCGATTCTCTCCACGCAACGTATCGTTTCCCGCACCCCCATGCAGCACATCGCCGCCGAGTGCCCCCAGCAGCGTATCGGCTCCGTCTCCTCCATCGGCATAATACGCCCCGTTCCCAACATTCGTGACGACAAAGTTGACAATGTCAGTATCACCGACTGCGATATCATTCCCGTCTCCTCCTACGAAGATATCGCCATCGGACAAATACCCAAAATCAGCCCCCTCTCCGCCGATCACGTAGTCATGCCCTGGGCCCCCTGCCAGCGTATCGTCTCCAGGCCCTCCATCTAGCAAGTCATTGGAGTCGCGGAAAGAAATGCTGGCGTTGAGCGTATCGTCACCTCCATTGCCGTAATATGCTTCCGGTCCATTGGGGAGCAGCGACCCAAAGAAATCTTCGCTGTTCGCCCCGCCGATCTCGACGAACGCAAAGGGGCCGGTCGGGACGCCGGTATTCGTGGGAAGATCCGACAGATCGTCGAGCTGAATCCCAAACTGCCCGCTCTGGAAATCGGCGTTGACGGTGAGCACCCCATTCACGATGAGATGGCCGCCGGAGAGGACATAGGTCTCAGTGCCATCCAGGCTCACATAAGTAGGGCCGCCATCCGTACTGATCCCGCCTTGGAGCAGTCCGCCATTGAAGACGATCTTGCCCGTGGCGTCTGAATCCTCGATTTGATCGATGCCATCCCCGACATTGTAGATATAGGTATCGAACCCCGCCCCGCCTTCGAGGAGGTCGTTGTTGCCGGTGCCGCCGATCAGAATATCGTCTTTGTCGCCGCCAATCAGATGATCGGTCCCGCCCTGGCCGTCAAGTCGATTGATGCCACTGTTGCCGGTGATCGTGTTGTTCAACTCATTACCCGTGCCGTTGAGATCGCTGCTGCCGGTCAAGGTCAAGTCTTCAACATTCGCCCCAAGGGTGAAACTCGTTGAGCTTTCGATCCGATCCGTCCCGTTGTTGAATCCTTCGATAACCTCATCACCCAGGTGATCGACTATGTAGAAATCATCTCCCGCACCACCGGCCATTCGATCGGCTTCCTCGCCACCATCCAATCTATCGATCCCCGCATCGCCTTGCAGATAGTCTTGGCCACCGTAGCCTTCCAATAGATCGTTCCCGTCACCTCCATAAAGATGGTCGGATTTGCTGTTCCCAACGAGCATACCGATCCCTTCGTCCCCATCGGAGCCAAAGAGAAATTCCTGATCGACGCGGAGATCGGTCGTGGTAGTGATTTCCAGCCCATTAGGCGAAAAGTCTTTGAAGTGGATGTTGCCGGAGGATTTCTCGTTGTTGAGCAGATTCAATTCGATCTTTTCTTCCAGGAACGCCGCGCGATCGGCGAGATACTGCTCCGTGATGTCGCCGAAGCCAATTGCCGGATCAAACAACGTGAGCGCGCCATTCGAAGCATGGCCCAAGGCCTGATAATCCGCCCCGATGACAGCAAAGGGATTCAAGTTCTTCAAGGCGTAGCGAAAGGCCAGGCCGTGATCCGTGTTTTCGAGCGCCGCCGCATTGACTTGCGTGGGATCCAGACGAATAATCGCCGTACCCTGCGCGTTCAGTTCGACAAACGGCTCAATGGTCACCGTCGCACCGGCGAGAGCGGTCTTCACAGCGGCAATTGCGGCATAAAAGTCATTCCGATTCGTTAAATTGCCAAACCCACCTGGCGCATCATCGAAGTTGAGTGTGGCCGGAGTCAGTGGAGACGGCAGGAAGAGTTTGCGGAGTCCCTCTAACGCCTTTTCCAAGGAGTCACCCTCGGCCGCATGAGAAGCCGTGGTGAGTGCCACGAGATCGGACTTCGCATTGGACGTTGACCGGATCAGCGCTTCGATCTGCGTCTGCTGAAGCTGCGTATCCAGGGTGAGAAACAACTCTTGAAGCGAGAGGGAGTCGACCAGCAGCGTAATCGCGTGCGTGTTGCCAAAGTCGACCTGCCCTCCAAATGGAAGAATGCCCAACGCGTTCGCAAGGAGTGGCTGTCCCTCAATGAAAACAGCCTGTCCCGCTCGATGAACGCCCGAGTTCGCCACTACTTCGAGATCGCCGGATACCGCTTGCCCATACAAGGCCGTCATCTTCGCAAAGGCTCCAGTTGTCTGCGGTTCGCCTTGAAACCCAGTGGCTATTTCGATCGTGGAGGTGCCGATAGGATCAAACGCGTCGAGGGTCGCGGCTCGTGCCCATTGGTAGCGCGGATCGTCATACACCGTCGCCGTGCCCTGGTCGAATGGATCCCATGTGGGATCGTTAGTCCAGGCCGTCACGGCATCTTGATAGTTTTGCCCACGCGTGATGGACGGTAACGCTTCATCAGGATTGTCCAACACGCGGCGGAAGTAGGCCAACATGTCCGCAATCCGTTGTTCCTCTGCCACGAGACCTGGCACCGCTCCGGGAAGCGATCCTCGGCCCGAGGCGTTAAAGAGGTAGGTCTGTCGCACTTCACTCTCATGCAATTCCGTGAAGACTGTCGCTAGATGGCCGCCCAATGAATAGCCGGTGACGTTCAGCTGGTGAGTGGGATTCCCAAAGAACGCCTGCAGCCCGGCATCGAACGTGCCGTTGGACCTGATCCCCTGTTTGAGGCGCGAGAAATATTCTTCCATGGCCAGGAGTTGGGCAAACGCAAAGCCGTGGACCGCAATATCGCCATCGGCTTTCACCACATCACGGTCATAATCTCCGCCAAGGCTTTCGTCTCGAAATTCGCTGCTGCGGAAAGAAAGAGTGTACTGCTGAGTTTGGGTGTCTAACATCAATGTGGCGCTGAAGCCTGTCGCGTCGTTTGCGTGGTGGTCGACGATGTCATAGCGATTCACGAAAGCCTGTACACTGCCCGTCACCTGTGAAGCGTTTATGACATTTGCGAGATCCACGAAACGTGTCTTGCCACTGAGAGTTGGATTGTTCGGATCATTGAACAGGGGATTATTATTTCCCAACTTCAAACGCGTAACGATGTCAGCATCATTAGAGAGAGCAATCCCATCGAGATAGCTTTCAGCGGCCATCTGTTGTAAGGCAAACTCTAACCAGGTACCAACGTTACTTGATGGCATCATGTCCTCCCTCTGTTGGTAAACTTGCACTACCCGGCTTAAGAGCTTTCAAGATGAAGTGCCCATACGGACCACCGGTTGCCTGTATCGAAGGGCAGCGTTTCTGCCATCCAGCCTTGAGCAATCCCATCCTCTCGTCCATCTTGAATTGAGCATATCCCCGATGCACCGCAAGGACTTCGTTTGTTTCCAGATCAACAAGAATCACTTCCCCTCCCCCAATGCCATTTTCTCGATCGTGTGGCCGCACAACACCTCGCCACGTGTATCCGTACCGACTTTTTCGGTGAGTATCATGGATGTTTTGCAGAGTCTTGAAGCTGCGCCCGTCATAACCAAAGTACCTTGTGTACTTCGATTCTTGGCTCGTTGATGCTACGTTTGGTATTTCATAGTAGGCATATCGTCCGGGACCGACAAAAAAACCTTCGCCCGCTTCGAATCCGAACGGGTCTTCAAATGCGTAAAGATGTGAGTACTCATAGTTGGCTTTGACACGTGGCCGGAGCAGAATAATTCCGTCAACATTCTCCACCGTCTTGTAGACGAACTCCCCCGCTTCGGTCTTGCAGAGATGGTCAAAATATTGCTGTGATGTCATGCCTGGCCTATAGCCGCTGTCCTCCGGCACCGGATTTGGTATCTTAATCGAGTGAGCAAACCGGCCTTCTTCCGTCGCCAGTGGATCGACCGGCTTAAGCTTCAATCGATCGCACGAAGTACTGCCAGGCCGTGGCGTGGTCTTCGCGCAATCTTTGGCGAAGGCTTTCATCTGTAGATCAAAATGCTCTGCCACGGTCTCGGCATGCGTCACACAGGCCGAGAGCACTCCGGGAAGAAACCCGACCAGCAGAACAGATAACCATTGCCTTTTCATGCCGCCATCCTTTCCGAACTCCCGCCGATCCTACGCATTCGGTTTCGCCTGCCGCGCCTCGCGCAAGCTGATCAGGACTTGCTGAATCTGTTGATGCAACCGCGCCAGCACATCCACGCCCATCGCTCGCGGGTGACGCGAACACCGTTCAGGCCTTTTGGCGCAGTCTGGCCATCTTTCGCGGTTTTAGCGATCACGGCGAGGACGGTGTGCTCGATGAAGCCAAAATCGAGATAGGCAATCCCCTGGGCCACGCCGACATTCGCGTATTTCGTCGCACGCGTATGGGCCGACGACTCGCTGGGCTTCAAGCGGACATTCAAGGCAATGGTCTGGTCTTTGGTGTCACTCATCTTGGTTGATTCCTTGCAGGGCAAACGGGGGGGGTGAGCCTGACTGCAGATTCGGACGGTGACACTCTTGCAAGAGGTGTATTCCCAATGTTTTCTACACAGCACGGGAGGCCGACAGTATCAAGCCCTTCGGGTTCCTGTAAATACCCCTTTTGAGAGCCAACGCATGGCCGAATGCGCCTATTTAGCATCAAGCACGGAGAGATCTGGACACGGGTCTGGGGTAGGTCTCAATAAGAAGCTGCCCACACAGGGGGAGTCGCTCAACTCAACCGCTCAGGACTTGACATGCACGGGTCTCCAACCGCGAGGCAAACCGGCGTGGCCTACGCGATCATTTTCCGAACTCGACGCGACCCAGACATGAACATACCCCGCCCTTGTTCGTGATTCAGCCGCGCGCGGACCATCTTCGCAGTGTATGATTACAAGACGCGACCCCATTTTTACTGTGATCCCGGCCGCCTCAAGTGTCACTGAATTGCCATTGCTGTCCCTAATCTCGATCGAGCCAGGGCCATCCTTGAGCGTGACCTTTTGGCCACCAGGCGTCTCGACAATGAAGCGCTCCTGGCCGCTTTGATCGTCTAGGGTGATCGTCACGCCGTTGCGGGAACGCAGAAGTTTTTTGTTGTTGTTCGCATCCATCGTCTCCGGCGGCGAGCTGGTGCCGTTCCACAGACTGCCAATGACATAGGGCCGCCTCACGTCGCCGGCTTCGAATGCAATCAGTACTTCGTCCTCCGCGTCAGGAATAAACCACGTGCCTCGATTCTTGCCAGCCATCAAGGTGGCCATACGAGCCCATACTTTTGAGCCACGTTGGCCAGATTCGTCCAGCTGAGGAAGCTGCACCTGTATGCGTCCAAGGTTTTCTGGATCAACGTTATCGATCACGACTGCCGGAAACACTCCATTCAGCTGTCTCATATGTCCCTCCTCCCACTTAGGCCCAACGCTGTGGTTTAGCGTCGGCGCGTCAGCGCCGCCCGAATCATTTCAGCAAAGCCAACAGACACTGCCTGCGAATCTCGTCATGTTGAGGACAGACGACTGCGCTTGTCAATTGTGGCACTGGTAATCATCCCGCTATGAGAAGACAAGACCAATTGAGGTCAAGTTGAGGTGGCCTCAATACTCTTCCGGTCCACCCTGAAACTCAAGACCCAAGACATCCGCCCCCTGCGACGCTATCAACGTCGATGGCTCGTCGAGCAGTTCTTTGCGTTGTTGCAATGGAAGCAGCGCTTGCTGAACCTATGGGAATACTACGCCTCAAACTTCCTCGGCTTTGTGCAACTCGCATCGATCACCATTTTGCTCAATTGATTTTGAGATAGATTCGAGGCTGTTCCACTCACCAGCAATTTGACTGTCGCATATTGCCAGCTATACTTGATGGACATAAAGCCCCCCTTACGCACAGCATGAAAATTACCACTTCGTTGCCCCTTGCAATCGCCTTGTACTGCTCCCTTATCACGGCGTTTCCTAGCCGACTGTTAGCAGACGCCTCATCCATCAATGAAAGCCCAGAACTCCATGTGATAGATGTCTATGAAGGCATTCCACACGAGAGTGGTGTTATTGATGTCTACATCACGGACAGAAACAAACCGCTTGTTTTGTATTTTGGCGCCTATCAGCCCGTAAAATGGAATCTCATCATTGACCAGGCTGTACGTATTGAACGGATCGTACTCAGCGGCTATCATTCTCAAACAGTCGCCGGGGTGCCGCCGGGTGTTCCAATCCTTACGCTGCCCTATCGAGCAGGATATTCGTCAACCGGAATTTCGAAACCTACTTCTCTTCAAGGTGGTTACAAAGGCACTACTTTTTATATTGGTGGAATACACAAATACGAGCCGCCTTCAACTCCCGCTCTTCACAATACGGTCGTGCCAAGTCCAGAACCTTCTTGGCACTCTAAGACTGATCTTCCCTTAGCAAGCGCACTAGTGATGCCGCTGCCTATCTCCTACGGTGATGGTCCGATTACGAGTGAGTCGATCGACCGTTACCAGACAATAGCTGTGCTGAAATTTTCCGTTGAGTCAGGGACATCGGGGTCGGGATCGACCGCGGCAGGGTTAGTCACCCACCTTCTTGCCATCGCCGGATTTAATCCTGTTGAACGGATTCAACTTGCTGGGCTACTGAATGAGCAAGAGTTACAGCTGAGGTACGGAGACGAACGGACTATGGCCGTCAATGTCGGCCACTTGACCGGTGCTACCGCCGTCGCGGTAGGGGAAATTCATGAGTGGAGGCTCGCGCGAGCGAGAACTGACACCAACAGTATCGCTGAATTGCCGACGGTGTCGCTCTCATTGAGGATCATTGATGCCGAAAAGGGCACTGTACAGTTTTCCGGACATGGCCATTTTACCGCCCCTGCAAACATGACTCTAGACGGTGCCGCAAGGGAATTACTGAAAGCGCTGGTGACTCGCTTCGAACTCAAGACCGGCCTCATTTCCACAGGCTCATTGGGGTTTTCCTGGAGCAGACAGGTTCGATCGGGAATCGGCTTATTCACCGTCACTGAATTCAATCATAACTCCCCGGCGTTTGAAGCAGGTCTACGCTCCGGCGATATCATCTTAGGATGCAATGGGTCTTCAAGCAGAGCGTGGACGACAGAGTGGCACGCAAAACGGGCCTGCCAGGCGGAAGCAAACCAGTCAGTTATCTTGGACGTGCGTCGAGGAGAAGAACCTCTTACTCTTAGCGTACGAGCGCGTAACCGCTTCGCAGGGCAAAGACAATGACGTCCATTTTATCAAGCCGCACATTCTTTCTTTTGCTGATCCCCCTATGGATATGGGGCCTTAAGTAAGGGGTCAA
>NEWT02000035.1:86570-147684 GCA_002869925.2 Nitrospira sp. CG24A
ACATTCTTTCTTTTGCTGATCCCCCTATGGATATGGGGCCTTAAGTAAGGGGTCAAGTCTTGTAATAGCATATTTCCTCCTCACCTGTTTCACGCGATGATTCACAGTCTGAGCTAAACCAGGATGCCACGCGAGACGGGTGCTCAGAACACGCGCTGGTATCTTGCACCTGAATCCCTGACCACGTCAGAATACCGCCATTACGAGCTATGATGTCCACCCCACAACACAACCAGCAAGTCGCCACGATCTTTCGGTCGATGGCGGAACGATTGGCCGCCCAGCGGGCGAACCCCTATCGGGTCATGGCCTATCGAAAGGCAGCGGATACCATCGAAGCGTTGGAGGAAGATATTGCTGATGTTGCCGCACGCCACGCGCTGGAGGATCTTGAGGGAGTAGGAAAAGACCTGGCGGACAAAATCGAAGAATTTCTGAAAACTGGAACTATTCAAGCCTATGAAGCCCTAAGAACACCGCTTCCGGACGCCGTGAAGGCATGGGCTCAACTCCCGGGACTGTCTGAATCGCTCGTGGCCTATCTCTATACCCGCCTGCACATCACCACATTGACCGATCTTGAGCAGTTGGTGCGCTCGCACATGCTGCGCACGACGCCTGGATTTTCAGGGTCGGAAGAACGGCTGCTGGAGGCGATTGCCGCCTCACAGCAGCCACCACTGCCTAAGAAGCCCGAGGAAGCTCCTTAAAGATTTTCCACGTCTTCAGCATTTCGACCGCCTTTTGAAGTTGCACATCCTGCTCCAACGAGGGTTCGCCAAAGACCTCGCCGGGAGTGGTCGGAGGCGTGGTACCGTTCTTCGGGGTGCCTTCGTCCTGTCCCTTGCCGTTCGGAGCCGGTTGGTCTTTCCCCGGCACGACTGTGGGCTTGGCTTGCTTCGCCTCTCCATCCTTTTCACCGGACTTCGTCTCACCCGCCTTGGCAACAGTCGTCGATGCTGGGAGTTTCACGACAATGTCAGGCGTAATGCCGGTCGATTGGATCGACCGCCCTTTCGGGGTGTAGTACTTCGCCGTCGTGAGACGGAGCCCGGACCCATCTCCCAACGGAAGAATCGTTTGCACCGATCCCTTGCCGAACGAGGTTGTGCCGACGATCACCGCCCGCCCATAGTCTTGCAAGGCACCAGCCACGATTTCCGACGCGCTCGCCGATCCTTCATTGATCAGAATAATCATGGGCGAATCGTCCATCTGATCTTTCCCCTTGGCGATCCACTCGTCCTTCTTGCTTTCACGTCCTTTCGTGTAGACCACGAGTTTGCCGCCGGGGAGAAACTGCTCGGAGACCTCCACGGACGCGGTCAGCAGTCCGCCAGGATTATTGCGGAGGTCGAGAATCGTCGATTGGAGCTTCTGCTCTTTGAATTGTTTGAGCACCTTGCTCAAATCCCGCCCCGTCGATTCTTGAAATTGCGTCAGCCGCACGTAGCCGATGTTGTCCAAGACCTTCGACTTCACGCTCTCGATCTTGATGGTATCGCGGACCAGTGTAAATTGGAGTGGATCAGGAGTCCCCTCCCGCTGAATCGTCAAATTGACTTTGGAGCCCTTGGGGCCACGCATCTTCTGGACTGCATCTATCAACGTGAGGTCTTTTGTCGTTTCATCGTTCACTTTGGTAATGAAATCACCGGCCTTGACCCCGGCGCGGTGGGCTGGCGTACCCTCGATGGGCGCAATGACGGCGAGACGATTTTCCTTCACACCGATCTGGATACCGACCCCCCCGAACTCCCCCTTCGTTTCGACCTGCATTTCCTTATACATCTCCGGAGTCATATAGGCTGAGTGCGGATCGAGGGTTGAGAGCATGCCACGAATGGCCCCCTGAACGAGATCCTTCGCCTTCGTTTCATCGACGTAACTCTTCTGAACTTGGGTCAACACTTCGGAAAACGTCTTCAGCTCTTCATACGTTTCCGTCGCATGCCCGGTCCGCTCCCACCCCTTGCCGAGCAGCACGCCCAAGACCAGGGCGACCATCACCATCGGGGCTAAGACCCAGCGTCGTCGTCGGGGCTTCTGTTCCATTTCCATAATAATAACGTCCTTTCCTCTTCCCGTTCCCTAGTCAGGATGCTGAAAAAGTCCCTTGTCTCACCCAGCCAGCCCGGTGGTGACTACACCCGCCCGCCCTGAGGCTGCCACGACAGCCCTTTTTCCCAGGGATGCGCCCCTTACCAGGCTGTGATCTCGCATCGCCCAGACATTCAACTATCAAACAGCACCTCTCGAACATCGAAATGGCTGGAGAAGCGTGTCCGCTCGCCAAGACTGATCCAGAAGGCGAACGGTCCAGACAAAGTGCAGTGCATTTCTCGCGCCTCTTCGCTCACTGCGGCCTGATAGACGACCCTTTTGAACATCCTACACTCTTGTGGCTTGCGTACCATTCTGTGAGATCTCAGCAGCGTTGTCTGCATAAACCAAGTTTTTTACAACCGCTTACCGTCTCGCCAACCATTGGAGAGGATCAAGTGGCTCCGCCCCCTGGCGTAGCTCAAAGTATAAAGTATCTTCGCCCGTCATGCCCGTATCTCCCGTTTCTCCGATTGCTTGCCCGGCCCCGACCTGTGAGCCCACAGACGCCAGGATCTTCGAGGCATGGGCATACAGCGAAAAGAACCCGTTCGCATGATCAAGGATTATAACGAGTCCGTACCCTTTCAACCAGTCGGCATAGACCACAGACCCCGGCATCACCGCGTGAATGGCGCTGCCTTCCACCGTCTTGATTTCAATACCCCTGCGCTGCACATAGGTATTGAAGGTCGGATGCTTCTGCCTGCCAAAATAAGAAACAATACTCCCATCAGCCGGCCAGGGCAATGTGCCCTTTACCCCACGAGGGAGAAGTGCCCCGGTCGGAGGCCTGGCCGCGGCGGCGCGGCGGCGCTGCTCCATTTCGCGCAACAAGCTATCGATACGCGAGGCGGACCGTTCTAACTCTTGGAGGGCATGTTCATAGGATTCTTTTTGATGCGTGATCTTGGTGAGATAGACCTTCTTTTCTTTCTTGACCGATTGCATCTCAGCTAGCTGTTTCTCGGTGCTTTGCTTGTAGGATAACATGCCGACACGCGCTTCTTCCCGCTGGCGCTCCGCCTGCTCCATCTGAGCCATATCGGTTCGGAACGTGCCCATGAGCGCATAATCCCGTTCAGACACGGCTGAAAGATACTGAATCCGCCGCTGGAAATCCCCGTACGAGTCGGAGGCGAGCAAGGTTTTCCAATGTCCGAACCGGCCCTCCATATATTGCACCCGCAGCCGAGCCAGAATGGCGTCCCGGCGTTCTCGTATACTCACACGTAACCCGCCGATCTGCGTCGTGATGATCTCGATCTCCTGATCCTTCTTTCGCAACTTTTTGCTGATTTCCTGATGCGCTTGTCGATACTGCACCAACCGCTCGTCGAGGGTCTGAATTCCCTGCAAGAGAGACTCTCGCTTTTTCCCTGCTTTATCGGCGCGTTTCCGTGTCTCTTCGATCTGATCTTTGAGTTGGTCGAGCGCCCTCCGCTCTTTCTCAATCTTGTCGGTGATCGGATCGGCAACTGCCACAGCAGGCCAGGAATACCCCAGTAGCCCCCACAGCGCGACGCCGACCAAGAGCTTCATCCAAGACCTCATGCCTTGGCCTCACCGAACCGCCGTATCGATACGAGACTACCGGCAAACCCGAGACCCATCCCTAACGCAATCAGGGCAAGGCAGACCGAGGGAGACAGGAATGCGATGAGATTGTCGAGCCCGGCAAATCGTCCGGTCGCCCGCATTTGTTGGCGAAACAATTCATACATGAACTTGAGCATGACCAGCGAGAGTGCGCTGCCCAACGCGCCAAGCGCAGCGCCTTCCAACAGATAGGGGATATGGATAAAACTGGTTGTCGCGCCGATGAGCCGCAAAATGGCGATCTCGTCCCGCCGAGCAAAGAGTGTGAGGCGAATCGTATTGGCAATAATGGTCACCGCCGCCGCTGAGAGAATCACGCCAATGCCGATGGCGACTAACTCAATTGAGTGAATCACCTTGGCAAGGGCATCAATCCAATCTTGATTATAGTCGACCTTGGAGACCCCGGCGACCTGCCTGACCCGTTCTGCCCATCGGTAAATCGCATCAGGCGAATGGAACGGTGGGCTGAGCGCCACCACGAATGAGGCCGGTAGGGGGTTCTGGCCCAGCCCTTCGAGCAAATGAGATTCCGAAGGAAATTGTGCTTTGAACTCTCCCAACGCCTGCTCTTTCGAGATAAACAACAGTGAGGCGACGGCTTGATCGCTCCGCAACTGTTGCTCGATCTCAGCGACCGAGTCGGAGACGAGCCGTTCATCAAGATAGACCATGATTTTGACATCGTCCTGGAGCCATCCGGCCGCCGCCAGAAGATTGACATAGAGCAGCAAGAAAACGCCGACACAGGCCAAGGTAAAGGCCGTGGTCACGATGGCGACCATCGTCGTGGCTCGGTTGGTCCACATATTCACCCACGACTCTCTGAGAAGGTACGAAAGCGTCCTCACCCCATCACCCGCCGTTCCGGCAACAACGTGCCCTGCGACAAGGTGAGCACGCGCCGATTTACTTGTTCCATGACTAGCGGATCATGCGTCGCGACCACCACGGTGGTGCCGCGCGCGTTGATGAGTTTAAACAGTTCGATGATCTCGGACGTCAAAGCCGGATCTAAATTTCCAGTCGGTTCATCCGCCAGCAACACGACCGGACCATTGACGATCGCGCGCGCAATGCAGACTCGCTGCTGCTCTCCTGTCGAAAGACCCGCAGGCAGCTGATCTCGCTTGTGGTCAACACCCACCGCTCGTAATGCTTCCGTAACTTTCCGGCGAATGTCGGCAGAAGAAATCCCTTGCACCAGCAAGGGCAACGAGACATTGTCGAAGACGGACTTTTTCGGCAACAACCGAAAATCTTGAAACACCGTTCCCACCTTGCGGCGCAGATAAGGAATTTCTGAACGCCTGAGCATCGTCACGTTCTTTTGGTGAACGAAGATCTGTCCCTCATCAGGCTGTTCAGCCCCGATGAGCATCCGCAACAGCGTCGACTTCCCCGCTCCACTGGGACCCATGAGAAGAACAAATTCTCCCTTCCCGATCTCAAAACTGACATCCGAGAGCGCCGAACGCTGATCGTACCGTTTTGACACATGAATCAATTGAATCATCTTGGGAACCTGTTCGAGTAATGCCATTCTACTGCGGCGAACGATCTGCCGGCATCTGCATTGTTCTCGGTCCGGAAAAATCCTCAACGTATTCCAGCAAATACGCCTCCGGCTTTTTCCAACCTGCGGACTCGCATCTGCCCGCACCTCCTTCGCCTCGCCACGAAGGATTGCTCGGACAGGCTCCTAGCCCTACCAACGGAGATCGCCTCCAGAAACTTCGAAGGCGTTCTGAATATGCTCGATGTGCGGAGCGACGGCATTCGGGCCTTGCAGCAAGACGACATCGAATCTGCAGAGGCGATCTTTGATGTGGTGACGGGCCAAGTATTGAGCCGCTAACTGAATCAACTTCTCCTGCTTTCGGTGATGAACGGCATGAATCGCCCCGCCGAACGCATCGGTTCGACGCGCCTTGACCTCGACAAACACCAAGACCTGACCGTCCTCAGCCACTAAATCCAGCTCCCCCAAAGAGGAGCGCAGATTACGCGCCAGAATTCGATATCCCTTGCGCCGCAGATACTCCTCCGCTGCCGATTCCCCTGCTTGGCCAAACAGTTTCCGGGGGTTAAGACTGGTCACGGATTCATCCGCGAAGATTCACCCAGATCCATACGCGAAGGGGGTCGGCGCCCGCGACGTCCGTCCAGGAGCTGCGCAACGGGCGCAAACGTGCGCCGGTGAATCGCGCAAGGACCATACTGAGCAAGCCGCTGTAAGTGTTCCTCCGTCCCATACCCTTTATGGGAGAGAAAATTATAGTCTGGATAGGTCTGATGATACACCGCCATCATACGATCGCGCGTCACTTTCGCGACAATCGACGCCGCGGCAATCGAGATCGATAATGTATCACCCTTAATGATCGGGCGTGAGGGAATGGCAAGATTCGACAAGATGACCGCATCGATCAAGAGACAGTCCGCCGGGGGAGTCAACGATGCCAGCGCACGACGCATGGCGAGACGAGTCGCCTCTAAAATATTGAGGCAGTCGATTTCCTGCTCTGTGGCGATCCCAACTCCGACAGCACGCGCCCGGCGAATGATCACCTCGTAGAGCTGCACGCGTGCGGACTCTGAGACTTGTTTGGAATCATCGACACCGGCTAAACGGCAACGAGTGGGCAAGATGACCGCTGCCGCGACGACAGGGCCAGCCAAGGGGCCGCGTCCGGCTTCATCGAGACCAGCGATCAAACGATAGCCGCGCCGACGGGCTTCTAATTCGAATTCATCGGTAGGTCCCACGATGCGTCCGTTTAAAGGGCACCCGACCGCATAGTCGGTGGAATCGGGGAACAGGGCTGGCTGGATACTGAAATAGCCCGCCAGCAGCGTGCTCGGCATCCGTGAAGCGTATCTCGTGAAGCGTCGTTCGCTTCCAGGTCCGAACGTTTCACGCTTCACGAACAACAAGGACGCATGTTGAGCGTCCTGCGGGATAGGTTTTCCGCAGCCTATTATTAGGCCTTTGCCACTGAGGCGGCTCCAGCCGGTTCTTCGGCCTTCCGGGCGACCTTGGACTGCCCCTTGACGCTTGCGACGAATTCCCGATCTTCGACCTTGGCAAACTTTCCCTTCTTCCCTCGAAGATAGTACAGCTTGGCCCGACGCACCTTGCCTTGACGCATAACCTCGACACGCGTCACGATCGGGGAATGGAGCGGGAACACGCGTTCGACACCGACGCCGTAGGACACTTTACGCACCGTGAAGGTCTCCGTATTCAGCAAGCCTTTCCGGGCAATTACCGCGCCTTCGAATACCTGAATGCGCTCTTTCTCTCCTTCGACCACTTTCACGTGCACACGGACGGTGTCCCCGATTTCAAAACTGGGCACCGACTGCTTCCTGAAAGACTGTTGTAACCGTTCCAAGCGATTCATGAGACGACTCCTTCCTCCCCACATCGAACAGGCGGCTCCGGCGCGCCCTCACGAGTAAGTTCATCCAGCAATTGTTGATCCTCGAAACTCAAGACCCTATCTTGTAACAGATCCGGACGTCTCTGACTGGTACTTCGCAGCGCTTCCTTCCGACGCCACAGACGAATGGCTTCGTGATGTCCTGAAAGCAATACCTCCGGGACGGGCATCCCTCGAACCTCCGCCGGCCTTGTATAGTGAGGGTATTCGAGCAACGCCTCGGTGAACGACTCTTCCTCGATCGACTCCGGATCTCCCAATACCCCGGGAACCAATCGGGCTGAAGCATCAATGAGCACCAGCGCCGGCAATTCGCCTCCGGTCAGCACATAGTCTCCAACAGAAATCTCTTCAGGGTGCAAGGCCAGCCGCACTCGTTCATCCACTCCCTCATAGTGACCACAGAGAATGACGAGCCGACGCGAGTCGACCGCCAGATTTTTCGCATACGCCTGCGTGAATGGACGACCATGCGGAGAAGGGAACAGGAATCGAATCTCTTCACCGGCCCGCGCATAGTCGTCCTGAATTTGTTCGACCGCACGCAAGATGGGCTCAGCCTTCATCACCATCCCGGCCCCTCCACCATAGGGCACATCGTCCGCGACCTTATGACGATCGAGCGTATAGTCGCGCAGGTTACGCACGCACACATGCAACAAACCTTTCTCTTGCGCACGCTTGAGAATGCTCTGGTCGAGTACCGGCGCGACCATCTCCGGAAATAGCGTGAGAATGTCACACCGCATGACGATCCTCAATCAATTCGTCGATTCCGCGAACCGTCATCCGCCGACGCGCGAGATCCACCGACGTCACAAAATTCTTCGCGGCGGGAATGAGAACTTCCTGCGTCCCGTTGCGTACGACGAACACATGATTCTCCGGTATCTCTAAAATCGTCTCCAACACACCGACCTCAAGACCCCGTTCATTCTCGACCGTCATCCCAATAAGATCGCATTCAAAATAGACATTCGCAGACAACGTCGATGCAGGAACACGCAGAACTTGAATGAGCCCCCCGCGCAGCATGCCGGCAGCTTCCGGCGTCGTCACACCCGCAAGACCCATAATGTAGGTCGAGCCTGCTCGACGAACATGCGTCACGGTCATCTCAATCGTCCGTCCCGTTGTCTCCAACACCTGCACCTGCTTCAGATGGTCTAACCGCCCAGGCACATCGCTCAACGATCGAACTTTGAACTCACCTCGTACGCCGAAATGGCGCTCGATCTTGCCGATCGTTACCAAGTCCATCTGAACAGTCGCCACGTCCTAGGCGCCCGCCTTCTTCACCGTCTTCGAAGCTTTCGCCGTCGTCTTCGCAGCCTTCTCCGTTTCAAACTGCTTCCATACGCCACTGCGTCGGAGCAATGTCTTGACGGTGACGGTCGGTTGGGCTCCCTGATGCAACCAACTCAACACCCGTTCCTGCTTCAGTTCAGGCAGACCCGCCTCCTTCAAGGGATCGAAAATCCCAAGAATTTCCAAGAATCGCCCATCGCGCGGCTTCCTGGAATCCGCTGCCACCACACGATAGAGCGGTCGTTTGTGTCGTCCTGTCCTTGTCAATCTCAAATGAACGGCCACGTGATTTCCTCCCTCTTAAGAAAAATTCTCAGCTTTCAGCCATCAGCTCTCAGCTTTGAGTGAACTATTTACTCGCCTGATTGCTGAAGGCTATTTCCCATTCACCTGGAGCGCATCATCTGCGCAAGCTGCCGGCGCCCCCCAGATCCTGCCATCGCTTTCGCGATTTTCCTCGCCGATAGGAACTGTTTAATCAACCGATTCACTTCTTCCACCTTCGTCCCGCTTCCGCGGGCAATCCGTTTTTTTCTACTTCCGTTGATGAGCGTATGATCACGCCGCTCGCGTACGGTCATCGAGTCAATCATTGCCAAGACTCGTTTCATGTCTCGTTCCGGCTTCTGCCCTTCCATCGCCCCCATGAGCTTCTGACCGCCAGGCAGCATACCTAAAATCTGCTCCATCGAACCCAGACGACTGACCTGCCCCAGCTGGGCACGGAAATCCTCCAGCGTCAGCGTATTACTGGTCAGCCGCTTTTGGGTCTCCTCTGCCTGTTCGCGCGAAAACGTCTCTTGAGCCTTTTCGATAAGCGAGAGCACATCGCCCATTCCAAGGATGCGTGAAGCCATCCGGTCGGGATGAAACAACTCCAGCGCATCGAGCTTCTCCCCGACACCCAAAAACTTGATCGGCTTACCGGTCACCGCACGGATAGACAACACCGCCCCGCCCCGGGCGTCGCCTTCAACCTTCGTCAAAATAATGCCGGTCAGTCCGATGCGTTGATCGAACTGGCTCGCCATAGTCACCGCGTCTTGGCCCGTCATGGCATCGGCCACCAAGAGGATTTCTTGTGGCCCTACGGCAGCTTTTACCGAGACCAACTCCCCCATCAACTCATCGTCGATGTGGAGACGTCCGCCGGTGTCCAAGATGACAAGATCATATCCCTGTTCTCGTCCCCGATCCACACCAGTCTGGCAGATGCGCACGACATCGGCCTGGGTAGCGTGCGCCTGATCGGCGCGATACACATCGATGGCAAGATCGCGCCCCAGACTCGCCAACTGGTCACCGGCTGCAGGCCGACGAGGGTCTGCCGCCACCAGAAGAACCCGTTTCCCTTGTGCCTTGAAGTACCGCCCGAGCTTGCCGCACGTCGTTGTCTTTCCTGCTCCCTGAAGCCCCACCATCATGACGACAGTTGGAGGATTCGAGGCCAGAGCCAGACCGGCCCGGTCGCGTCCCATCATCTCCCGCAGCTCGTCCCATACAACCTTGACGACCTGATGCCCAGGGGTCAGACTCTGGAGCACTTCCTGCCCAATGGCTTTCTCGCGAACCCGCTCGATGAAGTCCTTGACGATCTTGAAGTTGACGTCGGCTTCGAGCAGCGCCAGACGCACCTCTTTCAAGGCTTCTGCGATGTTCTGTTCGGTGAGAACCCCAGAACCGCGGAGTTTTTTAAAAATCTTCTCGAATTTTTCGCTAAGAGAATCCAGCATAACGCCACAAAGAAAAAGGCAATCGAAGTCTTATCGCCGGATCTCCGATCGCCTGGAAAATTCTAGCAAAAGAGCATCGGGGAGTCTAAAGGACGAGGCAAGATGAAGTCAAGGGAATGGAGATGCACATTTTATTGACATGTCCTAGACCTTTCGCTATGGTCCAAATGGTCCTACCATCGTTTCGTAAGATTCCACAGAGAGTTCTGCAAGCTGTGAGGCGGTTGCCGTGAGAAAATCATACTGGATGCTGATCATTTTCGTTCTCATCGGTGGATTATTGGGGGGAATCCTGGGGGAGATCCTCCGAGTCATGGCCCCGCATGGCAACATTCAGACGATCTTCGCGACCCATTTTAACCCTGGCATCAGTCCATTCACCATCGATATGGTGCTGCTCAAATTTACGGTGGGCTTCGAACTCAAAATCAATCTTCTCAGCCTTATTGGGATGTTCCTCGGCATCTATCTGTACAAAAACGTGTAGCAGCCTTCTGGCAGGATGCTGAAAAAGTCCTCCAACGTCGTTCTCGGTTCGTCACAAGAGCCGTAAAACGTGAGATGTGAAAAGTGAATCGCGGGACTGTCTAATATTCTTTCTTCAGAACCTTTCTCACCTCTCACGGATCGCCGGGGAACCTACTAGACCTCCGGTTTCAATTCTAACTCTTTCAGTTTCAACGTTCGAATTCGGTTTCGCAGCGACGCGGCACGTTCAAACTCCAATTCCTTCGCGGCCACTTTCATTTCGATTTCCAGCCGCTTAATGATCGATTCCGCCGATTCCGCTGTTTCATAGACAGCCGGCGACTCAGCGGCTAAATCCAGCTGCACGGCACCCATCTCCTCCGTTGCATAATCAAGCGACAAGACGTCCTTCTTAATACTCACGGGCACGATACCGTGCGTGGCATTATAGTCGGCTTGAATCGTGCGGCGGCGCTCAGTTTCTGTGAGTGCCATGCGCATCGAGTCAGTAACGGTATCACCGTACAAGATCACATGGCCTCGCACGTTTCTCGCCGCGCGCCCGGCCGTCTGGATCAATGACCGATAAGATCGAAGATAGCCTTCCTTATCCGCATCGAGAATCGCCACCAAGGTGACTTCCGGAAGATCCAGCCCTTCGCGCAGGAGGTTGATCCCCACCAGCACATCGAACCGCCCGCGCCGCAGATCTTGAATGATCTCAGCCCGCTCCAATGTCTTAATGTCGGAGTGCAGATACCGCACCTTGAGACCAAGATCGTGGTAGTACTCGCTTAAATCCTCCGCCATGCGCTTGGTCAAGGTGGTGATCAGCACCCTCCCTCCCTGGGCCGTTTCGGACCGCACTTCGCCGAGCAGATGATCGACCTGCCCTTTGGCTGGCCGCACCTCGATAACCGGATCCATCAAACCGGTTGGCCGCAGGATCTGCTCGACCACCTCTCCGGCCGCATGCCCCAATTCATAGGGGCCTGGCGTCGCGGAAACATACACCGACTGATTGAGACAGCGCTCGAATTCCGCAAACTTCAGCGGCCGGTTATCGACCGCCGATGGCAACCGGAATCCGTACTCGACCAAGGTGCGCTTCCGCGAATAGTCGCCTTCGTACATCCCTCCCACTTGGGGTATCGTGGCATGGGATTCGTCGACGATCAGCAGAAAACCTTTGGGGAAATAGTCCAGAAGCGTCGGAGGCTGTTCACCGGCGGCGCGGCCACTGAGATGCCGTGAGTAGTTCTCGATGCCGTGGCAGTACCCCATCGCTCGAATCATTTCAAGGTCGAATTTGGTGCGCTGCGCAATCCGCTGCGCCTCCACGAGCTGATTCTGTTTCTTGAAATAGGCAACGCGCTCGTCCAGTTCTTCTTCGATACCCGTAATCGCCCGCTCATATCGATCCGGCGCAATGAGATAGTGCGTGTTCGGATAGACTGCAACTTTCGGAAGCTTTCCGAGAGACTTCCCCGTAAGGGGGTCGATTTCGTGAATCGCGTCGACGACGTCGCCGAACAACTCGATCCGCACAGACACCGCGTCATTCGACGCCGGAAAGATCTCGATGACGTCGCCGCGGGCACGGAAGGTGCCACGGTGAAAATCCATATCGTTGCGGGCGTATTGAATGTCGACGAGTTTCGCCAGGATCTGCTCCCTCCTGATCTCCATGCCCTCTTCGAGGAAGACGACCATCTCGTGATAGACCTCAGGCGACCCCAGGCCGTAAATACAGGAGACCGACGACACAATCAGGACATCGTTCCGTTGGAGCAGTGCGGCCGTCGCCGCATGCCGCATCTGATCGATCGCATCGTTGACGGATGCGTCTTTGGCAATGTACGTGTTGCTTTGGGGAATATAGGCTTCCGGCTGGTAGTAATCGTAGTAGCTGACGAAATACTCCACCGCGTTGTGGGGGAAAAACTGTTTGAACTCTTGGTAGAGCTGGCCGGCCAGCGTCTTGTTATGGACCAACACCAACGTGGGCTTCTGCACCTGCGCGACCACGTTGGCCATGGTAAAGGTCTTGCCGGACCCGGTGACACCGAGCAACGTTTGGTGTTTTTGGCCGGCCACAATTCCTGCGACCAACTTCTCGATGGCCTGGACTTGATCTCCGCAGGGCCTGAATGGGGCTTCCAGTTGAAACGGCGGCATGGGAAGCTATCTTACCATCGGAAACAGCACTGCGCACAACAGGCGCGGCCCGAAGGCCGGAGTGTTCAGAACTTCGAACTCCGACCTTCAGCCTTCCCAGCTTCAGCCTTGTGCAAGTTAATATCGCGAGTGCCTGGACGCACCAGCCGAGGCTCCCTGTCTATGGACTGGGCCCCGGTTCTCGCCCTCGCGGAATCGCCGGCCCGAGGGTTCCGCACTTCGACGTGGCCGCTGGCGATGCGACTGCTCTTCACTCACCTGCATAGGGGCCGGAGATGGGAGGGCCGCAAACACGGGAAGCGCGAGCTTCTTCGTCTCAATTCGCAATTGCCTCACCATTCGAAGATACTCTCGCTCTTCGGACTGAGACAAAATCAAGAAGGTCGCCCCTTCCTTCTCTGCCCGTCCCGTTCGTCCCGTCCGATGGACGTAAGAATTTGGATTGGTGGGCAACTCATAGTGAATCACTTGGGTCACATCCTGAATATCGAGCCCTCTGGCTGCCACATCAGTCGCCACGAGCGAACGGAGTCGACCGGCCCGAAAGGCGCCGAGTGTTCGTTCACGCTGCGCTTGGCTGTGATTGCCGGTCAACGCGCCGACCGAAGCCGGTTCTCCACCCAAGTGGGCCGCCAACCGTCGCACCTTGTACTTTTGATCGCAAAATACCATCGACCGCCCTCCGCCCGTCACACCCTGAAGCAACGTATGCACAAGCTGCGTACGCGCCTGATCTCCCGGCACGACATAATAGGCATGCACGATCGTGGTCGGCGTGCTGATCCCCGGATCGACAGAAATACGAGCAGGGTTACGCTGCATGCTCTGTGCGAGCGTTTGAATTTCCCCGGAAAAAGTCGCAGAGAACAACAGCGTCTGGCGCTCAACCGGGAGAAGACGAATGATCCGTTGTATGTCCCTCAGGAACCCGCGATCCAACATCTGATCGGCCTCGTCCATCACAAGAAACGTCACGCCACCCAACTTCAAGTGGCCGGAACCGGCCAAGTCGAGCAACCGCCCCGGCGTACCGACCACCACCATCGGCGGTCGTTGCAACGCGCGGTAATGGCGCTCGATCGGCGTCCCACCGTATACCGACAACGAGGTCACGGATATCGGAGCATACTTGCGCAACTCCATTTCGATCTGAAGCGCCAATTCCCGCGTGGGCGCCAGCACCAAAAACTTCGGTCCAGACGCGTGACTCGGCCCGGACTTGGTATAAGGACCAGGCGCGGGCGCTGAGGCCTCCCGTCGCATGACCTGCTCGATTATCGGCAGCAAAAACGCCAGTGTTTTCCCGCTCCCGGTTTTGGCTTGCGCCATGATGTCCTGGCCTTTCAGCGCGAGTGGAATGGCAGCCTGTTGCACCGGCGTAGGTGTCGTCAGGCCCGCCTGTATCAGGCGCTGGGCAAGGGACTGGGGCAGATTCATATCAGCAAACGTAGACATAGAACTCCTTGTAAAGAAACACTTCCTGGGACTGCACGGTCCGGCCTAGTCGGAGGGCCGAGAAACGCATCACGTTGATGGGCAATTCTAGGAAGGAAATAGCGGGGCTGCCGGATGGCAGCCCCGATGTGTAAACCACTCGTTACGGCTTAGTACCGATCTCCACCGCCGCCACGACCGCCGCGACCACCACCGCCGCCGCCGCCAGTACGTGGCTCCTGAGGACGCGCTTCGTTAACGGTCAACGTGCGACCGCCCAACTCAGTGCCGTTCAGCGCGGTAATCGCCGCCTGCGCTTCTGAATCCCCGGACATCTCCACGAATCCAAACCCGCGGGATTGGCCAGTGAACTTATCTGTGATAATCCGGGATGATGTCACCGCTCCGTGCACAGCAAACAGATCGCTCAGTTGCTGTTCAGTTGTGGAATACGGCAACCCGCCAACATAAATCTTCGAACCCATTGGGTTCCTCCTTTGAGAATATGTGTTGTCTTGGACTCGAGAACAAAGTGAGGAAGGAGTGGGCCGAAGATGCAAACACCATGGCGGCTCAAGGCTGGCTTCCGATCAAATTCCCGTGCAGAACCAAAACAACAACTGTCTTAGGCCTTGTCTCTCTCTGTGATATCACCACCAGGCCTTTCGCGATGATACACGGGGATACTCTACTCCTCTGCCATTTTAATTGCAAGCGATGACGTATTCACACGCATGGCAGTTGCCCTTGCTAATAGGCGGCAGGAGCAGAAAGCGGGCGGTGAGAGAACAGCGGAACCGCGTGCACACTATCGAAGTCCAGCGCGGTGGATCCCCGAACTACAAGACCCACCTGGCCGATGGTCAGAGACTGATCCTCAACCGTCACCGCGAGCACGCCGTCAAAGAAGGTTTCGATAAAGTCTTTACTCAGAATGGTATTCCGCTGAATTCGCAGCATATGCCAGGGACCCTTTTTAGGCGTGAGCGACGATTGTCCGAGACTCGTCTCCTTTCCTTTCACCACTTTACTCACGTCCAATGTCTTCGTCGCAAGATTGACCACCACCGCATAGAAGTGCCTGGCATCCTGTACGCCAAACACCACACCACCTATCGCCGCCGACGCATCGACGGGAAACCGTATTCTGACCGACATATCTGGGTATTCATACTGAAACCCATCGGCGACGATCGCACGGTAACAGGTCTCAGTTGGGCACGATGAATTCACCGCGAGAACATTGGACGCCGATGGAGCATCAGGATCCGCCTTGACCATCCAATCCGCAGCCGGCCCCTCGCCAAACCCCAGCATCGAGAATCCGACAGGAGCCTCACCGGACTTCTGCTGGTCGAACGTCCATCGATTAAATAACCCCCCTTGCACCTGGCCTTGCAAGTTGGCTTCTTTTTCCATCCGGCTCTCTATCTCAATCGCATGAGATGGCTCAACGCAATCGCTCCATTCGCCGGCAATCATGGACAAGACAAGCCCTATAACCACCCGACTAAGAGACCTCGGCTTCACGCTCATGCGACGTTCATTCGCAACCATCTCCTGAAACGCTTGCTACCTCAGTGGTCGCTTTTTGATATCGAGAATGTCTTGTTGGAACCGGTCGCGGGCGGCCATGATTGTGTTTCGACGTTTCCATCGGCCCCAGGCCCACCACCGAAGACGATCTGGGAATGTCACTCCAGGCGTTGGAGCGCTTCCACCGGGGGCATGCTGAAAGTCATAGCCCTGGTGCGACGCGCGATTCTCGAAAAATCGCCGGTAGAGATGATCGTACAGCCCTTTGCCTGAATCGCCTGCGCTCACGACATCCTCCCAACAATCTCCCTACAATACCAGATCCAATTGGGCCTGGTCTGTCACAGGAGGTGAACAGGTCTGACGTTGGCACACATACGCCGTCGGCTGTCCGTTCACACTTGTCTTCCCGATGGCGAGCGGCAAGTCGGATTCACCCTCACGACGAGCCGATTCGACCACCAACACCGAATGATTCGGCAGATAACGCCGATGGATTGTTGAAAGCAATGATTCGGTCATGGTATCGCCACGAGTCCCAACCACAACAATCTCCTGTGGTGTCGCCAGGTACCAATCCAGTGCGCACAGTATAGCCGATGTGCCATAAGCGTTGTGGGCCATCGCATGACGGAACACCCGGAACAGCCGCTCGGCCAGGTCATGATACCGTTGTTCTTTGGTGAAAGAGAACAGCCTCAACAAGACCATGGCAACGACGGCGTTCCCCGATGGAATCGCGCTATCGGTCCCGGACTTCATGCGATGGAGCAGGGCTTCGTGGTCGCGGCTGGTATAAAAACACCCCCCGATCGGCTCATCCCAATATCGCTCCAATAAATGGTCCATGACCTCGCGCGCTTGCTCCAGATACCACCGATGCGATGTGGCCTCAAACGCGTCCAGCAACGCAGCGGCAAGACAGGCGGCATCGTCCAGATAGCCGTTCAAGCGTCCTTTCCCCGCCCTGACTGTACGATAGACTCTTCCGTTCTCAACCGCATAGTCCAACAGGAATGTGAGCGCCCGCTCCGCAGCTGCCAGATACGCCGGAGTCCCGAACGCATGGTAGGCATCGAGGTACGCCGAGACCATCATCGCATTCCAGCTCGTGAGAATATTGTCATCCCGCTGCAGCGTCATCCGTTGCTCTCGTGCGGTCAGCAACTTGAGCCTGGCAGCCCGCAACATGGTCTCCACTTCCGCTTGCGCATCGGATTCTGGGTGGACCTCACCGAGCCGATTCAACACGTTCTTGCCTTCAAAATTGCCGCTCTCCGTCACCCCATAGCACCGACAAAATTCCTCGGCCATGTCGGCTCCCAGCACCGCAGCAATCTCTTTCGGCTCCCAGACGAAGTAGCTTCCTTCATGCCCCTCGCTGTCGGCATCCTGCGCAGCAAAGAAGGCGCCATCGGGATGCGTGAGTTCACGACGAATATATTCCAACGTGTCTTCCACCACTTCGCGAAACCGGTCCTCTTTGGTGAGACGCCAGGCATCGAGATAGATCCGCACCAACTGCGCGTTGTCGTAGAGCATCTTTTCAAAATGGGGAACCAACCACCGGCCATCCACCGAATAGCGATGGAAGCCCCCGCCGAGATGATCGTAGATTCCTCCGGCCGCCATGGTTCTCAGTTGCAACAGCACCTGTTCTTGATGGGACGTATCTTTCGTCCGAGCCGTCTGACGGAGCAACAGACTGAGCGGAGGGACCGTCGGAAATTTTGGTCCTTCACCGAATCCACCGTGAACCGGATCAAAAAACTGCCCTAAGCTTTTGACTGCCTCGTCGAGCAGACGATCCGTCAAGGGATCGTCAGACGGCTGAGGCGTGCCGACTCGCTGGAGCCCGGTTTTTACCTTCTCGACATTCTTCCGGACATCGTCGCGGTGATGTCGATACGCCTCAAGGACACCGCGCAACACATCGGGAAATCCGGGCAGGTTGTAGCGGGGTATCGGCGGGAAATAGGTCCCTCCGTAGAACGGTTCTTGGTCAGGCGTGAGAAACATCGTCAAGGGCCACCCACCGCCGCGTCCCAGGAATACCTGCGAGGACTTTTGGTAAATATCGTCCAGGTCCGGGCGTTCTTCTCGATCCACCTTCACATTGATGAAGTCCCGGTTCATCAACCCGGCAATCTCAACATTGTCGAAACACTCATGAGCCATCACATGGCACCAATGGCAGGCCGAGTACCCGATCGACAAGAGAATCGGCTTGTCTTCGGCTTTCGCCCGCGATAAGGCTTCCTCGCCCCAGGGATACCACTCCACAGGATTCTCCGCATGCTGCAGGAGATAGGGGCTGGCTTCTGTGGCCAGCCGGTTCGTGAAATGCTGTGCTGGCGTGGTTGAATCTGTCATCGACGTGTCATGCTCACAAGTCGGCATAGTACCTTGGCCTGGAGCCGCTCTGCAACGGACCTCTCGATCTATGCTATAGTGCCTTCGACCTCGAAAGGCTCACGTCATGAACGGCTCAATGCGCTGCAACTCTCCCTCCTTTATTGTGGTCATTCTTCTGGGAGTTACCCTCGCTCTGCTCCCCATAGGAACCCAAGTCTTCGCCCAATCGGAGGATGACCAGCGTGCATGGCTTCAAGCCCTCGACAGCCTGTCAAGCGAACGCATGCTCGCCGACGTGCGCACATTAAGCAGCCCGGCTTTCAACGGACGGCAAGCCGGATCCGTCGATGACCTGCGATCCGCACAATGGGTTGCACAGGAACTCACCTCGGCCGGGCTCACGCTCCCGCTCGTTGACAACACCTCACTCACGTCCCCATTTGCCCAACCAGGAAAAGGACTACCACTAGGCATCATGGCCTCGAGGGTCTCCACCTCACTCATCGAACCCGACCCGGTCGTTCGCACCGGCGCAGCGGACCAGTTGGTCACAGCGCAGTTGAGTAGAGACTACCTCCCGGTCTTTGACTCCCCCTCTGCCGATCTCCAGGGTCAGGTCGTCTTCGTCGGTTACGGCATTGTCGATCCCGCTCAAGGAATCGACGATTACGCCGGCGTCGATGTGAAGAACTGCATCGTGCTCTTCCTGCGTGGCAAACCGGATCACTACCCAAGCCCCGTCAGCCATGCAGATAAGATCCGCTTCGCACGAGATCGAGGAGCCTTGGCCTATCTGACTGCAACAGGACCGATTCTCAGCCCATATGAAACTCGCCGCGGCGTCACGGGAAGGCCCAGCGCATTTTATGGGCAGCTCTCCCCTGACCAAGCCCTCCCTGGCGCATGGATCAGCACGGAATTGGCAGAGACTCTCCTCGCCGGAAGCGGTGAAGAATCCGCCCCTGATCGCCTTCGCACTCTCCAAGAGCAACTCAATAATGCCCCATCAGCGCGATCGCGCGTAGCCAATCGATATGCATCTCTCCATTGGAAGACTACGATACAGGACGGCTTGCTGACGAACGTGGTGGGGATGATCCCTGGTACAGGGCCGGATACCATTATCATCGGTGCGCATCGAGATCATTTTGGCCGCCCTGCTGGCCTCTTATTTCCTGGCGCTGACGACAACGCATCAGGAACGGCCATAGTACTGGAGGTCGCACGGGCCCTAGGGAAAATTGGTCTACGTCCTCAACGGACGATCCTCTTTCTATCATTCAGTGGAGAGGAGAGAGATTTGCTCGGATCCCGCCTCTATACATCGAGACCCGTCATCCCCCTCGGCTCAACGAAGGCCATGATCAACATCGACCATGCCGGAGTGGGAAACGGACTGTTAACCGTCGGGATCACAGGGATTCAAAAATCCACGGCAAAGGACGCGGCGTGGGCAGCGGTTTTGGTAAACAAGCTTAACCTGTACGGATTCTTCCCCGGCGGCGACCACGTACCTTTCAAAGAGGCAGGAATTCCAACCGTCGCCATCGTGAGCGGCGGGGTCCACCCGCACTTTCATCAGCCCACCGACACCGCCGACACAATCAATCCAGAGATTGTACGCACAGTAGCTCGGTATGTCCTCGCGCTCACCTGGCAACTGGCGAATGCTCCCTGAGGCGTGAATCGTTAAACATAAAACGTTTCGGAGGAAGACGACTCAGCAATCCTACATTTCACGTTTCACATTTTACCTTTCACGGTTCTTGCCAAGCAATGCTGGCGGTCTATTTCAGCATTGTGTCACGGAATGTCGTCGAGAATCGTGGACTGAATCGATGGCAACGGCGCGGTTTGGCGAGGAGGGCCGGGAAGGACGGTCGGTGAACCGGTCTGGTTGGCGCCTTGGATCAGCCCAATCGATAGTTGTGGCCCGAACGTGTTCACCGCCCCGCTCCATGCTTGCCCTGTTGTGGGATTCCGAAAGCTGAACGACTGGAAATTGTTTCCTGGGTTGTACAAAAATCCCTGCGTGCCTTGATTATCGAGATAGAGACTGCTTATGCCTGGCATCTTGAATAACGGCGCGACCCCTCCATCGAATGAACGAACGCTGGAGGTTGATTGCCCCCAGACCTGCGAATTCAATGACGGGAGCGAAAGCAAGAGCAGGATCAACGCCGCCAGTGGCGCAGGAAGCGCCAAGACCGACAGATCTGGTCGTGTGACCCGATGGCCTTGCAATCCCGCTCCAGTTAGCCCATGACAGATTCGCATAACATCATTATAGTATGCAGAGTTTTTGCTTGTCGATCAAAGGGGAGGGGTTATGGGGACCAGAATACAAAGATGGTGGCGCACATGTAGTTATGCCGTCGGCATCGGACTCCTCCTGTCACCTGGACACAGTTGGGGGCTAGAGATCGGCAAAACACCGCGCGCGGAACGACAGGAAACCATCTCTCTCGCCGACGCCGCCCTTCAAGCGCTAAAGTACAATCTGGACATCAGTATCAGCCGCCAGACTAAGGAAAGCCGGTTGGCCGACATCACCGTCGAAGAAGCCAAATTCGACCCGACGCTGAGTGTGAACGGCCAATACAACCGAACCGCGACCCCGCTCAACCGGCCTGTGTTCGGCTTTTCACAGGGACCGCTCAACGACATCCGAATCTTCGACCAGAGGAACCACTCCGTCACACTCGACGCCACGACCAATTTACCGACAGGCGGCAACGTCGACCTGAACTATAGCCCCGCTCGAAATAATGTCTCCGGCACGCAAGGGTGTTTTGGGCAATCGCCTAGCACTCCAGGATGTAGCAGCTTCGGATCTTTCTTGTTCAATCCGTCCTACACCGGTGGCCTCTCGCTCACCCTCACGCACCCGCTCCTCCGCAACGCCGGCATCGACATCACCAAGACCTTCATCCGCGTCGCGCAGAATAATGCCGTCGTGGAAGAACATGTGTTTCGCGATCGTGTCCTCAACGTCCTGGCCACGGTAGAACAAACCTATTGGGAAGTGGTCTTCGCCAATGAGAACCTGAAAGTCGCCGAAGCCGCCTTGAAAGCGGCGCAGGAACTCTTGGCCAGCAACCGCGCGAAGGCCAAGGCCGGTATTATGTCGATCGTCGATGTGTTGCAAGCTGAAGCGGCCGTCGCGTCACGGGTCGAGCAGGTATTGGTCGCTGAGAAAACGATTCGAGACCAGGAAGATCAGCTGCGCAGATTGCTCAATCCTGGTGAAGAGGATCTGCGTCAAGACGTGCACTTGATCCCACTCGACCAGCCGGTCGTGGCCCTCGAACCCCTCAGCCTGCAAGAAGCCATCGACACGGCCATCGAGCAGCGGCCGGAAATCGTCCAAGCAAAGAAGAATATGGAGACCAGCGATCTCAATACCAAGTTCGCCAAAAATCAGATTCTCCCGAATCTTTCGTTCCAAGGGACGATGGGCATGGCAGGACTGGGGCGAGATTACGGCGATTCGGTGAACCGGAACTTCAGCGGCGATTTCTACAATTACGGCGCGGGCCTTGTCTTAAGCTATCCCCTCGGCAACCGCTCTGCCTGGAGCACCTATAATAAGCGGCAGCTGGAGGAGAAGAACGCCGAAGCCTCGCTCGTAAATGTGCGGCAGCTCATCATCGTGGGTGTGCGCGAAGCCGTCCGGCGTGTCCAGACGGATTTTAAGCGCATTGAAACCACTCGATCCGCCAGAATCATGGCCGAGAAGCAGTTGCAGGCGGAGCAAGAACGCCTGAAAGTGGGGCTCAGCACCACACGCTTCGTTCTTGATTTCCAACGCGACCTGGCGACGGCCCAAGGCAACGAGTTGCGCGCCACCGTCGATTACAACAAATCACTCTCCAACCTCGCGCGGCACAAGGCCACAACACTCGACCGCTATAATCTCCAACTCAACTAGCCTGCATTATTCATGACGCTTCTGCTACAAACGTGGATACGCGGCTGTGCCAGGCAGTCTCGCCGTTCAGCCCTTCGACATACTGCACGAGTATGCCTCAGGACCTCATGGCTCCAAGTACCCGTCTCGCTTCGCGTCTGCACACGTTCGTCCCTCGACTGGGTTCGGGACCCTGAGCAAGTCGAAGGGCGACGAACCTTCATGAATAATGAGGGCTGACCTGCATGACAGCGCCTGAGTCTGGTCCGCACGTGATACCGACTCAGGCCAAAGAATGGGGAGCAGCCCTCGCGCTGCTCCCCATCACCGCGACGCTAGGCTTCTACGGCCTTCCCACCTCACTTCAAGAACAGACGCTGGTGCTGTTCGCCCCACAGATCGTCGCCTACCTCGCCTTCGGCTTATGGGCCACGCGCAACTGCAACATCGCATCTCGGCTAGGGCTGGAGAAAGGGAACGTCCGGAGTGGCCTACCCTGGGGGCTTATAACAGGACTGCTGCTCGGCTGCCTGAATACGATCGTAATTCTTTCCGTCTATCCATATTTAGGCTATGACATCAATTTCCTCAAGGCCACGCCACATGGCCGACTCCCCTTCTTGGTCATGGTCCCCTGGTTCATTTGTGCCATCGCCTTCTTTGTGGAGCTGAACTTTCGGGGATTTCTCCTGGGCCGGCTGGCTGCACTCGAGTCGGGGCTGTGGAGATCCGGCATGGTCCAGCGCTTCTCGCCCCTGGCCATCATTGCCAGTACTCTGATATTTGCTTTCGATCCCTTCATGGTGAATACTTTTCAGGACCTCCACTGGATCGCCGTCTGGGACGGGCTGATCTGGGGAATCATCTGGCTACGCACACGCAATCTCTCCATCACGATCGTCGCGCATGCCGTTGAAGTCATCGTGATGTACAGCTCAGTGAAATTCGCATTGTCATAGAAAAAGCGATCTCTCTCAACAAGGAGCAACGCGATGGGTGAATTCGGTAAGTATGTGCTCTATTTCCTGCTCGGTGGAACCATCGTCAGTGTCTCCACCTACCTCGGGTCGCAAGGCAAATCGTTCCTTGCCGCCTTTGCCAGCACCTTTCCCGCCATTACCGGCGCCACGTTCATCCTGATCTATCTGAACGGCGGTAATGAGGCAATCGTCAGCTACGCAAAGAACTTGTTGTGGTTCGTCCCACCCTGGGTCGTCTACGTCATCACCATGATTCTGGCCGTTCCGCAAGTTGGATTTTGGCCTGCCATGATCGGCTCAGTCGTGCTCTATCTAGGCTGCGTGGGGGCCGTGAAGATGATGATTCGGTAGCGGCAGCTCAGATGTCAAATCCCCGCAGTTGGGTGGGTCGTCAACCGAGGAGAACCGGTCGTTGCGCGCATGAGGGGATGCGGCAAACTAGGCGGTGCGACGTAACGCTCGGATCGTGGGTAGGGTCCGAAGGGTTTTTCCCACTTTATGCTCTGCGCACTTCACTTCGTAAAGTGTCTGCAGATTCATCCAGAACTGTGCGCTCGTGCCGAAGAAGTGTGCGAGCCGAATGGCGGTATCCCCGGAGATCGCACGACACCCGAGCTAGAGTTCTCACCCGCACAACCCTGAGCGTGCCGAGACACGCTCTTGTTCCTGGTGTGCACATTCCTATCATGCACGTTCTGTGAGCAGGAGGACGACCAGACTACCCTTCCCATCCTGCTCAGGCCGCGTGTTGCGCGAGCAAGGAAATCGTCCCAGCTACCCCGAGGATCTTCTTCTCCCGCAGGAGGCTCAAAATGCTTGTCAGCAAGGCCGCAGCGAGTGAAGGGCCGAGGAGGTACAAACCGCACTTCGGGAGGGCCGTTCGCCCATATCACTGATCTTGGCGAACGGGAAAAACCCCTCCAGTGCTTCCGATCTCCGGGAAACTCCTCCTCAGCGTTGAGGATCTGAACGATGCGAGAACGATGCTGGCGGGCATTTTCAGCCTCCTGCTACTCCACGACGACAGCCGTCCCGTTGGCGCTGACCATCAACATGCTGCTATTGGTGCCGATCGTTTCATAATCGATGTCGATGTCGATACCGACGATCGCATTGGCGCCCAAGTTCTTGGCCTGCTCCTGCATTTCTTCAAGTGCAATATTCTTCGCCTTCCGGAGTTCCTTTTCATAGCCCGCCGAACGCCCCCCGACAATATCCCGGATCGACGCGAAAAAATCCCGAAAGATATTCGCGCCAAGGATGGCATCGCCTGATACCAGCCCCAGATGCTTCACCGTTTTCTTTCCCTCGATATTGTTGGTCGTTGACAGAATCATGCGTCCTCCTCGTTTAGCGTCCCGATCCTCTCACCCATTAAGAACAATCGCCAAGCCTTTTTCTGAATCCCCCTTCCAGAAAATCGGCGCACGCGTGGGAATTTGTCCAGCTGCGGAATCAGCCAGAGGAGCAACTCATGGCACGTTTGCACAGCCTGGGTCACGCTGGGCATCATGATCCACTCCCTTCCTACTGCCACCCTGTAAACATCTCACCCCACCGAGCAAGATGCACAGGGTCAAAGAGTAAAGGGTGCAGGGTTAGGGAATGTCCTGGGCAAGACGAAAGCCGTGGACGTTGGTCCTGATGTCGACATTGATCAAGAACCGAAACGATGCACGCAGCATTTCCGGTTTGTTGAGAAAGGAGCCGCCCCGAGACACGCGGAAGTTACACTCTTCACCAATTTTTGAAGCACAATCTTGCACCATCTCCCACACATTTCCACTCATGTCATACAGACCAAGACCGTTCGGTTTTTTACTTCCGACAGGCATCGGCAGATTTCCAATGTAGACAGCATAATCTTTCAGTTGGTTCTCGTCGGAAGTACCTGCCCACACAGTGTCCTTTCCTCCGTTCCTCGCCGCATACTCCCACTCAGATTCGGTCGGCAGTCGATATCGCTTGCCAGTCGCTCTTGACAACCACTTGGCATAGCCGATGGCATCTTCCCACATGACATTGGTCGCGGGTCGCCTGTCACCACCCAATGTTCTATTGACTGGTAATCGACCACCAGTCAATTCCACATACCGATTGTACTCGTCGAAGGTGACTTCATATTTTCCAATCTTAAACCGGTTGACAGTGACTTTGCGCAATGGGTTATTGGGCCAGGTAATCCTATCACCTTGCAGGAAATCCCCTCCGGGAATCTCCACCATCTCCGGCTCTAACACTGAGACAAGATGCAGCTGAGCCTGAACAATGGATACGGCATATTTGACCGTCACTCCCTCCTTCCACACCCATGCAAGTGGCCCACCAATCACCATGAGCACTAGCCCAACGATTGTGGCAGTGGCAATGCGGTCCCTGATCTTCCGATTCTTGCTGGCCGTGACAAACTCGCGTTCCACGGGCAAAAGGTCGTCTGGCTTTTTCTTCAACCAATCCAATGCTTCGGTCAGCGGAAGTCCGCGGAGAAGGAGGTCCCAGCTTCGTTTACTCTCTTCATACTGCTTGATCGACGCGCCGAGGCGCTGTTGCCAGGATAGGAATCGACGATCTGCAGCAACCCAGTCTCTGAGTTGCTGCCAATGACGGATCAAGGCCTCATGGGATACCTCGATCGTTTCCTCCGCACTGCTGGCGAGCTGAGAGGTCACCAACAAGCGCTCGTCAGCGAGGGTTTTTACAAGGCTTCGCAGTCCCTCTCCCATTTCCGCGAACGTCGCCCGCCGTCTGGTGTCCGCCTCGCCCTCACCCGGACGCACGAGGCGCAAGAAGATCCGCTGTATCTTTCGTCGGTCCTCTTCGCTGAACTTCTCATACAGCGATTCCGCTTTCTTCGCGATCGCTCCCTCCAGCTGACCAATGGCCTTGTAGGCCTCGTGATGGAGTTCACCGCCACGGCGGTGCTCCCAGAGCTGACGCAGCACGAATTCGAGCAAGGGCAAATGGCCCGGTTCGTCGCCGGTCTGTTCCAGAATCAGGGCCACCAGGCCCGCTTCAAACGTAAGGCCAACCTGCCGCGCCGGCTCTTCGATCGCGAGACGCAATTCGTCCCGCTTCATTGGACCAAGATTCACCTGAGCCCCCTGCATACGATCTGACAGCGGCCGATAGTCGGTAATGGCGCGTCCGAAAAAGTCTCCTCGCAGGGTCAGCACCACGCTCAGCCTTGTTATGGCCGTGGCTTCTAGGACATTGTCGATGAAGCATCGGCGGGCCACTTCGTCCTGACAGAGCGTGAATAATTCTTCCCACTGATCCACGATGAGCAGCAGGCGTTCTGTGCCAGGTTGCTTCTCAAGCACACGATCCACGACATCGCGCAACTTGACTGTCCGTTGAATGATCGCCTCGGCCAGCTTGTTCATGTCGATCAACCGGGCAGTTTCGTTCATGTCCGGCTCGATCAGGGGCATGATCACCGCAGCGAGCGCATGGATGGGGCGATCGGTAGGGACAACTGTCGCAACCTCCCAGACGCACTCGCGACTCTTGCGCAGCTCCGGCACGAGACCCGCCCTCACGACAGAAGACTTCCCACTGCCCGAAGCCCCAACGACCGCGACCAGGCTGTGGTCTTGAACGGCACTGACGAGCTGCTTGATGGTCTCTGCGCGACCGAAAAAGAATGGTGCGTCTTCTTCGCGGAAATAAAGCAGCCCCCTATAGGGACAGATCGTGGCGAGTGTCTCGTGGACCCTGCCTTGCGCATCCGGGCCGGGCGGCTCACCGCGAACGGCTCTGACGAGCGTGGTGAGCAGGACGGGATCGTCGACACGAGCGCGTAAATCGACCCAGGTGAGTTGACGCAGAAACCCCAACGGCGGTTCTGCGCCGGGCAGCAGGACCGGAATGACGGGAAAGGTCTGGCCGCAGCGCTCGGCGGCCACCTGGCGCTCCAGCGCGAGATATTGCTCCCGCTGCTGCCATGGCCCCATCTCTCCCTGCCCGATGCAGACCGCCACAGCCTTACATTGCGCGATGGCCGACTCAAGCGCCTTCGGCCATGATTGCCCCGGTGTCAGATACCATCGGTCGAGAAAGACCCTAAGTTTCTGTTCGTGCAATCGTTGCGCGAGCGCCTCCACCTGCGCGTGATCGCGCCAGTGGTAGCTCAGAAATATATCGACATCAGGAGGCATTCGACTTCTGTCTGGTTTGAGCGATGGTCAGCGCGTCACGAAGGCACTCCACAACCATACTCGTTCGGCTCCTGGCCCGAGCCTGGGGGATTCTACGCTATCGACAGATAAAGGCAAGAACCCGAAGCTCACCAGCAGGTTGTTGACACACTACCTCAGTACATAAACAGCATGGATGCCTAAACGACCCGGCTCTTCAGAGATCCTCGCAGGCTGTCCAGAAAGGTCGTTCAGCAAGGCCGCAGCGAGCGGACAAAGATGATCCCTCCAAGCTTGCTCGTTCTCTCTTCAGGGATGGGGGCTGACTGATCTTCCACTGCGCGCAGCTTTCTCACCCACCCAACCCCGAGCGCGCCGAGACGTGCCATTAGCCCATGCGAGGGCCCTGCGATCTCTTATGCCTCGCTTGGAGGGAGTGGCCGAGGCTGTCCTCGACTGCGCGCATCGAACGAGCACATTCCTATCGTGCGCGTTCTGCGAGCAAGGAGGGCACCTGGCCACTCCCTCCTCACCCTTCTGAGGGCGCGCGTTCCGGGAGCACAGGACCAACGTGGGTGTCATTCCATCCCCTCCTCTGTTCCTTCGTTGAACCCCACGCCGACAGTTGCTACCATGGCCGGTCATTCCAATGCAGGAGCGATCGCTGTGCCGAACCCTCTGGACTCCAATTCATCGAGAGATCACCTCATCGTCGAGGGCGCGCGGCAGAATAATCTCAAAAATATCTCGCTCCGCATCCCGCACAATCAGGTCACCGCCATCACCGGCGTCTCAGGGTCGGGAAAATCTTCGCTCGCGTTCGACACGCTCTTTGCCGAAGGCCAATGGCGCTATGTGGAATCGCTCTCCACCTATGCCCGCATGTTTCTCGACAAGGTCAATCGACCCGATGTCGACCGGCTGATCAACGTGCGCCCCGCCATTGCGATCGAACAGAAGAACCCCATTCGCACAGCCCGCTCAACGGTCGGCACCACGACTGAAATCGCCGATCTTCTGCGGCTCCTGTTCGCCAAAATCGGGCATCCGGTTTGCCCCGATTGCGCCATCGCTGCGCGCAGTTTTTTCCCCGACAGCGTCGTCGACGATCTCCTGACCCATTGTCGCGATGCGCGAGCGATGATTCTGTTTCCGGTCGCAGCGCCGGCGACGAAACAGGACCAAGCCTTTCTCCAATCGCTGTTGTTACGCGGATACTCCAGATTGCAGTGCGGCAAGGAGATCCTCGATCTCCACGAGATCCAGACCCTTCCCGCAAGTAGGCCGGACCATCTGCACGTGATCCTCGATCGGCTGGTGATCCGGGAAGACAACCGATCCCGCCTGGTTGAAGCAATTGAAACGGCGTTTCGCGAGGGGGAGGGACTCTGCCGGGTAGAGGTCATCGACCAGGGACCCCGCACCTACAGCACGAATTTTCGATGCCAACGCTGTAGCCGAACATTCGAACCGATTCGCCCCGTCCTATTTTCCTTTAACCATCCGCTCGGCGCCTGTCCGGAGTGCAAAGGGTTCGGCAATATTCTGCGTTATGACCCAGACCTCGTCATCCCCGATCACAGCAAGTCGCTGGCTCAAGGCGCGATCGAACCCTGGAGTAAGCCCAGCGGCGATTGGTGGCAGAAGCAGCTGTTGCTCTCCATGAAACGGCGTGGGATCGACCTCGCCCTCCCCTACAGGGATCTACCGCAGCCTATCAAGCAGATACTCTGGGAAGGGGAAGGCAAGCTGGAGGGTGTGCGGCAATACTTCGAATACTTGGAAGGCAAGCGCTACAAGCTGCACGTGCGCGTGATGCTCAGCCGTTACCGAACGCCGGTCCCCTGTCCAAGCTGCTACGGGTCCCGTCTCCGACCGGATGCGCGCTACGTGAAGATCGCGGGCAGAGACATTCATGAGATTTCTGATTTCACGATCGAAGAAGCGAGCGTTTGGAGTACCTCCCTCGCCCTCTCTCCTTATGAAATACAGATCGCTCGCGACATCCTCCGACAGCTGACAGCCAAACTTGGCTTTCTCCTCCGCGTGGGCCTCGGCTATCTGACACTCTCCCGTCAAACCCGCACGCTCTCGGGAGGAGAGGCCCAGCGCGCAGCGCTGGCGAATCAACTCGGCGCGCGCCTGGTCGGCACGCTCTACGTCCTCGATGAACCGACCATTGGCCTCCACCCACGCGACACCGCAACACTCGCCGGCATTCTGCGAGAGCTGGCAGTCCAAGGCAACACAGTCGTCGTTGTGGAGCACGATCGCCAAATGATGCAGGCCGCGGACTATCTGGTTGAGCTAGGGCCGTTATCCGGTGAGAAAGGCGGTGAGGTGATCTGTGCCGCGCCGCAACAAGAATTTATGGCAGACCGGCGGTCGATTACGGCGCGCTACCTGCGTGGCGATGATGAAATAGCGATTCCACGATCCCGACGGAGAGGAAACGGGAATATTCTTGTGATCGCAGGCGCATGCGAGCACAACCTGAAAGATCTGTTCGTTCGTATTCCGCTCGGCATGTTGGTCTGCGTCACCGGCGTGTCAGGGTCGGGCAAGAGCACGTTGGTCGAAGACACGCTCTACCGAGCCGTCGCCCGCGCCTTTCGTGTCGAGTCGCTGCCGATGGGCAAGTTTCGCGCGATTAAGGGGATCGAACATCTCACCGGCGTCAAGCTCATCGATCAGGAGCCCATCGGTCGCACACCACGCTCGAACCCCATCACCTATCTGAAAGCGTTCGATGAAGTGCGCGCTCTCTTCGCCTCCGAACGCGATGCGCTCCGGAACGGGCTCACGCCAGGCCATTTCTCTTTCAATACTACCGGTGGTCGGTGCGAACGCTGCGAAGGAAGCGGCGTTCAAAAGCTGGAAATGTATTTCTTCGAGGACATCTATGCGACGTGCGAAGCCTGCGACGGAAAGCGATTCAAACCTGACGTGCTCGCCATTCGCTATCGGGGGAAAACGATCCATGATGTGTTGCAGCTGACGGCGGAAGAGGCGCTGGGGTTTTTCAGCGGTTCGCCCAAGCTCACGGAAAAACTTCATCTGCTCTCGTCCATCGGACTGGGCTATCTCAGGCTCGGCCAAGCCGCCACAACCCTCTCAGGTGGCGAGGCTCAGCGGTTGAAGATCGCGTCCGAACTCAAAAACTCGTCTGCAAAGAACGGGCTTTACATCATGGACGAACCGACCACCGGGCTGCACATCGACGACATCAAGAAACTGTTGGCCATGCTGCACAAGCTGGTGAACAGTGGCAACACCGTGGTCGTAGTGGAGCACAACCTTGACGTGATCAAGTCGGCAGATTGGGTGATCGACCTAGGCCCGGAAGGCGGCGCAGCCGGCGGACAGATTGTAGCTGAAGGGCGACCGGAGCAGGTGGTGAAGGTAGCAGCGTCTCACACGGGACGATTCCTCTCGCACGTCCTTGTTCCATCGTCAGGATCATAGCCTGCCAAAGCCCATATCACACCATCCACACATTGCATGCCCTTCCTTGTCCCCAATCAAGGCAGATGTTGCGTATCCTGACACCGCACGCAACGGTGCGTGGCATAGAGTACCTGCGCAATGATTCGGACCTTCCCGCTATCAACAGGCACGCCCTGATCACCCTCCTCAATCTACCCTAACTTGAAGATAATGACTTGACATAATTCTGTACGCTATTTAGAGTATCTTCAATTACTCTCAGAGGAGAAACCAATGAGCATTACATCCAAAGACATCATCTCGCTGAGTCGAGCGCGCGCGAAGCTCACCGAACTGTGCGATGAAGTGCGCACCAAGGGAAGCGAAAAACTCATTACCAAGAATGGGGGCAGTTGCGCGGCGCTCATCGACGCGGACCGCTTGGACTATTACCATCGATTGGAACGAGAGCACATCCATCTCGGATTATTGGAAGAAGCGATCAAGGGCCTCACCGACGTCAAGGCAGGCAAGACACTCAGCCTCGCCCAGCTCAAATCGCGTCATGGCCGGTAAGCGACCGCGATTTACTGAAAACTTCTCAGCCAATCTCACGGCCATTGAAGAGTTCGTCGCCCCACACAGCCGAACGGCATTTCATCGGTTCCTTGACCGACTCTTCGAGGACGTCATTCCCACGCTGTGCCGGTTCCCGCAATCCGGTCGAGCGTTCTTAACCCGCGCAGTGAAATCTCCCAAAGCGAATGCGCGAACCAAAGATCTGCGCAAATTCCTCAAGCAAGGAGACGATCTGCGCGAATTCATAATGGACGACTACCTTGCGCTCTACTTGATCCGCCAGCGCCATGTGATCTTCCTCGCCGTGAAGCACCATCGGCAATTGTCATTCGACCTCAAACGATTCTGGATCGATGAATAAGCGAAGGCCTTCGCTTTGGGCCAGTCTGACTACAAACCAGACCACCGGCCTGCACGTCAAGGATATCAAGAAGCTCCTGGCGATACTGCAGAAGCTGGTGAACAGCGGCAATACGGTGGTGGTGATGTAACACAACCTGAATGTGATCAGAGCGCCGATTGGATTATCGACCTAGGACCGGAAGACGGCGCAGCCGGCGGACAGATTGTAGCTGAAGGGCGACCGGAGCAGGTGGTGAAGGTAGCAGCGTCTCACACCGGGCGATTCCTGGCAAGCGCGCTCATGCCGACGATACCCAGGAATGGTCGCTGACCCATGTCTTTCCTCAAGCAAATTTTTTGACGCCCGCTTTCTTTGCAGCCTTCTGCAAATCTTCGTCGAGAGTCGCCAGGGGTAAGCCTAATCGTAAGGCCAGTTCGAGATACGAGGCATCGTACGCGGAAAGTTTGTATCGCCGCGCTAGTTGAAGGGTATCCGACAGCGCGTGTATGAATGTGGCAGTATCCACCTCAATTTCTACATCGTCCAACATCTCAAGAAATGCCCCGCTCCGAGCTTCTGTCACCAGAGCCTTTTCTTCCGCCTTAGCGATGACATTGGCCACCTCCAGTCCCCAGGTTATGGGCACACAGGCTTTGGCATCTTGCATCGCCTCAAGCACTCTACCGGCATACGCAAGTTCTTGCGGTTTGCCATCGCCGAAAAACCACCGCATGGTCACCGAATTATCAAGAATGAAGCTCACGCGCGCCCCTCCTCAATGAGCTTCTTGATATTCACACCACGCACTGGATCGGCCAGCATGAACGCCTTCAGCTTTCCCACTGCCGCAACTTTGTCCCTGACCCTTGCACCTGCGCTCGGCACAAGGTCTGCAATCGCCTCCCCACGATTCGTGATAGTAAAGCTTTTGCCGGCCTTGACCTGCCGCAGTAATTCAGGAAGCTTTGTTTTTGCTTCATATGAACCAATTTCTATCTTCATGATGTTCCCCTGGGCTACGAAATAACTGTAGACCAGTATATAGACTAGTCCGAATGAACTCAACGATCCCGCCGAAAGGCCATATAAACGCGACCGCCTGGCTGCACATCGAGGGCATCAAGAAGCTCCTGGCGATTTTGCAGAAGCCAGGAAACAGCGGCAATACATAGAGCGGTGGCACACAACCTAGACGCCACCGAAAAATTAGTAGATTGGATTATCGACCTAGGACCGGAAGGGGGCGTGGCTTACGGACACATTGTAGCAGAAGAACGACCGGAGCAGGTGGCGAAAGTGGTGGCCTCTCATACCGGACAATTCCTAGCAGGCTCGCTCATGCCAGTGCTCACAACAATGGTTCCTGACACTTTTGTTTCACCGGTTACTCGAGACAAATCGTCTGAACTCTTTTGTTTCACTATCTCTTGCCAATCTTACTAGTCTCACGAAGAGGGTTGCTTGGCCTTCCTCCTTGCCAGTTCCAATTCCACGAAAACACAACCTCATCGAGAGAGAACACCGAAACATCAGGAAAGTCGTGAAGCCGCTTTCGCGCAGCATCACACTCTTCCTTTCTCACAAATATAGTAACGTGGTATTCCCACTCCTCGAAGATCGGGCTTAGCTTAGAGAAATGGTCCTGTAGAGGTTCAAACCAGCGGGATTTACGCTCATCAACTCTGCTGAGTATATTTTTCTTGTCTGCGGCTGAGGTAACTTCGACTACATACACAGTGCTACTCGAGAAATCCAAAACAAGAAAGTCAGGACAACTTCCCCCTTTAGAACCATCGTAAGGGATGTTGAACTGCGCGCTGACAAATCTTTCTGGCGGACCACACAAATACCTTAGTACCGCTTCTTCGAATTGATCCATCTACCCTCCTTCGTATAAAGTGCGATTCGAATTGGCCACCAAACTTTATTGGGACGGAAACATTTCCAATGTTTTCCTGTACTCTGCTGCACAATTGAATGGCGAAAATTTAATTGATCAATTGTCTCTTTTTCTCATTGTCATTGTTCATGATTCTTGTGAGGACTATTGAGACACTCGCTGCCGGTCGTAGCTGAGCCGCAGTATACACATTTACTCGCACCGCTACCATGACGATGAACTTATGACGGGCCGTAAAAGCAGCCTCGGCCATAGGACGTTGAGTTGCAAAATACACAATGTTTTTCATCCACTCCACTGTGTTCGTGATGTTTGTGAGGGCTGTTGAAACAGCCGGAGCCGAACGACATGGCGTTACAAAACTTACACTTGGTTGCCATACTCATCCCCCTACGGACGAACTCCACACTTCGCTAGAGCCTGCAATCTCAGGCGTTCCAGTGCAAGCTGCCGCTGAGTTGCTCCCTCAATCTTCATCGCCTCCTGGAATTCCTCGTCGTGATGCTCAAAGTATGTTCTACAGACAACGTGCTCCTGAATGACCGCCTTGAGCGGCTTGTTCATGGTCGCTTGGCTGAGGTCATCCCCTGTACTGACAAGTTGAATAATCAAGCTCAAGACCCATTCCATATCGGCACCCTGTACCTGTTTCACATATCAAGAAGACAGCGCCTGGCTCAACGGAGTTGCCGCCCTGATTGCTGCTCGCACGGCTTCGGGGCCTTGCCGCTGTAGCAATTCCGTCAGCCACCGTCCTACTGGGAGCGACAAGAGTTTTACTCGCCGATAGTCCGATCCCACTTGCTCCATGATTGCTTCAATCTCGCGGCTAGTGTCGCCCTCTACGCGACATGGAAAAATAAGGGTCTGTGCAAGCGCAAACGCCGTTCTCATGGCATATGGGTTCGGCCGGTGCCAGTCCTGAACAATATAAACCGCATTCTCTATCCCTATGCTGTGCAGCGCCACGACTTCCCACGCGGTCCTCGTTATGACGATCTCCTCGAACTTATTCAGATCCTGAGGCCATATCGGCGCAGGCACTATCAACCGCCTCAAACGTCGTTCCGAAAAAGAGGAGGTATGTTGCACCCAATGGTCTGCGGCTGAGGGATCTGAATCGACCATATTTCTGTTCGTGCAAAATCCATATTCATGGCCTTCATGATCAACGACTGGAATAATCATGCCTTCGCAAGAGTCTTTCATCCGACCACGGGTATTCCGGAAAGTCGCTCCAGAAGCTTCAATTGCGTGAGGGCTATATCCTTGATCGAGCAGATGGTCCAGCAGCAACTCATCCGAATCCAGAGGGGCATAGCCAAGCCCAAAGCGCTCGATAGTGTCCACCCCAATCCCCTGTTCGCTCAGCCATCTTTTTGCCACGACTCCTTCCATACGGTGACAGAGCACCTCACTGTAAAACCGTCTGGTTTCGGCCAGGATTCTCCGGTACCGCTGCCATTCAGGCACACGCCCCCGCAACTTACCGGAATCTAGCATTGAACGAAGGCCGTCGATTGCCGTGGCACAGGAACACTTCTCTGCCTTCATAAAGAAGTCAATCGCTGAGCCGTGAGACTGACAGTTGCAGCAGTGATATGAATCATCCCTCATATAGAGGCTGTCGCTTGACGGACAAAAAGGGCAATGTGCGTAGAAGCTCAACGATTCCCCGCCTACGCCTGTTCGGTTTCCTGCGACACTTGTCAGCAAGGTGTACCACGTTGCCAACTCGATGCAATCCAAGTCATCCATCAGATTTTCCCATTGCTCAATGGCCATGAGACTCTGCGTACCACCTTTTATGCTGTCGCTGGACTGAATAACTGAAGCGTTAGAGTTGACATCACTTGCTGCAACCCTCAAAGGCTGGAATACGGGAACAATGCTGCTGAGTCCGACAGCTGCAGCAGTCTTTATGAATGTACGCCTATTGAGCATGGCTTCCCTCCATTTCTTGGTATGAGAAGGAGGCTAGCACCTGCCTGTGACAGACTATGTCACGCCTTGGTTTTGTGTGGCGAGTACTGCTTGTGAGCGGCTGTGAGGTGGGCACGGACCGATTGGACCAACTCTGGTGGGCTCAGCACTTTGGCATCAGCACCCCATGAAAGAATCCAAGAAGTAATTTCTTCTAGCCCCCCGGCTTGGAAGGTGACGATGACTGACTTATCCTTTTGCAGCTTGAGCGATTGGGTTGGATGCCACTGACGCTCTTTGAGGAGATAGGCCACATCGGAGCTGAACCAGATGCGCACGGTCTTTATGGGTTCATCGATCAGACCAAAAAGACGACGGGACTGAGCCTCCCAGGAAAAGTCCGACGGCATGTCGAAGCGATCGTCGGTCACATCGACTCGATGGATGCGCTCAACAGAAAACATACGGAGCGCCTTGGCACGATCCGAGTACCCGACGATATACAGGCCATACTGATAGAGAACCAGCACATACGGGTCGACGTGATGCGCAGTTGGCTCTTCATAATCCGGTCTTTGATGATACAGCATCACGGTGCGCTGCAGGAGTAGTGCCCTTCTGAGATCACTCAAAATCCTCGTCTGCTTCGCGTACGATCGCTTCGGCCCTTGCACAGGGACAAATACGCGGCTGATCCTCTCCAGATGATTGGCGACTTTGGCGGGAAGCCCAGATTCGACTTTCGCAATCACGCTTTCAAGATCGTCGACAAACAGTGTGCCTTTCAAATAGGCCAGATGATTCTTAGCCAGATGCAGCGACATGAGTTCATACTGAGTGATAGCAATTTTTGGAAGGCCTTTGTAGCCAAGAGGCAATTGCCACGTCTGCTCGCCCGACCCATTGGACCGCTCGAGGGGATGGCCTTCTTTTTCAATTTCCGCCAGATCGCGATACACCTGCCGTCTGGTAATCCCGAATTCGTCGGCCAGTCCATTGATCGTCACGGCTCGACTAGCCAGAGCCCGCATCATGCGGGCGAGGCGATCAGCCTGGCTGTAGGCTTTGGGCTTGCGCCCTCTCGGATTGCGCTGGTTATCCATCGTCTTAGAGCCCCGGTCTCGACTCCGCTACGATGCTGAGTTCCAACGGAGAACCGGCACGCCGGATATCGAGCTTCAAGATCTGACCTACTTCAACCTGGCAGAGTCGTTTCGCTTCCCGTTCTGAAGATACGCTCGATAAGACCTCGCCGTTACAGGCGACAACTCTATCACCGACCTTGAGGCCTGCTTTTTCCGCCGGCAGGCCGCTTCGAATTTCCCTCACGAGGTAGTATCGTGTCCCCGCTGATTCTTGTAAGTCCCAATTGATACCGACCCGTCCGGACCCAAGCAACCCGGTTTGCGACCCGAAGCGAGCGAGAATGCGCTGTACAATGGCGCGGGCCAGGCTCTCAGGATCATCAGCCGTGGTGTCAGAACCGTATCCCTCCCCATTGAATAACACCACACCGCTCTCGACATCGATGATGCGAAAGCCCAGCGACACGCGACTATTCTGGTCTCCATCGGGTCGCCCCCATTGCTGTACTTCGCCCACCACGATGGCCTGCGCACCAACGAGTCTCCCGACGTTCAGCACCTCGACATCATCTGCGTGCTTGAGTTGGATGACCTGCTCCTTGAACACTTCGTCGAGTTCGGCTCGCTCGACCATATTGATATCCAAATCCAAGAACAATGTTGTTACCATTCCAGCCACACGCGAGCCCGATTCTTCTGCACCGGGCGCATCCTCAAACGCCATCACGGCCATCGTTCGATACCGATCGATCGTCTCCCGATTAATCGGGCCGACACCGGTCACGACCGGCTCAGGACGTCCACGCATCCCGCCGACTCCTAACGCAGCGGTGCCTGATGACGCACAGGCGCGACGGCGCTGTAAAATAGCGGCCGGCGTGCCCCAGGCACAGAGCTCCTCGTTCACCAGCACAATGTGATGCGGATATTCGCGCTGATGGTCTGCCACAATGTTGGTGAAAGGATAGAACAGACAACCCCCGACCCACATGGAAAGTGGACAGAGAGCTAATTCGTAGAGCCACTGTTTGCGAGCGGTAAGGGAATATTCCCAGACCAGCATCTGGCCATCGTCACGCAACACACGATCCGGACGTCCAACCTGGGCGATGACCTCATCCTTCGTCATCGGCACGGCCAGCCGGTCCAACTTGGATTCCGACTTCATCACCGTATACAGCACACCGCATCCGGAACAGACACAGGCAAGGAGCGCCATCACTATCCAACAGCCAAGCTGTTTGAGCATATTGGGCGACTCCAGGAAGCTAACCGCGCGAGGACGCAGGGTACCACCCTGCACAAGAAGGCTGCAATGGAACGGGAAAAGAGAGGAGACGATCAGAGAACTTTCTCGCAGCATCCCTCGCACAGGATGCTCAAACAGGCTGCCAGCAAGGCCGCAGCCGATGGAAGCACCGGAGGCGTACCCTCAGGGGTACGTTGAGGATGCTTTCGAGGCGAGAACGAAGCTGGCGGCCTGTTTCAGCATCCTGTTAATTCAGAGAAGGGTCGAAGGGCATATCCGCATAATGGCGATAATCATCGCCTAGGGCGCTCACGATGTCCGGCCAGATACGTGTGGGATCCTTGTCGAACACCGCGCTGGGGTCTGCTGGGATGGTAAACCACGATCCGGTCTGCATTTCAGACTCCAGTTGTCCAGGGCCCCATCCGGAATATCCGATGTAGGCGCGAAACGCCTCTCGCCCCTCACTGGCAGTCAAAATACGATCGACGAGCTCTGTGTCCCCGCCAAGACAGATTCCATCGAACACGTGGTGGGAATTCTCAGGCAATTGATCCAAGCGATAGAGCATCATCACCTGATTCGTTTGCACTGGCCCTCCGGAGAAGAGGACGTGCCGTTGCCCTTCGAGAATCGGAACTTGTGGTAAGGCTTCCGAGACCGACATCGCAGTCGGACGGTTGACGACAACACCCAGCGCCCCTTCGGCTCCATGCTCGCAGAGCAACACGACGGCCTGTCGAAAGTTCGGGTCGCGCAAGGACGGTGCGGCAATGAGGAAGATGCCCTTTCCCAGTGGAGCTTTCATAGTAGTAATCCTACCGCTTGAGCCGGTGACGTGCAAGCGGCACGAAGAACCATACCCAGCAGACAGGCCAAGCAGGATGCTCAAACAGGCCAGACTTCTCACCCGCCCACCCCTGGCGCGCCGAGACACGCCTTGTCCCAAGCAAGGCCGCAGCGAGTGCAGGCCCGAGGCGTACCCTTGCGGTACGTTGAGGGTCTGAGCGATGCGAGAACGATGCTGCAACCGGTTTCAGCATCCTGCTAGCGATAGAGGGATTCGCGACGATCGCGGAGCAAATCGTTGTAGCGCGTGATCGATTTATTCCGCGCGTCGGCTGGATCGATCTCGACAAGATACAGTTCTTCTTGGTCTCGCGGGGCGCGATGCAAAATCGTCCCCTTGGGAGCGACGACTTCGCTGTTCCCAATATAGGTTAGAGAATCTTTCCCCCCTCGCGCTTCGCTCCCTATCCGATTACATGTAATCGCGAACACACGATTTTCCAAGCATCGAACCGGCATGGAGTCCGGACAATTGGGCAAGATGAGATTCGAGGGATGACAAATAATCTCTGCGCCCTTGAGCGCCAACGTGCGGGCCGCCTCCGGATAATACCAATCGAAACAGATCATGACGCCGATCTTGGCCGGCCCGATATCCCAGACCTGAAATCCTGTATCGCCGGGCGTAAAGAACAGCGTTTCTTCAAAAAACAGATGGGCCTTGCGATAGCATCCGATAAACCCCGACGGGCCGACAACCACAGCGGAGTTATAGCAGGCAGCCCCAGCGCGCTCCGGCAGGCCCGCCACAATCGTCATGCGGCGCCGCTTCGCCAGGTCGATCAGCCGTTGTGTGGTCGGCCCATTCGGCACCGACTCCGACAGGGTCATCACTTCTTGCTGCGATACGAACTGATACCCTGACGCGCATAATTCCGGCAAGACGATCAGATCGGCGTCAGCCTGGTCGAGAGTTGCCACAATCGTGTCGAGATTGTGCGAGACTTCACCGAATCGTGGTGCGAACTGAAAAAACCCCACTCGCATGATCGTCATGCCCCCGAGAACAAAACGGGCAGGGTCGCCCCTGCCCGTTCAAGAACACTCTTACTCGACCGTTTACTTCACTTCTGACAAATGCGTAACTGCGCCTTCGGCATGCTGTGTGCCCACATCAGCGTGACCAGCCTTGCCATGGGCCACGGCTTCCTTGAGATGCGTAATGCCTTCAGCCAAATGCGGATTCTTCATATCACCGGCCATGGCATGTTTCAGCCCTTCTTCAGCATGCTGCACCAAGGCATCGGCATGCCCCTGTTTGCCATGCGCCACGGCTTCCTTCGCATGCGCCAAGGCTTCACCCACATGCTTGTCAGCAGCGAGGGCGAGCCCGCTGAACAGCGGAAATCCGACAAGCGCGGCAACCGCCGCCACAGCTAGTGCTCCGCGATGGATTCTCATGGTCATAGCATCCTCCTCAGTGGTTAAGGTTCTGGACAGGTGAACGGTATCAGCAATATCCTTATCGTATGTTACTTATCACCTTACACAGCCGTTTTTTTACTGTCAAGAAGGCCTCACTTGTGGATCGACATTCAGGATGTGCTGCAATCCCTTGGCGTCTTTTTCAACAGGACAGGCAAAGTCCCGGCTCCACTCCCACCAGGACCCGGGATAGTTACGCACCTTCCGATACCCGGCGAGCTTGAGAACAAAATACAGCCAGGACGAACGGACACCGCCGGTGCAATAACAGATGACTTCTTGATCTTGCCTAAGGCCTTTCTCGGCAAGACTCTCTGCGATCGTCTGGAGATCTTTGACGGTGGCGTTGGCGTGGAGAAATCCGGTCCACGCGAGATGAATGGCCGAGGGAATGTGGCCAGGTCGCGGAATCCCCGATACCTCTTTCCCGAGATATTCTTCGAGACTGCGCGCATCGACGATCGCGGTGCCGGGATGCGGTTGCTTCACAATCTGCTTCAATTCATCTTTGCCGGCAATCACAGCGGTGACTGGCTTGACGGTGAAGGTCCCAGGTTTCGCCGTCACACACCCATGTTCGAACGGCCGTTTTTCCTGTGTCCACTTGACCCAGCCACCATCGAGAATACGCAGACGCGTATGTCCGAGGTATTCCAACATCCAGAACATGCGGCCTTCGTCTCCCCAATTGTCGAATGGATTGGAGTAGATGACGACATCGCTGTCCTGACTGATGCCCAAGGCGCGGATCTTCTGTTCCATGCGTCCGCGATCGGGATCGAGCAATCCCTTCGGCACAGCATGAGGGTCGCTGTATTCATGCCACGTCGAATGCACCGCGCCTGGAATATGGCCACCGAACTCGTAGGCTGCTCGCCCACGGACATCGAGAATGACCAGTCCTGTCTGCCCCAGGCTTCTCTGGAGCGTGTCGGTATCGATCAACAAGGCGTGTGTCATGTCGTTCCTTTTGCCATGAGCCTTCAGCCTTCAGCTTTGCAACTTCCTCCGTCTTGCTGACGGTTGACCGCTGAGACCTGATTGCCCTCGTCCAATACTGCGGCAAGCGCGCCGGACAGCGGGAACTCCCGCTCGTATACGACGAATCGATAGGGATCGCTCCCCGTCAGCCCATATTTCGTCTCCAGCATCTCATGTTGCTTATCGGTCAGGATGTGGTATTGCACACGAGTCTTCACTTTCAAGCCCTCCGCCTTGGCCGGAAGTTGATACGCAAACTGATATTCCCGGCTGGCCAAGGGTAATAAGCGGTTATCATACAATTCAACGATAGCCGGCTGCCACATGATCCAGCGGCCCATCGTCGATGTATGCTGATCGATCACCTTTCCCTGTTGATCCTCCACTGAAAATTCCACCGTGAAATATCGATCGGGATCGCCGGTCGGGATCTTGTGACCGGCTCCCGCATTGATCAACGTCAGTGTAAACCCAACTCGATCTCCCGGTTTGGGCGATGCGTTGTCGGCCTTGACGTGTATTCCCACCGCCCGCTTCACCATATCGGGGTCATGCCCGCCGCGCCAGAGGTGCTTGCGCCCTCGCCTGATCGGACTATTGGTCGCGACCGGACGGTCGACTTCAGGCATATGGCAGCTCTGGCAAATGAAACCCCGCTCCTGCATGAAAAACTTGCCTTCGTATTCCGCGTACGTCCCGCAAGGTCCTACATTATAAAACTGGGCCGGCCCGGACACGACATTGTGACAACGATAACAGACCTGCGCCGTTCTGAAATTCGGATCGAACTTGGTCGGGTGCGGCGCAGCCGAATCGTCGAATGGCCCATAGATGACTCCGTCCCGCACATGACAGACCGCACAAGTTACCGATTCCTTCTGATATTCTGGATCGTACTGGGGGTTAGGCTCTTGAACGGCCTTCTCTACCCGCCCTCGCGGAATCTCCTTTACCAAGGTCGGCTGCTGATTTTCCAGCGGGGTGTGACAGTTCAAGCACACCCACACATTCTTATCTTTTTTCCAATAGGCCTGAAAGAACGGATCTTCATAGGCATGGGCATGGATACTCGTTTTCCATTCGTCGTAGATCTCGCGATGGCATTCTCCACAGGATTCAGCCTTCAGACTCGTCAGACCCTCAGGAATTTTTTGATATGGAATCGCATGGGCGTAATCCGACCGCAATCCGAAAATCACGACTGGTTTGATCTCGGTGTAATACACATACACGAGCACACCCACCAGAACACAACCGAGCAGAGCTTTTATAAGGGTCTTCATGCGGCTAAGAGACTATCCCAAAAAACTCTGTGTACGCACTGGAATTTTATTGGCTTGTACATCGAGAACAACAGGAGCGCACTATGCAGGATGCTCAAAAAGTCCTGACTTCTCACCCGCCCAACCCCGGCGGATATTTCACCCACCCGCCCTGAGTCTGCCAAGACAGACTCTTTACCCCAGGACGCGCCGTTCCGCGGACACGGCCCAGCGCACTAGCACTCTATTAAGGGGTGGCTGGGATGATCCCAACTGCGCGCGTCCAACGAGGGTCTTCTGAGACCGCGCGTTGCGCGAGCACAGGGATTGTCCCAGCTACCCCTGCCACAATTTTCAGCATCCTGCTAAGAGTGCCTGAATGTGGCGATCGACCGAAGCAGCCAAGGATGTTAGGTGGTACCCGCCTTCGAGCGATGAGAGCATGCGTCCGCTTGCATGGCGCTTGGCGATACCGGCCACAATGCCGGTAAGATTCGCATAGCCCTCTTCCGTCAACCCCATGCTCGCAAGCGGATCGTCTTTGTGCGCATCGAAGCCGGCGGAGACGATGACGAATTCTGGCTTGAACGCATCGGCTGCCGGCACTAACGATTTCAGAAAGACGGCGCGATACTCCTCATCACCCTCACCCGCTTCCATCGGCACATTGATCGTGAAACCCTCTCCTGCTCCTTTGCCTCGTTCCGTAGCACCGCCCGTGCCAGGATAATGTGGATACTGGTGCGTACTGAAAAACAACACCGATGGATCAGCCTCAAAACTATGCTGGGTACCGTTGCCATGATGCACGTCCCAATCAACAATCAAGACGCGTGTGAGGCCATACTTCTTCTGCACATAGCGCGCGGCGATCGCCACATTATTGAAGAGACAGAAGCCCATCGCACGCCCTGCTTCAGCATGATGTCCGGGCGGCCTCACCGCACAAAATACATGGTTCACTTGCCCGTTCATAATCGCATCGACAGCGGCCAACGCCCCCCCGACTGCCAGATAGGCAGCGGTCAATGAGCCGGGAGACATGGAGGTGTCAGGGTCAAGCGAAACCCGCCCATTCGTCGGGGCATGAGTCTTCAGCATCGCAAGATACGAGGCTGCATGGATCTGCGTAATCCATTCGTCTTCCGCCTCTCGCGGTTCAATCCTAACCAGCCGAGCCGCCGTGCCGCTCTGGTCCAACTGCTGCATGATGGCACGCAACCGATGAGACGACTCAGGGTGCCCGGCCCCCATGTCATGGCTGAGATACGCAGGATGGTACACAAGGCCTGTCTTTCCCATAGATGCTCCATCTCACTTGTCCTGCAGGACGCTCAAAATGGCCAGACTTTTTACCCGCCCAACCCCGGCGCGCCGAGACGCGCCTTGTCCGAGGCAAGGCCGAAGCGAGTGAAGCCCCGAGGCGTACCCTTGCCGTACGTTGAAGGCCTGAACGATGCGAGAACAAAGCTGGCAGATTTTTTCAGCGCCCTGCCGAGGTCAGATTAGCATGCAGGAATCAGCATAGACAACGAGCGCTCGCCGCTGCTATGGTCGATGAGATTGGAGAAAGACATGGCAAATCGCCGCATTGAACCGCTCAAAAAAGTCCTGGCCATTGACCCAAACGACGAGGTGGCTTGGTTCGGTCTCGGGAAAGCCTATATGGAAGATACGAACTTCGAAGAAGCAGCCAAGGCCCTTCAACAATGCGTGATCGTGAAACCCGCCTATTCAGCCGCCTATTATGCTCTGGCCCAATCACTAGAGAAGCTGGGTCGAATCGACGAATGCCGAACCGTCTGCGCCACCGGCATCGACATCTCCACGAAAAACGGCGATATGATGGTAACGAAGGGTCTGGAGATGCTAAGAGGAAACTTGGGCTAATTCAGAAAATTCTAACTCACAGATTCGGACAGCACCTTTGTAATCTGACTTCCCCAATCTTTGCTCCCAACAGCAATAGCTACGAGCGTCTCACAGGTTCCTTCATATGCTCCTACCTGGCGCAACCGAAGTTGCACCACCCCTCGCCAGCCACTTCAAGAGAAGAAAGAGTGCCGTTGAAGAAACCTACTTTCTTGAGTGCCCACTATCCCACTCTGCGAGAAGTGCCACATGGCCTTTGCGTGTGGCTCGCTTCACATACGCCTTGTCTGCCGTGAGATAGAGCCCGTTTGTTCTAATGGCCAAGACATGGTAGGCCGAATCATAGAACGTCACACCCTTCACGGCGGCCATGTGTTCCAACACGGCGAGAGCATAGTCCGCCTTTCAAGGAATCTCCTCGAAATCATAGGCCAGCAGCGCGCTCATAAGTTCCATCGCCATTGCTGGTTTCTTCAGCCCCAACACGTTCCCAACTTCATAGCGCCAAAGGGCTGGGAGTCTGATTTCAACCTGTTCTGCCACCAACGCTTCTTGGAGCCGGAACGCCTGGCGGTGATCGGGTTCGTCCTCTTTCTCCAAGACCCATTTCAGAATGACGGATGCGTCGGGCACGATAATCATTCGCCCACTCTCTTCCGGTCCCGCCTGACGGTGGCCACGATCTCTTCTCCGCTCATTGTGGCGCTCCGCTTCCTCAAGCCACGCAGCGTCTGCGTGGCTTGGTCTCGCTTCCGCCGGAGCAATTCTTTTCTCAGTGCTTCATTGACAACTTGGCTTCGTCGCCGCGGCGGAACAAGTCGAAACAGTTCTTCTCTGACTTGCTCATCGATCGACACATTGAGCTTGGCCATGACATTCCCCCTCAATAAGTCGTCTACTGTATGCGCCTTAAATATGCGCCTAGTTATGCGCCTAGTCAAGATTGCCATTCGGTTTCTGGTTTGTCTCACATACATGGTTGAACCCAATACGCGAGACAAACCAAAGAAACCAGAGCAGTCAACGTCTCCTCGCGTTTCACGTCCAACCTTTCACGTTTCACGATTTTTTAGACCGGCTCCGCCCCTTTCTCATCGTCGTCATCGTCGGCTGTGAGACCGAGAACTTCCGGCTGGCGCTTGGCAATTTCTTCGTACACTTCATCGAGCCAGCGGCTCGCGCAGCCAAGGATCTCCCTGACCAACGGTTCCGTTTGGCCCGTTCGTTTGATGGTCCATTGGCAGACATATTCCAACAGCACGTTCCGCTCGAACCGCTCCGACGATTGCATGGCCAGGGCAGTCATTTCACCCAGTCCAGTTTTGAGAATCTCGGCCACCGTGTCACGCCCATATGACGTGCTGGCTGTCACATATTGAATGGCTCGGTTCAGTTCTTGATCAGTCATGAAATCTCCCCCTGCTCTTGACACATCATACCGAGAATGTCTCCGCAGAGGGAAGATTCTCTCTGATCTTAGTCGAGAGGAAAACTCTGTGTGCTTGATAGTGAGAATGGTATGATCGTGGCCGGATAAGCCTCACGTACATGATGGACGCAGATGAGACGAAGGAGAAGCAACCTATGCCTGTGAAAACGAGTCGAAAGATTTCAACCTCGCGCAAGACCTCCTCCCCTCAACGGCAGAAACTCGTCTATTCCGAGCGCTGGGACCTCTCCCACTTAGCAGAAAAACCAGTCGAGCGGTTCGAGATCCTGTTGGGAGAGATCGAGGCCAAGGTGGTGCAATTCGAAGCTGCGCGAGGCCAACTGAGCCCGACTATGGACACATCACACTTCCACCCGTTACTGACTCTAAGCGAAGACATCACAGCGGCTTCCTCCAAAATCGGCGCCTATGCGTACCTCTGGTTCTCCGAAAACACGAAAGACTTGGCCGCCCGTTCGTTTAAAACCAAGGTTGAGGAGCGGCTCACAGCCCTTCAAAACCGGTTGGTGTTTTTCGATCTCTGGTGGCAGAGCGTCGATGAGGACAATGCCCGCCGACTCATGACCGGAACTGGCACACTCCGGTATCACCTCGAAACCATTCGCCGCTTCCAACCTCACACACTGTCTGAACCGGAAGAAAAGATCGTCAACATCAAGAACATCACAGGTCGTAGTGCCATCCATTCACTCTATGACGTCGTGACGAACGCCTTCACATTCACGCTCACCATCAACGGCAAACGAAAGACGATGACACGTGAGGAACTGACGTCCTATCTGCGCCATGGGCAAGGACGGCTACGTGAGGACGCCTATCGAGAGCTATACCGCGTCTACGCTGATCAGCACGATCTGCTTGGCGAAATTTACAAAACCTTGGTCAACGATTGGAAAGCGGAGAATCTTCAGCTGCGTCGTTTCGTTTCCCCAATTGCTACCCGCAACCTCGGAAATGACATTCCGGATGCAGCCGTGACATCGCTCCTGAAGGTCTGTCAGAAAAACGCGAACATCTTTCAAGATTACTTCCGCATCAAGGCTCGTCTCTGCAAGATCAAACCGATGAGCCGCTATCACATCTATGCGCCCCATCGCACGGCACAAAAATCCTATCGCTATCAGGATGCCGTCCGAATGGTGCTGGAGGCCTATCGTGGATTCTCTCCACGATTAGCCGACTTGGCAGAACAGGTGGTTCACGAACGGCATATCGATGCACGGGCGCGGCCAGGGAAAATCGGAGGGGCCTATTGCTACAGCGTCGTCCCAAACATGACTCCGTATGTGCTGCTGAACTTCACCGGTGAGGCACGCGATATTGCGACCATGGCCCATGAGCTCGGCCATGCCGTTCATGGGATGTTGGCAGAAAAACACTCCATGTTTACCTTTCACTCCACCCTGCCACTGGCAGAAACCGCGTCGGTGTTCGGAGAACGTATCCTGTCCGACGCCCTCATGAACCAGGAACGGGATAAGAAGGTACGGCAGGGACTACTGCTCAACCAACTGGACGACATTTACGCCACGGTTCTCCGGCAATCCTACTTTGTCCAATTTGAGAATCAGGCCCATGAGATGATCGGCCAAGGCGCGACCGTAAAGGATCTGGCCAAGACCTATCTGGCCGAGGTGCGGCAGCAGTTTGGAAAAGGCATCAAGGTCTCGGAAGAGTTTCAATGGGAATGGCTGACCATTCCGCATATCTTTGCCAGCCCCTTCTATTGCTATGCCTATAGCTTCGGAAACTTACTGGTTCTTGCCCTCTACCGGATGTATCAAAAGGAAGGAGCCGCATTTGTGCCAAAATATCTGGAGCTGCTGAGTACCGGCGGATCAGAGGCGCCACAGACGATTCTCGCTAAAGTCGGCGTCGATATGGCAGCTGAAGATTTTTGGCAATCGGGATTCGATACGATCCGCGAGATGGTCGATCAGTTGGAACTGACGCTGTAAGCCAATAATTTTCAACAACTTAGATGCTCAATCCCTCCTCATCATACCTGCCCGTCAACCCTCTTGACAGATAGAAAAGAGGGGAGTACTATTATTTTAGTTGATAACAGTTATCATAATCGTTTCTGTCGCGTAAAATATTCTCTCCGATAAAGGTGTCGGCCCATGTATCTCTGCCTCTGTAAAGGAATCACCGATTCGGATATCCGGGAGGCAGGACGGGCCGGCATCGTCATGCCCTGCCAACTTAAAGAGAAGTTCGGATTAAAAGACCCAGGGTGCTGTGGTCGTTGCTCAAAGAATATTCAGGAGTTTGCGCAAATCGCAATGAGTGTTGACCAAACGCCTTCCCCCAACAGCGTGCGGAGCTAGCCCCAGCTAACGCCTTCTCTCCCATCTGTTTTACGCTGCAAGACTACCGCGATACAAAGGCTCTCGCCATCGACGGGCAGAACCTTGTCTCCGCACGCAAGTAGACCGATGCTGGTCGCTTTGACTTAGAAAATGACAAGGAAGGAGATGGACGCCTACAGGAAGGAGGGAACACCCTGCACTAGCGAGAAGATCCTCGATGCATCACGACTGCGACTTCGGCCACACGACGGCCCAAGGCCTTGGCTTCGGCCAATTCATTGTTGTCAATGCCGGGACTGTTGCCTTCCGTGGTGGCTGATGCGCCGAAGGCCCCGCCCCCGCTGACGACGATCATCTGATTCCCCAGCATCGCGGCAAGAATCGTCAGCATCGTGACTTCCTTCCCGCTCGACACTTGCCCCCCCACTGCGAAAGCCGCACCGATCTTGTTCTTCATCTTAAATTCTGGGAACACACCGAACTTAAACTGCCAGTTGTCGAAGAATGTTTTCACCTCACCAGACATGTTCGACCAATACACCGGCGAGCCGACCACGACTGCGTCAGCGGAAAACAAATCATCTGCGGTCACCTTGCCGACTCGTTTCAAAATCGCCTCGGTACCGGAAACGCTCTTCACGCCATCGACCACTGCTTCGGCCATGCGTTCCGTATTGCCGGAGAGCGAATGGTAGGTCACAAGCACCTTCACCAATGGCGCTGCATCCTCGGCAAAAGCCTCACCAAATCCGGTTACGAATACGACAAGAAGAGCGCTCAGAACAAGGGAACCACAAAGGCGGAGCCGCGAAGGAGAGATGAGGAAGGGGAGAATCATCAATCAATTAATAGGGAGAAGGAGCCGCACAAAATTTCCTTGGTTCAACGACGGACAATTTCCTCTTCCATCCGTTCTTCAACGGAAACTTCCGTCAACGTTCCACGATAGTCACATTTGTGACAGCGAACCCGCCATTCCTCAATCCACTTTTCTTGCACGTACGACTGCCGGCACTTCGGGCACACAAATACGCCCTTCACATAATGCACTTTTCGTGTTTCTTTCATATACTCACCCCTTGCCTGTCTTTTTTTGAGGATGGCATAGGCGACCGCGAGATTGCAAGACACACTTGGTCGGAATCGCCGAAGATCCCATGCCCCACACGCAACATCGGCTTGACTCGTCTCCAGTGCGCCGATAGGATGCCGCCGTGCAACGACGCCGACCACTTGCGATTTTTCTCATCCTCCTCTTCTCGTTCCCTTGCTATACCATGGCAGGAAACGATCCATCCCAGCCTGGGCTAATCCCGATTACCCTCCCGGGAGGAACCATCATTCACGCGGAGTTGGCCAACACTCCCCAGAAACGAGCAGAGGGATTGATGTACCGCGAGCAGTTAGCCCAAGACCGCGGCATGCTTTTTTCGTTCTCGCAAGCAGAGGCCTGGGTGTTCTGGATGAAGAACACCAAGATTCCACTCGATCTCATCTGGATCAATGAGAAAAAGCAGATTGTTCATATGGAACAGAACGTCCCGATCTGCACGAGGACGGATGACAGCTGCCCCCAATACCGGCCCAACGAAGGTGCGCTCTATGTCTTGGAGCTCGCAGCGGGCCGAGCTGAGAGCTTGAAGTTGCAGCGAGGATCGAAACTTCAGTTCCAAATCCCGAAGTAGCCTACGATTAAGCAGGATGCTCAAAAAGGCCGGCCAGCAAGGCCGCAGCGAGCGAAGAGGCGAGGCGTACGCTTCGGTACGTTGAGCCTCTGAGCGATGCGAGAACGAAGCTGGCGGGCTTTTTCAGCTTCCTGCTAAGAGCGTTCTTGCCAGGCCCGCATCCGCCTTGCCGTAACTACCCCCTCCACACGCTCAACAGCTTTGAGCACTTGATCGAGATGGCGGGTATCTGAAATTTCTACGACAAAATCCAGCACAGCTTTTTGATCCTCCCGCGTCGTGATCTCCGCACGACTGATGTTGGCATGGCATTCTGCGATCGCAGAGGACACATTCGCCAAGACCCCGGTCTTATCGACAGCGACAATGGACATTTTGACCGAGTGCGTGCTGGGTGTGGCAGCATCCCACTCCACTTCCACCAACCGCTCTTTGTCATAGTCCAACGCCTCAAGATTCGGGCAATCGACGGCATGGATTGTGAGCCCGCGACCTCGCGTAATATATCCCAGAATGCGGTCGCCGGGCACAGGATGACAACAGCGCGAGAGCTGCATGAGAAGATCACGAGATCCTTTCACCTGTACACCGGTGCCGTCACTTTTTCCACTGACCGCTTTACGCGCAGGGGGACGCTCAGGAGAGGACGCTGGAGTCTGTGCTCCAGATGACGAAACCGTGAGTTTGTCGATGACCTGCGACGTCGCCACGCGACCGAACCCAACTGCCGCAGCCAATTCGTCGGTACTCTCGAATCCCGACTGACGAGCGGCCTCTAGCAGCTCCGCCGATTTGAACATCCTGGCCGGTGCCATCCCCTGACGACGGAACTCCGACTCCAGCAGGCGGCGGCCGATCTCGACACTTCGCTTCTGCTCCTCAAGCTTGATCCAGTGTTTGATTTTGGTCTTCGCCCGCGAGGTGCGAACAAACTTCAACCAATCTTTATGAGGCGATTGCGTCGAGGACGTCAGAATTTCGACCGTATCCCCACTCGCCAGTTGATACTTGAGTGGCACAATCTTTCCGTCCACCTTGGCCCCGACACAATGGTCCCCCACTTGGGTGTGAATCGCAAAGGCAAAATCGACGGGTGTCGATCCCCTCGGCAGCTCTTTCACAACCCCTTTGGGCGTGAAGACATAGACCACATCGTGGAAGAGGTCCAGCTTCACCGAGTCCATAAATTGCCGGTTATCCGTCAAATCTTCATGCCACTCAACGAACTGATGAAGCCAGCCAAAGGCCTTACTGTCACGATCTGCCACATGCCCCTGTTCTTTATATTTCCAATGCGCAGCAATGCCGTGCTCGGCAATACGATGCATCTCTTCCGTGCGGATTTGGAATTCAACATGCTCCCCCTTCGGACCCACCACCGTGGTATGCAGAGACTGATACAGGTTGGACTTAGGAATCGCAATGTAGTCCTTGAAGCGTCCGGGCACAGGCCGCCAGACTGAGTGAATCACCCCAAGCACGGCGTAACAATTCATCTTGGCATCGGTCACAATCCGCAGCGCAGTCAGATCGTAGACCTCTTCGAACGTAATCGATTGCTTATTCATCTTCTGGTAAATACCGTAGAGATGTTTGGGCCGGCCATAGACCTGTCCAGCCAATCCATTCTCTTTCATCGCCTTCTTCACGAGCTGGCTGACTTCATCAATATACTGCTGCCGATCTTCATCTCGTTTTGCCACACGAACACGCAATGTCTCGTAGGCCTCAGGCTTGAGGTGCTTGAGGCACAGATCCTCAAGCTCATTCTTAATCCACCCGATTCCAAGGCGGTTCGCCAGCGGCGCATAGATCTCCAGCGTCTCTTGGGAAATTTCCTGTCGCTTGGCTGCGCTGAGATGCTCCAACGTGCGCATGTTGTGCAGTCGATCGGCGAGCTTGATGAGAACGACACGGATATCATCCGCCATCGACAGCACCATCTTGCGGAAGTTTTCCGCCTGTTTTTCTTCATAGCTCCGAAATGTAATCTTGCCGATCTTGGTCACTCCGTCGACCAGATGGACGACATCCTTCCCGAATTCCCGTTCGAGTTCCTCAGGCTTGGCGACCGTATCTTCCAGGGTATCGTGCAGCAGCGCTGCAACAATGGCGGTGACATCCGCTTTCAGTGAGGTCAGAACTCCGGCGACAGCGATGGGATGTTGAAGGTAGGGTTCTCCAGAACGGCGACGTTGCCCTTTATGCGCTTTCGCGGAAAACTCGTGGGCCTTGCGAACGAGGCCGAGGTCGGCATCGGCAGCATAGCTTCTAATCCGATCCAGCAACTGGTCGAGGTCTGTGACAGTTTGGTACACCATGATGCACTCACTTACTCACTCACACTCGGTCGGACATCACGAATGCGAAGTTGAATCCGGTCACGGCCGTTCCAGTGGTTCAGTTCCGGCGTAAAGGCCAGATCGACTGGGGTACGGGACGGAATGCCGCGCTCCAACAGCGACTTCATGCCAAATCCAATACTATCAAACGGCAGCGATGCCCCTTGCCGCACGGTCATCTTCAGATGCTTCTCACCGACGGTACGTGCATCCATCACTTCGAGACGAGTCACCGCAAATGTAGGCTCAGGATTGCCCTCACCAAATGGATGAAGTGATCCAATCTCCTGAATCAATTTCAGATTCACTTCGTCCAGACGCACTTCGGCATCGACATGCAGCGTCGGGATCTTGGCAGCATCGTGGGTCCACCCGGCTACCACTTCTGAAAATCTGGCACGAAATTCAGCGATCCGGGACTCGAGAATCGTTACCCCTGCGGCACTGGGATGCCCACCAAAAGCCTCCAGCAGTTCTCGGCAAGACGCCAATCCTTGATAGAGGTCGAATCCGCTGGTCGTTCGTGCCGAGCCTTTAGCTATGCCCTGTTCGTTAATCGCCATCACAATCGCCGGTCGCTGAAACCGATCGACCAAACGCGCCGCCACGATGCCTACGACGCCGAGATGCCAGTGCCGAGAGGCCAGTACGAGTGCGGGCGGCACCTCTTGATCCTTCAGCGAGGCCAGTGCCTCCGCCATGATATCCACCTCGATGCGCTGCCGTTCCCGATTCAGCTGCTCAAGTCGATCTGCCAACTGCTGCGCCTCAGCCGGGTTGTCGGTCGTCAACAACCGCACAGCCAACATGGCATCGTCCAATCGCCCGGCGGCATTGATGCGCGGCGCCAGCTTGAAGGCGATGGTTTCTGCCGTGCAATCCCGCGTGACCCCCGCCACCTGCTTCAACGCCCGCACGCCGCAGCGCGCGCCACGAGACAATTGAACGAGTCCTTCACGTACAAAGTTTCGATTCTCGTCGTGCAAAGGGACGACGTCAGCGACCGTCGCCAACGCCACGAGATCGAGCAGCGACTCCAAGGGTACCCCAGCAACCCCATAGCGTCGCTGATAGGCCTGCGCCACCTTATAAGCCAGTGCCGCAGAACAGAGCCCCCGAAAGGGATAGCAGGCGCCGGCTCGATGGGGGTTGAGTACCGCCACAGCCGGCGGCATGTCCTCGTCAGTCTGGTGATGGTCAGTCACCACCACATCCATACCGAGGCGGGCAGCCAATGCAATTTCTTTATGCGAGGTCGTGCCGCAATCGGACGTCACCAACAACGAGATCCCCTCGTCATGCAAGCGCTGCACAGCGCCGAGGTTGAGGCCATAGCCTTCGCGGAAACGATGCGGAACATACGCCCGAACCTGCGCACCCAACCCCCCAAAGAACGACAGGTAGACGCTGGTCGCTGTAATCCCATCGACATCGTAGTCGCCATAAAAACAGATCGGCTCCTGAGTTGTGACAGCTCGATGCAATCGTTCAACTGCCTGGTCCATATCGGGAATCAAAAATGGGTCGTGTGGCGGTTGTAACGACATCCACGTCGTCGCTTCATCTGGTGTGGTGACGCCACGAGCCAAAAAAAGCGAGGCTGTCGCAGGAGAAATCGAGAGGGCCTGGGCTAACGAAGCCCGCTGAGATAGATTGACATCACGGAAGACCCAGAGCTTGGACTTCATGAGAATCTCTCGAATAATTCCGAGTCTAACTATCTGAGAATTAAAGGGATACTAGCCGCTCGTCCCTGCGTTGTCAAACTGGCTGAACGGGTTGATCTGGTTCATTTGGTTTGTTTTTTTATCTGGTTAGTTTCGCTCAACCAAACAAACCAGAGCAACCAGCCGGTATTGTTTCAGGGCCTGCTAAACAGCGGAGTGCGATGAAGAGGAGAGTAAAGAAGGAGGTGGTAGGTTCAGATGGCTGCCGATGCTACTCTCCCCCCTTTTGCACGTAGTTCTTGACGAATTCTTCCGCGTTTGTTTCGAGCACGTCGTCAATTTCATCGACCAGCTTATCGATGTCTTCTTTCATCTTCTTGCCGGCTTCGATGACTTTCGGATTGGCCTTGACCTCTTCCTTCCCCTGAGGCTCTCGCCTGGGTTCTTGCTTACGCTCTTGTTTCTCCATCCGAGCACCTCCCGTGACATCAGGGAAACTCTCGTGGGTCAGCCACCAGCTTGATCCCGTACGATCACCTTACCGCACGAATCTTTCAGACGTCAAGCCACGACCGAAACAGTGAAACATCGTTCAGCTTGGATTGGATCATTGACTCAATGGTACACTGAATCGACCGTCAATCGTTCCTCAACCCTCGTTATTTGATAATCAGAGAGACAATCAAGAGCGCCACAATGTTGATGACCTTGATCATCGGGTTGATTGCCGGACCAGCCGTATCCTTATAGGGATCTCCGACCGTATCGCCCGTCACCGCCGCCCTGTGAGTATCCGTCCCCTTCTTCCCCTGCTCTTCAATATACTTCTTGGCGTTATCCCAGGCCCCACCGCCGCTCGTCATTGAAATCGCAACGAACAGACCCGTAACAATACTGCCGACAAGCATGCCGCCCAAGGCTTGAGGCCCCAGAATCACGCCGACCACAATTGGCGAGATGACCGGAATTAACCCCGGCACCATCATCTTTTTGATCGCCGCCTGCGTCACAATATCCACGCACGTTCCGTATTCAGGCTTGCCAGTGCCCTCCATAATCCCCTTGATCGTCCTGAACTGTCTGCGCACCTCTTCCACTACGAGACCGGCTGCCTCTCCCACTGCTTTCATGCAGAGGGCCCCGAAGATAAAGGGCAGCATCCCACCCAAGAAGAGTCCGACCAGGACGGACGGATTGGAGAGATCGAACGTGCTCGCCCCGGCCCCTTTTGCCACCTCACGCGCATATTCAGCGAATAACACCACCGCCGCGAGACCAGCTGATCCAATCGCATAGCCTTTCGTCACCGCTTTCGTCGTGTTGCCGACCGCATCCAACGGATCAGTGATATCCCGCACTTCTTTGCCGAGGTGAGCCATCTCCGCAATGCCGCCTGCGTTGTCTGTGATCGGACCGAACGCATCGATCGCCACGACGATACCGGCCATTGACAGCATGGATACAGCCGCGACCGCCACACCATATAAACCGCCTGATGCCGCGCCGCCGCAAATCCAGTAGCTCCCAAGAATCGCCGCCCCGATCACCACCACCGGCCAGGCTGTCGCCTCCATTCCCACCGCCAGTCCGGCAATAATGTTGGTTGCGTGGCCTGTTTCGCTAGCTTTGGCAATAGCCTTCACCGGCTTATAACTCTTGGAGGTGTAGTAATCGGTGATGAAAACAAGTGCGAGGGTCACGGCCAAACCGATCAAGGCCGCAAGATAGTAGCTTATCCCACTCACGCCGCCCACACCATCCATGATTGAAGAAGTCACGGGAAAGAAGGCGATCGCGGCGATTCCTCCCGCCACAAATAGACCCTTGTAGAGCGCCGTCATAATCTCGCCGCCCTGGCCTACCTTTACGAAGAAGATACCGATGATCGTCGCGAAAATCGTCACGCCACCGAGGGCGAGAGGATACAGAATCGGAGCGGTCACTCCCTTAAACAGCGTGAAGGCCAAAACCATCGCCGCCACCGTCGTCACAGCATAGGTCTCGAACAGGTCCGCGGCCATACCGGCGCAGTCGCCGACATTGTCGCCCACGTTGTCTGCAATGACAGCCGGATTGCGCGGATCGTCTTCTGGAATTCCCGCTTCGACTTTTCCCACAAGGTCTGCGCCAACATCCGCCGCCTTGGTATAGATCCCGCCGCCCACACGGGCAAATACCGAAATCAAACTCCCTCCGAACCCGAGACTCAACAATGCATGAATCGCCTTCTCCTGCCCTGCGAATTGTGCGGCCAATGAGTAGAAAATGGTAATGGCCAACAAGCCCAAGCCGATCAACAAGAGTCCCGTCACCGCACCGCCACGGAACGCCACGGTCAACGCTGCATTCATCCCATTATGGGCAGCCTGAGCCGTCCGCACGTTCGCCCGCACCGCGATCACCATGCCCACATACCCGGCCAACGACGACGCGCCGGCGCCGATCAAGAATCCTACTGCGGTCAGTAAGCCAAATTTATCGGAGACAGCCCCCGCTCCCCATAACAGGGCAAATAACACAGCAGCCACGACGGCGACGGTCTTATACTGGCGGTTCAGATAGGCGCTTGCGCCTTCCTGGATGGCCTTGGCAATATCCTGCATCTTCTGGTTACCGGCGTCGAGCTTGAACACCCACATGGCCAAGTACAGGCCATAGGCAATGCCGGTCACCGCCGCTATCAACGCAAACGTAATAATGACTGAGTCGCTCACAGGTTACTCCTCTTATTTTAGGTGAGGGGCTCTTATGTCACACGGCTCCTTATGGCTTCAACCCATCAAAAGTACGTGTGGGGGGGAAACCGCAGGGTGATGCAGGTCCAGCCGAGGCTAACTGCCCGAAAAGTTGAGCCATTCTATACGGGTGGGAGGAAGGGATCAAGATGAAAAGAGGAGAGGAGAAACCCGTATTGGTTCTTCATTCCCAGAACACGCGCGCTGAGAAGGGCATGTTCGGCGGGTTCAGTCGAAACGGGAGTAGATATCCGAAACCCTCGCGCCGCCCCTTTAGTTCAGCTGAACCAAACCGATAACGATAATCGAACGCCTGTTCAACCAGATGTGGGCACGTAACATAGAGGAGTGCACGGTGATGGCCTCGGCGCATGAGCTCGTCCAATCTTGCTCAAACCTCTTCACCCTCCCAGAAATCTACCTCCGCGTTCGCGATGTCGTCGACAATCCAGAATCGACCATGGACGATCTGGCCAATGCCCTGAAATTCGACCCGGCCATCTCCGCGCGTCTCCTAAAAATTGTGAACAGCCCTCTCTATGGATTTCCTAAACAGATCGATAACATCGCTCGAGCCGTCACCCTACTCGGCATGCAACCCGTCAGTGACTTAGTCGCCTCCACCACTATCGGACAGACATTCACAGGAATGACTGCAGACCTCATGGACCTCCCGGCCTTCTGGCGGAAGAGCGTGCGCTGTGCCATCCTGGCAGGAAAGATCGCCAGAACCACCGGCATCGAGGAGAGTGAGCGGTTCTTTATCGAAGGCCTATTGCGGGATATCGGCCACCTGGTGCTCTATCAAACCATTCCGCAACGAGCACAGTCCGCTCTGGTCGAAGCCGGATATCTCGGGTCACCGCTCGCCGAAGTGGAACAATCGAGCATCGGATACGACTTCACCGAGGTCGGCGCGGAGCTGATTCGTGTCTGGGGCATGCCGAGCCAGATCGAGCAGGCCATTCGCCATCAACAAAGCCCGAACCAAGCCGGTGAATTCGCTCTCCATGCGTCGATTGTTCACCTCGCTGGAGCTCTTGCCGATTATGCAGAATTAGAACCGGCCCAGGCTGGTCGGCTTCCTGCCTGTGATCCGTTCGCGATCTCCTGCACACGATTCGATACGGACACATGCCCCACTCTGCTCAAAGAAGCCCGAGAAGAGCTTCAGGACGCCCTCGCCTGTATATACCCCTTAGCGATGGCGGCATAGCCCACGACCGGTTAGAGTGATGCCCCGACAGAAGTCTTCATGTGCAGAGACACTCGGCATGTTATAGCGAGGATCATCCCCGCCGGATCGAATCACACTGAACGTTTCTCCGAAAACCTGCGTGCTCGTTTGCGGTTCAAAAGGAGAGTTGCTATAGTGCGCCGCGGAGGAAATGGCCGTGGGTGTAGCGCCTGATTACATTTTGGTGGAAGGACAGCAGTTCAGCAAAGCGAAGCTCTCGCTCGACAACCACGTCTATAAGAACTGTGCAATCGACGACTGCGACATCTACTTCAGCGGTGGACAATACGAGTTGCTCGACACCCACATTACCAATTCACGCCTCATCCTCAACCACCCCGCCAAAGGCATGTACAACGCCGTTCAGATCTTTAAGATGAAGTCTCCAGGCTCCAGCATCATCGCCGAATAATTCGTGAAAGGTAAAATGTGAAACGTAAAAGGTGGCCTGAAGTTAGGCATCGGAGACCCTCGTCTCTATAACCTTTCACCGCTCACCTTTCACGTTTCACGCGTGAGTTGTCACTTATTGACTGCGACATTCTCCGCGTACTTAACGATCTCGATCGGCTGAAAGACCGGGTCTTGTGATCCTTGGGAAGATTCAGCCTCGACACGCTGTAGGAATGAGGCAGTCCCGGTGATGGGTGCGTAGTTAAGGGTCGCCTCAACATCGAACGTCTTCGTATCTTTCGGCGTGGGGAACGTAAAGATCTCGACACGCGTTTCTTCCGGTTTCAAGACTGTGTCCTCGATCACTTTGACGGCATCAAAGTCGAAGCTCGTCTTCTGGCCATTGGCATCCTGATAGACTCGCCCATAGATGCGCTTGTCCGTAAACACGGTCTTGAGATTCTTCCCTTTGATATCCAGATCCAACACCACGGTCGCCCAGGCTGGATGGGTGGTCGGCAGATTGTGCGGAACGAGACTCTGCACCTTCACGGTGATCGTCGTTTTTTCACCTTCGACTTTCGTTGTGACGCCCAGCTTGGCTGCCTCTTGGCGAAGCTTGCCGATACGACCAGGGAAACTGTGGTTGGCGGTTCTTCGCTTCTTCTCGCCATTGGCCGACTCGCCGACTTGCTCCGGCATGTGACAGGTCTGGCACTCTTTGCCTGACTTCACCGCCTTACTCTGATCCCAGTTTCCCAGCAGGTCGTTGGCCTTCCCTAGCCCGGCGGCGGAGGGAACCGACTGATGGCAATTGAGGCAGAGATCGGATTTTTGAAATAACCCCAACTCCATCGACTGATGCGCCCGATTCTGAACAGAGTCTTTATACGGGCCATAGATCGTCTTACTCTCGAGTTCGTACTTCGGCTCTGGCGGTTGCTTGGTCCGATCAACCTGCTTGATCAAATGGCATTGCGCGCAGGCCACCCCATCCAGCGAGGGATCTCCGGCTTTAGCCTGATTGATAAAGAGCTGGACGTGTTCGGAGAATTCTCGTACGTGCGGCGCATGGCAGCGAAAACACTGGGCTTTGTCTTTCCCCGCCTGAGATGACAAAAACGCGTCAAGTGAGGCGCGGAAGGCCGGGGAATGGATCGATCGCGAGAGCGGAGAGGTGTCCCACTCTTCAAACACACGCTCATGACACCGTTTACACTTGCTGGAAGTCGGAAAAGCCTGTTCGATAGTGCTCTGCGCCATGGCAGCTTCTTGCGCCAAGATCCCGCGGTCGAGCCAAGGAGCGAGAAACAATGCAACCGCCACAATCGCTGTACCGACTCCGATCTTCACAGGGATCGAATTTCGCTCCATCATGCTGATGTTTCCGCTCCGAGGCCTAACAGGCTGCTCAAAAAGGCCGTCCAGCAAGACCGCAGGCGAATCGAAACCGGAGGCGTACCCTCAGGGGTACGTTGAGGATTTCGGTGAGCCGAGAACGACGCTGGCGGCCTTTTTCAGCAACCTGCTAAAAAGTTTTGGCCCGGTACGTCAGTAGCCGGGGCTGCGTATATTCATCGAGAATATTTTTTGCCTTCTCCCGCTCTTTATCGGTCGTCAAGCTGGCGAGATATTTCTCCTTGAGTCCCGGTTCCGGCGTTGGAATCAACGCATAGTTCAGCACGGCTTCAATCGAAGCAGCTGTCGATCCTGCCGGAATCGCCAGGGAGAAGGGAACTTTCCTGGTGTGCCCCCCCTTAATGAAGGGATCAGGAATCGGGCCTCGGAGAATCTTCTCGTAGGACAAACCGAACTGCTTGGTTTCTTCCTGTAACACCTTGCCCTGCCCATCCTTGGCTGTGAGGACCAGATAGAACTGCTTGAGCACCGGATCGCCGTCTGGAAAACTGTGCGGGAGGCTGCCGATCCTCACCAATGCCGTCCCCTCCACCGCCGAAGCAGACTTGGTGGCCTCAAGATCCACGCGAGGCATCCATTCAGCCTGTAGATTTCGATTCTTGAGCATGGTGCCGGACACCACGACCCCACGGAACCAGTGCCGGCCGATCGCGCGAGTCATGGCGCCACGCTTCGATGTGGAACTGCCGGTCGAGGGCTCCATATGGCAATCTTGGCAAATCGTCCCCTGTAAGATCTCACCAGCCAGATCTTTCTGCGTCACATCCTTTACTTTATCGAAATGACAAGAGGCACAGAAGTTCGCGCCACGGAACAGCTCGGATTGCGTGGCAGGATGCACAAGGTTCTCTTCTGGATTCGCATACGGCCCGTAGATCATTTTCCCCGGCTCGATCTTGAATGAGGGCGGAGAATCGGGCGTCTGCTCGACCTGCTTGATCAGATGGCAGGAGGCACAGCCAATGCCCTCGACTTGTGGCGTGCCTGACAGTACCTGGGCCACAATTTTCCCGACATGTTGGGGGAACACAGTCGTCGATGGCACATGGCAGGCGAAACAACGACGGCGCTCATCCGCCGTTGGATTGGTCTGCAGCCAGATACCCAACACCGTACGGAAGACCGGCGACTCCAGCGACGTTCCATGCAACAACGCCGCATCGACTCGACCGAACGTCTTGAGATCCGGCGTCTGCTCGCGCACGCCTTTCCACTCTTCATAGTGCCTGTCGTGGCATTGCTTGCAGTCTTCCGATCGGATGAAGATCTTTTCGATTTCTTCTACCCAATCAGCTGTCGCCGGAACTTCTGCCTTCTGCGCCATGGCAAGGCCATGATACAGGCCGATGCTCCCCACAATGAGGGCGAAGCAGAGACCGACGGCAATGTGTTGGGCATACGGTGCAGGTCGTGACATCCTCAGTCCCTTTTACATCCGACGAAATGGAAATTCACTCCCCACCCCACAGGATCGCCTGGATCAGCCGACTCATACGTGCCGACAGTGAAGTTACATTCTTTCATCCCTCGCTTGATCGCTCTCCCAAAGTCGATCAGGTTTCTGATCTCGGTCTTGTTGATTTCCTTGATGACGGATCGAACCTTGATGCCGGCAGAGTCTGCGCGCGAGCTCCCAATCACTTCGAATACCGCGACGCCCTGCGCTCGTTCAAGCTTCAATTCTTTTCTAATATCTTCGTCCACATCTCCGACCATCACACCGAATTCTTCTCCCAATCGCTCGGCTTCCTCCACGGTCATCGGCTCCTGATCCGCCGCATTCACCGGCGCCGG
>NEWT02000035.1:147784-158817 GCA_002869925.2 Nitrospira sp. CG24A
GCTCGGCTTCCTCCACGGTCATCGGCTCCTGATCCGCCGCATTCACCGGCGCCGGGTCGAGACCACACAGGACTCCAAGACACAGGCTGACACATAAGAAAAAGGCCCTTCCATTCCGAAGGGCCTTTGTGTAGGGACCACCTGAACCGACCCGAACATCCTCCAACGTTTTCGCCTCTCTACGACCACTCCACAAGAAGTTACGAAAGCTGCTGGCAGAACTTACATGTATGGCAGAATACTCCCACAGAATGCTCAAAGTGGCCGTCCAGCAAGGCCGCAGCGAGTGAAGGCCCGAGGCGTACCCCAAGGGTACGTTGAGGGTCTGAACGATGCGAGAACGACGCTGGCGGACATTTTCAGCATTCTGTTACAGCTTTGCTACTGGGTCGATCATGAGCTGAAACCATGGCGCGACAGATTTCTGCCCATTCCGTTCTTTATTCTCACCGTTCCAGACAGCAAACGACACGGTTTGCACCCGACCTGGAATCAGCTTGGCTTCGTTCTCCTGCTCTTCACTCACCAGCGGCCTGCGCATGACAACATGCCACACGCCATCTTTCCATACAGCCTTCCCCTGAACTCGGCCCTGCTTCTCTTTGGTCGTCAGGGTACTAAATCCTCCGCCGATGAGATCCTCGACAGACGAGACTCGTCGTGGAATGACTTCGAACGTTCGCACACCATCGCGAGCCTTCTCGGAGGCCTTCGCAGCCCGGCGGTCGATATCGCTCTGCCAATCGGCCTTCCAATGCCAGATATTAATGTAGTGATCGAGCTGACCCATACAGAAGAACGAAGGGGCATCGCCGAGCGGCAGTCCGATCGCGACGCCATCGCGAAAAGTTCCCGGCGTCAGGCGGTCATTCTTGGTGTTGTCCTGCCATTCAAGCAAAAACGCGATCTCGGTTCCGTTATGGAGCGACCGCACTGTCAAGGCTCGCGCGCTCGGCTCTGGCCAAACAGGTCTCGTAATCACCTGACCGCTCAATGGAAGCGTCATCGGCGAAACCTTGGCCCAAGCGACATCATCCGGCTCCGCCGGCAAATCCCCCTCGACAAGACGCGCGCGAATAATCATCCCCTCGGAACTCACAAGGGGCACACCGACGCCTACTAAAAACCCGGCTATTACCAGAATGAAAAAGAGTAGGAGCAGGACTGGGCGGGAAGACATCTTTGTCGTCGTACGCACTATGCAACGCCCTCAGGTGACCGGCGTGAGCCCATCGCGATGGCGCAGACACTCACATAGCCCAAGCGGCTCAATCCGACGGCACGCGAATCGCTACCAGAGTTTCACGCGGCGAATTTTGTTTTCGCCCCGCTCGCAGATGTAGAGATACCCCTGGGAGTCCAGTGAGAGTCCAACCGGAGAATTGACGACGGCCTCGATCCCGAGAAGTCCGTCTCCATGTTTCACGGTCCCTGCCGACTCTTTCGCGACGAAGCGTGCGGCGCCGCACCCCCCCATATTCTTATCTTCGTACCCACTGTCTCCGTTGCCTGCCACCGTCGTGATCAGGCCGGTGGCAGCCTCGACCTTACGTACGCGATGATTCATCGTGTCGGAGATATAGAGATTGTCCTGCTGATCAGCCACCACAGCTTCCGGCGCATGAAGCATCGCTCTGACTGCTGGCTTGTCGTCACCATCGTAGCCGTACCGGCACACCCCGGCTACTGTCGAGATGATACCACTGCGATGATCGATGCTGCGGACACGGTTGCTACCCTTATCGACGAAAATAATATCGCCTTTCCCATTCACCGTAAGCCCGACGGCATCATAGAGCCGGGCTTCGAGTGCCGGCTTTCCATCATCGAGATACATGGACATATCCAGTCCATCCGAACAGACCGGCATGAGCCAGCCGTGATCATCGCTGAAATCGATACCGATGGCATCGCCGGAGAGCACCACCAGATTCCGTGCCACGAGTGGTTGCTCACGAGCCTCGTCCTCTGCCGTCCAAGTCCCGGCGACAGTCGTCACCATGCCTGTCATTGGATCGTAGCGACGGATTCGATGTGCTTGGGTATCGGCGATATACATCACGTTGTCAGGATCGAACGCGATCGCTGCAGGCCAGGTCAGATTGACCTCCAGAGCGGGGCCATCTCCATTGAACCCATGTTGTCCGGTCCCGATAATTGTCGTGATGATGCCGGTCTCATGGTCTATTTTTCTGATGCGGTTACTGCCTGAATCGCAGATATAGAGGTCGTTGTGGGAATCGAACGCGACGTCGAGCGGCAAATAGAGCCCGGCCTCTCCACAGAGGCCTTCGTCGCCGCTATAGCAGGTTTCGCCGATGCCGGCAAAGTTATGAAGTGTGCCTTCCCTGAGGCTGACCCGCCGGATACGATCGGACCCGGACTCGGCAAAGTAGAACCACGCTTCGTCCTTGTCGAGCGCGGCGTGATGGGGCAGTGGAATACCAGACTTGACCGCCCGTTTTCCATCGCCGGTACTCCTAGCCTTGCCGTTGCCTGCGAAGGTTTCGATATAGCCGATCGCAAGCTGAAGCTCAGTTTCCATATACCTGTAACCCTATCCCGGCTGATTAGCCGCGTGATGCTGAATGGACCGGCGCGGCCGACTGCTCCACGGAAGCCGGTGCTTGCAGCAGGGGTTCCGGAACCGCTGGCTGCGGAGCGGTGGCCATGTTCTGCTGGGCCGCTTGGGCTTCGGCTTCAATTGCGTCCGCCTCATGTACGGACTTCTTGAAGCCCTTGATCGCCTTACCGATCCCCTCTCCCAACTGCGGCAATTTCCCTGCACCGAAGATGACCAATACGATGAAAAGGATCAAGATCAACTCTGTAAAGCCAAGACTCCCAAACATGGTGTGTTCCTCCTTATAAATGAGGCAATCAGGATGCGCTGCTCTCTTTTGCCCGTTTGGAAAATCGTTCTTTCAATCGCTTCCGTGCCTGCTCAGCCTGTTCGAACATTTTCGCCTTGTCGTAGACGCTGATCAGGTTGTAGTAGGCCAGTGGTTCTTCGGGATTTTGCTCGACAGCTTCTTCCATGACTTTGATGGCGAGATCTGTTTTCTTATGATTCAACGCCAACTCCATCAGTTTGAAACTGCCTTCCAGATGCTTCGGGTCCAATTCAAGCGTACGAACATAACATTGGATAGCCATGTCGATCGTATTGTAGTCCGAGACCTGAGGATTATCGAGCTCGACATAGACCCCCGCGAGATTGTACCAGGCCATAGGGTCGTCCGGCGTAATCTCCACAAGGCGCTCGTAATACCCCTTGGCTTCCATGAATTTCTTCTTGTCGGCATAGACCCGCCCAAGGTTGAAGAGCGCCAGGACATCGTGGGGAAAGACGTCGAGCGCATGCTTAAATTCGGTTTCTGCTTCATCCGTCATGGCCTTCGTGGCGTAGATCGTGCCCAAATTCGAATAGTACATCGCAAGCGAACGATTCATCTCTGCGCGGAGCCCTTCCGCCATTTCGATCGACTTCTTGACCTCGACGAGCGCGTCATCCATCCGGCCTTTGCTGAAATACAGCTCGCCCAATCGGCAGCGGGCCTGGAAATCGTCTGGCTCGACCGCCAAGAGTTTTTCAATCTCGGTGATTTCCTCGTCGGGGCTCAGCGGCTGATCGCCTGGATCGATGATAGTCTGGCTTTGTTCAGGAACGGCAGCGGTTGGTTCGTTCATACGATTCCCTGTTATAAAAGGCTAATACTTTTCAGGTATTCAGGCTTAAGGCCGGAGATCCGAACGATTCAGCCTGAAAACCTTCACTCTCGCCACCTGAATCACTCCACAATCTCCTAGATATGTCCACCCACCAACGAATCCGGCCTACTCACCATGGGGGCGTTCGTTGCCGGCGCCGATTCCGTGGCATCGCGACGCTGCCGGTCCATGCTTAAGAGCATTGCGCCGAGCACCACCATGAGCGTCAGATTGGAATACAGGAGCGCATATCCCGCAATAAACATCAATCCAAGACCATACCCTGCCAGACGCCCCATGTTGAGTAATTTAATAACCGTGTAGGACCAACACAGCAGACCTGTCAGGTAGAATGCAAACGGGAGAAAAAATGTGTAGCCCATGCCGAACTGAAAAATCCACCCAATGCCGTCCGCCGCCTTACGAATGTTACTGGCCATCCCGGCATCATACCGATGGAGTATATAGTCTAAAAACAACATCGCCGTAAATACGGATATGGAGGTCGCCCAAAACCAGATGGCGCGACGGCGCTGCCGTTGATTGCGCGTCCGAAACGAGACGCCCTGCCCATAGGCCCACATTACCAGGATGCTGGACAAGACCAGGAGCCCCTCACCCCCACGGTGCGCCTCATACACCAACGGTGGGGCCTGTACGGTTCCGATAAAACTATAGATGGTGGACATGATCTGATAATACAACCAGCCCCCGACCCCGAGAAGATAGGTGATCCCCATGGCACGATGCGACCATTCGGTATGGGTCGAGAGATACTCCACCATCAGACAGATCAACACGACCAGCGCCACGATGTTATAAATCGCCGACCCCAAAAAGGCGGGTGGAACTAACAAAAATCCCACCGTGAGGAGCAGAAGAAGCGCGACACAGGGAATCACGATCCGATTCGATCCCGTAAACCCGCGAGTGGATACTCGATTGACGGCCGCCACACTCAGGGCAAGAAATAGCAGAATCGCCACAACATTGAGCAACCACTGCCCAATCTGCGTCAGGGCGGTGAAGGTCGGGATGATCCATTCATGCTCCTGGGCCAGCTTGCTGAGATGCATCCCCAGCCGTGACACCAGCCGATAGAGAATCAATTCAGAAAAGGACACGATCAAAACGAGTTTGATCGTGTATCGGAACAGCAGAGATTGATCGCTGAGCTTCCCTGTAATCCGATCGACCGTGGGGTTCGAGGCAATCACGTCGTGCACCATTGAGGGACATGAAAACTATACCGACCTGACAGGCATAAAGTCATTGTCACACTGGGGACACTCATGATGACCCTGTCGGCTGCGGCTCGCGCACTTCCTGGGCCTTAGCCCGTGCAATATATAACAATCCATCGGCCATCGAGTAGTTGAACGGCAACTCGCACACGACTTCGCTGACCTTCTCATAAACATGCTGATACAGCCGCTCCGCTTCGTCCGGCGTCATGCCTTCCGACACTTCATAGAAGAACCCCAGGCTCAGGTCCTCTGCCGACGGACGCATAATCCGCCTGATGCCATAGCTGCCGGGGTCGCTCATGATCATTCGTTAAAAGCATCGCGGATAATATCCGAAAACCCCCAGGTCCCGAACATGTACTGGTACAGTTTCTTGAACTCGCTCTCGCGATCGTCAAGCGTAAACTTCTCATAGATCGGATCGGCCAGTTCGTGAAACTCTTTATAATAGGTGGGGTCGCCTTCCCGTTCCGTCTTTTCCACGAACGAATCGATGACTTCTTGTAACAGTGCTGGTTGAAAACGAAGTTCCATACGAATCCTCGATTGCCCGCTCCGACTCCGTCCGCTCGACAGAGCCACGGAGGGGGGCCAAGTTGGCTCTCATCGCCAACTTGACTTGATAACAAAGCTTCTCTTACGATCACGACACGTCCACGCGAATTATACTGGCGCGAATCGACGGTTTGCAATCAAACCGGTTGCTGCACGCCACTCCATTTTGTTCTAGCTGTTAAGGATAGACATGGCCGATCAGACAACGTCCCAACTTGACCCCACTCTCGCACCGCTCACGCCAATCCCATCAGAAACGGGCACTACGCCGATCGACTCCCTCGAATATTGGAAAACAGGGGCACGGGAGTTGACGACGTTTCGAGGCCATTCACATGGAGTGTGGTCGGTGGCTTTCGCACCGGACGGATTGACCCTCGCGAGTGGAGGAGCCGATCGACTCGTTCGCCTGTGGGACATTGAAACCGGACGCCTCTTACGCTCACTCAAAGGACATACGGCGGATATCCGATCCGTGGTCTTCACGCCGGACGGCCAAACACTGGCCACGGCCAGCGAGGACCGGACCATCCGCCTATGGAACCCAACCACCGGCGAATCAAAGAAACTGCTCTTTACACGCTACGATCACAATGTTGTCAGCCTCTCGCTCTCGCCAGACGGCCTTATGCTGGCGCGCGGCAGCCACAATAAAGATATCAAGATCTGGGAAGTCACCACCGGCACCGAGCTCATGACCCTCCTCGGCAAAGACCAATATGACCATAACTGGTCTGTCTGCGTCGCCTTTTCGCCGGATGGAACCCACCTTGCCAGTGGAATGGATATCGGGAAGATCAAACTGTGGGAAGTCTTACCCAGTGGCGAAGAAAAAATTCTGCACAACGGCCACTGGAAGGAGACCGAAGACGATACCAGTGAAACACGTGGATACTTTATTGAAGACGACGGTGGATTTCAAAAGCCGATGAGCTATTGGATCGGCGCCATGGCCTTTACTCCCGATGCCAAACTATTAATCACCGGAAGCCGTGACGAAACAATTAAGCTGTTCGACATGCCCCACATGACGGAACAACGAACACTGAAAGGCCATACGGGATGGGTGCGTGCCCTCGCCGTCACAGCGGACAGCAAGGTGCTCATCAGTGCCGGCGACGACGCGACGATCAAATTTTGGGACCTCTCGAACGGTCGTTGCTTCAGAACGATCAAAGCCCACACCGCAGCCGTTCGCAGCATCACCCTCTCACCGGACGGAATGAAACTCGCCAGCGCCTCGTGGGATCGAACCGTCAAGTTGTGGGAAGGCGGCGCGGAACCTCAAGCAGGATGCTGAAAAAGTCCGCCAGCATCGTTCTCGCATCGTTCAGATCCTCAACGTACCCCAGAGGGTACGCCTTGTATCTTGGAGACTCGATCAGCTACATGACCGTTCACTCAATCAACCTGGACGTGATAGGCCGTTACGCCTCAGGTCGTTGCAGACCGTACCGGAGCCGGGTCGTCACGTCCACCTCCATGGAGCTCGAACAGTTGCCAGGGCTTCGAGCCCGCATCCGCAAGGCCGAGCAAAACGGGGGGCCACCATGGGAAAGGAGCACGGCATGAGGGAGACGCAGATCTTTGTCGGTGTGGATGTCTCGAAGGCACGACTCGATGTGGCGATGCGACCCAGCGGGGACACGGTGACGGTGTGCCATGACGAGGCCGGGATTGCCGGCTTGGTCACGCGCCTCCAAGCGTGGCAGCCAGCGGCGGTAGTCCTGGAAGCGACAGGTGATCTGGAAAGCGCCGTTGTCAGTGCCTTGGCGGCCGCCGGCTTGCCGGTGCATGTCGTCAATCCCCGCCAAGTCCGGGACTTTGCCCGTGCCACGGGGCGACTGGCCAAGACGGATACGCTCGATGCGCAGATCTTGGCCCAGTTCGGGGAAGTGCTGCGTCCCGTACCGCGCCCCCTGCCGGATGAGGCCACGCAAGCCCTGAGCGCCGTGTTGACGCGACGGCGGCAACTGATCGAGATGCTCACGGCCGAGAAGAACCGCCTGAGCCAGGCTCGCCCGTCTCTCCGCAAGCGGATCACGGCGCACATCGAGTGGCTGACCAGTGAGCTCCGTCGGGTGGAGGCCGATCTCGATACCGCGATTCGCCACAGTCCCGTGTGGCGAGAACAGGACGACCTGTTGCAGAGCATGCCGGGCGTGGGACCGGGCCTCAGCCGCACGATGCTGGCCGAGTTGCCGGAACTGGGGACCTTGTCGTCCAAGCAACTCGCGGCCCTGGTTGGGGTGGCGCCCCACAATCGCGACAGTGGTACGCTGCACGGCAAGCGCACCATCTGGGGCGGCCGAGCGGTGGTCCGAACGGCCCTGTATATGGCGACGCTCGCGGCGACCAAATGGAACCCCGTCATCAAGGCTGCCTATCACCAGTTCCTCGCGAGAGGGAAGGCCAAAAAGGTGGCGTTGGTGGCCTGCATGCACAAGCTGCTCATCATCTTGAATGCGATGGTCAAACATCGAACGCCGTGGCGAGCCGATGCCCAGCAGGCTTGACAATCAAGACAGTTGCTCCGGTCTTCACTCGCTGCGGCCGCGCTGGACGGCCTTTTTGAGCATCCTGCAAACAGTTCTTACGACATCACTATTCGCAAGGTCACAGTGAATGTTGAACAGAGACTAAGCTTTCCCGTAATCTGCTAGAGTAACCGTACGACCCTCGCCATTCCGATCCAACGCCTCCCGGAACGGCCCTTTCGGACCTTATCTTGCCTATCGCTCCTCCACACAAAGTCAGTCCCATCTACCGGACAATCGTATTGCTGCCGGCACATTACGCCTGCACTGCTGAAACTCAGAATGGGCTAGCCCGGGGCGACCCATTTATTAGATTCCGCGCGGACGAGGTGAGGATCCGCACAACTAGTCCGGTTGTTGATCGATCCACGCTTTGATGGTGAAGAATCGCCAAACCCCAACCCCCAGGAAGGCGACACCCACCACCAACGACACCACACCCAGTGCTTGAACGCCGGGCAGCTCCAGCCACCACACAGCCGGAACACCAACTATAAAAAATCCCATCGCGGTCCTGATGTACGACAACAGCGTACGCTCGTTCGCCAACTCAGTCCGTTGCCGAGCCAGCCGGTCTCGAATAGCTGTGTCCAATTTCTCAGGCATGGGCGATCCGCAAATCCTTACCGAAACGATACCCCTTCAGAGAGCAAAGCTCAACAGACCAGGAGAGAAGGCCGGGCAAAGAAGAGAGGATGCGCGCGGGCGAGGCAGTCAACAACGACTCCCCACCCCATTGATTTGTCATCAGGCATTCATAGAAACTGATGGCAGTTCCTCAAATAGCTCAGAACAGGACACCAACTCAGCGGCGAGTCAGACCGAAATGACCCCTGACAGCTTTTTATTCCTTCGGACGTGCGCGGCTAACTCAGTCCGACGCCGAAGACTTTGGCTGCCTTTTTCACATCCCCCGGGTTGACCCAGAGAATGGCGCCGAATCGTCCCTGGCCGGCACAGAGGCCGGTCATCGCAGTCAGGTTGATCTTAGCTAAGCGGAGTCGATCGGTCAGATCCGCCAGTGCTCCCGGGCGATCATCCCCGTCCACCAGCAAGCACATTTTCGGTCCCTGTATTTTCAACTTGTGCATCTTCGCGATGCTCTTGAACGCGGCGGGATCTTCCGGCACCACATCCACCTGTGTCCGGCGACTCCGAGGAAACGCATGCACAGCCAGCAAATTCCCTCCGGCCTCTCGCAGTGGAGCAAGGATGCCGGCTAATGTCCCGGGTTTATCCGCAATCTGCACCTTGAAATACTGAGCAGTTCGAATCAGATCAGCCATCATACCCTCCTCTTCCCACTCAAATAGCGGGTATCATCAGACAGGATGTTTCGCGCGAAAACAATGTGTGGTGGGATGATCATCACAAGGACTGACCTCTTGCGCAATGATGGGATGGAAGTTGACGTGGTTTAGCCTAGGCGAACAACCGGATGGAATGCAACAGAGTAAAAACTGTGCGTCGGTGATTTCCATGGACGCAGTATCTCATAAAAATGGCCATTAGTGGTAACACGCCCTAATTCCAAGGGCACCACAGCCCAAAACTTACCAGACAGCATCGACTTAACATGCACCATGAATAAAAGGAGCCCGACATGAAGTGCATTGTGGCGACTATAAAACCCGGCGACAGCGGTGCAAATGTCGCGAACCTTGCTCAAAGCCTGTTGCGGCTCATTGATCGTTCGCTGCTTAAAACTTATGTCGAATCCAATCACCCAACAGCTGACGAGCTGGTGGAACTTGTTCTCGCCATGAAGTAGGAATTGGCGCAACTATTTCTTGGCAGTGCTACGCGGCAAGGAGTTACCCAGGAAAGAAAAGGCGACAGGCTGCTTAAATCTGGCAGGGCAGAGAAAGAAAAGGGGGGGCTACTTAAATTTGGCAGGGCAGCCCAGGGCGCACAAGGTGTATCTGAGTTCCAGTGCTCACGGAGCAAGATTAGGCTGGAGGAAGCCATAGGATCTGGTCCGCCAGATTGGTAGGGGGCGGTTGGAGTAGAAAAATTTGAAAACGCCGGGCTAATTGGCGCAGGGGCATGAAATGACACAAGAGGATACCACTGTGATGACGGCCCGCAGCGTGCCATTCGTTCGCCAGATGAATGAAGTCGCGTGTGTCATGGGTGAAGATGGTTCGCTCGGTCTCAGTAGCCCAACGCAGTTGAAACTCATCGGACTGGCCAAGATGGCCTGCGTCTCGCGCTGTCAGGCAGTCGATGCCATGCTGGGCCAGAATTGTTGCCAGGGCGACCGATACGGATTCATCCACATAGAGTTTCACAGAGTGGCAGGCGTGAGATGTTGATTAGTTGTTGTGCAACCCCGGATCGAGGGTTTCAAACTCCGCGATCTCTTTGTCGATTTCCTCGCGGTTGTCGTAGTAGCAGGATAAGGCATCATGAATCGAGGCCAGCGTGAGGTGAGGATAATGCGCAAGGATTTCTTCCGGTGTCTGCCCATATCGAAGCGCCGCAATGGCAATCGTTCGAACAGCAATCCTTGTGCCGGCGATACACATCGAGCCACCGCAAATGGCGGGGTTGCTGGTGACATGTGGATGCAAGACGTGAGGCATGCACTCACTGTATCGCAAAGCGCATGGTGAGGCAAGTTTTGAAGAATGAACGCAAGACAGGAAAAGGGGCAGCAACTGTCTTTCCAGTCAAGAGCGGAATTGCGCATTTTCGATGCATCCTCGAAAAACTATCGCACACAATTGGCCTAGGAGCCGCGATCACAGTCTGATCCAGGCTCTCCTATACCCCTGCCTGAGCCGAGTCCATCCCCTGGCGCCACGGCGTTCGATGTTTGAGCATCGCATTGACGATCGTCAGCAATTTCCGCATGCAGGCCACGAGCGCCACCTTCTTGGCCTTACCCGCAGCACACAAGCGTTGATAGAATGCGCGAATGACGGGATTGAATCGCGCGGCCACGATGGCCGCCATATAGAGGGCGGCCCGCACCTGCGCC
>NEWT02000035.1:158917-252176 GCA_002869925.2 Nitrospira sp. CG24A
AAATATGTACGGGCTGGGCCAGAGCACTGGTTTCAGCGGTTTGTATCCACTCCTCAATGTGAGCGCCAGTCTCCGTAAGCCGGACGGTACGGTCATTTGGCAATGCACCGATTACGTGACCCCGCACAACAAAGCAAACGATGAAGTGCATGCGTTCAGTGACTTCATCGAACAGCCTGAGGTTCTTCGAGGGGTCTGGTCAAAGGTGGCAGGAATTGTCAGCAGAATGCTTGTGAGGGATTTGTCGCCACAGTCCTGAGCTGATGGTTCTGAGGATATCTGAGGGAGCTGCTCCCCGCAGCTCTCTAGCTAACAAATGATGTTCCGTTTGAATCAAAGAGGTCTGTGGGGGACAAGAAAAGAACGGGGAAAGTCAGGGTCAGGCATGACTATTGACTTATGCAGGCGAAGGCTTAGCCAATGAGTCTCACCTTTCCCATCGACGCGAAACTCAAAGACGGCTCGCCGGTTCAATTGGTGCTGGCCGACAATCAGGATATTGAATCTCTGCGGAGCCTCTACCGGGTGATCGTCGAAGAGGGGACGTCGTACCCGCATGACCATTTTCCGGAGCAGGATGCCTTCATGGACTATTGGTTTCGCGGCAAGAGCACGGTGGCGGCTTATGTGCAGGATCGTGCTCATGCGACTGGCATGGTCGGGGCGTTCTACCTCAAACCGAACTGGCCTGGGAGGGCAAGGCAAGTGGCGAACGCCGGCTTCATCGTCTCACCCGACTGGCGCAACAAGGGCTTGGGTTGGCTGTTGGGCGCCACCATGCTGACCTACGCCAAGCAACTCGGGTATCGTAGTGTGATCTTCAATCTGGTGTTTTCTGAAAATGTGGCCGCGCGCCATCTCTGGGATAAACTTGGCTTCAAAGAACTGGGTGTGATCCCCGGCGCGGTGCGGAAGAACGACGGGACGTATCAGGATTCGATCATCATGTTTCGATCATTGCTTGAAACCTAGCTCGAGGCTGCAGGTCAGGGGAAAGGGTGTCGGGCGTGATTCTTTCTGTCACCACGAGAGCACCCGAGTAGGGGTTCACTGTTGAAGGAACAAGGTGCCTGCTATGCAGGGGGAACTTTGTCGTGATGTCAAGATATCATTGGCCTGCATGTCTTGAACAAGAAGAGAGTGCTCCCGTAGGATGCTCAAAAAGGCCGTCCAGCAAGGCCGCAGGCGAATCGAAACCGGAGGCGTACCCTCAGGGGTACGTTGAGGATTTTGATGAACCGAGAACGAAGCTGGCGGACTTTTTCAGCATCCTGTTAGGGGTGTAACGCAATGCCGAACGAAGCTACCAATGAAGCCACACGCCGGGCTTGGCGCGAGTTGGGGTTTTTCTGTGGTCGAAACGATGCTGTAAAAGAGTGGCGCATTGTCGGGTCGGTCAAGGGTTTGCGGAAGTTTGCAGCCGAGATACGTTCCTACGCGTCCAATCCGGCGCACGATCGGCTGTCGGAATACACCCAGTTCGGTCCGGCCATGAATCTCGAAGTTGGAACCTCGCATCAAACAGAAATCACTGAGCAGTGGATCGGCGGTCCGCTGGCAGAGCTTCTGCGCCTCGCGACGTTTATTGAGCGGAGCGCGCAAGCCAATGTGATCGGGAAGTGTATTGCGTTGCGCTCAAATTTCTCGCCCATGGCTCCCTATGAACTCATCTTGGACGTTCGCGATGATGCGTTTGATCCTGCGTCCGCTGACTCAACTTGCTGTTGAACGTGGACAAGAATAAGTTGTCAGACCCCTTTGTTTCAAGGTCGCCAGGGGGTATTCAGCTTGATTCGCTGGCCCGTTTCTTTCCTCACAATTCTTCCTGTCAGGAAAAGACAAAATTCTTTGAAGAACGTAATCCTGCAGCCATACTACGCGGTGTACTCCTTGGAATGAGTGAGTGGAGGAAACATGATCGGTCCGGCCAAGATCGTCGTACGCTATGCGAGTGGCAAGACGCTGAAGGGATACTCGCAGGATTTTTCTCCTGCGTCTCCTCATTTTCATGTCAGGCCCAATGAAGCTGCTGGGGCAGGTACCGGGCAACAAGTGTTGCTTCGTGACTTGAAAGCTATTTTTTTCGTCCGAAATTTCTCAGGAGATAATTCTTACGAGGAGCGGAAGACGTTTGTGGCCGGGAAGGCCCTCTCCGGGAAGAAAATCGAAGTGACGTTCAAAGACGGGGAAGTATTGGTCGGTACGACTACGGGATATGATACCCAACGTCCTGGATTCTTTCTCTTTCCCGCAGACGACAAAACCAACAATACGCGAACGTTCGTGGTGACAGCCGCGGTCAAGGGCGTCCGGTTTCTCTAGGGGTCTGTCCGACATTGACCGTTCTACTGCGGTGAACGATCCGAAACCGTCTGCGTCGTTCTCGGCCAGAAAAAGCCCTCAATGTATTCCAGCGAATACACTTCCGGTTTTTCCAGGCCTGCGGCCTCGCAGCTGGCCGCGCCTCCTTCACCTCGTCACGAAGGCAATGCCGGACAGGCTCCTTGCTCTATCCCCAATTCATACTGATTCACGACATCACACCCGGTTGCGATGCTCCCAAGCCTAACCCGCATTATTCATGAGCACTTCTACTGCAATCGCCGATCCGCTGCTGCGACGAGCCTTCAGCCAACTGGCTTGCCCCTCGGACCCTCACCGTACTGCACGAGTACGCCTCGGGTCCTCCGGGCTCCGCACGCCGGTCTCGCGACGCGGCTCAGCGATTTCGTCACTCGACTGGGCTCGGGACCCTGAGCAAGTCGAAGGGTGACGAACTGTCATGAATAATGCGGGCTAGCGCAGCGGAGCCCCCAAAGATCAGGGTTCAAAGGTCAGGGTCGGCGTGACGATTGACTTTTGCGAACGAAGGTTTAGTCCATGAGACTGCTATGTCCTGTCGACGCGACAGGTAGGACGGTTCACGGATTCAGTTGGTGTTGGCTGAAGCGTGTGATGGGGATGGCCCAAATTGATCGCACTGCTCGATTGATGGACTTAATCAGCCCTGATTGTATGTGCGATTTGGAGGGAGCCAACAACAGGCAAGCTTTGCCGGAGCGATTTCACGGGTGACTGAGTTGGCGCGTGCAGCTAGAGACCATTCGGGCGGCGCGCCTGCGACCGATAAAGGCACACCACACGCACAATAACCCACCAAACACCATGCTGGTTGCAACCACGGTAATGCTGCCGACAATCCATAACATGGCTAATTCGTAAAGCATGAAGTGTTCCATATGAGAACCTTATCAAATATTTCAATTTTATCCAGTAAAGGGCAAGAGATTACTTTCCCCTTATACTCCATGTGCTTAGAGTCACGCCTGAGCAAGCAATCCAGCTCGTCACAGGAGAAAAAGTCAGTGCCAGACATGACGTTGATTTTGACGAGCGAAAACTTAATCAGTGAGTCTGTTGATATGACTCGGAATGACGGCATGGTGGTTTAGATTGTGCTGGCTGATGAGCGAGATGTGGAGTCGTTGCGGCGGCTCTATCAAATTATTGTCGATGAGGGGACATCATACCCTCATGACCGGTTCCCGGACCACGATGACTTCATGGATTATTGGTTTTGCGGCAAGAGCACTGTGGTGGCCTATGTGCCGGACTGTGCTCGCGCTACGGATATGGTTGGGGCATTTTATCTCAAGCCGAACTGGCCGGGAAGGGCAAGCCATGTGGCGAATGCCGACTTCATCGTGGCGCCTGATTGGCGCAATAAAGAATTGGGCCGGCGGTTGGGCACGACGATGCTGGCTTACCGCAGTGTGATCTTTAATCGAGCCCACAATATTCACGAAGATTTCTACTGCAACCGCCAATGCGAAGATCAGAACTCATTGCGGTATTCTTTCTTCGCGCCAGGATCATACAAAGGGCGCTCGACCTCGCAAGCGCGGTGACGACGCACCTGACGGCGGGCGGGCTCGACGCTCAGTCGGTCAACATACAGTTTTGAGTATGCGTCCCTCCTTCGCGGCTTCACGCGCCCATCTTGCGTGGCGTTCCGGCTGGTTTCGTCACGAACTCTCTTGAATATTGAGGGCAAGTGTTTCTGAAAATGTAGTTGTGCACCGTTTCTGGAACAAACTGGGCTTTATAGAACTGGGTATGATTCCCGGTGCGGTACGAAAGAACGATGGGACGTATCAGGATTCGATGATTATGTGTCGATCCTTGATTGAAACTTAGATTCTTTTTTCTGATGAAAATGCTGCCGCACCAGTGTCTCGACTGAAGTGAAATGCCGGTCGGGGAGATTTTTGAAGCGCCGCTTACAATCGAGGAGGGCTTCGCCCGCTGTGGCGAAGGGTTCGATCACGGATATGAGATGATTGTGGTAGTCCATGAGCTTCAGTTCAACGGTTCTCAGATGGCTAGGATCGCCTGCGATGGCGAGTGTGGCATCGGCCTGATCGCCGGCTGCCTCGACCAGCGCTTGGAAGCAGAGGCCCTTCAATCGTTGTGTCACGGTACTACGGTCCCACCCTAATGTTTTTGCTGTCGCCTGCATGTCGAAGCTGTGTTCACGGAGACAATGCAATACCGCGGCATCGCTGGCCGGATCCGGCAGAATCTGTGATGCCTTGGTTCGACCTGCCGGCTGAAGGGCGCTGTCGAGTCGTAATGATTCTATGCTGAGCAGGGGGCCGTCATTGAGTGCGACCGCCTGTTCCAGGCAATGCCGGAACTCCCGCACGTTTCCTTTCCATTCATGTTCGACCAGTGCGCGAAGCGCCTCGTTCGAGAGCTGTGGCATCGGCTTACTCATCTGAGCGGCGATGTCGTGGAGAAACGTATCTGCGAGGATGGGTACGTCGCCTGTGTGTTCTCGCAACGGTGGGAGCCGGAACACCAGACCGGTCAGGCGAAAGTAGAGATCCTCACGGAACCAGCCTTCAGACACTCCGCGCTGCAGATCTCGATTCGTGGCGGCTACAATCCGCACATCCACCGTGGTGGAGGCCGTGGCGCCGACGCGATAGAAAGACTTCTCCTGTAAAATCCGCAGTAGCTTGCTCTGGTGATCCAATCGCAGATCGCCGATCTCGTCTAGAAAAATAGTTCCATGGTTGGCCAGTTCGAAGTAGCCGCGCCGGTCTGCCGTCGCCCCGGTGAAACTGCCTCTCGTGTGCCCGAAGAGTTCGCTTTCAAACAACTCTGGAGAAATTGCCGCCATGTTGACGGCGATGAAGGTTTTGCCGGCGCGTGGACTGAGCCGGTGAACCGCCCGGGCAAAGAGTTCTTTCCCGGTCCCCGGTTCGCCGAGCACAAGGACCGTCAGAGGCGACTTGGCCCCTTTCTTGAGATCCCGGTACAGGCGCAAGAGGCCGGGGTCTTGCGTGACGATGCAGAGCTGCCGACATTCATCTCGCAGGCGAGCGAGTTCTGTGTCGTCTATTGCCGTGGACTCGTTTGTGGCAGCACGCAGATTATGCAATTGCTGTTCGAGTCCTTTCAGCTTCTTGCGCGCGTCATCTTCCTGTGTTCGGGCATCGGCGAGTTGGGAGCGAAGGACGTCTGCGGATCTGGAGAGTTCTTCCTGCTGACCCGTCGATTGTGTGATAGCGGCTCGTGCGACGTCGAGGTCTTCCTGCAACGTATCTGCTCGGGTTTCCCGCAGCACAAGTGCTTCGCGTACGGCGATGGCTTCCTGCTGCAGGTGGAGCATGTCCTGTTCGATGAGCATCAGCCGCTGATGAGCGGTGAGGTGGCTCCAAATGGTGGTGCCGACGAGCACCACCAGAGCCGCCGTCATGGGCATGGCGAGGGGAAGCACCAAGTGGCCCATTGTGAGCGCGAGGATCACGACGACTCCATAAGAGGCTATAGCTTTCCCGGCAAAAAGCAGGCTGATCGCCCCTCTGAAACGAATCAGGGTCCAGGCAACCAACCAGGCTACGAGCAGCGTCAATAACGAACGGCTGGTAACACCGAGTTGGTAGAGGTGATTGCCGGTCAGCAGCATGTTGAGGACGTGGAGATGTGCAACCGAGCTCGTGATCGTCTGTCCTGTGGGCAAGAGCCAGCTTCCTCCCGTGACAGGATTTGGGAGAAATACGACGATCTTCCCTTTGAACCACTCGGTCAGCCGGTCGCGCTCGTGATGCTCGATGGCGTTCCAGACGGATGACAAAGGAACGGTTGGAAGGGAATTGATCGTTCCATTGCCGACGTAGTTGATTAAGAGGGACGTTGTGCTTCTTTGTGAAAATGACAGCGTAGTCGGTGAAGTCTGTTGTTGAAATGCCTCGAACAGTGCCATGCCGAATGCTGGGATGGATTGCTTGTCGCCGGTTACCGTCACAGGTACTGTTCGCGTGATACGATCGGGATGGGGTGTGACCACAAGATGACCTGCGATCGTTTCGTTTGAGACCAGCGTTGCCTCAGGGCTCTGCACGACGACGATGGGGCCGGCGGCGCTCATGGCTTCCAGCAGGAGGGCATCGCTCGCCGCCCCGCCGAGCTGCGCTGGACTGGCATGGTTGAGGCGATGATCGATGCCGATCACGAGAGCGCCTGATTCATGTGCACTGGTCAGCAGGCGTGCGAGAACGGCGCGGTCCCATGGGCCTACACCGAGCGTTTCTTCGCTGGCCGGATCCCGCGTGACAATGAGAAGAGATTGGCTGACTGGGATAGGTGCGCGATCGGTCAGCCAGAAATCGTACGCGGTCCAGTCCAATGCCGTAAATGTCGATGAGGCTGCAGCCCATAGTCCGAGCGCCATGACGGTCGCAATCAGCCCCATGGCCCCGGCCTGGAGCCAGGAAGAGCTGAGAAATTGTCGCCACAGGCGTGAAGTATCGAGCATGAGTATTCTCTACGGTCCTGCAATGTCTGCCAAGATCGCTTTCGATTCTTGCTTGGGCAGCTCCTTCAGCATTGCCTTGGCTTTCTGCACATCTTGTGTGACACCGAGGCCTTTGCCATAGATGCGTGCCAGCGCTTTCTTTGCCGGAACGAACCCATCACCAGCGGTGGTCGTAAAACATGTCAGAATGCGTGCGTCGAACTGAGTAAATCTGGTATCGAGGCCGGTTTCATACAAGCGCGCCAGTTCCTCGTGTGCAGTCTCGCCCAGCGCAAAGGCTTCGGCAAGCAGAGTCGTGACTCCATTGGGTGATTGGCTCTCTTTGAGCAGGGTGATGCCCAAGGAGTCACTGTGGCCGTTCCTGCCGGCATCCGGGTAGTCAGCCCAGAGTTGACCGCGATACTGATTGAAGCCTTCGTATGCATCCTTTTTTCGGCGATCGGATTGATCGGGCGACAGTGCTTGACGGCGAAGTTGTGAAAGGGATTCTGCCGCGCGCTGCTGGCCGAGCTCGACCGCTTTGGTCCACCAGTGGATTGCCAGTGCGAGATTCTTTTCAACCCCCTGCCCGTTACGATAGGCGTTTCCCATGAAGTACTGCGCCTGGGGAATCCCGCCGATTGCGGCATCCTCCATCAATTGTGTGGCTTCTCGATGTTGATTCGTCAGCTTCAAGATCAGTGCAAGGCGATAGCGGGCGTCGGGAAAGTGCGGATGCAGTTCCAACGCTCGGCGATAGGATTGGATCGCCGCGGTGAGCTGGCCCAGCGAGTACTGGACGCTGCCCAAACTGTAGTGTGCCTGTGTGAGTGTGGGGTCTAGCAGGATTGATTCCTTCAGGGCCGTAGAAGCCGCGCGCCCATCCTGTTTGGCCATCAGTGCGACGCCGAGTTGAAGATGGGCTTGGGCGTTGTTCGACTCGAGCGCGATCGCCGCGCGGCATTCATCGATGGCCGCGTCGAGATCGCCGATACGAAAGAGCCCCTCAGCCAGCTTGAGCCGGCTGTCGGCCCTGTCAGGTGATAGACGGACTTCAGCACGCAACACACTCAGCGCCGTCACGGCATCCTCTGGCTTTTGCGGTAAGAGCTCCGGGAGCCTGTGTTCCTCCGAAATCTCTGAAGCAGGCAAGGGCTCGGAAGACAGAGGAGGGAACTCAACCACGGGGGGCGGCGCGTGCTCAAGCGCTTGCGTGAGCGACGAATGGGTGGGGGAACAAGCGATACAGGATGCGAACAAGAGGGTCATGAGAGCCAATCGGCGACGCATTGGAAACCTGCGACCCTCCGGATCTGTTGTTGAAGATGCGTTGTATTGTATCACCGAATTGGTGTTGGTGGGCTGGGTGAGCCATGTTGAGGAGGACGGCGATTTATGATTCAGCGGGCGTGCTGAATGGCTTGCTGCAGGCGCTCGACTCTGCTCTGGAGATCGAGCCCAGAATAAAGCAGGGGCTCATGCTGCATCCGCCACACTGGTTCGAGGGGAGCCGGGTCGCTGGCCAGACGGGGAATCACATGCCAGTGTATATGAGGGAGTTGGTTGCCAAGGAGTTCGTAGTTGATCTTCTTTGCCTCATAGACCTGTGAGAGAGTTTTTGCCACGAGGTTGACCTCTTCCATCAGTTGAATCCGTTCTGTGGGAGCCAGATGAAATAGCTCTGTTGCGTGGTGTTTGAGCACGACAACCGTCCAGCCGGGAAAGAATTGATCCTCGTGTAAATAGGCGTTGGAGAGTCCTAGATCTGCGATGAAATGGTTTTCTCTCGGCCAGCTACCTCGGCAGGCCTTGCACGTGGGGTCGCTCATGGTTGATTGGCCTTGCGCCACTCTTCTTCTGTGATCACGCCCTTCTTGATCAACAACTGAGTCAGCTTATCGACAGAATTTCGACTTGGCGTGGCTGGAGTGGTTCCTGGCTGAACTCGGGATGCTGCTTGGGTTTGTTTCGGCTCAGGCGGCGGACGTTTTTGTCCCAACACTTTGAAGAAAGGTGTAAAGACTGAAACATAGTCCTTGTTTCTGAGACGCACTGTGACAGGGAGGCTGTCGGCAAGCGAGCCGAGGTCTTTAGACTGGCCAAGTGGAACGAGGAAAAATGGTTTGCCATCGTCGGTTTCGCCATCTTGCCCCAAGATATCAAACCGCCCGAGGAAGGATTCCCCTGTTAACCCTTCTCGGTCTTGACCGGCGAGGTTGGTAATTTTATCGAGGACGATCACCAGCGAGTCGGCGATCAGCAGATCAGAGGAGTGGTTTCTCACGCTGACGTCATAGCGGTATTCGCTCGTGAAGTTATCGCGCCCTTTGAGTGTGACCACGGCTGAGGCATTACCGGTGAGGTCGGTGAGTTGATCCAGCGATGGTGCTGCGAATCCTGTGATCGAGGTCAGCAGGGTAGAGGTGCAGAGGAATACGCTCAGGACGATCTGAGATAGATAGAGTCTGATCATCGTTCAGCCTGATTGATCTGGAAACATCTCCGCCGGGTGCTCCGTCCGAGCATAGCAGAGATCGGGACATTCATCGAGGGTTGGTTCGCGGGCTTGCCTTGACACCTCGTTTCGTCGAACGATATTCTTCTCGCGGCTGTCCCAATAATCCATGCGCGGCGATACCTCAACTCATGAAACGAACTGCCCACGCTCATGCTCCCCTTCTGGTTTCCCGTAGACTTCTACCACGGTTGATGCGTCTTTACGATTACCCCCATCCGACTCACCCTGGCCGGGTCATTCGCGGGTATGATCGACCTCATGCGGTGCGGACTGCGCGCATGTGCGCAGCGATGGCCATGGCATTGGGCCATGGAGCTGAGCGGGTCCACCAGTATCAGATCGCCTGTTTGTTGCATGATTTGGGCCGTGCGGGGCTCGATCGCCGACTCTTCGGTAAAATTTGGTCTTGGGCCAAGAAGCGCGGAATTCCGACCAGACCGCGTGAATGGAGAGCCATACATCCAGAGACGATGTATGGACGCGAAACCGAAGCCTTTCTCCGGCAATATCGCAACGAATTAGAAGCTGACGGCATTGCGATGACTCCTTGGGCCAAAGAGCAGATCGAGATGCGGTTGGGTTATTCGCGACGGCTTGCCCGTCGGCTGCGGATGATTCGCCCAGCCATCAAGAAGATGGGAGTGGCTTGGGCACCATGGATGCAGCACGTCATGCTTTATTATTACTATCCGGAGAAGCTGGCGTCGGCCACACCCTGGGTCAAGCAGTTGGCAGAAATTCTTGTCGCCTGTGAACAGTTTGAAGCCTACAGCAATCAGCGTCGTGGGCGTGACTACTATGTGCGGAAGAAAGAAACGTTGATCGATGCCTTTGCCTACTTGGAAGAGCTACAGCAGGAAGGGGTGTTGAGTGACGTGGTCATGGGGATGTTGCGCCGATTGACGGCACAAGGCGAGTTCGATGCGATTCTCGAGGAGGCTCGCGGCTGTGCCTTTTCACAGGGAGAGCGACAAGCGCTCCGAGCAATGGAGTCATAAGTATGGCTGTCAAAACGGTGTCGTTGCGGCTCTCCATGCAGGGGAATACACAGATCGAAAATCTCACGAAGTCTGTCACCGATGCCTTGGCTGGCACCAGGTTGTTGGCTGGGATTGTCACGGTATTCGTAAAGCACACCACGGCTTCGGTGATGATCATCGAAGATGAACCGGGCATCAGGGCCGACACCAAAGCCTTCTGGGATCAGGCCGTGCCTGCTGATCCTGCCTGGCAGCACAATACGAGAAATGCCGGCGAGGATAACGGCCACAGTCACCTGCGAGGTCAGCTGCAGGGGCCATCGGTCACCATTCCCTTCCTGGACGGAATACTGCTGCTGGGGGCTTGGCAACAGGTTGTCCTTGTCGATTTTGATACCAGATCCCGGACCAGGGAAATCATTATTCAAATCATGGGTGAATGATTGCGATGAAGTGGTTGGTCGTTTCGGCGGGATTTTTTCTCATTGGTTGTTGGTCTTCCTTGTCGACTGCGGAGTGGGGGAAGCCGCTGGGTGGGGCCTATGACGGCCCTGAAGGAAAGCCTCGTATGATCACGCCTTCGCCAGCCGAGTTGGGTTCGGATGAGCGGGCCACAATGGCTGTGTTCGAGCGGGCGACGAAATCTGTGGTCTTCATCGCGAATACGGCAATTCAACGAGACCCCTGGTCATTCAATCTCTTTGAAGCCCCTCAAGGGTCCGGATCGGGGTTCGTGTGGAACAAGCAGGGGCACATCGTCACGAATTTTCATGTCGTCTACGGGGCAAACTCGATCACAGTCACGCTGGCTGATCGAACGGAGCATAAGGCCACGCTCATCGGAGCCGACCCTGATCACGATGTGGCGGTGCTGCAGATTCGGGCGCCTGAAGACACGCTCTCGCCTCTCACGGTCGGGACGTCGAATGACTTGCGCGTCGGACAGAAAGTCTTGGCGATCGGGAATCCGTTCGGCCTCGACCATACGCTGACGACCGGTGTGGTGAGTGCCTTGGGGCGGACAATCAAATCTCTATCGGATCGGACGATTGAAGGGGTTATTCAAACCGATGCGGCTATCAATCCGGGAAATTCCGGTGGGCCGTTGCTCGATAGCGCCGGTCGGTTGATCGGTGTGAATACGCAGATTGTCAGCCCAAGCGGGGCCTTTGCAGGGATCGGCTTTGCCGTGCCGGTCGATACTGTCAACCGGATTGTCCCTGAGCTCATCAAGCACGGCAAGCTTATCCGGCCGGGGATCGGGGTCTCACTCGTTCCCGATGCGATGGCCAAGCGTTGGGGCGTCAAGGGGCTGATTATCGGCAAGGTGTCGCGTGGCAGTGGGGCAGAGCAGGCCGGGCTGAAAGGCGCACGTGAAACTGTGACCGGCCGTGTAGAGTTGGGCGATATCATCACCGCGATCAATGGTAAACCAGTCGGAACTCTGGATGAACTAATGGATGTGATGGAACGGCATAAGGTCAATGATCGGGTCACAGTTGAAATCCTACGAGGAACCCGCCACGAACGTGTCCCCGTCACCCTTCAAGCTGTCAATTGAACAGTTGCGATAAGCGGCAATCCATGGGGCCGCTATGGTAGGATCATCCATCTGTTCAGCATGGAGGACTACCGATGAGTGATCGCCGACCCGCGCAGCCACAGGATCCAGCATCCAACGGGAAGACGGAGGATGCCCCGAATCAATCCATGCGCATGGAATCCGATCCGCTCGAGCTTATAGAGCAATGTCTCGCTTCTTTCCCCGACAGTGATCCCCGCCAGAAGATTCTCTACAAGCTGCGCCATGTCGTGACCCTTGGGCAAGCCGCGCAGAAGCAGCGAGAAGTTGAATTCAAGAAAGTCGCCGATGTCATCGCGAAGCTCACGGCGCCGGCTAATCGAGTCGGCACGCTACTTGAGGTGCCGGGTGAAGGCCTTGCAAGGATCCTGGTGGGGGGTGCCGAATACTATGCCTCGGTTGATCCACGGGTGCAGGCTGCCGAGTTAAAGATCGGCGCCCAGATTCTCGTGAATGAGGCGTATGCGGTGATCAAGGTCTTGGGCTACGACCGTAATGGGCCTGTGTTGAAAGTGGCGGAAGCGTTGGCGGATGGGCGGCTTCGCTTCGAGCAGGAGATGGGGCGGCAGGTGTTGATTCTCCAACGATCGAGCGATCTCGTCGGCGTGGACCTGAAGGCAGGCGATGAAGTGCGAATCGACCCCAGCCTCCATGTGGCGATCGAGAAATTGGAAGACAGGAAAGCTAAGTCGCACTTGCTCGACGAGGTTCCCACGGTCACATGGGAGCAGATCGGTGGGCAAACAGAGGCGATTTCAGCCATTCAAAAAGCCATCCAGTATCCCTTGCTCCACGCGGACACATTTCAGCGCTTTAAGTTCACTCAGCCCAAGGGCTTCCTGCTCTATGGCCCTCCAGGTTGTGGAAAGACGTTGATCGGGCAAGCGGCAGCCGCCAGCCTTTCGAAGTTGGTGGGGGAGTCGAACCAGGCTGCCTCAGGCGCGAAGGGAGACAAGACTCCCGTGACTCGCGGGGCCTTCCTTCACATCAAAGGGCCAGAGATTCTGAATATGTGGCTGGGGGAATCGGAGCGGATGGTCAGGGATCTGTTCGCCCAGGCCCGCGCTCGTCGGAAAGAGGGGGCCTTGCCGTTTATTTTTATCGATGAGGCGGAATCGGTTCTCGGGACGAGACGGGCTTCTCGTTCATTTAATATCTCCAGCACCTTGGTGCCGATGTTCTGTTCCGAGATGGATGGGATCGAGTCGTTGCAGGATGTGGTGATTATTCTAGCTTCGAATCGGCCTGATCTGATCGACCCGGCTGTGCTGCGGCCAGGGCGTATCGATCGCAAGATTAAAGTGAGCCGTCCGAATCGTGATTCGGCGGCATCGATTCTGAGTGTGTATCTCACGGACGATCTGCCGCTGGACCGGCAATGGATCGACCAGCATGGAGGAGACCGGAAAAAAGCTTGTGCCGACCTTGTCGAACATGCGCTCTCCGCGATCTTCTCGCGTATCGATGAGAATCGGCTTCTGTCGATCAGGCTCAGAAGCGGACAGAATAAGGTCCTCTATCGAGGTGATTTGATCAGCGGTGCGATCCTGGCTTCAATCGTCCAACGGGCGAAAGAGCAGGCGATTGATCGTGTGATTGCGGCAGGCGGAGCTGAACAAAGCGGCATGACCTTGGACGATCTCATGAGTTCCGTGCACGCAGAATTCAGAGAGGGTGAGATGTTGCCGCCCGACGATGCGGCGGAAGAATGGCTCAAACTTCTCGACCACCACCCGGAACAGGTCGTCGGAGTCTCCTCGTTCCGAAGAGGGCGGCAGTCCGAAGAGAGACTGCTCAGCCAAATTATTTGAAGACGTAAGGGGTGAGGGGGTAAGGCGTAAGGGGTAGCAGAACGTGAAAAGGCTCTGTTCAGTCAAGTCCGTTCACTTTACGCCTCACACCTAACGGCATGATACGGCTATTCGGCATCGAAACAGAGTATGGGATTACGAGGGAAGACCAGGACGCGGTCGATCCGGTCGTGGAGTCGATGGAACTGGTGCGAGCCCATCTGACGGCCTCCTTCGAGCGGCGCTGGGACTATGGCGGTGAAGATCCGCACGAAGATGCGCGGGGGTTTCGGGTTTCCGGTCTGCAGCAAGATAAAGAAGAAGACGAGTTCGCCAAGGTCGATGCCCATCGGCCGTTTTCGTTTCATGAGATGAAGAGTGATTTGGTTCTCCCTAACGGCGCACGCTTCTACAACGATCATACGCACCCTGAATATTCCACACCAGAATGCCGAACACTGAAAGACCTTCTTGCCTACGACCGTGCCGGGGAGCGTATTGCCCAGCGGGCGGCGGAACGCCGCAACCATGTGCTCGGCGGGCCCCATGTGCAGCTTTATAAGAACAACACGGACTTTCACGGACACAGTTACGGCTGTCACGATAACTACCTCGTCTCTCGCTCGATTCCCTTCCCGTCGCTGACCGCAGGGTTACTGCCGTTCCTTGTTAGCCGGCAGATCATTGCTGGAGCTGGGAAAGTCGGGATGGAAGGTCAAGAGAATGGGTTCGTGCCGGGCCAGTATCAGCTGTCTCAACGAGCTGATTTTGTGGAGACAGATTTAAGCGTCGATACGATGCACAACCGGCCTATTCTGAATACGAGGGACGAGCCGCACGCGGTTCGTGAAAAATACCGACGGCTCCATCTCATCATCGGCGATGCCAATATGTGTGAATACACGACGGCGTTGAAAGTTGGGACGACGCAGTTGGCGCTGGAATTAATCGCGCGCGAGGTTGCCCCCGCTCTTGAATTGGAACATCCCGTCACCGCGGTGAAGCAGCTGTCTCGCGATCAGAACCTGAAGGCGACGGTCCGTCAAAAGAACGGTAGCACCATCACGGGCCTCGACATTCAAGAGCAGTATTACATCGCGGCCGAGAAATATTTAGCCGGTGTTGACGCAGAGACCGATTGGATCCTTCGCGAATGGGCGGCCACGCTGCGGTTGCTCACCGGTGATCGAGGGCAACTGGTCGGGCGGCTCGATTGGGTCACCAAGCTCTGGTTGTTAGAAACCTTTATGCAGGAAGAGCGGATTGGATGGGATGATCCCTGGCTGGCGAGTTTGGATTTGGAGTACCATAATGTGAATCCTGAACGCGGACTCTTCCTCGGGCTCGAGGCCGAGGGGAAGGCCTGGCGGATGACGTCGGAGCAGGACGTCGAATTGGCATTGGTGGTTGGCCCGGCCGATACGAGAGCAGGGATTCGTGGCCTCTGTATCAGACGGTTCCCAGATCAGATCAAGTCGATGCAATGGGAACGCATTCAGTTCAGCGGGGGGCTGCTTCCGCGGACATTAGAGATGGGCGACCTCTTCGAACCTGAGGCGGTGCAAGTCTGCGCGCAGATATTCGAAAGCGCGGCATCCCCAGTGGATGCGCTGAACGCATGGAACAGAGAAAAGGAGTTTCGATCATGAACCACATTTCAATGCCGGAGCGAAGGGAAGGCCCAGGTACTCCTATGCCGAAGGCGCCGAGTCCGTCCGATGAGGGCGGTGGACCTCGCAAACCCGAGACCGGCTCGCCGGATAAAGACAATCTGCTCAAGCGTATGCGTAAGGTCGATCCAAAGCAGGCGGAGCGGTATCGGCAACGGACAGGGCAGTAAGCGTGAAAGGTAAAAGGTGAAACGTGAGAGGTAAAGATGACGAATATTCATATGCTCGGGTTCGAACACCTTCACGTTTTACGTCTCACGAGGTAAAAATGGGGATGCAAGGCGATTTCTATCAATTACTCAAAGAGCAGGGCTACACGTTTGGCGTACCGACGACGGTGGAGACCGGCCATGTACTCACGAATGCCACGACGATTCTGGCTTTTAAGTATCGAGACGGTGTGTTGGTGGCCGGTGATCGTCGGGCGACCGCCGGCAATATGGTGATGTATGATCGGACGGACAAGGTGTTGGAGATCGATCGGCACAGTGTCATGGCGATTGCCGGCGTCCCGGCAACCGCGTATGAAATGGTGCGTGTCCTGGATCACTCTTTCAAATATTATCGGAGGACGCAGCTGCAAGAGCTGAGTTTCGACGGCAAACTTCGCGCGGTTTCCAAACTCTTGAAGGAGAATGTGCCGGCGGCCTTGGCCGGGACGGGCGCGGTGGTCCCGGTGTTTGCCGGCTACGATATGGAGCAGGGCTCGGCCAAGATCTATTTCTACGATATCCTCGGGGCGGAGTTTGAAGCTGTTGAGTATGCCGTATCCGGGTCCGGTTCCCCGACGATCCGAGGGATCTTGCACTATCTGAATACATGGGGCGAGCAGCCCCTGAGTGCGCTGCCTGAAGAACAGGCTATGGTGCAGGCCTTACGACTGCTTACGAGTGCGGCGGAGTTCGATTCGGCGACCGGCGGTGTGAACCGAGAGGCAAGTTTGTATCCTGTGATCAAGTTGATTACCGGGGCCGGTGTGCAGACGGTTCCGGACGCGACGATGAAACCCCTCTATGAATCTCAGGTGGTGCGCTATGTATGAAGAGCCGTATCGCTGGGTCGAAGCTGTCGGCAATCGGCGTCAATATCTCGACGAACAGTTCAAGCAGGGGAGTCCGGTTGTCGCTCTGTCCTATGATGGAGGGATTCTCCTGACGACAGTGAGCAAGGGTACCCCGAAGCTCTACGAGATCTACGACCGGCTGGCATTGGGGGGAATGGGGCATCCCACTGATCTGGAAAAACTTCGCTTTAGTCTACTCGAAATGGCTCATGTCGAAGGTTTCAATCGTTCTCCATCTGATGTCACGGGGTCGAGACTAGTAAAATACGGGATTGCCCCGGTGATAAAGCAGGCCTTCGAGGAAGTCTATAAGGCGCCGTTTATCGTCCGTATCGTGGTGGCCGAGTTGGGGCAGAAGCCGGAGAAGGATGCGTTGTTGACGATCAACTACGATGGGACGTTTGAGGAAACGACGGGTCGCGCGGTGTTGGCTGCTACCTCGGCTGCTCAGACGAAGATGATGTCGTATCTCAAGGAGCAGCAGCCGGCTCCGCTTTCATTGGAACAGGCGTTGGATCTGGCTTTGCGCGCCTGGGCGATTGGTTCGTTGGCGCATCAACAAGATGAGGCAGACCAACAGGCTGAGGCCAAGCCACAGACTAGTAACGCAGGCTCATCGGCCGCCGCCATTCCCAGCAGTGATACCTTGATCGCACATGTCCGGAGCATTGCCGGTGAACGGACGATCGAATGCGCAATTCTCGAGCGCCAGGCTCCCGGCAGCTCAAAATATCGGTCGCTCAAACAGGTGGACCTGTCACGCCTCCTGCCGGCCGCGCTTCAGTCCGTCGTGGCGAACTAAGATGTTGAACCGTATTTTCGGACTTGAAACCGAATACGGACTCTTGGTCAATCAAGAACGGCCCGATCATTCCCCGACTTGGTTTGCCCACCAGATCCGAGACCATCTCTTTCACGTTCAGCGGCGAGGCATCCTTGATCTGCACCACCGGGGTCACGATGAACCCCCTGGCAACGGAGGATTTCTCACCAACGCCGGGCGCATGTATCTGGACATGGGCCATCTCGAATGGGCTTCGCCGGAGTGTGAATCGCTCAGCGATGTGGTGGCAGCCGACCGGGCCGGCGATCAGTTGCTGCAGGAAGCGGTTCAGGATCTCGGTCTGGCCGATACGGTGTCGTTGATCAAGAACAATGTGGATCATGAAACTGATGCGACCTTTGGGTCCCACGAGAATTATCTCGTCTCGCGGCGCTTTCCCTTTACGCGTCGAGGCCTCGGACCCTTAGTGACCTTCCTCGTCACCAGGCAGATCTTTACAGGGGCGGGACGTATCGGTACCGCCGGCCCTCAGGATGGCTGGGTCCAGATGGATCGGCTCCTTGTGCCGCGAGCCATGAGTCATCGGTACGGACAGGAGGCGCTTCTCCCGTTTCAGATTTCGCAACGCGCCGATTACATTGTGAATGATTTCTTCGAATGGGTGCAGCAGAATCGCGCGATCGTCAATACCAGAGATGAACCCTTAGCTGACCCAAATCAATATCGGCGTATTCATTTGTTATTGGGTGATTCAAATATGGCTGAGGTCGCCACAGGCTTGAAGCTGGGGACGACGGGGCTGGTTCTTCAACTCATCGAAGAGGGCTACGCGCCGCTCGATCTCGACCTCAATGAGCCGGTCGAAACGATGCAGGACTTATCGCAAGATCAGAGTCGGCAATGGATCGTTCAGTTGGAGTCGGGGAAGACGATCTCCGCGATCGATATTCAGGAAGCGTTTCTCGCGGCGGCGACAGAGCACTATCGTGGACAGGACGATGAAACCGATTGGGTGCTCGATCAATGGGAAGCGGTCTTGCGCGATCTCCGAGGGGACTACCAAACGCTGGTGGGACGGGTCGATTGGGCCTCGAAGTTATGGCTGCTCGAAACCTTTCGTGAAGCGGAGCAGATGACGTGGGCGGATCCGTCGTTGAAGAGTCTTGATTTGGAGTATCACAATCTCCATCAGAGCAAGGGACTCTATTATGGCCTGATGGAAGAAGGGCGGGTTCCACGCCTCATTACGGACAAGGCGATTACGTTGGCGATGGACCATCCTCCACGCAACACCAGGGCGTTTGGGCGAGGCGAACTTGTTCGCCATTTGTTAGCCTGTGGACCTCATGAGGCATCTGACGATCCCAAGCCGGAAGAGCGGTTTTCTCCTTCGTATGTAATTAATTGGTCGATTTTCCAACTGCGTGGCCACGCGCCCTTTCCCATGCCGGATCCGTTCAAGACCTACGTGCAGGAAGTACGGACCCATTTACGAGCGGTCTGACTGGGGTGGCAGGCAGGTACCTTCTTCACTTTCGCTCTTGCAAGAAGTCCATAATCCGATTCTCCGCCCAAAAAGAATCTTCCCCGTTACTCGGCCATTGCAAAAATCCGCAATGACCTCCGTAGCGAGGTGCAATCACGCGAATCCGAGAGTTACGTTGAATTTGCGGGACCGTAAACATGGAATAGGGAATAAAGGGGTCGTCTTGCGCCGTAATGATGAGCGTAGGGACAGTAATAGCGTCGACTACAAGGCATGCACCTGCACGACTGTAGTAATCGGCTCCGCTGGCGTACCCTCCGTCCGGAGCTGTATAGCGGTGGTCGAATTGGCTCATGCTGACCGTGCTGTCGAGATCCTTAAGATCCCACTTGCCTGGGAAGAGCGCAGTCTTTCGTCTCAGCCGCGCTTTAAGTTCCACGAGAAAATGTCTGTGGTAAATCCAGTTGCGCGGCTGCTCCAGAGCTTCGACGCATTTCGGAGGGTCGATATTCGGGCAGACTGCGATCGCACCTGCCAACGCTGTTTCCGATGAGCCTGCTTCTCCTGCTGCTTTCAAGATGAGATTCCCTCCCATCGAATAGCCGACAAACCAGATGCGATTGAGTCCATCGACGTGCGCCAATTCATGGACGATGGCTCGGTAGTCCTGGCTCAAGCCGGTGTTATAGAGTGTCGGTGAGAGATGTTCGGTCCCGCCACACGTACGCTGGTTCATCCGGATGACATTGAATCCTGCACGATAGGCTTTCGCAGCGATGCCGTGCATGTAGTGAGACTCGCTGGAGCCTTCCAGACCATGCACAAGGACTAGGGTTTGGCAGGCTGTGCGAATCGGCTGCCAGTGGCAGAATCCGAGCAACTGGGTGGGCGGTTCGGTGGTAAAGAGGCGCGACTCAGTCGGTACTTCGGCAAGCAGTCCTCCGCGCGGCCAAAATCTAGGGACAATGGTCATGAGATGTGGATTACGGAACAAGACCGCCGGTGTAAACTCTCGACCGTTTGATGACATAAAGGGCATCATACAAAAAAATTCCATGAATTCGCAGCAGGTATTGCTGGGGCGCTACATGTTGGAATGTGAGTATTACCACTGAAGACAACAAAGGCTTCGAGAGAGAATCAAAGGCCTTGAAATATGGGCTTCCCGCTTAAGCAAGGGGGTTAGTTTCAAGCAACCGAGAATCCGTGGTAGATAAGGACTGCCTTGCCCAGGGCTAGGAACTCGTCACGTGTGATATCGTGCTTTGCGTCATTGGTGCGGCCATGATGAGATGACGAAGTCGGGTTTGCCCAGACCGTCGCCAACATGATCGACAGTAGGAAGTAAGGCCAATTCCTTCTTGTACGACCGTCCCAGCGCCTTGGATTTCTTGTTGTCATATTGGCTTATGAGCGACCAATTCAGTTCTTCTCCAGTGTAGGCGTCGCGACCACTGCTTTTAACAACCGCACAGTGGATGGCTTGCTTGTATTCGGTGGTCGTTGCATTAGTGTTACCTCGTGTACGGTCGCGCTTGACATGCACAACCGCCTTGGGCTGAAGCCAGCGTGAATAGACCTCTGGTGCTACGCGACCAACAAGACATTGGGGGAAATCGTAAGGCATGGTTTAGAAGTTGACCAAAGAGTATGCCGGACTGCATGGTACGACGAGGTAAGCTTCAAATTGGCACATAATTGTCCTGTACCATCAACCACCTGTCAACTTGGAAGAGCGCATGGGCTTGCCGTGCCATGAAATGGGAATCATTTTACGTTTCACCTTTCACACCTAACGATTCTTGGCTATGAGAGAAAACAAAGGGGTACTTCACAGAGTGAAGTACCCCTTTTCGTCTGGATTGGCTCCCCGGGCAGGACTCGAACCTGCGACCAGCCGGTTAACAGCCGGCTGCTCTACCAACTGAGCTACCGGGGAACTGATAGTCCATTATCTGGCGGCGTATTCTAGCAAAAGATGTCGGTTGGAGGGAGACTTTATTTCGATCAGGGCGACCGCTTGGTCTCTCTGCGTCTATTCCGTTATACGTCGAAATCTTCGGTTTCATCCTCATCCGAGCTTGCGTCGGTATTGCCTGCTGCGACGGAGGCGTAGTGCTTCGCCCAAGTCAGATAGAGATTACCGCTGTCGCGCATGGTATCGGCAGCCTTAACGAGTGTGTGCGCCAAATCCGGGTCTTTCCCGCTGGCATGAATTTCAGCTGCGCGGCGTTCGAGCGCTTTCGGGTATTCATGGATCAGGCCAGAAATTTCCCCAAGAAGTTGATCGATGACGTTATCTTCGGTTTCCATTGATCTATTCCCTCCAACAGCGGCGCCAACAAAAAACCCCATAGCGCAGGCGCCATGGGGTCTTGCGCGGGAAACCCGCTATACGAAACGATTACCCTTGGTAGGCCTGCCCCAGCGCGGCGGACTCACCTTTATTGGACATGAGCTGTCCGGTGGCACTGACGGCCTGCATGGTGATGGCGTAATGCTTGGCTGCGTCGCAGACGATCACGCACAGTTCACAGCCTTTACAGCGGTCGATGATGACTTCGGCGACCATCTTGCTCGGATTGAGATCGAGACAATTGGCCTCGGGGCAATACATGATGCAGAGCCGACAACCCTTCTTGGCCACGCATTTTTCGTCGATGACTTGCGCTACGTTATACATGCGAGCTGGTTCCTTCTCTCTCGTTACGCTGCCACGGCAGGGTTGCCGACTCGCAGCTCATACTGATTCTTCTCGGCCCACGCGCTGGCGATGTCGTAGGCTGCCTTTACTGTTGCCAGGTTCTTGGCCAGCAACATTTCTTTCTTGGCGAATTTTTTCTTAATCGCTTCATCCAGGGAGGCGGTTCCTCCGGAGGCGACGAACTTTTTCCCGAACCGTTCCTGTAAGGCGCCATCCAGAGATTCCATTGAGACGCACTTGGTGATGCCTGCGACCGATCCGATCATCGACATATTCGTCGATAACTCAGTGCCGGCCACCTCGATCGCGAGTTCGGTTCCTGCAATGTAAAATACCTTTACGTTCAGATCCTTGAGCCGTTCAATGTCATCGGCTGATAGAAGCTCCTGGTCGGAGTTGATAACCACGAGGCCGCCTTCTTTCACGCCGGAATAGAAGGGCATGGTATAGCTCTTTCCCATAGTGATGACCTGGGGATGAAAGACCTGAATGACGTCGGGAAATACTAATTCGCCACGGTCGTAGATTCGTTCGATGCCAATTCGGCAATAGCTTTCCGCCGGCGCCATGCGCTTCTCGGCACCGAAAAAGGGATTGGAGATCGAAAACTTGCCGTCGCGGTTGGCGGCCATGGCCAGAACATGCGCAGCAGTGACAGCGCCCTGCCCTCCTAATCCCGACATCCGGATGTTCAGTCTTTTCTTGATCATAATCGTCTCTCCTCCAGAATCGGATTAGGCCCCCTGAGAGGCGAGCTGTTTTGCAGCGGCCTTCTTTTCCTTGTCTTTGGCAGCTATCTCTGCCAGGAGTTGCTTGGCTGGTTCGCTCATGTACTCTTTGTAGGCGAACCGCTCGGTCGGCTTTTCAGAATCCCGCATTTCCTGGAGCCCTTCCATACTGTTCTTCCCGATTTCGAGAATGCATGGCGTATAGAGCTGGAGATAAGTCGGGCCAATTTCTCGCGAGATCATGACTGCGTTCCGGACCACCTTTTCCACAAGGGATGGTTTGCTGACGGTGCATTGAACTACATAATGGCAGCCTGACTCGCGTGCGATTTCAGGCAGACGGACCTTGTCGAAGAGTTTTCCAACCGGCGCCATCTTGGCGACGAATCCTTTTTGCATGAGACCACTTTCCTGGCCGCCTGTATTGGCGTACAGTTCGTTATCGAAGCAAATCGTGGTGAACTTCTCCTGGCGGAACCAGGCTTGCAGTGTCATGTCGAGGCCGATATCGACGGTGGCACCGTCACCGGCAAGCACGACCACGTCTTTCGTCCGGCCTGGGAAACGGACGCTCAAGGCGCGCTTCAAGCCTGAGGCAATGGCGTTCTGGTTGCCGAAGAGGGAGTGAATGTTATGTACAGCCACCATGGGGAACACCAGGCTGGTACAGCCGGTGGAACCAACCATGACGGTGTCTTCGGGGTTCGGCAATGAGGCGAGGATATATCGGAAGGCCATGGACTCAGGGCAACCGGCGCAGAGGGAGTGCTGCTCTATCAGTTCCTTGCTGTTGCCGATATCTTTCCAGCCTCGGTCTTCTTTGCCATAGGTTGCGCTTTTGACCAGGTCTTGGTAGTCGGATGGCATGATGTCGTATAGGTCATCCGAAATCTTGATACGTTCTTTGCTCATGTTGGCCTCCTCGGTACGTATGTCGTATTTAGCTTCAGGTCGGTTGTTTTTGCTGCATAGAATAGGATCAACTGCCTCGACCGGCCAACGACATGGTACGCATGCCGAGCAGGTTCTTGATTTCTGAGACAATAATTTCCGGTGGCATCGTCATACCTCCGCAGACACGCGGACCGGCGTTTACACGGTCACTGTTCGGGATGGTAGCCTTAATTTCCTTTGCTAACCACCCGGTCACATTGAATTCCGGGACGATGATGTGCTTAGCATTTTTTGTGGCTTCACGGATTTCCTCGCCCGGCCAAGGTCGCAAGGACTTGATCTTTACCAGACCGCAACGGATGCCTTCGTCCTCAAGGAGTCGGATGGCTTCACGGCCTTGCGATACTGCCGTACCAGAGGAGACGATAATGACCTCGGCATCGGTATTTTCCGTCTCGATCAACCCGTTGATCCACTTGATTGTGTGCTTGCGGGACCGCTCCACTGCTGCCCAGACTTCTTGCTGCCAGGAAGCGTGGGTGGCATAGCTGATGTAGTTGCTTTTCATGACAAACGGATCGCGCATCATCCGAACCGGCGGACATTCCATGTCCATGCAGGGCACGGGGGAGCGGTAGGGGTCGTAAGGTGGAAGGCACATGTCGGCTGGGGTGAGATTGACGACGTCCTTGGTATGAGTCACGAAAAATCCGTCGCAACACAACGCTAACGGGAGGTGCACGTCAGGCTCCTCCGACACCATATAGCCTTTGAGGATCCAATCGAAGAAGTCTTGTGCAGTTTCTGCGTGCCAGACGAGCATGCCGGTATTCAGAAGATAGGCAATCTCGAGCGTGTCCGGCTGAATTGATAGGGGAGAGTTGATGCCACGGCAGGTGACGATCATCTGAATCGGCAACCGTGCCCCTGACCACATTGGGAAGTTCTCCATGGCGCGCATCGTGCCTGGTCCCGCGGTCGTTGTAAACACGCGCGCTCCACCGAAGGCCGCTCCCGCGCATTGCGACATGACGGCGAATTCACTCTCGCCACGGAAGTAGTCGCCGATGTAACCCTCGGCAAAGAGCTCGCCGATCAAGGCGGCCGCTTCGCTCTGTGGTGTAATCGGGTATGCGATCATTACGTCACAGCTGGCCCGCCTGAGTGCTTCTTTGATGACCTCGCTACCCGTATAGAACGACGGCGTGCGCGGTGCGTCGTTCATCATCGTCCAGGTGTCGGTAAAGGTCTGCCCTTTTTTATTTTTTGTGCCGATGACGGAGTGTGAGTCTGCCATGATGTAGGCTCCTTTCACTGTCTTCAGAACCTCAAACCCTGTCGCTTAGTTTGAGGCTCCGCTCTTGGCTGATGTCAGCCGTGGTTGAACCGTCCCTTTTAATCTTTTCACAGCATCAGCCAGTCGCATAATCTTTTCAACGGACGCGTCGCGGAAGGACAGCATCGCATCTTCATGACCGGCTTGAGCACACATGGCAATGGTGTAACAGGATGTACCGCCCCGAATGATTTTGAGCGACAAATTGGCTTGATGGCAGTGGACTCCGATGAACATGCAGCAGTCGATTTTATTGTGCCAGATAGTCAGATTCGGGTGATTGGGATTGATTTCGACTTCAGGATTGATCTTCGGATATTTGGGCCGATAGTCAGGCATCGGAATCAACATGGGGGTTTGCCCAGGCTGCACGCATTCCTTGAGCGTGTTGTACAAGTGGCGGATGGCCGTGGCCTTCTTGGCCGCTTTCTCATTCCATGCCCACAGGACTAAGGGGCCGGGAAAGAGGGTCGGCACTTTGGCCATAAGGAATTGCTTCGCTGCTTCTTCGTAGGCTTTTTCCTCAGGGACGATCACACCGTTGATATGAGCCTCCCCGGGGTTTGGTAAACAGATACCCATACTGGCAGCTGACGGGGGAAGGAAATGTTCTGGGCCTGGAAGGACACGATACTGAGTCATTACAGCGTACTCTCCGGCAAGGGGTTAATGAATGAAAAACACATATTTCAGCCAATCTCAGCCTGTACCACTCTAAGCTTTTTCTGCGCCCCCTGCAACCTCGCAGAAGACCCACTGCCAAGAAATTAGGGGCCATTGAACAATGGCAACTTAGGCCTTTTGTCCGCAGATTCTGGCTTTACCAGGAGGCAGCTGAATAAAGCATTTTTAGCGCACATTTAACGCGATGGCATTATAGGGGCGGCTCAGTTGGTCTGTCAAATCAATCAGTGGGAGATGGGCTATTAGGTGTGTGGCCACTTGTGCGTGAGGCAGTCACACGAATCGACCCACTGCGCGGCATTACGGTAATTGCTCACAAGCCTGAACGGATCCGATGACGCAGGCTCGTTCAAGGTCGTCTTTAGCGAGCCAACCCTGTAAGCGTTCTCTGTAAATCTTCGCTCTGGTCAGTAGCGCTTTGGTATTGGTGGGGTCGACCCTAATCACAGTGGATAAATCTTCAATCGCTTGTTCCGGTTGATTTAAATTAAGGTAAATTTCGCTCCGTAGTAGGTATGCCTCTATTTGATCGGGGATCCAACTTTCAGGCGTTTGGGGGTTGAAGAGTTTCTTCAGCGTGGCTAGCGCCTGACGCCAAGATTTAGCGTCAGCCTGACGGCGAGCTTGCGTCGTGTATATGCCTATGAGTGGCTGGCGAGCAATATCGGCAAATGGATCAAGCGAGAGGGCTTGCTCGTATGCCTCGGCAGCTTTATCCAATTGTTTCAACCATGTGAACACATCTCCTTTCCCGACCCATGCCCATACGTTCTTGGCATCGAGTGCGATCGCACGATCGAAGTCTATTTTCGCTTTCCCCAGATAATCCGTATAGTCTGAAGTCTGACCCCGTTGGGAAAACGCCAGCGAGACGAGCTGGAGGTAGGTCTGTCCTCGCACAATCAACGGATCGGCATAGCGGTCATCAAGGGTGGCGGCATCGGTGCTGAGCTGGATCTTGTCCCGCAGGTTCGATGTATGGAGAGCGGTCTCAAGTATTGTGCGTGCCCGTTGGTATGAGGCGGGTTTTCCATTCGGATCGATTGCCAACATTCGGACGCCGATCGGCTGCTGTTGAAGCTCTTGGATTTGTGCCCGTAAATGGTGGTTTTCCTGCTGAAGCCGATGAAAGTGTTGCGTAAGCTGCTGATTAGATTGAAATCGGCTGATAGCTTCCGCCAAACTGCCCATATCAACTGTGGCACGAATGCGCACGAAGAAGACGGGCCGGCCCAGCTCGAAGGAACGCCTGGATTCCAGGATTTCTGTTTCGGTGACCGCAGCGGCAATCGTTCTAATTTCCAGCGAACTGGTTTGCGTGCTTTTTCCGCCCAATTCTTTTTCGACATCGTGGAATGTCGCTTCGAGATAGAGACCCGCTTCTTCCACCGCGTTGCGTTGGGCTCGTTGGAGGACTTTTTCTTCTGCGCTAGCTAAGGTGTCGCCATCGGCCATGGCATAGTGGCCGTCAGCGATGACAGTTTTCGTGGAGGCGCTGAATGCAGGGATTCCCCATAGTAATAATAGGAATGTGAAAAGGGAGTGGTAGAGTAATCGCCAGTATCGCCCCATTTAGATAACTATACCGCATCACGCGATGGCTATAGGAGCGATGCAACTGGATGAGGTAACCGAGGAGAGATAAAGGGCGAGCGAAAGGTTTTGGCTACCGTTCCTTAGGAAAAACTTGAGTAAATGGATGGACCTCAACCCGTTCGAAGACACCGTGGACGGTATAGGGGTCTTCACGGGCAAACTGTTGCGCCTCTTCCAACGAGTCTGCTTCGATGACGATAAGACTCCCTGTTTTATCCGTGAGTGGACCGGCTAGCACGACGCGGCCTTGCGCATCAAGGGGTTCCATCTTGGCGAGATGCGCGGGGCGATAGATTTTCCGCTTGGCTTCTCCGTCGGGACCATCGAATCCAAAAATGGCAAATTTCATAAATCTGTTCAGAAATTGGGGGCGAGGATTCTGTTTCAGGCTAAGCCTTCCAGCGGACACCGGTCTTTATACCCAGTGGTCGTTTCATGCCACCAGCGAATTTCTTGCTCCCCAAGTTTCCAGCATAGATAGACGACTCGACCCTCACGAAGATGGGGAAAGTCACAGAGGCCGAGATCCAGGTCCTTCACCAGGATGCCGAGCTCCTGAATCGCTTGAAGATTCGCGCTGACTTGCTGTAAACCCAAGATGTAGAGGTGCCCAACGGTACTTCCCCCACCATATTGGGCCTGAGCACTGGCTTTCTTGATATCTTCTTTCGTCCGGGACAAGACGGCCTTGGCTTGCTGAATAGAAGTCAGCTTAGAATTGAGCTGGGGGATGAGGCGATTCGCCTCGGATAACGTGAACATTCGCTCGTGCTGTGCGTATTCGTCGTCATGCGCCATGGTGTGTCTCCATCGATTCCCTCATGTATCACACCACTCTTTTGTGCTGCAACCAGCAAGCTGCAATAGAAGATTAGTTTATCATGGTGAATATTTAGGAAGAGGCTCGTTGGGTTGGACAAGTTCAGTTCGAAGGTGTGGTGGTATGAAAAAAAAGATATCCCTGTTGACAAGGAACACCACGCACGTTATTATTTCCCTACGATCTCAGCTCAATTCAAGGCTATCTCCACACACAAGACTTCCGGGGCACATCTCGATACAAGCCGTAATTGCTTAGAGAATAGAAGCGAGTCAACGAGGCATGAGTTCCAGCCTGCAACAATCATCTGCAACCATGAGACAGAGTCGAGCCCTGGTAGCGACGTACGATAATAGGTCAGTCCCTCACGGGTCATCCTCTTTATAGTCGATAGACACGACACAATTCATCAACGCTTTACCATTGCGCTACCATTTAGTTCGCGGACAATTTCCCATGGTTCACCCTGTGCGATCGCTGCTGATACTATTGCAGCTTGGGGCTTGAGAGGATATTCATGGCACAAACGAAGGGGGAGGTTATGCATCTCGCGGAGCTCAAGCAGAAGTCCATCGCCGATCTTAATGAGGTGGCGCGCGATCTGAAGATCGATGGCGCCCCTACGCTGCGAAAGCAGGAATTAATTTTTGCGATTTTGCAGGCGCAGACTGCGAACAACGGCGTGGTCTTCGGCGAAGGGGTGCTCGAAACGCTCCCTGATGGGTTCGGATTTCTGCGCGCTCCCGATTCGAACTATCTTCCCGGTCCCGACGACATCTATATCTCGCCTTCCCAAATCCGACGTTTTAATTTGCGAACTGGCGACATTGTGTCCGGTCAGATCCGGCCGCCAAAGGAGAGTGAACGGTATTTCGCGCTGCTTAAGGTTGAGAAGGTCAATTACGAAGATCCTGAAGTGTCGCGCGATAAGATTCTCTTCGACAACCTGACGCCACTCTATCCGGAAGAGCGTCTCGTTCTTGAGTTCGACCGTGAAGAATATTGTACGCGCGTGATGGATCTTACGACTCCGATCGGTAAAGGCCAGCGTGGGTTGATCGTCGCAGCTCCCCGAACCGGGAAAACGATGTTGCTGCAGGCTATCGCTCGGGCCATTCTGAAAAACCACAAGGAAGTGACTTTAATTGTGCTCCTCATCGATGAGCGGCCGGAAGAAGTCACCGATTGGCAGCGGCAAGTGAAAGCCGAAGTCATCAGTTCCACATTTGACGAGCCGGCCCAACGCCATGCTCAAGTCGCTGAAATGGTACTCGAAAAGGCCAAGCGTTTGGTCGAACATAAGAAGGACGTCGTGGTCCTGCTGGACAGCATCACCCGTCTGGCGCGTGCCTACAATACGATTGCTCCGCCGAGCGGCAAGGTGTTGTCGGGAGGACTGGACTCGAATGCACTCCAGCGTCCAAAGCGGTTCTTTGGAGCGGCCCGCAATATTGAAAACGGTGGGAGTCTCACTATTATGGCGACCGCACTTGTCGACACCGGCAGCCGGATGGATGATGTGATTTTTGAAGAGTTCAAAGGGACTGGCAATATGGAAGTGCATCTCGACCGCCGTCTGGCCGATAAGCGGCTCTTCCCGGCTATCGATATCAGCCAGTCCGGGACGAGAAAAGAGGAATTGTTGGTGGACAAGGATCGCCTCAACAAAATGTGGATTTTGCGCAAGGTGCTGAGTCCGCTTGGGACGATGGAAGCCATGGAGTTTCTCATGGACAAGCTCCATGGGACCAAGACCAATCAGGAATTTCTGCAGTCGATGAATCGATAATATCCAGCTTGTATCCGGTCATTGAGACAGGGTAGAGTGGCGGGCCTTCGAATAGGCGAAGGCTGATGACTGTGATGGCGGGGGAGTGTAAATTATGAAGAAGGGCATCCATCCCGTGTACCGGGAAGTCGCAGTGCATTGCGCCTGCGGTAATAAGTATAAGACCAGATCGACGGGCGGCGACATCAATGTCGATATCTGTTCGAACTGTCATCCGTTTTTCACGGGGACGCAGAAGATTATCGACACCGAAGGGCGCGTTGAACGGTTCAAGAAGAAGTACGCGAAGAAAGACAAGTAGCTCGAGAAGGGATCATATGAGGGACCCTGCTTCGCTGAGGGGCAGGGTCTCTTTGTTTGTGTGCGGAAGGTTGAACGCGCATTCGAAGGAAACGGGGCTATGGAAGCCGTGCTGCTGAAAAAATGGGAAGTGCTGGCGACTCGATACGATGAGTTGACAAATCAGCTCATGGATCCGTCCATGATGAGTCAGCCCTCGCAGCTACACAAAGTCAATAAGGAGCGGACGGATATCGAACCGGCGGCCAAGCTTCTCGCCACCTATCGAGACAACGCAAGGCAGTTGGACGAAGCGGTTCAAATCCTTGCGGACTCCTCGGCCGGGAACGAGATGCATAAGATGGCGATGGAAGAGAGCGCCCAGCTCGAACGCCAGCAGGCGGAGATCGAGCAGCAGGCCCAAGAGTTTCTCATTCCCAAAGATCCGCGAGACGGAAAAAATCTGCTTTTCGAAATTCGTGCCGGGACCGGCGGTGACGAGGCGGCACTCTTCGCTGGCGAGTTGTTCCGCATGTACAGCAAGTACGCGGAGATCAAAGGTTTCAAGGTTGATATGGTCGAAGCCACAGAAACTACGGGTGGGGGCTACAAGGGGGTTGTTGCCCTCATCGAAGGCAAGGGTGCGTACAGTCATTTCAAGTTCGAAGCTGGGGTCCACCGGGTACAGCGTGTTCCCGTCACTGAGGCCAGCGGTCGGATTCACACGTCGACCGTGACTGTCGCGGTGATGCCCGAAGTGGACGAGGTCGATGTTCAGATCGATCCCATGGATCTTCGAATCGACACCTTCTGTTCATCCGGTGCCGGTGGCCAGAGCGTCAACACAACAAAGTCGGCCGTGCGGATCACCCATATCCCGACCGGTGTGGTAGTAAGTTGTCAGGACGAACGGTCGCAACTGAAGAACCGCACAAAGGCTATGCGGACTCTGCGGGCCAGAATTGTCGAGGCGGAGCGGGAGAAGCAAGACGCGGAAACCGCGCAGAACCGCAAGGCTCAGGTGGGCACGGGAGAGCGGAGCGAGAAGATCCGTACCTATAACTTCCCGCAGAACCGGGTGACCGACCATCGTGTGGGGATAACCTTGCATAAGTTAGAGCAGGTGCTCGAAGGCGACCTCGACGAATTCGTTCAGGCACTGAAGGCGCAGCGGCAGCAGGAAGTGGGCGCGGCATAAGATGGATGCAGTCGCTCCTATCCCGCAGTCAACGAGACGGGCCACGCTCGGCGAGGCGATTGCCGAATCACGCCGTGTACTGGATCGTGCCGGTATTGAGAGCGCGGAGCAGGAGGCATGGTGGATTGTGCAGCATGTGCTCCGGCTTCCCGCGCATTGTGTGGTGACCGACCGTGACCGATTGCTGGCTTCTGTTGAACTGGCGGGCGTAAAGGGGCTGGTCCAACGGCGGGTCGGTCGAGAACCCTTGCAATATATTTTAGGGACGCAAGAATTTTGCGGGCTGGAGTTTCATGTCGATCCGGCGGTGCTCATTCCGAGGCCGGAGACCGAGCTGCTGGTGGAGTATGTCGCACAACGGATTTCTGCCGAGCAACCGGCCACTATCGTCGATGTCTGTACGGGGTCCGGGTGCATTGCTGTGGCGATTGCACGGCGGAGGCCTCGCGCTCGACTGATTGCCACCGACCTATCGAGTCGCGCTCTCGATGTTGCGAGGCAAAACGCTGTCCGCCATTCGGTAGGAGAGCGCATGATATGGCTGGAAGGCAACTTGCTGGGAGCATTGGCAGGGCAGAGGTTAGAGGGACAGGTTGATGTCATCGTCTCGAATCCTCCCTATATTGCGGAGGCTGATTGGGCGACACTCCAGCCAGAAGTGAGGCTGTTTGAACCGCGTGGCGCATTGATAGCAGGGCCCCAGGGGACGGAGTTGCATGAACGGCTGCTGCGAGAGGCAGGCCGGTACCTTTCTCCCGGCGGCGCGTTGATCCTCGAAATCGGCGCCGGTCAGGCGCGCGCGATCCGCCAGATCGTTGAGCAGATATCAGGGTACAGATTCCACCGGCTGGTTTATGACGCAGCAGGGCTTGAGCGTGTGGTCATTGTCGAGCGAACAGACGGGTAGAGGAAGACGATGGATCGTACAATCATCACCGGCGGGACGCCGCTTCGAGGAGAAGTCCAGATCGGCGGGGCGAAGAATGCCGCGTTGCCGATCTTAGCGTCCACTATACTCGGCGGCGGGGAATGTGTGATGACGAATGTGCCTCGCGTGGTGGATGTCGTCACCATGGGCAAGCTGTTGGGCATCTTGGGCGCGAAGGTTCACTATGAGGGGAATTGCGCGGTCATTAATGCTGCCGTGATCACATCGACCCAGGCCCCCTACGATCTGGTCAAGACGATGCGAGCCTCCGTGCTTGTCCTGGGGCCGCTGTTGGCGCGATGGGGAGAAGCCACGGTGTCGATGCCAGGTGGTTGTGCCATTGGATCGCGCCCCGTCAATCTCCACCTTGCCGGGTTGGCGAAAATGGGTGCGGATGTGTCGATGGAACATGGGTATATTCGGGCCAAAGCGAAGCGGTTGACGGGTGCGCAGATCTATTGCGATACGCCGACGGTCACGGGAACGGAAAATTTGATGATGGCCGCATCGCTCGCCCAGGGAACCACGGTGATTGAAAATGCGGCGAAGGAACCGGAAATCGTGGACCTCGCAAATTTTCTTATGAAGCGAGGGGCTCGCATCGACGGTGCCGGGTCGGATGTCATCACGATCGAAGGGGTCCGTGAGTTGCACGGGAGTGATCATGACGTCATTCCCGATCGTATCGAAGCCGGTACCTATCTCGTGGCCGGAGCTATTACGCGGGGAACGGTGACGCTCAATCGGTGCCGCCCGAATCATATGGATGCCCTGCTGATGAAGCTGCGCGAAGCCGGTGTCGAGATACAGGTGGACAAGGAGCAGATCCATCTGAACGCGGGATCGCCGCTCAAAGGCATCGATATTCGGACGTTGCCCTATCCCGGATTCCCCACCGACATGCAGGCGCAGATGGTGGCCTTGATGACGGTCGCCGAGGGCACAAGTGTGATTACGGAAACAGTATTCGAAAGCCGATTCATGCACGTTGAAGAGCTGCGACGGATGGGGGCCGACATCAAGGTCGAAGGCAATCGAGCGGTGGTGGCCGGACCGACTAAGTTGGCAGGAGCTCCGGTGATGGCATCCGATCTTCGTGCGAGCGCAGGGTTAGTGTTAGCCGGCTTGGCGGCAGAAGGCACCACAGAGATTCTCCGTGTCTACCATTTGGATCGGGGCTATGAGCGGATGGAAGAGAAACTGCGGGGGTTGGGCGCGACGATCACTCGGCACAAAGAAGGTGCGGCTCCGGCCGACAATTGTTGACATCATGCTGACGATTGCCTTGTCGAAGGGAAAAATGTTGGATCTCACGCTCGACGTCTTTCGCCGGGCAGGTTATGCCATGGGCAGCCTCTCTACTGAAAGCCGTCGCTTGGTGTTTCCCTGCCCGGAGATCGACATGACGTTCCTGATCGTACGTCCGACCGATGTGCCGACCTATGTCGAGTATGGCGCAGCGGACGTCGGGATCGTTGGGAAAGACGTGTTGATGGAGCAGGACAGCGACGTCTATGAACCATTGGATTTAGGGTTCGGAGCGTGTAGAATCGCGGTCGCCGCCCTTAAGGGGCAGGCCTCGCGCGACCGACTGTCTTCAAAAATTCGGGTGGCGACGAAGTATCCGAAGATCACCGAGCGGTATTTCAATCAGCGTGGCCTGTCGGTCGAGATCGTCAAGTTATACGGCTCGATTGAATTGGCGCCGTTGGTCGGTCTGGCTGATCGGATTGTCGATCTGGTCGAGACCGGCAACACGCTCAAGGCGCATGGTCTTGTCGAGGTGGAGTGCATTGCGCAGTCTACTGCTCGGCTGATTGTCAATCGAGCGAGCCTGAAGCTGGAGCACGCGGTGGTCACAGAGTTAATTAAAAAGCTTCGGGCTGTCAGCGGCACATCAACAGGGTCTCGAACAGCTGCTCCGCGCAACGCTTCGCGTGGGGCACGTCGAACGGTCAGACGCACACGCGCATGAAGATTGTAGCCTCCACCGAGCGAGCCTTTCTCCCTACCCTCAAGAAAGTGGCGTCGCGTGCCCGTGTGCAGGGGGCTGCCGTCGAAAAGACGGTCAAGTCGATTTTGCAAGCCGTGGAACGGGGCGGCGATAGGGCTGTTCTCCGTTATACGAAACAATTCGACCGCGTCTCCATGAAGGAGACGGAGCTGCGCGTCACCCCCGAAGAGATCAAAGAGGCCTACTTCCACATTCGGAAAGACGAGGGCGACGCACTCCGGTTTGCGGCCCAGCGGATCACGTCATTCCACGAACGCCAGCGCATCAAGACCTGGATGTATCAGGACAACGGGGCGACGTTGGGGCAGGTGGTCACGCCCATCGATGCAGTCGGGGTGTACGTGCCGGGGGGCAAGGCCGTCTATCCTTCATCGGTCTTGATGTGCGCGATTCCGGCCAAGGTCGCAGGCGTCTCACGTGTCGTGATGTGCACGCCACCACAAAAAGGCCCGATCAATCCCTATTTGCTGGTTGCAGCCGACATCGCCGGCGTGACGGAGATTTATCGTGTCGGGGGTGTGCAAGCGATCGGAGCGATGGCTTATGGAACCAAGACAATCCAGCGCGTCGACAAAATCGTGGGTCCCGGCAATATTTACGTCGCAACGGCCAAGCGACTTCTCTATGGCACAGTCGGGATCGACATGGTGGCAGGCCCGAGCGAGCTGCTTGTCGTTGCAGATGGCGACGCCAAGCCCGCGCATGTCGCAGCCGACTTGCTCTGCGAGGCGGAGCATGACGAAGATGCCCAGGTCTATCTCGTCACCACATCGGCTCAGTTGGCAAAAAATGTGGTGCAGCTTATCGGCAGCCAATTGAAGGGTCTGCAACGGGAAAAGATCGCGGCCAAGTCCATCGCGCGCCATTCGGTGGCGTTCGTGGTCGCCACCATGGACGAAGCCATCGATGTCGCGAACCAGATCGCTCCGGAACATTTGACCCTCTCAGTCGATGAGCCGTTTGAGTATCTCGAGAAAATCCGTCATGCGGGGGCGTTGTTCTTGGGTCGCTACACGCCGCCGTCGGTTGCCGATTACATTGCAGGCCCGAATCACGTCTTGCCGACCGGTGGATCGGCCCGCTTCTTTTCGGCACTCTCCGTCCACGATTACATCAAGGTGAGCAACATCGTGCACTACACACGCGAAGAATTGAGCAAGGTGAAAGATCATCTCGTTCGTTTGGCCCATATCGAAGGATTCGACGCGCATGCCAAGTCGGCCCAGAGCAGGTTCTCATGAAGAAGAACGGATCGGCGCCGAGGCAGGCATCAATGCATCGTGCCACCAAGGAAACGGATATTCATGTCGGATGGGCGCTGGACGGCAGCGGACAGGGAAAGATCGACACCGGCATTCGCTTCTTCGACCACATGCTGGAGCTGCTGTCCAAGCACGGTTTCTTCGATCTGACCGTCCAGGCCAAAGGCGATATTGATATCGACGAGCACCACACGGTCGAGGATGTCGGCATCGTCATGGGCAAGGCCTTGCATCAAGCCTTGGGCGAAAAGGCAGGGATTAAACGGTTCGGATTTGCCTCAGCGCCGCTCGATGAAACGCTGGCGCAAGTCACCGTCGATCTCAGCGGCAGGCCCTATCTCGTCTATAACGTGGCGCTGCCTGATCGGAAGATCAAAGCGTTCGATTTAGGTCTATTCGAAGACTTTTTCCAGGCCTTCGTCACTCACGGCGGGCTCAATCTCCATGTCAATCTTATCTACGGCCGCAATCCGCACCACATCATGGAAGCCATCTTCAAAGCGACGGCCAAGGCGCTCGATCAGGCCACGATGCTGGAAGAGCGGTTGGCCGGCAAAGTGCTCTCAACGAAGGGGATGTTATAGTTCAGAGAGAGCATCAATATCTGTTGGTCTGAAGGGGCAGGCTTCTGAGAAGGAGCCTGCCCGTTGTGTTTCAACGAATTGCTTTATCCCAAGAGCTCGCATAGAATTCAGGCATAGAATTAGGGCGCTGGTCAATTCCGGAGACTCCAAGCCGCGCATCGTTTTTTGTCGCCCGTACTCAGGTTTGGGGAGAGTGTTGAACAATGCCCACCATTAGCGTGTTTTATGGGATTGTCATCAAGATGTTTTTCAATGATCACGTCCCACCGCATTTCCATGCGGAATATGCGGAATTTACGGCCACGGTGGACATTAGAAACCTTCAGGTACTAGAGGGGAAGTTGCCTCGCCGAGCGCTGGATTTGGTGCAAGACTGGGCCGAACTACATCGTGAGGAGCTGATCAATGACTGGAATCTCTGCAGGGCAAAGGAGTCTCCAAAGCCGATCGCCCCGCTTTTATAAAGAGGATATCGATGTACTGGGATGTCGTTGAAGTGAAGCCGTTGGAAGCACTTGGATTGTTTGTGCGCTTCACAGACGGGCTGTCGGGTGAAGTTCGTTTCAGCCCCGAGCATCTCAGTGGAGTGTTTGAGCCGTTGAAGGACCCAGCGTATTTCAAGCAAGTATACGTTGATCACGGTGCCGTAGCTTGGCCTGGCCAGATCGATTTAGCGCCGGATGCGATGTATAAGGAGATCAAAGCCAACGGGGTATGGGTGTTGGCCTAACTGATGCCCTCGAAGATAGTCAAATGGAAGCATGATGGTCAACCCCGCATATTTCTGGGGTACGATTTCAGCAAAGGCGTTCGAGGAAAGTATGCCAAACAGTATGCAGAGGGAAGTAATGTGGCTGTGCTCTCGCCGGATGTTGCGAAGATATTTCGAACTTCGGAGTCTGTAAATAAGGCGTTAGAACCTTAGTCCGAGTTGGAAGAAAGCCTTCGAGAAAGTTGTCGGCCTGACGCACCACATCATGTAAACCATCTTCAAGGCTCTGCTCGGCAGTCCTGCGTTGTACATTTCACGTCTCACCTTTTACGATTCTTAAGAACACAGCCTCGCCGTTCACTCTTCCAACGCTCCCGCGCTTCCCCGTATTGAGTGCATGTGTGTTCTCTGAAGTAGGTACTTCTAAACTCCCTCGAAAAACCCGTTGACGGGTTCCTATCTTTCTGCCAGCATGTCTTCCCTCGCTGTGAACCGAATTGGGTGTTGACGTGCCGGACGCCAAAGGGAACGAGAGCAGCAACAAAGAAGCGCCCAAGGACTCGTTCTCAATTACTCCACCAGCCATTACGATGCCTAACAGGCTGTTGACAAACCCTCTCCTGCTCCCGTCGCGAGTGTGATAAGAGAAGGCTCCGCATTGAGGTCTGAATGGACGATTTCGTTCCCGTCCAACATCGCGAGAATGGGTCTGTTCTTGTAGAGGCCGGCGATGTAGCGCTTTTCATAGTCAATCACACGGTAGGGATGTCGCCCTGCTTCTCCAGGCTGCGTGACGGTCACTTCTTGGAGATCGCGGTGGGTCACCTGCGACCGATACCATTTTGACCCTTTGGGTTGGACATTCACTGCACCGAATAAGCCCATGCCCAATTGGCCGCCGTCCCCCTCGCCCCCCACCGTGGTTCCGGCGGAATACGCAAAGTAGGTCCCTTCGCGAAATGCGCGATAGCGATACATGGCACTCTGTCCTGGCTTCACAAGCGTGCCCTGCTGCTCAAGCTCAGGGCGTATCGAATCTATAGCTGGATTCCCACCGGTATTGACGAGGCCTCGGTTTAAGCCGACATTGTCTCCATCCATTCCACAGACCCACTGACGCTCCAGGGTAGAGACGGGACATTCTTCCCTGGTTACAGGGACATATCCCAAGCCGTTGACGTGGAATGAGGCAACCCGTGTATGCGGCCAATCGTTGCTGATTGCGGTAGCGTTGACGAGATCTCTTCCGGCCTTCTTAGGATCATTGCTCTTGGGGTCATACACAATACCGCTCGGATCTTCCATGTGGCGAGGCACTTTGCCGTCGTATTGCTCGGGACCACGTGTGCGCTCATCTGGAACCTCTCGCATCAAGAGGTTGTGAAAGCGTACCTCAAGGCAATCACCTTCGTTGGCACGCAATACAAGTGGGCGAGGACGCTTGTCATCTCGCAGTTTGACATTGCCAGGGGCGTCCTTAAGGTTGGAATCGTTGAGGGGGGTGCCATCGGACAGGACGACATCTTGCTTGAGGGCGAATAACATGCCTGCGGGGTTAAACGCCCCATACCGATTCAGCACGACCGCATGTTCCAACGCCACAACTTCGGCCTTGAGCAAACGCTCGCACTTCAGGGGAGTGGCATGCTGATTGACCATGGGGACTCCGGAGCAGCCAACGGCTGTGACAAGCCACCCTGCGACGCTTACCACACTCCAATAATGTCCAGCGGATCTCATAATGCCTCCTCGCGAACAATGTGCCGTGTTCATAGACAAGCGGCCTATCAGGATTACGAATTCACAACACTAGGGAACGGTGCGGTTCTACATTGGGCAACATCTTCACTCGTCTGTATTGCATCCTTCGACATTGGGCAGACGTTGTCGGCACGAGAGAAAACCTAAGCCTCTTGCTCACGAAGCTTCCATTCGATGCAACAGGTGCAGCTTTCTTGCCAGACGACATGGCGCGCAATGATCTGAAAGGATCTGCCAGCGGTGAATGGCTGCACATCAAACACCAGAGCCGATTACAGCCATATGCAGTCTTCATACTTCGAGAGCCCTGGCACTCTTCTCAGCCTCAAAAATGAAGTTCGATCGCGAAGAGAAAAGAATCTAAAATGATTCAGGTCGTATCCAATCCGATTCAGTGCCGATGCTGGCCATCGGGAAGGGAACCGTTACTATTCACTCGCATTTGGACTAACGCAAATTTGGGTAGGGGTTGAAGCGGGAGGGATAATACGCGCGCTCTATTTCCTTGGCAACATAGCAGGCTGTCGACCAGTCTAGCAGTAGGCCTACTCGCCATCAGGTTTTCCCCTACAGCGTATAGGCGATTGCAATAGCGTCTTCGTGAAGAATGCGGGGCGGGGGGAAGTTCACCTTGCCGTCTTGACCTGTAAGATTGTCAGCTCCTGTTCGACCAACCGATACGTGCCTTTCTGCTACCGGCCATGAATGAATAATGGGAACGACTATGAAAGCTGTCGCCGCCACTCCGGGACAAGCCAACTCTGTCCATGAAATTCCTAATGGTCGAGGTGTGTGGGTACTGGCACGTGTGGCAGGAGGCGATCGGGAACATTCCATCCCGGCGAACACAATTAACCTGGATGTTGTGCTCGGAAATAAACTGGTCGTCGGGACCGTCAATGCCAATCGTGAATACTTCGAGGCCGGCGTCTACGATTGGCGCGAGCCGAGCTGGAAATTCCAGGCTGGTTCCCGAAGTTGCTGACGTATCCCGTGACAGGGCTGAGAAATTATCAAGAGATGACGCAGATACTGACGACGGAACGAAGCGCGATTAAGGTGTATGTGAAGGTCGTGCATGACTAACTGCGATGGTTGGGACCAGTAAATCTGGAGTGCGTCGAACGCTGTGTTGACTTAGAAGTTCGGAGGGGCCAGGCTGTGTCAGATCACTATTTCTCACAATCACATGGGAGGTCTTCGATGAAAAAGATCATGTTGTCGGCCATCGCAGTCATGTGTCTGGTCGGGTTCAGCTCGCTTTCCTTTGCTGCAGATATGGGGAAAATGAAGGATGAGATGAAGGGTGAGATGAAGGAAATGAAGGGCGACATGAAAGGTGAGATGAAGGGCGACAAGAAGGGCGAGATGAAGGAAAAGATGGGGGACATGAAGGATGACATGAAGGGCAAGATGGGTGAAATGAAGGAAAAGATGGGCGAGATGAAAGGTGAGATGAAGGGCAAGATGGGAGAAATGGGTAAGTAAGGCGACCACCTCAACGGACTTTCCCCTCACGGCCTGCGCTCGGTATATCCGACCGCAGGCCGTCCTGTTTCTCGTTGAGTACAGCAGCCTGCTAACGACAGCCTGTAAGATTCGAGGCCGGGCGACGACCAACCAATAGGCAGGTCATTACAGCTAGAGGAGACAGGATCATGGCCTCACTCATTTATGAAGGAACTGGAACCAGTGAAGGCAGAGAGGACGAACAAGTCTCGGAACTCGCGATGAAGACTGAACCTTCTCCACTTGAAGAATCCGCGGCTCTCGATGATCTTGTTGCGCGCCAGAGTGACGTTCCAGCTTCACGGCCTACTTCAACCCCGGCGACCGAGAAGGTCTACCGTCATCGACTACCGGTACGAATCAGCCATTGGCTCAACGTTCCCATTCTCATCATTCTGATTATGAGCGGACTTCAAATATTCAACGCGCATCCAGCCCTCTATTGGGATGACCGTTCCGATCGGGAGCACCCGTTCCTCTCGATGCGTCCCATGAAGACTGAGAGCGGTGAGATGCGCGGCATCACAACTATTCTGGGCCATCAGTTCGATACAACCGGAATACTTGGCTATTCGGATGGCAAGCGCCGTGCCTTTCCTGCTTGGGCGACCATTCCGAGCGCCAAGGTTCTGGCGATGGGGCGGCAGTGGCACCTATTCTTTGCCTGGCTTCTCGTCATCAATGGGCTGGTTTTCACGGCTTATGCATTGATCAGCCGGCATGCTACGCGTGACCTCGCTCCAACCGGCAAAGACCTGCGTGGCATCGGCAAGGCCGTCAAAGACCACATTGCACTCCGACATCCCCAGGGTGAGGAGGCCAAGCGATACAACGTGCTGCAGAAGCTCGCCTACGTCGTGATTCTGTTTGTGGTGGCGCCGCTGATCGTCTTGACGGGCCTTACGATGTCGCCGACGATCGATACGGCCTTCCCCTGGCTGCTCACGATCTTTGGTGGGCGGCAGGCGGCGCGGACGATTCACTTTATCGCCTGTTTTGCCTTCGTCGGATTCATCGTAGTTCATGTGGTGGAAGTGATCCTGACTGGATTCTTTAACAACATCCGCTCGATGGTAACAGGGTGGTTTGTCGTCAAGCATGAAGGAGCAGGACGTTGAAAGAAGCCGCCAGCGTCGTTCCCGCATCATTCAGACCCTCAACGTACCGATTGAGATTCTCGGAGGCTGAAGTGCTGGAGGGGTTTATCCGTTCGCCAGGATCCATTGTACGGGCGAACGGCCCCACGAAGTGCGGTGGGTACCTCCTCCGATCTTCACTCGCTGCGGCCTTGCTGGACGACTCCTTTGAACGTTCTGCGGGAGAGACTTCTGGCATTAGCTCCGGCATCGCATTGACACATTGAGGAGGCATCATGATTCCACATGAACGAGCGATGGAACGAAGACAGTTTCTGAAAGGGACGTTAGGCGCCGCAAGTCTCGTGGCCCTCGCCGGCTGCGACAACTTGTCGCAGAGCAGTTGGTTTCCTTCGATTTTGAACAAGGCGGAGAAGTTGACTGAACGAGTGCAACGGGCGGTGACGCCTCCGAACGCGCTCGCCAAAGAATATGGGGAGGCCGACATCTCGAAGGTGTTTCCAGCGAACGGGAATACCGATCCGGGAACAGAAGAGTATGGCGAGCACGTGGCGAAGAATTTTTCCGAATGGACGGTGGAAGTCGTCGGCTTAGTTCAAATCCCGATGAGTTGGTCGCTCGCGGCAATGAAAGAATTGCCGTCGCGGACACAAATCACCCGGCATGACTGTGTCGAAGGCTGGAGCGCCATCGGCAAGTGGACCGGCGTCCCGCTCGGCGATCTCCTGCGTCAGGTTCAACCGTTGCCGAATGCCAAGTTCGCGGTCTTTCATTGCGCCGATGTAGACGAAGACGGGATACCGTACTACGAGAGCATGGCTCTGGCCGATTGTTATCATCCACAAACGATTCTGGCGTACGAATTAAACGACACTCCGCTGGACATCCCCCATGGCGCGCCGATTCGACTCCGCTTTGAACGCCAACTCGGGTACAAGCAGGCTAAGTATGTGACGATGGTCGAATTGGTGGAGACGCTGTCCGGCACCGCCGGCGGAAAGGGCGGGTATTGGGAAGATGATCAGGGATATGAATGGTACGCGGGTATATAGCAGGGCGCTGAACAAGTCATTCTTCTCGCCAATCCAACCCCGGCGGCTACCTCACCCTCCTGCCCTGAGGCCACCACGACAGCCTCTTTGCCCAGGGACGCGGCTGTTCTCGTGAATCGTTTAGACCATCAACAGGGCACCCTCCTCACTCACTCGCGGTAGAGATAGACGTGGTGTCTCTTTTGAGTATCCTGCCACAATAGCTTTTCTGCAGCCTGCCAGCTCTGAGATCGGTTGAATCATCGGCATCAGGTCCTCTTTGCAAGCACGATAGATGATAGTGGCAGGATGTTGCGAGTTGCGGTATTGTTGCGACCTTATGGCCAGGTAAAGGCCACGCGTCGTGGCGCACGAAGTATGAGTGCAACAAGAGGTTTTCCTCTCGCCTTGAGAAGGCTGCGGAAGTATGCCACTTAGCAGAATGGTATTGCGATACTCCGTCCGTGTGCCACAACAGAAGAATGCTCCCGCAGGATGCTCAAAAAGGCTGTTCAGCAAGGCCGCAGGCGAGTCGAAACCGGAGGCGTAGTATTTCTCACCCGCCCGCCCCAAGCTGCCAAGACAGCTTGTTCTCCAGGTGGGCTACGTTGAGGATTTCGATGAGACGAGAACGATGCCTGGGAAGAGGCGCGTCTCGGCGGGCCTGGGTTGGGCGGGTGAGAAGGCGGTTTTTCAGTATCCTGCTAGGAAGGGGTTATGATCGCGATTATCGACTACGGCATGGGCAATCTTCGCAGTGTTTCCAAAGCCTTTGAGGCAGTGGGGCATCAGGCGGTGGTCACACGGGATTCGCACGTGATCGGCAATGCGAGCCATGTGGTACTGCCTGGGGTGGGAGCCTTTGGCGATTGCATGGCCAACGTTGAGCGCTATGGGCTGGAGGAACCGATTCGTACCGCGATTCAATCGGGAAAACCATTTCTGGGAATCTGTTTAGGGCTCCAATTGTTGTTTGAGGAAAGTGAGGAGTTTGGCACGCACAAGGGGCTGGGCATCATTTCGGGCAGGGTCAGACGGTTTGAGATCGATCCAACGCTAAAAGTTCCTCACATGGGATGGAATCAGGTCGCTCTTCAGCGGGCCTGTCCCTTGTTCGAGGGGATTGCGGATGGCGACCATTGGTATTTTGTGCATTCGTATTATGTTGAGCCGGTCGACCGAAAGATTGTCGCGACGACAACCACATATGGATTTCCGTTTGTGTCGAGTATCTGGCGGGATAATGTCTTGGCTTGTCAGTTCCATCCTGAAAAGAGCCAGGCCGTGGGGTTGCGGTTGATCAAAAACTTTGGATCCTGGAAATGAGCACCATGAGCAATACGAAACGGTCGATAGCCTTGGTGGGAATAGCGCTGCTGATGGTTGCCGGCTGCAGCGGATCAAAAGTGACCACGAAAGCATCTGCGGAATTATCGCGCTATCAGATTCGTACCATCGCATTGGTCCCGTTCACAACACTCGCGACGCCACAAGTCAGGGATGTCGCCGATCAGCATTTCTCGGTGCCGCCGGAGGTTCGCAGGTCCGATATGGCGATGGCGGTGCCACCGACTATCGAACAACCGCTCAGGCAAACAGTCATCGTGCCGGCTGGAGCTGGGGAAATCATCACTCAGCTGCTGTGGAGTCGCTTGAAGGTAAGGCAGGGTATGACTGTGCTCTCGCCGGGGGAGGCGACTAGAGCGCTGACGTCTCAAGCGGCGTCGCAACCTTCAGCCGGTCAATCACAGGCGGTGACGGTGGCGAAACAGCTCAAGGCGGATGCCTCGCTGATCGGACAAGTGCGGGTGTATCAGGAACGAGTCGGTGGTCGTTTTGGCGCCAGCCCACCGGCGACGGTGGGGTTTGAGGCCAAGGTGGTCGCGGCTGATGGACAAGTTCTTTGGGAAGGGAATTACTACGAAAAGCAGCGGCCGATGACGGAAGACTTGATGGGATTCATTCAGCGGCGTGGGGTATTTGTGACAGCGGAAGAGCTGGCGGCGTATGGAGTCGAGCACATGCTCAACGAGTTTCCGTTTGGAACGGTAGTGGAACACTAAGAGGAAGCGGTTCTGTGTATGCTCGTTATTCCTGCAATTGACCTGAAAGATGGCCGCTGTGTGCGGTTACGTCAGGGCGACATGGCGGCTGAAACGGTCTATTCTCACGACGTGCCGGCTGTCGCGACGCAATGGCAACAGGGCGGTGCGACGCTGATCCATGTGGTGGATCTCAATGGAGCTGTGGAGGGAGAGCCGCGCAATCTTCCTCAAATTGAAACGATCATTCGCACCGTGAGCGTAAAGGTGCAGGTCGGGGGTGGGATTCGCTCGATTGAGACGGTGCGTCGCTATCTTGGGGCAGGTGTGGCCAGGGTAGTGCTCGGTACTGCGGCATTGACCGATCGGTCTTTTTTGGAGAAGGCCTGCCGGGAGTTTCCTCGTCAGATTCTGTTGGGGCTGGATGCGCGTGATGGGAAGGTGGCGGTCAAGGGGTGGACATCGGTATCGGAGACAAAGGCGACAGATCTGCTCAAGGAATTAACAGACTATTCTCTGGGCGCCGTGATTTATACCGACATTGCCCGCGATGGTATGTTGGGCGGGCCGAATCTGGCGGCGTTGCGGGAAGTGGTGGAGTTGTCGTCCTTTCCCGTGATCGCTTCCGGCGGCATTTCCCGTATCGAGGATCTGCAGGCCGTGCAGGCGCTTGGCCCACGCGTTGAAGGCGCAATTGTGGGGAAGGCGTTGTACGACGGGAAATTAAATTATTCGGCGGCTGTCGCAGCCATCCGTGAGGCATGATGAATTCTTTTCTCACATGGTCGTTTCACCTTTCACCGTTCACTTTTCACGGCCTCCCATGTTGACCAAACGCATTATTCCCTGCCTCGACGTCAAAGACGGTCGCGTCGTCAAAGGGGTGAGTTTTGTGAACCTGCGCGATGCGGGAGATCCAGTCGAAGTGGCCACCGTGTACGATCGTGAAGGGGCCGATGAGCTCTGTTTCCTGGACATTACCGCCTCGCATGAGAATCGCAAGACCATCATCGATGTGGTCGAGCAGACGGCGGCGCGGGTGTTTATGCCGCTGACTGTGGGCGGCGGAGTGAGAACAATTGAAGACATTCGGGCGCTGTTGAGCGCGGGCGCGGACAAGGTGAGTATCAATACCGCGGCGGTCCAACGGCCGGAATTTGTGAAAGAAGCGGCGGAGCGTTTCGGGACGCAATGTATCGTCGTGGCCATCGACGCCAAGCATCGTCCCGAGCCGGCAACAGGCTGGGAAGTGTTCACCCATGGCGGCCGCAAGTCCACCGGTCTCGATGTCGTCGAATGGGCCAAGACAATGGCACGGTATGGGGCAGGCGAGATTTTGCTTACGAGCATGGATCAAGATGGGCAACAACGAGGATACGACCTTGCATTGACGGCCGCCGTGTCGGAAGCGGTGTCGATTCCGGTGATTGCGTCGGGCGGCGTGGGAAGTTTGGCGCATCTCTATGACGGATTTGTCAGAGGTAAGGCCGATGCGGTGCTCGCCGCGTCTATTTTCCATTTCCGGACTCACACGATTCAGGAGGCGAAAGCCTATCTTCGGCAGAAGGGAGTGGCGGTTCGATAATGGATACGGGGCGATTAAAATTTGATGCGCAGGGGCTGATTCCGGCGGTCGTACAGGATTGGCGAGATGGCACCGTCCTGATGGTGGCCTTTATGAACCAGGAGGCACTGCAAAAGACCATTGAGACGAAGTCGGTGCATTTCTGGAGCCGATCGCGCCAGACGTTATGGGAAAAGGGTGAGACCTCCGGCCACAAGCTGCAACTGAAAGACCTGTTTCTCGATTGTGACGGCGATGCCCTTCTTGTGAAGGTCGAACCAGTCGGCCCGACCTGTCACACAGGAGAGCGGGCCTGCTTCTTTTCTCGTTTGGACTCGCCTGAGACGACGACGTCCGAGTCCTGGGGGGGAATTCTCGAACGGCTTTATCAGACCATTCAAGAACGGAAGCGTCAGCCGTCGAGCGAGTCCTATACCTCCAAACTGCTGGAGGGTGGTGTCGATCGAATACTCAAAAAGGTCGTGGAAGAAGCCGGAGAGGTCGCAATCGCTGGCAAGGGTGGGAAGAAGGACGAGATTGTCTATGAAACGGCGGATTTGTTGTTCCATACCGTGGTGGCGTTGGGATACCATAACATTACGCCGCAAGAGATCTATCAGGAGCTGGCAGCCAGGTTCGGTAAATCTGGATTGAGAAAAGGACCCACCTCATGAGTGAGTGCCTCTTTTGCAAGATCGTGGCGAGAACCATTCCAGCCACACTGGTCTATGAAGACGATCTGGTCGTTGCGTTCGACGATATCAATCCTCAGGCCCCGACTCATACCCTCGTCATCCCTCGGAAACATGTGGATTCGATAGCCGAATTGCACGATTCGGATGTCGGGCTACTTGGGCATTTGATGCTGGCCGGCAACAAGATTGCAAAATTGAAGAAGATTGCCGATGCCGGATACCGCTTTGTCATCAATACCGGTACACATGGGGGCCAGACCGTGTTTCACCTGCATCTCCATGTATTGGGCGGACGACACATGGCCTGGCCTCCCGGCTAGCAGGAGGCTGAAAAAACCCGTCAGCATCGTTCTCGCATCGTTCAGATCCTCAACGTACCGAAGAGATTCTCGGAGATCGGAATCTCTGGAGGGGCTTTTCCGTTCGCCAAGCTCCATTCTACGAGCGAACGGCTCCACGAAGTGCGGTGGGTACCTCCTCCGGTCTTCACTCGCTCCGGCCTTGCTGAACGGCCTTTTTGAGCCTCCTGCGGGGTCGCGTCCCGTTGTCCCAGATATGTGGACCAGTGGATTTCCAGCGCGTCACCATTATTTTTCGCAACCGGCTAGCGCAATCTCGCAACGTTGACAGGTTTCTTTTCCTTCTGTTACCCTGACCGGTCTATTTTACGATCATTTACAGGTATTAATTTCACCGGCATTCGGTGGGGAAATAGGAGCCGCGACTCCCGTGGGCCGAGGTCTGATTTCTGAAAACGTGATCAACCAAGTCAGAGATCGGGTCGATATCGCCGAGGTCGTTGGACATCACGTGAGCTTGACTCGGGCTGGACAGAATCTGAAGGGGCTCTGTCCGTTCCATCAGGAAAAATCACCTTCATTTACGGTGAGTCCGTCCCGCCAGATTTTTCATTGTTTTGGATGCGGCGCGGGCGGCAATGTGTTTACGTTTCTGATGCGGATTACCGGCGCGAATTTTCCTGAAACGGTTCGTGATCTCGGGCAGAAGCTTGGGATTGATGTGCCGGACAGTGGGCCAAGCGCGGGACCTCAGGTTGCGCAGGCGAATCGCCTCGAACCGCTTAATCGGGCGGTCACGGCATGGTTCCAACAGAATTTGCGGGATGACGTGACCGGCGCGACGGCACGGGGCTACTTGGCCGGCCGGGGCATACAAGCTGAAACGATCGAGCGATTTGAAATTGGCTGCGCCCCGGCTGAGTGGGACGGCCTCATCAAGGCGCTGAGCAAGCAGGGCTTTGCACAGAACGACTTGGCCGCTGCTGGATTGACGATAGCCCGCGAACATGCCGCCGGGGCCTATGATCGCTTTCGTTCCCGTGTGATGTTTCCTATCACGGACTTGCGCAAGCGGGTCGTCGGGTTTGGAGGGCGTATCCTTGGCGAGGGGACTCCGAAGTATCTGAATTCGCCCGATACTCCCTTATTCAAGAAGGGGCAGACGCTGTACGCGTTGGATCTTGCACGGGAAGCGGTGGCTCGGCTGAAGACCGCGATTGTGGTGGAAGGGTATTTTGATGTGGTTGCGCTTCATCAAGCCGGACTGACCCATACGGTTGCGACGCTGGGGACTGCTCTGACGGAAGAGCATATTCAGGTGCTGAGACGGTTTACCTCAAAGGTTGTATTGCTGTTCGATCCGGATCAGGCCGGGGTCCGTGCCGCACTGCGAGGGCTCGATCTGTTTGTGAACAGCGGGATCGGTGTGAAAGTTGTGACGTTACCGGCTGGAGAGGACCCCGATACGTATGTGCGGAAGGAAGGACCGGACGCCTTCGCTCGGTTAGAAGAACAGGCTCCGAGCCTCTTGGATTTTGCCCTCGAACATCGTTTGAGCACCGCAGAGTCCAGCACGATTGAAGGGCGTATCCGCAGCGTGGATGATGTGTTGCGGATTCTGCAAAAAAGCGAACATCCAATCGAACGAGAAGAACGGATTCGTGTCGTGGCAGAACGATTGGGGATCAGCCAACAACGGTTGATTGAACGGTATCCGGCATTGGAGCAGTCGGAGCGAACTCGTCCGACGGTCGCTCGATCAGCCCTTCCCACGCCAGCGACGTTCAAGGGTGTGAGCGAGGAGCGGGATCTGGCGTATCTACTGCTGCACGGACATCTGACCTCTGCCGATGTGCAACGACTGAAGCCCGAAGATTTTTCGGTTCCGGCCTGTCGGTCCCTCGTCGAGGCGGCGCTGAATCACCTTGATCGAGACGGACGAGTCGGGCTCAGGTTGTTACTGGACGCGGTGGTCGATCACCCAGATTGTGGGTCGCTGGCAACTGAGTTGTCCATGCGGGAAGACCATTTTGATGACGTGAGGGCCCACGTTGCGGGTTGCTTAGAGACGTTGGATCGGAAGCGGGCCGAGGCCGTATTGCGAGATTTGATCGTGCAACTCAGGGCCGCCGAACGGGAAGGCCGTGTGGAGGATGCGCGGATGTTGAACGGACGAGTCAATGAATTGCGAATGCACAAGGCCGGCCGGTCTTCTGCCGGAATGTTGTCCTTAGTGAAGGAGTAGTCATGGCGAAACCAGAGTTGCTCGGCGAAGTGAAGAAGCTGATCTCGATGGGAAAAGAGAAGGGCTTTTTGACGTATGACGAGCTGAATAGCACGTTGCCAGCGGAAGTGGTGTCTTCCGAACAGTTCGGCAGCATCATGACGATGTTCGGTGAAATGGACATCGAGATCGTCGATGCGCCTGAGGGGGAACGGATCAGGAAAGCCCGGGACAGCGAAGATTCGAGTGAGGACGCAGAGGACGCCGAGGTCGAAGCCGGTGCCGGTGCCGGATCCGGGGAGGAGAATGAGAAGGAAGAAAAAGAGGAGAAGGAGATCGATCTCACTCCCGGCGCACTCAGCCGGACCGACGACCCGGTACGACTCTATCTCAAGGAGATGGGCAGTGTGGCGCTGTTGAGTCGTGAAGGGGAAATCGAGATCGCAAAGCGCATTGAAGAGGGGAAGAAGGACATCGCCTCGGTCATCTATGGGATGCCGATGACCATTGAGTTTGTCCTCGCGCTGTACGATCAGCTGAAGAATGGGACCATCGATGTACGTGAGATTGTCCCGATCGTCGAGACCGAGGAGGAATTCGAGGAAGAACAAATCCAGCGGGACTATGAAGAGCTTCGGGTGAAGACGCTCGAAGGGTTGAGTTCCGTCCGGAAAATCTCGACGTCGCTCAAGAGTCTCTACGAAGTGGCCCGGCATGCCAATAGCGATCCTGCGAAACAGAAGAAGATTAAGAAGCAGATCGATACGATTCGCGATCAGGTCGTCGAGAAGATGGAGTCTGTCAACTTGCACGGGGTGCTGAAAGATCGGATGGTGCAGCGTGTTCGGGAATTGGCGATTCAGATCCGAACGTCGGAGCGGGAGATTGTCAGCTGCCAGCGGCGGCTTGGGATCAGCGGTGAGGCCGGGGCTGAGGCGCTGAAGAGACTCTGTCGCGAACGGAAAGACTTTCTCGCCGTCAAACGCAGGACGAGCTGCTCAGAGGAGGCGCTCAACGAAATAAAAAAAGTGTATCAGGCGGCGAAGGGCCGGATTCGAACACTCGAGACCGAAGAGGCCCTCGCCTCTGCGGAAGAGATTAAAGATGCCGTCAAGCATCTGGATGTGGCGGAGGACAAGGTCAAGCGCGGGAAAGCCGAGCTGGTCGAGGCAAACCTGCGTCTCGTTGTCAGCATTGCCAAGAAGTATACCAACCGAGGTCTTCAGTTTCTCGACTTGATCCAGGAAGGCAATATCGGCTTGATGAAGGCCGTCGACAAGTTTGAGTACAAGCGAGGCTATAAGTTCAGCACCTATGCCACCTGGTGGATCCGCCAGGCCATTACTCGCGCGATTGCCGATCAAGCCCGGACGATCCGTATTCCCGTACATATGATCGAGACGATCAACAAGCTGATTCGAACGTCCCGTCATCTGGTCCAGAAACTGGGGCGGGAACCGACCCCGGAAGAAATTGCCGAGCGCATGGATTTGCCGCTCGACAAAGTACGGAAGATTTTAAAGATCGCGCGTGAACCGATTTCTCTGGAGACCCCGATCGGCGAAGAAGAAGACAGCCACTTAGGAGACTTTATCGAGGACAAGAAGGCGGTGTCTCCTCTGGAGGCTGCGATTCGGTACGATCTCCAGCGCCAGATCAATAGCGCGCTGGAGACGCTCACTCCGCGGGAAGAAAAAGTGTTGCGGAAACGGTTCGGTATCGGCGAAGCCACCGACCATACTCTCGAAGAAGTCGGTCAGGATTTCGAAGTGACCCGCGAACGTATCAGGCAGATTGAAGCGAAGGCTTTACGCAAGCTGCGTCATCCGAGCCGGAGTAAGAAACTGCGCAGCTTTGTGGAAGGTCTGTGATGCGCCATGAAATATTTCCCTCGGAATTTGACTCCCTTTCCTGGACAGCCTAAAATCGGTTGTGCGTGTTTGCGGGGCAGGCACGAGAGAGTCACCGCCTGATCGGGCCCATAGCTCAGGTGGTTAGAGCGGCTGACTCATAATCAGCTGGTCCTAGGTTCAAGTCCTAGTGGGCCCACCAGTGTAGCTGGGAACGTATCGGTCGAGATCGTTGTTCGGAACAACAGCAGTTAGGAGTGCATTGAGCCAGAATCTTTCTCCTCTTATCGATCTGCAGAAATTAGATCTCCGCATTGCGGAAATCAAGGAACAGCGCCGAAAAATTCCCGAACGACTCCAAGCGATTGATCTCCCGCTTCGAGAAGCGCGGCAGCATCATCAGCAGACCAGTGGGTCCGTGGAGACACTCGTCAAAGAGCGGCGGTCGTACGAACAGGATCTCGAATCGCATGAAGCGCACACTGAGAAAATGAAGTCGCGGCTGTCCGAGTTAAAGTCCAATAAGGAATACCAGGCTCATCTGTTCGAGATCGAGGTGGCCAACAAGAAAAGAGGGGATATCGAAGAGAAGATTTTGTTGTGCATGGAGAAGGTTGAACAGCTGCAACAGGCGGCGAAAGAGGCGCAAGAGAAGCTCCGTGCCATCGAGAAATCATTCGCACAGGAAAAACAGGCGCTTGATGAGCTGGAAGGCAGGCTCTCAACGGAATTGGCGGATCTTGAATCGCAGCAGCAAGCCCGTTCGGCTCATGTTGAGAAGGGACTTCTCAATCGCTATAACTCCATTAAAGCATCGCGCAAGGATCATGCGCTCGCCGAAATCAAAGAGGGGAACTGCTCCGGATGCCGGTTGCAGCTTCCCCCACAACTGATTTCACAAGTCAAACGGTCTGAAGATCTCCACACCTGTCCCTACTGCCGTCGGATGCTCTACTGGAGTGGACAGATTCCTGTCGAGTCTATACCAGGTCCCGATCTCGAAAAGACGTCGGTTCTTGAGATCGGTGAGTCGGTCTAGCAGGATGCTGAAAAAGTCTGCCAGCGGCGTTCTCGCGTCGCTCAGAGGCTCAACGTACCAAAGCGTACGCCTCACCTTTTCGCTCGCTGCGGCCTTGCTGAACAGCCTTTTTGAGCATCCTGCCAGTGATCCGGCCGCGCAAAAAACTGAGTTTTCAGCAAACTGCTAGTCGGCTTTTCTCAATACAGCCTGAGTCGTTTTAAAGTGCAGTTTGGCAACCGATTCCAGCCGTTCCTCTCCATGCTTTTTGACGATCATGCGTCCGGCCAGTTCGACGGCGGGTGATGCCCCTTTGGGTAACGTCGTGCCCACCTCGTCCGAGAGGCGTTGTAATCGCAAGAGGAATTCTGCACGGGCCAGGATGGAAGCGGCAGCCACTGCCAAATCGGATTCGGCCTTATGCCGTTGTTCTAATGTGATCGTGCGCCCCTTTTCCTGTAAGGCGTTGAGAATCAATCGCTCATCGCCAAACTGATCCGCGATCGCCCGCCCGCACGAAACCTTTTCCAGTAACGTCTCTAAGGCCTTCGCATGTCCCCATGCCAGCAGGCGATTCAAGTTCCGGATCTTTGCATAGAGTTCGTTGTATCGTTGTGGCCCGATTACAATAATGCTGTGAGGGCAAATTGTCCGGATATCGGGCGCCATATCGAGAATACGTCCGTCTGATATTTTTTTGCTATCCCGGACCTGCATGAGGGTCAGTTCGCTCTGTGTGGTGGCGTCGACGAAGACGGCGGCGATGACCAGGGGGCCGAAATAGTCTCCTTTGCCGGATTCATCGATGCCGATGCGTTCGATGGAGGTGTGCGGTGTTTTGTCGGTCACGGGCAATGGCCCTAGTAGAAAATGTCAGAGCGGCACGCTAATCTAACAGACCAATCTAAAGTGGTCAATTTCCTTGGAGTCGACACAATCGACTGGAGAAGAGGAGGTCGTTCAATGCGCATTGTGAAACAGCGTTCGCGTTCGGCATTCATTGCCGTGATGAGTCTGACGCTCCTCTCGCTGGTAGGGTGCCAAACCAATCCTTACACGGGGCGGTCACAGCTGCTCATGACATCGGTGTCGGATGAAATGAAAATGGGCGTGCAGGCCTATGATCAGGTCAAGAGCGATCCCAAAATGCGGCAGTCTCAAGATCCTCGCGAGATCGAGCCAGTGAAGAGAATCGCGGCCCGCATTGTCGAAGCGGCCAAGCGTTCGAAGTATGCCGAAATGGCGAATCAGTTTCAGTGGGAAGTGACCGTCATCAAGGATGACAAGACCGCGAATGCGTTCGCGCTGCCTGGTGGAAAGATGGCGGTGTATACCGGCATCTTCCCGATGGCTAAAACTGAAGCGGGGTTGGCGGCGGTCATGGGACATGAGGTTGTCCATGCGTTGGCTCGACATGGCGCTGAACGGATGAGCCAAGGCCAGTTGACGAATACCACGTTGAAGGTTCTCGGCGCAGCGGCCGGGGCTGCGGGAGGCGGTGGGATGATGGGGCAGGCGGCGATGGCGGCGCTGGGTGTCGGCGCGCAGGTGGGCGTGTTGCTGCCCTTCAGTCGAAAGCATGAATCGGAAGCGGACTATATCGGAATCTTACTCGCGGCAGACGCCGGTTATGACCCGCGCGAGTCGGTCGCCCTATGGGAGCGGATGGGGCAAGCGTCCGGTGGCGGAGGGCCGTCAGAATTTATGTCCACGCACCCGAGCCATGAGACCCGTATCGACCAGTTAAAAAAATGGATGCCGGAGGCGATGGCAATTTACCAGACCAGGCAGCCGGTTCCCGAGGCATTCTTGCCGGGCGTGCAGTAGGTCGAAGCTTACACCGCGCGCCCTTGAAAGCGCACCGCATGCAGCCCTATAGTGTTCTGGCGCGAGGGAGAAGACTGGGTGATCGCTCGTGGTGGAGACGCTGCGAGAGGAAAGTCCGGACTTCATGGGCAGGGCGCTGGGTAACTCCCAGGCGGAGCGATCCGACACCAGCACCACAGAAAACAGACCGCCGATGGCCAAGGTGACGGGATGCCAATTCGGTCACCTTGGCTCAGGTAAGGGTGAAACGGTGGGGTAAGAGCCCACCGCGGTGGTGGCGACATCACTGGCACGGTAAGCGTTGCCCGATGCAAGGCCAAATAGGAAGACATCTGTCGGCTGTCTTCGGAGAGCCGGCGACCGGCTGGCCCGGCCGAGGTCTTCGGGTAGGTCGCTTGAGGTTCGAGGTAACTCGAATCCCAGAGAAATGATCACCTCTGCTTGGGAGCATATCCCAGGCAAGACAGAATCCGGCTTATCGGTCTTCTCCACCGCGCTTTTTTTATTGCTCGTCGCAACTCTCCTTCCGTCACATGTCCTGAAAAATACTCGATGTCGTCGAGCAGGACCACGGGAACCCGGGTACCATAGCGCTTCAACAGATCTGTATCATCTTCGATAGAAAGCTTCTTTGTGTCGATGCGTAGCTCTCGTTGCAGGCACATAGCCATTCGGTGGACGACATCGCAAAGGTGGCAGTCTTTACGAGACAAGATGATCACGCGGATAGGGTTGCTCATGGTTGAGGCGCGATCCGAACCATTTCGCTGGAGTGAGGAAAATATCATGCGGAGAGCTACGCTGTCAGGGAAGAAGGTTGCGAGACCAACCCCTCCTAATCTATTGACGCGTAGAAACACGTGGTGATAGGATCAGCTATCTTTCTCCCTGAATTTTCAGAATGTTCTGAGTCGTCGTGGGGGTGGTGTCGCGTCTAAGCGTGGACAAGCTGCCGCGCATCCTAATTTCGTGCTGGCTCCTCTGTCTAGTTTTTAACTAGCGGTGAGGAGGGAGGCTCTGTCATGAAGCTCACAGGTGCTGAAATCCTCATCGAATGTCTCAAACGGGAAGGCGTCAAAACAATTTTTGCGCTTCCTGGCGGTGTCGTTCTGAAGATTTTCGACATGCTTCATCAACAGAAAGACATTGAAGTGGTGCTCACACGCCATGAGCAGGGTGCGGGCCATATGGCGGAAGGCTATGCCAAGGCGACCGGAAAGGCCGGAGTCTGTCTTGTGACTTCCGGCCCGGGCATGACGAACGTCATCACCGCATTGGCGGATGCGTACATGGACTCTGTGCCGTTGGTGTGTTTTAGCGGGCAAGTTCCTACCAGCCTGATTGGAAATGATGCGTTCCAGGAAGCGGACAACATGGGATTGAGTCGGCCCTGCACGAAATATAACTTCCTGGTGAAAGATGTGAAAGATCTGGCGGTCACGATCAAAGAAGCCTTCTACATTGCGACGACGGGGCGTCCAGGCCCGGTGCTGGTGGATATTCCGAAAGACGTATCCATGGATAAGGCAGAATTTGTTTATCCGAATTCCATCGCCATCCGGAGCTACAATCCCGTGTATGAAGGAAATAAGTGGCAGATCAAGCAAGCTGCCGAGGCCATGACGAAGGCGAAGAAGCCGGTGTTGTATGTCGGTGGCGGTGTCGTGTTCTCTGGCGCCTCGCAGGAATTGCTGGAACTGGCAGAGCTGACCCATATGCCGGTCGACATGACGTTGATGGGGCTTGGGGCGTTTCCTGGTGAGCATCCCCAATCCATGGGCATGCTGGGCATGCACGGCACCTATTGGGCGAATATGGTCATGCATTATTCCGATCTTGTCGTGGCCATCGGAGCACGGTTTGACGATCGGGTCACCGGGAAGGTGTCAGAGTTTTGCCCGCACGCCAAGGTCATTCATATCGACATCGATCCGACTTCGATTCGCAAAAATGTCAATGTCGACATTCCAATCGTGGGCGACTGCAAGATGGTGCTCCGTGAGTTGATCCAGATTCTTCGTGCCACGGTGAACGGCGATCAACGGGAGTTGCGCAAGCCCTGGTGGAATCAGATCCGCGAATGGCAACAGGCGAACCCGCTTGCGTACCAACAAGAAGCGGATGGGCCGATCAAGCCGCAGCATGTTATTCAGCGACTGTATGAACTCACGAAGGATCGGGATCCGATTGTGTCGACCGATGTCGGGCAACACCAGATGTGGGCTGCCCAATATTTTAAGTTGGCGAAGCCGAATCGCTGGTTAACTTCGGGGGGGCTCGGGACCATGGGGTTCGGTTTCCCTGCTGCGATGGGGGCGCAGGCGGCGTTCCCGGGCCGGCTGGTTCTCTGCATTGCCGGAGACGGTAGTATCCAAATGAATATGCAAGAAATGGCAACAGCGGTGGTGCATAAGCTGCCGGTCAAGATCATTATTCTGAACAACCGATTCCATGGGATGGTCCGGCAGTGGCAGGATCTCTTCTATGAAGGTCGGTATGCCTCGAGCGATTTGGAGACGACGCCGGACTTTGTCAAGTTGGCAGAGGCGTACGGAGCAGTCGGGCTCAGGGCCAGCAAGCCGTCTGAGATTGATGCCGTTCTCAAGGAAGCGATCGCAGTGAACAAACCGGTTATCGTCGATGTGCCGACGTATCGATATGAAAACGTGTATCCGATGATTCCCGCTGGCGGCTGCAACCATGAAATGATTTTGGAAGATCCGCCGGCCTTGAGAAATAAGCAGTCTGGAGTAGGGCAGGTGACTCCGAAGGACTCGGATACGATCCTCACGGCCTAATTGTCGGTGTCGGGAGTGCAAATTGGGTATGGAACATATTATCTCGGTGACAGTCGAGAATAAGTTTGGTTCTCTGTCTCGCATCGCCGGCTTGTTCAGCGGACGTGGATTCAATATTGAAAGCCTCTCAGTCGCGCCGACGCTTGATCCGTCTATGTCGCAGATGACTATTGTGACATCCGGTGACGAACGGATTATCGAGCAGATTGTAAAGCAGCTCAATAAACTTATCGACGTCATTAAGGTCGTGGATCTGAACGAGAGCGATTTTGTCTCACGGGAGACGGCACTCATCAAGGTGCATACGCGGCCGGAGGACCGGGCGGAAGCGTTGCGCATCGCTGATATTTTTCGCGCGAACGTGATCGATTCTACGCCGGCGACGTACACGATCGAGGTGACCGGGGACCCGCGAAAGATCGGAGCCATCATCAACCTCCTGCAGCCGCTTGGAATTAAAGAACTCACACGTACCGGACGGGTTGCGGTTGCCCGCGAGTTGATTCGGTCGACGGACGTACAAGCGAAAAAGATTGCCCGCGAATAGGCGTGACCTCGGACTCAATGCCCAATCGGTTTTTTGACACGATGATTACCCTAAGGAGTGATCGATGAAGGTTTACTACGACAAGGATGCCGACATTCAGCAGATTCGGAATAAGAAAGTTGCCGTGATCGGCTATGGCAGTCAGGGCCATGCCCATGCGCTCAATATGAAGGAGAGCGGCGTGAGTGTGGTGATCGGGCTGCGCGACGGCGCCTCCTGGAAGAAGGCGGAGCAAAGCGGGCTGAAAGTCATGCCGGTCGCCGATGCCGTCAAGGCGTCGGATGTCGTCATGATTCTTGCCCCAGACGAAGCGCAGGCGGCCATTTATCGGCAGGACATCGCACCGAATCTGAAGCCGGGCTCTTCGCTCGCATTCGGCCACGGTTTCAATATTCATTTTGGACAAATCGTTCCGCCGCCCACGATGAATGTGTTTATGGTCGCGCCTAAAGGGCCTGGCCATCTCGTCCGATCGGAGTATACAAAGGGGAGTGGAGTGCCGTGCTTGCTCGCGATTCATCAAGATCCAAGCGGAACGACCAAGCAGCTGGGTCTTGCCTATGCCAGCGCAATCGGCGGCGGGCGGGCTGGTGTAATCGAAACGAATTTTCGGGAAGAAACCGAGACGGATCTTTTTGGCGAGCAAGTCGTGCTTTGTGGAGGTCTCACGTCTCTCATCCAGGCTGGATACGAGACGCTCGTGGAAGCCGGCTATTCCCCTGAGATGGCGTATTTCGAGTGTCTGCATGAAGTGAAATTGATCGTAGATTTGATCTATCAAGGCGGTATTGCCAACATGCGGTACTCCATTAGTACGACGGCCAAGTATGGTGACATCACTCGAGGCCCTCGGATTGTGACGGAACAGACCAAGCAGGAAATGAAAAAAATTCTCAGCGAAATTCAGCAAGGCCAGTTTGCCAAGGAGTGGGTATTGGAGAACCAGGCGAACCGCCCTGTCTATAATGCGTTGCTGGCAAAAGGTGAAGCCCACCCTATTGAAGAGGTTGGGGGCAAGCTACGTGCGATGATGCCTTGGCTGAAGAAGGACCAGCTGGTCGATAAGAATAAAAACTAGCAGGAGGTTGAGCCGCGACTTTCCACGCCGTATTTAATCGCTGCGGTCTTGCCTGGGCTTAGACGAGTCTCAGCATGGCCGGGCTGGGTGGATGAGAATGAACGTCGGGTCGGGCATCCTTCCTGAATAACCTGAGGCGACTCTGTGGCGGATCGTGCCGTCGGCATCCCGTTTGCCAAAGAGGGAATTCCCTTCATCGGGGCGGCTGTCGGCGTTACACTGCTGGCAGGATGGTTGGGCTGGATCATTGCGACGGTTGGAGCGGCAATCCTGACGCTCTTTGTTTCGTGGTTCTTTCGCAATCCATCCCGCGTGATTCCCCGGGGGCCACGTCTCGTTCTCGCTTCGGGTGACGGGAAAGTGATTGCTATCGAAGAAGAGTTCGAGTCCCGTTTCATCAAGGATCGTAGCATCAGGGTCAGCATCTTCTTGAACGTCTTCGATGTGCATATTAATCGGATTCCCTGTGAAGGGGTCATTGAGGATGTGCAGTACCAACCAGGTTTGTTTCTGGTCGCCAGTAAACCGGATGCGACATTGAGAAACGAGCAAAATGCGCTCATGATTCGAACCGTGGAGGGTACGAAAGTATTGTGTGTGCAGGTTGCCGGGTTGATTGCCAGACGGATCGTCTGTTGGGTTTCGCCAAAAGATCGGGCAGTGCTGGGTGAACGGTTCGGTTTGATTCGATTTGGCTCGAGGATGGATACGTTTCTTCCTCTCGGGACGTCTATAAAGGTTGCGGTCGGCGATCGAGTGAAAGGTGGGGAAACCATCTTGGGAGAACTCCCATGAAGACTGTCGGACTTCGCCAATCATTTGGAAGAGATGGGAAGCGGCGCAAAGCCGCCATGCATTTGATTCCCAATCTTTTCACGACAGGGAATCTGTTGTGCGGCGTGTTTTCGATGCTGTCCGTGTTTAATGCGGACTACATGATTGCAGCAGTCGCCATTCTGGTGGCGATGATCTTCGATATACTTGATGGAAAATCTGCACGGTTGACGAACAGCACCAGCCATTTTGGTTTTGAGTACGACTCGTTGTCGGATGTGGTGTCGTTCGGGGTTGCACCAGGCCTCTTGATTTATTCCTGGGCGCTGAGCGGGCAGGGCATGTTCGGTATGGCGGTGATGTTTGCGTATGTCGCGATGGGCGCAGTCCGGTTGGCTCGGTTTAATTCGACAACCTCTGTGCCGGACGGCAAATACTTTACCGGGTTGGCGATTCCTGCAGCGGCTGGGGTTGTGGCGTCGCTCGTGATTTTTGATCACTATAGTCTCAGGATGGGGACGGAAGTGAAGCCCTTCCTTGTGTTGATTATTACGCTGACCTTGTCGTTCTTGATGGTGAGTACCATCAAGTATCGAAGCTTTAAAGACATGAAGTTCCGTGGCGGTCAGCACATTACCTATCTGGTATGGGGAATTTTGACCCTCATGCTGTTGGCAGCCTGGCCCCAAGTGATGTTATTTGTCATCTTTGCAGGGTACGCTCTCCTTGGCCCGGCAGAGCGGCTTGTCGGACTTTTTTCCAAAGTGGCCGGGAAGCGTCCATTGCCAAAGACCGAACAGCCAGTGAACGAATCGAAGGTCTAATTGGCGACGACGAGGAGTAGTACGCGATTCGCACAGCAATAGAGAGCTGGTGATATGGTGCAAACCAGCCTGTGTGGCGCCGAACTCGCCTCTGAGCCAGAATCTATGAAACCCGAGTAATGGATTCCGTCTCGCCCCCGTGACAGGGCGTAATGAAGAGCCGTGGATAGCGTACGTTGTCCAAGGTTAAATCAGGGTGGTACCACGGAGCTTCTTGAGCCTCCGTCCCTGGGCGTAGGGATGGAGGCTTTTGTGTTTTTGCAGACTGCTGAAAACGGCCGCCAGCTTCATTCTCGGTTTGAAGACATCCTCAACGTATCCCAGAGGGTACGCTTGCGGTGTCTTCTGCTGCGGCCTTGCTGGGCGATCGTTTTGAGCAGTCTGAATTGAAGAGAGGGTAAAAATATGACACGCATGATCAGAATTTTTGATACGACGCTCCGAGATGGCGAGCAATCGCCGGGGGCCAGCATGAATGTGGAAGAGAAAATCATGGTGGCGAAACAACTCGCGCGGTTAGGGGTCGATATCATCGAGGCAGGGTTTGCGTATAGCTCGCCTGGGGATTTTGAGGCGGTGCGTCGGATCGCGCAGGAAGTCGAGGGACCGACGATTTGCAGCTTGGCTCGAGCCCGCCCGGAGGATATCGATCGAGCCTGGGAGGCATTGAAGGGGGCTCCGAAGGTCCGCATTCATACGTTTCTCTCGACCTCGGATATCCACTTGAAGCATCAGTTTAGAATGACGCGTGATGAAGCAAAGGCACGCGCGGTTGAAATGGTGCAACGGGCGAGGGGCTATGTGGATGATGTGGAGTTTTCACCCATGGATGCCAGTCGCTCCGATCCGGCTTATCTCTATGAGGTCATTGAGGCGGTGATCGCCGCAGGAGCTGGGACGATCAACATTCCCGACACGGTCGGCTACGCGGTGCCGCAAGAGTTTGGCCGGCTCATTCGGGGCATTCGTGAGCAGGTGTCGAACAGTGCGCAAGCGGTGATCTCTGTCCATTGCCATAATGATCTCGGCTTGGCTGTGGGGAATAGTTTGGCGGCGGTGTTTGAAGGGGCAGGCCAAGTTGAATGCACGATCAACGGCATAGGCGAGCGTGCGGGGAACACGGCATTGGAAGAAATTGTCATGGGGATTCGGACCAGGAAGGATTTTTACCAGGCTGACACGAGGATTCGGACCGAAGAGATTTCGAAGACCAGCCGATTAGTCAGCAAGATCACCGGCATGATGGTGCAGCCGAACAAGGCGATCGTCGGGGCGAACGCCTTTGCCCATACATCCGGCATTCATCAAGATGGGCTGCTGAAAGACAAAACGACCTATGAAATCATGCGGCCGGAGACGATCGGGTTGATTGAGAGCAAAATGGTCATGGGAAAACTCTCAGGCCGGCACGCATTTCGGCAGAGGCTGGTGGAGTTGGGCTATACCCTTTCGGACGAAGAGGTCAATCATGCGTTCGAGCGGTTTAAAAAGTTGGCCGATCAGAAGAAGGAGATCTATGAGGAGGACCTCGAAGTGATCGTGTCCGAAGAGTTAGTGAAAATGGCCGATCGGATCACGTTGAAGTCTTTCCATGTGACCAGCGGGACAGATCAGGTGCCGACCGCCACAGTCGAGCTCGAGGTCGATGGGCAAACGATTGCGCAGACCGGGGCCGGAGACGGGCCGGTGGATGCGGTGTATCGGACGATCGCCATCATGACGCAGACGAAAAGCACACTTCTCATGTATGCCGTCAAGGCGATTACAGGAGGGACGGATGCTCAAGGCGAAGTTTCGGTCCGGGTTCAAGAAGATGGGCGCACGGTTTCAGGGCATGGCGCGGACACGGATATTATCATGGCCTCAGCAAGGGCCTATCTGAATGCGCTGAATAAGCTGTCATACTTGGCGGGAAAGCAGGCGCAGGGCGAACAGAGGGTAAGCTTGATTTAGGGAAAGTGACCACGATACAGTCAGCGGCTCGGGTCTGAAACCGGGACAATATTGTTGGCTGTGAGGTGATCCGTGGTTCATGTGAATCTGGCAGCTCGGCCTGAGTTTCTGGCCGGGGATCATACGCGCCTGCGAGAGCTCCTGCATCCGGCGAAACAACCGCTCGCGCTTGGGTATAGTATGGCGCATGGGATCTTGGCTCCCGGCGCTCGGTCGAAACGGCACCGTCTCACGTCCTCAGAGGTCTACTACATTATTGCAGGTCGTGGGCGATTGACCGTTGATGATGCTGTCGTCGCGGTGGAACCAGGTTCTGTGGTCTATGTGCCTCCTGGAGGCACACAGTCTTTGGATAATGTTGGGCCTACTGACATCGTGTTCCTGTGTCTGGTTGATCCTGCGTGGCGACCGGAGGATGAAGAAGTGTTGGAATAGAAGTTGCTGCGGTCAATACTTACAATGGGGGAGAGTAGCCTGTGAAAGCGAAGATAGCCGTATTGGCTGGTGATGGAGTAGGTCGAGAGATCGTTCCTGAAGCGGTAAAGGTATTGAAGGCTGTGGCCGAGAAGTTCGGCCATACATTCGAATTTCTCCCCGGTGATGTTGGCGGGCAGGCCATCGACAAAGTGGGTGTTCCACTTCCTCAAGAAACGCTGACCTTGGCGAAACAGAGCCACGCGGTCTTGCTCGGTGCGGTTGGTGGTCCGAAGTGGGAGGGATTAGAGTATAGCTTGCGTCCAGAGCGTGCGCTGCTGGGTTTGCGAGAGCACCTCGGGCTCTATGCGAATTTGCGCCCGGCGAAGCTCTATCCGATGTTGGCCGATGCCTCCACGTTGAAACGCGAGGTGATTGAGGGCATCGACATTCTCGTCGTTCGTGAACTGACCGGCGGCATTTATTTCGGGAAGCCAAAGGGGATTGAGAAACTGCCGAATGGGAGCGAGCGAGGGGTCAACACGGAGGTCTATACGACTGAAGAAATCCAACGTATTGCGAAAGTGGCATTCGAGGCGGCGAGAAAACGACGGAAAAAAGTGATGTCTGTCGACAAAGCAAACGTGCTGGAGTCATCCGAGCTGTGGCGTCGTGTAGTCACGGACGTTCACAAACACTATCCGGATGTAGAGCTGAGTCATATCTATGTCGATAATGCGGCGATGCAACTCGTGCGTAACCCGCGGCAGTTCGATGTGATGCTGTGCAACAATATCTTTGGCGACATTCTGAGCGACGAAGCCGCGATGTTGACCGGGTCCATCGGCATGTTGCCGTCTGCCAGCATCGGCGCGCAGGTCGGATTGTTCGAGCCGATTCATGGCAGCGCGCCGGACATTGCGGGAAAGAATGTGGCGAATCCTATTGCGACGATTGCTTCGGCGGCGATGATGTTGTCTTATGGGTTCAAGTTAGATACGGAAGCGGAAACTATCGGGCAGGCGATTGTGAAAACACTCGATCTCGGGTATCGCACGAAAGATATTCACAGCCTTGGTACTCGCCTGGTTAGCACAACCGAAATGGGCGAGGCCATCCTGCGAAATCTGAACTAAGAGAGATGTTCGATACAGATGAAGGCCAATCTCACAGCTGGATTGATCCTGACCATTGCCGGTACCGGAGTTTCAGGCTGGTCAGGAGATGGAACGGTCGCCTCCACGGCTTGTCTGAATGAGCCGAAGAGTGTGACCGTCGATGCAGAGGGAAATCTTTTCATCGCTGACTCAGAGAACCACGTCGTTCGAAAGATCGATCGGAAGACCCTTTGTATCACAACCGTTGCGGGCATGGTTCAGGCGTTTGACGCAGGGACGACACCCGTTCTGCCGGCTTCAAGATCTGAGGATGTCGATGAGGATCCTCTTTCTGAAACCAGCAAGGTCGACTTGCACGCTGTGACCCAACAGACCGACTTGAGTGGAACGGTGCGATATGTTGCGGTCAGTACAGCGCCGGGTATGCACTTCGGTGGTGATGGTGGACCGGCTGATCAAGCCCTGCTGAATTTTCCCACAGCAGTGGTAGTCGATCGGGCGGGGCATCTCTATATTGCGGACACCCTGAACCATCGAGTGCGGCGTGTGGATGCGGTGACAGGGGCGATTACGACCGTGGCCGGCCTGGGCAAGCCTCGGTATTCTGGCGATGGAGGATTAGCCGTGGAGACCGGATTGAACGAACCGGCTGCATTAGCGCTAAGCGACGACGGGATCCTCTACATCGCTGACCAGAGTAACAATCGTGTGCGGGCGGTAGATTTGGCATCGGGAATGATTCGGACGGTCGCAGGGACAGGCACAGCAGCGTATAATGGAGACGGTCTGACTGCGACAGAGACCGATCTGGCCGGCCCCAGCGGATTGGCGCTGGCGTCGGATGGTACTTTGTACATTGCCGATTGCTTCAACGGAAGGATTCGCGCGGTCGATCCTGTCACTGGTCTGATACGAACTGTGGTGGGTAACGGCGGAGAGTATCGGTATCAAGGGTTGGATGAACCGCCCAGCTCCAGCGCCTCTCGGCCAGCGGGGATTACATTGGATGATGAGGGAAATCTGTACATGACCGATTCCGACAACCACCTGGTGCGGCGGTGGGATCGAATCTCCGGGCGTATTGAACGCATTGCCGGTGTGGGTGTGTCTGACTACAGTGGCGATGGGGGCGCTGCCCTCGAAGCCAGTTTGAGCTACCCGTTTGGAATCGTGTTAGATCGCGCAGGGCATCTCTTCGTGGCCGATACATTCAATCATCGCATTCGTGAGATCATATTGTAGGTAGGGTCGAGGGGGCATGGTGAAAAAGAAATCAGGGTATGTGGTGGCCATCCTCGGCGCAACGGGGGCGGTTGGGAAAGAAACTCTTGAGATTTTAGAGGAACGAAAGTTTCCCTTGGCGGCCCTACGTCTGTTTGCCTCAAAGCGTTCGGCCGGTGAGATGATGTCGTGCCAGGGCAAAGAATGGAAGGTTGAAGAGCTGACTGCGGAGTCGTCGTTTGCCGGTGTCGACTTCGCGCTTATTTCAGCGACGGATGCCATCAGCCGCGAGTACGGTCAACGGCTTGGGGCGGCGGGGGTTGTCGTCATCGATGACAGCGGCGTCTTTCGGATGGAGGCCGATGTTCCGTTGGTGGTGCCGGAAGTCAATGCCCACGCGTTGACGACGATGCCTCGCGGCATTGTGTCCATTCCCAATTGCACGACGACCCCGCTTGTCATGGCGCTCAAGCCGTTGCAGGATGCCGTGGGGGTCAAGCGCGTGGTTGTGACGACGTTTCAATCAGTCTCCGGGACCGGCGCCGCAGCTATGGAAGAGTTGATGACGCAGACAAAAGATTTGATGTCCTTTCGAGACACAAAGGCCGAAGTGTATCCCTATCAGATCGCCTTCAACTTGCTGCCGCACATCGGATCCTTCAACGATGGAGGGGATTGTTCCGAGGAAGTGAAGATCGCCCGGGAGACGAGGAAAATTCTTGAAGCACCGGCGCTTCGTGTGACGGCGACGACGGTGCGTGTTCCGGTGTTACGCTGTCATTCTGAAGCGATCAATGTGGAACTGGGACGGCCACTCAAGCCGAATGAAGCCCGTGCGCTCTTGGCGGCAATGCCGGGGGTGATTGTGTACGATGATCCCGCCAAGAAGCTCTATCCTATGCCTTTGGATGCGACCGGCAAGGACGAGGTCTACATCGGCCGTGTCAGGGAAGACGAATCGATCACGAACGGCCTGAATCTTTGGGTGGTATCCGACAATCTCCGCAAGGGGGCTGCGCTCAATGCGGTGCAAATCGCAGAGCATGTCGTTCGAGGCTGATGGCTGAATGGGGAAATCTCGGAAAGGTGTTTGTCGGGGTTGGATTGTGTGTGGTGTTGATCGGCTTGTTGCTGCTGATCGCAGATCGCGTGCCCGGAATCGGAAACCTCCTAGGATGGCTCGGAAAACTTCCCGGCGACATCTCCATTCGACGAGATAACTTCAGTTTTTCGTTTCCCATTGTCACCAGCCTGCTCCTCAGCATCATCCTGAGTCTGGTATTCTATCTCATATCATGGATCTTTCGCCGATGAACCGGTTGAAGTGTAGCCTGTATGGCGCCATTGTGGCAGGGGCCTGCCTTCTCAGTCTGTCTTCTGGAGCCGAGGCGGCAGAATCGATCCGGGTGCTGCTGTCTGCCGATGTGTTACGGCTCGATATCCACTCAAGCAATCTGCTGTGGGCGACCGACGCAAAAGGCCGTCGCCAGGCTCTGCGCACGCCGGCTCAGATCATCGCTGCCGGCAAGGGATTTTTATTGAATGGCGTTCGTAGGCAGACGGAGCAGTTAACATTGCATGGTGGAGGGCAAGGTCTCACACTGACCTTCCCACGACCCACTCGAAAGTCCAAAGGGGGGGCGGCGGTGTTATCGGGCGACTCCGGCACAGAGGTCTCGGTGAGCGGTCTCATCCATCTCGTGCGAAAAGATAAGGGGTTTCTGGTTATTAACCAAGTCGATATGGAAGAGTATGTTAAAGGTGTGGTTCCGGCCGAGGTCAGTTCAGCGTGGCATCCCGAGATGCTGAAAGCACAGGCGGTTGCAGCCAGAACCTATGCGCTCTATCAGCAGAAGTTGAGTGCCGCGCGGGAGTATGACGTGGCGGCGACGGTGCAAGACCAAGTCTATCGCGGGAAGCAGGGGGTTGATGCCGCGATCTTGCGCGCGATTGAAGAGACGAGAGGGCTGGTTGTGACCTTCCAGGATGCGCCGATCTACGCAGCGTTCTCATCAACCGCCGCTGGATTGACGGAAGATGCGACGTATGTGTGGTCGAAAGAATATCCGTATCTCAAGGGTGTGGAGTGCCCTTTCGACCTGATGTCGCCCTATTTTCAATGGAAGTCTTCCTTCAAAATCGACACCCTCGAGCAGAATTTGCGTGAGCAGGGCTTTCCTGTGGGTACGATTGCGACGATCACGCCGTTGTCGTTCAGTAGAGGAGGGCGAGTCGCCACGTTGCGAGTTCTCCACTCCGACGGTGAATTGGTTCTTCGCGGAGAAGAGTTGCGGAAATCGGTTGGCTATACCATCATTCCCAGCACGCAGTTTTCCATCGAGTCGATCGGCCAGGATGTGGTACTGTCAGGTTATGGCGCAGGCCATGCTGTCGGTATGTGCCAATGGGGTGCGAAAGAACTGGCCGAGTTAGGATACCCCTTCTCGATGATTCTTCGATATTACTATCCAGGGACCGAATTGCAGAATATGACGTTGACGAAAGCTCCGACCCCACCGTCTTCCTAATGCAACTCTCAGAGTTCGATTTTCCGTTTGATGCTTCCCTGATTGCCACGCACCCAAGCCTTCCGCGCGATCGCGCCAGGCTGCTCGTGCTGCAGCGTGTCGACCGCTCGCTTGCCCATCGCCGCGTGGACGAACTCCCCGATCTTCTTCATCCTGGCGACCTCCTTGTCGTCAATAACACAAAGGTTATGGCCGCACGCGTGGCTGGACGGAAGCGCCCGTCCGGGGCGGAGATCGAGATCCTCTTTGTGAAGGATCTTGGCGATGCGATGTGGGAAGTCCTGATCAAGGGAACATTTCGGCCTGGACAGATTCTTGATCTGGGTGTGGAGGCGGTTGCGGTGGTGGTTGAGCGTAGCGCCATCAGAACGACAGTTCGGGTTGAGAGTCCGATTCCGTGGTCTGAATGGCTGCGACAACATGGCCGGATGCCGCTTCCTCCTTACATAAAGCGGGCGCCGACCGACCAGGATCGAGCATGGTACCAAACGATGTTTGCGCAGCATGAGGGCGCGATTGCCGCGCCAACTGCCGGACTCCACTTCACATCGGATTTGCTGGCCCGACTGCGACAGCGAGGGGTCGAACTGAGGGCTGTCACACTGCATGTCGGTGTTGGAACGTTCAAGCCGGTGACGGTTGATCAGATCGAAGATCATCGAATGGCAGCGGAGTGGGTCGAGGTCGGAGTAGAGGCGGTGCGTGCTATCGAACAGGCGCGCGCAACAGGAAGGCGAATTGTGGCTGTCGGGACCACGGTCGTACGCGCACTCGAAACTGCGGCTCGCGCGGATGGCCAGATCCGACCCTATCAAGGAGAGACGGATATGTTTATGACACCGGGGTTCCCGTTCAAGGCGGTGGATGCTCTTCTTACGAACTTTCACTTGCCACGGACCACATTGTTGATGCTGGTCTCCGCATTGGCCGGGACAGAACTTCTCAGACGGGCCTATGCTGAGGCGGTTCGACAGCGCTATCGTTTCTATAGCTACGGCGATGCGATGTTGATTCTTTAGCAGGATGCTGAAAAAGTCCGCCAGCGGCGTTCTTGTATCGTTCAGATCCTCAACGTACCCCCGAGGGTGCGCCTCCGGTCTTCACTCACTGCGGCCTTGCTGGACGGCCTTTTGAGCATCCTACGACTATTTTACCATCGGCCCATTCTGTCAGGATCCCAATGATGTATTGTGCAGAAATTGAGTTTTTTACAGACTGCTGACAGAGCCTGAAAGCCATCAGGTATTTAAGTCCGAAGGCCTCTGCTGAAGTCGTCTCAGACAATAAGATGTGATGAACTGATGACGTATGGCGAGGGGTGTTACAGCAACTCGCGGTTGATCTTGATGGGGATGGTCGTTTTGAGGGATTGCGTGTAGGCCATTAGCGCACGTTGCTGCTTTTGAAAGAGGACGTCCTGTATGGCGCGGTCTTTCGCTTCGGTAGCTTTCGCAGGGTCTGATTCTGTTTGCCGCAATGTGAGAGCTTGCGCTTCGGCAAGTTCGGCAGGAGTGAGGGCAACGGCGTCACGGATGACCATCCTGGCCTTGTTGCTCAGTACTTCCTTCGCTTCCATTGCTTCGAATGTTGCAGGCGTCAAATGATTCGCTGCCAGGAGCTGTTTGTAGACTTCCGGATCGAATGTGCCGTTCTTTTGAAAATCAGGGATCTGCATGATGACATCACGCAAGTCGTCGTCAGTGACAGTGAGGCCCATGTTTTTTGCCGCAATGAGCCAGGTTCGATTGTCGACCAGTTGATCCACCACTAATTGCTTGATCGTTTCGTCCTTGAATTCTCCAGGGACTTTGTCCTTATAGAAACGGTACGTATTTTCATAGGCACGCCGGAATTCATCGTGCGACACCGTGAGATTTCCGACTGAGGCGACGGCGGCGCCGGTTTGCTGCTCGCCGAATCCCCACCAACCCATGGTGATGACGAAGGTGAGGGCAATGATTCCCATGATAGATTTGATGAGCCAGGGATAGCTGTGCGACCCTTCGCGAATCAATTTGAGCATGACAACCTCTGGAAATGTTCGCCTATGTGGATTCTACTCAGGGGGGCTGCACAAAGGCAAGAGACCACCGCGCCACGCACTACCATATCACGATCGAGTAGAGTTTTCGCTCATCCTGCCAAGGAAGATTGTGTACAATGTCTGACTTGCAGAAGAATGCTCTTTGTTTGTGCTAGGTAGTTCGATTTGTTATACTTTGCCTCTAATTGTAAGGAGATCCCTTGACAGAGGAGGTCAGAGGGGTTCAGTCAATCAGCGCCGGAGTGTATCCCAAGGCGCAGATGTTGAACCGTGGTATTGCCCGACTGATCGATTTGTTTATTGTCGCGGCAGCTGGTCAAATGCTCGTGCCGGTAGGTTTTCTTGGAGGATTGGCGTATATACTGATCGCTGATGGATTTTCCGGCGGGCGCAGTATCGGTAAACGGTTAATTGGTCTTCAGACCGTGCTTCCAGGTCAGCGTGAGGCGGCAGGCTTTCGGGAATCCATTATCCGCAATCTTCCCTTTGCGGTAGCGCACGTGGCCTTCGCTGTTCCTTATGTGGGATGGCTTATATCGATAGCAATTGTTGCATTCGAAGCGGTATTGATTGTTGGAAATGAGCAGGGGCGGCGGTTTGGTGATGAGGTAGCCGGTACCCAAGTCTTGGATGTTGGGCGTCTGGTATCGCCTGACTGAGCGTGCCGCCGTAGTGTGAGGGGAAGGGAGAACAATCGTGGGCTTTGGTAGCGATATTTTCGGGTGGTTCTCAAACGACCTGGCCATCGATCTTGGAACGGCCTCGACCCTCGTGTATGTGCATGGGAAAGGGATCGTCCTGAACGAACCTTCGGTTGTGGCGGTTGAGAAAAAGACGGAACGCGTACTTGCAGTTGGCATAGAGGCGAAGAAAATGTTGGGCCGCACGCCAGGCAACATCATCGCGGTGCGGCCGATGAAGGAAGGCGTGATTGCCGACTTTGAGATGGCAGAGCAGATGTTGAAGCGGTTCATTCAGAAAGCACACAATCGCAGTGCGTTCGTGCGTCCACGCATCATCATCGGTGTGCCGTCACGCATTACGCAAGTGGAGCAGCGGGCGGTTCGAGACTCGGCCGAATTAGCCGGAGCCCGGGAAGTCTATCTGATCGAAGAGCCTGTGGCTGCCGCCATTGGTGCTGGTCTTCCGATCACCGAGCCTTCAGGCAACATGGTGGTCGATATCGGCGGCGGTACGACCGATATCGCCGTTATTTCGCTCGGTGGAATCGTCTATAGCGAGTCTGTCAAAGTTGCGGGCGATCGCATGGACGATGCCATTATGAATTACATCAAGAAGAAGTACAACCTCCTCATCGGTGAACATATGGCGGAGCGGATCAAATTTGAAATCGGATCCGCCTATCCCTTTGAGGAACGCAAAACTATGATGATCAAAGGGCGCGACTTGATTTCTGGTATTCCCCGCACGCTGGTGGTGGATGACGCAGAAGTCCGGGAAGCGCTGCAGGAGCCGATCGGAACAATCGTCAACGCGATTAAAGTGGCACTGGAGAATACCCCGCCTGAATTGGCGGGTGACATCATCGATCGTGGGGTTGTCCTCACGGGTGGAGGATCTTTGCTGAAAGGCATGGATACGCGCTTTCGAGAGGAAACAAATCTGCCGATCATCACCGTGGACGATCCGTTGACTTCCGTTGTCTTAGGGGTCGGGAAAATCCTCGATGAATTGGATCTGCTGGCTAAAGTGTCGGTGATGTCCCAGGCTAATACCTACCGATAAGGCTCCATCCCGAACTCCCTTATGTGGATGGCTCACTCTAGTTCTCCCTACGGTACCAAACGTATTGCGCTTGCCTGCTTTGCCTTGTTGCTGGTAGCCCTTTTCCTTTTCCCCAATCAGATCCAAGGACTTTCACAGTATCTGGGTGGGCCGGTCGGATACGCCGTGAGTGTCCCACTCGAAGCCATTGCGTCCATCGATACCGGCATTGCGGATCGTTGGGAACAGTATGTGGCGTTGCAAGGAGTTCGAGAAGAGAACCAACAACTGCGGAAAGAGAACGAATGGCTACGCGGGCAACATAGCCGGTTGCGAGAGTCGGCTGCTGCGACAGAGCGATTGACGGCGTTGTTGCGATTTAAAGAACAAGCCCTTCCCACGATGGTCGCTGCGCAAGTCATCGGGCGTGATGCCACGAATCGGTATCGCACCATTATCCTTAATAAGGGCGAAAGCGATGGGATCAAGCCGGATATGGGAGTCGTGACACCTGCCGGTGTTGTTGGGCGGGTGGTGAAAACGACGGGAGTGTCTTCGGTGGTGCTCTTGGTGACTGATCCAAACAACGCCATCGCTGGTCTTATTCAGCGGACGAGGGATGAAGGCATTGTGGAGGGGACTCAGCAAGGGCTGGCCCAGCTGAAGTATATCCCGCTGTTGTCGACGCTTCGGGATGGTGATCGGGTCGTGACCTCAGGCCTCATCGGAGATTTTCCTCGAGGATTGATGATCGGGACGATTACGCACATCGACAAACAGGAAGGCGCCCTCTTCCAGTCCGCCGATCTCATGCCGGAAGTCGATGTCAGTCGTGTGGAGGAGGTGTTGGTGATTCAGACATCGTACGGGCAGTCGTCGAAGGCGGGGTCGGGCGCAGACCTGCTTGAGAAGCCCTTGCCATGAAATTCTTCTTCTACCTTATTCTCGTGCTGCTACTCGTCCCGTTGCAGACGACGCTATTGCCACATTTGAGCGTGTGGAATATCAAACCGGATTTGGGGCTTGTGGCCGCCGCGCTCATCGGGCTTTTCGCCGGGGAGTTGGAAGGTCTTCTCATCGGACTCACAATCGGATGGGTTCTCAATCTATTCTCAGCCGGCGAACTATGGTTGAGTCTGTTGACGAATGGAGGGGTTGGTCTCTTGGCAGGATTCCTGGGGCGGCAGGTGTCGCAAGTGACGTCGTACTCGCTGGGAGGAATGCTGTTGCTGGTATCGTTAGTGAGTGGGCTACTTGCCGCGATAAATTTCAAAGGTCTCGACATCTCTCAGGTGTGGTGGATGGCCGAGTCCATCGTTGTTCCTCAGGCGTGTTTCGATGGGGCGGTGGGGGCGGGATGCTACTGGTTACTCTCTCGACGGTTTGATCTCACCCGCTTGAGGACCGACCGAATGGACGGTCTCTTATAATGGGCGTAGCAGAATGCGACTTGTGACGCATGGCAACAGCTGGTCTGCACGATTCTGAACTCGGGGAACTCCAACGCCGACTGATCATTCTCCGCGTCGGCTTGTTGCTGGTCGTGGCGTTACTCGGACTGCAGCTTTGGAACTTGCAGATTCGAGAGGGGCCCTACTACCGCGATCTCTCGGAGAACAATCGAACACGCTCGGTCATCATGGAGCCGGCTCGAGGGCTCATTTACGATCGCAACGGGGTATTGTTGGCGAATAATGTCCCCAGCTTCACGCTCTATGTTTCGCTTGAAGACGTGACAGATCGTGAGGGGCTCATTCGTCAGCTCACCAACCTCCTGGGGCTCGATGAGGCGCTCATAAGGAAGAAACTGACGGCTCGCGGCAGTAAACAACTGCCACGTAAAGTGAAAGATCGCTTAACCCTACGAGAAGCGACATTAATCGAGTCTCACCGTCTGGATTTGCCCGGGGTCATGGTGCAAGTCGAATCGCAACGGAACTATCCTGGCGGAACGACGGCGTCACATCTCCTGGGCTATGTCGGGGAAGTCTCGCCTGAGCAATTGGAGAAACCTGAATTTTCCGAGCTGCACCAAGGGAGCGTCGTTGGACAATATGGTGTGGAGAAGTTTTTCGATCGGCTTATGCGCGGTCAAGCCGGGCAAAAAAGCATAGAAGTCGATGCCATAGGTCATGAGAAACGAACCGTGGTAGTGGAGCAGCCTCATGCCGGAGACAATTTGTATCTCACGATTGATGTGCGGCTGCAGAAAGTGGCCGAAAATCTGTTGGGAGAAGAATCGGGCGCGATTGTCGCACTGGATCCGAGGACCGGTGATGTCCTGGCGATGGCGAGCCGTCCGGGTTTCGACCCGAATGTCCTCTCGCGGGAGCTCACGCCGAAGCAATGGGCTGAGATCGTGCAAGACGAAAGGCGTCCCTTAAATAATCGAGCCTCGCAAGGGCAGTACCCGCCCGGTTCGGTCTACAAGGTGATGATGGCCGCTGCAGCGTTAGAAACCAAAACCGTGACCCCTTCGACAAGCATTTTCTGCAATGGAGGGTATCAGTTCGGTCGCCGTCTGTATCATGACTGGAAAGCTGGGGGGCATGGTTCAGTGGATCTCCGGCACGCGCTTGTGCAATCGTGCGACGTGTATTTCTATACGGTCGGACAGCGGATGGGGATTGAGACCATGGCTTCCTTCGCCCATCAGTTTGGGTTGGGAGAGGAGACAGGGATTGAGCTGCCGTCTGAACGGATTGGGATTGTGCCTTCCGAGGCATGGAAAAGGAAGGCCAAGAATGAACCCTGGCTGCCTGGCGAAACGATTTCGGCATCGATCGGACAGGGCTACGTGAATGTCACTCCGTTGCAGATGGCGAGTTTGATCGGCACCGTTGCAAACGACGGCGCTATGTTTCGTCCGCGCTTGGTCCAAGCTGTGATGGATCGAGCGACGGGGGAACTCCAACGTCGGCCTGCGGTGCTCAAGCGGACGTTGAATCTGAGGCCTGGAATCTTGCCGGTGATTAAAGAGGCGCTGGCGGGGGTCGTGAAAGAGGGGACGGCCACAAAGGCGCAGTCGGCGCTGGTGACGATTGCCGGGAAGACTGGCACGGCCCAGATGACGGCGTTACGAACCGGTCCGGAGAAAGACATCCCGAAGAAATTTCGTGATCATGCGTGGTTTGTTGCTTTCGCTCCAGTTGAAGCGCCTACCATCGCCGTTGCGGTGCTGGGTGAGCATATGGGCCATGGAGGTTCTGCATCGGCGCCTCTCGCCAAAGAGCTGATCGAAACCTATGTGAGATTAAATCTTGACGCGCCCTCTCACGTAAAAGATGGCGCCGTCGTGCGGGTAGGGGACGCCGGAGGCCAGGGAACACGATGATCGACCGGGGATATATGAGCCGCGGCTTCGACAATTTCGATGTTCGCTTTATCGGACTGATCTTTGCCATCCTGGGGATTGGTGTCCTGTCGATTTACAGTGTGACGCACGACCAAGGGGTTGCGTTCCCGTTTTATGCCAAACAGGTTGTGTGGATTCTGCTTGGTACGGTCGCGTTTCTTGTCATGTGGCTCTCGGACTATCATCGGATTGCGCGGTTAGCGTATCCTGCCTATGCGATTATCTTAATCCTATTGACTGTCGTGTTGTTTGAAGGCAGGAGCAGCCGTGGAGCGCAACGCTGGATTCCGATGGGTCCCTTTGCCTTCCAGCCTTCGGAATTCGCAAAGCTGGTCCTCATTTTGACCTTGGCGCACTACTATTCACAGGCGCCTCGGGTGGGCTGGCTCCAACGAGTGGTGCTTCCGGGACTCTTGGTGTTGCCGGGGCTGCTTCTCATCCTGAAGCAGCCGGATCTTGGGAGCGGATTGAGCTTCCTGGCGATTTATGCTGCGATGCTGCTGATGGTGGGCATGCGGTCGAAGGCGGTGGGGGTCATCCTTTTATTTTCATTGATGCTGTTTCCCTTCGCCTGGGAGCTGATGTGGGGGTCATTGCATGATTATCAGCGGCAGCGCATTATGACGTTTGTCGACCCGGTCTACGATACGGGAGGCAAGGGATACCACGCCCTCCAGTCGCGGATTGCCATCGGCGCAGGAGAGTTGACGGGGAAGGGGCTCTACGGAGGGACTCAAAGCCAATTAAAGTTTCTGCCTGAGGGGCATACCGACTTTGTTTTTTCCGTGTTTGCAGAGGAATGGGGATTTCTCGGAGTGTTGGTGCTGTTGCTGTTGTTTGTCGGGCTGATCTGGCTGTCGCTAGAAGTTGTGGCTCGCGCGAAGGATCAGCTCGGTGCGCTGTTAGCCGTCGGCATCCTCTGCATGTTGTGTTTTTGCGTGGTGATCAATATCGGCATGACGGCGGGCATGTTTCCCATCGTCGGGATTCCCCTGCCGCTGATGAGTTACGGCGGGAGTGCGACGATTATGACGATGGCATCGCTGGGCCTGCTATTGAATGTCAAACGCCGTCGATTGAGTTTCTTTTAGGGACAAGATGATTGCACGGTCTCGAATGGATCGGGATCGAAGCAAACCGCTATATGTTGGGTGCGAATCGTTGAGTTAGCGCGTCGGCGAATGGAGGCCGAACCTGGGGATTCCCCGCGTTTGTCCCGCATGTCGACGCGACGATTCTACGGAATGGAAGGAGTCGGTATGGGACTAGAAATTGCGATTACAGTTTCACGGGAGGAAACTCGTGTTGCGGTATTGGACGGCGGAGTCGTCACGGACCTCTTTGGGGACCGTGCGAAACACAAGGACTTCGTCGGGAACATCTATAAAGGAAAAGTGGCGAAAGTGCTGCCCGGCATGCAGGCGGCATTTGTCGACATAGGTCTTGCGAAGGCGGCGTTCATGCACGTGTCTGATCTGTCCTTGGATTCCGAGCCAGGCGATACCCTTGTCGATGCGGATGAGGAAGACAAGGATGCCGACAAAGACGGGGATATGCTGGGTCCTCGGCGCCAAAGCTCCAAGCCGATCGAGCAGCTGTTGAGCGAAGGGCAAGAGCTGATGGTGCAGATTTCCAAGGGGCCGATCGGCACAAAAGGCTCACGCGTGACAACGTATGTGTCGCTCCCGGGCCGGTATCTCGTGTTTATGCCCAACGTGGAACATATCGGTGTATCACGCCGGATTGCCCGAGATGAGGAGCGGGCTCGACTGAAGGACATTATGAAGCGCGTGCGGCAACCAGGTTGCGGATACATTGTCCGCACCGTGAGTGAAGGGGTCAAAGAAGACGAGTTGCGTTCCGATGTCGACTTTTTGCACGTGCTTTGGCAGGACATTCTGGCGAAACGTGAGCAGAAAGGCTCGCCGGCCTTGCTTCATGCCGACCTGAGTCTGAGTTTTCGCGTTGTGAGAGATCTTTTCGGGAAGAAAGTCGATCGATTATGGATCGATTCGCGCGAGGAGTACCAGGCGGTTCGCGATTTCGTGCAGCGATTCTCGCCGGAGCAAACGTCACGCATTCATTTGTACGACAAAGATGAAAGTCTCTTCGATCATCTAGGCGTGGAGCAGGAGATGGCGCGGGCTCTCAGCCGCAAAGTCTGGCTGAAGTCAGGCGGGCATCTTGTGATCGATCATACGGAAGCGATGACCGTTATCGACGTCAATACTGGACGGTTCGTGGGGAAGCGCGATCAGGAAGAAACCATTCTTCGAAACAATCTGGAGGCGGCAAAAGAAGTAGCGTATCAGATGAAGTTGCGCGGGATAGGCGGCATCATTATCGTCGACTTTATCGACATGGAACGAGAGAAAAATCGTGACAAAGTGTACCACGCGTTGCTCGATGCGATGTCGACCGACAAGGCCCGCACTCGAGTGTCTCGAATCTCAGACTTGGGATTGATCGAGATCTCTCGTGAACGGGTGAGAGAGGACCTCCTCCGCTCGCTCTCCGAGCCCTGCCACTATTGTGAGGGACGAGGCTATACGAAGTCTCCGACCACGGTGGCCTATGAGATATTCCGCGATGTGCGTCGGATCGGCAGCAGCCCTGAGCCTCAGCGGATCGTCATCGGCGCGCACCCTTCAGTCGTCGGGTTGTTGCAAGATGAAGAACGGCAGGGGCTTGAGGCTGTGGAGCGCGAGTGTGTGGCAAAAATCATTGTGATGCCGGACGAACACTTGCACCTGGAACAGTACGATCTCGCGGTTCTCTAAAGATTGTGACTCTCGTGTTGCACGCCTCACACAATCTTCTTGTGCCCAGACTGCGGGGGTGGATTGCTCTCCTAAGGATTCGGGTACGCCTTCCGGTCAGCTCATGACAAGACCGATGTTAGAGCATTGGCTCTGTCTACGGGCGATCGATGGAGTGGGAGACCTGACGATAGTTCGGTTAGTCCGCGCCTGGCGCTCTCCCGAAGCTGTCCTATGTGCTTCCCGCGACGAGTTGATTCAGAGTGGATGTAGCCCGCTATTAGCAGATGCGATACGGCGCGGACCTGATCGTTCCTCCAGCAGAAGTATCGAACGTGAGATCCAGGCGATCGAGCGTGAGCACGTTGAAGTCCGGAGCGTGTTGGATTCTCGATATCCTGCGCGGCTGAACATGATTGCGGACCCTCCTCCACTCTTATATATCACAGGCACATTGACTGAGCAGGATGAGCTGGCGGTGGCCATCGTGGGTGCGCGGCGTGCGACGGCAGCTGGACGTGCCGTAACCGAAGAGTTGAGCCACGACTTGGCAGAAGCAGGTATGACGGTGGTGAGCGGGCTGGCGCGTGGGATTGATGCGGCGGCCCATCGAGGCGCGCTTGCCGCAGGTGGGCGTACCATTGCGGTGCTGGGATGCGGGATCGATCGAACGTATCCATCGGAACATGAGCAGTTACGTCGGCAGATTGAGGAGCGGGGCGCAATTGTATCTGAGGTGGCGATGGGTGTGGCCCCTCACAGCCATCATTTCCCTCGGCGAAATCGCATCATCAGCGGATTGTCCCTGGGGGTGATTGTGACGGAGGCGGCTGTCGGCAGCGGATCGTTGATTACTGCAAGATTGGCCGCTGAGCAAGGCCGAGAGGTGTTCGCCGTTCCTGGCTTTGTGAAGCAAGATACCAGTCGTGGGACAAATGCACTACTCAAAGAGGGTGCGGCCTTGATCGAATGCGCACAGGATGTCATTGACGCGTTGTTGCCACAGCTGGAGCCGGCGCTACGAGTACGTGTGCAGCCTTCTTGTGAGAAGAAGGTATCCGGCGATCCTTTAGGTAAAGAAGAACAGTTGGTGTATGATGCCTTGTCGTATGACCCCAGTACTGTGGATGATGTGGTTGCCTCTACACGCTTATCTGTATCTATCGTGATAGGGTTGCTCTTGTCCCTGGAGCTTCGACAGCAAGTTACACAGCTACCGGGACAGCGGTATCTTCGAACATAATTATCGAACAGTTGCACGGACGTGCATTATTTGGTACGGATGAGAGGGGTACCCTCGTAGCGAATCGGAGTCTTCATGGCCAAGTCACTCATCATTGTCGAGTCCCCGACGAAAGCACGCACTATCAGTAAGTATCTGGGGCGTGGGTATACCGTCATGGCCTCGGTCGGACATATTAAGGATCTTCCCACCAGCAAGCTTGGAGTAGACCTGGAGCACGATTTCGAGCCCCAGTACGTGACGATCAAGGGGAAGACGAAGGTCTTGGCGGATATTAAGAAAAAGGCGGACGAGGCCGACAGGGTGTATCTTGCGTCGGACCCTGATCGAGAAGGCGAAGCCATCGCCTGGCATCTCGAACAGGAATTGATCGAGAGGCCAAAAACAAAATCGAAGTCCAAATCCAAATCAAAATCGAAGGATCAACCAGAGGGCAAGGTGTTCCGGGTTCTCTTTAATGAAATCACGGAATCGGCCATTAAGCGCGCACTGCAGTCACCCGGGCAGGTCGATATGAAACTGGTGAACGCGCAGCAGGCCCGCCGGGTGCTGGATCGGATCGTCGGTTATCAAGGCAGCCAATTGCTCTGGAGCAAGGTACGGCGCGGGCTCAGCATGGGTCGGGTTCAGTCCGTGGCGATGCGATTGATTTGCGAACGGGAACAGGAACGAGAAGCGTTTCGGGCGGAAGAGTACTGGTCGATTGCGGTGCTGTTGTCCGGGACCAACCCTCCGTCGTTCGAAGCCAAGCTGCAGAAGATCAATGGACAAGATGCATCGATTGAGACCGCGACCGATGCGCAGCACGTCGTCGATGCCATCCAGGGGAAAGAGTTCGTCGTCGATTCGATTGAGCGAAAAGAAAAGAAACGGAATCCCGTCGCACCCTTCATCACCAGCCGGCTCCAACAGGAAGCGGCGCGTAAGCTGCATTTCTCGTCGAAGAAAACGATGACCTTGGCGCAGAAGCTCTATGAAGGCATCGAAATCGGGGCGGAAGGCCAGACCGGTCTCATTACCTACATGAGGACCGACTCTCCGCGTATCTCGACGGAGGCGATGAATGAAGCACGACAGGTGATTCAGGAACGGTTCGGAGCTGAGTATCTGCCTGCCACGCCGAACGTGTATAAAACGCAGAAAGCGGCACAAGAGGCACACGAAGCCATTCGCCCCACGTCGGCGTCCCGTGACCCGGAATCGATCAAGCAGTACCTAGAGCTGGATGTCTATCGGCTGTACCAGTTGATCTGGAATCGATTTATTGCGTCACAGATGGTCCCTGCGATCTTTGACGTAACTCGCGTAGACTCGAGCCCCGTCAAGACGAAGGAGACGTTTCTCTTTCGCTCGACCGGCACTGTCGTGAAGTTTCCCGGCCATACGATCGTCTATATGGAGGGCGTCGATAAGGAGTTGTTCGCACAGAAGCAAAAAGGCGAGCAGGAGGTTGAGGATGAGGAGCGTCAGTTGCCTCTGCTCAACGAGGGAGAGAAGTTACAGCTTGTGTCTTTAGAGGGGCAGACGGTTCCGGGCCTACTCTCGAAGCAACATTTCACCCAGCCGCCGCCCCGGTATAACGAAGCGTTGCTGATTAAAGAATTGGAAGAAAAAGGCATCGGTCGGCCATCCACCTATGCGAGTATTATTTCCACGATTCAGGATCGCAAATATGCCGAGAAGGTGGATGGGCGGTTCGGTCCCACCGAAACCGGGCGGACCGTGAACGATTTTCTGCTGAAGGGATTTCCGGACCTGATCAATGTCGATTTCACCTCGCACATGGAGGAGGAGTTGGACGCAGTCGAGGAAGGCAATAAACCGTGGGTGACGGCCGTGCGGGAGTTTTACGGGACCTTCACCACGGATCTGGAGAAGGCCCAAACCATTCCTGGCCCCAAGGACACGGTGGAGCCACCGACGGATCTTCCCTGCGAGAAGTGCGGCAAGATGATGGAGATTAAATGGGGGCGAAACGGAAAGTTTCTCGCCTGCCCTGCCTACAAGGACAAGCCGCCCTGCAAAAATACTCAGAACTTTGAGAAGCTTGAGGATGGCACCTTTAAAATAGTTCCGAAGATTGAGTTGACGACGGATGAGAAGTGCGAGAAATGCAGCAGTCCGATGGTCGTGAAGACCGGACGATTTGGCAAGTTCATTGCCTGTTCTGCGTACCCGGAATGTAAGACGACCAAGCCGCTTGCGCTGGGCGTGAAATGCCCACAGCCAGGCTGCGGTGGCGATCTTGTTCAAAAGCGCACCAAGAAGGGCGCGCGGGCATTTTTTGCCTGCAGCAAATATCCAGCCTGTGAATATGCCATGTGGGACCGTCCGATCAACAAGGCCTGTCCGACCTGCAGCGCCCCGTTTCTCATTGAAAAAGTGACCAAACAAGTTGGCCGAAGCGTCCAGTGCCGTAGTGAAGAATGTGGTTACCGCGAAGCAGGGTAAGAATCTTTTACGCGCTGTCGTAGGCCTCGACGCCCTCCTTTCCCCTTCCGTAATCCAATTGAAACTGAGATCGCATATCATCAGCACCAACAGGGAGCTTCCGCTGTCTGGATCCGCTCGGTTGACGAACGGCGTGAAGGCGTTGATAATGAGATCAGGTTTTGTGATGAACGTCGTTGGGTGAATGCTCATCTGCGCCTGAGCCTCTGAATGTGAAAGCCTGCCGGCTAGAAGAAGGGAGGGACGTATGAAAGCCAAAGAAGGGGTTGTCAATCTTCTCAACAAGATTCTGACTGCCGACCTCACCGCCATTAATCAATATTTCGTCCATGCCAAGATGTGTGAGAACTGGGGTTATGCGCGGCTCCATCACAAAGTACGGGAGCGCAGTATCGATGAGATGAAGGATGCAGATGAGTTGATCGGTCACATCCTCTATCTGGACGGCGTACCGAATCTACAACGCATGAATACGGTGCAGGTAGGAGAAACGGTTCCTGAGCAGTTCAAGCTTGACTTAAAAGCTGAACAAGAAATGCTCGCCTTGTTAAGCGATGGTGTGGTGCATTGTACGAAAGTCACCGACTTCACTACACGGCACATGTTTGAGGAGATGGCTAAAGACGTGGATCAACATATCGACTGGATCGAAACGCAATTGGAAACGATTAAGCAAGTAGGGCTGGAGAACTATCTGGCAGAACAGATCAAAGCGTAGATGAGGCATCAAGACGGGCAATACAATTCGAAGAGAGGTGCAGGGGGCCTTGTGAAGAGAGGAAATTTTGCACCTACGGATTGTGAAGGAGCCAACCATTTGACTCCAGTGCCGGCGTATCTGGCACCGGCTATATCGGTCTCATTGTCGTTGATTCCCTACTGGTAGTCCTCCGTTTCCTGGAGTGCAAAAAATACGGGTATTGCACGAGACCCTTGTGCCCCAGACCTCTTCTTCTCCGGAATGGCAATGGAACTCACGGATATGGCTGCTCTCATAAGACCTGGGGAGGTATTCCACAGCCAGTAGCCAGCAGCCTGCGGCAGTGAGGATCACCATCCCAACCGAGGCGATCAGACTGATGATTATGCCAAACTCCCCGTCCAGTTTTCCAGGAACTTGATTGCTCATTGCAGCCTTCAGCAGTCGTGGTCTTTGCAATGCCGTGTTGTCCCGGTTTCACTATCGGTCGGCCCGCGCCTATTCCAGACGTGGGTGTCGGCCTGGGCGATGAACAATGTCGCCTGTGTAATGGAATCGTTGGGAGCCCGGCAGGCCTTGATCGAAAGGAGCTTGTGCCATCTGTTGCGTGGGCAGTCGTGTGTTTTCACATGGAGGCCTTTCTCAACGGCATCTCACTGTTTGCTGGCAGAACTGATCAATGCCACATGGTGTCGGCTCGGGTTGGCGCAATGGTCCAGAGATCGAGATGGTCTTCGATGTACAAAACTTGAGCGGCCAATCGGCCTACGGCCTCAGCAAATATCAGAAATTCATCCCGCTAAAAATGTAGCGTGATGGGGCCGTAGGTGAAGTGTCGTGTGCCCCAGCCGCATAGGTTCGCTTCGCTTGCCCTTTGCGATACATGGTCTCGTCCATGATGTTGTCTCTTTGGTGTGAGGGGACCATGCTCAATCGTTTTTGATGGCTCGTCAATTGGTGATACAATACATTTGAGTTGCAGTGGCGAGACATGCATGCTGCCGTTCTCTATGCCGTATCCCTCATTCAGTAAGTTCTCGGATGAAGCCATCAATACCTCGTGGGTTGCGTGGTGTTCCCAACGCGCCGCAGGCTCCTTTCCAGAGTCATGAAGTTGCTTCAATGTCAGAATCTCTTGGAGTGCAGCCAACCCTCTGTCTGTGAAGTCTTGGGTCAGATGAAAGCGGAGGAGGCCTGCACAGTCGATCAGGAACGTCTGACACCGTACCGGTGTCTGTGTTAGCCCAACGCGGAAGGCGCGGCAGCGGCGGCTTAAAGGATCGTAGAGCAGAGGCGTGCGCGATGTTGTTGGATGCTCGAGCCATATTCGGTGCAATGGGTTGGTGCCGGAACTGACAAACAGCAGCGTTGTGTCGATCTGATCGAGGCAGTCGGCATCGTGGCCTAAGAAATTGGGTTTTACGATCCCTGCATACGGCAGGAAATAGACAGCGATCCAGCGGCCAATGAACTGCGCTGGACCAAAATAGGTGAGCTGTCCGTCGACTAAGGCTGGTGTTCGAAAAATGGGCACGGGTTTGCCGATATGTCGCATGGGGTCCTCCGTTCGACTGGGGTTATCCTGGGGTATGTTGGTTGTCCGTGCGACACCACCTCGCTTGGGACATGTCCCACGGGTCGAACGAGGATAGGCAGAATTCCTTTCGCTCAAGGCAGTCCCTTCAAGATTGTTTTAGGTTTTCGCACTCCGGTGATGCGGTCGCGCATGCGTTGCAGATGGCGTTGCCGCCGGCTTTGGGTCGCCTGCCAATATCGCGGACCTGCTATGCACGAGACAGCGCAGGGCTGACAGTAGCCGGTCTTACTTCTTATAGTGATCAACGTTCCACAAGAGCGACAGACTCTAGCGGGGCTGCTATGGGAACTCATGGTGTTTGCTCCTTTCCAGACGAGGCTCACTGTCTTATGAGGCTTGGATTCTGGCCAACGCTGTACCTTTGGATCAATCGGTCGTCGAACCGATTCTGACCTGTACTTCCGCGAATGTTTCTCCGTTCCATCACTCTCCCTATGGCTATGAACAACCATTGGTTCGGGACTTTGAGCCCGTCGGCCTTTCCTATCCTGTTCGATACGCGAACTTAAAGCGGGGCAGGGCCCCGGGTGGAAGACCGGCCCTCCCGCTCTCGGAGTGGAGGGTCCCCACCCCGCTGTCGGTGTGGTGGGCACCGGCAGATTGCTTCTCTGTGCGTTGATGACCCCTATTGATAGTCCTCATCCAGCGATTTAAGGAATGCGACTAGCGATGGGATGTCGCCGGTGGTGAGCGCGATCCCCTGAAGTTGTACGGCGCCATTGCGTAGCTTTCCTGCGCGGGCTTGACCCGAGACATCGATATAGAAATCGATGATCTCGTTCAAGGTGGAAAATTGGCCGTTGTGCATAAAGGGAGCGGAATGACTCAGATCTCGCAGGCCCGGTGTTTTGAATCTGGCGATGGCTCGATCCAGTAGCGTGGCATCGGAAAGCGGACAGGCCATTTGGTCATCGCACAAGATGGCTCGAATCTTCGCTTGTGGGTTCGGCATGTCCGGGTTAGCAAAGACGTTCCACGCTCCAAGATCGGTCAAGGCAGGGTCAGCGAGAACAGGGACTGCTCGAAAGCGTTCCGAGGCGTTGGGATGGACCTCGGTTGCGGGGAGGAACCCATTGTAATTTCCGTTACGAGCGGCAAGGGTTGGAATCGTGAGAGTCGCGAATGAGTTGACACCGTGAATGCTGTCGTACTCTCGTTGTGTCGTACCGGTGTTGTGCAACTTGAAATCCGTAAAGTTTGGGGCGGCATGGCACGCGAGGCAATTGCCGATCTTGCCTGCGGATAGCTCCTGTCTGGTGGGTGAGGTTGCCGATGGTTCTGCGAGAAATATTTTTAACCCTTCCAACTCTTGGGCTCCAAATTGGAATGGTTGAGCGTGGAACTGGAATAGGCCATTTCCTCGATGTGGATTAGACGTCACGAACTGCGGACGAGTTAGTCCATTCACGAGTATCAGGAGGCGGCGGCTGTAATCGAGCGGAGTTTCGCCGCTGGTTGGCTCTTGCGGAAGGCCGTTGCGGCTCAAAAACACATCGAACGGTGAGCGAATCAGCGCACCACTTTCCTCCTCTTGCGAGAATTGAAGCTGGCTCACATAGGCAGCGACGACCTTGACCGCCGCATCAAAAATTTCCTGATCGGACCCGGACTCAATATTGGCTCGAAACGCCTGAGAAAGGCGAAGTTCATCCGGAATGACTGGATCGGTCCCGGCGAACAACATTCGATAGGAAAGTCCGTCGAACTGCTGTGCAATCACCCCGTTTCCATCGTCGCCTCGCATCACCCGCGCGATGTGCGCGATCGCTTCCGCCTTTTGTCCCGGGAGCCAGCCGAAATTCCGACCTGTGAAGGTCCCCGCGGTCAATTCTTCCATCGTTGAGAATTCGCCATCGAAGTGGAATAGCGCACCGCCAGGGCGGTCAAGCGATGCATTGACCAGAGGCGGAGAGTTCCGGGCAGCAGTTCTCTTGCCGTCGCTACGGTTTGGGATGGGACTCCGTTGAGCAAAATCGGCATAGGTCCGCATTCCTCCCCTTGGGGTGCCGACATGTTCATCGACGAGGTGGCAGGCGCGGCAATTCATGGTAAGCCCTGCAAAGGGTCCAGGGAGGCCTACTCCTGGCCTTGTTGTTTCAGAGAGATCCATGACCGGATCGCCAACAGTGAGGACGTCATTTACCTTTCCGCCAGAGTCCAGATAGACCTTAAAGGCTTGGGCAAAACGGGTTTCGACGAACAGCCGTTCTCCCACCGAGGTTTCGGCTCCCGGTGTGCCTGTCGCCGCGACTGAGACTGGTGGAGGGGTACTGCTGTCTCCGTTACATCCAGCAAGGAGAAGAGAGAGAACAATCACAAAGGTTCTTCCTAAGACATGAGAGCATACGTTGTGGGAAGGATGAAACGAAAACATGATGGAGTCTCCAGTACGTCTAAAGTGAATCGAAAAAGCTCTGTATCGCTGGTTCAACGAGCTCTGAGTGTGGGAGAGCTTCTTGAAGCACACGCAATAGGGTTACTAACTCCGGGTCAAATTGCGTTCCGGCTGCGACGTGGATAATTCTGAGCGCGATCGTGTTTCGCGCAGCGCAGCTCGAGACTTCAGGGATGCGAATGGCGTCAAAGGCATCGGCGATCGATAGGATTCTCGCTCCAAGCGGGACGAATCGTCCCCTGATGCCATATGGATAGCCAGACCCGTCCCATCGTTCGTGGTGATGGGCTACGAGGACGGAGGCCTCTCGGAGAAAAAAAAACGGTTCAAGAAGCAAGGCGCCAAGCCGAGGATGATTTTGAATGGCGACGTAAGACTCAGGCTCAAGACAGTCGCTGCGTGACATGAGGTGGGGTGGAAGCTTCAAGAGCCCGATATCGTGAAGGAGTGCCGCGAGCGTGAGATCGTGCAACTCGACTGAGTTCAGGCCGACTGCTTGTCCGATCAATATCGAGATCGTAGCCGTGCGGCAGCCGTGACCAGCCTGCCATGGGAGCGCCCGATCAATTTCCTTGCTGACCTGTCGAACAAGGATGCGTTCGACGTCGCGGCGTGAGGCCAACGGAAGTTGGAGGCGATCGATCTTCCTCAGCATTCCCTGGATGATGAGGATTCCAGGATGAATGTATTCAGAAAGATATTGTTGCATCGTCATGTCTCCGAAAAAACGCAGAGCCCAAGATCATGCACTGTGATCTTGGGCTCTGGGTGAAAAACCTCTGGCCGAATCTATGTCAAAGTCAGGCTGTCTTAGGTCATTCTTCTTTCCCGTGTTTTCCAGCCAACAGTGGCTGGTTCAAGACCCACATCTCGTAGAGAGGAATCACCATCATGATGAGAAATCCCACCGTCATGAGGGTATCGCCCGTCAACATGGTGAGGACGAATAGGGGCGAGACGTAGCTGATGAGCCAGGGAGAGACGAGGTCCAAGATCACTCCACCGAACGAGACCCAGGTCGTGATGATTTTCAGTGTGTTGCCGACGCTGGTGAGATAGAGCACATGCACCAAGATCATAAACACAACCGGCATCGTGAAGAGGTGAAAGTGGGTGATTTCTGCCAGCTCTCTGAACGACATCGGCTCGCCGAACGTGGCATCCGATCCCCGGTAGTGACTGGCGATGCCTTGTGGTGACAGCCCTGTCATGCTGTGGGCCCAGAAAAAAGAAAAGGTGAAACCGGCGAGCATCAAAAGGAGAAAGAAGGTGTAGACCAGCCGGATGTGTCGGTCGGAATCGCGGAGACGGAAGCGAGTGTTGAAGTTACGCATGAGAGAGAATGTTGTCTGCCGCTGTTAGTTTCCGAAGATGGAGCCGAAGATTCCCTGTTCAGATTTCTTTACAGCCACCGTATCGCTGCCGCGTCCTGCCGGTTTTAAATAGAATTCATCGACCAAAACGAGCACGCGTTTGACGCCGGCACTGATTGAACGAACCGACATCGTGGCGCCGCTGATGTTGAGGATGTCTTTATTAATGCGGATAGGGTCGGAGACAGTCTTGCCTTCATACTGCGCATTGAACCTCTTTCTTCCGACGTCGCTGCCTTTGGCTTCTCGAAACACTAACAACTCCACATCTGTACAGGCGCCTTCGTTATCGACCGCGACCATGTAGGTCATGTGTTTGTGTTTCCCGATGGTGTTGTGGACCATGGCGTAGCCGTCGATCGTATCTCCGGTTTCACCGATATAGACCTCAAACGATTCTTCCGGGAATTTCCAGCCGATTCGCTGCTCGACCACATCCTTTTTCTCTTGGCTCAGTCGAATCACGGCTTTGCGGACGCGTTCGGACTTGGGAAGCATGATTTTGACCGCCTCATCCTCAGTCATGAAGACTTCCGCGTGGTTCGTCTCTTCTTCGGTGAGGTAGCGTTTGAGATCGTTATCCCAGATGCGCTCGGCGGCGAAGACGTCGGCGGCCACAGCAAGCGCGAACACGAGTAGAAGAGAACTGAGTCTCAGGTGAGCGAGCATCCGTGCTCCTTCAATTTGCTGTCGAGGCGACGCTGGATATCGTGCATCACGTCTGGTGAAGGGTCTGTCGGGGCCCAGCCAAAGAGGCGCGAGCCGCCTCGAAAGACCCACTGTTGCCGCACTTCTAGAACGCTGATCTTGGTCACGTCGTCGAGCCGTTTCACTGTAAGGGTAAGACGGGAACGATCTTTGCCGTCCGACACGTCTCGTTGAAGAATACCAAAGGCTCGTCCAGGCATCGAAATTTCCAGCCAGTCGGTTTCGATGAGGCCGGCGTCTTTATCGTGTGTGGTGATAGCGCGGTCCTTCACTGCCTCAAGGGCGGCATCCCAGGCATGGTCGTAACTGCAGACGGCAAATTGTTGTTGCCCTCCGCTTGTGGAGGCACAGGCTGACAAGAATACAATTATCAGAATAAGGCTGAGATAGCGAAGAGACATTCGATATAGTCCTGCTTGTTCTCAGGGGCTTCCCGCCATACGAGAAGCCCCTGACTCTGGTCATCTAGAAGTACGTCGCGGCTTGAACCAAGAACCCATTCCCATTGAGCGGGCTGTTTGCAGCCCCAAGATCCCCACCGTTTACCAGACCTTTGGCATTGTTTTGCGTGTTGAATTGCCAGTCGAATTTGAATACGGTGTCTTCGATCGGCCTAAAGTTCAACCCAAGTGTCAGCCGGTCCAACTCCCGTCGATTTCCTAGAGTATTCGATGCGATCCGAGTGCGGTCGTCGGTGTCGGTGTCCACCTGTTCCCAGCGCACGACTGCGGTAAAGGTCGAGGCATCCGTGAAGTGGCTGGGTGCCCACTTTTTGAGGAATTCCGGCATAAAGTGATAGTTGCCCTGAATGTAGTAGCCTTGCATGCCAGCAGGTCCGATGGGATTGCCCGCAACCCCGGTCGCATCGTTATTGCTAATTCGAGACCAGGCAGACTCTCCGATGATTTCGAATGGGCCTCGCTGAAGGGTCCAGTCGAGGGCGAATATGCTGATACGCCCGGTCCCAACCGCCCCAGCTGACGGTTTATATGTACCGTGAAATCCAGATCCTGCGACTTCGATGCCCAGTATCGGGCTGAAGGCGACGCGGCCAACAACAGCCTTGTTGTCGTCACGATCCCGAGAGACGCTGCCTCGTGCGCTTCGCACTCCTGCGTCCGTGATGGCGCCTGCGGTCTGGCTCATGCCGTTGACCGCGTAGACCTCATAGTCCAGCTTGGACTGTGAGGTCGGATAGAGGCTGCCGTAGATGCCGGCGCCTGCTTCAAACCATGTGCTGGGGATGATAATCCTGGATACCATCGGTCGATCCACGAGATCGTTCAATGGAGAATCGTGCAGTAAGTTGAACTTGCCGACCGGCATTAGGAGGATCCCGGCACGGGTGTTGATAGCCTCGTTGACCAGATAGTCGATTTGCGCAAACTCAATCGTCATGGAGCCATCACCTTGAGCGGCATTCGTCCCGCCTCGCTCGAACTCAAGCTCCGCTGCGAATTTGATGCGGTCGGTGATGTCGGCATAGATAAAGGGAACCAACCGTTGCTGGCCGAATGAATGGCGGCTTGGGTTGTCGAGATTTTGGCGAGAGAGATTGTTGTACATGACGTCGACATAACCGCCGATGGTCGCTTTCGGGGCGCTCAAGAAGGGCTTGGCGTAGATCAGTTTTCCTGACCCGGTTGAACCAAATCCTAGAGGGATGCCCTCTTCTCCTTTTCGCGCACCTCTGATGTTGATCATGGGTCCAATTGAACTGGAGGCCGGCGCGGCAGTTGGAGAAGCGCCTTCTTTGTGCTCCATGGCCCGTTCGCTTTTTTCGTACTCCTGTATTTTCTTGTTCACTGCCTCGTCGACTATTTTTTGAATGTCCTCCGGGGTCATGTTCTCAGCCCACACCGACGTAAACGGTAAAGCTGTAATCACGAGAGCCCCGAGGATTGACCGGATCTTCATCGGTATCCTCCACGGTGAGTAGGGTTGTGGTCTGACTCGGGACTCGCGGGTCTCTGGCCTTCTCTGAATCGGCAACGGTTAAGTATGCATTGGTATGTTTGGCTGTTAGCTCCTTTCGTCAATAGGGTGATCATGATGTAGCCGCACTCCATCCTTTGATGGAAGAAAAGGGGATGACGATGATGCGTTTGCAGCGCTTACACTTGAGCTCTATCCCTTGTCCGTGCACCTTGGCGATCAATTGACCGCACTCACAGCGGGCCTCATCGCACTCAGCAGAGTGATGACTCGGGGAAGTGGTACTAGGCATAGCAATAAATTTTTCTGCTCAAATGAAATTGAGAACGATTATTAATATCTCAATCGGCGCTCGAAAGTCAAGGCCCGTCATATTGTGTGTAAATGGTCCGAGTACGGAGTGTATTAAGTCTAGTCTTGTCCTATAATCCGATCCTTCGATTGTGCAAGGCATGATAAAGGAGCGCATGTATTCCAATCTGTTCGATCATTCGATTCGCATCCAGACAGCCCTACTGATATTGCTGTGCGCCGCTTTCGGCGGATGTGTAGGGATATCCTCTGACAAGGAACCAACCGTTGTTACCAGAGTCCAAATGCAGATGGGCACGCTGGTGAAGATTACAGCGGTGGCTCGGGATGAATCCGGTGCACAAGCTGCGGCGACGGCCGGGTTCGCCGAGATCCATCGCCTCGAAGACCTCCTGAGTACCTGGATTCCGACGAGTGAATTGTCTCGCGTGAATGCCTTGGCGGGTGTGATGCCGGTTCCGGTAAGTCATGACACGATGACGGTTGTCCAGGGTGCGATCCAAGTTGCAGAGTTGACTGATGGCGGATTCAATATCGCCATTGGTCCGGCGGTGGATGTCTGGAATGTGATCGAAGGCCGACGAGTACCAACAGGATCTGAGCTGGACGCGCTCCGCCACATGGTGGATGTACACGCGATTCATGTCGACGCACAGACGCAGACGATTTTTCTTGAAAAAGCTGGGATGCGGATTGATGTGGGTGGGATCGGCAAAGGATATGCGGCGGATCAAGCAGTGGCGGTGATGAAGAAAGCCGGAGCGTTGGCGGGGATCGTAGCCCTCTCAGGGGATATTCAAACATTCGGACGGTTGCCTGGGAGGAGAACGTTTCCCGTCGGTATCCAACATCCACGCAAAGAGGGGGAGGTGCTTGCCTTCATCGACTTGGAAGATGAGGCAATCTCAACGGCCGGCGACTACGAACGATTTTTCGAGCGTGAGGGTGTTCGGTATCACCATATCCTCGATCCGAAAACGCTTCAGCCGGCGCGCCGGTGTCAAAGTGTCACGGTGATTGCCCGTGAAGGCATCTGGGCAGATGGGTTGGACACAGGAATTTTTGTCATGGGGGCTGAATTGGGCATGCAGCTTGTCGAAGCGTTACCAGATGTGGAGGCCATTATCGTCGATCATGAAGGCTTGGTCCATGTGTCTTCAGGGTTGCGGGATCGGATTCGTAGGCCGTGAACCAAAAGGCTAGTAGTCAGCGGTCCAAACGATAGCTCATAGGAATCTTGATCGTCATGCGCGGCTGTCCCAATGAATGCGGTAGATGGAACGGAGCCGCTTGCCGCATGGTTTCAACCGCGGCTTCGTCGAGCGCGATGTGCCCCGAACTCAGAAAGACGCCAACTTCACTGATGCTCCCGTCCTCGTCGATCACAGCTTTGACCACGACTTTCCCTTCAGCTCGATCGACCCGAGCCGAGGCGGGATAGCGTTTCAATTCTTCCATGCGACGTAAAATCGTTTCAGAGAGCCATCCGTAGTCGCGTTTGGCCGGCACGTTTGTTGGTGCGGGGGAAATGGCTGCTACCTGGGTTTGCGCTGAGCCGTGTTCAGATTGTGGAGTCTGTTCGACGGCTGTGGATTGCGTGCTTGACGGTCCCGTCACGGCATCAGTTGACGAAGAGACGGCGGGTGGTGTGTCGTCCGGCTTCACAAGGGATTCTGCCTCTGCGGCCTCATGTTTGATTGGTTCAACTGATTGTATGGTGTGAGCTGCTGATGGTAAGGGAGTTGTGAGTTGTGGTGGGGGAGGCTCAGTGACCATGGCAGTGGGATTTCGCTCTGAGATTGATGGGGCCGCCTGTTGTATAAGCGGTTGTGTCGGCGTACCCCGCCGCAGGGGAGGAGAGGAGGTCGATGTCGTCGATGGAGCTGATCTGGCAGGAGCCTGGGTTGAGGATGATGCGGTTGGTTGAATCTGTTGAGTTGGCGACACCATGGCCACGTTCCACTTGAACGCGTCATCCTGCGGCGCGAGCTGAACGTGCTTGATAAGGATGATCGCTATGAGAGCCACGGTTCCATGGAAGAGGACGGAGATCAACCACCCTTGGACATGGGACTCCTTGTGACCTCCGGAGCGATGTGGCACTTCAGCGATCACAGTCGGATAACCTCCAGGCTGACCTGTTGAAATCCTAACCCTCGCACCTCATCGACCACTGACACGAATCGTTCAAGTAACGTCACTTTATCTGCCCGCACGACGACCGACGATTCCCGAGGCTCCGCAGTCAGCGCACCCTGAAGCCCTCCTTCGGGGACGGCTCGGTCGTTGAGAAAGAGCGCGCCGTCGGCCGTGAGGGTGATGACGATGGGAGCCTCTTTGCGATCGCCGACCTCCTTTGCTTTTGCCAAATTGACCGGAATCTGCCCGCTGCTGATAAAAGTGGCTGTGGTCAGTACGATGACCAAGAGAACCAGCATGACGTCCACAAGGGGAATGACGTTGATTTGATCAATGTCCCGTTGCATGTTGTTCCTTATGTCGGGCAAGGAGCTCGGCCACTTTCCGTCGAAGTACGTTGTTCATGACGACGCAGGGAATCGCGACCAGTAGTCCGACCGCCGTGGCCTTGAGCGCAAGGCTGAGGCCGATCATGATGGCATTGACCGCCATGGTCCCGGAGGTCCCCATCGTATGGAATGTGAGCATGATACCAAGCACAGTGCCTAGCAGGCCAATATACGGAGCATTGGCGGCGACTGTGCCGATAATGACCAGGTGTTTGGTCAGCGCCATCTCCAATCCCAAGCTGTTGGGGTATTGTGTCAGATCGACACGGCGGTAAAAAATCCACCGTTCTACCGCGACGGCCACCGTCCAGACACTGAGCGCTAGTAAGAGCCCGATGACTCCATAATCGACAAGGTTTTGTAGCGCATTCATAGACAAGGCCTTCGTTCCTTCATTATTCACAAGCCGGCAGGTCAGGAACCGTCGTGAACCTCTATCAATGCCAGATCGTGAAAAAGTCTGTCAATGCTTTCGTACGATCGGTCACATTGACTCGCATGCCTATCCGGCTGATTTCTCCTGCCGAAAAAGCACGGTATGAGTCGCCATGACGCGAAGTTCCACGGTCGTACCCACTTGGTAAACGCTCGTGGAACCTTGGCTACTATGAACGATTTGACCAGAGGGGAGACTGACGGTATACAGATTCTCTGACCCATGGAATTGGCGTGCGATGACGCGCGAGCGGGCACCTTCCGTAGGGACGAGGTGAATGTCGTCCGGCCGAATCATGACGACCACATTGGTGTCGTCAGCGCATTCGATGGTGTCGGGAAATTCTCCCAGCTCGGTGTGGACCATGCCGTGGGACACGGTTCCTGGTATGAAATCGGCTTGACCGACAAAGTCAGCGACGAAGGGCGTGGCCGGCATGTGGTACATCATTTCCGGTGTATCCAACTGCTCCAAGCGGCCTTGATTAAGGACAGCGATTCGATCGGCCATGGCAAACGCTTCGTCATGATCGTGTGTGACGAGCACGGTCGTTGTCTTTGTCCGCCGTAAGAGATCGTGCAACTCTTGGCGCATGCGCCCGGCCATGTCAGGGTCCAAATTACTGAATGGCTCATCGAGCAGCAAGACGACGGGATTCTGGACGAGGGCGCGAGCCAGTGCGACCCGCTGTTGCTGGCCGCCTGATAATTCGTGAGGATACCGCCGTTCGAACCCCTCAAGTCCTGTGAGGCGCAGCATCTCCTGGACTCGCGGTGCGCGTTCACTTTTGGCGAGATGATGGAGTCCAAAGGCAATGTTGTCCTGAACGCGTAAGTGAGGAAACAGCGCGTATTCTTGGAAGACCATCCCGACACGCCGGTTCTCAGTTGGTGTCATCACTTCGGGCGATGAGACGAGTTGGCCCGACAAGAACAGCTGGCCTGAGCGAACCGGTTCAAATCCGGCGATGGCCCGCAAAATAGTGGTCTTTCCACACCCTGACGGACCCAGCAGGCAGAGAATTTCTCCTTCGCGTGCCGCGAACGAAATTCCCTGGACCGCAGGGCGCTCGGTTTCGTAGGCGCAGGAGACATGTCGCAGCTCCAAAACCGACGAGGCCGGCGTAAACAGATTGCCCTGGAATGTGCTTTTTCCTGAGGGGCGTGGTGCGGTGGAGTGGTCGGAGATCACGGAATCACGATCCTTCTTCTGGCAGGATGCTCAAAAAGACCATCCAGCAAGGCCGCAGTGAGTGAAGATCCGAGGCGTATCCTCTGGGGTACGTTGAGGGTCTGGACGATGCGAGAACGAAGCTGGTGGACT